>NZ_CP086106.1:4672500-5872500 GCF_016765655.2 Skermanella mucosa
GGAGGCGGGTTCGGACCGCCGGTTCGTCGGGCTGGAACTGGAGCCTGACGTGGAGCGCGCCGTTTCCGTCGCGCGTCTCGACGGCGACGCCTACGAGGCGGTCTCCGTCGACAAGGAGCTTCAGCGACGCAAGGCCGCCGCCGCGGCGGTGATCGACTCCAGCCTGTTCGAAGCGGGCGCCAGCGTCGGCGTGCCGATCCCGGTGATGGCGGCGATGATCCGGGCCTATTCCTACGACGTCGACTTCCAGCGCGACATCCAGCCCGGCGACGAGTTCCAGGTGATGTACGAGCGCTACTACACCGACAGCGGGGCCGCCGCCCGCGACGGCGATATCCTGTACGCCGCCCTGACGCTCGGCGGCAGGCGGATGGAGCTCTACCGCTACAAGACGCGCGCCGGTGTCGTCGACTACTTCAACCGGCAGGGCGAAAGCATCCGCAAGGCGCTGCTGCGCACGCCGATCGACGGCGCCCGCGTCTCCTCCAAGTTCGGCATGCGCAAGCATCCGGTCCTGGGCTTCAGCAAGATGCACGCGGGCATGGACTTCGCGGCTCCGAACGGAACCCCGATCTACGCGGCCGGCGACGGCGTCGTGGAGGAGATCGGCGGCAAGGGTTCCTACGGCAACTACATCCGCATCAAGCACAACCAGCAGATGGCGACCGCCTACGCGCATCTCTCGAAGTTCGGACCGGGCATGCGCCGGGGAGGACGGGTGAAGCAGGGCGACATCATCGGTTATGTCGGCAACACCGGCCGCTCCACCGGCCCCCATCTCCATTACGAAGTCCTGCGCGGCGGCAGGCAGGTGAACCCCATGAGCGTCGATCTGCCGACCGGCATCGCGTTGCAGGGCACCGAGTTGGCCGCCTTCAAGCGGCATGTGGAAGAGTCGGACCGGCAGTTCGTCGCAAACCTGCAGAGCGCGGCGCAAGTCGCCCAGACGGCCGGGATGATCGGCGACGACCATCCGCAGTCCTGCCGAGGCGAGCGCAGCTGCTGACGGGATTGCGATGACGGAAGCCATGACCTGTTTCGGCCACGGCTTCCGTCATCGCTGGTGATCCCGCCTCTGCGATCATGAAAAAGCCCCCTCCCGACGACACGGGAGGGGGCTTGCCGGAAGTCAGGTCAGTGGACCGTCGGCCGGTTGCTCCAGCCGGAGCGGCCGGTTGCCGCACCCGGGGAAACGGCGCCGGCCGTCGCCTGGGTGTCGGCCGGAACGCCGTCGATCGTCAAGCCGTGCTCGCCGGCGCTGACCTCGACCGTCTGCCCGTCGGCGATGCGGCCTTCCAGCAGCATCGTGGCGAGCGGGTTCTGGAGCGCCCGCTGGATCACCCGCTTCAGCGGCCGGGCACCGTAAACCGGGTCGTAGCCCGCATCGGCCAGCCAGGCGAGCGCCTTGTCGTCGATCGCCAGCTCGATGTCGCGGTCGGCCAGCATCCGCCGCAGACGGCCGAGCTGGATCGTGACGACGCCGCCCATGTGGCTGCGGCTCAGCCGATGGAACAGCAGGATCTCATCGAGCCGGTTCAGGAACTCCGGCCGGAACGACGCCCGGACGATCTCCATCACTTCGTCGCGCACGGCCGAGCTGTCCTGCCCCTCTGGCTGGTTCGCCAGGATCTCCGAACCGAGGTTCGACGTCATGACGATCAGCGTGTTGCGGAAGTCCACCGTACGCCCCTGCCCGTCGGTCAGGCGCCCGTCGTCCAGAACCTGGAGCAGCACGTTGAAGACGTCGGGGTGCGCCTTCTCGACCTCGTCGAACAGGATGACCTGATAGGGCCGGCGCCGGACCGCCTCCGTCAGGGCCCCGCCCTCCTCATAACCGACATAGCCCGGAGGCGCGCCGATCATGCGGGCGACCGCGTGCTTCTCCATGTATTCCGACATGTCGAGCCGGATCATGGCGGTCTCGTCGTCGAACAGGAACTCGGCCAGCGCCTTGGTCAGCTCGGTCTTGCCGACGCCGGTCGGACCGAGGAACAGGAAGGAGCCGATCGGCCGGTTCGGGTCCTGAAGACCGGCGCGGGCACGCCGGACCGCATTGGAGACCGCGACGATCGCCTCGTCCTGGCCGATCACGCGGGTTCCCAGGCGGCCTTCCATCGCCAGCAGCTTCTCGCGCTCGCCCGTCAGCATCTTGTCCACCGGGATGCCGGTCCAGCGGCTGACGATGCCGGCGATGTCGCTCTCGCGCACCTCCTCGTTCAGCATGCGGTTCCCGGCGACTTCCTCGGCGGCCTTCAGCTTCCGTTCCAGTTCCGGAATGGCGCCGTAGGCGAGCTGGCCGGCCTTGGCCCAGTCCGCATTGCGCTGGGCCTGCTCCAGCTCGACGCGGGCGTGGTCCAGTTGCTCCTTCAGCTTCTGGGCTCCGGTCAGCTGCTCCTTCTCGGCCATCCAGCGCGAGGTCATGTCGGCCGATTTCCGTTCCAGCTCGTCCAGTTCGGCGCCCAGCTTCTCCAGCCGGTCGCGCGACGCCTGGTCGCTCTCCCGCTTCAGGGCCTCGCGCTCGATCTTGAGCTGGATGATCCGGCGATCAAGCTCGTCGATCTCTTCCGGCTTCGAATCGACCTCCATGCGCAGCCGCGACGCGGCCTCGTCGATCAGGTCGATCGCCTTGTCCGGCAGGAACCGGTCGGTGATGTAGCGGTGCGACAGGGTGGCCGCCGAGACGATCGCGCTGTCGGTGATCCGCACGCCGTGATGCAGCTCGTACTTCTCCTTCAGGCCGCGCAGGATCGAGATGGTGTCCTCGACCGTCGGCTCGGAGACGAAGACCGGCTGGAACCGCCGCGCCAGCGCCGGGTCCTTCTCCACATGCTTGCGGTACTCGTCCAGCGTCGTGGCGCCCACGCAATGCAACTCGCCGCGCGCCAGCGCGGGCTTCAGCATGTTGGAGGCGTCCATCGCGCCATCGGCCTTGCCGGCCCCGACCAGGGTATGCATCTCGTCGATGAACACGATGATCTCGCCGGCCGCCGCGGTGATCTCCTGCAGGACCGCCTTCAGCCGCTCCTCGAACTCGCCGCGGTACTTGGCGCCCGCCACCATGGCGCCCAGGTCGAGCGCCATCAGGCGCTTGTCGCGCAGGCCTTCGGGCACGTCACCCTTGACGATGCGCTGGGCCAGCCCTTCGACGATGGCGGTCTTGCCGACGCCGGGCTCGCCGATCAGGACCGGGTTGTTCTTGGTGCGCCGGGCCAGGACCTGGATGGTGCGACGGATCTCCTCGTCACGGCCGATGACCGGGTCGAGTTTCCCCTCGCGCGCCGCCTCCGTCAGGTCGCGGGCGTATTTCTTGAGCGCGTCGTAGCCCTGTTCGGCCGACGCGCTGTCGGCGGTGCGGCCCTTGCGGATCGAGTTGATCGCCTGGTTGAGCGACTGGGCGGTGACGCCGGCATCCTTCAGGATGCGGGACGAAGGGCTGCCCTCGGCCATGGTCAATGCCAGCAGCAGGCGCTCGGCGGTGACGAAGCTGTCGCCGGCCTTGGTCGCCAGCTCCTCCGCGGTCTGGAAGAGGCGCGCCAGCTCGGGCGCCAGATAGATCTGCCCGGCGCCGGCGCCCTCGACCTTGGGCTGCTTGTTCAGCTCGGCCTCGACCGCGGAAAGCGCCCGCACCGGATCGCCGCCGGCCGAGCGGATCAGGTTGGCCGCCAGGCCTTCCTTGTCTTCCAGCAAGGTGCAAAGCAGGTGTTCGGCCGTGAGCCGCTGGTGGCCGCGCCGCAGCGCCAGCCCCTGGGCTGCCTGCACGAAGCCGCGGGACCGTTCGGTGTATTTCTCGAAGTCCATGAATACGCTCCTTGTCTACCGGTCGCCCGCGAGGCAGCACGACCGCATTCCGACCCACTGATGTGCGATCCAGGAGGATGCTGAACCCTATATGGCGAGGGGTTATTCGGCGCACAAGCCGGCGGGAGTGGGCATTTCGCGATCCGATGCCTATGTTGCCGGAACGTCACCCAGCATTGCATCACCCCGCTTTTCCAGGAGATCCGCCGCGTGAAGAAGCTGTTGGCCAAGTCCGGTCTGCTCCGCACCGCCCATCTGGCGCGCGTGGGCTGGCTGACCGTGGCGAGGCCGCTGACCATGGGTGTACGCGCGATCATCAGGGACGCGGACGGCGCGGTCCTGATGATCCGCCACAGCTATGTCGATGGCTGGCACCTCCCCGGCGGCGGCGTCGATCGGAACGAGACCGTCCATCAGGCGATGGCCCGGGAAGTGCGGGAAGAGGTCGGCGTCGAGGTAATCGGCACCGCGCGCATGCTGGGCCTCTATGCCCGGTTCCGCCACCGCTCCAGCGACCATGTCAGCGTCTTCGTGGTCGATGAGTGGCGGGGAGGCCCGGAAGTCGACGGGCTGGAGATCGTGGAGTGCCGCTTCTTCGGGCTGGACGCCCTGCCCCACGACACCACGCCGGCGACGCGCCGGCGGCTTGCGGAACTGACGGGAGACGCCGCCCCGTCCGATCTCTGGTGACCGGCCAGAAAAATGCCCCCGCCGAATTCAGGGCGGGGGCGGCCGGACCAGTCTGCGAGGTTTCGGATCACGGAACAGGAGAGAGTGTGTGACCGGCTGGCCTCGGTTATAACCGATTCCGACCGCGCTGCAAATGCAAATCGTTCTCATTCTCATAGAAAGCTGGAGATTCCCGCATCCGGCCTCATCCGCCTCCCATGAGGCGGACATCCCATCGTGGGATTGACGCACCCCTGCCCCGCCTGCATAACATCAGGCATGAATACCGCAGTTGCGAAGATATATCGTTATCCGGTCAAGGGACTGAGCGCCCAGCGTCTCGACGAGGTCACCCTCACGCCCGGGGAAGGCCTTCCGGACGACCGCCGGTTCGCCATCAGCCACGGCGCGTCGACCTTCGACCCGACGGCTCCGGAGTGGCGTCCCAAGAAGGACTTCCTGATGCTGGCCAAGAACGAGCGGCTGGCGGCGCTGGAGACCGACTACGTCTCCGCAACGGGGATCCTGACGGTCCGACGCAACGGCAGGCAGGTGGCTCGCGGGCAGATCACCAGCACCATGGGACGGCTGTTGATCAACCAGTTCTTCGCGGCCTACATGAAGGGGGAGGCGCCGGGAACGCCGAGCCTGGTCGAGGCGCCCGGCGTGATGTTCAGCGATACGCCGGAGAAGTACGTCTCGATCCTGAACCTGGGCAGCGTCCAGGACATCGAACGGGTCGTCCAGGCCCCCGTCGATCCCATCCGGTTTCGGGCGAACCTGCTGCTCGACGGGCTGGAGCCCTGGGCCGAGGCCAAATGGGTTGGTCGTTCCGTCGCGATCGGCGACGTGGTGCTCGAAGTGACCGAGCAGACCGGCCGCTGCGCCGCGACGGAGGTCAATCCCGCCACGGCGATGCGGGACATCAACATCCCTCTCCAGCTTCAGCGGGGCTATAGCCACCGCAACTGCGGCGTCTACGCGCGGGTCACCCAGGGCGGGCGGATCGCGCCCGGCGATCCGGTCCGCCTGATCGACTGAAAACGCTGGCAGCCCCGGCCCCCGGGAAAGCCGGCCGGAGGAGGACAGGCCGGTGTCAGGCGTTCATTTGAGCGCGTTCGTCTTCCGCATCGGCGTCTTCATCGTCGTCCTGATCATCGCCGAACTGGTCCTGGCCGTTGCCATTGGCGTCGCCGTGCCCGTTCGGTGCGCCGTTGCCATTACGGCCGTCACGACCGCGCTGGTTTTCGCCACTCTGTTCGTTGATCAGGCCGATGATACGGAAATAATGCTCGGCGTGCTGAAAGTAACTCTCTGCCGCGATACGGTCTCCGGCAGTTTGGGCATCACGCGCTAGCGCCAGATACTTTTCATATACCTGGAAAGCATTGCCTCGGATGCGGACATCGGGACCGTTGCTGTCGAAAGTCTGATGGCGCAAAGGAACATTGTTCTGACGACGGCCACCATTGTTGCTGCCCCGGCCGCGAGAACGCCTGGTGTTTGGTCCTTGTCTCATTCGGCTATTACGAGCCCCACTTTGAGATTTGCGCGCCCCGACCCAGCTTGGCGGCGATCATACGGGCTACCAAGCACCCGCGGAGCAATGCTGCGCGGTGGAATATCGGGGGTTCTTATCACGCAGGCCGCGCCGAACATGCTGCGGTCCTTCGTAGTAAATGACCCTAGCCGGGAAACGACTGCAATCCAACCCCTTTCTTGTGTGCAAGCGCGGAATCACGCGCCCAAATGGCCAAAAACCACGCGCTCCACGCCTCCGAGATCCTTGCGCGCGCCGACTCGCCCGAATCCGGCAGTCCCCAGCAGTGCCGACACGTCGGTCGATTGGCCGAATCCAACCTCGAGGATGACCCGGCCGCCGGGTTTCAGCACCCCGGGCAACTGCGCGACGATGGCGCGGTAAGCGTCGAGCCCGTCGGGGCCGCCGGCCAGCGCCGCCGCCGGGTCGAACCGGGTGACTTCCGGCGCCAGCGCGTCGATATCGCCGTCGGGAATATAGGGCGGGTTGGAGATCACGAGGTCGAAACGTTCCTCGATTCCCAACGCCCAGTCCCCCGCGGCGAATCGCGCGCGCCGGCCCAGCCCGAGCCGCCGGGCATTGGCCGCGGCCGTCTCCACCGCCTCCTCCGAGCGGTCGATGCCGAGCCCCGCCGCCTGGGGCAGCTCGCTGAGGATGGCCAGCAGCAGGCATCCGGTACCGGTCCCCAGGTCCAGCACCGACAGGGGAGCCTGCCGGTCCGCGACGCCGGCCAGGGCCTCCTCGACCACCGTCTCGGAATCGGGCCTCGGATCGAGGGTGGCGGGAGAGAGCGTGAAATCCAGGCTCCAGAATTCGCGCCGGCCCAGGATGCGGGAGACCGGCTCGCGCGCCACCCGCCGGGCGACGAAGCCGAGGACGCGCCCGACCTGCGGCTGGTTCAGCCGCGCGGTGGCGTGGATCAGCATATGCTCTCGCGTCATGCCCAGCGCGGCGCCCGTCAACAGGCGGGCGTCCAGATCCGGCGTGTCGATGCCGGCCTCGCGGAGCAGGCCCTCCGCGTGGCGCATCACCTCGCGGAGCATCGGCGTCCCGGACAGCCCCGGCGCGGCCGGACCGGTCATTGCAGTTCGGCGAGGCGCTCCGCCTCGTCCGCCGCGATCAGGGGGTCGATCACCTCGTCCAGGGCCTCGCCGTTCATCACCTTGTCGATCTTGTAGAGCGTCAGGTTGATCCGGTGGTCGGTCACGCGGCCCTGGGGGAAGTTATAGGTCCGGATGCGTTCCGACCGGTCGCCGCTGCCGACTTGGCTCTTGCGGTTGGCGGCGCGCTCGGCGTCCAGGGCGCTGCGCTGGGCGTCGTAGAGGCGGGAGCGGAGCACCCGCATGGCCTTGGCCTTGTTCTTGTGCTGCGACTTCTCGTCCTGCTGGGAAACGACGATGCCGGTCGGCAGGTGGGTGATGCGCACGGCGCTGTCGGTGGTGTTGACCGACTGGCCGCCCGGCCCGCTGGAGCGGAACACGTCGATGCGCAGGTCCTTCTCGTCGATCTGGATATCCACCTCCTCCGCCTCCGGCAGGACCGCCACGGTGGCGGCGGAGGTGTGGATGCGGCCGCCGGCCTCGGTCGCCGGGACCCGCTGGACCCGGTGGACGCCGCTCTCGTATTTCAGCCGGGCGAACACGCTGCGCCCGGTGATCGAGGCGGTCGCCTCCTTGTAGCCGCCGATGCCGGTCTCCGACACGTCCATGGTCTCGAACCGCCAGCCGCGCAGCGCCGCGTAGCGCTGGTACATCTGGAACAGCTCGGCGGCGAACAGGGCCGCCTCCTCCCCGCCGGTCCCGGCGCGGACTTCCAGGATGGCGTTCTTGGCGTCGGCCTCGTCCTTGGGCAGCAGCAGCACCTGGATGCCGCGCTCCAGCTCCGGCAGCCGGCGGTCGAGCGCCTGGATCTCAGCCTCGGCGAGGTCCTTCATCTCGGGGTCGGCCAGCATGCCGGCCAGATCCTGGCGCTCGGCCCTGGCCTTGCGCAGGTCGGCGATCGCTTCGGCGATCGGGGTCAGCTCAGCGTATTCCTTCGACATCCGGGCGAAGGCCTGGGCATCCACCTGACCGCCGGCCAGGGCGTCGCGCAGCTCGTCGTGGCGCGCGGCGACGCGGTTGAACATATCCTCGAAACTCACCGTACCTCACCCTCACTGGACCCCGGAACGGGGCCCGCAGTCGAAAATTCCGTCATGGCCGAGCCGCTCTCCGCCCCATCTTCCGACCGGTCCAGGCGGAACAGCCGGCGCAGCAGCCGTTCGGCCTCCACCTGCTCCATGTCGTGCGACGCCGCCATGGCCCGCAGCACCTGCGACGGGTCGTGAAGCAGCCGGTTGACCAGCAGGCGGGTCGCCTCGGCCGGATCGGCGCCGGCATGATCCGCCAGCAAGCGGCTCCTTACGGCCTCGAAATGACCGCGCAGGGCCGCCACCGCAGGAACCGCCGCCCGCTCCGCCCGCCCCCGGGCGAAAGCCGCGACCGCTTGGTCGACGATCGCCCAGGCGGCCGCGGCCGCGGCCTCCCGGGTGGCGCGGCCCTCCAGGGCTACCCGCTCCAGGTCGGCCAGGTCATAGACGAAAACGCCCTCCAGGCCGCCGACGGCCGGATCGACGTCCCCGGGGATCGCCGTGTCGATCACGAAGACCGGGCGGCGGCGGCGTTTCTTCAGCACCGCCTCCATCCGGTCGGCAGACAGGATATAGCGCCCGAGCCCTGCCGCCGTCACCACGATATCGGCGGATACCAGCGCCGTGTCGAGATCGTCGATCGGCGCATGGTGGCAGCCCAGCCGCCGGGCCGCCGCCTCCGCCCGGCGATCGACCCGCGCCGCGACGGTCAGGCGGGGCAGGCCCGCCTCGCGGAGCGCATCCACCATCAGCTCGCCCATGTCGCCCAGCCCGATCAGCAGGGCGGCGGAACGGTCCAGGTCGCCGTGGATGTCGCGCGCGGTCTGCACCGCGGCGGCGGCGATCGACACGGGACGTTCCGCGATGGCGGTCTCGGTGCGGACCCGCTTGGCCGCGGCGTAGGCCGCCTGGAGCACCGCCTCCAGTTCCGGCCCGGTCGCATGGGCCGCGACCGAGGCCCGGTGGGCCGCCTTGACCTGCCCCAGCACGTGCGGCTCCCCGACGACCTGACTGTCGAGCGAGCAGGCGACGGCGAACAGGTGGCGGACGGCGTCGCCGCCGGTCAGGGTGTAAAGCTCGGGCGCCAGCGCCTGGGCGGTCATGCCCGCGCGTTCTGCCAGCGCCGACGCAGCGACGGAGGCGACGCCGGCCGGATCGCAGGATGCGGTCAGCACCTCTACCCGGTCGCAGGTGGACAGCCACAGCATCTCGGTCAGGCCGGCCGCCCGGAGGCGGGCGAGCACGCCGGGAACCTCGGTCTCCTCGGTGCAGATCAGGTCGCGCACCGCCCCGGAGCTGGAGCGGTGGTTGGCGCCGACCAGCACCAGTTCGGATGACGCATGGCCCCCGGATGCGGGCATGGCGGGGGCGTCAGGGGAGATCTGGGCGGCGCCGGCCCGCCGTCACTCGGCCGCCTCCGCCGCGGCGGCTTCGGCCCGGGCGGCCTCGGCCTTCTCGGCCTCGATCTGCGCCGCCTTCTTCTCGACCAGGCCGACCAGATGACCGACGATGTCCTCGTCCTTCAGGCGGTGGTCGGGCTGGCCGGCGATATAGACCTGGTGGGTATTGCTGCCGCCGCCGGTGAACCCGATGTCGGTTTCGCGCGCCTCGCCCGGCCCGTTGACCACGCAGCCGATCACCGAGACGGTCATCGGCGTGGTGATGTGGGCCAGCCGCTGCTCCAGCACCTCGACGGTCTTGATCACGTTGAACTGCTGGCGGGCGCAGCTGGGGCAGGAGATCACGGTGACGCCGCGCCGCCGCAGGTTCAGCGACTTCAGCATCTCGTAGGCGACCTGCACCTCCTCGACCGGGTCGGCCGACAGGGAGACGCGGATGGTGTCGCCGATGCCGGACCACAGCAGCATGCCCAGGCCGATCGACGACTTGACCGTGCCAGCCCGCAATCCGCCGGCCTCGGTGATGCCGATATGCAAGGGATAGTCGCAGGCTTCCGCCAACCCCTGGTAGGCCGCGACCGCCAGGAACACGTCGGACGCCTTGACGCTGATCTTGAAGTCGAAGAAGTCGTGGTCTTCCAGGATGCGGGCATGGTCCATGGCGCTCTCGACCATCGCCTCCGGGCAAGGCTCGCCGTACTTCTCCAGCAGGTCCTTCTCCAGCGAACCGGCGTTGACGCCGATGCGGATCGAGCAGCCATGGTCCTTGGCCGCCTTGATCACGTCGCGCACCCGGTCGGCCGAGCCGATATTGCCGGGATTGATGCGCAGGCAGGCGGCACCGTTCTCCGCCGCCTCGATCGCGCGCTTGTAGTGGAAATGGATGTCGGCGACGACCGGGATCGTGATCTCGCGCGTGATCTGCTTCAGGGCCAGGGCCGATTCCTGGTCGGGGCACGAGACGCGGACGATGTCGGCGCCGGCCTGCTCGATCCGCTGGATCTGCTCGACCGTGGCCTTGACGTCGGTGGTCAGCGTGTTGGTCATCGTCTGCACCGAGATCGGCGCATCCCCGCCCACGGGAACCTTGCCGACATGGATCAGGCGGCTCTTGCGGCGCTCGATGTGGCGGTAGGGTCGGACGGTCATGGACTGGCTTTCGACAATGTGTATGGGCGACGCATAGGGGCGATCATCGGCGCGGACGCTCGGGTGGGCGCAGCAACGCCTGACGCTAAAGTGCGGGCGCGCATGCCCCCGGTCAAGGGCACGTCCGGGGCAAGCCCCTCCGGTCAGCGCGCTCCGGCGGCCAACCGTTGCGGATCGAGCTGGACGTCGCGCATCACCTGACCCTGCCCGCCCAGGGCGCTGCCCTGCCCGCCGTCAACCGAAACCATCAGGCCGCCCGCGTTGCCGGTGACCATCCGCAGGCCCGGCTGGTCGGGCACGCGATAGACGTCGCCGGGGCGGAGGACACGGGTCATCAGCAGGTCGCCGGTCCCGTCCCGCACCTGGATCCAGCTGTCCTGGGTGGCCCGGATCTGGATCCGCGACTGCCCGTTGATGGCGCCGTAGATCCTGGCATCCCCCTGACCCGCTTCCGGAGCGGCCGGAGGCGCCGGCGGCATCGGCAGCGCGGCCACCTGGCCGGGCGCCGTCGGGGGAGCGGGGATGGCGGGCGGAGGCGCGGCGGGCGCGGCACCCTGCTGCGACGCCTGGGCGGCGCGCGGGTCGCTGTTCGGCGCCGTGATGGGCGTCGACTCGACGATCGGGCTCTCCTCCTCCTCGGCCTCCTCGGCGGCGGTCGCCGCGGTGGAGGGGGGCGCCGACGAGGGGGCGGGAGCCGGCATCGCCGCCGCGGCAGGCGGCGGTGCCTGTGGCAGTGGGACCTCTGGCAGCGGGGCTTGCGGCGTCGCGGCGGAGGGCGACGGCTGGGCCGCCGGGACAGCGGCGGGAGGCGGAACCGCGACGGCCGCGGGCGGCGCTTCGGCCGTCCGGGCCTCGGGTGCCGCCGGACCGGGTTCCGACGGGGTGACCGGAACGACCAGCCCGGGAGGGGGCGCGGCCGGCGTCACGTTGAGCGCGCTGGCGATGCGGTCGGGCAGTTCGGGCACCAGATCGACCAGGTCGCGTCCGGTGGAATTGACATAGTACCAGCCGCCATAGGCGGCGCCGGCCAGCAGGACCGCGACCAGCAGCAGCGCTCCGCCGGGGATGCGGCCTTCCGGGACCGGCTTGGGCAGGTAAAGCTCCGGCTTGGCGGTCAGGGCGCCGGAGGATTCCTCCTTGAAGCGGCGCAGCACCATCTGCGGGTCGAGCCCGAGATGCTCCGCATAGGTCCGCAGGAAACCGGACACATAGGTGGCGCCGGGAAGGTCGCTGAACCGCCCCTCCTCGATCGCCTCCAGATAGGCGAACCGGATGCGCAGGGCCACCGCGACCTCCTGGAGGTCGTAGCCAAGCGCCAGCCGGCGGCTGCGCAGAACGTCGCCCACTCCGGGTTCGTTGGAACCCGGGACCATGCGGGGTGCGGGTCCCTGCCCGCTCCGGCCTTCCTCGACGATGTGGAGTTTCCTGAGTCTGGTGTCGCCCATACCGTCAGCCGTCTTCCCGCACTGAGTCTATGAACAGGCGGCGGGCGAAGTCACGCAAGCCGCCCCGCCACTGTCGCCGAAGTTGTAACAAACTTTCCAAGCGAAATGCAATGAATTAGATCATGACCCCATGATCTATCGCAAATGAACGCAGCTTTTCCCGCAGGCTGTGATCGCGAACCGGATACAGGGTTTCTATATACTGGCGTAATTGCGACACGTTCAGGCTGCGCAGCATGGTCTTGACCGGGCCGACCGCCGGGGGCGACATGGACAGGCTGCGGAAGCCGACGCCGAGCAGGGCCATGGCGTCGAGCGGCCGGCCGGCCATTTCGCCGCACACGCTGATCGGAACGCCGGCGCCTTCGCACAGGCCGACGAGATGGCGGAGCATGGTGAGCATCGGCGGCGACAGCGGGTCGTACCGGGTATTGATCCGCGGATTGCCGCGGTCGGCCGCGAACATGTACTGCATCAGGTCGTTCGACCCGACGGAGATGAAGTCCAGCCTCGGCAGCAGCGCCGGCAGATGCCAGATCAGGGCCGGCACCTCCAGCATCGCCCCGACCAGCACGCGGGCCGGCGGAACGCCGCCGCGCCTGGCCAGCCTGTCCAACTCCAGGTCCAGCACGGCGCGGGCGTCCTCGAACTCGGCGCATTCGCTGATCATCGGGAACATGACCCGCACGTCCCGCCCGCCCGAGGCGCGCAGCAGCGCCCGAAGCTGCTGGCGCAGCATGGCGGGACGGTCCAGCCCGATGCGGATCGCGCGCCAGCCCAGCGCCGGGTTCTCCTGCTCCTGGTCGGCGAAGTAGGGAAGGCTCTTGTCGCCGCCGACGTCGAGCGTGCGGAACACGATCGGCCGGTCGCCGGTCAGCTCCAGGACCCGCCCGTACAGTTCGGTCTGGGCTTCCACGCCGGGATATTCCGACCGGATCATGAAGGGGATCTCGGTCCGGTAGAGCCCGACCCCGTCGGCGCCGGTATCGTCGAGATGCTGCAGGTCGATCAGCAGCCCGCAATTCAGGTTGATCGAGACCTCGACGCCGTCCAGCGATACCGCCGGCTGGTGGATCGTCTCGGCATAGAGGCGCTTGCGCTGGGCGCGCACCGTCATGCTGTTGTGGAAGGCGTCCTGGATGTCCTCGGCCGGACGAACCAGCACCTGGGCGTTGTCGCCGTCGACGATCAGCTGGTCGAGCGGTTCGATCCGGGTCAGCACGTCGATGCATTGCCCGACCACCGGGATGTCGAGCGCCCGGGCGACGATCGCCACGTGGCTCGACGCCGACCCTTCCTCCAGCACCAGGGCCCTGAGCCGGCGCCGGTCGTAATCGAGAAGTTCGGCCGGCCCCATGGAGCGGGCGACCAGGATGACATCGTCCGGCAGGTTGGCCGAGGCCTGCGATTCCTTGCCCGCCAGGTGCTGGAGCAGCCGGTTGGTCAGGTCGTCCAGGTCGAGCAGCCGCTCCCGGAAATAGGGATCGTGCATCTGGCTCATGCGCGCGCGGGTATCGTTCTGCACGCGCTGGACCGCCGCCTCCGCGGTCAGGCCGTTCCGGATCGCCTCGCGGATGCGCGACAGCCAGCCGCGGTCCTCGGCGAACATCCGGTAGGTCTCCAGGATGTCGTGGTGCTCGCCGCCCTCGACGCTGGAGACGCGCAGCAGGTCGTCCAGCGCGGTATGCATCCCCTCCAGCGCCTTGCGGAACCGCTCGATCTCCACGTCCGGGTCCTCGGCGACCATCTGGCGGATGGTCAGCTGCGGCCGGTGCAGCACCGCCAGCCCCATGGCGAGCCCGCGGTTGAGGCTGACGCCGTCGAGCCGGGTCGGCAGCAGGGCGGCATCGGCGACCGCGGAGATCTCCTGCTGGCTGACCAGTTCGCCACCGGCGGTCAGCTCGGCCACCACCATGGCGATGGTCTGGAGGGTCTCGACCTCCTCCTCGAAATAGACGCGCTTGTCCTTGTGCTGGATCACCAGCACGCCGCGTACCCGCCCGCCGCGCAGGATCGGCACGCCCATCAGCGACAGGAACGCCTCCTCTCCCGTCTCGGGGCGGTAGGCGAAGTTGGGATGGGACGGCGCGTTGGCCAGCGCCACCGGCCGGGCATGGGCCGCGATGTCGCCGACCAGCCCCTCCCCGACCCGCAGCCGGGTCTTGTGGACGGCCGACTGGTTCAGGCCGACGGTGGCGAACAGCTCCAGGATGTCGCCGGCGCGCATGACGTAGCAGGAGCAGACGTCAGCCCCCATCTCCGCCCCGATCAGCGTGACGATCTTGTCCAGCCTGTGCTGCGCCGAGCCGGAGCCGGCCATCACGTCGCGCAGCCGCGCCAGCAGGCGCCGAGACGTTATGCCGGGCATGGTCGCTCCCTGTTCCGTCCCGTAGGTTCCGTTGCCCTGGGTTTCCCCGTCCATGGTACCGCCCATGGCATGGCCTGGTCCCGGTGCATCCCGCGCCGGGGTTCCCTGCCCCGGGGCGTCAGTCATCTATTCCGCCGCCCCGGGAATGATCGCGTCGCGCCTCTCCGGTTTCCCGAAGGCACCGGCGCGCGCCTCCAGCGCGCGGACGGCCTGCTCGACCAGTTCCCCCAGGATCTCGGCGGCCGGCTGCTCGCGGGTGACCATGCCGACGCTCTGGCCTGCCATCAGGGAGCCGTTCTCCACGTCGCCCTCGATCACGGCGCGCCGCAGGGCGCCGGCCCAGAAATGCTCGATCTCGAGCTGGGCTTCCTTCTGGCTCACCTCGCCCCGGTTGAACCGCCCGATCACCTCCGCCTGGAAGGTCTGGAAGCGGCGGGTCCCCTCGTTGGTCAGGGCCCGGACGGGGATCACCGGGAAACGCGGGTCGATCTGTACGGATGGCACGGCGTCGCGCGCCGCGGCGTTGATGAAGGCATGCTTGTAGCGCGGATGGGCGATCGATTCCGTGGCGCAGACGAACCGCGTGCCGAGCTGGACCCCGGCCGCTCCCATCTCCAGGTAGGACAGGATTGCCTCCCCCCGGCCGATGCCGCCCGCGACGAACACCGGCACGTCGCTGACCACGGGCAGGATCTCCTGCGCCAGCACCGAGGTGGATACCGGCCCGATATGGCCGCCCGCCTCCATCCCCTCGATCATGATCGCGTCGGCGCCGCTCTTGACCAGCTTGCGGGCGATCGAGGCGGCGGGCGCGAAGCACACCACCTTGGCGCCCCGCTCCTTGATCCGCCGGATCGAGGCCGAGGGCGGCAGCCCGCCGGCCAGCACCACATGCCCGACCCGATGGTCGGCGCAGACGTCGATCAACTCGTCCAGGCGCGGGTGCAGGGTGATCAGGTTGACGCCGAACGGCCGGTCGGTCAGCGCCCTGGTGCCCAGGATCTCGGCCGCCAGCTGCTCCGGCGCCATGGAGCCCGACGCGATCACGCCGAAGGCGCCGCCGTTGGAGATGGCGGCCACCAGCTGCCGTTCCGAGACCCACGTCATGGCGCCGCCCATCACCGCGAGATCGGTGCCCAGGAAGGCCCGCCCCCGGCTCCACAGGCGGTCGAGCCGGGCGCGGGCGGCGCGCGTCGTGTCTTCGGCCGGCATCGGGGCGGGAGCTTGGGTCATGGCAGGGCCTTCATCGGGCTCACCCTCTCACGGTCGGCGGCACAGGTTGGCAGCTCGGGTCGGCGGGACCAGGTCGGGGGCCAAGGCCGGACGCGCGGGTCAGGTGGCGTCCAGCCCGTAGGCGGTGTGAAGGGCGCGGAGCGCCAGTTCGGTGTACTCCTCCGCGATCAGCACGCTGACCTTGATCTCCGAGGTCGAGATGACCTGGATGTTGATCCCCTTCTCCGCCAGCGACTTGAACATCCGCTGGGCGACGCCGGCGTGGCTGCGCATGCCGACGCCGATCACCGACACCTTGACGACGTTGCTGTCGGCCAGCAGGCGGCGGTACTGAAGCTCGTCCCTGGCGGCCTCCAGCACGTTGCGCGCCCGCTCCAGGTCGGCTTTCGACACCGTGAAGGTGATGTCGGTGCTGGCGCCGTCCTCCGACACGTTCTGCACGATCATGTCGACGTTGACCGACGAGTCGGCCAACGGACCGAACAGGCCGGCGGCGACGCCGGGCCGGTCGGCCACGCCGATCAGGGTGATCTTCGCTTCGTCGCGGCTGTAGGCGATGCCGCTGACCAGTTCCTGTTCCACGATTTCGTCCTCGTCCACAACCAGAGTACCGGGTAGCTCGCTGCCGGCTGCCTTTTCGAAGCTGGAAAGCACCTGCACCCGCACGCCGTGCTTCATGGCCATCTCGACCGAGCGGGTCTGGAGCACCTTGGCGCCGAGCGACGCCATCTCCAGCATTTCCTCGTAGGTGATCTTGGACAGCTTGCGGGCCTTCGACACGATGCGGGGGTCCGTCGTGTAGACGCCGTCCACGTCGGTGTAGATGTCGCAGCGATCGGCCTTCAGCGCGGCGGCCAGCGCCACCGCCGAGGTGTCGGATCCGCCGCGGCCGAGCGTCGCGATCCGGCCGTTCGGCGAGACGCCCTGGAAGCCGGCGACCACGGCGACCTCGCCCGAGGACAGCCTGCGCTCCAGCTCTTCCGTCTCGATCGAGCAGATGCGCGCCTTGGCATGCACGTCGTCGGTCCGGATCGGGATCTGCCAGCCCTGCCACGAGCGCGCGGGTATGCCCAGTTCCTGGAGAGCCAGGGCGGTCAGCCCGCTGGTCACCTGCTCGCCCGAGGCGACGACGGCGTCGTATTCCCGCGCGTCGTGCAGCGGGCTGATGCCGGCGCAGTATTCCACCAGCTTGTTGGTGACGCCCGACATGGCCGAGACGACGACGGCGACCTGATGGCCGGCGTCGACTTCCGCCTTAACCTTGCGCGCCACATTCTTGATGCGGTCGATGTCGCCGACCGATGTGCCGCCGAATTTCAAAACGATCCGCGCCATTGCCTTGAAGCCCCACCACCTGACCAGTCTGCCCGCTGCCCGGCGGCCCTGCCCCAGTTCAAAACGGATCTGATGATCACGCATCCGGACCGATCAGCCCGGACCGATCAGGGACCGGCTAGATCGGGCACCGGCGAACAGGCGGTTCCATTGCCGCAGCAAGGCGGGGTATCCATACTATCTCGGGGGAAGCGAAGCAAGCTTGCCCCGACTGACTTCCAGTCGCATCCGGCAGCAACCGGCACCCAGGAACATACCCATGTCTGCCACAAGCACCGCCTCAGCAACTTCCCGCGCTTCAGCAGCCGCCGCGTCGCCATCGGGCGGCACGGTCGATGCCGGGGAGATCGCCCGTTTCAGCGCCATCGCGGCGCAGTGGTGGGACCCGCGCGGCAAGTTCAAGCCGCTGCACAAGTACAATCCCGTCCGAATCGGCTATATCCGCGACGCGGTGTGCGCCCGGTTCGGCCGCGACCCCACCGCCCCGCAGCCCCTCGCGGGACTGCGTTTCGTCGATATCGGCTGCGGCGGCGGCCTTCTGGCCGAACCGCTGGCCCGGCTGGGAGCCGAGGTCGTCGGCATCGACGCGGCCGAGCGGAACGTGAAGGTCGCGGCGCAGCACGCGGAGGAATCAGGCGTGACCGTCGATTACCGCCACACCACGGCGGAAGATCTGGCCGAGGCCGGAGAACGGTTCGACGTGGTGCTGGCGCTGGAGGTGGTCGAGCACGTGGCCGACGTGCCGCTGTTCCTGCGCTCCCTCTGCACCCTGATGAAGCCGGACGGGGATCCGGGGAGCATGCTGTTCCTTGCGACCATCAATCGCACGCCGAAGTCGTTCGCGCTGGCGATCGTGGGAGCCGAATACGTGCTCCGCTGGCTGCCCCGCGGCACCCACGACTGGCGCAAGTTCCTGAAGCCCTCGGAACTGGCGGCCGGGCTGCGTCCCCATGGCGTGACGGTGCGCGACATCACCGGCGTGGTCTACAACCCGCTGCGCGACGAGTTTTCGCTCAGCCGGCGCGACCTGGACACCAACTACATGCTGTGGGCCGGCGCCGCGGCCTGAAGCCCCGAACCCCATAATGCGACCCCGGTAAAGCAGCCCCGACAAAGCAAAGGCCTCGGAAAATCCGAGGCCTTGCTACATGCCGGTGCTTCGCCAGGAACTATCCAAGGGCAACCCTCCGCTCAAGTTTACGACTCTGAAGCGACTGCATACCCTTCAGTTCCTCGAGACGTTCGAGGAGCTTGGTGTTCGCCGGGCGTTCGCCGGCAGGATTCGGGTGATTCTGAAACAGCGCCGTAATTCGCTGCCCACTTGCCACCATCTCTTCACGAGTCAGCATCCCACCTCTCTCGAAACTGGGTACGGCGCAACGATGATCAGACCCTATGCGCCGCTGCAAGAGCTTCTGACGTGTCGTTCGCGCCCACCCCATCCCAATTGTCCGGCATCTCCAGGATAAAGCGGGTGCCGTCCCGCCGGGCGATGTCGAGCCGGGCGCCGATCTGCTCGGCCATCGCCTTGACCACCTGCAATCCCAGGCCATCGCCTTGGGACCAGTCGAATTCCGGGGGCAGCCCGCGGCCGTCGTCGGCGACCATGAGTTCCAGACGGTTTCCCGCGGCGCGGCGGAAGCATACCCGGACTCTGCCGGGCCCATCGCCGAAGGCGTGGCGGAAGGCGTTGGTGACCAGTTCGGCGGTAACCAGGGCCAGCGGGATCGCCAGGTCGGTCGAGACTTCTACGGCATCGGCATCGACCGTCAGCTTCCACCGGCGACCGTCCACGCCCAGCGTCTCGCCGAGGAAAGCGCAGATCTCCCTCAGATACTCATGGAAGGCGACGCCCTCTCCGGCATTTCGGGCATAAAGCATGCTGTGGACCTGGGCGATCGCCTGGATACGCGTCACGGCGGCCTGGATGGCGTGCCGGGTAGCGGCATCGGTGGCCTTCCGCGCCTGGATCCGAAGCAAGCCCATGACCATCTGCAGGCTGTTCTTGACCCGGTGGTCCACTTCGCGGATCAGCAAGTCCTTCCGGGCAAGCAAGGCATCGCGCTCGGTAACGGCAAGGTTCAGGTTGGCGGTTCGGTCCGCCACTTGGCTTTCGAGCGTCTGGTTGGCTTCCCGAAGGGCGGCATTGGCGGTTTCAAGCTCCTCCGCGGTGACCTGAAGCTCCTCCAGGGAAACCTGCAATTCCTCATGCAGGATCGATATGTCGCCTTCCAGGCCCGTCCGCGCGCGAGGAGCGTTCCGCCCGGCCGATACCCGGGCCTCCAGGAAGCGGGCGTGGCTCCGGGCCAGCAGATGGCGTAAATGGGCGTTCTCGGCGGCCACCGCCGTCCGCTCCGCCTGCAGGCCCGAATTCTCCTGGGCAAGCGCGTCGATACGCCTTGCCATATCTTCGAGCGCGGTCTGGAGTTGCTCGTTCTCCTGATCGGCGGTCGCTTGGCGAAGGCGGAGTTCCATAATCTCTTCAGGGTGCTGCTGAAGTGTCTTCATGATCTACCCCAAATACGATCCGGCTTCACAGTTAAGACTTATCCTCATTCATTGCAACAGGAATAGATTACAAGTACAGCGGCAAAGCAATTTTCGAGTAAATATGATGACTTTTCCTATAAGTTTTGCTTGTGCCCTCCCTATTCTTCACCAAGCGTCTTCCGCACTCGGTTGGCTGATCCAATCATGTTCAAGAAAGCGCTTCAGCACATTTGCCTTTTCCTCGGCTTCCGCCCGCGCATCATCCCAGCGTTGGGAGGAAAGGGTATGCCCATTGCTCAGTGCCATTTCAGCCATGCGCCGGCACAACCCGGCACGCTCGTTCAAGGTGCGCAAGGCGATCTCGAACGACTCCTCAAGCTTCTCGACCTGGCCGGCATCCATGTCGGCGATCGCGAAACGATGACCGATATGACAGGTATAATAGGGCGACTGCCCGACCATGGTTTCCTTCAACGAACCGCCGCAACTGGGACATGTCAATGCAACCGGCTGGTTCATTTCATATTTTCCTGTCACCTCATCATCCTTTTCTGGTTCCCGGAGCCTTTCGGAATGTTCCTTGGCACCTTTCGAGGTTTCCGCCGGACAACCGCCCGACAACCGGACGACGAGGTCGGGGATTGCCGCGACCGGAAGGCAATGGTCGGCGCCGACATAGCGCAGCGCGTTCCGTGGCATGCCGGGATACTCGGCCTCGTCCGGGTCCTGCACCACGGTAACGCCGCCGCACCGCCTGATCGCGCTGAAGCCGGCGGTGCCATCGCTCAAGGTTCCGGACATGATGATGCCGACGACCCTTGATCCGTACGCCTCCGCCGCCGTTCGGAACAACGGATCGACCGCCGGGCGGGTTCGGTTCTCCCGTGGCCCGCGCGTCAGCCGCATGCAGCCCGGTTCGAGCAGCAGATGGTAGTCGGGCGGCGCCACATGTATATGCCCGTTGCGGATCTCCCCGCCATCGACCGCCTTGGCAACCGGCAGCGGGCCGGATGAATTCAGGATCGCCGACGCGGCGCTGCGCCGCGCACCGATATGCAATACGACGAAAACGGCCGCGGCGAGATCGTGCGGCAGTCCCCCGATGAAAGTCTGGAGCGCTCCGAGGCCGCCGGCGGAGGCTCCCACGACGATGATGTCACGACGCTTCATGGTACGAGACAACAGGCGACGCCGCCATTCATGGCGACGCGGCGCGAAGAATATGGGATTATGCAAGTGGCCTGACAGCCCCAGCCCGCAGGAAACGGCCTGTTCAGCCCGCGGCGTGCCGCGAAGCACCCGCACTAAGGTGAAATCATATGCGAAAGACCCACTGTCGGGACGTGGTCGTGATCGCCGCATCGGCCGGCGGCGTGAGCGCCCTGCAGACCCTGTGCGCCGGCCTGCCGGACGATCTCGGGGCCGCCATCTTCATCGTCCAGCATGTCAGTCCCAGCGCCAGGAGCATGCTGCCGGCGATCCTGGGTCGCACCGCGTCCCTGCCGGTGCTTCATCCGGCGGATGGAGAGGCGATCCGCCCCGGCCACATCTATGTCGCCCCGCCCGACCGGCATCTCCTGGTCAAGCGCGGCCACATGCTCGTCCGGAAGGGGCCGAAGGAGAACCGGACGCGACCGGCGGCCGATCCGCTGTTCCGCTCGGCGGCGGTGGCCTATGGTTCGCGGGTCGTGGGATTGGTGCTGACCGGCACGCTGGACGACGGCACGGCTGGGCTGCTCGCCGTCAAGCGTTGCGGGGGCATCGCCGCCGTCCAGGACCCGGACGATGCAGCCTGGCCGGACATGCCGCGCCACGCCATGCAGAAGGTCGCGGTCGACCACTGCCTTCCCCTGGACCGGCTTGCGGATCTCGTCACCCGGCTGACCCTGGAACCCGCGGGACCGCAGCCGCCCATACCGGCCGACATAGAACTGGAAGCTCGCATCGCCGAGCAGGAAATGATCTCCATGACCGAGGAAACCAGTGACAATTCCATATCGGGCCGTCCCGCCCTGATCACCTGCCCCGACTGCGGCGGGGCGATGATGGAAGTGAGGGACGGCCCCCTGCTGCGGTTCCGCTGCCATATCGGCCACGCGTACAGTCCGGCGACGCTGGCCGAGGCGCAGGGCGAAGCCTTCGAACAGGCCCTCGGAATGGCGCTCCGCACCCATCACGAACGGGTCAAACTCTTCGAGCGCATGGCGGAGAACGCCATGGCGCATGGCCAGCACCATGCGGCCGCGAAGTGGACGGCAGCCGCCGGGGAAGCCCAAAGCCATGCAGATCTGCTGCGGGCCGTCCTGTCCAACCAGTCGCCCGCCGCCGCGATCGCGCCCGAAGCGGACTAGGTCACGCCATTCCGCCCTGCTCCCGGCCACCGTCGGCCAGTTCGAGCTGCTGGCGCTCCGTCGTGTCATGGACGATGGCTATCAGGACGGGCGGCTCCTCCCCGTGCAGGTACTGCATGCAGATCTCGACCGGATAGGGACCGCGGTCCCGCGCCTCGAGAACGGTTTCGAACACGATCTCCTCCCGCTCCTTCGAGACCAAGGGAGCCAGCAACTCGCGCAGTTTCCGGGCGGATACCTCGGGCATCAGCTCCGGCAGGGCCATCTGCTTGAGCTGGTCCAGCGGATAGCCCAGTTTCTGCCCGGCACCCTTGTTGACCAGTTGGAAGTGGAGGGTATCGGGTGACAGGATATAGACCTCGTTCAGCGACTCGCCGACGAGACGGCCGAGATAGGCGTTGAAGTCCTGCACGCGGCGCAGTTCGGTGATGTCGTCGATCAGCAGGACGATTCCACGGAGATCGTTGGAATCGTACATCAAAGGCAGCACACGGACCCGGCACTCCAGCGTGCGGCCGCGCCGGTCGATCGCCTTGAACTCGATCGGTTCCGCCGACGCTTCCTGGCTCATGACCCGCTGCATCTCGGCATTCACCTTGAACAGGGGCACCCCGATGTCCAGGCTGCTCAGGCGCTGGCCGATGACCTCCTCGTTCCGCAGGCCCCAGGTATTCTCGTTCCAGCGGTTCCACGACTTCACCCTCAGGTCCTGGTCGAGAACGATGATCCCGTTGTCCATGCTGCGCAGGATCGCATCGGCATAGAGCCGATACTCGGAGGTCTCCTCGGATTGGCGGCGCATCTCCTCGTTGGTGGTCTCCAACTCCTCGTTGGTCGAGCGCAGCTCCTCGTTGGTGGTCTCCAGCTCCTCGTTGGTCGACTGAAGTTCCTCGTTGGTGGTCTCCAGCTCCTCGTTGGTCGACTGAAGTTCCTCGTTGGTGGTCTCCAGCTCCTCGTTTGCCGACTGAAGCTCCTCGACGGTGGTCTCCAGCGTTTCCTGGGTCACCTGCAACTCGCGCTGGAGCAAATGGGACCGCGTGGTGTCGTTGAACCCGAGCAGGGTGGCCATGAGCTGGCCGTCATCGCCATGGATCGGCAGGATGTCGATGGTCAGCCAGATCGGGTCGTCCGGCGGGCGGTGATAATTCTGATTGTCCAGGCGCAGGGGCCGGCTCGTGGTCTGCACCTCGTCGATGCGGCTGCGCAGTTCGGTCGGACGGTACGACACGGCCAAGTCCTGGAAAGGCTTGCCGATGTCGCCGGGCCCGATCTCCAGCAGGCGCCGGGCCATGGTGTTGGCGAGCATGACATGGCCCTGCGGGCTGATCGCCACATAAGCCGTGGCGCTGCCCTCCACGATCGCCTCCAGCAGACGGTTCTGGTTGACCTTGCGGACCGGGTTGTTCTCCGTCGCGATGCTCAGGCTGCCCCCCAGGCTGCGCTGCCACTCCTGGCCGACCTTCTTGAAGATACGGCTCTTCAGGTTGACCGATTCGAACAGCTTGGATCGGGCGAGCTGGGTTTCCGCCTTGCCGAGGAACAGGAACCCGCCGGTATTCAGCGCGTAATGCAGCCGCGGCAGGACCGCGGCCTGGGTGCTGGTATCCAGATAGATCAGCAGGTTGCGGCAGATCAGCAGGTCGATACGGGAGATCGGGGCGTCCTGCACGATGTTGTGACGCCCGAAAATCACGCATTTCCGCAGTTCGCGATGGAAAACATAGTGGTTGGCGGTCCGCTCGAAATACTTCTCCAGCAGGTGCTGCGGCACGCCCTCGATTTCGCGCGGGTCATACGTGGCGAGCCGCGCCACCCTCAGCGCATCCTCGTCGAGATCGTTGGCATAGATCTTCACGGACCGGCAGAAATTCTCGATGCCCAGGGCCTCGGCGAACAGCATGGCGGCGGAATAGGGCTCCGGCCCGGAGGCGCAGCCCACGCTCCAGATCCGGATCGGACCCTTGTCCTTCTTGCGCTCGATGATCTGCGGGATCACCTCCTCGCGCAGCACCTTCCAGGCGTCCGCGTCGCGGAAGAAGGACGTCACGTTGATCAGCACCGTGTTGAGGAGGTTCGCGACCTCCTTGGGATCGCTGTCGATCAGCGCACGGTAGGTCACGAAATCCGGACATTCGACCTCCTCCATCCGCTGCCGGATGCGACGCTGAAGGCTGGTCCGCTTGTATCCGCGGAAATCGACCTGTCGCATCTCCTGCAGGTGACGGATCAGGTCTTCCAGTTCAGGATTCGAAAGCTTCTCGTCAACCATCAGGGCCTCGGCAGTGGGGACGTAGATACTAGCGCACGGAGGTCCCATCACCTAATCCGCAGGCGGCTGCGGGACCCGCTCGGTGCATCGCGCGCCATTGACACTCCGAAGCGCGCTCATCCACAGTCGGCTTCAGGGAGGCTGAAGAACCGGCCACCGATAACGACAATCCAGGGGGAAGACCAGGATGGCGCAAAAGGCGGTGCATGTGCTTGCCATCGACCAGGGAACGACTTCGACCAGGGCGATCGTGTTCGACAGTTCGGGCCTGCCGGTCGCCACGGCGCAGCGCGAGCTTCGCCAGTTCTATCCCCACGACGGCTGGGTCGAGCACGACCTGGAGGATATCTGGCGCGACACCACGGTGGTCTGCCGCGCGGCGCTGGAGGAGGCGGGCCTGACCGCGGCCGGCATCTCGGCGATCGGGATCACCAACCAGCGCGAGACGACCGCCCTGTGGGACCGGGCGACCGGGGAGGGCCTGCACAACGCGATCGTCTGGCAGGACCGCCGCACGGCGGAGACCTGCCGCAGGCTCCACGCCGATGGCGCCGAGGCGCTGGTGGCGGAGCGCACCGGCCTGCTGATCGATCCCTATTTCTCCGCGACCAAGCTGGGCTGGCTGCTCGACCACGTGCCCGGCGCCCGCGCGCGGGCCGAGCGGGGCGAGCTGTGCTTCGGCACCATCGACAGTTTCCTGCTGTTCCGCCTGACCGGCGGCGCCGTCCACGCGACGGACGCCAGCAACGCCTCGCGCACCCTGCTGTTCGACATCCGCACCCAGGACTGGGACGACGAGTTGCTGCGCCTGTTCGGCATTCCGCGGGCGCTGCTGCCGCGCGTGTTCGACAACAGCGCCGATTTCGGCACGGCCGAGGCCGACTTCATCGGCGGTCCCGTGCCGATCACCGGGATGGCCGGCGACCAGCAGGCGGCCACCGTCGGGCAGGCCTGCTTCGAGCCGGGCATGATCAAGAGCACCTACGGCACCGGCTGCTTCGCGCTGCTGAACGTGGGCGACAAGCCGGTGAGATCGACCAACCGGCTTCTGACCACCACCGCCTACCGGCTGGAAGGCAGACCGACCTACGCGGTGGAGGGCTCCATCTTCGTGGCCGGCGCCGCGGTGCAGTGGCTGCGCGACGGGATCAGGGTGATCGCCGACGCCGCGGCGTCCGAACGGCACGCCAACGACCTGCCCGACACCCAGGGCGTCTACATGGTGCCGGCCTTCACCGGGCTGGGAGCGCCCTACTGGGATCCCGACGCGCGCGGCGCCCTGATCGGGCTGACGCGGGACACCGGCATCAGCCACATCGTGCGGGCGGCGCTGGAGGCGGTCTGCTACCAGACCCGCGACCTGATGGAATGCATGGCGGCCGACGGCGGCACCCAGCCCAGCGCGCTGCGCGTGGACGGCGGCATGGTACGGAACGACTGGCTGATGCAGTTCCTGGCCGACATCCTGGAACTGCCGGTCGAGCGGCCGATCGTGACCGAGACGACGGCTCTGGGGGCGGCCTACCTCGCGGGCCTGCGTACGGGGGTGTACGCCTCCCTCGACAGTGTCGCCGCCGCCTGGCAGCGGGAAAGGCTGTTCGAGCCCGCCATGTCGTCCGCCGACCGCACGCGCCTGTACGACGGATGGCGCCGCGCGGTGCGGCGCGTGCGCAGCGATCTGGCATAACACCAAAAAGAAGAATAGAATGTGCATCAACCGGCGGATGGTCATCGAAGCTTAACCGAACCGTCACTCCGGAGACATGGCGGCGGCCTAAGCATTGGCCACCGTACAATAGGGAGACGAGACAAATGCAGCGCATCCACGCGACGATCGCCGTTTCGGCGTTCGCCCTTTTTGCCATGGCAGCCGCCACCACGGCCCCCGCGCAGGCCCAGACCGAGATCCAGTGGTGGCATGCCATGTCGGGCGCCAACAACGAGACGGTCGAGAACCTCGCGAAGGAATTCAACGCCACGCAGAGCGAGTACAAGGTCGTCCCGGTCTACAAAGGGACATATCCGGAGACCCTGAACGCCGGCATCGCGGCCTTCCGCGCCCGGCAGCCGCCCCACATCATCCAGGTGTTCGATGTCGGCACCGGCGTCATGATGGGCGCGCGCAGCGCGATCAAGCCGGTCGCCGAGGTGATGAAGGAAGGCGGCGAGAGCTTCGACAAGTCCAAGTACCTGGCGGGCATCGTCTCCTACTACAGCGCGGCCGACGGCACCATGCTGTCCTTCCCGTTCAACAGCTCTTCGCCGATCCTGTACTACAACAAGGCCAGCTTCCGGAAGGCCGGCCTCGACCCCGAGGCGCCGCCCAAGACCTGGCCGGAAGTGTTCGAGGCGGCCAAGAAGATCAAGGCTTCGGGCCAGTCCTGCGGCATGACCACGACCTGGCCGACCTGGATCCACCTGGAGAACTTCAGCGCCTGGAACAACCTTCCCTACGCCACCGACCAGAACGGCCTGACCAGCCTGACGCCGGAGCTGAAGATCAACGGCCCGCTCAACATCCGGCACTTCTCGACCCTGGCGGAGCTTCAGAAGGACGGCACCTTCCAGTACGGCGGCCGCACGTCGGAAGCCAAGGCCAAGTTCCTGAACGGCGAATGCGCCATGCTGCCGGAATCGTCGGGCGGCATCGGCGACATGGTCAAGGCCGGCCTGGATTTCGGCACCGGCAACCTGCCCTATTATCCGGAAGCGGCGGGAGCCCCGCAGAACACCGTCCCCGGCGGCGCGTCCCTGTGGGTCTTCGCCGGCAAGCCGGCCGCCGACTACAAGGGCGTCGCCCAGTTCTTCACCTACCTGTCGAAGACGGAGGTCCAGTCCAGGCTGCACCAGGTCTCGGGCTACCTGCCGGCCACCATGGCCGCCTATGAGGCGACCAAGAAGGAGGGGTTCTACGAGAAGAATCCCGGCCGGGAGATCCCGATCCAGCAGATGATGGGCAAGGAGCCGACCGAGAACTCGAAGGGCATCCGCCTCGTCAACATGCCGCAGGTCCGCGACATCCAGAACGAGGAGATCGAGGCCCTCCTGAACGGCAGGCAGGACGCCAAGACCGCGCTGGACAACGCCGTCCGCCGCTCGAACGAGGCGATCAAGGAAGCGGCCAAGGCCTACCAGTAAGCCGAAACCAGCGTCTCCGAAAGCGCCCTCTCCCCTCCGCGGGGGAGGGCGCGCTCTCTTTTCACGGATCTTCATGTCAAGACGCGTCGTCTTTCCCAACCGGCTGCTGCCGTATCTGCTGCTGGCACCCCAGATCGCCATCACGCTGGTGTTCTTCTTCTGGCCGGCCTTCCAGGCGGTCCGCCAATCGCTCTACCGCGACGATCCTTTCGGCTTCAGCAGCCGCTTCGTGGGGTTGGCCAATTTCGAGCTGGTTCTGTCAGATCCCAACTACATCAACTCGCTGAAGGTGACGATCGTCTTCAGCCTGTCGGTCGCCGTCGTGGCGCTGGTGACGGCGCTGCTGCTGGCGGTCATGGCCGACCGGGTGGTCAAGGGCAAGGGCATCTACCAGACCCTGCTGATCTGGCCCTACGCCGTCGCCCCCGCCATCGCCGGCATGCTCTGGCTGTTCCTGTTCAGCCCGGCCATGGGCACGCTGGCGGTGATGCTCCAGCGCGCCGGCGTCGACTGGAACCCGCTGCTGAACGGCAACCAGGCCATGGCGATGGTCGTGGGCGCCGCCGCCTGGAAGCAGATCAGCTATAACTTCCTGTTCTTCCTGGCCGGGCTCCAGGCGATCCCGAAATCCCTGATCGAGGCCGCCGCGATCGACGGCGCCGGGCCCGGACGGCGGTTCTGGACCATCGTGTTCCCGCTGCTGTCGCCCACATCCTTCTTCCTGCTGGTGGTCAACACCGTCTACGCCTTCTTCGACACCTTCGGCATCATCCACGCGGTGACCGGCGGCGGACCGGCACGGGCGACCGAGACCCTGGTCTACAAGGTCTACAACGACGGCTTCGTGAACCTGAACCTCGGGGCCTCCTCCGCCCAGTCGGTGATCCTGATGGTGATCGTCATCGCGCTGACCGTCGTCCAGTTCAAGTATGTCGAGCGCAGGGTGCATTACGCATGATCGAAAGACGTCCGCTGGGCGTTCTGCTCGCCCATTTCATCCTGGTCATCGGCATCCTGATCGTCGCCTTCCCGATCTATTACACCTTCGTCGCCTCGACCCTGACCACGCCGGAGATCATGGCCCCGCCCATGCCGCTGGTTCCGGGTCCGCACTTCCTGGAGAACTACGGCGGCGCCTTCGGGGGCATCGGGACCATCGGCGGCGTCGGCGTCGGCCGGCTGCTGCTGAACACGCTGGTCGTGGCGCTCGCCATCGCGGTGGGCAAGATCATCATCTCGATCCTGTCGGCCTACGCGATCGTGTTCTTCAGCTTTCCCGGCCGGATGCTGTGCTTCTGGATGATCTTCATCACGCTGATGCTGCCGGTCGAGGTGCGGATCCTGCCCACATACCAGGTGATCGTGGACCTGGGTCTGATCGACACCTACACCGGCCTGACGCTGCCGCTGATGGCGTCGGCCACGGCGACCTTCCTGTTCCGGCAGTTCTTCATGACCATACCGGACGAGTTGATCGAAGCCGCGCGCATCGACGGCGCCGGGCCGATGCGGTTCTTCAAGGATATCCTGCTGCCGCTCTCCTACACCAACATCGCGGCGCTGTTCGTCATCCTGTTCATCTATGGCTGGACCCAGTACCTGTGGCCGCTGCTCATCACCAACGACAACGAGATGAACACGATCATCATCGGCTTGCGGAAGATGATCTCGTTCGTCGACGCGGATACGCAGTGGAACCTGATCATGGCGATCACGATCCTCGCCATGCTTCCGCCGATCGCCGTCGTGGTCCTCATGCAGCGCTGGTTCGTCAAGGGCCTGGTCGATTCGGAGAAGTGAAGCAAAATGGCTGAAGTCGGTATCCGCGGCGTGCGGAAGACCTATGCGGGCGGTTTCGAGGCGATCAAGGGGATCGACTGCGCGGTCGGCGACGGCGAGTTCCTGGTGATGCTCGGGCCGTCGGGCTGCGGCAAGTCCACCCTGCTGCGCATGGTCGCCGGGCTGGAGACGATCAGCGCGGGCGAGGTCTCGATCGGCGGCCGGGTGGTCAACGACCTGGAACCCAAGGACCGGGACATCGCCATGGTGTTCCAGAACTACGCGCTCTACCCGCACATGACCGTCTACGACAACATGGCCTACGGACTGAAGATCCGCGGCATGTCCAAGTCGGAGATCGAGGAGCGGGTCCACAAGGCGGCGGACATCCTGGAGCTTCGTCCCTTCCTGGACCGGCGCCCGCGCCAGCTCTCCGGCGGGCAGCGCCAGCGCGTCGCCATGGGCCGCGCGATCGTGCGCGAGCCCAAGGTGTTCCTGTTCGACGAGCCGCTGTCCAACCTGGACGCCAAGCTCCGCACCCAGATGCGGGTGGAGATCAACCGGCTGCAGGACAGGCTGGGGATCACCAGCCTCTACGTCACCCACGACCAGGTGGAGGCGATGACCCTGGCGGACCGCATGATGGTGATGAACGGCGGCGTCGCCGAGCAGATCGGCACGCCGATGGAGGTCTATCACCGGCCGGCCAGCACCTTCGTCGCCGGATTCATCGGGTCGCCGGCGATGAATTTCCTGCCGGCCAGGCTGACGCCTGCCGGGGTCGATCTGAACGGCGGCCACGCCGTGCCGCTGTCGGAGGAAATGGGAATGGCCGGCGCCGCGGGCCGGGAGGTCACCCTGGGCATCAGGCCGGAACACCTGACGCTGGAGAGCGGCCGGGGCATCGGCGACATCGCCGTGCGGGTGGAGTTGGTCGAGGCGCTGGGGGCCGACACCGTGGTCCATGCCCGCCTGACGTCCAGCGGCGATCCGCTGCTGGCCCGCCTGCCCGGCAGTGCCCGCGTGGCGACCGGCGACACGCTGCACTTCGCCATCACGCCGGGGGAAGTACACCTGTTCGACCGCCAGGGCGGCCGCAGGCTGTAAGGCATCGATTCCGAAGGGTCTGCCGGAGGGGCGGCGTGGCGTCGCCCCTCCTCTTTCCTACTCCGCCGCGACCTGATCCGGCGCCGGAGGCGCGAAGCGGCCCGAAGTGTCGTGGGTCAGCATGAAGTCGCGGACCCTCGGCATGATCTGCTCCCGCCACCGGCGGCCGTTGAAGATGCCGTAATGGCCGACGCCCTTCTGCAGGTGGTCGCCACGCTTCTCGGCCGACAGGCCCGAGACGATCTGGTGCGCCGCCCGGGTCTGGCCGGGGGCCGAGATGTCGTCCAGCTCGCCTTCGACGGTCATCATCGCGGTGTGCCGGATCGCCGAGGGATCGACGCGCTGGCCCTGCCACTTCATGGTGCCCTTGGGCAGCGAGTGCTTCTGGAACACGTTCTCGACCGTCTGGAGGTAGAACTCCGCCGGCAGGTCCATCACCGACAGGTATTCGTCATAGAACTTGCGGTGCTGCTCGGCACTGTCGCCGTCGCCCTGGATCAGGTGCTGGTACAGCTTGACATGCTCGCCCACATGGCGGTCCAGGTTCATGGACATGAAGCCGGTAAGCTGGATGAAGCCGGGATAGACCTGGCGCAGGCCGCCGGGATAGTAGGCCGGGACGGTCTGGATCACGTTGCGCTCGAACCAGCTCAGCGGCTTGTTCTCGGCCAGCTCGGTCACGACCGTCGGCGCCGCCGTGGTATCGATCGGGCCACCCATCAGGACCATGCTGGCGGGCTGATTCGGATCGTCGTTCTGGGCCATCAGGGAGACCGCGCACAGCACCGGCACGGTCGGCTGGCAGACCGCCATCACGTGGGTATGCGGACCCAGGTGGCCCATGAACTCGATCAGGTAGCTGATATAGTCGTCCAGGTCGAACTTGCCGCGCGACAGCGGGATCTTGCGCGCGTCGAGCCAGTCCGTGATGTAGACGTCGTGCTCGGGCAGCAGCGCCTGGACCGTGCCGCGCAGCAGCGTGGCATGGTGGCCGGACATCGGCGCCACGACCAGCACGGGGGGATGCACCTTGTCGGTGTCCCGCTCGAAATGGATCAGGTCGCAGAACGGCTTGCGGAGCACGGGGACTTCCCGGACCGCCACCTCGACGCCGTCGACCTTGGTGGTCGGTAGACCGAACTCCGGCTTGCCGAACCGGCGCGTCGTCCGCTCGATCAACTCGGCACCGGCGGCGATGGTGCGCCCCATCCGGGTGTAGGAAGCCGGCATGAACGGATTCTGGAACGCGGTCTGGGTGGCCTCCGCCATGAGGCGTACGGGATACCAGGCCGCGTGCTGGAGATCATAGAGCTGGTAGAGCAAGATTCCCCTCACATACACCGTTTGAGTGACGCCGCGGCGTTCGTTTTATGTTGCGCTGCGATCCTGCGACTTGTTGCCGCTTACCCTTGCGAACAGCTTGATGTAGCAATTGTTTCATAGTCGTAAATAGTAGACTATCGAACCATTGATAGCCGCAGCGCACATAAATGTGACGCAGGGCAGGAAAGTTGCGCGTCACCGGAGTATGGCGCAACAAAAAAGTTCGGCATTTGAGCGGTCTTAATGCCGCATGGTCATGCCGCTATCAATAACCGTAGCACCAATGGGTATGTCGCGGGTGCGAAGCGGTTCACACCCTTTTGCCGTATGCTTTGGATCGGATTGGGTGCCGAAAGGCGTCAGGCGACCGTGCGCCAGGCCATGAAGCCGAGCACGCCGGCGTTCGCCGCCATGATCAGCGGGGCCACCCGGGCGACCACGCCGCGGAAACTCCGCCCGGCCGCGTGCCCGGCCACCCCGACCGCCAGCAGGCTCGGCACCGTGCCGGCGGCGAAGGCCGCCATGCCGAAGGCGCCGGCCGCGGGGCTGCCGCTGGCCGCCGCGGCCGCGACGGCACCATAGAGCAGCCCGCAGGGGATGAAGCCCAGCGCCAGCCCGAGGCCGTAGCCGCGCCAGCCGGTCGGCCGGCCGAACAGCGGTTTGGCAAACCCGCTGACATGATCGGCCCACCAGCGCCGCACCCCGCCGCCGGAGCCCCGGCCGGCTGCCGGCATCCGGCCGAGCAGACCGTCCAGCGCCTGACCCAGGAAGAACAACGCCGCGAAGACCAGCAGCGCCCCGGTGACCCAGCGCAGGCCCGGCACGGCGCCGATGCCGCCGGCCAGCAGCGCCGCCGCCGCGCCGATCCCCGCGTATGTCGTTGCGCGTCCGAAATGGTATGGCAGGACCGCGGCGCCGGTCAGCCGGTGGAACTCGGTCATGCGGCTGGCGGGGACCCCTTCGAGCCGAGCCGCCACCTGGGCCAGAACGAACGGACCGCACATCCCGGCGCAGTGGGACCAGCCGCCGACCAGGCCGGCCATGAACAGGCTGGCGAACAGCCCGCCGTCGCGGCCGAAATCGACCCCGCATTGCTGCAGGCCCGCGTCGATCATGGTCAATACGGTGTGCTGGTCCATCGCCCTGGTTCGTTCCGCCGCGGGATATCCGGCCCCACATCAGCGTATCGGCGCGCCGGGAACAATGACGTACGTCAAGGCCGGGCACCGGACCGCCCGCGAAAACGCCGGAAAGGCAGGATCAGGATCATTCCGGAGACGAAACCGCCCAGATGCGACCACCAGGCGACCAGGGCCTCCAGATTCCCGGCCAGGGCTTCCGCGCCCTGGATGCCGAGCCAGCCGCCGAGCGCCACATAGACCGGCACGGGCAGGCGGATCCGCCTGCCGGGCAGGACCAGGATCAGCCACCCCCGGGGATGGAGCATGAAGGCGGCGGCCAGCAGGCCCGAGATCGCGCCGCTCGCCCCGACCACCGGATCGATCGAGGCAGGGTCATGCAGGATTTCCGCGCCCGCCCCGCCCAGCCCGCACAGCAGGTAGAACAGGCCGTAGCGGACATGGCCCAGGACCAGCTCGATGCGGTCGCCGAACAGCCACAGGAACAGCATGTTCCCGGTCAGATGCCCGACGTCGGCGTGCAGGAACATGGACGACAGCAGGCTGAAGGCCCAGCCCAGCGACGGCACGTCCGGCGGCAGCAGGCGGGCGCCGGTGACGACGGCCGGAATCATCGAGAAACCGAGCACGAAGTCCCAAGCCGCGGGCGCGGCCAGGAATTCCTGGACCATGAACGAGAGGATGCACAGGACGACGATCGAGACCGTCGCGTAGGGCGGCCTCACGCGGGGCCGCTCCCCTCGTCCAGGTCCAGCACCTCCCGCCCCAGGCCGGTCAACCGCCATCCCGCCCCGTCGCCCTCGATCAGCTTCGCCCTGCCGGTCTCCCGCACGGTCGCGCGGACCCGGTGGAGCGGCACCCCGGCCGCCGTCGCGATCTCCTCCGGCGCCGCGAACGCCGCGCCCCGGCGGGCCATGGCCTCCAGCACACGGCGCGCGACCTCCGTCAGGGTGCCGTCGGGGTTGATGCAGGCCATGCGCCCGGCGCCCGCTCAGCCCTTCGGGCCGGGACCGGGCACGGTGGTCTTGCAGAACCACCAGTCCGTGCATTCGTAGCCCAGGCCCTTGCGCGCCTCGGCATCCTCGACGGTGCGCGGCGGCGGGACGATCACGGACTCGCCGGGCCGCCAGTTGGCCGGGGTGGCGACCCTGTGCCGGTCCGTGGTCTGAAGCGCATCGATCAGGCGCAGGATCTCGTCCGTGTTGCGGCCGGTGGTCAGCGGATAATAGATCATGGCGCGCAGCACGCCCTTGTCGTCGATGACGAACAGGCACCGGCTGGTCTCGGTGGAGCTTTCCTCCGGGTTGATCATCCCATAGAGAGACGCGACCTCCCGGTTGCCGTCGGCGATCACCGGGAACGGGATCTCGACGCCGAACTTGTCGCGGATCGCCTGGACCCAGGCGAGATGGCTGTAGATGCTGTCGATGGACAGGCCCAGCAGCTCGGTGTTGCGTTCCTTCAGCGCCGGGGCCATGCGGGCGAACTCGATGAACTCGGTGGTGCAGACCGGCGTGAAATCGGCCGGATGGGAGAACAGGACGACCCAGGTCCCCCGGTAGTCCTCCAGCGCCAGCCGTCCATGGGTGGTCTCTGCCTCGAAGGCGGGCGCCAGGGCGTTCAGGCGCGGCAGGGCGGTCTGGATGTGATAGTCGCCGGTGGTGTTGTGTTCCACTGTGTTCCTCCGCGGGCTCGGGCTGGGCAGGTGCCGTATCGGTACCCGCTTTTACCCGAGCGCGCGGCCGAAAGGTATGCGGTTATCGGGGGTGGCGCCCGATCACGCGGCCGTGCCGGTCGAGGCCGGCGCCGGATCGGCCTTGGCGACCTCGTGGACCTCGACCGGGCGGCTGGCGTGCTTGCCAAGGATGCCGGTCACCTTGGCCTCGTCCGCGGCACCCGGGCCTCCCGGTCCGTCCAGCTTGACCCACATCAGGATACCGCCCTTGTCCAGGTGTTCCTGAAGCCAGTCGTTGCGCTTGTCGCCGATCCATTGCGACATCACCGATCCCAGCGCGCCGCCGCCGACGCCGGCCGCCGCGGCCCCCAGTCCCGCCACCAGGGCGGTGCCGCCGGTCGCGACGATGGCCCCGGCTGCGGCCAGCGCGCCGATATAGGCCGGAGCGGCCATGGCGGCGCCGACCCCGTTGCCGACCTCCTCGGGGGCGACATAGGACTGGCGAGGCGCGTTCGGGTCGTCCTTCGCCTCATCGACGGTCCGGTAGGTACGGCCGAGCCTTTCGATCACCGCCGCGTCGCCGGACATCAGGCTGATGGCCGCGCCGTCGACCCCGGAAAGGGTCAGCTCGTCGACCGCCGCCTGCAGCGACTCGGTGCTGCCGAAGACGGCGATCGCCTCGCGTACCGAGGGCAGGTCGGTGCCGCCGGATGCGGCTGCTTTGGCGTATGTCATTCAAGTTCCTCCGTTTCGGTCCCATAGGACACCTGCGGAGGCAATTGGTTCCCCGAGGCCGGCTTGCAACCCGGCGCCCCGCATCACCCGGCCGGAATGGGGACGGCCGGCATGTCCAAACCCGTACGCGGGAGCACGGGCGACGGCTTGGGGACCGGCCAGAAGACGTACAGCGCCGCCGCGATGATCGCGACCTTGACGACCAGCGCCAGCGCCACCTTGAGGATGAAGGGGTTGTTCGACATGCCGCGATCCTGACGGCGTGGCCGGCTTTCCGCGTTGATCTCCGTCAATCGCCTTCAATCGGGCCGGTTCCGGTGGAACACCCATTTCTCGACGAAATGCAGCCCGGTCAGGATCACCGCGGCGAAGACCGTGACCATCAAGGCCAGGGCGTGGAGCCCCGCCCCCGCGCCGACGCCGACGGCGCTGCACAGCCAGATGTTGACCGCGGTGGTGAGGCCGTGGACGTCCCGCCGGGCCTGGATGATGACGCCGGCGCTGATGAAGCCGATCGCCTGGGCCAGCCCCTGGACGATGCGCAGCGGGTCCATGTCGGTATGGCCCGACGCCTTCAGCATCTCGAAGATCTCCAGGGTGACCAGCGTCGTGCCGGCCGAGCTGAGCGCCACCAGCATATGGGTCCGCAGCCCGGCCGACTTGCCGCGGATCTCGCGGTCGATGCCCAGCAGCATGCCGCAGAAGGATGCCACCAACAGCCGGAACGCCATTTCCGACAGCGGCGTGATGGTCCGGAACTCCTCCGCGAAGTCCATCGCTCAACCCTCGCGTTTGCCGTGGATTTGACTCAATGGCGCGGTCATCTACACTCCTTGGTGACGGTTTGGTGAAAGCGCTGATGGCCCCTGTTTCCAGAGTATCTGTCTCGAGAACATTTATCTCAACCTTCGGGTTCCTGATCGCCTGGGCCTATCTCAGCCTTCTGCTGAACATGCCCAACTGGACCGGCGATCTGTTCGGTCCCAACCATATGAGCCCATCCCTGGAGGTCGCCGCGATCTTCGGCCTGCTGGCGCTGGCATCGGCCGCCGGGGGACGGGCCGGCCGGAGCTTCTGCGTGGGGCTCGCGCTGGCGGCCCTGGTCCTGGCGGCGCTGCGCCTCGCCGACATCTCCAGCCACATGCTGATCGGCCGGCCGGTCGACCTGTCGCTCGACCTGATGCTGCTGCCGGCCATCCTGGAGGTGCTGGCCGGCTCCGCCAGCGTCCCGGAACTGGCGGTCGCCGCCGTGGCGGTGCCGGCCGTCCTGGCCGGGCTGTACTTCCTGAACCTGCTGGCGATCCGGACCGCCGCGAGCTTCCTGGAACGGCGGCCGAACCGCCGGCTGTTCGCCGGGACCCTGGCGGCGCTGGCGGTTCCGACGCTGTTCGGCATGGCGCCCTATGCCCCGCTCGACCAGGGGGCCACCGCGCTGCTGCGGTGGCAGGTCGCACAGGCCGTCCAGGCGTCGGCGTTGCGGGCAGAGCATCTCGATCGCTTCAGGAGCGACCCGTTCGCCGGCCTGTCCGAAGATGCCGTGCTGGCGCATCTGGGGCGGCGGGACGTCTATGTCATGTTCTTCGAATCCTATGGCGAGACGGTACTGGCCGATCCGCGCTACCGTTCCGTGATCGAACCGACCCTGGCGGACTTCGACCGCGCCCTTGCCGGGCAAGGTTTCGGCGTTCGGTCGGGACTGATCGAGTCGCCGATCCGGGGCGGGCAGTCCTGGCTCGCCCACGGCACCTTCCTAAGCGGCGCCCGGCTCGGCGACCAGGGACTCTATAACCTGATGCTGGAGAGCGGCCGGCAGTCGCTGGCCCATTATTTCAGGCGTGCCGGCTACGAGACCATGGCCGTCATGCCGGCCCTGTCGCGGGCCTGGCCGGAAGGCGCGTTCTGGGGCTTCGACCGGATCTGGAGCACCGACGACATGGGCTATGCCGGGCCGCCCTTCGGCTGGGCGGCGATCCCCGACCAGTACACGCTCGACTTCATCCACCGGCAGAAGCTGCGGCAGCGCGACCGGCCCCTGTTCATCGAATATGCCCTGATCAGCAGCCACGGCCCGTGGGAGCCCCTTCCCCCGCTGCTGGAGGATTGGGACGCCATCGGCGACGGCTCGGCCTTCGACGGCATGGCACCGCCGCTCCCGGCCGAACAGCCCGCCTGGAGCGGCATGACCCGCAACTATGCCGACTCGGTCGATTACACCCTGAAGGTGCTGCGCGACTACATAACCAGATACATCTCGGACGATGCGCTGATCATCGTCCTGGGCGACCACCAGCCGGCCCCGCTGATCACCGGCGACGGCGCGTCGCGTTCGGTTCCGGTCCATGTCATCAGCCGGGACCCGGAACTGCTGGCCCCTTTCGAGGAATGGGGCTTCAACCCAGGCATGATTCCGGCATCGGAACGGCAGCCCTTGCCGATGGAGCGGTTCCGGGACCGCTTCCTGGCTGCGTTCAGCGCGCGGGAGACCGGCTGACCGGTCGAACCACCCGCTTGCCCGCGGGAGCGGCACTGGGGTACACCATGACCCCATGTCGAACCCTCCCGTCTACGCCCCCTTCGAGCCGGCCGATCTGGACCGGATGACGATGCTGTTCCGGCACGCCTTCGCCTCCACGGCGGACGGCGTCCGGTTCTACATGTCGATCATCGGCGACCAGAATTTCCGGGTGATGCGGCGGCCTGGCGGCGCCGTGGGCACCCTGGCCCTGCTCGACATGGCCCAGTATTTCGGCGGACGCGCCGTCCCCTGCCGGGGCATCGCCGCGGTCGCGGTGGAGCCGGGCGAGCGCGGGCGCGGCACCGGCGGCCGGATGATGGCGGCCATGCTGGAGGAGGCCCGCGCCGACGGCATGCCGATCTCGACCCTCTATCCCGCGACCCTGCCGCTCTATTCCAAGGCCGGCTACGGCATGGCCGGCGACCGCTTCACCTATCGCATCCCGTTCGGCATCCTGCGCGGCCTCCGCCCCGACCCGGCACCGCAACTGGTCTCCCCGACGGACCGCGCCGTCCTGGCCGGGCTCCAGCGGGAACGGGCGCACCGGACGAACGGGCTGCTGGAACGGTGCGAACTGATGTGGCAGCGGGTGCGCGGAACCGCCGAGAAGCCGCTGGACACCTTCCTGATCCCGGGCGACGACGGCCCCGAGGGGTACCTGACGCTGGGTTCCCGGGCACCCGACCGGACGCTCCATGTGGAGGACTGGGTCGCCCTCACTCCCCGCGCCGGGCGGGCGATCCTTGGCTTCCTCGCGGGTTGGCATTCCCAGGCCAACATCGTCACCTGGGGCGGCGGTCCGGAGGATCTGCTGCTCCACCTGCTCCCCGACGTCGGCGGCGCCGTCGCCTCGTGGGAACAATGGATGGTGCGGGTCACCGACGTGGCCGGCGCCTTGGCCGCCCGCGGCTGGCCCATCGGGGTCAGGGCCGAACTGACCCTCGACGTGGCCGATCCCCTGCTGCCCGGCAATGCCGGCCGCTACCGGCTGGAGATCGCCGACGGGGAAGCCTCGGTCGAGCGGACCGGCGAACCCGGCACCGGGGCTGCTGATATCGAACTCGGCGTCGACGCCCTGGCGACGCTCTATACCGGCCATCTCAGCCCCGGCACCCTGGCCGGCCTCGGCCGCCTCCGGGCCAGCCCCGAGGCCCTCGCCACCGCCACGACCCTGTTCGCGGGTCCGCGGCCCTGGCTGGCGGATATGTTCTGAAGGGTTGACCTTTCCTCACGGCCTGCCGTTCCACGCATCGACCCGCCTGTTCCGGCCGGGTCAAGCTGATCGGATACAGCCCTAACGCCGCTGGGAAGCCTTTTCCACCGGGTCGGGCGCCACCGCGAAATAGCTGAACCGTCCCTCCGGTTCCGGCCGGCGGGCGAGAATGTCCAGAGCCCGGGCCATCTGGCGGCGGCCCGCCGCCCAGCGGTCGCGGATCGATCCCGGCGAGAAGTCGAACAGCTTGCCGGCAAGCTCCAGTTCCGGTGCATCGTAGATCACGTGGACCAGGGTCACCTTCGAGCCGCGGGGCTCGTACCGCTCCCGCAGCGCGTACTCGCGCCGGAGCCCCGCGATGTTCCGCCTCCCCTGGCCGGAGAACACCAAGTCCTCCGTGCGCTGGAACGCGGCGTTCAGGCGCTTCGGGCGGTGGCCGCGCATGCTGTGAAGGTCGGATGCGAAACAAACCATGTCCTGTTCCGGCGGGACCTCCAACACACGGTCGACCGGCAGGTTGTTTCCCAGACCGGCATCGCACAGAAGCCGTCCGTCGACTTCGATGGGCTGGAACGCGGGCATCAGCGCCACGGCAGCCAGCAGATGCCGGGCATGGATGCGGTCCCGGGAAGTGTCGAACAGCACCTCCTCCCCCGTTTCCACGTCGATGCAAACGAAAGAGAACCGCGTCTCGGCCCGGTTCAGCAGGTCGAAGTCGATCAGGCGCTCCAGGGTCCTGCGCAGCGGGGTCTGGTCATAGAAGGCAACGTCGTTGGGCAGCCAGGGCAGTGCGGACAAGGCTCCTGGAAATCGGTGCCGATAGATGCCGGGCCGTCCGAACGCCAGCGCGTTGGCGATATGGGCGGCGCTGTAGAACTCGCGCAGCCAAGCGTCATCCTTCGGAATCGGCCAGAAACTGGCCTGCGCCGCCTCCTCCCAATACTGGCGAAGCCGCTCCAGGCGGTGCTCGGGACGGTTTCCCGCCAGAATCGCCGCCGTGATGGCGCCGACTGAGGTTCCGGCCACCCAGTCGGGCCGGATGCCGCGCGCCTCCATCTCCTCATGGACGCCGCCGTGATAGGCGCCCAGCGCGTTGCCGCCGCTCAGCACGAGCGCCGTCCCGGCCGGTTTGCCGATTCCCGATGTGATCGATGATGTCATGAGGTGCCTTTTGCTCCGCCGCGAAAACCTAGACGGCCCGGGCCTCTTCAAGGCCGTCCTTCAGCTTGGTCAGGAACGACACCAGCGCCTGATCCGCCGTTTCCGCCTCCTCTGTCAGGACGCGGATGCCCCACTGGTTCAGGACCGCCTCCTCGACCGGGTTCCGGTCGATCATGAAGACGAAGGATTGCGGGCGGTCCTTCTCGTAGCCGGACTGCTTCCATGTCTGCCAGAGGCGGTGCAGCAGCAAGCGGATGTTCATGTCATGCATGCTGTACATGCTGTACCCGATGAACAGGATCGTCTTGCCGAACGAATCGGACCGGAACTTGATGTCCAGAGGCGAATCGAAAGATAGCCGCCTGAAATAGTCGCTCTCGGTTATGACCAGCGACTGGTCGTCGTCGAAGTCGCCATGGAACTTGATGATCTGAGTGACGCCCTGGACGGTCTTCGCCATGTCACGGGCATTTATGACTTTGATGAAATCCCGGTCGTAAAGCGTATAGGCGACTTCCAGGTTGCGGTCGTAATTGGTCGTATAGATGATCGGGAAATCGAGCTGCACGATCAATTCATGGACCTTCGATTCCCGGATCCTTTGCTCCGACACGCACCAGTTGCGATCCATCCAGCTCCTCAGCGGCCCGATGCTGCCCTGGCGCAGACGATAATACTCGGCCAGGACCGGATAATCGACGCCCAGGCCGTAGCGCAGTCCCTCGTCGAACCCGAACTCCCTGCCCATGCGGGTGATCAGCTCCCGCCACGGCGGCAGGCCCGCGTTGATCGATACGCCCGCCCCCGCGAACAAGATCGCACGGCGGTCTACCAAGGCATGTACCAGCTCCTGGACGGGGGACATCGATACGGCAGCGGCTCCGGCGATGGTTTGCGACATGGGTTCACCTTTCAGCCGGAGAACAGGCTTATCCCGAGTTGCGTTCCTCGCGACAGGACGCCGGGCGGGCAGTGCCCGGATGCGCTACATGATCGCCCCATAGGCTGCCGGCATCGCATGCTCGGGGCCGAACCCGGCGGTACCGGACCGGGAAGACCGTTCAGGACAGCCGTCGCCCGCACCTTCCTGCATCGCGGCCAGGATCTTCCGGTTCAGCTCGGCGCCGGAATAGGGCTTGGCGATCATGGCGTAGCCCCGGTTGGTGCCGTCCTCGTCGGCGACCGCATGGCCGGCGAACCCGGAGGTGAGCAGGATCGCCAAGCCGGGACGCAGGCGTTGCGCCAGGCGGGCCAGCTCGGCCCCGTTCATGCCGGGAGGCATGACGATGTCGCTGAACAGCAGGTCGAGGGGCTCCTTCCCCCGCAGGATCACCAGCGCCTCGTTGGCGTTGGCGGCGCCCCTCACCCGGTGCCCCTGATCCTCCAGGGTGGAGATGGCGGCGACGCGGATCAGGGCATCGTCTTCGACCACCAGTATGTCCAGCGGCTCGACGGCGCCGGACCGAACGGGCTGCCTGGATGCTCGGCGCATGACCCGATCCCGCGGAAAGCGGACGGTCGCGGTGGTTCCCCTGCCCACCACGCTGCTGAGCTGGATGACGCCGCCGTGCAGCTCGACCAGACGGCGGGTCAGCGGCAGGCCCAGCCCGGTCCCCTCGACATCACGGGCTCCCGCGTCGTCGGCGCGCCAGAAGGACTCGAACATGCGGATCAGGTTGTCCTCGGCGACGCCGATGCCGGTGTCCATGACCGACAGGACCAATCCTCCGAAAGCGTCCAGGTCGGCCACGACGTCGACCTGCCCGCCGCTCGGCGTGTATTTGACAGCGTTCGAGATCAGGTTGAGCAGGATCTGGCGCAGCCGCTTCTCGTCCGCCCGGACAAAGCGCGCCTCGGCCGCTACCTTGGACGACAGGGACAGGCCGGCCCGCTTGGCCCGCGGCTCCAGCATCCGGGTGCAGAAATCGACGGCCTTGACCAGGTCGACGTCATCCTCCTGAAGGGTCAGCTTGCCGGCCTCGGCCTTCGCGTGGTCGAGGATCTCGTTGATCAGCTCAAGCAGGTGCTGGCCACTGTCGCAGATATCGTTCGCCCATTCCCGGTAGCTGGGATCGCCGAGCGGCCCCGAAACCTCGTTCCGGGTCATGTCGGCGAAACCGATGATGGCGTTGAGCGGGCTTCGCAGCTCGTGGCTCAAACCGGCAAGGAACTCGCTCTTGGCCTGGCTGGCGGCTTCGGCGGCGTCCTTGGCCCGCTGCAGCTCCGCGGCCGTGCGCTTGCGCTCCGAAATGTCCCGCATGATCCCGGTGAAGTGACGTTGCCCGTCGCCGCTCTCCCATTCGGCGATCGAGAGGTCGAGCGGAAAGACACCGCCGTCCCGGCGCCGGCCCTGCACTTCGCGCCCGACGCCGATGATCCGTCGCTCTCCCGTCTTCCAGTAGCGGGCGAGATGGGCGTCATGGGCCGAGCGGTCCGGCTCGGGGATCAGGATGCCGACGTTCTGCCCGATCACGTCGGCCGCGGCATAGCCGAACATGCGCTCTGCGGCCGGGTTGAACGCGACGAGTCTGCCCTCGTGATCGATGATGGTGATCGCATCTACGGCGGTGTCGAAGATGGCCCGGTGCCGGGCCTCGCTCGTCCGCAGCGCGTGGATGCTGTCGATCCGCTCCCGCTCGCGGGAGAGCATGGTGCCGAACAGCAGGATCCCGACGATCGTCATGATCGCCAGCGGCAACCCGGCGGCCGAGACCGTGTGGACCGCATCGCCCCAGGACGGCAGCAGGAAGGCGCTCAGGACCTGGGATGACGCCATGGTCCCGAGGATCAGGAAGTGCCCCGTCCTGAGCCGGCCGAGGGACTTTCGGAACATCAGGACGAAGGCGATGCCGGCCAGGGAGCACAGCATGATGCCGGCGGTCCCGGCGACCGCCCCGACTCCCCCGTTCCAGACATAACGGTAAGCCCCGGCGATCGTCCCGGCCAGGACCGCGGCGGGGATACCGCCGAAGGGAGCAGCCAGGCTGAGCATGATGCTCCGCGCATCGATGAAGACTCCGGGAATGATCTGGATCGGCGCCAACATCGAAAGCACGGCGCCGCCGCCGAACAGCAGACCGCAGGTCAGGGTCCGCAATCGCGGCCGCTTGTCGACCCGCCTCAAGGCGTTCGTATAGGCGGTCAGTATCAGACCGAGCAGGCCGGCGCTCTCGGCGAGTGAAAATAGGACACCCAAAAAGGACATTGAACTACTCGCGGAAAAATCTCCGGCGAGTTTGCAACCCAGGTCTTGAAGATTCGATAACGCCGGGCAAGCCGGGCCGGTGATCCTGTTCCAGGCAAGTAAATAAAATCACCTCGATGCGAACATATATTGTTATGAATTTCCAACTATTTTACCTGGAATCGATAGATCCTTCAGTCGCATGCCGCCCCAGCGCGGCCTCGATCTGCTTCGCCGTTTCGCGGGCAGTCCGCATGACGCCGATCAGCGTCGCCGAGGCGGTCCCGGTCCACTCGCCATAGCCGACCAGCCAAAGACGCGATTCGGCAGTGGACCGTGTGCCGTCGACCCGGACCCTGCCGTCCGCCTCGACGACGCCGAGCCCCTTCAGCGGATCCAATGCCGGTGCGAAACCCGTGCACCAGATCACCGCATCCACCCGTGTCTCGGTGCCGTCGCGCCATGCCACGCCGGTTTCGGTGAACCGCACGAAGGGCCGCACCGACGTCAGGACGCCGCGGCTCCGCGCCTCGCGCACCGGCGGCACCATGACGATATCGCCCAGGCCGCCCCGGGGGGCCTCCACCGTCCTTCCCTCCTGCCCGGCCCGCCAGCGTTCGGTGGCGCGATCGAACAGGACCCGCCCGTCCACATCGTCGGGCAGGAACGACGGCGGCTCGATCGTCACCCAGAGGGTCCGCGCCACCTTCGAGACTTCCGCCAGGATCTGCGCGCCCGAATTGCCGCCGCCCACGATCAGGACTGTCAGGCCGGCGAAATCGTCCGGGCGGCGGTACTGCGCCGAATGCACCTGCCGGCCCTTGAACTCACGCCGTCCGGGATAGTCCGGAACGAACGGCCGGCGCCAGGTTCCGGTGGCGCCCACCACCGCGCGCGTCCGCCAATCGCCGCGGTCGGTACGGACCAGAAGCCCCTCGCCGACCCGGACCACGGTCTCGACCGTCACGGGGCGGACGATGGGAAAGCCGTAGCGGGCCTCGTAGCGCGTCAGGTAATCGATCACGTGGTCGCGGCGCGGATATTCCTCCCCCGCCGGGGGCATCGGCCATCCGGGCAGCGAACTCCACTGCGCGGGAGAGAACAGGCGCAGCGACTCCCAGCCATGCCGCCAGGCGCCGCCCGCACCGTCCTCCCCGTCGAGGATGACGAAGGACAATCCCGTCCGGCGCAGGAAATATCCGACGGCCAGCCCGGACTGTCCGCCGCCGATCACCACGACGTCGCATTCCCGGCCCTGCGGTTCGGCCCCGATCGGCTCGCCGTCCATCCCTCGCCCTCCTCCACGGAACTTCCGGCCCCGTGGCGGGGCCTCGCGGGCAGTTCACTCCCGGCGGTTTCCGTACCTTAGGGCAGCGCGTGCGGATCGATCAACCCTCCGGCGCCTGAGAGTTCGCAAGACCGCTCCACAGGGATGGATACTCAAACTTCGCAGTAATACGATGCATAAACAAACCTTCCCAATACAACAATAACAAGGATTTCTCTTTCGGTGCTGCACCAATACGCCGGCAATGCATGGGAATCATGTGAACCGGGTCACTGTGAAGCAGGTCTCATCTTCATAATCTCGGCCATCACATCGGATCGCCGGGGTCCTTCCCGACCCGGCCATCTCTCGATAGGAGCCGACCATGCTCGATCACGGCAAGAACGCGCGCCCGAAGGCGGGCGCGGTCCGATCCATCGACGGCCTGTCCAACACCACCAGACGCACGTTCCTGCGAACGGTCGCGGTCCAGGCGGTTGCCCTGCCGGCGGCTTCCGTCCTGGTCGCCCGCAGCGGCCCTCTCGCCGCGGCCACCTTGAGTCCCGGCACCGCCCTGTCCGTGCCCCGTCCCGGAGACGCCGATATCCGGCCGATCGTCCGGGAGTTCGCCGATCCGTGGCTGGAACTCGTCCGGCTCCTGCGCGAAGCCGCCGAAGTCGAGCATGCCCTGATGGTCCAGTACCTGTACGCCGCCTTCTCGCTCAAGCCGGCCTATGCCGCCATCGCCGGATACGGCGCTCCCGGCGCCGACGACCTGCTCGGCGTCGCCGTCCAGGAAATGCAGCACCTGGGCGCGGTCAACCGGTTCCTGGTCGCGATCGGCTCCTGCCCCCACCTGGAGCGGCAGGATTTCCCCTACGAGCCGGCGATATATCCCTTCGCCTTCCATCTGGAGCCGCTCAGCCGGCACAGCCTGGCGAAGTATGTCTATACCGAGGCGCCCCCCGACGCCCTCGACAGGACCAAGGCCGGCCCGGAGGATGCCCGGTTCATCGACGAGGTGTTCGCGGCGCTCGGCGGCGAGAGGCGTCCCAACCATGTCGGCAGCCTGTACGAGCAGATCCTGGCCTTGATGGCAGAACTGAAGCAGTCCGGCTCCGCCCCGAAGCACGTCGACATCGACGGCTGGACCGCCGCCTTCGAAGCGATCAAGGACGAGGGGGAAATCGACCATTATCTTTTCTTCCGCAAGCTCTTCACCGGCCGGCACGAGGGGTTGGCCTCGGTCGCGGGCGGGACCGCGAATGTCTGGGATTTGCCCGGGAACGATCCGCGCTACCCAGCCTTCGACGTCGCGGTCGATCCGACCGCGTTCATCGGGCATCCCGGTCAGATCATGGACGAGACGGCGCTGCGCATCGCCTGGCTGGGAAACCTGGAATATTGGACGGTCCTGTGCCTGCTGGACAACCATTATCGCGACGGCGGCGACTGGGCGGTCGAGCGGGCCCGGGCGCACATGGTCGGGGCCATGCTGCCGATCGCCCGGAACCTGGGTTCCAGGGGAGCCGCCCTGCCCTTCGATTCGCTGAGCATGGGCTATGCGCCCGGCACCGACGGGGCCATGTCGCGGCTCGCGATCCTTCGGCTGGTCCGGGAGGCGCAGGCCGTCGCGCGCTCCCTCGGGCCGGAGCTGCCGGGCGATTTCCCGTGGGACGTCCACGCGGACACCATCGCCGCGATCGGGGGCGACGTCGTCCTCGCCGGCTTCGGCACGCGGCGTTGACTTGCCTTTTGGCGGCGCAGCATAGGATTATCCCGGCGCAAGGGGAGATCCGCATGAAACCCGAAGGACACGGCACCAAGACGATCAACCTGGCACTTCAGGGCGGAGGCAGCCACGGCGCCTTCACCTGGGGCGTGCTCGACCGCCTGCTGGACGAAAAGCGCCTGATCATCGACGGGGTCAGCGGGACCAGCGCCGGCGCCATGAACGCGGCGGCCCTGGCCCAGGGCTGGACGCGGGGCGGACGGGAGGGGGCCAGGGCGACCCTCGACCGGTTCTGGCGCAGGACGTCCGAGCTGTCGCACTTCAACCCGATCCGGCGCAGCCTCGTGGACCGCCTGCTCGGCCGGTGGAACCTGGACCACTCGCCGTCCACCAAGGTGCTGACATGGTTCCAGCACCTGCTGTCCCCGTACCAGAGCAATCCGCTGGGCCTCAATCCGCTGCGCACCGTGCTGAGCGAACTGATCGACGAGCGGGACGTCCAGAACTGCTCGAGCATCAGGCTGTTCATCGCGGCGACCAACGTGGAGACCGGCCGGGCGCGCGTCTTCTGGCGGCACGAGGTCACGCTGGACGTGCTGCTCGCCTCGGCCTGCCTGCCCTTCACCTTCCAGGCGATCGAGATCGACGGCGTGCCCTATTGGGACGGCGGCTACATGGGCAACCCGGTGATCTGGCCGCTCATATATCACTGCGACAGCCGCGACGTCGCGGTCGTCCAGATCAATCCGCTGGTGCGCAAGGGCACCCCCCGCACGAGCATCGAGATCATGAACCGGGTCAACGAGATCAGCTTCAACGCGTCGCTCATGGCGGAGATGCGGGCCATCGCCTTTGTCCAGCGGCTGATCGAGGAAGACGTGGAAGGTGGATCGAGCAGCCGGCTGAAGCGGATGAACATCCACATGATCGGCGACGAGGAACGCATGCGCGCGCTGGGCGCCACCAGCAAGATGAACGCCGAACTGGATTTCCTGCTCCACCTCAAGTCGCTCGGCCAGAACGCGGCCGATGCCTGGCTGACCGAGAACTGGGGCCATATCGGCCAACGGTCGAGCATCGACCTGCGCCGCATCTTCATGGCGCCGACGCCCCCCGGGAGTCCGTCGCCGTCCGCCGGGCCCGGCGGCCCCGATCCGGCGCTGCCCCAGCAGGTTTCCGGACAGGCATAGCGCCGGCCGGAACCAAACCCGCAGGGGTCCTGTTGCCCTCGCCAGACCACGACCTTCGGAGTCCCGGCATGAGCACGCGACCCACATTGTCACCCGGAATGGCGGCTCTCGCCGTTGGCGGCGCGCTGGCGCTGAGCGGGCTGTTCAGCCGGCGTTACAGTCCCGACCCGACCCATCCGGAAATCCGGGACTGGTACGACAGCCTGGAGAAGCCCGCGTACAAGCCGCCCGACCCGGTGTTCGGGGCGGCATGGCCCGTGCTGAGCACCCTGCTGGGCGTCGGCGCGTACAGGCTCATGCGGTCGGCGCCCAGCCCCGAGCGCGACGCCGCGCTGGCACTATGGGCGTTCGACATCGCCGTCATGAGCGGATGGACCAAGGTCTTTTTCGGCGAACGCAGCCTCACCGCCGCCGCCGTCGACAGCGCCGTGCTGGTCGCCGGAGCCGCCGCCTACGTGGAGCGGGCATCGCGGGTGGACGGGGTCGCCGCCGCCCTGGGCGTGCCCTTCGCGGCCTGGAGCGTTTTCGGCGGCGTCATGACCGAGGATCTGCGCGAGCGGAACCGGGATCTGGACGGCCGCGGCACGGGCCGGCGTCCGCCAGGGCGGCGGACGCCGGCCCGGTCGGCGCAGGCTCAGCGATGAGCCGTTTCAGCCTTCTCCGATCTCATCATATCCAGAAACGCGACCACGGTCGGAACACCAATAAGGACGAGCGCGAACAGCAATCCCATGATGACACCTCTTCAATCAGCCGGACACGACCGGTAATCCGCATAGCATAACCGCACCGATGCCGTCCGGTCTCGCCCGAGGTGAGGTGATACCCCGTTTGCCGCTGCCCCCGATCGAATTCGAGCCCGCGCAGGCCGGCATGGGGCGCCATTACGTCCAGGACAGGACCGCCCGGGCGTTCTTCAGGTCGCGGGTATCCATCCCTTCCCGGAACCATGAATAGACCGGCTCCAGCAGTTCCCGCGCGTCCCGATGCCGACCCCTTCGCAGCCAAAGGCGGGCGAGGCTGGTGGCGGCCCGGAGTTCGCGCATCCGGGCGTTCTGCCCGCGCGCGATGTCCAGTCCCCGGCGCAGGGCCGCTTCCGCCGCCGCGACCTGATCGACCGCGATCAGCAGCTCGCCCCGGCGCCATTGCAGCTCCGCCTGCGACCCGAGTTCCCAGCGCTCCGCCCGCTCGATCGCCTCGTCGATCAGCGCCAACCCTTCGGACGCCCGCCCCGCCTTGCTCAAGGCTTCGGCGGACAGGGCGAGATGGAACGGAATGCCGAGTTCGCCGCGGGTCGCCCGGTACGCGGCCATGCCCTCCCGCATGATCGGCATGCCTTCGGCGATCCGGCCCAGATGGACCAGCGCCCACCCCCGGAGGATCCTTCCCGCGGCCAGCGCCGAGGCGAAGCCGCAGTCGGACGCCAGTTCGATCAGCTCCCCGGTCAGGTCGGCCACCTGTTCCGGGGCTCCCGCATAGGCGGAGAAGTCGCTGGCCTGTTCGAGCGCGAAAGCCAGGGTGGCCGGGTGCGACAGGAGCCTGGCCCGCGTGAGGGCCTCCCGCTGCCGTTCGGCGGCCTTGTCGGGATACCCTTGGCTGAACAGGTTCCAGGACAGGAAGCCGAGGCATTTGATGCGGTGGTTGAAGGGCTGCACCAGGGGCAGATCCCGGCTCTGCGGCAGGTCGTGGAGTGCCGCCGCCTGCTCCAGATGTTCACCCGCGGCCTCGAGCTGGCCGAGATAGAAGGAGATGACGCCGACGGCGCTGTGGCCTGTCAGCCGGGCCGGCGTTTCCCGCTGCTGCTCGGCCTCGGCCAGCAGTTCCTTGGCGATGGCGAGCGCATGCCTCAGCTCGGCGCGGCCGAGATGAAACTCGGTCTGTCCGTAGAGCGCCGTGAGGAGCTGGGTCCTTTCGCCGATCTGTTCGCACAGCCGGCGCGCCCGGGCATAGGCGCCGCCCACTTCCGGGGCCGCCGGACCCTTCGTGGCGGCAAGCGCCGCCCCCAGCGTGACCCGAAGCGGGATCTCGAGCCGATCCCGTCCGATCCCCTCGGACAGCCTGGCGAGAAGGCGCAGCCCTTCGTTCACCTGCTCGGCGGCTTCCAGGCTGCCCGACTGGGCCAGCGCCCTTTGTCCGGCGATCAGCCGGTACTGGGCGGCTTCCCGGAACTGCCCGGCCTCCTCGTAATGACGGGCGACCAGTTCGGGCCTGTTCCGGACGGTATCCGGGAAGCGCTCGACGAGGGTCCGGACGATGCGGCCGTGAAGCTGTTGCCGCTTGCCGCGCAGCAGCGCCTGGTAGGCGGTCTCCTGGATCAGGGCGTGCTTGAAGCTGTATGTCGCCCTGGGCGGAGTCCCGTGTGACAGCAGGAGCCCTCCTCCGACGAGCTGGTCCAGCGCGTCGCCCAGGGCGCGGTCGTCCAGGTCGGACACCGCCGCCAGCAGGTCGTGGGAGAACTCCCGCCCGATCACGGCACCGATCTGCGCCACCTCCTTGCCCGGCGTCAGCCGGTCGAGGCGGGCCATCAGCAGGTCCTGCAAGGTGGCGGGAATCGTCGTCGCCGGCAGGCCGGACGGCCCGCCCCAGCCGCTTTCGGAGACGCTGGATTCCAGCACCGCCTTCGTCAGTTCCTCGATGAAGAGGGGAACGCCGTCGGCCCGGCCGATGATCCGGCCGATCGCCCCGTCGGGGAGCGCGCCCTGCTGCGCGACGCTGCTCACCAGCTTCGCCGACTGCTCCGGCGTGAACCGCTTCAGCACGACGCTGGTGAGGTGGGACCGGGCGTCCGCAATCCAGGGCGGGCTGAAGTCCAGCCGGAACGTGACGATCACCATCAGCCGCAGCGTCCGGGCGCGACCCATGATCAGCTTCAGCAGTTCCAGGGTGCTCGGGTCGGCGGCGTGCGCGTCCTCGACCTGCAGCAGCATGGGCCGGCGGGAAGCCAGTCCGCCGACATGGGCCGCCAGGGCATCGAGCATCAGCTCCCTGCGCTGGCCGGAATCATGGATGACCGGCCGGCCGCGGTCGTCGAACGGGATCGACAGCAGGGATGCGATCGGCTGGAGCACCTCGTCCGCGAGGCAGCCCGACCGGGCGAGCATGGCCCTCAGCTTGTCGAGCCTGCGCTCCGGCGGGTCGTCCGCCGCGAACCCCGCCTCCCGCTCCAAGGCCTCGATCACCGGATAGAAGGCGGTGTGCCGGAACTGCGGGCTGCAGGAGAAGTCGAGCCGGCCATCGGGCGGGATGGCGAGATCGCGAGAGAGCTCGTGGAGCATGCGCGACTTGCCGATGCCGGGCTCCCCGCCGAGCAGCACCACCTGGCCGTCGCCCCCCGCCGACCGGCGCCAGCGGTCCGCCAGCAGCCCAAGCTCCTCCTCGCGGCCGATCATCGGAGTCGATTCCGTGTCGTGCAGGGCGGCGAAGCGGCTTGGCACGTTCCTTTCGCCGTCCACCCGCCAGACGCGGACGGGTTTGGCGAAGCCCCTCAGCTCCTGGTCGCCCAGGTCGGTGCAGTCGAACAGCCCGCCGATCAGCCGGCGCGTCGTCTCCGCGATCACCACCGAATTCGGCTCGGCCAGCGCTTGCAGACGGGCCGCCAGGTTGAGCGGGCCGCCGATGACCATCCGCTCCTCCAGAACGGACCGGTCGGCCAGATCGTCCACGACCACCAGGCCCGTCGCGATCCCGACGCGGACGCGCAGGCCGGGCCGTGACGGCAGGGCAAGTCCGCCGACGGCCCGGACCAGGGCCAGGCCGCTCCGGACCGCCCGCTCCGCGTCGTCCTCCTGAACCGCCGGATAGCCGAAATAGATCAGGATGCCGTCACCCAAATGCCGGGCGATCCAGCCGTCGAACCGCTCGACGACGTCGGTGCCGACGTCACGATACGCCCGGATGACGTTGACCATATCCTCCGGATCCAGCTCCTCCGACAGCGCGGTCGATCCGACGATGTCGCAGAACAGGGCCGTCATCTGCCGGCGCTGCCCTTGCGGCCGCAACGCCTCCCCGTCCCGGCTCCGGGCTCTCAGGGCCGTCCCGCAATGCCGACAATAGAAATCCCCGCATTGGTCTTTATGGCCGCAGGCAGGGCATTTCATCACGAAATCTCTCTTGCTGCACCGAATACTCAAGGGAAGCGACGCGCCGTGGTCGCCCGCAGGGTACCGCACGGCCTGACCGGCATCCTATTCCGCTTTCGACGTGTCACCAATGAGCATGTGGCCGGCGAGGACGGTCAGGCGGGATACTCGTCCATTTGCAAATAGGCTTCTCAACTTTGGTATGTACGACCAAATCCACCGCTGCCGGAAACGCCTGAAATGGTAATAATATTAAGCATGATTTCTCGCGCCCCGAGAAACACAAACAAATAACACTTCACTTCTGGTAGAAAGCGGCGACGCTCGGCCTTTGGATTTACCGCATCCCGCATCGCGTTTTTACTTGATGCCGTATCGTCTTTCCATCCCGGAGGGATCATGACGCTTGCCACCATCGTCGAACCGACCGACGACGATCATGTCCTTGATCTGTGCGCTAAGCACTTGGCGCGGCTCAACGACAACCTCCGGCACTCCTACAACGGCCATTTGGCCGGCGATCCGCGCGGACGCTTCAGCGAGGGCTGGCGCTTTCCGGCCATAGAGTCCGACCGGGAGCCGGGGTTCAACCAGGTCACCCTGGTCTGGCGCCGGGAAATGGAGGAGGCCCGTCCGGACTCCGTCGGACTGATCGGAACCTTCAGGGCCCTTTACGAACGCATTCCCCTGCGTGAGATCCCGGACTCCCTGTACTGGTACGTGACGCTCAGGGTTCCCAAGCGAACCTGCCACAGATACCTGTTCCAGGTCGGCGGCGCCTACCACCAGGATCGCGTCAACCCGCAGACCGAGAAGGACGGCGACGGGCGGACCTGGTCGCGTTTCTTCACCGAGGAAACGACCAGGCCGCTCGTCCTGCAGACCCATGAGCGCCGGATCCTGAGCCGGTTCGTGCAGCATATCCTGCCGTTCCGCACCCCGGCCGCCGAAGAGTTCCTGCGCTCCCCGGGCAACCCGCTGCCCAGGGATGTCTACGAACTGGACCAGGCCGTGGGCGTCGTCAACTTCATCGACAAGGTGCTGGCCCGGGAGGAACGGCACAACCGGATCGATTATGCGATCTGCCTGCGGGAGATCGAGAAGGTCCTGCGCATGCGGGAGCCCTATTCCGAGCCGGAGAAAGTGAGCAAGGAAGCCTTCACCAGGCTCTACGGGGAAATGTGGGGCCAGGTGCCGGGCTGGGACCGATCGCTCTACGACAATCCCTCGCATTTCCTGCGCATGGTCCGCCGGCACACGTTCCTCGGCGCCTTTTCCCATCCGAAATACGGCGGCAACGCGATGGCGGTGGGCTGGCGTTTCCTGGAGGAACGCTTCCGCGATCCGGCGGGCGGCACCGCCTTCGACTGGCGCAAGGCGATCGAAAAGCCGCTCGGGACCAACAACGAGTATGTGGGCTAGGAGGGCCGGGTCGTGGCTGAGGAATACGATATCGTCATCATCGGCAGCGGCGCCGGCGGGGCGCCGATCGCGTCGGAACTCGCCGCATTGCAGAATCGGTCATTGCGCATCCTGGTCCTGGAGAAAGGCCCGAAGCTGAGGACCCAGGAGGACAACCCGGCCGGCGGCTTCAGCGACTTCAAGCGGGACGAGATGCTGAACGCGGGGCCGGAAAAGCGGATCAACCAGGACGGCGTCGGCAACACCAACCGGCCCTTCTACTCCAGCCACATCGAACCCGACCTGAACGACGAGCCGCACCTGTGGTCGGGTCATGACGAACAGAATCCCCGCGTCACGGTAGAGGGCTACACCGCCCAGGTCGTCGGCGGCGGAACCCAGCTGTACGGTGCCGTTTCCCTTCGTTTCCCGGAGCGGGACTTCATGCTGGCGTCGGCCGACCGCCCCGCCGGGCTGCCGAACGATCCCTACGCCGATCCCGACGTCGATATCCGGGACTGGCCCATCGGCTACGACGACCTGCTGCCCTACTATGAAAAGGCGGAGACGCTGGTCGGCATCAACGGCACCGTCGACGACGTACAGACCGGGGCGCCCGCCCAGGAGAAGAAGTTCCCGAAGAACTGCTACCAGGCGCCGCTGTCCCCGAACCCGATCAGCCAGTTCGCCCTGAACGGGATGAAGAGCATAGGCGCCCAGGTCTATCGCACGCCGCTGGCCGTCATCACCGAAGCCCATGCCCCCAGCGGGCGGCCGGCGCCGGGATGGGTCAAGACGGGCTACGTCAACCGCTACGGCGACCCGCTGGGCTACAAGTCCAACACCTGGGTTTCGCTGCTTCGACCCGCGATGCGGACCCATCCCGGCCGGATCGACCTGCGGGCCAACTGCACCGTCACCCACCTGGAGGCCAGCGGCAAGCGCATCTCCAAGGTGCATTACCGCGACGCCAGCGGTTTCCCGAAAAGCGTCGGGGGAAAGATCGTGGTGGTCGCCTGCTCGGCGATCGAATCCGTTCGGCTGCTGATGCTGTCGGCGGAGGAGGACCCCACCGGCCTGGGCAAGCTCCTGCGCCACGAGGAGGACGGCACCCCCCTCGGCCGGTATTTCCTGACCCACTGCTTCGGCGGCGCGGAAGTCAGCATCCCCGACGGCCGGCGCTTCGACAAGACGCAGTCGCTGGACAGCGACTACGCGACGGACTGGACCAGCCGGTTCGACTTCCTGCGGGACAACAATCTGTGGGCCGGCGCCGCCATCTACAACAACACGTCCGACCAGTCCCTGCCCGTCACCCTGGCGCGGACGGACGGTGCCAACGACCTCGATACCTGGTGGCAGGGCTTCGACAACGACCCCGCCAAGACCGGCGAGGGCATGCTCGGCTGGATGGATGCCGATTTCGGCACGCGGCTGAGCGTCAGCTTCATGGCCAACCAGGTTCCCTGGCGCAAGAACCGCATCCGGCTGAGCGACGTGCGCGACAAGTGGAACCGCAAGAGCGCCTGGATCGTCAAGGACTGGCATCCCCATGACGGCCACGTGATGAACACCCTGGCCCGCGTGTGCGAGGACATCCTGCTGGCGGGAATTCCCGGAACCATGCGGGAAGGCACGGGCATCCCGTGGAACAGGGGCGTCATCGGCGAAGGCAGCGTCTACGGCCAGGGCGTCCGCATCGCGAACCACATCCTGGGCGGGGCGCGCTTCGGCACCGACCGCGCGACGTCGGTTCTGGATCCCGACTGCCGCGTCTGGGACATCGACAATCTCTACGTCACCGACGGCTGCTTCATGCCGACATCGGGCGGCGCCAACCCGACGCTGACGATCCAGGCGAATTCGTTCCGCGTCGCGGACATTCTCAAGCAGGTGGTTTAACCAGGGCGGAACGAGGAACAGCCATGGATTTCCGGTTCCAGGACATCTTCAACACTGTGGACGCGAGCGTCTTCCAGGTCGTGTTCTTTCCCGACCGCATCTATCACGACCAGTACCTAAACGCGACCCGGTCCGAACGCTACCGTTACAATGTGCAGGAGGTCCGCACCAAGGCGGAGATCACCGTCCTGAAGGGCGAGGTCTACAAGGATTCGGTGCGCTACACCAACTTCCTGCGGGTCGAGTACCGCTCGGCCCGGCTGGTCGAGGCGATGCGGGTGAAGGGGCGGCTGGGCGGTTCGGCGGTCCGGGCGCGCATCCGCCTGTGGCTCGATCCCGAGCAGCGCGACCTGAGCCAGGCCCAGTTCCTGAACCAGGACGATCCGATCATCCGGCTCTACTATTGCCCCTGGGTGGACGCCTATCAGGTCGAACTGTGGAACACGCTGGAACCCGGCGAGGGCGACCATCACGACATCGAGGTGCTGACCCAGATGGGCCGCAACGGCGCCATCACCAAGATCCCCAAGCTGTCGGCGAAGATGGCGGACATGAAGCTGATCCGAGAGGTCGACCTGGAGTTCCTGGAGGACGACGTCACCGAGACCTCCGGCTACTTCCTGCCGGACGCCGAGGTGGCGAAGGACAATTTCTATTTCCGCAACCTTCAGGTCCCGAACACGAACGACCCCAGCAGCGACAGGAACACGATCCAGAAAGGGACCTACACCCTGGACTTCCGCCGGGGCTTCTTCATCCCGGACATAAAGAAGGTGGCGCCGGTCCGCTACCGCAACGCCATGATGTCCGCCGGCAACCCGGACGCAAGGGACGCCAACATCCTGGAGATGCGGTGGCTGCTCCAGGACGAGTTCTCCTCCTCCATGGTCTTCTTCCACGAGGTGGCGGTGCCGCCCGGCGTGGTGGAAGGCACGCACCAGCATATCGGCAGCGAGGAGCTCTACTTCGTCTACGAGGGCGAAGGCATCGCCTACATGGGCGCCGCCGACCATCCCCAGCTTCCGAATGTCCACCCGGTCGAGGACCGCCATGTGTTCGGGCTCGATCCCAAGCCGGTGCGGCCGCTCGACGTCAGGGCCGGCTCGGTGATCTTCACCAAGAGCGGCGGCATCCACGGCATCAAGAACACCCACCCGACCGATACCTTGCGGTTCGTCGCATTCCTCTACCAGAGCGCCTGAACAAGAGCCCCCGAACAAGAGCCCCCGAACAAGAGCACAGCCCCGGCACAGGATGACTTCCATGCAGATTATCGAAGCCGAGATCGTGAACAACATCGCGGTGCCTCCGGAACGGGGTCCCGACTACCAGGACCGGAACCCGATCCTGAGGATGATGGACACTTGGGCGAAGGCGGAGCTTGCGGCCGACCGCGAGCATTACGATGCCGGCAGCCTCGACTTCCTGTTCCCGTTCAAGGACCTGGCGCTCTACGGCCCGAGGCCGCCGAACTCGACCCTGCTCGACCCGCGGAGGCAAGACGAGAAGCAGGACTTCCAGAAACAGAACGTCGCCGATTTCAATCTGGAGGATTGCTGGCTCGCCCGCGGCTATGCCAGCGCCGATCCGTGGGAGGGAAGCTTCCTCAAGCTCTCCTACTCCGCCAGCCCCTTCACGCGGCTGGCCGTGAAGGCGGCCGAGGCGGGCTCGCCGCTCAAATCCAACATCCGCGCCTGGATCAAGGTCGGCGGCAATGCCACGCCGGTTCCCGTCATGCTGCCCTACAACCCGCGTACCGACCGATACGAGGTCGAGATCTGGGCCTATACCGGCCGCGACCTGCGAGACCGCCTGGGCGACAAAGGCCGCGCCGCGTTCGATCTCGGGGCGATCATCGCCGACGCCACCATCGTCCGCGGCGAGCGCTCGGCCTTCCACGGGCCGGCCGTCAGCGGGGAGCGCGACCAGGCGAACCGGGCGATCGCCCAGACCAACGATCCCTCCCCGGTCGACATGATCCAGCGCGCGACCGACCACACCCTGCATCCGGTGCTTCCGGTGACGGTCGAGGTCGCCTGGGCGAACGACTCCCTTCAGGTCTGGGACAACAACGGCGGCAACAATTACACCTACAAGTTCAACATGCTGTTCCGCGGGTGGCGGAACTACCTCCAGGTCGGGCAGAGCCGGCATCCCCACGGCGGCGTCGGCTTCCTGGAATACCGCAATCTGCTGTCCAACTATTTCTCCCTGGAGGACCGGCGCAGATCGGTTCTCGGCAACCGCTGGGAGCCGGAACTGGGCCGCGAGCTGAACTCCTGGAACTTCGGCGCCGACGCCTGGGACGGCCGGCAGGCGGCGGGACCCAAGCCCGCCGGCCCGAAGCTGGAGCGCTTCATGGCCGTCGACTACATGGACCTGCACCTGCTCAACAGCCGGTGCGGCATCGGCATCCACCGTCACCGCGACAATCAGGAAGTGTTCCTTCTGATGGAAGGCAGCGCGCTGATGCTGGTGGGCGACTGGTGCAAGTTCCCCGACCGGGAACGGGCGTTCGAGCTGCGCCAGATGGAGGCGGGCGACCTCACCATCTGCAAGACCGGCCAGTTGCACGCCCTGTACAACCATACGGACGAGCAGATCAAGCTGTTCATGTTCGGGGGGTACGACTGATCCGATGCCCGCATCCCAGCAGCACATCACGCCGGCGACGCCCATGGGGGCGAACCTGGTCCAGGACGGCGCCACGTTCCGCGTCTGGGCGCCGCGCGCGAGGCAGGTCCATATCTGCGGCGACTTCAACGGCTGGGCCCGGGACGAGTCATCGCTCCTGGTGAGGCACGGCGACGGCCGCTGGACCGGGTTCGTGCCGAACGCGCGGGAGGGCGACAAGTACAAATTCTACGTCACCGGCGACGGCACCGAAGGTTTCAAGCGCGATCCCTACGCCCGCGAGTTGACGGTCGCCTGGCCCAACCCCGACTGCATCCTCCGCTCGGCCGGCAGCTTCCCCTGGCAGGACTGGAGCTGGCGCACGCCGGATTTCCGCGACCTGATCATCTACCAGCTCCATATCGGGACCTGGTACGGACCGGACCGCCCGAACCGCGTCGCGAAGTTCCTCGACGTCCTGGACCGGGTGGAATATCTCGCGGACCTGGGCATCAACGCGATCGAGCCGCTGCCGATCGTCGAATACAGCACCTCCCGCAGCATGGGCTACAACGGCTCCGACCTGTTCTCGCCGGAAATGGACTACCAAGTCCCGGACGGCGAACTCGACCGCTATCTTGCCCTGGCGAACCGGCTCCTTGCCCAGAAGGGCAAGGCGCCGCTGACCCGCGCCGTGCTCGCCGTCGGGATCAACCAGTTCAAGGCGCTGGTGGATATCTGCCACCACTACGGCATCGCGGTCCTGCTCGACGTGGTCTACAACCATGCGTCCGGCGATGTCAGGTCCCAGCCGGAATCGATCTATTTCTTCGACCGCGCCGCCGGCACGGACCCCAATGACAGCCTCTATTTCACGGAGCAGGACCATACCGGCCCGGTCTTCGCCTTCTGGAAAGGCGACGTGCGCCAGTTCCTGATCGACAATGCCCGGTTCTTCCTCGACGAATACCATGTGGACGGTTTCCGCTACGACCAGGTGACCGTGATCGACCGGCAGAATGCCGGCTCCGGCTGGCTGTTCTGCCAGCACCTGAACGAAACGCTCACCCATCAGGACCCTTCCGCCATCAACATCGCGGAATATTGGGGGCCGGACCCCGCGGTCGTCCGCCCGCAGGACCAGGGCGGCGCCGGCTTCCATGCCAACTGGCACGACGGGCTGCGCACCGCGATCCGCGGCGTCATCCAGCAGGCGGCCGGCGGCCGGGATGCCTTCGTGGACTGGCAGCCGGTCGTGGACCAGCTCCGCGCGCCCGGTTTCCGGGACGCCTGGCGCGCCGTCCAGTACGTCGAGAGCCACGACGAGGTCTACCGCGACCGCAACGCCCGCATCCCCTCCCTCGCCGTCGGCGGCGGCCGGCAGACCCGCACCTGGTACGCGACCAGCCGGTCGCGGGTGGCGACCGGCCTCGTCCTGACCGCCCCCGGCATCCCCATGCTCTTCATGGGCCAGGAGTTCTACGAGGACAAGCGCTGGGCCGACGACCCGCCGAACCACCGCGACGCGCTCCTCTTCTGGGACGGCCTGGGCAACGACAGGACCATGATCGACTTCCACCGGTTCACCCGCGAACTGGCATGGCTGCGCCGGAAACACCCCGCCCTGCGGGGCGAAGGGGTCCGCACCGTCTCCATGGAGAACGGCCCCCGCGTGCTGGTCTTCCAGCGATGGGTGGAGGGCGTCGGCCGCGACGTGATGGTGGTGGCGAGCCTGAACGAGTCGACCCAGTACGGCTACAGGATCCCGATGCCGGCCCCCGCCCGGTGGTTCGAGGTCTTCAACAGCGACCTCTACGAGGCCTGGGTGAACCCGAACGCCGCCGGCAACGGCGGTTCCGTCCTGGCCGACGGCCCCGGCCTGAACGGCCTGCCCTGCTCGGCCGCCATCACGGTCCCGGCCAACGCCATCCTCGTGTTCGCCCGCGACCTGGGAGATTGAGCGGAGAAAGCTCCCGTTTCGACAGGACGGACTTGGAAGTACAAAGCACGGGTAGCAACACCCCTTTTCTTCATGACCGGGCTTGACCCGGTCATCCACGCGCGAACTACATTGCGCCGTCTTGCACCTGGATGTGTTCCTGTTCCGGCCTTGACATCTGGTTCCAGGCGTTGGGCCAAGGTCCAACGCATCGCAGGACATGAGGTGGGGAAATCGTCCGTTCCGGCCGGAGAACCGGGTCACTCGCCGGGGCGGAGGAGGCCGGGGAAGACGTCGCTCGGCGCTTGGGCGTCCATCAGTCGATCCATGTAAGCGTCGTGTTGTTCCGGCGTTGCGGTATCGATCAACCGTTCCACATCTGCCGGCAGGGCGCCGAAGCGGCGGGTGAACTGGCGCTTGAGCAGGGCGGCCCTGCCCTTGGCCTCGCCCCTGGCTTCGCCCTTGGCTTCGCCCTTGGCGATGAGTTCCTGTTCCCACTTCTTGATGCGTTCCGCCAGCATGCCCTGAACCTCCTCGATATCCATCGGCACCGTTGCGGCCTGCGGGCCGCCGACCAGCCCCGCGACCGCGTGCGCCACTACATCGCCGAACGCCAGCCGCAGCGTCGCGTGGCCCGGATGCTCGGCGAACCAAGCCACCGCCTGCCGAACCAGGCCGGGCAGGTCCTCGGGCCGGTCGCAGATCTCGATCCGGAACAGCAGCGCCACCAGGCTGTCGTGCCGGGCCAGATCCTCGGCGCGCAGCCGTCCCTCGTCGATCAGATGATAGCGGACCTGCGGCTGCCAAGGCCAGAGCGGCGAGTCCTCCGGCAGGGCCACGAGGTCAGTCGTGTCGGTGGGGCAGTTCCAGCGGGCCTCGCCGGCATAGAGCACGATCGGCAGCAGCGGAGGCAGCCGGCCGCCCGGGGCCAGGGCGCGCCCGTCGATGATCTGCTGCCAGAGCAGGCCGGAATAGACCTGCACCCGCACCGGCATGAACCGCTCCGGGGTCGATTGGAACTCCAGCATCAGGTAGATGTGGACCATCTCGCCGGCCAGCGTCGGCACGCGCCAGATCACGTCGCCCTCGCGCCGGTCGCCCCAGGCGGCGTGGAACTTGGCGTTGACCCGTTCCAGCCGGGAGAAGTCCAGCAGGGCGGCGATCCCGGCGGGCAGGAAGCCGCGCACGAGCTGCTCGATCATCACCGGGTCGGAGAACAGGCGGTGGTACAGGGAGTCGGAGGCTTGCATGGTCGCGGGCGCCGGTCGGGTGATGGTCGCGCGAACAGCAGCATACTCCCGCAACCATCGGCAAGCCCCGGCAGGTCGCTGCGACCTTCTGACCCGATCAATTCGTCCCACGGCGCGGTGTGGGAGCACCGGCCCCGAAACAACCGGCATCGGAGCGGCACAGCAATCGATCCAAACCTGAAAGTATAAGGCACGGTCAAAAACACCCCTTCTCATCATGACTGGGCTTGACCCACGGCTGTCCGGCCCGTTGTTTGCGTACTCCGCAAAAGGATTGGTCTCGGGAAGAATTGCTCCGTTTTCGTCATGGCCGGACTTGATCCGGCCATCGTCCGCGGGAAGCATCGATGCCTCCGTGCCTTGCGATCCGCGGGTCAAGCCCGCGGATGACGAACCGAAGGAGAGAATGATCGCCTAGAATGTCCTCAATGGTTGATTAGCAAATGCCGTGCCGGACAGCCGTGGGCTTGACCCGGTCATCCACGCGCGAACTACATCGCGTCGCCTTGCGCATGAAAGTACCGATCAAATAGCGGCACCGGACATGATCCGATGCCTGAGCATTTCTCCCCGCCAAAAATGCCCCGGCCCCCTCCGGCCCCTCAGCGGCGCTGCACCCTCACCGGCGGGGCAAGGGCCAGCAGGATCATGCAACAGCGTTCCGGCATCCCCGCCCCAGGTTCCGGCGACAGCGGAACCGTCAAAGCCGGCACGGGAAAGTCCATGCGCCCCGGGCGGGGAATGCGCGACCGCGCCGGGCATTGCCCCCGGGCGGTGCGGCACACCAGCATGCCCAACGCGCGCCCGGGAGGCGTCCGGCCAACCGGAGCCGTGGAACCCCGGCGGAAGGTCGAGCAGCGCCGCCGCCCCGGGCGTGATGGCCCGGCACAGCGGCGGGCGCAGGCCGGGGCGGTGGAGGATCAGGGCCAGCCCGGCGCGCAATGGCGTCCGGAGATGATCGGTCAGTTCGGACCAGCGCGCCGGGCGGGACTCCTCTCGGTTCCAGGTCCGGCGCCATAGGTCCAGGATCTCGTCCAGGTCGGGGTTCCCCGCCGTCCAGGGATGGCCGGGGCGATGCCACGCCACCGGGAGCATGCCGTCCGCCCGCGTTCCGCCCGCCTCCCCCACGGAGGCGGTCATTGCACCCGGCGGGCCGGGTTCCCGCCGGCCAGCAGCATCGCCTTGAAGACGGCGCGGACCTGCTCGGCCCCGGCGCCGGAGGCGGCCATGCCGGCGGCGACCATCGTGTCGGTCGGCTCGATCTCGGTCAGGGTGATGCGGTGTTCGCGCAGCGTATCGATGATGTCGAGGGCGAAGTTCATCCGCTCCGAGGGGGCGGTCGCCTCCCTCGTCGGGTTGTCGTCTTCAGGCATGGCGGTGCGTCCTTCACGGCGTCGCGTGGAACCCGGGCGCGGCGGTACAGCCAGCCCCGGGGACTATGGAAAATCGGGCGAGGTCCGGGCGGAAGCGCCGCTCAGCCGCCCGGGCCGTGGAAGGTGCCGGAAACGGCAACGGGTGTTCCCGCCGCCGCGAGCGCCGAAGCGCCCGCGGCGGCGGAGAACAAAGATTGGCGCAGCCGTGCGCCGGTTGTGGTAACTCTTGTCCCAGCCATCGATTCTTCCCTTAACGCTTGGATCGGTGGTCAGGTCGGGCAGTGGAGCTCCAACTCCAGGCCCGGCCGCCCTGCGGGTGCAAAGGCGCGGCGAGTCTGCGCTTAATATGCATAGCTTGTCAATCACGGCGAAAAATCTTCACGTATTCAGGGCAACGCAACCCCGGCACGGTCTGGGGTCGCGTCTGTTCGCCGAAAATCGCCGCTCCCCGACCAACCCGCCTCGTCCCCGGCCCGGCGGCGGACGGTTCTGGTTGCCGGGCAGCGCCGCCAGCAACCCCCGACCGCCGCCTTGCACGAGGTTTGCGGAGTCGGCGGGAGAAAGCGTCCAAAGGCCCCCCTCGAAAAGGACCGCGGAGGATCGCCGGCATTGATGGAGCCCTCTCGGCAGCGGAACATCGCCAAGAAGCCCCGGCCAGCCGCCGCGGCTGGCGATCACCCTACTTCGGGAGCTTCCTGGAGACCGCTCAATTTTTTTGACAAATCCTCAGTTGCGGTGCTAACTGCCGATACGCTTTCGAGCGGTTCGGTACGGCCAAAAACCCCGGACCCGCTCGCAGCAGAGCAAACAGTTGATTTACAACGGAATCTTTGAAACTGTGAATGGTTAATTCGGCTTGGAGAACCCGCGATGCGAGCCTCCGCGAGACCCGCTCGAATCCGATCCGAATTTCCGTTGAAAATCAACGACCTCCAAGGTAGGGGGTCTTCCCGGGCAGAAATGCCCGGGCCTCATTGAAACGACAAGCACCCCATTGCCAAGCGGCACGAAATGCCGTTGTCTTCCCGGGCAGAAATGCCCGGGCCTCTACGGCTGTCCAGCACGGTACTTGCTCATCAACTACTGAGAACATTCCTGGCGACTGTTTTCTCCTTCGGTTCGTCATCCGCGGGCTTGACCCGCGGATCTCAAGACACGGAGGCTTCGACGCTTCCCGCGAAAGATGGCCGGATCTAGTCCGACCATGACGAAAGCGGAGTGCTTCCGCCCTCGATCAACCCTTTCGCAGAATGGCCAAACAACGTTCCGGACAGCCGTGCCGGGCCTCCCTACAACCTGGCGCCCCGCCAAAAATCTTGCATTCGCGCCTAACCCCGGATAATGTTCCCCAAATGTTCCCATCCGGCCAAGGCGCTCCAGCCATGCTCGACCACAGCTCCCCGGCACCCACGCACCCTCCCCGCCCGCGATCCACCCCACGACCGCGCCCGTGATCCTCCTGTCACCGCGCCACGAGGCGTTCTGCAAGGCCATGGCCTGCGGCGTCGGCACGGCGGAGGCGGCGCGGCGGGCGGGCTATTCGCCTTACGGGGCGAAGCAGCGCGGCGCGGTCCTGACCGCCCGGCCGGACATCCGCGTCCGCATCGACCAGCTCCGGACCGACCGGCAATCCTGCCACCAGGACGCCCTGGACCGCGCCGCCGCCCTGGTCGAGACGATCGCGGCCGAGGCGCTGGAGCGCAAGAGCCTCGGGCTGGCGCTGCGCGCGATCGAGCTGGGCCTCAAGCTTCGCGGCGTGGTCCAGGACAGGCGCATCCCGCACCACTATCTCGGCGACAGGCCGCACCCCGACGCCGACCTGGAGATCATGTATTGCGACCCGGAGGAGGAAGACGACCACGCCATCGTCGGCGGGGCGCCCAGACCGGGTCCGGACCAGACCCCCGGCACGCCGCCGGAGTCCCCGCCGGTCGAAGCCGTCGAGGCGCCGGCCCCGGTGCCCGCCGCAAAGCCCGCCGCGGCGCCGGATAGTGACCTTTCGGCCGTTTCGATAGTGACCCGCCCCGCCAAGCCCGCCTCCGCGCCGTCCAAGCCCTCCGCGCCGGTGCCGCCCGCCCGGGTGCCGGCCGCCGCCTGACGGTGACCATGCCGAAAAGCCCGGCGTGGCGATGGACATGACGCTGGAATCCCCCGCCCAGGTCGGCGATACTCATCCAGGGTCAAGGCATACCGGGAAAATCCATCGACACTGTCCGGCGGAGACGGGTGATGCGCGGGTCCTTTGCCTTCTTGGCGGCACTGCTGTTGGGGCCGGCCACGGGTCTGGCCGACTGGGAATTCACCCGGTGGGGAATGACCGTGGACGAGGTTCAGCGGGCGTCCCGCTACGACGCCATCCTCAACGGCCAGGGGTTCGGCTGCCTGCTGGAGATGCCCGGTCCCATCCGGTTCCAGGGCAGCCGTTTCGACAAGGTGCTGTTCTGCTTCGACGACGACACGCTGCTGAGGCGGGTGGAACTGGTCGCCGACGCGACCGCCTATGCGGCCCTCGAAAGGAGCCTCCAGCAGGCTTACGGCGCTCCCAGGCTCCGGCGCAGCCTCGACATGCCCGAGCGCTACTGGAGCCACCCCGAAAGCGGCGACATGGTCCAGCTGTCGCTGGAGGAAAACGCCGTCGTCACCTACCGCGAAGCCCCGGCGGGATCGAACTGACGGATAGGCTGGCGGATGAGCTGACGGATAAGCCGGCGGGTCAGCTGTCGCCCGGCTTGGCCGGCTTGAGGTTGGGATCGGCCTCGCCCTTCGCGGCCTGCGCCGCGCCCTTCCCGGCCGCCGTCGTCGTGTCCTGCTTGCCGGACTCGCCGCCGCCCTGCGGGATCGCGGTGTCGCCCTTCAGGCGCTGCCGGTCATTGGCCGCGGCTTCGGTCTCGCTGGTCATCGTCAGTCTCTCCACCGGTATGGGATGCTCGACGGGAACAACAGTCCGGCCGGCTGTTATGTCCCGAAGACCGGCCGCTTGACACGGCCCCGCCCCGCGGCTTGAACATCCAGGAAAAACCGGAGGAAACATGCCGACGCCGTCCGACGCCGCCTTCGTCCCCCTTGCGGATGCCCTCGTGGGCGCCCTCGGCCCCGCCGTGGTCTCGACCGACCCGGCCGACCGGGAGCGGCACGCCAGCGACTGGAGCGGCCTTCAGGGAAGCCTGCCCCGCGCCGTCCTCCGCCCCCGCACGACCGAACAGGTCTCGGCGGCACTCCGGCTCTGCTCCGCCGCCGGGCAGCCGGTGGTGGTCCAGGGCGGGTTGACCGGCCTCGCCGGGGGAGCTTCGACCCAGGAAGGCGAAGTGGCGCTGTCGCTGGACCGGATGGCCGGCGTCGAGGCGATCGACCAAGCCGCCATGACCATGACGGTGAAGGCTGGAACCACGCTCGCCGCGGTCCAGGCCGCCGCCGAGGAAGCCGGCCTGTTCTACGCCGTCGATATCGGCGCCCGCGGCTCCTGCACGATCGGCGGCACCATCGCGACCAATGCCGGCGGCATCCGGGTCGTGCGCTACGGCATGACCCGTCTTCAAGTGCTGGGCCTCGAAGCCGTCCTGGCCGACGGGACGGTGCTCAGCGACATGGGCGGGATGCTGAAGAACAACACCGGCTTCGACCTGAAACAGCTCTTCATCGGCGCCGAAGGGGCGCTGGGCGTCGTCACGCGGGCGGTTCTCCGCCTGCAACCGGCGCCCAGGGCCCGGGCGACGGCGTGGCTGGCCGTCGCCGACGACTCATCCCTGATCACGGCCCTGTCGGCGGCGCGCCAGAAGCTCGGTTCGAGCCTCGCCGCCTTCGAGGCGATGTGGCCCGGCTACCTGTCGGCGATCACCGCGCGGGGGCCGCACTACCGCTCGCCCTTTGCCGAGAGCGCCACGCCCGCCGTCCTGATCGACGTCTTCGGCGACGACCCCTCCGTCACCGATGCCGACCTGCGGGAGCGCCTGGAGGGCTTCCTGGCCGACGCACTGGAGCAGGGCTGGCTGAACGACGCGGTGATCGCCGAAAGCATCGACCAGTCCCGCCGCCTGTGGGCGATCCGCGACGAAGCCCCGGCCGAATACTCGACCCTCTTCCGGAGCTCCAAGGGTTACGACGTGTCGATCCCGATCGGCCGCATGATCGACGCGGTCCGGGTCCTGGAAACAGGCCTGTCCGGCGCGGTGCCCGACGCCGCCGTCCTGATCTACGGCCACCTCGGCGACGCCAACATCCATGTGGTCATAGGATTCGACACCCCGGTGGAGAAGGCCGTCTACGGGCGCGTCGACGACCTGCTCTACGGTACGGTGCGGGACTTCTCCGGCTCGGTGTCGGCCGAGCACGGGATCGGCGTCCTGAAGCGCCAATGGCTCGGCTTCACCCGGTCGGAGGCGGAGATCGCGACCATGGAGCGGCTGAAGGCGGCGCTCGACCCGTCCGGCATCCTCAACCCGGGCCGGGTGGTCGCCGCTCCCCGGCGGACCTCATGACGCCCCGCCCGCCGCCGGCGCCAGGAGATGGGAGACCCGCGGCGGCTCGGCGCCGCGGTGGAACGCCCTCGCCCGCTCCTGGAGGGCTTGGTCGGTCCGGCTGACCCGCTCATGCTGGCGCAGATGGTCGAGCCAGGAGTGCAGGATGAAATACTCCAGGTACCGCCCCGGCGCGGCGGCGTCCTCGAACACCCCCCAGGACAGGGCGCCGGACCGCCGCCGCGCCCGCCCCAGCTCCGCCATGGCGGCGGCGAAGGCGGCGGCGTCGGCCGGATCGATCCGGTACTCCACGGTGACCATGACCGGCCCGCGGTCCGGCTCGGGGTCATGCTCGACCATCGGCGCCGGCCAGTGCATCGAGGGCGCCAGATCGAGGCCCGCGCCGCCGGCCAGCGAAAAGCGCAGCGCCGCCGCCGAACCCAGCACGAGGCCGGCCGCCGCCAGCGCCAGCGCCGTCGGCGTGCCGGCCAGCGTCGCGACCTGCCCCCAGACGGCGCTGCCACCGGCCATGGATCCGAAAAAGACCACGAGGAAGACCGACAGCGCCCGCGCCTTCACCCAGCCTGCCGTCGCCTGCTGCGCCCCGACATTCAGGCTGGACAGCATCGCGATCCAGGAGAACCCGGCGACCAGCATGGCGACGGCCACCAGCTCGAAGGTCCTGACGAAGGCCAGCGCCAGCGTCGCCGTAGCGAACGCCCAGGTGGCCAGCACCGTCAGCCGGTCCGCCGACAGCCTGGCGCGGAAGCGGGGCAGCAGCAGCGCGCCGGCCACGGCGCCGACGCCGATGCAGGCGAGAAGGATGCCGTAGCCTCCCGGCCCCTCCCCCAGCTCGTTGCGGGTGACGATCGGCAGGAGCGCCCAGGCGGCGCTGCCGAAGGCGAAGAAGGCGACGGCGCGGACCAGGACGGCGCGCAGGGCCGGCGCCTCGCGGACATAGCGCAGGCCGGCGCGCACCGCCGGGAAGAAATGTTCCGGCGGCAGGCGGTTCGGCGTCGGCTCCCGCTTCCAGGCCAGCAGCACGGTCAGCACGCCGAGGAAGGACAGCGCATTCAGCAGGAACACGACGGCAGGGCCGGCGAAGGACAGGATCGCGCCGGCCAGCGCCGGGCCGATCGCCCGGCTGACATTGATGCCCATGCTGTTCAGCGCCACCGCCGAGGACAGCTCCTCCTTCGGCACCAGTTCGGGCACGATCGCCTGGAAGGCCGGCGCGTTCATGGCGGCGCCGGCGCCGAGCGCGAAGGTCGCGGCGAGCAGGATGCCGGGGCCGACCAGCCCGAGCAGCGCCAGGATGCCGAGGGTCAGGGCCGCGGCGAGGCCCCAGAGCTGGGCGGCGATCAGGAAGCGGCGGCGGTCCACGATGTCGGCGAGGACTCCCGACGGCAGCGCGAACAGGAACATCGGCAGCGTGGTTGCGGCCTGGACCAGCGCCACCATGAAGGGGCTGGGCGACAGCGAGGTCATGAACCAGCCCGCGCCGACATCGTGCATCCAGGTGCCGATGTTGGACGCGACGGTCGCGATCCACAGCGCCCGGAAGGTCCCGCGCCGGAACGGGCTCCAGGCCCCGCCGGCGGAGGAGGAGGTAGGCGCCGGGGTTCGTTCGACGGCGGCCGTCATGGGAAGTCCTCCCTCAGAAAGCGAAGCAGTTGCAGCCCAGGGCGCCCCAGAACCGGCTCTTGTCGGAGACCGGCAGCGGGGTGGACCAGGCGATGTGGTGGGCATGGCCGTGGACCCCGCACTGGTCGGCGCAGCCGCACGCCGAGGACAGCGCCATGGCGTTGATGGCGCTCGCCGGCCTTCCCTCCGCCCGGCGCCAGTGCCCGCCGAAGGTCCGGGCCGGCGACCAGTCCGGCGACGGCGGCGGGGGCACCGGGTCGCGGTCGCGGAACTCCGCCGCGGCATAGACGATCCTGCCGCCCAGCACGGTCATCACGGACTCGATGTCCTTGATGGCCTCGCCGGAAACCGAGAAATAGTCGTCGGACAGCACGGTGATGTCGGCATATTCGCCGGGCGCCAGCGCGCCCTTGACGCCGGCCTCGCCGGAGAACCAGGCGCTCCCCTTGGTCCACAGCCGCAGCGCCGTTTCCCGGTCCAGCCGGTTCCGTTCGGGGGTCAGCGTCAACCCGCCCAGCGTCTTGCCCTGGGTCAGCCAATAGAGCGCCACCCACGGATTGTACGACGATACGCGAGTCGCGTCGGTGCCGGCGCCGACCGGAACGCCCGCTTCCAGCATGCGGGTGATCGGCGGCGTCGCCTCGGCGGCATCGGCGCCGTACCGGTCGACATAGTATTCGCCCTGGAAGGCCATGCGGTGCTGGACCGCGATGCCGCCGCCCAGCGCCGCGATACGGTCGATGTTCTTCTGTGTGACCGTCTCCGCATGGTCGATGATGAAGCGCAGCCCGTCGAAGGGAACGTCCCGGTCCACCCGCTCGAAGACGGTGAGGAAACGGTCGATCGACTCGTCGTAAGTCGCGTGGATGCGGAACGGCCAGCGGTTCTCGGCCAGCAGCCGGACGACACTTTCCAGCTCCGCTTCCATCACCGGCGCCAGGTCCGGGCGGGGCTCCAGGAAGTTCTCGAAGTCGGCGGCCGACCAGGCGAGGTTCTCGCCGCCGCCGTTCATGCGCAGGAACGCGTCGCCCTCGCCCGGCTTGACCATGCCGGTCCAGCGCCGATAGTCCGCCAGCTCCTCGCCGGCCTTCTGGGCGAACAGATTGTAGGCGACCCGGACCGTCATCTGCCCGTCGCGGTGGAGCGCCTGTATGGTTTGGTAATCGTCGGGATAGTTCTGCCCGCCCCCGCCGGCGTCGATCACCGACGTGATGCCCAGTCGGTTCAGCTCGCGCATGAAGTGCCGGGTCGAATTGGCCTGGTCCTCGGGATCGAGCTTCGGCCCCTTCGCCAGCGTGGAATAGAGGATCAGCGCCGACGGCTTCGCCACGAGCAGCCCGGTCGGCTCCCCGGCCGCGTCGTGCTCGATCACGCCGCCCGGCGGGTTCGGCGTGTCGCGGGTGAAGCCGATCGCGCGCAGGGCCGCGCGGTTCAGCAGCGCCCGGCCGTAGAGGTGAAGGATAAACACCGGCGTGTCGGGGGCGGCGGCGTTGATCTCGTCCAGCGTCGGCATGCGGCGCTCGGCGAACTGGAACTCCGACCAGCCTCCGACCACCCGAACCCATTGCGGCGACGGCGTGCGCCGGGCCTGCTCCCGAAGCATGCGCAGGGCATCGGCCAGGCTCGGCACCCCTTCCCAGCGAAGCTCCAGGTTATAGTAGAGCCCGCCGCGGATCAGGTGGGTATGGCTGTCGTTGAGCCCCGGGATCGCGCGGCGCCCTTTCAGGTCGATCACCTCCGTCCCGGCTCCGGCCAGGGGCATGATCTCGTCGGCGCGTCCGGCGGCGAGGATGCGGCCGTCCTTGATCGCGACCGCTTCCGCGTCCGGCCTGGCGCGGTCCAGCGTCGTGATCCGGCCGTTGGTCAGGATCAGGTCGGGTGAGGTCATCGTCGCTCCCTCGGCATGGCGGATGCCCGCGCCCAGAAGGGCGGCGGCGCCAACGGATTTCAGCACGGTGCGGCGGGTCGGGGTCATAAGCTCCGGCCTCCTGTCAGTCATGTCCCGGTCCGGGCCGCGCACGGCGAGGCGCGCGGCCCGGCAGGCCCGATTACTCGGCGGCGATCGGCGCCAGGGCCTCGTTCGGCTCCCTGGTGCGCTGCGGCGCCTTGTGGACCATGGTGTAGGCATAATCGACGCCCATGCCGTAGGCGCCGGAATGCTCGCGAACCAGGGCCATGACGGCGTCGTAGGTGTCCCGGCGCGCCCAGTCGCGCTGCCATTCCAGCAGCACCTGCTGCCAGGTCACCGGAACCACGCCGACCTGGATCATGCGCTGCATGGAGTAGTCGTGCGCCTCCTTCGAGGTGCCGCCGGACGCGTCGGCCACCATGTAGATCTCGTATCCGCCCTCCAGCATGGCCGACAGGGCGAAGGAGTTGTTGCACACCTCCGTCCAGAGGCCGGAGACGACGACCTTCTTCTGTCCGTTCGAAGCCAGGGCGTCGCGCACCTTCTGGTCGTCCCAGGAGTTCATGGAGGTCCGCTCCAGCAGCTTCTTGCCGGGGAACACGTCCAGCAGTTCGGGATAGGTGAAGCCGGAGAAGCTTTCGGTCTCCACCGTGGTGATCGTGGTCGGGATGTTGAAGATCTTCGCGGCCTTGGCCAGCGCCACGGTGTTGCTCTTCAGGACCTGGCGGTCGATCGACTGCACGCCGAACGCCATCTGCGGCTGGTGGTCGATGAAGATCAGCTGGCAATTGTGGGGCGTCAGCAGGTGAAGCTTCGTGTCGGTCATCTCTCTGTCTCCCGTGTATGATCTGTTTCTTGAAGATCGCCCGCGGTCGGGCTCAGCCCGGCTCCCCTGCGCCCCGGGCGAAGCCCGAGCGGATGCAGCCGAGCAGTTCGTCCGGCTCGAACGGTTTGGCCAGATAGTTTCCGACCCCCGCCCTCATTGCGCGGGCGCGGGTCGTCTCATCGGGAAAGGCGGTGACCAGGACGGTCGGGATCGGCGTGCCCGACGCGACGAGATGGCGGTGCAGGTCGAGCCCGCCCATGCCGGGCATCCTCACGTCCGCGATCAGGCAGGCGGTCCGCGCCGCTTCCCCGGAACCCAGGAACTCGGCGGCGCTCCGGAATCCCGATGCCGCGAACCCCATCGCCCTGACGAGGCTGACCGCGGCCTCCCGGGCCGAATCGTCATCGTCGACGACCGCAATCAGCAGGTTCGCGGACATCCCGTCGCTTTCCCCGTTCTTCCCCGACGCAGGCGTTCCCGCGTCGGGACGAACCATGGAGAAGGCCGCGGGATGGGAGCAATTATACTCTGGTATCGACGGACTACGGCTTTGCGGTACCGGCGCCCAGCTTGTCCGCGATGCGCACCAGATCCGGCAGGGACTTCGCCTGCATCTTGCGCATGACCTGGGCACGGTGGACCTTCACCGTGACCTCGCTGAGCTGAAGCTCGCCGGCGATCTGCTTGTTCATCTGGCCGGCGGCGACCAGCGCCATGATCTCCTGCTCGCGCGGCGTCAGCGTCGCGAAGCGTTCCCGCAACTCCGCGAGCATGGCCAGTTCATCCCGGCGGCCGCGGTCCAGTTCGATGCCCCGGTGGACCGCGTCGAGCAGGTCCTGATCCCGGAAGGGCTTGGTCAGGAACTCGAGCGCGCCCGCCTTCATCGCGGCCACCGACATCGGGATGTCGCCGTGCCCGGTTATGAAGACGATCGGAATGCTGATGCCCGATCCGGCCAGGGCGCGCTGGAACTCCAGCCCGCTGGAGCCGGGCAGCCTGACATCCAGGATCAGGCAGCCGGGCGCGTCGATCCTCTCCGCGAGCATGAAGGCCTGCGTCGTGTCGAACACCTGGACCGAGTGGCCGACCGAGCGCAGCAGGCTGCGGATCGACTCGCGGACCGAGGGATCGTCATCGACGACGAAGACGACGGAAGACGGCAGGCTCATCGGGCTTGTTCCCCGACCGGCCAGACGCCGTCGTCGCTGCCCGGCAGCGTGAACCGGAAGACCGCGCCGTGCGGGACATTGCCGTCCGCCCAGAGCCGTCCGCCGCCGGACTCGATGATCAATCTGCAAAACATCAGTCCCATGCCCATTCCGTCGGGTTTCGTCGTGAAGAACGGCTCGAAGATCCTGCCTCTCAGCTCCGGACCGACGCCGGGTCCGGAGTCCTCGACGGAGACCATGACCTCGCCGGGAGCCTGCGATCGGGACGTGACCCGCAGCACGCGCGCCCTGCCCGTCACGGAGCACATGGCGTCGATCGCGTTCGAGACCAGGTTGGACAAGACCTGCTGAAGCTGGATCGGGTTGCCGGTGACGGTCGGCAATCCCGGCTCCAGCGCCGTTTCGACGGTCACGCGGCCCAGCCGGACGTCGTCGCGGCAGCGTGCCAGGACCTCCTCGATCAATCGGTTCACGTCCAGCGGCACGCGATCCCGGGCTTCCTTCTTGAACATCGCCCTGATGCTCTCGATCACCCTGCCGGCGCGATGGCCGTCATTCACGATCCGTCTCAGGGCCGCCTGCGCCTCGGCGGGATCGGGGTTTTCCTTTTCGAGCCAGCGGAGACCCGCGTCCGCATTCGTGACCATGCTGGCCAAGGGCTGGTTGATCTCGTGGGCGATCAGGGCCGACAGGGCCTCCATCGCCGTAAGCCGCGTTTCGCGGGCGCGGCGCTCGGCGGAAACCGACCGGGCGACCCGGGCATAAAGGGTCGTCGATTCCGACAGCAGGACGAGCAGCACCATGCTGGCGGAGGCCAGCCCGTAGGAGCGCCCTCCCCACCACCCGACGCTCAGGCGGATGCCGGCGCTGACGTAGGAGAGCAGGATGATCTCGATGAGCAGCGTGCAGAGCACGACCATCAGCCAGAGGTCGAGCACCGACCGTCGCCGGGCGAACAGGACGGCGAGCGCCGTCAGGTAGAGGAATATCGCCATGGCCGGAATGTACGACCACAAGCCGGTGACGTTCCTCGCGTTCCTCATGAAGTTCGGCAGCGAATCGTCGTTCGCGAGGATAAACCAGGTCAGCATGCCGGCGGCGGCGAACGCGCCGGCGACGCTTCCGACGATCGCCAGCGGAACCGATCCGTGGAACCTCGGCTCCGAAGCCGGACCATCCTTCAACAACGCGTAGGCGAGCACGAACAGGGGGAACCCCAGGCGGCGCAGGGCGGCGATCGAGGCGGTGACCTGCAACCCCGCGTCCAGGCCCAGCGCCTCGAACACGCCGGGAAACGTGAGCATCCACGGCACCACCATCAGGCCCGAGAAGAGGTAGCCGATCGCCAGGACGAGGACGGCACGCGAGTGCTGGACCGAGAACAGCGCCAGCAGCAGGGCCGACGTGATCAACTCGATCAGCAGTATCGCGGCCCCGTAGGCCGGCAGCAGGATCTCGGTGCCGGGCAGCGGGATGCGCGCGAACGGTGCCGTGACCAGCAGTTCGGCGACCAGGACCGCGAGCACGCAGACGGCAAGCCGCTCCTGGTTCCGGGTCGGCGGCGATGTCGAAAGCAGGAAAGGATGATCGCCCTGCACACGCCTCGGTGGTCTCACGCACGTCTCCCAATCTGCCGCCCTGCGGACCGTTCGTTGCCTTCCGGACCTGGGCCGGAGGCTTCCCCATCACCGATCGGCCGCGATCCGTCCAAGCGGGGATGCAAGGCCCGTCACTCTTCGCTTGGGTTGCCATCCCGTCCCGGACAGACTAAGGCAGTCGGAAACGGACCGTCCTTCGGAATCGAAGCCGGAACCCGGGTCTTTTCGGGAGTTGGATGCGGACATGGCTGATGAAGCGCGGAAGGTGGCACTGGTGACAGGTGCGGCCCGGGGTATCGGTCTCGCCGCGGCGAGACGCTTTCTGGCCGATGGCTGGCGGGTCGCACTCCTCGACATCGACGGCGAGACGCTTCGGGAAGCGATCTCCGAAACCGGCGCTCCCGACGCGACGCTGGCGCTCGTCGCTGACGTCGCCGACCCGGACGCGGTGAGCCGCGCCTTGGAGGACCTCCGCAGGCGGTTCGGCCGGCTCGACGCCCTGGTGAACAATGCCGGCACCGCGGTCTTCAAACCGATCCTCGAGACGTCCTTCGAAGAGTGGTCGCGCGTCCTGGCGGTGAATCTGAGCGGTCCCTTCCTTTGCACACAGAAGGCCGCGCCGCTGATGGCCGAGACCGGCGGAGGCGCGGTCGTGAACATCACGTCGATCTCCGGAATGCGGGCCTCGACCCTCCGCGTCGCCTACGGCACCAGCAAAGCCGGGCTCGCTCACCTGACGAAGCAGCAGGCGGTCGAGCTTGCAAGCCTCGGAATCCGCGTCAACGCCGTGGCACCCGGCCCGGTCGACACGGCCATGGCCAAGGCGGTGCACAGCCCCGCGATCCGGGCGGACTATCGCGACGCCATCCCGCTCGGACGCTACGGGCTCGAGGAGGAGCTTGCCGAAGCGATCTTCTTCCTGTGCAGCGATCGCGCCAGCTACATCACCGGGCAGACGCTCGGCGTGGACGGAGGTTTCGGCGCCACGGGCATCGGGTTGCCGACGCTTCGCGGGGAAGCCCGCGGCGATTGACGGCGTCGTCCGGGCTCCACGGGCGATCAGGGCCGTCTTCATGTTGTTTTAAGGGGCCGTGAAGCATAATCCCTTGGGTTCGCGCATTTCTGACGGGCATGATGCATCCTGTGCTGATCCGCAGGCATGGGAAGTGGCTCATGGATCTGGGCAAGATCATTTGGATGGTGTCAATCGTGCTGGTGTCGTGCAGCACGCCGATGCTGATCCCCGACCTGATCGGGATCCAGCGGTCGGTCGAGATCGCCAGCGGAGCGGACCTCTGGTATGACGGCGAGCTTTCGGCCGACCTGCTGCGCCTCCAGGTGGCTATCCGTGGCCTGGAGCCGGGGAGCCGGCCGGAGGTGGCCGAGGAGGTGATGCTCCGCCTCGACAACGTGTTCAACCGTCTCAACGCGCTCCCGGAGGCGGGGAGCGCCGAATGGCACACCTGGGCTGCCGGGCGTGAGGACGGCGTGGCGGAGGTCCGGCGGATCGTCGACCGCATCGACCGTGACCTACCCCTGCTCCGGACCGATCCGGCCGCATTCCGGACGCTGGCGGACCGCAATGTCGAAGAGGCGGTGATCGTCCACAGGCGATTGCTGTTCGCCGGATCGGACCACCAGAACGTGCTGGTCGGGCAGATACAGCGCCAGGTCAGCGTTTTCCAGATGAAGCTGCTGGCTTACGGCGCCGGCTTCATCGTGCTGGTGCTGGCGTTGGTCTGGCTGATGCGGCGCCATGTCGGCGCCGAGAGGGAGCTCAGGACGAACAACCGGCATCTCCGGGATGTGACGGAGCGCCTCGTCGTCGCACGTGACGCGGCCATACGGTCCAACGAGGCCAAGACCAACTTCCTGGCCAATGTCAGCCATGAGCTGCGCACGCCGCTGAACGCGATCCTCGGCTTCTCGGAAGCGCTGATGAGCGGAATCTTCGGCCGCCTGACCGGCCGTCAGGAGGAGTATGTCGGCGACATCCACCAGTCCGGCCAGCGCCTGCTGGCCCTGATCAACGACATTCTCGACCTGGCCAAACTCGACGCCGGCAAGCTGGAACTCCGGGAGGAAGCGGTCGCCCTGGACAGGCTGGCGGCCGAAGCGATCCGGGATCTGCGCGTCGCTTCCCGCGCCGCCGGAGTCACGGTCGACCTGACGCCGGCCATCGGGAATGTCAGGGTCCTTGGCGATCCGCTGCGGCTTCGTCAGGTCCTGGACAACCTGCTCTCCAACGCGATCAAGTTCACGCCCTGGGGTGGTCGGATCGAGATCGCCTTGAAGCGGCTCGCCGATGGACGCACCGTCGTCATGGTCTCCGATACCGGGGTCGGCGTTCCCGCCGAGGATCTGGCGCGCGTCTTCCTGCCTTTCGAGCAGATCGACAGTCGGCGGGCGCGTCAGGTCAAGGGAACCGGATTGGGATTGCCGCTGGTCCGCCAGCTGGTGGAACGTCATGGCGGCACGGTCAGGATGTCGAGCGAACTCGGCTCAGGCACCCAGGTATGGGTCGAGTTGCCGCCCGAACGCGCGCTCCCGGCAGAGGACGCCTCGGGGTCGGTCGCACCGGGGACCTCCGTCGCAGACCACCGCCCCCGCAACATGGCGTGAGGGTGGACCGGAAACGACGGAGGGATGAGCCCGCGCTGATGAAGCCGCCGTTACGCCGCGTCCCCCTCACCTTCGCAACGCCTCTCGACTGCGGTGCCGCTCATACCGCCGCTCCGGCGGCACCTTTCTTGGCCAGTTCGCGCGCCTCGGCGCTTGCCATCGCAAGCCGGCGCTGGCGGCGGAGCTGGAGTTGCTGGTCGGCCAGGACGCCCAGCAGGATCACGGCGCCCATGACGGCGAAGTTCAGCGAACTCGGGATGCCCAGGATGTTCACGAGGTTCTGAAGGACCTGTAGGAGAACGGTACCGAGCAGGATCCCGAGGATCGAGCCCTCGCCGCCACGGAGAGAGCATCCGCCCAGGACGGCGGCAGCGATCGCATAGAGTTCATAGAAATTGCCGTGCGCGGATGGCGAAACCGACTGCGTGTAGAAGACGAAGAAGACGGATGAAGTGCCGGCCAGCGTTCCTCCGATCACGTAGGCTGCGGTGATCACCGTAGTCGTGGGAATACCGGAGAACCGGGCCGCCTCCTCGCTCTTGCCGACGGCGAACAGGTAGCGGCCATAGACGGAACGGTGCAGCACCACGCCCATCACGGCCGCGACGATCAACAGGAAGATGAAGGTATGGGGAATGTTGTAGGTCCGGCCGGACATCAACCATTCCAGGGTTTCATAGCCGTAGCCATAGCCGAAGCCGCGGGTGGAGTCGGCCGTGTACCAGCGCGCGATGCCCCGGTACAGCAGAAGGCCGCACAAGGTCACGACGAAAGGCTGCATCTTGAGCCGGGTCACCAGAAGCCCGTGGATAAGCCCGAGCACCGATCCGCCGGCGACCGTCAGGAGCAGCGCCACGGGCCACGCCAACTCGTAGTTCACGAGCAGATCGAGAAAGACGATTCCCAGGAGCGCGAACATCGATCCGACGGACAGATCCACCCCGCCGGAGATGATGACCAGGCCGGCACCGATCGAGATCAGGCCGAACAGGCCGATCTGATTGGCGAGGTTCATGAGGTTGATCTGGGAGATGAACTGCGGGTTGATCGCAGCCGTGATGGAGCCGATCACCAATATCAGGATCAGCAGGCCGAGTTCTTTCTTAAGCATGGGTGACCAGCTCCTCCCTGCCCACGTTTCCTACGGCAAGCGACAGGACGTTGTGTTCCGAAAACTGGGACCTGTCGAGCAACCCGCTGATGCGGCCCTCGTGCATCACCGCGATGCGGTCGCTGACCCCGATGACCTCCTCCATGTCGCTGGAGATCATCAGGGTCGCCACACCGGCATCGGCTAGGCCGCGCATCAGGGCGTAGATCTCGCTTTTGGCTCCGACGTCGATGCCCCGCGTCGGCTCGTCGAAAATGATGAATTGCGGACGCATCGAGATCCATTTGGCCAGGACGACCTTCTGCTGGTTCCCGCCGGACAGGGTAACGGCGTCGGTGTCGATGGAGGGCGCCTTGATCGCGAGGGAGCGGCACTGTTCCCTGGCCAGGCTCGCCTCGCGCGATACGTCGACGAGCATGGCTCTGGCGATGCTCCTGAGGTCGGGAAGCGAGATGTTCTCGGCTATGGTCATGTTGAGCAGCAGTCCCGATTTTTTCCTGTCCTCCGGGACGAGGTAGATGCCGTAGGCGATCGCGTCCCCCGGTACCCTGATCGAGAGTGGCTGCCCATCCAGGAGGATGCGGCCCCCTTTGGGTGCATGGATGCCGAAGATGGTCTGGGCGAGCGACGTCCGGCCCGCCCCGACAAGGCCGGCCAGACCGAGGATCTCACCGCGATTTACGGTCAGCGAGACCTCCCGCCCCGGGAAGGCCGATGTGACGAGGTTCTGGAGTTCAAGCCCGCCGGTCCTGCTCCCCGCCTTCGGTGGGATATAGAGGGACTTCAACTCCCGCCCGATCATGAGACGGACCATCGCCGCGCTCTTGATCTGCGACTTCGGCAGTTCGCCGACCCTGCGGCCATCGCGCAGGACCACGACCCTGTCGGCGCATTGCTCCACCTCGCCGAGCCGATGGGAGATGTAGATGATGCTGACTCCCGAGGCCTTGAGGTCGGCGATGACGTTCAGCAGGTTTTCGGTTTCGGTCAGCGTCAGGCTGGAGGTGGGTTCGTCCATGATGATGAGGCGTGCGTCCATGGACAGCGCCTTGGCAATCTCCACCATCTGACGCTGAGCGATGGACAGGGCATCCACAGGGTCTTCAGGTCCGAAATCCACTCCGAGGCGCTTCAACAGCGGCTTCACGCGCTGGTGCAGGGCGGTATTGTCGATGAGGTTGAGAAAACCGCCCTTCCGGGGTTCCCGCCCGATGAAGATGTTGGCCGCCACATCGAGGTTTTCGAACAGGTGAAGTTCCTGATGGACGAACGCGATCCCGGCGCGAGCGGCATCCTTGACGGTCAGCGTGGACCTCGGGATGCCGTCGATGACGATCGAGCCCGTCGAGGGGGAGACGACGCCTCCCAGAATCTTCATCAATGTGGACTTGCCGGCGCCATTCTCGCCGATGAGGCCCACGACCTCACCGTGCCCGACCGAGAAATCGACACCGGCAAGGGCCTTCACCCCTGGGTACGTCTTCGTGATCGAACGGAGTTCCAATAGGGTATTCGACATACGCGAACCTCGTTCGCACGCAAGGAACGGCATTCCCTGCGATGGCCACTATCCGAAGGACGGCAAAGGGTCCGGCATCACGATGCCGGACCCTCCGGCAATTACCTTTTCAGCAGATCCCTGATCTTGGCAGCGAAATCCTTGACGTTGGACTTGTCGATCACCTGGGTCGGAATGATCCTCTGCTTGTTCTCGGGAATGAAGGACCGATCGCCCTCGATGTACTTGGCGAGGTAGATCATGGACTGGTAGCCGAACTCGTAGGGCTGCTGAACGACGGTGGCATCGATCACGCCCTCGGAGATGCCCTTGAGGGTCTGCTGGTCCTCGTCGAAGCCGACGATCTTGAGCGTGCCTTCCTTGCCGGCCGCCTTCACGGCGTTGTAGATCTGCGGCGTGTTATAGGCCCACAGACCGACCAGGAGGTCGATGTCAGGGTACTTCGTCAGCGTGTCCTCGACGTTCGCCTTGGCCTTGGCCTGGTCGCCGCCATCGGTGCGCACGTCGATGATCTCGATCTTGGATCCGGCTATCGCTTCCTTGATACCCTGCAACCGCTCGCGCGCGTTGGCCGCGTCGAGCGTGCCGACGAAGACCATCGCCTTGCCGCCGTCCGGAAGGGCCTTCATCATCTGCTCGCCGGCCTGCCGGCCGGCGGCCACGTTGTCCGTCCCGATATACAGCGCCCGATTCGACTGGGGCGCATCCGCGTCCTGGGTGAACAGGACCGCTTTCGAGGCGACCTGGTTCAGGATCTCCGTAGAGTTGTCGGGATTGACGGGGCTGATCGAAACCCCGGCCACGCCTTTGGCCAGCAGATCCTCCAGGATGCGCTTCTGGGCCGCGGCGGACATCTCACCGGGGATGTAGAACTCGATATTGTAATTCGGAAGTTCGTTCTGGGCCTTCTCAGTGCCACGGCGGGCGATCTGCCAGAAATCAGCGGGCACGTTGACCACGAAGGCCAGGGTTTTCTTTTCCTGGGCAAAGGATGGCTGGGCCGTCACCGCCCCGGCCAGAACGGCGACGGCCATTCCTGCCAGGACGTTCTTGATCTTGAACATGGCGTTTCCTCTAGGTTGCTTGTTGTTTTATTTTGCTTACACTAACCTAACGCTTCGCCAAACTCCTGGAATGCGCGTTTGCCGCGTCGATCCGGAGCTTGTTCCTTCTCAGTCGCCAATTTCACGATGCGAGCCTGCCTCCCGTCAATGATTAATTAGACCCTCAGTATAAAGAGCCGGCGATCTTGTCCCGGACTGGCAGGCACCGTCGTCAGGCTGTCGGTCCCGGCCCCGGTGACAGGCATGGAACGGGTGTCCACGATCGAGTTCCTGAATCCAGGCGTCCAGGCTTTCGCGCTCACCTCCGGCTGAGAACCAACTTGGGCGTCATGCTGCTCATCAGCCTCTTCGAGGATCGAATCCCCTGGCATATGGTTGACATCAGGCTATCTGAGGCAGCCCGAACCATATGTGGGAGGATTCAATGACTGGTGGTAATGTAGCTTATTTGATACTCGTAGTCGGATCTTTCCTGGCTTTCAGCGGAGCCCTGTACTACGGCAGCACGCGGACCCTGGAAGCCGAAACCGACCCGAAGATGCCGACGGGCAAAACCAATCCGGATACCATGCACGACCACGACCAGATGTGAGCCTTCCGCACGGGGCATGATGCGGCAGGCTATTGGCAGTGTGTTCCGGCAGCTTGCCGGCTTCGGCTCTTGTTGGAAGTGCGGTCCCGCCTGCCGGATGGTGGCGGGACCGCACCGCGCCCCAGGCACGCACGATGTTGCCGGCGAGTCGCGTCACCTCCAGCGCTTCAGCGCCACGGTAGCGATGAGCGACCCTGCCCATCACCCAGGCCTGATCCCGCGTGACACTCGGACGGAACACGGCTTCCCCGTCGATCCCGAAATAGAACGACAGATCGGCATTGACCACGGGGCCGCGCACGATGAACTCGTGTCGCGAATGGCTGACCGGGACCAGCAGGGTCCGGACCGTCCCGGGAACAGGAAGCCCAGTGTCGATCCAGAACGGCGTGAGGACATCATGGCCGTGATGGATCAGGTCGCCGAAATTGGCGAAATACCGGGAATCCCTGACCTCCAGGTCATGGCCGGGCATCGTCATCGCTTCCAGCACGGCGTTCGGCGTCTCCACCAGCCGTCTGCCCTCGACGGCCATCCGATACCGTGCCCCGCCATTCGGTGAGTTCAAGGAGAGGCGGTTCAGCAGTTCCGAAAGCCTCAGACTGTTGGCATAACGTTCGGCCAGCACCGCTTCCACGAAGTCCGGGTTTCGGGACAACTCTGATATCGCCTTCGACAAAGGCAGCGAAGGCGCCCCGTCCGCCAGCAGCGGGCCGCGGCACATCAGCATGCCGGCCAGGAAGAGAGCCTAAATGGAAAACGTGTGCTTCGGGCCGGTATTCATGGCAACTCGTTTGCCACGAGTGCGGGACGATCAGGCGCCTGTCCGCAATTCCCGCGCTTAGTGCAGGACTCCGCCAAGTGGAGGAGAAGGATACGACGCACCTCCTCGATCGTGTGGGGATCGGCTTGCGTCGAATGGCCGGATCGGACGATGTATTCGGACTCGACACCCTCGATATGGGCGCTCCGGTATTCGACGACGCCGTCGTCGCCGACCTCGACAGGGCCGTCTCCGCGCACGGCGATGATGGAGTGGGCCTTGACCCCTTCGGTGATGGGTGTACGCGCCAGCGTCTGGACCAGCACGCTGCCAGGCGTCATGCCGTAGACGCTGCCGAACCCCGTCTGGGCCGTCAGCGTGGTGGTCTCCCCGTCGCTCTGCGCAAGGACTTCCGAGGTCGCCCTCAGGATGTTTCCAGGCAGACGCACCAGACTCGCGATGTAGTGGCTGATCCGGTTTCCGGCGACATAGCTGCCGCCATGGGGGGTCGCGATGAAGACGAGGCGCTTGACCGACGGAACCGGCTTCACGAACAGGGCGCGCTTCAGCAGGTCGCGGCTCTCCGGGCTCATCCGCAGTTCGTCGGGCGGCTTGCGGAATGCCGCGTTCCAGAACCTGTCACCCGACTCGACCGCCGTCAGTTTCGTCAGCAGGCCGCCCTGGCTGTGGCCGATGACGACCATCTCGCGCAGTGCCGGATCGCTTTCCGACGGGTCCAGGGCGGAAATCGCCTCTTGCAGGGATTCCCGCAGCAGCAGTGCCGAGTAGGGGACCGGATTGCCGGTTTCGTAGCCGAAGAACCAGAATTGGAAGTGATCGCGGATGCGCGGGTCGCTCCTCAGGTCGTTCAGCATCTCGGCCCAGCGTGCCGGGCTCGACGCCGTTCCGTGGACGAAGACGACGGGAAAGCGGCCGGGTTTATAGGGTTCCAAGGCGCCTAGGCGGGTCGGATTCTCGGCCAGCAGGCTGCCGCGCAGGAAGCCGGCGAGTTCCCAGTCCCAGACCGCCGACCCGCTCAGCATGTAGGCGAGCGTCGACGTGTACTCGATCTCCAGGGGAACCTGCCGACGATCGATCAGAACCGCCTGGGTGTCGGAGGAAGCATGAAGTTCAAGCTGGGCCCGCACCGATCCACGCGCAAGCTGGCGCCGGGGATCATCGACTCGCAGCAGGGCGGTCACCGGCACCTTCACGCGTTGGCCGACCTGGAAGCCCTTGGTGACATTGGCCTGGGTCGTGCCCGCCGCCAAGGGTGCGCCGATACCGGATTGGCGGTAGCGGTTGTCCAGGCCGCGGATCTCCAGCTCGGCGACGGGGAAGAAGCTTGTCAGCTCGCGTCCGCCCCATTCAAGGTCCCGCGGATCGAAGTCCACATCGAGCCGACCGAACGGCAGCGGATAGCTCGCCGACTGGATGGCGATCCTCTCGCCGTCGTCGGCGATCAATCCCGATGTCAGGCCGCGATTGTACAGGTCGCTCGCGAGCCTCAATCGCGGGTCGTAGGGATCGGGCGGCTGGCCGGCATTTCCGGGAAACAGAAAGGCATAGGCATAAAGGGCGGATGCCAGATAGTAGGGGCGTCCGCCGCGCTCCTCGGCGTGCAGGAACGACATCTCCGCAAGGGCGAAGATGTCGTTCGCTTCGCCGCGCCCTTCGGCGACGGCGGCATGGAGTTCGGCGATGGCGTATTCGGGCCTCTCCCGGAAGCGGTCCGTCAGATACCGTTGCCGCAGCACGTTCCTGGTCGGATCACTGAGCGTATGCGCCGACAGGACGTTGCGGGTGAGTTGCTGATGGACCGTGGCATGGTCCAGGTGTTCGACGCTGATCGGCGTGGCGCAGCCGCCGGCGAAGAGAACTCCGGCCAGCAAGATCAGGCTGGCGCAGCGGTTGGTGCAGGTTGGCCACATCATTCGGAAGACATCCTTGCCGGTCAACCCGATGAACCAAGGGGCCTAGTGACCAGGAGGCGGGTTGACCGTGACGTACGTGACGCTTCCGTTCACATAAGCCTGGTTGTACCAGGACCCGCCGCACCCGTAATAGCTTGTGCCGCCCGCCGACACGATGGTCGGCGAGCAGGGAAGCACCGTCACATAGGTCGGGCCGGCGACCACCGGGGCCGCCGTCGCGGCGCCGGCGACATAGCCGAGGGTCGCGCCGACCGCGGCGCCCGCCAGGGCGTATCCCCACTCATCGTCATCATCATCATAGTAATGATAATGGTTATCCCAACTGTTGTTGGCGTTGATGTTCTGCGCCGCCTGGGTGCGGGCCTCCGTACGCTCGGTCTGGCCTTGCTGGCGGACCTCGGTACGCTCGGTCTGGCCTTGCTGGCGGCTGTCGGTGCGATCGGCGGAAGCCGTTTGCCGCTGCCCCTCCCGCTCGGTCCGCTCCTGCTGGCCCGATATGCGCGTGTCGCTGCGAGACTGGGTGCGGGTCTGCTGCGTTTCCGCGCGCTGACCCGAACGCTGGGACGCCCCTGCCTGGCGCGACGCGGTCTGTGCGGAAGCGTTGCGCTGACCCGACCGCTGGGTGGCTCCGGCCTGCCGTGCCCCTGTCCCTCCGGCGGGTCTCTGCGCCGAGAAGCTGCCGCCTGCCGCGGCGCCCGAACGGGAGTAACCTCCCCCACCGCTACGTCCGCCGCGTGCGCCGGCGGCGTTGGCTTCCGCCACCAGCGTCGCCGCCAGGATCAGGGACGAAGCGACCGAGACGGCGGTCCTGACATGTCGGGTGTTCATTTCGGTAAACCTTCCATGCTGCCGGACGCTGCCGGCATTCCGTCGGCTGGTGCTTCACCGGTCATGGACGGCTGATCCGTCCCGGACCGGCGAACCCGGACCACGAACGGGATGGCTTCGGCACCCTCCGGCGGGCGGAAAGCGAGGTCCACCTTCGAGAGGTCCGGATCCAACTTCCAGTCCGAGAACTCGGCCCGGTACTGCGGCGCACCCTCTTCGTTCTTGTAGGTGATCGACACCCGTTGCGGCAGGGGCGTATCGCCGGCGGCAACCCAGAGTTCGAAGTCCACATCGGCGCTCCGGCCCGCCAGATGGTCGGTCGGCACCCGGGTGAGCGTGTTGCGCTCCACGTAGTCTATCGACTCAAGCCGCTGCTCAAACTCGTCCGGCAGCGTGGTGACCAGCAGCAGTGCCAGCGGCAGCCGCATGCCCAGATCCTGGATCACGTAGCGCACCGCGTCGTCCACGGTGCCCGCCTTCTCGATCTGTCCGTAGACGTTCTCACCGGGACTGAACACGGTTATCGCCTTGCCATCGAAGAACACCAGGGCCTGCGTCCCGTCGCTCTCCTCAACCTCGACCCGCAGCCGGTCGGGACGGCTCAGTGCGACCTTGCGCCGTTCGCCGAACTCGATCTTTTGGCCCGTGTCCTGGATGACGTCGTAGCCGGCCTGGATGGTCACGCTGAAGCCCTGAGCCTGAGCCAAGGTCTCGGCCATGAGATCGAGAATGCCCAACGCCCGGGCGTCCATCGGCGCGTCATCGGATGACGTCTCGTCGAGTAGCTGTTCGTCGAGTGACTGTTCTTTGGCTGCCGGTTCATCGACCGGCGGTTCCTCGGCGGCCACGACAGGACCGAACATCAAGGAGATGCAGAGCACGGCCCATGCCGGCCACCTCGCGATTCTCATCGCTGCCCCTCCTGAACGCCACGCTGGTAGGCCCGCTCCTCGGTCTTCTTGTGGTAGTCGTAGAGCATGCCGCCGGCCAGGCCGACGCCCGCGCCGATGGCCGCTCCCATGCCGGCGTTGCCGGCGATGGCCCCGATCACCGCCCCGCCGGCCGCACCCCCCGCCGTACCGCTGAGCGTACGCTGCTGTGTCTGGGACATGTCGCTGCACGCGGCGAGGGTAAGTGCGACGGCCGCGATGCGGATCAGCCGTGCAACGGTCCGGGACAGGTTCGTATCCGTGCCCATGGTTGTTCCTTTCGATCGGAAAGCGGTCATCATCCGTGGCAGGGATAGCGTTGGGCCAGGTAGCGGAAGATCCCTTCGACCGGCGGCGTCTCCATCGCCCGGGGGTTCTGTCGCGCCCAGGCGACGAATCCGGTGATGGCCTCGTTGCGCGACGGTCGCGGGGTCGGCTCGCAGAACAGCGGCGGCTTGTCCGTGGCCGCGATCTGATGGTACTGGTAGGCTCCGACCGCGAAACCGTGGCAGAAGTGCAGTGCCGCGATCCCGGTGGGATCGGTCGGTTCAGCCTCGCACAGCCGGACGAGATCGCCCGTGGTCTTGACCAGGAAAGCCGTTTCGGAGGGGCTCGATCCCGTCTGCGCACGTACGGGAGCAACCGTCAGGGCAGCCAGGGCCGCAATGGCGGCTGCGAGAGCGGGCATGGATTGGTGGTTCATCGTTTGCTCCCAGTTTTCCGACATCGGCAGCCTAGGCGCCGTGCTCAGCGGGCCTCCCGGCCCTGGACTCGGTCGACGCCTTTCCGCAGGTCCTCGGCCGCCTGCCGGGCGGCGGAGCGGGCGGTGTCCATGGTCGACAGGGTCGCTTCGAGATCGAAGACCGGCGGATTGTATTTGCGGACCGCGGCGACGAGCAGCTCGGACGTTTGGCTGTCATAGACCTCGGCGGCCAGGATGACCGCGCCGGTGAAGGATCCGCTGCCGCCGGAGGCACCCTGGACGGCATTGGCGACGGCGCCGATCGGCAAGATCCGGGACACCGTGGCGGCTCCGGGGACCGTCTGCTCCACGCCGACAAGCTTCGTCACGATGCGCGCCGTATTGGGGCCGGGCTGCGACGTGACCGCGTAGCCGCCGTTGCTCAGTTCTCGGCGCATTGCGCTGGTGAGATACTGGGCGATCTCGGTGATCTGGGAGCTGGTCATGCTTCCGAAGCTCGCCTCGGCGCCGCGGTAGATTTCCGTTGGCTCGACGATGAACCGGGTGTACTGCCGGAGGTCGGCGTTCGATGTCCGGTAGACCCAGGCGCCCGGTCTCTCCGGATCCTGGCTCATGGACGCGGCGGACGCCATGCCGGTGGGCCGCTGCGTGGAATCGGTGGACGAGCACCCCGCCAAACCGACGACGATGGTCAGGGTCCCGGCCAGGGTCCCCAGGGGACCGAACGAGCGCTTCATGTTGATGTCCTTGGCACTTTTGTTCCGAAGACTATTGAGCCGCGCCCGGGGTCCGATTTAGAAGTATCATCCGCCCCAATTTTTGCGATGCAACGGTAACCTGCCGCCATGTTACCGTAACCTATCGCCATGTCGGGAAGGTACAGGCGCGCCCGCCGGACAGAAGTGTAGAATGCTGCGGGTCTATGATCTTCCCATCAAGGCGAGAAGTAACAGTGAACCGCCTTTTGAGGATTTCACGAATTACTTGGGCTGGGGCAGGCGCACTGCTCATTGCTGCCGCACCAAGCAGTGCGCCTGCCCAGGAACTCGAACCACGCGCCTACTCGCCCTCTCCATTGGGAGTGAACTTCCTGGGTCTCAGTTACCTCCGGTCCACCGGCGGCGTCGCCGTCGATCCCTCCCTGCCGTTGGACAACATCGAGGCGGAGGTCAACACGGCTTCTCTGATCTATGCGCGCACGTTCGGTCTGTTCGGACGCTCGGCCAGCATTGGTTTCGTCCTACCTTATTCCCAGGCCGACGTCAGTGGCGACGTGTTCAAGCAGCAGCGGGCAGTCACCCGTTCCGGTTTGGCCGACCCACGCTTGCGCCTGGCGGTGAACATATTCGGCGGACCGGCGCTCGATCGGAAGGAGTTCGCCGCCCGCGAACCCACCACCACATTGGGTGCCAGCATCGTGGTCGTGGCGCCGTTCGGTGATTACGACCCCAACCGGCTGATCAATCTGGGCTCGAACCGCTGGGCGTTCAAACCTGAAATCGGGGTGTACCAACCCCTCGGTCCCTGGTCCCTGGAACTCTATACGGGCGCGTGGTTCTACACGGATAATGACGAATTCCTAGGCGGCTTCCGACGGGAACAGGAGCCTATCGCCACCCTCCAAGCCCATGTCGGCTACACGTTCCGCCCGAAACTGTGGCTGGCGGCCGATGCGACATACTACGCCGGCGGGCGAAGCACGGTGAATGGCGTCCAGAACGACGACCGCCAGGAAAACACCCGGTTCGGACTTACCCTCTCCCTTCCCGTAGCACAGGGCCATTCGCTGAAGCTGAACTGGTCGGAAGGCGTCACGGAGCGGATCGGAACCAGCTTCACCACCTTTGGCGTCACCTGGCAGTACACTTGGTTCGATTGAATCCGCGGCCGCCGGACAGGCGCTCAGTCTCTCTCGTCGGCGGCTTCCCAGTACGGGGCGACGTCCAGCCCGGCTTTCCTCAGCCCGTCGATCATCCTGGCGATGATGGCCGGATCGATGTTCCGCCGCTCGAACTCGAACAGGGCCTTGTCTCCGAAATTCGGGTAGAGCCTGAGGATCTCATCGACTTCGTGGGTCGCGTCGTCCTTGCTGCCGGTCTGGCCATGGATCATCGCGAGCACGACATGGGTGTAGACGAGGTTCGGAGTCCCGATCCTCCGAGCCTCCGCCAGGGCCTCGTCGTACCGGCCATGCATATAGTGGAACAAGGCGATGAAGAGGCGATACCAGCTGGGTTGAGCCGGGTTGCGTTCGAACGCCTCCCTTATGAGGGGAATACCCCTGTCCCAGTCACCGGTGAGACTGTAGGCCCTCCCGAGATCGGCGAGGATGTCGCTGTCGTGCGGGTTGAGAGCAAGCGCCCGCTCGTACGACGCGATGCTGAGAGGCACCTCGCGCCGCAGCCAGTGGGCAATCCCGAGTGCCTGGAGCGGCAGCGGATTGTCCGGCGCCAAGGCCACGGCGTGACGCGCCACCTGGAGGGCCGTGCCGACCGGATCGGGACGCTCGGTGCTCGGGTTGAAATCGACCCGGAGCTCGTCCGTGTAGATGAAGGCGAGGGCCGCCCAGGCATCGGCGTAGTTGGGATCGGTCTCGACCGCCCGTTCCAGGCAAGCCCGAACCTGTTTGTGCATCTCCGCGTCCGGCTGCCGCCAATACTCACGGGTCCGCAGGACACATTCGTAGGACGACAACGAGTCGGAGGGGCGCCCGGCGGTGCTTTGCAGCTCCACCTTTTCTATGACGCCGTGCGGCTGCACCAGCACGCGGGCGGCCTTCGCGGCGATGTCGTGCCGCAGGTCGATCATGGTACCGGGATTGAATTCCCGCCGGAAGCTGTCGGACCAGAGATACCGGTTGTCCGAAGCCCGCAGCAGGGCCGCGTTGACCTGGATCTCGCCCGCCACCCGGGTGATGCTGCCCTTCAGCACATAGTCTATGTGAGCGTCCGGGACCGCGTCGCGCAGAGCGGACCCGGTGCGGAATCGGAAGCTGGTGTCTGCATCGTAGACGAGGACGTTCCTGAAGCGTAGCAGGGCGTTGATCACTTCCTCCGTGATACCCTTGGCGAAGATTTCCTGCGCTGGGTCGTCACCGTCATTCTCGAACGGCACCACCATGATCGAGGGAACCCGCCCGGTGATTTTCCGCTCTTCTTCCGAAACCCGGGTCTGGAGAAAAAGGCCCTCTCCCCAGAGGATCGTGATCAGTACGGCCGACAGGGACAGGATGCCCACCAGAAGGCAAGTCCGCTTCGGCAAGGACCAGCGGGACGGCGCCAAGGGCGGACTCGAAGGCACCGCCTCCCCAGCGACCTGATCAGCAGCCGCGGGAGCCGGATTGATCTCGACCAGCCGTCCCGCAGCCAACCGTCCCTCGGCTGGCTGTTCATCATCTTCCAGGGGGGCGGGAACGGAGGCTGCGACCTCATCCCTCACGATGAACCGAGGCACGTAGCCACCCTTCGGGATCGTGATCCGGACCCGGTCCGCAATTCCCTCGGTCAGGTAATAGTGCTCCAGGCAGCGGCGAAGCCGGCCGGCCTCGATCCGGACCACCGGATCGCTTACGGGGTCGAAGCTCGGATCCCGGTCGAAGGCGTCGATCGCGATGGTGTAGGCTTTGATCCGATCGGCTTGTCCCGCAAGCGTTTCCTCCACGATGAATTTCAGGAAACGCCGCTTCCTTTCAGAATTGATGAACTCCCGGCTGTTGATGACGCGCTGGAGCGTTTCCTGGATGAGCTGGGGCGGGATCACTTCATCGGCATCATGAGACATGGGACTGCCTGACCGTTTGTCGCACTCGAATTGAGGTAGATACGTCGGCGCTCTGAGAGTTTCGACTTTGCACAGCGGTTGGAAACGATTGGCAAAGCTCTTGGAGGCTTCATTGATCGACACCAAGGATAGCTTATGGGGCTGGCTGTTTGTCGGCAATACTGAACTGCTTCAGTATATATTAATTAACTCTCATGCACGCGTTGGAAGATAAGGAATCCTGACTGCTCTGCAGTGGGGGCAATCATCCAGATTCTTGGATTTCAATTCATAGCCATTGGTTTATATTGATATTAATTAATGGCCACTGAAAAGGTAGGGTCAACGTTTTTTCTGAAACCGTTGATCCGCAGTGATGGATAGCCTTCAAGAAGACTATCGGATTGCGCGTGATCATTCAGGCCGCGAAAGTGATATGTTCCAATACCCCGCGATACCACCTTGGAATTCCGCTTGCACGCGGGACTCGCGTGAGCGGCCTGTTACCGTATCAAGTTTACGGTTGCAGGCTTTACAGGTACGGGCGAGCCGATCAGCCTTCTGGCTGGTTTCTTTGACCGCTCGACCCATCAGCCGCGGACTCAGCTTCCGCCTTCTCAAGCATCGAAGGCTTTACTCCAAAACCGGTGAGAGCGTCCATGTCGGAGAGGGTTCGGTATATCGTCGAACGGTTTCCAGACTTGGCGTCGGCTGTCAAGCAGTACAGTTCGGACAATCGCTTTTTCCGCGGACTATGCGAGGACTACGGAGAGGCGGTCGAAGCCTTGCTGCAATGTGAAAGTTCGAACAATCCCACGGATTTCGAACGTGCCGACGCCTGCCGCGAACTCATTATGGATCTTGAACGTGAAGTCCTGATCGAGCTGCATCGGTGGAACGATGACCACGGAGATTCCGCCTGAACCGCATCGGAGCCCCGGAAACGGGTCCGGGCCTGATGCAGGTTACCGTAGCATACTCCCGCCGACCCGCGCCCGGTCCCATTCTGCAGCCCTTGATGCATGAAATTGCCCAGAGGGCAAAACCACGGGAGAAAACAATGGGCAATAGAGCCGAGAGCTGCACCTGGTCATCCCCGCTCATCACCGCCGGCATCGTCGTCAGCCTGTTTCTCGGCGGTTTCGCCCTGTCCCCCACCATCGCGGCCCCCCGGACCGCCGAGACCGAGAAGACGGCCGACAAGAAGAACGCCGAGCAATATATCGAGCTGGTGCGCCGGGATCTGCGTCAGGACAGGCGCGAAATAATCGGGGAGGCGCTGGCCCTCAATCCGACAGAAGCCGAAGCGTTCTGGCCGGTCTACGAGCGCTACGAAGCGGAACTGAACCGTCTCGGTGACGAGAAGCTCGCCTTGATCAATGATTACGCGGATAACTACAAAACCATGACCGAGGCCAAGGCCGGCGAACTGACCCGCAAGGCCATAGACCTGGACATCCTGCGGACGAGCCTGCTGCAGCAATACCTGCCGCAATTCCAAAAGGTGCTGACCAACAGGCGCGCCGCGCAGTTCTATCAGATCGAGATGCCCCTGCTGAAGATCGTCGATCTTCAGATCGCCGCCCAGTTGCCGATGATGCCCTGATCGGCCGGCGCTCACGCCTCGCTGTGGGCGGCAGGCTTGCCACTCCGCCTCTCTTTCTCCATCCCGATCCATTCCATGACCAGCGTATAGCCGAGGGCGATAAGGCACGGTCCAAGAAACAGCCCGATGAAGCCGAAGGTGAGCAGGCCGCCGAACAGTCCGAGAAGTATCATCATCATGGGAAGATCGCTGCCCCGGCTCACCAGGAAAGTTCGCAGCAGCGCCTCGATCACGCTGAACACCATGACGCTCCAGACGATCAGGAAGATGGCCCACCCGGTCTCCCCGATGGTGAACAGCCAGATCGTCGCGGGCAGCCAGATCAGTATCGGCCCGACCGGGACCAGCGTCAGGAAGAAGCATAGGAACCCGAGCAGGATGGCGCCGGGGACACCGGCGATCCAAAAGCCGATCGCCGCCAGAACGGCCTCCGTAAGGTTGGTTCCGATGATGCCGTAGACGACACTCTTCAAGGTGCCGGCCGCGACATCCAGCAGATGGGGGCCTCGCCGTCCGGCCAGCCGCTCCAGCACGGAGCTGAGGGCCACGGCGGCGCGCTGGCCATCACGGTACAGGAACAAGGCGATCAGCAGGCTGATGAAGATTTGCAGTACGCCTGAGCCGATCAATGCGCCGAAGCCAAGGATCCAGGCGCGCGCGTGCTGGACATAGGGTTCCAGCGTGGCGGCCGCTTCGACGCTGCCAGCTGCCAGGTCGGACCAGAACGCGTGGAACCGGGATCCCAGCAGCGGCACCGTCTCCACCCAGGGCGGCGGGTACGGAACACCGCTGTTCCGCCATTCCTGAAGCTTAGCGGCAATCTGCGCGACATTCTCCGCCAGATTGTGGCCGAGCAGCACCAGCGGGATCAGGAAGACGGTGAAAGCCGCCAGGGTCAGGAGGGCAGCCGACGCGCCCGTACGCCCGCCCAGCGCCCGCGTCAGCCTGACGTGCATCGGCCAGGTCGAAATGGTGAGGATGATGCCCCACAGCAGCGCCGACAGGAACGGCTTCATCACCAGATAGCACCCGATCGCCAGGATCAGCAGGCAGGCCAGGGCTACCACCCGCTCGACCAGATGGTCGCCGTCATTTCTTCGAAGGCGGCTGCCCAGGCCGGTGGTTTGGGCAGCACTTCCCAAATGCCTGTCGATCATGGTCGGCGCCCCTCTCACAAGTATGGCCAACGCGTTCCAATAGCTCCCGTCGGCAAAGCGGAAGACACGGAAATCGGCGTCAGCAAACGCATCGCGCGCGATCGATGCCGACATGACGCCAAGTCAATGAAGTCAGTATCGGCGTCCTCGCATGGCGTCGGCAGTAGCTTACGGTAGCAAGCCGTGGTGAGGGGGCACCGTCGCCGGATCACCGGCTTCCGTTACCGTTGCAGACCGCCTGTTACCGTTGCACGGTTGCGGCACGCTCCCGCCTGGAGGATCGTCACAGACTGGCCGGATCACCGGCCCCGAAATTCGCCAGCCGAGCGGGTTTGCTGGCATCCATTCTTCGGAGGCTTTCCATGGCACTGCCAACTCTCCAGGGGAAACGCGGCCTCGTGGTGGGTATCGCCAACGCGAACAGCATCGCTTTCGGCTGCGCCAAGGCATTCCGCGAAATGGGAGCGGACCTCGCGGTCACCTACCTCAACGAAAAGGCGGAGCCCCATGTGCGGCCGCTGGCGGAAGGCCTTGGCTCGGACATGATCATGTCCTGTGATCTGAGGCAACCGGGCGAGCTCGAGGCGGTCTTCGGCACCATACGCGAACGCTGGGGCCGGCTCGATTTCCTTCTCCATTCCGTCGCCTTCGCGCCACGCGAGGACCTTCATGCCCGGGTCGTCGATTGTTCGGCGGAAGGGTTCGCGCTCGCCATGGATGTTTCCTGCCACTCGTTCATCCGCATGGCGAAGCTGGCGGAGCCGCTGATGACCGAGGGCGGCTGCCTGATGACCGTCACCTTCTTCGGGGCGGAGAAGGTGGTCGAGCACTACAACATGATGGGGCCGGTGAAGGCCGCCCTGGAAAGCTCCGTCCGCTACATGGCGGCCGAACTCGGCGGCAAGGGCATCCGCGTGCACGCCCTGTCCCCCGGAGCCATGGCGACGCGCGCGGCCTCCGGGATCGACCGCTTCGACGAGTTGCTCGCGCGCACGGCGGAACGCGCACCCACCCACCACCTCGTCACCGTCGAGGACATCGGGCCGTCCGCCGCTTTCCTGGCCAGCGACGCCGCGAGGCAGCTGACCGGGCTTACGCTCTATATCGATGGTGGCTACCATATCGTGGGATAAGGGCTGCCCGGGTCGGCCCCTCGCCATCGCCTTTGCCATTCTTGTCCAGCTGCTTCCGCCGGTGTTGCCATCCGCCATGGCGCAGCCGGTGGAGGGTGCGCCCGCCAACCAGGTCGATACCCTGCTGCGGGTATTCCCTGATGGGCTGACGCCGGAGCAGGCGGACGCCGTGCTCGCAGTGATGGGCGAGGCGGAACTGCGTAGCGCGCTTCGGCCGCGGCTTCTGGCCGGCCCGGAAGGGGGCAAGCCCCCTGCCGCGGAAGCCGCGCCCTTGGCGGCCTATGCGAACCGGATCGATGCCGTGGCCGCTGCGTTTCCGCGGGTGCCCGGGGCGATCGCGGAAGCCTTTGCCCGGCCGAACGGGCGGGATGCCGCCGTGAGCCCTGCGAGACTTGGCCTGTCGATCCTGTTCCTGTTCGCCGTCGGGACTGCGGCTCTGCTGGCCGCTCGGCGGCTATTGCCGGAATCCGGCCCGGAAGCCGGCGGCAATGCCCTGTCCCGCGCGGCCCGCGGCCTCGGCATTCAGGCGGTGCGGATCACGGCGTTCCTGGTGGGCCTGCTGCTGGGATACGCGATCCTGCGCCCCTCTCACCCCGCGGCCCCGGCAGTCCTGATCGCGGTGCTGCAAGCGGCGGTCACCGTGTCCATCGCCGACCTGGTGACCCGGTTCCTGTGCGCGCCGGACCATCCTGAAAGACGGCTGCTGCCGGTGGGCGACGGGGGTGCCCGACCCATACATCGGACTGCGGTCACCGCCGCCGTGCTCACCGCGACGACGCTGGGCCTGGCGGACCTGCTCGGCGCCCTGGGTATGGCCTACGACCCGTTGATCGCCCTGGTTCTTCCGATCAGCACGGCACCGTTCGTCTACTTGCTGTACAGGATGTGGAGCAGCCGACCTGCGATGATCCATGCGCTTCGCGACCATCTCGGGCTGGAGGCCCAGGAAGTTCCAACCCTCGCCTTGGGCCTGGCCCTGGCGACCCTATACCTGGTCGGCCTTTGGCTTACCGCCGCCGCCGCCGCACTGCGGCTGGAAACCGGAATAGGCCTGCGCCTGCTGCTGAGCCTATTCCTGTCGGCAGCCGTGCCATTGCTCGCATTGATGCTCAGGCGTCCTGTCGTCCGGTTCTACCGGACGCCCGGCGAGCAGACCGACAGCAGGGCGGCCCTCCGGCTGATGCGCGCGGTATGGGTCGCCCTGCTGGTGCTGGGCGTGGTGGCGACGGCCTTCATCTGGGGCTTCGACCCGGCTGCCCATGTCGGGCTGGGCGGCATCGTCGTGCGCCTGCTGTTCGACCTGGGCGTCGTCCTGCTGCTCGGTTATGTCGGGTGGGAACTGCTCGCCCGGTCGTTTGACCGCGTGATGACCGCGAACACCGTCGGGGACCAGCGCACCGCCCAGCGCGTGGCGACCTTGATGCCGCTGGTCCGCAAGTTCCTCCAGGTGGTGCTGGTCGCCATCGTCGTGATGATCGTCCTGTCTTCCATGGGTATTGCGATCGGCCCGTTGCTGGCGGGAGCCGGCGTGGTCGGCATCGCGGTCGGGCTGGGGGCGCAATCGACCATCGCTGACGTGCTGTCCGGGGTCTTCTTCCTGCTGGAGGACGCGTTCCATATCGGCGACTATGTGGAGGTCGGCAATCTTCGCGGCACTGTCGAGGGGATCTCGCTGCGCTCGCTCAAGCTGCGCCATCACCGGGGCGCGGTGCATACCCTGCCGTTCGGCCAGATCAAGGCGCTGACCAACCTGACGCGCGATTGGTCCCTGATGCGGCTGGAGTTCCGCGTTGCGCCGGATACCGACCTCGCCATGGTCAAGCGGATCATCAAGGACATCAGCAAGGAACTGCAAGCCGATCCGGAGATGGGCCCCAGCTTCATCGAGCCCCTGAAATCCCAGGGCGTGCGCCGCGTGGAGGATGACGCCGTGATCATCGGCATCAAGTACGTCACCAAGCCGGGCGAGCAGTTCGTCATCCGGCGGGAAGCCTATCAGCGCATCCTCAAGGCCTTCAAGGCGAACGGGATCGACCTGGTTGGCCGTGGCGTGGTCGTCCGGGTGGACGATCCCCATGCCGGCGAACATGCGGTCGGATTCGCCGCGGCGCAGGCGATCCGCGATACGCGGCAAGACAAAGCCAGTGCTGACTGAGGTTCGAGTTTCTTGATCGGCCGATTGCAGCGCTGGGGTGCCGCCCCGTCGGACTGGCAATAGGGGAGAGTGATGAACATGGCGAAGAAAATGAAGGTTATCGAGAGGGAGCGGCATTCGCCGCCGGATGGAAAACTCAGGGCGCGGGACTATGACGACGAACTTGCCAGACTGCATGTCGAGTTGGTCAAGCTGCAGCAGTGGGTCGTCCGCAAAGGCGTGAAGATCTGCGTCGTCTTTGAAGGACGCGACGGCGCCGGCAAGGGCGGGACGATCAAGGCGATCACGGAGCGTGTAAGCCCGCGCGTGTTTCGCGTCGTTGCCCTGTCGGCTCCGACCGAGCGCGAGAAGTCCCAAATGTACCTTCAGCGCTATATCCCATACCTCCCCGCAGCCGGAGAAGTCGTGATATTCGATCGGAGCTGGTACAACCGCGCCGGCGTCGAGCGGGTGATGGGCTTCTGTACGGAAGAACAGACCAAAAAATTCCTCGCCGCCGTGCCGGCGGTGGAGAAGGCCATCGTCGAGTCAGGAGTGATCCTGCTTAAATACTGGCTTGAAGTGAGTCCCGAAGAGCAGACGCGGCGGCTGGAAGCCCGTATCAATGACGGGCGGAAGATCTGGAAACTGTCGCCGATGGATTTGAAGTCCTATAGCCGCTGGTATGACTACTCCCGTGCCCGGGACGATATGTTCGTCGCGACCGACACCCCGTGGGCGCCGTGGTTCGTCGCGCGGTCAGATGTCAAGAAACGTGCGCGTTTGAACATCATCAGCCATATGCTCAGCAATATTCCCTACGAAGAAGTGCCGGCAGAGAAGGTGAAGCTTCCGAAAAGGCAGGCTGCGGAAGACTACAGGGAGCCTGACTATCCCTTCAAATTCATTCCGGAACTGGCATGGCCCGCGGCGTGAAGCGGCAAGCGTTGGAGAAGCGCCCGATCGGGGAACGAAGCCGACTGATGGGGCGGGCGATGGAATTCATCCTATGTTGTGTCCGGACCGGGTGCGTTGCGTGAAGCGCATTAAGAGGAATTTGCGAGACCATGAAGCCGATCGTGACCTTGACCCTGAACCCCACCATCGACGCCGCGTCGAAGACGGAGACCGTCCGTCCGACCCACAAGGTCCGAACCGTCGACGAGCGCTATGATCCCGGTGGCGGCGGCATCAATGTCGCCCGCGTGGTCAACGAACTGGGGGGTCGATCGCTGGCCGTTTATCTGGCGGGCGGCCTGACCGGCGGCGTTCTCGACAACATGATGAAGAGGGCGGGTGTTCGGCATTGGACGGTGCCGATCGCGGGACTGACCCGGGTCAGCCATGTCGTTCACGAACTTTCCACCGGCATGGAATTCCGCTTCACTCCCGAAGGTCCGGAGATACTGGAGGAGGAATGGCGAACCTGCCTTGAGCAGCTCACCATGCTGGACTTCGACTATCTCGTCGCGAGCGGTAGCCTGCCGCGTGGCGTGCCGGAGGACTTCTACCGGACCGTTGCCGGGATCGCGACGGCGAAACGAGCGAAGTTCGTCCTCGATACCTCCGGCCCGGCGCTGAAGGCCGCTCTCGGACATGGCATCCATCTTGCCAAGCCCAGCCGTGGCGAGCTCGAAGGCCTGACCGGACGGGACCTCAAGGATCCCGATGCCCTTGTTTCGGCGGCTCGGGAACTGGTGGCGTCGGGGGCTGTCGAACACCTCGCGATAACGATGGGGCATGAAGGCGCGCTGCTTGTCTCGGCAGCCGCGGTCAAGCGCCTGCGCGCGCCAGAGGTGGAGGTCAGGAGCGCGGTCGGCGCGGGCGACAGCTTCGTTGCCGCCATGACGCTGGGCTTGGCCCTCGGACGTCCGCTCGACGAGGCTTTCGCGCTCGGGGTCGCGGCGGGGACGGCGACGGTAACCACGATCGGCACGGAACTCTGCCGGCGGGAAGTCGTCGAGGCTCTCTACGAGACATTGATGCGGGAATAGCCGGGGAGGATGGTGCGGAGGCGGCCGGACGACCTCGCCGTCCGCCCGGCCTCTTCGCCGCCCGATGGATGTCTTCCGCCTGGGATTCCGATTTTCATGGTCCGATTTTCATGGCGTGATCCTCACGGCCTGAGACCGAATGAACCGATGATCCACCGGCGCATCCGAGCGAATCCTGCACCGGCATTCCTGTCAGGGAAGCATCGCCCCTCCCGATCCTTCAACCAAGACGACGACGGAGTGCGCCGCCGCCCGATACGTGCAGCCGGGCACCGAGGCTGCCGTCCCCCTCCGGCTGATGTCCCGAGGTGAGGCGAGCGCGGTATCGATCCATCGACGCCATGACCCGGTACCGCCCACCGGCGGCAGCTCGAATTCCAGCGGCTTCCAGTACGCGTTCAGGATCAGGTACATGTGGAGTCCTTCCCGCCGGAGCCGCGCCTCGAAAGCGAAGGCGTGGGAATGCTCACCCCAGTCCGGCTGCCCGACCTTCACGCCGTGCCATGTCTTGTCCGCATGCCGGATCAGCTCGTTCAGGCTCCAGCGCCGGCGCTCGTGCGCCGTGTCGCGCATGCGCCGCCATGCATTGAGCAGGGTCACGAAACGAAGCATGTCCGCATGCTTCTCGACCAGAGCCCAATCGAACCAGCTGATCTCGTTGTCCTGGCAGTAGGCGTTGTTGTTGCCGGACTGGGTGCGCAGCACCTCGTCACCCATCAGGATCATGGGCATGCCGATCGAGAGCAGCGTGACGGTCAGGAAGTTCTTGACCTGGCGGTTCCGCAATGTCTCGACGGCCGGATCGTCGGACGGGCCCTCCACGCCGCAGTTCCAACTGCGGTTGTCGTCAGCGCCGTCGCGGTTGTCCTCCCCATTGGCCTCGTTGTGCTTGTCATTATAGGACACAAGATCGTTGAGGGTGAAACCGTCGTGACAGGTGACGAAGTTGACGCTCTGCTCCGCTTCGCGTTCCTCGTGCCCGTAGATGTTGGGGCTGCCCACCAGCCGGTCCGCCATCAGCGCCGCCGATCCCGGCTCGCCACGGAAGAAGGCCCTGACATCGTCACGGAATCTGCCGTTCCACTCCTTCCAGCTGTCTCCGATGAAGCTGCCGACCTGGTACAGACCCGCCGCGTCCCAGGCTTCGGCGAAAAGCTTGGTGCCCGCGAGCGCCGGGTCCGTGTCGATGTCCCACAGGACCGGCGGGTTCGGGATCGGCTGGCCAGAGGGGTCCCGCGCCAGGATCGACGCGAGATCGAACCGGAAGCCGTCCACGTGCATATCCTTCACCCAGTATCGAAGGCTGTCCACGATCATCCGGCGGACGACCGGGTGGTTGGCGTTGAGGGTGTTGCCGGTGCCGGTGTAGTTGCCGTAGTGCGAGCGGTCCTCCCCCAGGATGTAGTACGCCGTGTTGTCCAGCCCGCGGAAACACAGCGTCGGCCCGTCCCCGCCGCCTTCCGCGGTGTGGTTGAACACGACATCGAGGATGACCTCGATGCCCGCCCGGTGCAGCGCCTTGACCATGTCGCGGAACTCGTCGACCGGGCCGAGCGGCCCCTGTCGTGAGCTGTACGCCTGATGCGGGGCGAAGAACGAGACCGGCGCATAGCCCCAGTAGTTGACCTTTCCTGCCGGGCAATCCTGCGCGTCGAACTGGAACACCGGCAGCAGCTCGACCGCGGTGATCCCCAGCCGCTGGAGATAGGGGATCTTTGCGATCAGGCCGGCGAAGGTGCCGCTGATCCTCTCGCCGACGCCGGAGCTGGGATGGCGGGTGAAGCCCTTCACATGCATTTCGTAGATGATGGTCTGCGCCGATGACCTTCGCAGCGGTTGGTCGCCTTCCCAGTCATAGGCGGACGGCTCGACCACGACGCTTTTCATCGCGGTCGCGCTGTTGTTGCCGGTCCTTTTGGCGGCATCGCGGCTGTAGCGATCCGGAACGGCCACGCCCCGGCCATAGGGGTCGAGAAGGACCTTGGCGGGATCGAAGCGCATGCCTCTCGAAGGATCCCACGGCCCTTCGACACGATAGCCGTAGAGCTGGCTTGCCGTAACGCCGGGGACGAACACGTGCCAATAGTGCCCGGTGCGATTGGATGCGGGGTCGATGCGGATCACGCGGGCGGGCTGCGCGTCGTCGGCATGATCGAAAAGCAGCAGATCGACCCCGGTGGCATGCTTCGAGAACACGCTGAAGTTCGTCCCGTCGCGGCACGGCGTCGCTCCCAGGGGAGAACTGGCTCCTCGCGGGAGGCCATGGGTCAGGTCCGACGGCACCGGCATCGGTTCGATCTCAAGCATCGTCCTCACCGCGCGGTCTGCAAGGTGGATAACGCCTCAGGGCACCGGGCATGGTTTCACGTCCCAGATCTCCGCCGCATATTCCGCGATGGTGCGGTCGCTGGAGAACTTGCCGGAGCCGGCGAGATTCAGGACGACCTTGCGCGCCCACCCCGCAGGGTCTGCATACAGCTCAAGCAGTCGTCGGTCCGCCTCAAGGTACGCCGTGAGATCCGCCAGGTGCATGTAGTGGTCGCCGCCGGTCAGCAAGGTCTGGCGCAGCGGGTCGAAGACGCCCGGCTCGTAGCGGCTGAAGTGCTCGGAGAAGATCAGGTCGAGCGCCGCGCGGGTCTCAGGCTCATTGTCGTAGTGCCATCGCGGATCGTACCAGCTTCGGCTTCCGGCCACCTGCTCCGCCGTCAGGCCGAACATGAAGAAGTTCTCCTCGCCGGCGGCCTCGGCCATCTCGATCGTGGCGCCGTCGCGCGTGCCGATCGTCAGCGCTCCGTTCATCATGAACTTCATGTTGCTCGTGCCGCTCGCCTCGTACCCCGCCGTGGATATCTGGTTGGATACGTCGGTGGCGGGTATCAGCCGTTCAGCCAGGGACACGCAGTACTCGGGCAGGAACACGACCTTTAGGCGACCGCGCACCGCCGGATCGCCATCGATGGTGCCGGCCAGATTGTTGAGGAACTTGATGATGGTCTTGGCCAGATGGTAGGCAGGCGCCGCCTTGCCGGAGAAGAAGAACGTGCGCGGCGCCATCTCCATATCCGGGTTCTCCCGGAGCCGGTTGTAGAGCACCACGACGCGCAAAGCGTTCAGAAGCTGCCGCTTGTACTCGTGTATGCGCTTGACCTGGCTGTCGAAGATCGTGTCGGGGTCCACGACGATGCCGGACGCCGATCTGAGCCAGTCCGCGAACCGCGACTTGGCCTCGCGCTTCGCCCTGATGATGGTGTCGCGGAAGCCCCTGTCATCGGCGAGCGGCTTGAGCTTCTCCAGTTCGGCAAGGTCAGTGATCCAACCATCGCCGATGGCACCGGTGATGCCGCGGGCGAGGGGTGGGTTGGCCAGCAGGAGCCAGCGCCGCGGCGTCACGCCGTTGGTCTTGTTGCTGAAGCGCTCGGGGAACATCTCGGCCAAATCCTTGACCGTCACCGTGCGCAGCAGGTGGGAGTGGATGGCGGCGACGCCGTTGGTGCTGTGCGAGCCGACGATGGCGAGGTTGGCCATCCGGATCCTGCGCTCGGCGCCCTCCTCGATCAGGCTCACGCGCCCGATGCGGCCGCCGTCGTCCGGGAAGCGAGCCCGCACCTCGTCGAGGAAGCGGCGGTTGATCTCCAGGATGATCTCCAGATGACGCGGCAGCAGCAGCGCGAGCCAGGGCAGGGGCCACTTCTCCAACGCCTCCGGCAAGAGCGTGTGGTTCGTGTATGCGAGCGTTCGCCGGGTGAGATCCCAGGCCTGATCCCAGTCGAGCCGCACGTCGTCGAGCAGGATGCGCATCAGTTCAGGCACTGCCAGACCGGGGTGGGTGTCGTTGAGCTGTATGGCGGCCTTGGCCGGCAGCGCGCTCCAATCCGGATCCCCCCGGCCGGAATTGCGCCGGCGGAAGCGCCGCACGAGGTCCGCCAGCGAGCAGGCGACAAGAAAATACTCCTGCACGAAGCGCAGCCCTTGCCCCATGCTCGTGGAATCATCCGGGTAGAGCACCCGCGTCAGGGACTCCGCCGTGAGCCGTTCCGCCAGCGCGCTCACGAACTCGCCGGCGCTGAACGCCTGGAAGTCGAAGTCATCGGGCGCCGCGGCGACCCATAGGCGGAGCGTATTGACGGTCTTGCCGCCATAGCCCACGACCGGTCGGTCGTACGGAACTCCCAGCAGGCTTGACGGCCTGCCGACGACCACGCCCAAGGTCCCGCCGCGCACTTCGAACGAGCAGCCGAGCCTGACCTCCACCATCTCGTCCGGGCGGGCGATCTCCCACGGGTCGGGGCGCCGAAGCCAGTTGTCCGGCCGCTCGTGCTGCCAGCCATCCCGGATCGTCTGCTTGAAGATGCCGTATTCGTATCGGAGACCATAGCCCATGGCCGGAAGCTCCATCGTGGCCATCGAGTCGATGAAGCATGCGGCGAGGCGGCCAAGCCCGCCGTTTCCAAGCCCGGCGTCGGGTTCCTGCTCCAGCACCGCGAGCCAGTCGAGGCCCTTGCCGACGGCGGCTCGCTCCACGACAGGGTCGAGAAGAAGGTTCAGGACGTTGTTGGCAAGGGAGCGCCCGATAAGGAACTCCATGGAGAGGTAGTAGACGCGCTTGGGGTTCTCGCGCTCGTAAGTCTGCTCCGTTCGCACCCACCGTTGCGACAGGACGTCCCGGACGGATCGCGCGACGGCTTCGTAGCGCTCCCGCGGCCCGACCGCGGCGCGATCGGCGACGTTGTCGAACATAAGATGCCGCTCGTAGAGCGCATCGCCCGACCCCGTGAACCGGATCGGACCGCACCCGTACTGCTGGAGAAGCTTGCCCATGTCCGCCGCGCCCGGTGTCGCAGTCCCGGCCGCCGGCCTGTCGCTGTCCATGACCTGATCCTCCCCGCGTTACGGATCGTGCCGCCCCCCTCACTCGCCGCTCACCGTTCCCTCCCGCAGCACATGCCCGTGCGGTCCGACCGGTTCCCGCACCGTCTCCTCCCGGCCGGGCTCCTGGATGCGGAACCAGGTGACGTAGAGGGCCGGCAGGAACAGCAGGGTCAGCGCCGTCGCCACGACCAGGCCGCCGATGATCGCGTAGGCCATGGGTCCCCAGAAGACCTCGGGGGCTATCGGGATCATGCCGAGGCTGGCGGCGGCAGCCGTCAGCAGGATCGGCCGGACGCGGTGCATCGTGGCATTGATCACGGCGTCCCAGGGATGCTCCCCGGCTTCCAGGTGCTCGTCGATCTGCGCGATCATGATGACCGAGTTGCGGACGATCATCCCGATCAGCGCCACCACGCCCAGGATGGCGACGAAACCCAGCGGCGTTCCGGTCGGCGCCAGCGCCGCGACCACGCCGATCAGGCCGAGCGGGGCTACGCTGATCACCAGGAAGAGCTTCTGGAAGCTCTGGAGCTGGATCATCAGGATGGTCAGCATCACGAAGACCATGACCGGCAGGACCGCCACGATGGAGGTCATGCCCTTGGCGCTGTTCTCGACCGTGCCGCCGACCTCGATCGAGAAGCCCGGCGGCAGGCTTTGCCGCAGTTGGTCCACCGCCGGGGCGAGCTGGCCCACGATCGTCGGAGCCTGGAGCGGCGGGACGAGATCGGCCTGGACGGTGATCGTCGGCAGGCGCGCGCGGCGCCAGACCAGCGGTTGCTCGAGGTCGTAGCGCAGGGTCGCCACCTCCCTCAGCGGGACGGTGCGGCCGTCCGGGATGGCGACCTGAAGGTTGCGCAGGGTCTCGATGGAGCTGCGCTCCGCATTGGTGGCCTGGGCCACCACGTCGATCAGGTAGATCCCGTCGCGCACCTGGGTGAAGGCCGTGCCCGACACCGTGGCGTTCAGCGCCTCGTCGAGGGACTTGGAGCTGATCCCAAGCAGGCGGGCCTTGTCCTGGTCGACATCGACCCGCACCACCTTGGCCGGCTCGTTCCAATCGTAGTTGATCAGCAGCGTATAGGGGTTCGTGCCGATCGTATCGGCCAGCCGGTACGCTATCTCCCGCACTTCGCCGACATCGGGGCCGGAAACCCGGTACTGGATCGGCCATCCGACCGGCGGCCCCATCTCCAGCGGGCTGATCCGCGTGCTCAGGTCGGAGAAGTCCTCGTTCAGCACTTTCTCCAGCCGGGCGCGGACGGCGTCGCGGACCTCGTACCCCTTGGTCACCACGACGGCCTGGGCGAAGTAGTCGTTGGCGAGCTGGACATCCAGAGGCAGATAGAACCGGATGGCGCCCTGGCCGATATAGGTGCTCCAGCTGGCGATTTCCGGGTCGGTGGCCAGCACCTTCTCGAACCGGTCCACCGCGTCGCGCGTCGCCTTGATGGAGGATGTCTGGGGCAGCGTCAGGTTGACCAGCAGTTCGGGCCGGTCGGACGCCGGGAAGAACTGCTGCTGGACGAAGCCGAGGCCGAACACCGAAAGGGCGAACAGGGCGACCGTGGCGGCGATGACCAGATACCTCGCCCGCATCGCGAGGCGCAGGCCCTCCCGGAACATGCGCATCAGGCGGCCCGGCTCCCCGTGCCCGGCATGCTGCTTCTTCGGGTCGGGCGCGCGCAGCACCTTCACCCCGATCAGGGGGGCGAACAAGACGGCCACGATCCAGGAGAACAGCAGCGCCATCGCGACGACGGCGAACAGCGAGAAGCAATATTCCGCGGCACCGCCCTGGGCGAAGCCGATCGGGATGAAGCCCGCCACGGTGATCAGGGTGCCGGTCAGCATCGGGAAGGCCGTCGAGGTGTAGGCGAAGGTCGCCGCCTTATCCAGGCTGAAGCCCTCCTCCAGCTTGGTGATCATCATCTCGACCGTGATCATGGCGTCGTCCACCAGCAGGCCCAGCGCGATGATCAGGGCGCCGAGCGAGATCCGCTGGAGTGCTATGCCGAAGAAGTCCATGCCGATGAAGGTCATCGCCAGCACCAGCGGTATCGAGCAGGCGACGACCAGCCCGGCGCGCAATCCCAAGCTGATGAAGCTGACCGCCAGGACGATGATGACCGCTTCCTTCAGCGCCTTGGTGAAACCGGCGACCGACTCCTCGACGACGACCGACTGGTTGGCGACGAGATGGATGTTGATGCCGATCGGCAGGTTCGCTTCGACCCGGCGCATCCGTTCATGGATGCCCTCGCCGAACGCCAGCACGTTTCCGCCCGCCGCCATCGAGATGATCATGCCGATGGCGGGCTCGCCGTTATACCGGAAGATCGGCGACGGCGGATCCGCATAGCCGCGCCTGACCTGCGCCAGGTCGGCCAGCCGGTAGAACTTGCCGTCGGCGCGCAGGTTGATCGCGGCCAAGCTCTCCTCGGAGGTGAACTCGCCGCTCACCCGGACGGTGACCTTCTCGTCTCCGGCCTGGACCACGCCGGCCGGAGCCACCGCGTTCTGCGCCTGGAGTTCGGCGACGACCTGTTCGCGGTCGATTCCCAGCGCCGCGAGCTGCCGGGTCGAGAAGTCCAGGTAGATCTTCTCGTTCTGAATCCCGACGAACTGGATCTTGCCGACATCCGGCACGCGCATCAGCTCGGCCCGCGCGGATTCGGCATAGTCCTTCAGTTCACGGTAGCTGAAACCGTCGGCCGTGAAGGCGTAGACGGTGCCGAACGTATCGCCGAACTCGTCGTTGAAGACCGGTCCCTGGACGCCCTGCGGCAGGGTGGCCTTCATGTCGGCGATCTTCTTGCGCACCTGGTACCACAGGTCGGGGATCTCCCCGGCCGGGGTGAAATCCTTCAGGTTGACATAGACGACCGAGAATCCCGGCTTCGTGTAGCTCTTGACGTAGTCGAGATACGGGACCTCCTCCAGCTTCTTTTCGATCGGGTCGGTCACCAGGTTGATGGTGTCGTCGATGGTGGCGCCGGGCCATGAGGTCTGGACCACCATGGTCTTGATGGCGAAGGCCGGATCCTCCTCCCGGCCGAGCCGCGTGTAGGATATGCCGCCGGCCAGTGTCAGGGCGATGATCAGGTACCAGGTGAAGGAGCGGTGCCGCAGTGCCCACTCGGAAAGATTGAAGCCGCTCATGGTGCCGCCGCTGTTTCTATATGCTTCGCAAGCCGGACCCGCTGGCCTTCCGCAAGGCTGTGCACTCCGGCGGTGACGACGATGTCTCCCTGGCCCAGGCCATCGGTGACGACGGCCGGCCCATCCTCGTGCCCGGACCGGATCGAGACCGCACGACGCCGGACGGTCTGGTCCTTCGGATCAAGGACCCACACGAAATTCCGCTCCCCCTCCCGGCCGATCGCCGTGGCCGGCAGTTCCACCACGGGGGTCGGCGTCCGCTTGAGGCGTCCGGTCACGGTGGCGCCGAGACGGAGCGCGTCGGGCGGGTTCTCCAGCGCGATCCGGACGGTATGGGTCCGGGTGACGGGATCGGCCTGGGGCGAGACCTCCCGGACGTGTCCCAGCGCCTTGATATCGGGCGCGCCGGCCAGGGCCACTTCGATCACCGGGTCCTTCGGGGCCGACCGGACGCCGGCTTCGGCGATGTCGAACACGGCTTCCCGTTCCTCCGGCTGGGCGATCCGCACCACCATCTCGCCGACCTCGACGACTTGGCCGGCATCGGGACCGACCGCCGTCACGACCCCGTTCCTGTCCGCCGCCAATTCGGTGTAGCCGACACGGTCCTTGGCCGATTGCAGGGCCGCCTGGGCGGCCACCACCTTGGCGTCCGCCGTGCGCATCGACAGCAGGGCCGCATCGTAGAGCGCCTGGGTGGTGTTTCCGTTGGCCAGAAGCTCCCGCTTCCGCGCCTCTTCATTGCGTGCCTGCACCTGTTCAGCATTGGCGGCGGCCAGATCCGCCTCGGCCGTCCGAAGCGTGTTCCGCTGGTCCTGATCGTCCAGCCGGGCGAGCACATCGCCGGCCCGCACGGTGGCACCCACATCGACCGTCCGCTCGATCAGCTTGCCGGCGATGCGGAAGCCCAGGTCGGCTTCGGCCCGCGCCTCGATCGTGCCGGTCACGGAATTGGACAGGCTGAAGATCACGGGTTCGACGGTGATGGTGCGGACCGGCCGGATCAACGGGCTCTTTTCCGCTTCATGCTCTTCCTGCTGTTCGCAGCCTGCCATGGCCATGGCCATGGCCAGAAGCGCAGCCGGCAGCAGTCGTGCGGCCGGTCTCGGGTTACGCCCGCGCATCATGCTCCGCTCCCCTGCCTGATGGTTACCTTCTGCCCCGGCCTCAGCTTCTGGGTGCCGCCGATCACGACCGTTTCGCCCGCGTCGAGCCCGCTCGAGACGGTGACCGTCCCGGTATCGTATTGCAGCACGGTCACCGGCCGCAGGCTCACCGTGTCCCGCGGCTGCTCGACGACCCAGACCGCCGGCTCGCCCTCCGCCGTCTGGAAAAGCGCTGATGACGGGAGATTGATGACGGACTGCGCGGGCAATCTGGCCCGCCCGACGACGGCCGACCCCAGCAGGAAGGCCGGAGGCGCATCGCTCAGCGCAACCTTCACCGTGTATGTCCGGGTGACCGGATCGACCCCCGGGGAAATCTCGCGGATGGTTCCTTCGGTGACGAGGTTCGGGTCTCCGACAAGGCGGACTTCCACCGCCGGCATCTCCGCCCCCCCGCTGATCCGGAGGCCGGCTCCCGGGACCTGAAACACGGCCTCCCGCTCGTTCGGGTCGGCCAGCCGGACCACCATCTGGCCGGATGCCACCACCTGTCCCGGCTCAGCTCCCTTGGCCGTGATGATCCCGGCGCGGTCCGCCCGCAACTCAGTATATGACAGCGCGTCCTGGGCGGAACTCAGTTTCGCCTGGGCGGAAGACAGTTCGGCCTGGGCTTGGCTGTACCGCCGCTGCGCGTTGTCGTACTGGGTCCTGGTCGTATAGCCATCGGCGAGGAGTTTGCGCTGGCGCTCCTCCTGCGTCCGGCTCTGCTCAACGAACGCTTGCGCCGCCGCGACATCGGACTGGGCGGATTTCAAGGCGTTCAGCTGGTCCTGGCTGTCCAGCCGGGCGAGCAGATCGCCCTCGGCGACCGTGTTCCCGACGTCCACGAGACGCTCTATGACCTTGCCCCCGACGCGGAACCCCAGATTGCTCTCATGGCGCGCCTGGATCTCGCCGGTCAGGGCGGACGTCCTGTCGAACTGGGAGACTTGCACCGACAGGGCGCGGATGAGCGTCGCCTCCGCCGGTGGGGGCGCCGGTTGTTCGCACCCCAGAAGCATGAAGCTGGCGATGATCGCCGTTCTCGCCGTCAATGGCATGGTATCGAAATCCTTCATGGGACCAACTCGGCGGACCAACCCGGCGGATCAACTCAATGGCGGCGGCGTCTCTTGAGGATTTCCAGGGTATGGTGCGCGATCATGCGTTCCTCGTCGGTCGGGATGACCATCACCCTGACCCGGCTTGTCCCGGCTGAGATCAGGCGGGCGCCCTTCGCGTTGGCCACCTCGTCCAGGTCGATCCCGAGCCAGCGCGCCCTTCGGCAGATCGCGGCGCGGATCGCGGAAGAGTTCTCTCCGATGCCGGCCGTGAAGACGACGACGTCGAGCCCCTCCAGGGATGCCGCCAGCGAGCCGAGGGCGAGGCCGGCCCGGTAGACGAAATAGTCCAGGGCGAGCTTGGCGCGGGGGTCCTCGCTGGCGAGCAGGTCGCGAACGTCGTTGCTGATGCCGGACAGTCCCTTGAGCCCGCAGTCGTGATAGAGCATGTGCTGGACGGCATCGGCGGTCATGCCATTGTTCGTGAGCAGATGGAGGATGACGCCGGCATCGAGCTGCCCGGGGCGCGTTCCCATGGGCAGGCCGTCCAGGGCCGTGAAACCCATCGTGCTGTCGATGCTCCGGCCGCCGCGGATCGCGCACATGCTGGCGCCGCTGCCGAGATGCGCCACCACGATGCGGTCGTCGGCGATCTCGGGCGCCAGGGTGGCCAGGGTCCGCGTGATATACTCGTAGCTCAAGCCGTGGAACCCGTACCGGCGGATACCGTCCCGGTAGAGCCTTTCCGGAATGGCATAGCGGTCGGCCACCTCCGGGTGTCCGCGATGGAAGGCCGTGTCGAAGCACGCGACCTGAAGAACTTCAGGCTGCATCGCGCGGATCGCCCGGATAGGGAGGAGGTTGTTCGGCTGGTGCAGCGGTGCCAGTGGAACAAGGGCTTCCAGCTTCGTGAGCACGTCATCGTCAACCGCCACATGCGTGTCGTAAGCCGGACCGCCATGAACGACGCGGTGGCCGACGGCGGCGGGGAACCCGCCTTCGAGGCGAGCCCGCAGCCAGTGTCCCAATTGGCCGAGGGCCGCCCGCGCATCCGGCAGATCGCCTACGGAAAAGGTCTCGTCGGCGATCCTCCCCCCTTCCGCATCCCTGGCGATCAGGCGGGGACGGGTGCCGATTCCCTCGACCTGTCCCTTGAGGTTCAGGTCAAGGCCGCTGGTCTCGCCGACAATGTCGAAGACCTGGAACTTGATGCTCGACGAGCCGGCATTGGCGACGAGGATGGTATCGGGCATCGCGTCATCCCTTTATCGGAGTCTTCGAGCGCAGGCGGTGGGCGTAGAGTGCCGCCACGGCGCAGGACGCCATGCGCGTCATCACGCTGTCGGCCCTGCTCGTCAGGACGATCGGCACGCGGGCACCCAGGACGACGCCGGCCGCGTCGGCGTTGGCCAGGAACGTCAGGTTCTTCGCCAGCATGTTGCCGGCTTCCAGATCGGGAACGACCAGGATGTCGGCATGACCGGCCACGGGCGAGTCGATGCCCTTGATGCGCGCCGCTTCCGGGCTGATCGCGTTGTCGAGCGCCAATGGCCCTTCCAGCAATCCGCCGGTGATCTGGCGGCGATCAGCCATCTTGCAAAGCGCCGCCGCCTCGATGGTCGATGGGATCTTCGGGTTGACCGTTTCGACGGCAGATAAGATCGCGACCTTGGGTTGGTCGTTGCCGAGCGCCCGGACAAGGTCGACGGCGTTCTGGACGATGTCGCACTTGTCCTCGAGCGTCGGCTGGATGTTGATCGCCGCGTCGGTGATGACGAGCGGCTTGGGATATGTCGGCACATCCATGATGAAGACGTGGCTGACCCGCCGGCCGGTCCTGAGGCCGGTGTCCCGCTTCATGACCTCGCTCATCAACTCGTCGGTATGCAGGCTGCCCTTCATCAGCAGCTCGGCCCGCCCGGACCTTACCAGCCCGACAGCCGCCGCGGCGGCCTCGTGGCTATGGGCCGCCTCGACGATCTCGTAAGGGGCGATGTTCAGTCCGGCCTTTTCCGCCACGGCCCGGATCTTTTCGGCGGGGCCGACCAGTACCGGCACGATGATGCCGGCCTCGGCCGCCTCGACCGCCCCGCGCAGCGAAGACTCGTCGCAAGGATGCGCCACCGCGGTCGGGACCGCCGGATTCTCGCGGGTCAGGGCGATCAGGCGTTCGTACTTGTCATGCCGGCGGGCCGATGAACCGGCCTGGGTGTTCGCGCTGGCCGGCATGTTCACGCTGGCCGGCGATGCGGCGTCCCTCTGTTTCATTCCTCGGGGCCTTCCTTGGCGGTTGGCGGCAGCCGGGGCCGGCTGCCGCCGCCGGCGTCACCAGTACAGGATCATGCCGACGTCGCCGGGCATGCCGTTGGGGTAGTTCAGGATCTGGGCCCTCAGCTTGTAGCCGAGAGGGCGCAGATTTCGATCCCAGGCGTCGTAGGCTTCCCTGGCGAAGCCGGTCAGTGTTTCGGGCCAGTCCGGTTCGAAGTTGTTGATCGCCCGCCCACTGTCCGTGCAGAACTCACTGGAAAAGCTGAGAACCTGGATCTCCTTCTCACCGCGCTCGGCCGCGCGGCGAACTGCCGCGGTTACCCGCGCCTTGGCTTCAGGGTGGATGTGCTGGGTCAGAAAAGCCTGATAAACATCCTTCTGTTCGGATTCGATTTTCTTCTGATGCTCGAGCGCCTGGCGCAGCTCGGCCATTTCCTTGTCTTCCGTGATCTTGCGCAGTTCCTCGGGCCTGATCAGTCCTTCGAACTGCGGTGAACCGGGTTCTTCGGGAACGGGTTGGGTCATGGCTTCACTCCTCGTTCAGTGACATCAGCCGGCTTGGCGGTGGGGAGCATCACCGGGCTCCTTCGCTCGGGCAGCCGGGTCCGGCTCAAGGTCGAGCAGCCGCTTGATCTGGCTGAACCGGGCCAGTTCGTTGGGATGCGCCGTGCCGCGCATGTCCAGAAGCTGTTGAACGGCCTCGACCAGGGTGCGGCGGAGCTGTGTCGTCGGCACCAGCTTAGGCAGGGCCGCCAGCGCGCGCTCACCATCGAGTTCCATCAGGAAGACCTGCTCCTTCAGGATCTCGCGCAACCGGTCCGGGGACACCTGCTCGCCCTCCCGGCGTTCCCTGCCGATCCTGCGAAGCATCTGGAAACCGCGTTCGTCGACCGAACGCCCGCTCTCGCGGACATGGATCATGATGCGGATCAGCGCTTCCAGACTGCCGCCCTCCTCGACCCGCGCCTTGATCTCCTCGATCCGCTTCCGCACCAGCGCTTCATGGGCCTCGTCCCGAACCGGCCTGGGGCGCGCCTCGGCCCCTGGCCTGTGCAGGCCGACAAGCGCCTGCAGCATCGGGGATCCATAGGTGTTCATGAACAATGCCTCGTATGCCGCATCGCGCATGTCGCGCCAGGCATCGAGTGATTGGACGATCTGGTCGGAGACCTGCTTCTGGGCCTTCAGGTAGGGATTGTCGTCCGGCACCGGGCGCCGGTTTTGTCGCACGGTCTCGGCCATCGCCTTGATGACCTGCATGGCCGGATTGAGATCGGACAGCATGTAGTACTTGGCCCGGTGTGAACTCGTGCGCCGCAGCGCCTCGGCACTGGCTTCCGTCGTCATGGCGCGGACCCAGGGCCGCAGGAACATGTCATACAATCCGAGATTGATTTCGGATACCCGTGCCACCGTCGCGAAACGCAGGTCGTCCTCCGGATCGTTGACCCCGAACGCGCGGATGTCGTCGAGCGTACGGCGCTCGAAACGGGTGACGTAGTTGCCGACGATCAAGTCGCCCTCGACGCTGTTCGCAGGCTTGGGCTCGATGATCAGCTCATAGAGGCCGGGCGGCAGCAGATCGACCAGATCGATGTTCTCGACGAACTCGGCCGTTTCCTTCCGAGCAACCTTGCCGGACACGAAAATGCCGAGATGGCCGATATCGTGATGCAGATTATAGATGATGGTCTGCTCGCGGGAGCGGATGTCATCGACGCTGTCGTACAGATCGAGGATCCAGCCGAGCGCCTGCTGGGGCGGCGTGATGTTGTCGCCGAACGAGGCGAATACCAGGATTGGCGAGCGGATGTTGCGCAGGTCGATCCGCTGCCCTTCCTTGGTGACGATCTGGCCGGAGGACAGCTTGTTGCCGACGAAAAGCTCGTCGGTGATGGCCTGGATCTCCTCCCCGTTCAGCAGGAAGAAGCCGCTCCACCATTTCTCGAACTCCAGGTAGCGCTTTTCCTCGGTGTCGATCTTGGAATAGAGATTGTACGATTTGCTCCAGTAGGTGTGGCTGGGATTGAGATTCTCAAAATTAGATACCAGCTGAGAGCCGTCGAAACGGCCATTGCCCAGGTCGTTGGCAAGCGCCGTTAGCCAGGTGCCGCCGAGCAACCCCCCGGAGTAGCGCATCGGGTTCTGACCTTTCACGCCGGCCCAGTACGACAGGGGCGATCCGGCGATGATCATCGGTCCCATCAGCTCTGGATGCATGGCGCCCAGCGCCATCACGGCCCAGCCCGCCTGGCAGTTGGCAATGACGCAGGGCTTGCCCTTGGCGTCCGGATGCAGGGCGTGCACGCGCTCGATGAAGGCCGCTTCGCCGGCGGCGACATCGCCGAGTGTCTGGCCGGGAACCGGCTCGGGCAGGAAGCTGATGAAATAGCAGGGATGGCCCGCCTCCAGGGCGTTGCCGATCTGGCTATCCGGCTTGAAGCCGCCGATACCCGGACCATGCCCGGCCCTGGGGTCGACGATGATGAAGGGGCGTTTCGTCGGATCGACCCGCAGACGGGCATCCGGGCTGGGAATGATCCGCAGCAGCAGGTAGTTGCAGGGCCGCTCGAGCGTCCTGCCATCCATCACGAGTTCATTCCGGAAGGAAAGAACCGGCGGCTTTCCCGCTTCGGCGTGCTCGACCGCCTGATTGCCGCGCTCGCGCATGACATCCCAGAACAGGATCGTACGCTGGAAAGCGTCTGCCATGTAATCGAAAGTACTGCCAAATGGGTTGAAAAGTGCAAGGGGTTCTGGAGCGGGACCCGCTTTTCGATCCGGTCTTGAAGGCTGCGGCGAAGTTGAAGAGCTTGTCAAGCGTGGCGGCATCTAGAACTCCCTGGCGTTAATCTCTGTGCACCGTCTCGGTGCATCGGCGTCGAGCCGAAACCGACGACCTGAACAAAGGGCTGTTTACCATTCCCATTTCGACGGATCGAAAGCTCGGGCCGGACTATTGGCTGGCTTTGCGGTCCGGCCGGCGGCTTGAATCCCGGCAGGCTCTTTCGGATACAAGGTTTCAGGACTGCGCAACTACTTGGCACTCGAATTAGCGTCATTTTTATTGTATTCGCCAGTTTCTGATTTCAGTCTTCCCGGGCTTGATGAGTTCTTATTATTTGCCTTTTTCTCACGATCTGCTTTGCGTCTTCCACCATGTTCGCGGGAACGTTCTTGGTCCACGTCACAGTCGTGCAGGGATAATAGAAGGGGCAAAACGGAGTTTCCAAGCCTGTTACCGTTTCACGGCCGGCATGTTACCTGCCCACGACATGCAGTCTGCCGCAATCCGTACGCGCGCACGGCAGCCTGTCCGGGCCCGTACACTGACCAGCTTACCCGTACCTCCGGTCTCGGAAGTCCCCTTGGTTCGTAAATGGCGCAAAATCAATTCATGGCAAACCTCAGATGATACGGTAACAAGATATCGCCATACTCGTATATGGTTCGGAGTTTTCGCGATATTTCAGAATAAAAAGAACCCGTATCGGCGATTTTTTCTCGCATTTATTATCTTTCCTGTTTTATCTTGATTGGTATGGGGCCGGGGTGAATATCAATGTACCAAATAAATAATGTTGACCTTGAGAAAGCATGAACAGATACGGCTCAACCGCAGCGCTGGCACAGTTCATCTTTGAAGCGCTCCAGGGCGCTGCTATTGTCGTACCGACTATCGCCGCTCAAGAACAAACAGCCAAACCGGACGCGACTATCGATCTTACAGGCGGTTCAGCCGCCGCCGGTATCGGATGCGCCTGGTCAAGGTGGGACACGATCCTTCGAGTTGAATATCTACAAGGGAGACTTTCAGGCAGTGGCCAACAAACTTGCAGGTCAGCGCGCCAAGTTCAGCAGAGGGAGAGCGCTGTTCTACACCGCGGACGACGACAACCAGCGCCTGCGGGCCGTCAGGCTCATGGCGGAGGTGCTGGCGCACGCTCCGAAAGCTGGTTTCTCGGAGGATGAGGTTACCCAAGGCGCGGAAATCCCGAGAGAGGTGCTCAAGCTCAAGCTCGATCCCGTCGCATTCGATCCGGAACCTGAAGCCGGCGAAAGCGACGATCAGGCCGTGGCGTCTCTGGCGAAGAACATCGACGTCACCGATATCGTCGAGATCGGCGAAGACGCGGAGTTTGTCTACGCCTACGGCTATCGCTGCGCACCGGACCGCCTCAAGATCGGGAGCACGGTTTCAGATGTGACCGCGCGCGTCACTGCCCAGATCGGCACCGGCACGCCCGACAGGCCACGCCTGATGCTGACGATCAGGACCCATGATTGCCGGACCCTGGAAAAGGCGTTGCACCAAATCCTCCGCTTCAAAGGCCGACATGTCGCCGGCGCCGGTGCGGAGTGGTTCATTACCACTCGCGATGAGGTCAAAAGCCTGTACGACCGCATCCTTTCCTGAGCAGACATCGCCCCGGGGAGGGACGGCAGAACGGTCGCCGGTGCGCCGATCCAGGAAACCAACCGGTCCTGGTCGCCGGGCTCCTCGCCGACGATGCCACCGTCAGTTTCCCCCGCAGCGACCGGATCCGAAGCCGCTTCAACCTCGTGTTGGTGGCGGTCTCGTCGATGAACGCCAGCCGCTCAGGCTATCGGCACATCCGGGACCGGCGGTCCCGCGCCACGTCACGGCGACCGCCCTCGCTTGCCAGCAGTGCGTTTTGTTGACGGCGAAGCCGCGGGCGGCTTCCAGTCTGGCTGCCGGGTCGGGCATGGTGATGTCGCCCTTCGCCTTTACCCAGCGATCAGGAGGTCTGCAAGGGCGCGAGCCTGCCGCCGACTGGCGGACGCTCTTGCCGCGCAACCTCCGGCGAACCGATTCGAAAAAGCCAATGAAATCGACTGGAAGGTATGGTGGGCGCGACAAGGATTGAACCTGTGCCCCTACGATGTCAAGAAAGAGTTCAGGCAAGGAAAATAAGCAAAATCAAAGCCCTCCCAGATTGAAAGGTGCCCTCCAGGATCTGGCTTTTGCCAAAGACTGGCGAGGACAGTGTACGGATCGGACTCCATCAGTCCAATGGCCAAATTCTTCAACCATGTTCAAGACGGGCGACTACGGGACGGTGATCGGACCCGACGTCCGGTCCCGGCGCGATCTTCCTCAGGCGCACGCCCTGTCCGGCAAGGACATGATCGATCGGAAGACCCGCCCAGCCCAGCCTGGATGGGAAAGTGCCCCGACGCAGCAGGGGCACATCCAGTCCGCTTGCTTCAAGGAAGCGGCGGAATTCGGAAGACCACGGCGTCGTGTTGAAGTCGCCGGCGACGGCAACCGGTCCCTGGGTGTTCCGGATCGCCTCGGCCAAAAGCTCCAGCAAGGCGCGCTGAGGGCGTAGGCCTCGGCGTTCGATCGCGTGATCGGGGTGGACACCGATCAGCGTAAAGGGCAATCCCGGGTGGGCGACATGCACCATCAGCAATCCCTGATCGTCCTGATCGTGGCTGGCCAGCCGGCGTAACGGATGGCGGCTCAGGATCATGATCTGGTCACCCTGGCTGTCCGGACCCAGCGCGCGGTAAGGGTAGGTATGGTCGAGACGTCCGAGCAGTGCCTTCCGCCAGTCGGAACTGACCTCAAGGATGACCAACACATCGGCATCACAGAGAGCGAGCCAATCGAGCGCTTTCTCTTTATCGGGATTATGGCGCAAGGCGTTGAACGAGACGATCGTCGTTCCTGGCCCACCGCGGTTGCCATCGCTTCGGGCCTCGGCACCCGACCGGGAAAGCTCGTGGTGGAGGATGTCGGCCAGATTCATGGCCAGGGCGGCGGCGATGACCGCGCTCTGCCCCCGGGTGTCAGCCGCCCGCGCGATCGGCAGCGCAAGAAGACATCCGGCGGTGAGATGAAGCCGGAAATGGCTGAGCAGCGAAAGCCGCCAGTCAGCACGCCCGAGCAGCGAGGCTGCCGTAACGCCCAATGCGCCACCGGCGACGCACCAAGCTGCTGTCTCTGTCAACCCTGCTCGGGATACTCGCCCCATCATGATCTCCGGCTGTCCGAACTGTCCTGACAAACCGGCCTCAAGAGAGCGGGTTCCAACGTTGACCGTGAGATTGGCTTCGATCGTGGCCCGGGCGGTTGTCGATACCTTCCATGTTAATGCGTCCGGCCGACCCGATCACGGGCGCCTGTATTCGGGCATTTGCCTGGAGTGTCCGCCAGCGGCACCGCTATAGCGTTCCTGATCCGGGTGATGGGCCCCGTGTATTCCGGGCTGACACTACGAGTAGTTTCTCAAAATGCCGCGGCGATCAGGCTGGCCGTTCAGATTCCATGGAACTGTCCGCTTCCGGCTGGTGTCTATCCCGGCAAGACCTTCGGCCGCGACCGCAAAATGAAGCGACCGCAGCCGATGGTGAACGAGTATCGACTAGGAGACTGAAGATGCCTCTCTTACTCTGGTTGCTTGGTGTGCCAGGAATTCTTGTCCTCCTGCTGTGGGTCACCGGCTTCATCGGATTCTGACGATTACTGATCGACGGCATCGAACCGTGGCCTCGAACCGATCCACTTGATACGCGTCATCGGCGTTGTTCGGTCACCGCATCAGCGCAGGACTGCACGCCGCGATCTTCCCGCGCGCTTGACCATCTGAGGGTGCTCCCAGCCGGGAAGCCGCCGATCGGCGTCAGCCACCGGAGCACGATGCCATACACATTCTGCTGGACCGGTATACCATGCGCATCGCAATCGTGATTCCGATTTTCAATGACTGGGACTCGTTCGTCATCCTGGTCCGGGAACTGGATCGGGCGCTCGCTGGGGCGAATGCATCGGTCGAGGTGCTGCCGGTGGACGATGGCTCGACCGATCCTGTTCCCTGTCCGGAAGAACCGCTTGGCGATTTGAACTCCATAGGCCGTGTGGAACTGGTCCGCCTCGTTTGCAACCTCGGACACCAGCGGGCCATCGCGACGGCCTTGGCCGAGGTTCACCGGCGAGGCACCTTCGACGTTGTCTGCGTCATGGACGGCGATGGCGAGGACCGGCCGCAAGACCTGCTCTCCCTGATGCGCGAGCACCATCGCCATCCCGACCACGTGATCGTCGCCCGCCGGTGTCAAAGATCCGAGGGCTTGGTGTTCCGGGCTTTCTACGCCCTCTACAAGGCCATCTTCGCGGCGATCACCGGCAGGCGCATCGATTTCGGCAACTTCTGCCTGATCCCGGCCAAGGCGCTCGAGCGGATCGTCCACTTTCCCGATGTGTGGAACCATCTGGCGGCCGCCCTGGTCAAGTCGCGTCTGTTGATCCGCAAACTGGATCTGCCACGCGGGACCCGTTACGCCGGCCGCTCGAAGATGAACCTGGTCTCGCTGGTAACCCACGGACTGAGTGCCGTTTCGGCCTTCAGCGATGCCGCGTTCGTAAGAATGCTTCTGCTGTCCGTGCTCCTGGCGATCGCCTGCGGCGCGGGGTTGCTGACCGTCATGCTGGTCAGGCTGCTGACGGACCTGGCGATCCCGGGATGGGCATCCACCGTGTCGGGCATCCTGCTGATCCTGCTGGCGCAGACGGTGATGTTCTCCGTGGTCGCGGTCTTCCTGAATCTCAGCAGCCGATGTTCCCGCAGCACGATCCCGGCGGTGGATGCCCTGCGTTTCATCCGGGATTGCACCACCCTTGCCAGACGATGAGGAACATGGACACCACGAGCTTCTCCTATGTCGGCTCCGAACTTGAACTCTTCCGGTCCGCGGATCGCTGGAAGGCCTATTGGGGCATGCGTCTGAGCGCCTACGTGACCGGCCGCGTCCTTGAGGTCGGTGCGGGAATCGGGGGAACCACGGAGGTCCTGGTCACCGGACGGGAGGTCGAGTGGGTCTGCCTCGAACCGGATCCCGCCATGAGCGACCGGCTGCGCCAGGCGGTGGACACGGGCCGGCTGCCGGCGCACTGCCGCGTGCTGACAGGGACGCTAACCGACCTTGGTGCCGCGGATCAATTCGATACGATCCTCTACATCGACGTGCTCGAGCACATCGAGGATGATCGGGACGAACTGGCCCGCGCCGCGGCACGTCTGGCGCCGGGTGGTCACCTGATCGTGCTGGCGCCGGCTCACCAGTTCCTGTTCACCGCGTTCGACCAGGAAATCGGCCACTACCGACGATACGACCGTAAATCGCTGCTTGCCCTGGAACCGCCGGACCTGCGGGTGGAAACCGTCTTCTACCTGGACAGCATCGGCATGCTGGCCTCCCTGGGCAATCGCCTGCTGCTGAGATCGAGCATGCCGACGGCCGGGCAGATCCGTCTTTGGGACCGGGTGATGGTACCGCTGTCCCGGCGTCTCGACCCCCTCTTGCGCCGAAATCTCGGCAAGACCGTGGTCGCGATCTGGACGGCACCGTGAGATGGCGGGACTTCCCTCACAAGCCCGAGTGGTCCCGTGCCTTGTCCCTTGGCAGTGCGTTCCGGTTCGCCCTGGTCGGGGGCAGCGCCACCCTGCTCTACCTCCTGATCAGTATCGGGCTTGCGGACGGACGGACCGGCATTGCTCCGGCCGCGGCACACGTGCTGGCGCTCCTGGTGGCCACGGGGTTTTCCTATGTTGGTCATCACCGGTTCACGTTCAGGCTGGCCAGCGGGCACGAACGCCATCTGCGGCGATTCCTGATCTGTTCCGGCGTTCTCATGGCTCTGACCACGGTGCTGAACTTCGCGTTGACCGACCTGCTGCGTGTCGATCACCACATCGCGGCATTCGCGGTCGCGCTCAGCTATCCGCCCGGCAGCTACCTCATCAACGCTCTCTGGAGCTTCCGTCTGCGGGAGTGAACAGGGAGCGTCATACCGCGCGAATGAGGGTGCTTGTGATGACCGGCCTGGTCCCGCGGGCGACGGAATAAGGTAAGCCGGTCATGGCGCACCAGGACATCGTCAGGCTGCCGGAGTGGACCGGCTCCGGCGGCCTCTCCAGCACCGTCATGGCAACTCTCGCCGTCCTTCTGGCTGTCGCGGGCGGCGTCATCGCGGACCTGGCGGAGCCCGGGTTCTTCTTCCGCGATGACATGCAGCATTACTTCATGCCGATGTTCATGGAGATCGGCGGGCAGCTGGCACAAGGCACCTGGCCGGCGATCAGCCTCAGATCCTGGTTCGGCGGCAATCTCGTCGGGGAGTACCAGTACGCCCTCTACAATCCGGTATCGCTGCTGCTGTACTGGATCATCCACTGGATGGCGGATCCCGCGGCCGCGGCCTTCTTCTTCTCGGTCTTCCACCTTGCCGTCTGCTCGCTCGGGACCTTTTTCCTGGCCCGGGCCATCGGCCTGCGGGATGATCTGGCTCTCGTGGCGGCCCTGGTGGTCTCCACCAACAACATGCTGGTGTACTGGTTCGCCGCATCCTGGATATCCCATCTGGTGGCCTTTGCCTGGTCCACCTGGGCCATGTCGTTTCTGGTCAGAGCGGCGGCGGATCCGCGCCACGTGGTTCCGGCAGCCGCGGCGATCTGCCTGACGCTGACTTCCGGTTTTCCGCAGGCGGCGATCGCGATCGCCGTATGGGCCGCGCTTCTCGCCGGTGAGCGCTGGTACAGGACCCGGACCCTCATGCCAGTCGCGGGATTGGCGGCGTCGATGGTGTGCGGCGTGCTCATGTCGCTGCCGGCGATCCTTCCCGTGGCGGCCCTGGTCGAGGACTCGGTGCGACCCCAGGGCATCTCCAACGAGGGCTTCAATACGGCTTTGCTGGGGGACCTCCTGAAGTTCTCCTTTCCGTCGCATGTCGGCCTGCTCAACACCTACACCGGCTTCCGGCCGGTAACGCCGCCGCTCTATCTGACCGCCTGGTTCGCCCTGCCCGTTGTCCTCATCTGCCTGACAAGGCGCACCCTGTCCGCGCCGGCCGTGCTGCTGCCATTCGGGGCGGCGCTGTGTTTCGCCGTCCTGGCCCAGGGCCCCGATCAGCTCGGCCCTTTCCGCTACCCGTTCCGGTATCTCCCCTGGTTCCACCTCTGTCTGGCGCTGGCCTGCCTGGCGGTGCTCGACCGGGCGATGAGGCATGTTCCAGACCGGACCGGAACCAGCCTGCGCAACACCTGCCTCGCCCTGGCCGCGCTGAGCTTCGTCATGTTCGCCCTGTCGGTGCAGCAGCAGCCTGACCTCTGGCGCATCCATGCGGCGTTCTTCGTCCTTCACCTCGGTTTCTCTCTTGGGCTGCCGGTCATGATCCGGAGGAACGGCAGGACAGTCGGTGCTTTCCTGATCGCGTCCTCCCTGTGCTTCACGGTCGCCACCCATGTCGCTTGGCCCCACAATAACGTTCTGGGCAAAATGGCTCTTCCGGAGCGCCCGCCTTTCACGGCGGAGAACGAAGTGACGACTGGGGAGCTGGCGCTGCAACTGACCGGCTACGTGGACCGGGAGAGGACCGAGATCATGGAAGAGGCTACATCCGGCAACGCGTTCCTGTTCCAGGGCGGCGAGATGATCAACGGCTATTCGCCGATATCGCCCAGGGGCCTGGCGAAGCGCCTGTGCATGGGGTTGTTCGGCTGGACCTGCCCGGATGCCGCCGTCGAGCTGTTCCGGCATGACGCGGAAACCGGCCTGGATCTGGCTGATCTGGCCCGCATCGACCGGATCGTCGTTAGCCGCGACGATCACCTGGATGCCTTCCTGGCGCATAAGCCCAGGGGCTGGATCATGGCCGGTGAAGGGCGCTCCATGACGGAGTTCCGGCGTCGTGAGCCGCTTCCATCACAACCAGGCCACCTGTCATGGCTGCCCCCCGGGGTAACGGTGGACCGGACGTTGATCGTGTCCGATATGGAGGAAAGTCATGTCCTGGGGGCCGGCTCTTCCTACCACGGGGGACGGCTGATCCTAGCCCGCGCGGCCTATCCCGGCTATCGGGCGGAGTTGAATGGCCAACCGCTGCCGGTCGAGAGCCATCTCGGCGTGCTGGTATCCGTGACTTTGCCGGCCGATCCGTCCGGCGAACTGCGGGTCTGGTTCGTGCCACCCGGACAGACGGTGGGGCGGTTTGCCGCCGGCAGCGGATTGGGTCTGCTGGTAACCTGGCTCCTGTTGACCGGTCGGACGCCGACCGTGGGACGCCGAAACTGGACGTGGTGACCAGGATGCCCTGGGTCCGACGTCACGGTCGAGGTTGCCGGTGTGGGATCAGAGCCTTCGGCCTGGTCATGGTTTTGCTGCTGGCAACGTCGTTCGGTATGGCGGCGGCCCAGGGGGAGCGCGCAACCGTGCGCCTTGAGGGTCAGGCGGTCCTGCGTCTCGGCCCGACGGACACCCTGGATGCGCGCAGCCGTGTCCGCAACGTCGAGGCGCGCCTGGAGAGCTTGCTCGAAAGGCCGGAGGTTCTGTCGCCGGCCCGCGTGGAAGCGAGCACCGGCGAAACCCCCGGCCGCTCCGTGATCGTCGCGGGAGTACCGGTCGTCACCGTCACGGAAACGGATGCCCAGGACAACCTGACATCAGTGGAGGCCCTTGCCGCGGAGTGGGCCCAGGCTGTTGACGACGCCCTGACGCGGGCCCAGGAACGGCGCCTCGGGTTCGGCGGGCGTTTCGGCGCCGAGGTGCGGTCATCCGTCGAAACGGCGTTCCTGCGGCTGGGCGACTCCGCGATCCGCTTGGTTCCCCGCCTCCTGGCAGCATTGCTGGTGGTCGGCCTGTTCTGGGCGCTGGCGAGCCTCACGCGATACCTGCTGCGCCTGGTGTTCCGGCTGGTCATCTCCGACCTGACGGTGGAGAACCTGATCCGGCAGCTGTCCTACTATGCGATCTGGGCCATCGGCTTGGTGGTCGCGACCGATGCCCTCGGGTTCGATCCCGAAACCGTCGTCACCGGGCTTGGGCTGACCGGTCTGGCCCTGGGTTTTGCCCTGAAGGACATCATCTCCAACTTCGTCAGCGGCCTGCTGATCCTCTGGCTCCGACCGTTCCAGCTCGGCGATCAGATCATCGTCGGATCCAGCGAGGGGAACGTCGAGCGCATACACCTCCGCGCTACCGAGATCCGCACCTATGACGGCCGGGTCGTGATGGTGCCCAATGCGGAGCTGTTCACCTCGCGCATCATCAACAACACGGCGGCCCCCCTGCGCCGTGGAAACATTACCGTCTTTCTCGGCTACGATGTCGATCTGGAGCGGGCCGCGGAGGTGATCCGCGCCGCGGTACCGGACGCCGAGGGGGTCCTGGCGGAAAGGCCGGTGACGGTCAGGGTCCGCCAGCTCGGGTCGGCCGACGTCGAACTCGATGTCGCCTTCTGGACGGATTCCCGGCGGTCGGACTTTGCGAACGCCCTGTCGGCGGTTCAGATCACGGTGATCGATGCGCTCCGGCGAAACGGCATTCCCCTGCCCAATCCCGATGTCCGGCTCCTGGGGAACCTGGAGGATCACGGTTGAGATGCCGGATTGACCGATCACAGGAGCGATGCTGTCGGATATCGCCGATGACTCACCTGGCATCAAAGGGATGGGGCGCGGAACTGTAGAGCTTCAGACAACGCTTTACACATCGTCGCGCAGCTTCTCTGAAGCTGCATTCTGATTGCCCGGTCAGTTTCTGGGCCATCTTTGAAAAAATAATTGGGAACTCTTTGCAGGTTAGCTTTGTCGTTTTATAGCAGGGTGATGATGAGCAACAACACTCCGCAGGCCGCACCGGGTCATAAGCCTTGGTGAACCGAGGTTCGGGGCCGGTCGTCACCGCCCAATAGCAGGAGGTTCAGACAGAAGGGGAATAGGTCATGAGAACCGCACTGGTATCCGCCAGCATTCTGGCTCTGATCGGAGCCGCTCCAACGGCCGTTGCTCAAACGACAACGCACCAGGAAGGCCATACCATCGTCACGCCGCAGGAGGTCCCATGGACCGCGGCGCCGCCGATACTGCCGCAGGGCGCCGAGGCCGCCTTGCTGTATGGTGACCCGAGCCAGGAAGGTCCGTTCGTTCTGCGACTGAAACTTCCGGACAAGTATCATATTCCGCCGCATACCCACCCCAAGCCCGAGCTTGTCACAGTGCTGTCAGGCACGTTCAAGCTGGGCATGGGAGAGGTGGCGGACGAGGCCAAGGCTCAATCCTTGACTGCCGGCACGTTCTTCGGCTTGGAGCCGGGAACCCGGCACTTCATCTATGCCGACGAGGAAACCGTCATCGAGATCAGCACCGTCGGACCGTGGTCGCTGACCTATCTCAATCCTGAGGACGATCCTCGTCAGCAAACCCAATGAGTTGAGACCGCAAGGAGTACCGGGAAGGGTGCCGCCCCGCTCTTCCCGGCGTTACCTCGGCCTCAGCTGCCAGCGGACCTTCCGTATAGGTCGGACCTATGGGAGAAGATTATGTGCGGTCAGTCCGCTGGAGGTCTCGATTGAGCAGCGGCGACGTAGATCTCCGCCACCGACATGAATTCCTCGCGGTCGCGCAGGGATCGGATGCTTTTATTTATCCGGGCTTTCAGGTCCGCATCCACCGTTCTGCGGCTCAGGGCCAAACTGACCCGGCGCTCGGCTATGGTTACGTTCAGCGGCTCGACGGTCCTGGCGGTAGCCGATCCGCCGTCGAGTTGAACGACCTTCGTTTCACCTAGAGCGGCAACTTCGACATGGGTCGTTGTCAGCAGCGAGAACGCCTCCGCTTCATCCGCCACCTCCCTCAACCTGGATCGGAGCACCGGATCCTTCTTGACGAGGGTTGTGGTCTGGTCGGGGGACAATGCTTTGGGAACAGCCACGGCATATCCTTTCCTGAGCAGATCAAGGACGTTGTTCCCGGAGACTCCTTGTCCGGTTCGACTAAACAGACGCACCTTCTCGATCCGGTATGATGCGGATGCCCAGATGGTCGGGACATCGGGCATGGCCGCATCTCCCAGGATGGCGGCGTCGATGCGCCCGCTCGCGAGAGCCTCCGGCAATCTGCTGGGGGAATACTCGAAAAACACCGCTTGGCAATCCGCCTCCTCGGCGATCATCCCAGCCATATCCGCATCCAGTCCGACAAGACGATCACCATAGATCCGATAAGCGTAGGGCTCGCCCCGGCTCCAGCCGAAACGGATAAGGCAGTCCGCGTCCGCATCCGCTGCCGCCGACAAGAGCACGACAAAGCACAGGAACGGGATGGCTGTCGTGTATCGGTGCTGGAGCATCACAGGACCTGGGCTCCATGGACCTCGGTCTGTGCGCAAACCACTTCAGAAGAATGTCTTTGGAGCGGACATGCTGACTTCATCGTACGGTTCGCTGACCTCCAGATACTCTCGGACATACCGATCTGTCTCCAGTGCGTCATTCAATTCCATAACTGTCGAGAAAGCCGGCCTCGAGATACACCTTCGCACAGGTCCGTAAGATCGGATCCGCCGCTGAGGCGGCGAAGTTCTCGATTTCAGTGAGGAACTGGCTTCCGAAATATGCGTCTGCACCTATTCCATCGACGGCCTGGATGGGATCTGGGCCGGGCGGACTCCCTGATTTCAGGGCGAAGGAAAGGATCGGCTGGCAGGCATAAGCCTGCTCGACGGTGCCGAGGTCCCTGCCGTCCGGTGCAAGGTACCCGGCTCCGATCGCCTTTTCCCGGTAGACCGCGTCGATCCGGGCGATCTGGTCGGGCCGGAGCCAATCGTACGGCCGCATGATGATGTCATCCGGATCAAAGCCATGCAGGACGGTCTTGAAGCCTGCGGCCGAGTATGCCTGCCCATGAAAATCAGTTACCGTCCGGGCAGCATCTTCAGCTTGCTCAACGTTGCGGAAATACCGGTGCAGCCACCCACCCGCCAGCGCCACCATGATGGCCAGGATGACCAGGGCGGATGAACGGCCGATCACTGGCAAACTCAATCCCTCCCGGTCGCCGCTCCGATTACCAATCCAGCCGCTGGCTCGGCTCGCGCTAAACACTCTCCCGGTTGATACGTCGGGCGTCCTGGTCATCCTCCAGGTCATACGCGGCTGTCGCAGCCTTCCTGGCACCGCGCGGGAAAACCACGCTCAGCACACCGACGGTCGTCAACCCGACCAGGAAGATGAATCCGAGACCTTTGCCGAACACACTGAACATCTTTCTTTCCTTTACATGCTGTCAAGATCAACATCATATATACTTGTTGGATCACCGGCCCCCTGAGCGGGATGTCGGTTTCACCTGCTCTCAGGGATCGCCCAGCCAGGACCGGGACGGTGGCCAATCCAACTCGCGGGGGCGGTCGCCGGATCTTATCCTCTCGTCCGCCGGAGCATCACCGTCGAAGCCCGGCCTGACTCTTTGTGGCGTCGTGCTGAAACGATCCCTAGGATGCGTCCCCTCGGATCGCTCCGGACCAGCGGGGTCAAGTATATCCAGTCCCTGAGCCGAAGAAGCCACGCTGAAGAGGCCGAGGACGAGAACCAATACAGGAATGCCCGTGCGGTGCAGCACCTTCATATCGCCCTCCTTCAGCTGTCAGGACCTTGGCGGCGGGACGGTGGCGGCCTCCACCTCGGGACGGGACTGCTCGACCTGGATCTGCGCGCCTTGCGATCCTGTCCTGTCCTCATCCTGCGCCAGGACGATGGGGGGCGCCGCCAGAGTAAGGGCAAGCGCGGTCGTCAGCATCAGGTTCGTTCGCATGGTTCCTCCTTCGCGCATTTATGGCATCGGTCTTGCTCGTCGCGTGCAGCACCGGGGCAATAGCTTCCCCTCTTGGCTGCACGAGCCAAAATGGATTAATGAAATGTCGGGGCGTGTCAGGCCCGGCCTTCAGCCGGGCTTGGGCGATGAGCCAAGGCATCACTGACACTGCAGATGGGCTTTCCGCCTATCCGCGTATCTGGAAGAACGACCGTACCCGCTCGGCGAGGCCGAACTCTGCTTCGGTTTCCGGCGGCGGCATTTTCCGGATCGACCGGTTCAGCCCATGGGCGACCGCCAAGGTTTCGTCACGCGGCAGATCGCTCGCCATCACGTACATCAGGGGACCGTCGGCCCAGTAGGCAACCCGAACATCGTTGCGCTTCTCGGTCACGATCTCGGGATCCGGCTCGGGAAGGCGGGGCTGGATCTGCAAGGTCAGCCGCCGTCCCTGATCGTCCCTGTAGGAGAGCTGGGCCGCCTGCGACCGGTTGGTCGTCGCGGTGACTTGGCTGCCCATCAGGCTGAACCGGTATCGGCTCAGATCCGGGACCTGCAGGTCAACCATGCTCGCCTGCTCGACCCAGTTGATCGGCCGCTGCACCAACTCCGAGGAGGGTGCGGTGTGGTCCGCCACGATTGCCCGTGCTGCTTCGGTATGGGCGAGCGACACGCTTTCGCGCAAGACCGGGGTCGTTGCCTCGGCCCGCGGCAGGAACTCACCCGCCGACCACCCTAGTCCGCATCCCAGCAGAAGAGTTGCCGCCAGCGGCGCCATACGCCTGACCAGCCCCGGAAAGCGGGCCGGCCGCCCCGACTTGAACACCGAGGCCAGCCGGCCGGGCAGAGGCTCCTCGGCGACAGGGCCGTAGATCGCCCGCATCGCCTCGCTCTGAAGCCTGCATCGCCGGACCCACTCCGCCTTGTCCGGGTGCTGGTCCAGGTATGCTTCGACCGCCCGACGTCGCGGTGGGTCGAGGCGGTCGTCTATGTATCCATGCAGGTCGAGATCGTTGATGTCATCGTAATCATCCATCACTTCACCCTTCTCAAGGCGACGGGGCGCACCTCAGCGAGGTTCAGGGACTGCAGAGTCTCGCGGGCGCGGGACAGGCGGGACCGGACCGTCCCGACCGGGACATCGAGCACACAGGCGGCTTCCTCGTAACTCAGCCCTTCCAGAACGACCAGCAGCAGCGTCTCGCGTTGGAGGTCGGGGAGTTCGTCAAGGGCACGCGCCATTTCCTGAAGTTGGAGGTGCCCGAACTGGCGAGCCGGCTGGGCAATGCTGATATCCTCGATCGAAGTGGTCTGCGGCGCGTTCTGGTGATGCTTGGCCAGATTGATATGGACGTTGTACAGAATTTTCAGCAACCATCCGCGGATGCTTCCGGTGCGTTGCCAGAGATGCTGCTTGCGAAGGGCGCGCTCCAGGCACTCCTGCACCAGATCGTCAGCGCGGTCGCGGTCCCTGACCAGGGCCCGCGCGTAGCGCCGCAAGCCCGGTGCCTCTCGTGCGATCAGCCATTCCGTCTCGTCCATGCCTTCCCCCTGTCCGCGCTCTACCATGTGCTACTGGTTCGCGGGCGGTGACGTCTCGGCCGGCGGCGATCCCGCGGGAGGAGTTTCGGGCTCGGAATTGTTGTCGCAGGCCCCAAGCAGGAGGCTGAGCATCGCGCCGCCAACGGCGAATGGGATCCAGGATTGTCGTTTCATGAGATTTCTCCCCAAATCAGGTTGCCGGTATTCGCAAGATCCAGGTGCCAGATTGGACCCGGCATGGGGCGCACCGGCTTCCGGAAACGATGGTTTGAACAGGTCGCCGACAGCAGCCGTGTGGACCTTGCAGGGATAGACACCCTGTTCCGCGAGACGGTTCCAAAATAATTGCAGGTGGATGTCGCTGAATGTCACGACGCGTGCCGGCATCATGTTCTGGATCGAGCTCGCATTTTTTTGGAACCGATCACGGACTGCCGATGTCCTTATCCTGCTCGCCAAGTTTTTTTATCCAGCAAGGAGCAGACAATGAGCGACGATCGGACCGAAGGCTCGATGAAGAAGATGAAGGGCGACGTCAAGGAGGGGGCCGGCAACCTGACCGGCGACAGCAAGCTCCAATCCGAGGGCAAGGCCGACAAAGGCGAGGGTAAGATCCAGAACGCCATCGGCGGCATCAAGGACGCCCTGACCGGCAAGGACAAGACCGACAAGTAGATCCTATCGCGACGGAAGAAGCGGAACACGGCCCCAGGGCCGTGTTTCTAACGCTGCGAACGCAGGAGATTGAAGATGCTCAAGGTTCTGGGTGGTACGGTGGGGGTGATCTTTCTCATCGGCCTGCTGGTCGTGATCGGCATTCTCGCCCTGATTTTCTAGGTTGTTGGACAGGGCGGGTGGAAGCCACCCGCTTCCGGCATCCGTCGGATGATGTCATCGCTCTCGGAGTGCCGAAATGACCAGTGCCTCGAAATATACGCGGGCGGCCGATCCTGAACGTTGTCCGACGCACACGTGCTTCGGAGATTCCTGTGCCTTATAGAACCCGGCCGCTTGCGCCGGGTAGCCCTGGTGCCTTGCTGCGGCCGGGCAGTACCTGCTGGCGTATCGAGCGCGCAAGCCGCATGGCGCTCCTGCTCGACAATGCAACCTACTTCACTGCCGTCAAGGCGGTTCTGGAGCAGGCCCGGCGATCCATTCTGTTGATCGGCTGGATGTTCGATCCTCGGACCTGCCTCAATCCCGGAGATGAGAATCCCCAATCATCCGTCGAAATCGGCTCACTGCTCAATACGCTCGCCCGTGAGCGGCCGGAACTCGACATCCGCTTGCTGATCTGGGACGCGGCTCTGCCGATCACGGCCTCCAGGCATGGCTTCCCGCAGCGGGGAAAGGGGTGGCTCGATGACCGGATCCGCTTTCGCCTCGACGGCTCACATCCCGTTGGCGCCTGTCATCATCAAAAGATCCTTGTCGTGGACGACATGGTGGCATTCTGCAGCGGCGGCGACTTCTCGACCGAGCGCTGGGACACGTCGGCCCATCTGGATCAGGACCCTCGTCGGCGTTTGCCGTCCGGCGCGATCCACGAACCCCGCCATGGATTGACCATGATGGTCGAAGGTGCCGTGGCGAAGGCGCTCGGCGATTTTGGGCGGGAACGATGGCGGCGGGCGACCGGTGAGGATCCCGAGCGCCCCGGGCAAAGCCCCGGCACAAGCCCGTGGCCGGAATACGTGGCGCCGCTCCTCACCGACGTTCCCGTCGGCATTGCGCGCACCGGACCAGCCTGGAAGCACTACCCGGCAGTTCGGGAGAACGAGGCTCTATTCCTGGAAGCAATCGCCGCTGCCGGAAACACCCTCTACATCGAAAACCAGTACTTCGCCTCCTCCAAGATCGGCGCTGCGATCAAGGCGCGTCTGGCCGAGCCGGACGGTCCCGAAATCGTGGTCGTCTGCTCCCCGCGCAGTCCGAGCCTGTTCGACCACGTCGTGATGGACGCCGCCCGTGACGCCCTGGTGGCGGACCTCGGTGCAGCCGATCCCTACGGCCGGTTCCGGGCTTATGCTCCCCAGGCGCCGGAAGGGCGCGGCATCATCCTCCATTCCAAGGTCATGATCGTTGACGACCGGTTCCTCCGGGTCGGGTCTTCCAACCTCAACAACCGATCGATGGGATTGGACACCGAGTGCGATTTGGCCATCGAAGCAGGCGAAGCGGAGCAGGAGGCAAAAACCCGCGCGGCGATCCGCTCCGTCCGCAATTGCCTGGTTGCCCATTTCCTTGGCTGTTCGGAAGAACGCTTCGAGGAAGCGCTGGCCGATCACGGCAGCCTGATTGCGGCCATAGAGAGGCTGGACGGCCCGACCCTCCGGCGCCTTCAGCCACTCCAGCCGTCGGGAGCGGGGATGATCGGCTGGCTGGCTGCAAGACCTCACCTCGGCGATCCGGAGAGTGCGGCCGATACCTGGAGACCGTGGAGGCGTCACAAAGGTCCCGCTCAGGTGCCTTGGCTGGCCGTGACCGCCATGGCAGGCGCTGCGCTGATTGCCTGCTGGGCGATTCGCTCGCGGGCACACCCTGCGATACGGAGGGTTCGTCGCTGCGGCGGCACATCACCATGGAAAGCATCAAGAGGCTGGCCGGCAGCGCACCGGGGACCTTAGGCTCCAGAACGTCATCATCGGCATCAAGAATGGTCCTGAGTGCAACGACAGGCCCAATCGGTAGCCCGGACAGCAGCGATGTGAGGGAACGAGAGTTCCAGGTCTGCGTTTACTTTGAGAAAATATAGGAGATTGAAGATGTTAAAGTTCATAGGCGGTACGGTAGGAGTGATTTTTCTTATCAGCCTGTTGGTCGTGATCGGCATTCTCGCCCTTATTTTCTGATCACCATTCAGCACGGAAGAGCCACCTGACGAGCGCTGGATCATGCTGAAGCGGATATTCGCCTTGATGCTGATCCTGGCCGGAGTGCTCCTGCTGCTCGCCACGGCGCTTCCTTTTATCCGCAGCAATGAATGGTGGGTCCGCATCTGGGATTTTCCCCGTGCCCAGATCCTGGTCCTGCTGCTCCTGGTCGGCGCCGGTATGCTCGCCGTTTTTCCGATCCGCAAGCCGTTCACCGCCCTTGTCCTGACGGCACTCGGCATCGCGGCCGTCTACCAGGCATGGCGCATCTATCCCTACACACCCTTGCATGAGGTCGAGGCAATCCAGGTGCGATCCTGCGACGACGCATCGCGCCTTAGCATCCTGGTCGCCAACTGCTGATGGGCAATGAGAACGCTGAACCCGTGCTGAAGCTGGTGCGGGCACTCGGGCCGGACATGGTCCTTCTGCTCGAAACCGACCGCTGGTGGGACCTGCAACTCACCAGGCTCTGGTCGGAATATTCCTATGTCGTGGCCCATCCCCAGGATGACAGCTACGGGATGCACCTGCTTTCACGGCTGCGTCTGGTCGATCCCCGGGTCCGCTTCCTGCTGGAGGACTATGTGCCCTCCATCGTGACCCGCGTGCAACTCCGCTCAGGCGAAGAGATCGACTTTCACGGCGTCCATCCCAAACCGCCGCCGCTCGACGATACGGAGGAGCGCGACGCCGAACTCCTGCTGGTCGGCCGCCAAGTCCATCGGGACCCTCTCCCGGCGGTGGTCGCCGGTGACTTGAACGATGTCGCCTGGTCCCGCACGACACGGCAGTTCCAGGAAATCAGCAGCCTCCTCGACCCGCGCATCGGCCGGGGCCTTTACCCTACCTTCAACGCCCACTGGCCGCTCCTGCGCTGGCCCCTCGATCACGTCTTCTTCGAGGAGGAATTCGTCCTGCTCGACCTGAAGGTGCTGCCCGGCATCGGATCGGACCATTTTCCCGTCTACGTGTCCCTGTGTCACCGGCCCGGCGCCGCCGCCGTCCAGGCCGAACCGGCCCCGGACCCGGACGATCTCCAGGATGCCGAGCGATCGATCAGGGAGGGCCGCGAGGAGGCCGGCGAGCCGGAATGAGGGAGCGCGTCAGGTATTATCTGGACTGGCTTCGGACCAGCCTGTGGTTCATCCCGCTGCTCATGGGCGTGGTTGCCGTCGCTTTCGCCATCCTGCTGCTGACCTGGGGAGCCGACGTTCCCGACGATATGGTGGAGTACTGGCTGCTCTACGCTGGCGACACCGAAAACGCCCGCGAGCTGGTTTCCACACTGCTGTCGGGCATGATCACCATGTTCTCGCTGGTGGTCTCCATCACCATGGTCGTGCTGACCCTGGCCGCCGGGCAGATCGGCCCCAGGCTGATCCGCAACTTCATCCAGGACCGCCAGACGCAGGCGGTCCTCGGCCTCTTCCTGGCGGACATCCTGTACCTGATAATCGTCTTCCGGACGATCGACGGCGACCGGATGGACAGTGTCCCGCATCTGGCGGTGACGACGGGAACGGCGCTGACGGTGCTGTGCCTGTTCGTGTTGCTGTTCTTCGTCCATAAGCTGGCCCGGTCCATCATCTACGACAACGTGGTTCGCAACGTGGCGGGGGATTTGATGGAGGTGACGAAGCTCCTGCTGCCCGAGAAGAGCGAGGCCCGTCCTGATATTCCTCGGCCGACCCATGACTTCGTGTGGGTTCCGCTCGGTCGGGACGGCTATCTGCAAAGCATCGATCTGGAGGCACTGGTTGAAGCTGCCAGCGAGAACGATGCCTTGATCCGGTTGGAGGTCCGCCCCGGCCATTACATTCTCGGCCGCGGCCGCCACGTGGCGCTTCATTCAACCGCAGCCGGGACGGACGAGACATGCCGGAAAATCCGCGACGCCTTCATCCTGGGCTCGGAGCGGACTCCGACCCAGGACATCGAGTATGGTATCCGGCAGCTTGTCGAGATGGCCACCCGAGCCCTGTCCCCCGGCATCAACGACGTGTTCACCGCACTGGCCGTGATCGACAGCCTTTCCTCATCGCTCGGTCACATCTTCGAACGCGACCTGGAACCGGCAGTCCTGCTGGATGACAGCGGCAGGCCCCGGGTCGTACGGGATATCGCCGGATATGACAGCATCGTCGGAGCCGCGTTCGATCAGATCCGGCAGGCCGGAAGCGGCCATGCGGCCGTGCTCATCCGGCTCACGGAAGCGATCGGGTCGCTTGCTCCCTATGTCCGCTCCGACGAACAACGCCAGCCCCTCCTCGAGCAACTCGACATGATCCGGCGTTCGGCGGACGACAACATCAGTGTTCCCAGGGACCTCACCGCCCTGCACTCGAGTGGAAGCAGGACCCGGGAGCTCCTGATGTCTCTCCCGAAGAAGGATGTGAGGCCATGCTAATCCGGGCGCCCTTCCGCCCAGGATACCTGCTCGTCGAACAACGGCACGGTCGAGATCGCCATCTTGGCGCTGCCTTCCTGGATCTGACGGGAGTACGAGACGTAGATCAGGGTGTTGTTCGCCTTGTCGTAGATCCGCCGGACGGACAGGGACTTGAAGATCAGGCTTCTGCCCTCCGAGAAGACCTCCTCGCCATCCTCGTCGGTCTCGATGTCCCCGACGACGACCGGGCCGGTCTGGCGGCAGGCGATCGACGAGTTCGACGGGTCCTCGAACCAGTTGCCCTGGGACAGGCGATCGATGAATCCGCGGCTGAAGTATGTCAGGTGGCATGTGACTCCCTCGACCTCGGGATCGGTGATCGCCTCGATCACGATATCGTTACCCGACCAGTCCGTGCTGATCTCCCCGACCTGCTCCGCCGCGGCCGAGGTCGCGGTGATCGTTGTCGCGATCAGGAGAATGGATGGCAAGATGCTTTTCATGAAGGATTCCTGAGTCTTGCTGCGGAGCCACAGACCGGAAGGCACTGTGTTCACAGGCATTTTGCTGGGGTTGTCCTTGAACAACAAAGGGAAGCCCATCGTTGCACCAAAGGTCTTGCTAAGGAATTGGGCATGGAGGGAACTGAAAGACGGGAATGGGATGGATAGGCTTGAGTGTTCCGGTGATGCAGGAAAGCCCGACACGGCACCTGCATCCCAGGTCCTGAAAGAGGTCCGCGTCGAGGCCCAAGGCGACAAGGTAGCGGTCGGCGACGTGCTGGATGGAGCTGGCGCGCGGGTCTATGGCCTGGCGCTTCTGCTCTTCGCCCTGCCCGAGGCGCTGCCGCTGCCGATCGTCGGCCTGACCGCCGTCGTCGCCATTCCGCTGGCCATCGTATCCGTATGGCTCGTCCTTTTCGGGACCGGACGCAGACTGCCGGGCTGGATAAGGCGCAGGACGATCAAGCGGTCCTGGCTGGAGGCCGGCATTTCCAAAGCGGCCGGATGGCTGGAATGGCTCGAGAAGTTCTCCCGGCCACGCATGCCGGAATGGACGGACCTCGGGCGGCTGTTCGGGGTCGCGTGCCTGCTGCTGACCGTCATGCTGGCCCTGCCGATTCCCTTCGGGAACATCGCGCCGGCGCTGTGCATCGCGGGCATCGGCTTCGGGATTCTTCAGCGCGACGGTGCTGTCGTTGCCGCATCCTTGGCGTTGTCCGCCGTCACCCTGGCAGCCATGTCGGCCGCCATCTACGCGATCGGCTGGGCCGCCCTGGACGTCACCGGCGGCCTGTTCACCTGAGACGGTCCACCCGTACCGGAGAAAAACATGGATTCGAGATCAGAGGCCCACAGGGAAGTCGCCCTTGAGATCCAGAAGCTGGCCGAGGAATTCGAGCGGAGTGACGAACTCGCTTTCCGGCGGAGCCGCATGGTCTGCTGGGTCGTGGTCGCGGCTGCCACGCTCATCGTCCTGTTCCTCCTCGTGGTCGGCGCCGATTGGCGTTACCTCGGCGCCTTCTGGATCGTGGTCGTCGGCCTGACCTGGGGGGCGTACTGGGTTTCCGCTCGCCGGCAGCGCCAGCAGACGAGCCTGCTCAGGAACCTGGCGGACCGGTGGATGAGCGGCTCGCCGACCGCATGACTTCGCCGAGCCATATCCCCCAGTTCGCATTCCGTGTCCCCGTCGAGGAACCCGTTCATGTCCTGGAGTGTCACTACAGCCGAGTCGGTTCTTCTCAGCAGGAGTCCATCGATGCCGCAACCCGTTGCCGAGGCAGCCGACAGACCGTGCCGCCAACAGACTTCCAGTACTCCCCGGGGCGGCTGAGGTGCTTCTTGACCTGACGGATTTTTCTCTCGCCGCGGTGATCGGCATCTTCGTGGCTTGTGCCCTGGCGATAGCGTTTGCCGGCGCCAAACTGGCCGGCGTCGCGGACACGCTGGCGGACCGGACCGGCATGGGCGAGATCATCGCGGGCGCCCTGTTCGTCGGCGGCAGTACCTCGCTGCCCGGCATCATCACCTCCATGACGACCGCCAGCGAGGGCTATGCGGGGCTGGCCATCGGCAACGCGGTGGGCGGCCTGACCGCCCAGACGACGTTCCTGGCGGTCGCCGACCTGGTGTACCGGCGGGCCAACCTGGAGCACGCCGCCGCCTCCGTGACCGGCCTGGTCCAGGGCACGCTGCTCGTCACCATGCTGACCATCCCGCTGCTGGCGATGGCGTCGCCCGAGATCACGATCCTCGGCGTCCATCCCGCCACCATCGTTCTGTTCGTCATGTACGGCTTCGGCCTGAAGCTGCTGTCGCGGGTGAAGGCCGACCCGATGTGGTCGCCGGTGATGACGGACTACACGCAGGACGAGGCCCAAGAGGCCGATGAGGGCGGGGATCGTCGCGCGACGTCGAGGCTGTGGATGCTGTTCGCGGCCTATGCCGCGATCACGGCGGTCGCGGGATACCTCATCGGCGAGGCGAGCATCGCCCTGGTCGGCCTGACCGGCCTGTCGGAGACGGCGGTCGGCACCGTGTTCACGGCAGTGTCGAACTCCCTGCCGGAGTTGGTGACCGCCATCGCCGCGGTCCGGATCGGCGCCGTGAGCCTGGCCGTCGGCGACATCATCGGCGGCAATGCCTTCGAGGTGCTGTTCCTGGCCGCAGCCGACATCTTCTACCGCTCCGGCTCGATCTACCACCGGTTCACGGACGAGAACGTCTTCACCACGGTCCTGGCCATCCTGATGACCGGCATCCTGCTGCTCGGCATGCTGCGGCGCCAGCAGCAGGGGATCGCCAACATCGGCTTCGAGAGCGCGCTGGTGCTCGCCCTCTATGCCTGTTCCGTCGTGCTGGTCTTCACCTGACCGTTCCCATTCACTCTGTCCCCGGATCCCTTCATGTTTGAGATCGTCATCATCATCGCGCTGACCCTGCTGAACGGGGTGTTCGCGATGTCGGAACTTGCCGTCGTGTCTTCGCGCAAGGCACGGCTCCAGGGCATGGCCGACCAGGGTGTCCACGGCGCGCGGGCGGCGATGCGCCTGATCGACAACCCGAGCCGGTTCCTCAGCACGGTCCAGATCGGCATCACGATGGTCGGCGTCGTCGCCGGCGCCTACGGCGGCGCCACCCTCGGCCAACGGTTCGGGACGTGGCTGGACAGCTTTCCGATTTTTGGCGGTTACGGCGAGGCGGGCGGCTACGTGGCCGTCATCGTCGCGATCACCTACCTGTCGATCGTGCTCGGCGAACTCATCCCCAAGCGCATCGCGTTGCGGGCGCCCGAGCGCACCGCCTCGATCATCGCCGGTCCCATGAGGACCCTGTCGCGCATCACGGCTCCCTTCGTCTGGCTCCTGGGAACGACGACCGATCTCCTGCTGCGCCTGCTCGGTCTCCATGGCGGACGTGAGGAGACCGTGACCGAGGACGAGGTTCGGTCCATGATCAGCGAAGGTACCGAGGCGGGCGTGTTCGATCCGCGTGAGAAGGAGATGATCGACGGCGTGCTGCGCCTCGCGGACAGAACCGTACGCACCATCATGACGCCACGGCCGGACGTGGTCTGGCTCGATGTCGGCGACAGCCAGGAAGACATGATCAACGAGATCCGCACCTCCGGGCACTCGCGCTTCCCGGTCTGCCGGGGCGAACTGGATGAGATCGTCGGCATCGTCCACAACAAGGACCTGCTCGAACTCGCCTTCCAGGGCAAGGCGGTCGATCTCGCCACGGTCGCGGCCAAACCGCTGGTGGTCCATGACGGCACCGCGATCCTGAAGCTGCTCGACATGATGAAGCGGTCCGGCCTGCACATGGCGATCGTGGTGGACGAATACGGCAGCGTCGAGGGCCTGGTCACCATCACCGACATCCTGGAGACCATCGCCGGCGACTTGCCCGAGCCGGGAGAAGCCGCCGAGGCTGATGCGATCCGGCGCGACGACGGATCCTGGCTGGTGGATGGCTCCATGCCGGTCGATGAGTTCGAAGACGTGCTCGGCGTTCGCGACCTGCGGGAAGGCGGCGATTATCATACCATCGCCGGGTTCGTCCTTCACGGCATTGGGCATGTTCCGAAACCCGGGGAGTCGTTCGAACATCATGGTGTTCGCTTCGAGGTGATGGACATGGACGGCCGCCGGATCGACAAGATCCTGGTCGTGCCGGCTGCTCCGGTGGTTGGGGAAGAGGTGGAGTGACGAACACGGCTGTCCATCGTTCACGCCGATGTGACCTTGCCCCCGTGCAGCGCCTCCCATAGCCGGGTAAGTTCGGCGAGAGGATGGAGGCGGAATGACGAAATCAACGAGGGCACGCTACACGCTGGAGTTCAAGGAAGAGGCCGTTCGTCTGGTCACCGGTGGCGAGCGGGTGGCGATGGTCGCCGGGAATCTCGGCCTGTCGGAGCAGACGCTACATATCTGGGCCAAGGCAGCGGGCAACGGTGGGTTGAAAAGTTCTGCTACACCGGCAGTCAGTGCTGAACAGGTGGAAATCAGTCGTCTACGAACAGAATTGTCGCGTGTGAAAATGGAGCGCGGCATCTAAGAAAACAGCGGCGTACTTCGCCAGGGAGTCGCTGTGAAGTACGCCTTTATCGAGCGGCACCGACGGGACTGGCCTGTCTCGATAGAACGCTCTGTCCTGGATGTCAGTGCCAGAGGATTTCATCAATACCTGCGTCGGACAAGAATCCCCGACAAGGACGTGGGGCGCGTCAGTGACATGGCCCTGCTGACCCACATCAAGGCGATCCATGCCGAACCAGGCGGGCGCCTATGGATGGCGTCGGATCTGGCGTGAGCTGCGGCACCGAGGCTTTCGGGTCGGTAAGGAACGGGTGCGCAGGATGATGCACGACAACGCCATTCGGGCGCGGTCAAAGCGGAAATACAAAGCGACGACCGACAGTAATCATGGCTTACCAGTCTCGGACAACCTGCTGAACCGTAACTTCCAGCCGGAACGGCCGGATCTGGTTTGGACCGGGGACGTCACGTATATTGCTACGCAGGAAAGCTGGTTGTACCTGGCCGTCGTCATCGACCTGTTCAGCCGGCAAGTGGTCGGCTGGGCGACGGGCGAGCGCATGACACGACACCTCGTGATCGACGCCCTGACCATGGCATGGTTCCGGCGGCAGCCGGCGAAAGGTCTGATCTTCCATTCGGATCAAGGATCGCAATATGCCAGTACCGATTTCCAAGCGACCTTGCGCCGCTACGGCATACGCGGACCAATGAGCCGCAGGGGCAATTGCTGGGAACCCGTCAGGGTCAGCGAAGCTTCCACTCGGTGACGGAAACGCTTTTCGGCTCGTTGAAGGTTGAACGCCTGCATGGCATGCACTTCGAGACCCGGCGCCAGGCCAAAGTTGAGGTTGTTGACTGGCTGACCTTCTACAGCCGGAACAGAATGCATTCTACCCTGGGCTACACAAGCCCGATGGCGTTCGAGGAAAATTGGCGTCGCCAGCAGGAAACGTTGGCGGCATAACTCAGGCACTATGGGAGGCGCTGCACGGGGGCAAGGTCAGGTCAGTCGCGGTCGCGCTTGGCGTGCCGCTCCTGTTCTAGTTCCAGTTCGCGCACCCGCACCAGAGCCGTGCGGCAGTACTCCTCGCGCTCGACCGCCGCGGACCCGCGGGCCTTGAGCTTGCGGCGCTGGCTGGCCGCCGCATCGCCGTCCAGTTCCGCCTTGAATCCCTTCAGCCGCTCGCCCATTTCGGTGCGCAACGCCTCCAGCCGGCCGCAGCGGCGGAACGACGCGGTTCATGATCGCCTAACCCGGCTCACACCGCCTTCCGGACGCTGACCGCGACGATCCTGTCGTATGGGATCGGACCGGACACAATGCCCACCTCCTGGGAAAAGGCGATCATGCCGGCGACCAACCGCTCCGGCAGGCGAGCATCGTAGAACGGCAGGTCGCGCCGGACCAGTTCGGCGATCAAGCCGGTTTCCGCAGGCGGGAACAGCGCTCCGGCGATACGGGTCGCCACCTGGGGATCGTCGCGCAGCAAGGCCTGCGCCTCGGCGACGGCGCGGGCCATGCCGACGGCGGCTTCCGGCGTCCGTTCGATCAGCCGGTCCGTCGTCGCCACGATCGCGGTCGTGTAATCGAAACAGTCGGCCGGCCCGCCGCCGCGCCGGGGATCGAGAAGCACCATGCCCGTGCCGCTCCGGACGGCCAGTTCCGCCCCCATGCCGTTCGCCCAGAACCCGTCGATCAGCCCTTCGGCCAGAGCCCGGGCGGCGGTCACGCCGTAATTGACCCGCGCGCCGGCGGCGCCGGGGATCGGGACGATCGTAACCCCGTCACGGACGCCGTCGATGCCCGACGCGGCCAGCAGCCGCTCCAGCGTCAGCCGCACCCAGGGCGCGGCACCGATCCGGCATCGCCGCAACCCGGCGGCATCGCCCCGCTCCAGGCCCAGGTCGTTGCGCATGACCAGGAACCAGTAAAGCCCCCGGGACTGGGCGCAGATCAGCTTCACGCCATGCCAGTCGGGAAATGCCGACACGGCGGAATGGGACGAGCCCCCGACGAAATCGACCGTTCCGTCGCGCAGCGCCCGATACGCCGCATCCACCGGCGATATCACCTCCAGCGCGACATCCAGCCCGTGCTTGCGACAGAGGCCCAGTTCGATCGCCGCGATGGCCGGGAAATAGGAGGGCGAGACAAGGTCCGGGATCGCCAGCTTCATTCGGCCGCACTCCGCCGTTCCGGCATAGTGTCCGCATCGAGACGGTCGAGCGCTTCAAGCACCCGCTCCGGAGTGAAGGGGGTCCGCGTCACGCGGGCGCCGGTCGCATCCTCGATCGCGTTCGCGATGGCCGCAGCGACCGCCAGCATGCCGCTTTCCCCCAATCCCTTGGCCCCGAACGGCCCCGGCCCCAGCCCGTGCTCCTCCACGAAGCAGTCGAACCGGTCCGGCAGGTCGGCCGCCATCGGCACCCGGTAGGCCCGGGGATCGGCGTTCTCCGGCACCGCGCCGCCGCGATACCGCAATTCTTCGAACAGGGCCAGCCCGAACGCCTGGAGCGCCGCGCCGGCGATCTGCCCGACGCACGAGGCCGGATCGATCGCGTGGCCGGCGTCGGCGCCGACGACCAGCTGCAGGACCCTCAGGCGGCCGGTCGCCCGGTCCACCTCGACCTCCGCCCCGGCCCAGCTCGGCATCCAGAACAGGTTGCGGGCCCGCACCGGGGATCGCTCGTCGAACGGCACCTTCATCGCGCCGCGCCCGATGAAGACATGGCCGACCCCGCCGAACCAGGAGGCGACCATAGGACCCAGCGGAAACGTCTCCCCGCCCCGCCGCACCGCCCAGCCGTCCAGGACCAGATCCTCCGGACCGCATTGCAGATGCCCGGCGGCGAACCCCAGGATCTGCGCGCGCGCATCCTCCGCCGCGCGCTGGACCGCGGTTCCGGTGACCGTGGTGCCGCAGCTGACATGGGTCCCGTTGTTCAACGGGGTGCGGTCGGTGTCGATCGGGGCGTAGCGCGCGTTCGCCAGCGGCAGGCCGAGAGCCAGGGTCGCGATCCGGCACAGGGTGGTCGCGGCTCCCTGGCCGATCTCCGTCGTGCCGGCGCTGACCGTAACGTCTCCGGTCTGGCTGACGGTCACGATGGCTTGGGCATGGTTGCCGGTGCCGCCGCCGTCCTTGATGCCGACGGCGAGCCCCATGCCGCGGCCGGCACTGACGCTTCGTCCATGATACCCGATGCGCCGACAGACCTCGTCCAGGCCGCGCCTCAGGTCGCTGTCCATGCCGCTGTCGCCGGGGGCGAACGGCTCGCCGACCTCCAGCAGGTTGCGCCGGCGGAATTCCAGGGGATCGATGCCGATCCGCCGCGCGATCATGTCGATCTGGCATTCCGAGGCATAGCTGGCCTGGGTGCCGCCGAAGCCGCGATAGGACCCAGCCGGGACGGTCGTGGTGCGGACGATCGACGCCCGGGTCAGCACCGATTTCCAGCGATAGGGGCCGGTGATGCGATATCCAGCCTTGAGTGCCACCATGGCGCTCGCATCGGCGTAGGCGCCGCCGTCAAGGCGCAGTTCCGACCGCCGGGCGACCAGCCTTCCGGCGGCATCGACGCCGGTGGTCAGCGTCAGGATCCCGGCATGCTTGGTCAGGGTCAGCAGGCTTTCGTCGAGGGTCAGGGCCAGCCGCACCGGCGCCCGAGCCTTCATCGCCATCAGCACGATCAGGGGCTCGTGCTTGCAGTAGCTCTTGCCGCCGAAACCGCCGCCGATCATGGGCGAATGGATGCATATGTCATTGACCGGCATCCCGAACATGCGGGCGATGTCGGTGCGGATCATGAAAGGATCCTGGTTGCAGGACCACAGCTCCACCCGCCCCGCCTCCACCCGCGCCACGCCCGAGTAGGGCTCCAGGTAGTAGTGGCCGATGCGGGAGACCGCGAAGCTGTCGGTGGACACGTGGGCGGCCCCGGCCAGATCGGCAGCGACGTCACCCCGGGCATAGCCGTATTCGTACAGCACGTTCGGCGCCGGCTCGTTGCGGCTCCAGGATCCGGCGCCGACCCCCAGCGGCGGACCGGGATGCGGTTCGTCGAACAGCAGCGGCGCGCCGGGCGCCAGCGCTTCCTCGATCGTCGGGACCGGCGGCAGCGGCTGGTAGTCGACATCGATCAGCTCCAGCGCCGCCAGCGCCGTCATCTCGTCCACCGCCACCACGGCGGCGACCGGATCGCCGACATACCGGACCTTGTCGATCGCGATCACGGGCTGGTCGCGGACCGAGAAGCCGTGGCGTGGGTCCGGCATCCGGGCCGCGTCCTCGCCCGTGACGACGCACACGACGCCCGGCAGCGCCAGCGCCCGGCGTGCATCGACGCGCAGGATGCGGGCATGGGGATGGGGGCTGCGCAGCAGCTTGGCATGGCGCATGCCGGGCAGCGCCGCGTCGACCGCGTAGCGGACCTCCCCCGTGACCTTGGAACGGCCGTCCATCGCTCAGGCTCCCTCTTCGCGGCGCAGGCGGGCCGCGGCTCGCACGGCGGAAATGATGGCGGAGTAGCCGGTGCAGCGGCAGACATTGGCCCCAAGCCAGGACCGGATGACCGCCTCGTCCGGATCGGGATCCCGGTCGAGCAGCGCCCGCACGGTCAGGATGATCCCGGCCGTACAGTAGCCGCACTGGAATCCCCGTTCCTCGACGAAGGCCCGCTGCACCGGGTCGAGGGTGCCGTCGGCGGACGCCACGCCCTCGATCGTCACGACCGCCCGCCCCGCCACCTCGAACGCGAAGGTGGAGCAGGCCGCCATCGGCGCGCCGTCCACCAGCACGGTGCAGGCGCCGCAGACGGCCTGGTCGCATCCGATCCTGCACCCGTAAAGCCCGTGCATGTCGCGCAGGACGTCCGCGAGCACCGCATTGTCCGGTGCATCCAGGGCCAGGACCCGGCCGTTCAGGATGAAGCTGGTTCCGGTCATGCCTGCGGCTCCGTCGAAGATGCTTCCAGCAGGCGCCGGATCAGGACCGGGATGACCCGGCGTCGGTAGGGGGCCGACGCCGTCCCGTCATCGACCGGGGAAGGGAGACCGGCGGCGAGTTCATCGGCCAGCGCCGCGGCATCCCGCGCCGGATCGGCGGCGGCGACGCGGTCCGGCCCCAGTTCCGCCAGAACGGGCCGCGGATGGGCGCAGGACACGGCGGCCCGCAGCCGGACCACCGCGCCACCATGGAAAGCGAGACCCAGATAGACGCAGACGGCGGGCCGGAGCGTCCGGTCGACCCGCAGTCGGGCGGTCTCGCGGGCCGGGATCTCGACCGCCCGCAGCAGGCGCGGCTCGTCCGGAACAAGGGCGGCCGCCGGAACGCGGGCATCGCCGTCCGGCCCGGCGAGAACCAGGACGGCACCCAGCGCCAGCAGCGCCGGCATGAGGTCGTACTGCCCGTTTCCGGACATGACGCTGCCGCCCACCGTGGCCTTGCTCCGGATCCGGAAATTGGCGACGGTGCCGATCAGCGCAGCGAGGTCGGGCGCGGCCTCCCGGACGACGGCGCTGTCGGCCAGGTCCTGATAGGTCGCCAAGGCCCCGACGCGCAGCACCCCGTCCTCGCACCGCGAGATCGTCCCCAGCTCGGCCAGCGCGCCGAGCGGAACCAGCCGATCCAGCGGCATGCCGCGCTTCAGGCCGTCCATCAGGTCGACGCCTCCCCCCATCCAGGCGGAACCCGGTGCCTGCCCCAGGGCGATCGCCTCGGCGACGCCGCCCGGGCGCGCCAGGACGAAGGGAGCGATCCGCTGGCGCCCACGCAGGCCGACCAGCGGGGCCGGAGGGTTCGATAGTGTGGTCAAGACGCGTCCTCCAGCATGATCCGGCCCCCCCGCTCCGCCACCGGCACGCGGACGAGCCTCTGTCCCGTACAGGGGCCGCTGACGCACACTCCGTCCTCGCGGCGGAAGAGGGCGCCGTGCGCGGTGCATCGCAGCCACCGCCGGCCAGGCGCGGTGATCCGCTCGGCGACCCAGTCCAGCATGATCCCCATGTGCGGGCAGGCGTTGACATAGGCGGCGGCGACGCCGCCGACGCGCAGCAGGATGAGCTGGCGCGCTTCCGTCCCGGCGCCGACCGCGACCAGGACCGCCCCGCCCTCCTCCACGTCGCGGCTGGCGGCGAGGTCCATGCCGCTCAGACCACGTCGCCGGACGACATCGGCGCGTCCAGCTTGCGCATGACCGCCATTTCCAGCGCGGCCACCACGCCGTACAGGATCACGCCGACCGCGCACAGCAGCAGCACGGCGGCGAAGGCGAGCGCCGTTTCCGCCGCGGAGGAGGCGAACATGATGATGTAGCCGAGCCCCGCCTGCGCGGTGACGAATTCCCCCACCACGATGCCGATCACGGCCATGGTGACGCCGACCTTCAGCCCGGCGAAGATGTAGGGCACCGCGTAGGGAAACCGCACATGGACGAAGGTTTGCCAGCGGCTCGCCGTCAGCGACCGGCACAGCCGCAAGGCCGCCGGGCTGGTCCCGGACAGGCCGGCGGCGGTGGAGACGGCCACCGGGAAGAAGGCGATGAACACCGCGAAGGCGAGCCGCGACGGCATCCCGATGCCCAGCCAGACGATGAACAGGGGGGCCAATGCCACCTTCGGTATCACCTGGAACAGCACCATGTTGGGATAGATCGCCTGCCGCATCCGCTCCGACGAGGCGATCAGGGTACCGAGCACGATGCCCAGCAGCGACGCCAGGGAGAAGCCCAGGACCGTTTCCGTCAGGGTCGGAAGGGCATGCTGCATCAGGATCGCGTAGTGCTGGGACAGGACGGCCAGGATCGCCGAAGGCGGCACGATGATCATCGATGAGACGCCCGAGAGCCGGACCGCCACTTCCCAGGCGGCGAACACGATCACGACGAAGGCGAGCGGAAGCACGACGCGGCGGATCGCCGGACCGTGCGGACGCCAGGAGATCGGGCGGGCGGGAAACACCGCCCGCCCGATCCGCCCGGCAGCCTGGCTGACATCGACCGCCATGGGGCGCTCAGGATACCAGCTTGCCGAATTCGGCGGATCGTGCCTGGACCGACTGCCACTCCGGCTGCTCCAGCTTGAACTCGCCCGCGAAATCGTTGGTGAAGACCTGCTCGACCGTCGGCCGTGTCATGCCCTCGCCGCCGGCGTAGGTCATGACCAAGTCGATCATTTCCTGGTACACGGCGGGATCGCCCCAGCCCAGCCCATGTTCCATCGCCTCCTGCCGAGCGATCGTATGGTGCGCCAGGCCCAGGCCGATCCGCACGAACTCCTTGCCGTTCTGGGTCAGCGCGATCTCCGGCACCTCGCGGGCGAAGATCTCCATCGATTCCTCAGGGTTCTTCATGGAATAGGCGACGGCCTCCATCAGCGCGTCCACGACCGCTTCCGACACGGCGGGGTCGCGTTCCAGCACCTCCGGACGGGTCACGATGGTCTGGCCGTAGGTCCGCATGCCGACCGAGCTGTAGAGCAGCCAGCGCACCGGGATGCCCTTGGACAGCATGACGGGCAGGCTGGACGAGCCGATGCCCATGATGGCGGCGACCTGCTTCTCGGTCATCGCCCGTTCCAGCACCTTGTTGTCCAGATGGACGAGCTCGACGTCGCTCATCTGCATGCCGGCCTTCTGCACGAAGGCGGGGAAGAACGGGTATTCCGCCGATCCCGGCACGGCGCCGATCTTCTTGCCGGTCAGGTCCTTCGCGGCCGTGATCGGGCTGTCCTGGAGCACGCCCACGCCCATGGTCGCGTCATAATCCACCGTCGCGATCGCCTTCAGCGGCAGGCCCTTGGCGATTGACAGGATCAGCGGGGTGGAGATCACGATGCCATAGTCGAACTGCCCGGCCGCGATGCTCTGCGCCGCCGGCAGCGAGCCGTAGCCCCGCGAGATCTCGACGTCCAGGCCGCGCCGGCTGAAGAAGCCCTTTGCCTTGGCCAGGTAGACATAGAGCGTCGTTCCCTGGGCGAGCCAGGCCAGCGTGAACTTGACCGGCTGGTTGGCCGCGAGGGCCGGGGCCGACAGCGGGCCGGCCATCGCGGCCAGCGCCGTGCCGGCGGCGGCGGATTTCAGGAGCGTCCTGCGGGAAAGCGGAGGCGTGAAGCGGGTCATGGCAATTGGCTCCTTCTGCGGTGGTCAGGCGGCTGTGGTGGTCAGGCGGCGTCGGCGAATTCGGGGATGATCGGGCTGTCGGCGCGGATGATCTCGCCGGCGCGGACCACCATCTCCGGCTTCAGGAAGCGGTCGGTCCGGACCTTGACCCCGTTGGAGTCCTCCAGCATCCAATCCCCTTCCAGGACGCGGAAGACCGACACGTCGGCGGGAGCGCCCGGGCGCAGCACGCCGATCTCTCCGGACAGGCCCAGCATGTCGGCGGAATTGGCGGTCGCCATGCGGACCAGGTCGGGCAGCCCGACGCCCAGCGCCATCAGCTCGGTCATCGCGTGCAGCATGCCGAGCGGGGTCGAATAGGGGCTGTCGTCCACCGGCGCGTCGTCCGGCGCCAGGTCGGTGTCCGAGAAGATGCCGCGGTACCAGCGCTTTTCGCCCACCAGCTTGACGTTGTAGCCGTGCTGGTCCGCCCCGATGGTGTGGGGCAGGATGCCGCCGTCCAGAACCGCCTTGGCATTGTCGAACGAGAAATGGGCGCCCCGGCCGACGTCGATCCTGACACCCATCGCCAGGGCCTCGCGCACCAGCGGATGGATGCTGCCGTCGGGCGCCACGAAGCCGCTGGGGTAGCGGGTGAAGGGATGCGCCAGGATGTCTCCGGGGTCGAGCAGCGGCACGACCTCCTCGATGATCGCCTTCGCGTCCACCGAAACGCCCGGCTTCTCCGGCCACAGGGTGCCGAGATGAACGTAGACGGGCAGCTTCAACTCGCGCGACGCCTGCTTGGCGAGCTTGAGGGACTCGACCCCCCAGCGCGAATAGCCGCCCGGCTCGGCATGGGCCTTGATGCCCTTGATCAGGTCCGGGTTGTCGGTCGCCGCCTTGACGATCGCGCCGACATTGATGCCGGTCGGACCATACAGGTCCACGTACTTGTGCCCGAGCAGGCCGCCCGCGAGATAGGCCGAGACGAAGCTCAGCACCCTCGTCTTGGACGGGTCGACGATGAAATGCCGGAAGCCGTCGATCGTCAATGCGCTGGCCCCGCCCTGGTCCACGACCGTCGCGACGCCGGAGCGCACGCCGACCATGTCGGGATTGAGGCCGAAGTCCCCGCTGACATGCTGGTAGACGTGGGCATGGGTGTCGATGATGCCGGGCGTCACGACCGATCCCTCGACCGACACGCGCCGGGCGTCCGCCGCCTCCACGCTGGGCGCGATGGCGACGATCCTGCCGCCGCCGATTCCGACATCCATGATGCCGTCGAGCCCGGCGGCCGGATCGAGCACCCGGCCGCCCGTCAGGATCAGGTCGATCCGGCCCGGCAGCGCTCCCACGGTGCCGGTCTGTGTGTTGCCTTCCATGGTGGAATCCTCCAGTTGGACCGGCGCGGCGTCAGCCTGCGGCCGGGTAATGGGTATCGAGGAAGCCCTCGAGCGCGCGGTCGAACGCGTCGGGCCGTTCGATGGGGATCATGTGCCCGGCGCCGGGTACCTCGGCATAGGCGGCCCCGGGGACCGCGGCGGCGATGTCGCGCATGCCCGCGGCCGGTGTCAGGCTGTCGGCGGAGCCGGCCAGCACCAGCGCCGGTACGCCGATGCCGCCGTGGAGCGGGGTGGCGTCGAAGCCGTAGGTCGCGCGCATCGCGTGGGCCAGCGCCTGCTGGTCCTGTCCCGCCCTCCAGGCGACGAACCGTTCAAGCTCCGCCGGATGGTCCGCGCGCCACGCTTCGGAGAAGATGCTCTCGGCGGCGACCCGGGCGGAGGCTTCGGGCCCCTCGGCCGCCTGCGCCGCGAGGCGCTTCTCCATGTTCTCGCGTCCGGCATCCGGGAAGCGTCCCGACGTGCTGACCAGGACCAGCGCCGAGACCAGGTCGGGTCGCCGGGCCGCCAGGATCTGCGCGGCCATCCCGCCCTGCGAGAACCCGACCACGCAGGCGCCGCGGACGTCCAGGCGGTCCAGCAGGGCCGCCCAGTCGGACGCGAACAGGTCTATCGAATAGGGGCCGGCCGGCTTGTCGCTGTCTCCGTGGCCGCGGGTGTCGCCCGCGATCACCTTGTACCGGGCGGACAGCCGCTCGACCTGGGGCAGCCACAGGTTCCTGTCCCAGCCCAGTCCGTGGATCAGGACGACCGGCCGTCCCGCGCCCGCGACGCAGGCGGCCAGGGCGATGTCGCCGATCGCGATCCGGTCGGCCGGCAGGCGGGCCGGAAAAGGGAACGGAACGTCGGTCATCCGACACTCTCCTTTGAAGGTGGTCGCCGGTCAGGCGAGATAGGTCCGGCGGACGATCCGCTCGGCCAGGACGACGGCGCCGAACAGCGCCAGGCCGACGATGCAGAGCATCAGCAGCGCGGAGAAGATCCCGACCGTCTCCATCCGCGACGAGGCGTAGAGGATGTAGAAGCCGAGGCCGGACCGGGACGAGATGAACTCCGCGACCACGACGCCGATGATCGCCATGGTCGAGGCGATGCGCATGCCGTTGAAGAGGTAGGGCAGCGCGAAGGGGACCCTGACCTGGAAGAAGGTCTGGACCGGGCTCGCCGCCAGCGACCGGCACAGCCGAAGCGACACCGGGTCGGTGTTGGACAGGCCCACCGTGGTCGAGATCACGACCGGGAAGAAGCTGAGGAACACCGCGAAGGCGAGGCGCGACGGCGTGTCGATCCCCAGCCAGATCACGAACATCGGCGCCAGCGCGATCTTGGGCACGAGCTGGAAGGCGACCAGGTTCGGCTGGAGCGTCTCGCGCACCACCGGAAAGGCAGCCATGAAGCCGGCTATTGTCGCCCCCGCCGCGGTCGCCAGGAGGAAGGCGGCCAGGGCCTCCAGCCCGGTGCTGCGGGCATGGTCGAGCAGCATCGGCAGGTTGGACAGGAAATGCGCGCCGATCTCGGTCGGTGCCGGCAGGATGACCCGCGGGACGTCGAACAGCGCGACCGCCGCCTGCCAGGCGACCAGCACCGCCAGCGCCGTGGCGACCGGCAGGATGACGGGGAAATTGCGGCGGAGGATCGCCGGGAGCGGTGACGGACGATCCGCCGGGGACGCGGCGACGCTCATGCTCCCCTCCGCCCGGGCTGGAGCACGGGACCGTCGCCCGCCCTTCTCCCCACGCCGCTGGCGCCCTGCCCGCTCTCGATCAGGGAGCGCAGATGGACGCAGATCTCGTTGAACTCCGGCGCGCCGACGATGTCGCGCGGCCGCGGACGGCCGAACGGGATGCGGATGTCCTCGACGATGGTCGCGGGCCGGCGGGTCATCACCAGGACCCGGTCGGCCAGCAGGACCGCCTCCCGGATGCTGTGGGTCACGAACAGCGCCGTCTTCGTGTATTGCTCCCAGATGTCGAGCAGCGCCTCCCCCATCTCGTCGCGGGTGATCGCGTCGAGGGCCGAGAACGGCTCGTCCATCAGCAGGATGTCCGGATCATAGACCAGGGCGCGGCAGATCGCGACGCGCTGGCGCATGCCGCCGGAAAGCTGGTGGGGTTTCTTGTCCTCGAAACCGTGCAATCCGACCATGTCGATCAGCGACCGCGCCCGCTCGACATACTCGGCGCGCGGGCGTTTCAGGATCCTGATCGGGAACAGGATGTTCTCCAGCACCGTCTTCCACGGCAGCAGCGAGGCGTCCTGGAACATCACGCCGATGCTCGGCCGGGGCTGGGTCATCGGCGCGCCGTCGACCTCGATCCGGCCGGAGGTCGTGCTCTCCAGCCCGCCGCACATCATCAGCAGGGTGCTCTTGCCGCAGCCGCTGGGGCCGAGGATCGCGACGAACTCGCCCCGCTCCACGCCGAAGCTGACGCCGCTGACGGCCTCGGTGCGCTCCCGCCCCGTGTCGTAGATCTTGCGGACCTGTTCGACCCGGATCGCGCGGTCCGGCGCCATCGTCTGCATGGCCGCAGTCATATCGGAAACCCCATCACTGGCAGTTCTTCACTGGAAGAAGGCGGCGAACTCGCGCGTGCCGGCGAGCGCCGTTTCGAATTCCGCCGGGGTCAGGCTTTCGCCCCCGACGAAGCGGTTGGTCATGGTCGCGTCCACGGCTGGGCGGGTGTCCCCGGCCGCCGCCAGATGCTTCATCACCAGGTCGGTCATGCTCTCGTAATCCGCAGGGACCGCGTAGCCGATCGGGTTGGAGCGCAAGACGTCGCTCATCATCGACATGCGGAAGATGCCGAGCCCGACCCTGGCCTGGGTGCGTCCCGTCGGCGTCAGCGCCGCTTCCGGCACCTGGCGGAAGAAGATGTCGAGCGCCTGGTCGGGCTGGAGCAGGCAGAACCGGATCGCCTTGGCCAAGCCCGTCACCATCGCCTGGCAGACGTCCGGCTCCTCCGCGAGGCGCTGCGGCTGGGTCATCAGCGCGTTGTTGTAGAAGCTCAGGCCGTGCTGGCTGTACAGCGTGAAGCGCGTCTTGATGCCGTTGGCGACGAAGACCGGCAGGAAGCTGACCGCGAAGCCGGAAATCGCGCCGACCTGCTTTTCGATCAGGATGCGCTGGCGCACCGCGGCATCGACCTGGACGATCTCGACCTTCGACAGGTCGAAGCCCGCGTTGGCGGCGAAGGCGGGCAGGAACGGGTATTCCCCCGACGTGGTCGTGGCGCCCAGCCGGTTGCCCTCCAGCCCCCGCAGGCTGGTGATGGGCGAATCCTCGAGGAAGCAGACGCCCATCGTGGAGTCATAGCCGCAATTCATCAGCTGGACGACCGGCAGGCCCTTCGCCGACTGCTGGATGCCGGCCGACGCGGCGGCGAGCCCGAAGTCGAACTGGCGGTTCCCGACCGCCTGCGACGCGGCGAGGGAGCCGTAGCCGCGGGCGATCTCGACCTCCAGTCCGCCCTCCGCCCAGTAGCCGTTGGCCTTCGCGACATAGGCGAACAGGTTCCCGCCCTCGGCGACCCAGGGCAGGGTCAGCGAGACCTTGCGCGTCGCCGCGCCGGATCGACGGGGAATGAATGCGGAAGTCGCAGCAATGGCGCCGAAAACCTTCAGTACATCCCGCCTGTTTGAAGTAAATCCGCGCACATCGCACCTCGCTTCGTCTATTTTCTTTCGGGTCGGATCGGGCCTTTTCCAGCCGGGAAAGGTCATCGTTCAAGTCGATACCGTCGAGGACCAGCCGACCACGTACCCGGCCAGACCTTGCATGGCGTCCGATTTGTCCATGGCGGACGGTGTCGCAATCACCGTGCCAGACGCCTTGACCCGCATCGTTGCTCGATTTCCCCGATCCGGACTCAGCCGGAACCGATACTTTGCGCCTTTACAATGTGCAGCTTTTCGCCGCATGCGTCGGTAGGTCGCGGCTGGTGACGGTCGAAAATCGAGATATCCCAGTATTCACAAGCCTGTTCCCGGCGTTGCCGGCTGGTCGAATTCTGCGCACGCCATGCTCATCCCGAAGGCATTCATCAGCATACTGAGTATTTTCCTGCCGATGCGGACCCTGGGCGTTCCAGCAGCGGCGCGCCTCCATCGCCGCGGGCCCGTTGGCACGCCTGTTGCGTTGTTCCGCCCCGTTCGCGATGCAATCAGGGACGGCGACATGGCTGGCAAGGGAACGGATTACGGAGTGGGCGCGTCGATCACGCGCCTGGAGGACGATCGCTACCTGCGGGGACGGGGCCGCTACGTGGCGGACATCCGGATGCCCGGCATGCTGGACATCACCTTCGTCCGCAGCCCCGTAGCCCATGGCCGCATCCGCTCGATCGCCAAGCCGGCGGACGGCGCGGAGGATGTCTTCGTCGCGGCCGACCTGAACGGCGTGACGGGCATCCGGGCGGATTCCGGGCTGCGTGGCTTCAGGAGTTCGGTCCAGCCGATCCTGGCCGCCGACAAGGTGCGGCACGTCGGCGAGCCGATCGCCGCCTGCGTGGCCTCCACCCGCGCCCTGGCGGAGGACCTGGCCGAGGCCGTAGCGGTCGAGTTCGATGAACTGCCCGCCGTGTCCGAGATGACCCGTGCCCGCGCCGCCGACGCGCCGCTGCTTCACGCCGATTGGGACGAGAACGTCTTCCTCGAGACGGCCGTGGATACTGGCTTCGACGCGGCGATCCGGGGAGCCGCGGCGGTAGTCCGGCGGACCTGCCGGACGGCCCGGCAATGCATGGCGCCGATCGAGGGGCGCGGCGTGGTGGCGGTCTGGGACAACCACGCGGAACAGCTCGTCCTGTATACCGCGACGCAGATGCCGCACATCGTGCGGACCGGCCTGTCCGCCTCGCTCGGCCTCGACCAGTCCCGCATCCGCATCGTCGCTCCCGACGTCGGCGGTGGCTTCGGCTACAAGGGCGTGCTGCTGACCGAGGAGGTCTGCGCCGCCTGGCTCGCCTTGAAGCTGCGGCGCCCGGTCCGCTGGATCGAGGACCGGCGGGAGCACCTGACGGGGGGCGCCAACTGCCGCGAGCACCACTACGAGATCACCGGCTACGCCGCCGCCGACGGCCGGCTGCTGGCGGTCGATTGCGAGGCGATCGTCGATTCCGGCGCCTACTCGATCTATCCGTTCTCGGCCTGCCTGGAGGCGGCGCAGGTCGCCAGCATCCTGCCCGGTCCCTATCGCATGGACGGCTATCGCTGCCGCACCTGGTCGGTCGCGACCAACAAGCCGCCCATCCTGCCCTATCGCGGCGTCGCGCGTACCGGCGTCTGCTTCGCGATGGAGCTTCTGATGGACGGGCTGGCGGAGGAACTGGGCATCGAACCGTGGGAAATCCGGCGGCGCAACCTGGTCGAACCGTCGGAAATGCCCTTCACCAACATCACCAACAAGTATTTCGACAGCGGCGACTATCCCGAGGCGCTGCGCCGCGCGGTCGAGGCGATCGACGTGTCCGCCGTCCGGCAGCGGCAGAAGATGGAGGGCGACGACCGCTACCGGATCGGCGTCGGACTCTCGGTTTTCTGCGAGCAGGGCGCCCACGGCACCTCGGTCTACCATGGCTGGGGCATTCCCATGGTGCCTGGGTTCGAACAGGCGACGGCCCGCCTGACCCCGGACGGCGGCCTGGAGGTGCGCGTCGGCGTTCACAGCCACGGCCAGGGCCTGGAGACGACGCTGGCCCAGATCGCCTACGAGGAGTTGGGAATCAGGCCCGACGCGGTCCGCGTCGTCCATGGCGACACGGCGCTGACCCCCTACTCCACGGGCACCTGGGGATCCCGCTGCATCGTGATGGCGGGCGGCGCCGTCGCCGCCGCGTCGGCCAAGCTCGCCGACCGCATCCGCCACATCGCGGCACACCTGCTCCAGGCGTCTCCCGACGACGTCGTGCTGACGGACGGCGTGGCGCGTGCGGGGGCCGGCGAGATCCCGCTGCGCGAGATCGCGCGCCTGTGGTACCTGGCGCCCCAGCATCTGCCGCCCGACGTCGATCCCGGCGGCCTGGAGGTGACCCAGGGCTATCGGACGGTCCGCGACACCGGCACCTTCTCCTATGCGTGCCATGCCGTCACCGTCCGGGTCGATCTGGCGCTCGGCGAAGTCAGGCTGCTCGACTATGTCATCGTCGAGGACGGCGGCACGCTGATCAACCCGATGGTGGTGGACGGGCAGGTCCTGGGCGGCGCGGCGCAGGGCATCGGCACCGCCCTGTTCGAGGAAATGCGCTTCGACGCCGACGGCCAGCCGATGGCGGCCACCCTCGCCGACTATCACCTGCCGGGCGCCGCCGAGGTTCCGGCGATCCGCATCCTCCACATGGAGACGCCGTCGCCGCTCAGCCGGTACGGCCAGAAGGGGATCGGGGAGAGCGGCGCGATCGGCCCGCCCGCCGCCATCGCCAACGCGGTCAACGACGCGCTGCGGCCGCTCGGCGCCCGCGTCGCGGAACTGCCGATCACGCCGGAACGGGTGCTGGCGGCCCTCGACGCCGCGGAGCGCAAGGCCCGCCTGGGAGAAGCGGCATGAAGCCCGCGCCCTTCGACCTGACTACGGCCCGTGACGCCGCCGAAGCCGCGGCCCTGACCGGGGATGGGTCGCCGGAGGCCCGGATCGTCGCTGGCGGCCAGTCGCTCGGACCGATGCTGAACCTGCGGCTGGCCCGCCCGGCGCACCTGGTCGACATCTCCCGGGCCGCCGACCTGCGCGCCGTGACCGACGAGGGCGACCGCCTCCTCTACGGCGCCGCGGTCACCCATGCCGAGATCGAGGACGGGGCCGTCCCCGACGCCACCGGCGGCTGGCTGCGGGAGATCGCCGGACGCATCGCCTACCGGGCGGTCCGCAACCGCGGGACCCTGGGAGGCAGCCTCGTCCATGCCGACCCTGCGGCCGACTGGGTGGTCACCCTGACCGCCCTGGGAGCCGAAGCGGTGGTCGCGGACCCGGCCGGCGCCGTCCGGGTGGAACCGCTGGCGACCTTCATCGCCGGCCCCTTCGCGACGACGCTCCGCCGGGGCGAGATCCTGACCGGCGTCCGCATCGCAAAGCGCGGCCCGCAGGCGCGCTGGGGCTATTGGAAGTTCACCCGGAAGGTGGGCGAGTTCGCCAAGGCCAGCGCCGCCGTGCTGATCGACGACCGGACCGGGGAAGTCCGGCTGGTGGCCGGCGCGATCGAGCGGCCGCCGATCCTGCTGCCCGACGCCGGCGCCGTGCTTTCCGGAACCCTGTCCGCCGAGGAAGCCTTGCGGCGCGCCCTGCCCGACCGGCCCGCCCGCACGCTCGCCCTTCACGCCGTCGCCCTGCGCGAGGCCATCGACATCGCGGCCGGCCGGCCGCACCGGGGAGCAGCCTGATGAACGCCGTCACCCTGCGCGTCAACGACCGGACCGTCTCGGCCGAAGTCGAGCCGCGCACCCATCTCGCCGATTTCCTGCGCGAGGACCAGTTGCTGACCGGCACCCACGTGGGCTGCGAGCACGGGGTCTGCGGCGCCTGCACCTTGATGGTGGACGGGCGCCCGGTCCGGTCCTGCCTGACCTTCGCCGCGTCCTGCGCGGACGCGGAGGTCCGGACGATCGAGAGTTTCGACGAAGACCCCCTGATGGGGCGGCTGCGCGCCGCCTTCTCGCGCCGCCACGCGCTCCAATGCGGCTTCTGCACGCCCGGAATGCTGGTCACCGCCTACGACATCGTCCGCCGCCTGCCCGACGCCGACGAGGTTCGCATCCGCGAGGAACTGGCCGGCAACCTGTGCCGATGCACGGGCTACGCCGGCATCGTGGAGGCGATCCGGGACGTCCTGGCCGACCCCGTCCCGGCGGCGGTCCAGCCGATCCCCCGGACCGGACCGGAACCCCGGACGGTCGCCTCCGGGCGGACGCGGGCGGATCCCCCGGTGGCTCCCGATCCGGCATCCCGATTCCCCGATCCTTTCGGTGCGATCGAGGACGGCGTCACGCTCGGACGCTCGATCCCGTTCGACCTGCCGCCGGACCGCCTTTGGGAACTGGTCAAGCGGATCGACGCGGTGGTCGCCTGCCTGCCCGGAGCGAAGCTGGCCGGACCGCCGGAAGGAGACGTGCTGGACGGCACCTTCATGGTCGCGATCGGCCCCATCCGCGCCACGTTCGCCGGCAAGGCGGCCGTCGGCTTCGACGAGGCCGCCCGATCCGGCACCGTCCGGGGGCGCGGCGGCGACACGCGCAGCCGGTCGTCGGCCGACGGCGCGATGGATTTCCGCGTCGTGCCGGACGGCTCCGGCGGCAGCCGGGTCGAGGTGGAGTTGACCTACCGGCTGAAAGGACCGCTGGCGCAGTTCGGCCGGCCGGCGATCGTTTCCGGCGTGATCGACCGGCTCCTGTCGGACTTCGCCGCCAACTTCTCGGCACTCGCCCGGGGAGAGCCCGCCGCCGCCGCGGCCCCTGCCGGCGGCATCGGGCTGGTCCTGGGCGCCCTGCTGGCGCGACTCAGGAAGACGATCGGGTGGTGATGGTGCGGCCGGCTCCCATGGCCTATGGTGCGGCTCCCGACGAGCAGGCCGATTACATGTCACCACCCGCCGACACCTCCGCCCCCATGGCCGACCAGAGCGACACACCGGAGCCACCCGACCGCTGGCGCTCGCTGCCGATCTTCGAGCGGCCGGGCTTCCTGATCAGACGCCTCCACCAGATCCATGTCGCCCTGTTCGCGGAGGAATGCGCCGGGGAAAACATGACGCCCGTCCAGTACAGCGTCCTGACGGCGCTCGACCATCTGGGCACGGCCGACCAGACGGCGCTGGCGCAGGCCGTCGGACTGGACCGGACGAACATCGCCGACGTGCTCGCCCGCCTCAGCAAGCGCGGCCTGATCGATCGCCGGATCGCCCCCGACGACCGGCGCATGAGGCTGGCGACACTCACCGACGCCGGCCGGCTGACGCTGGATCGGCTGGCAGAGGGGGCGAGCCGGGCTCATCTGCGCACCATCGATGCCCTGCCGCCTCAGGAGCGGCAGGCATTCATCGACACCCTGAAGCGTCTGGTCGACGCCAACAATGACGTCGGACGCGCTCCGTTGCGGCTGAGTTGACGAGGAACCATTGGGTCGGCGGACTCCCGGCGGCCATTTCACGTCGCGTCCGGCCCGCGTGCCGCCAACATCTTCGGCGCGGAGTTCATACCGGCTAACCGCCCCTGCACGTAACTCCGAGTGCCGCGTTGGCCGCGACCTCGGCCGGCTTCGGACGGGTACCGACGGTCGGTACTTCAGTATCTTGAAGTGCGCCTTGGAGAACGGATGGTCGTTCGACTGTTGCGGGTTGAGGCCGATGGCCAGCAGTTCCGGCTTGGTATAGACCGGATGCCGGCGCTGCCGTCGGCGCTCACGGACCCCATCGTTGGCGGCCAGAAGGCGGTACACGGGGCGCATCGAGCACAGGTATCGCCCTTTGTCGAGCAGCGTGGCGAAGACCTGGGCCAGGGCGGCATCGACGAAGCGCTTGCCGTGCAGCAGGCCCAGAACCTGACGGCACTCGGTCCTGCTCAGCGCGCGCGGAGGAGAGGGCCGGCGCACCGGCGGGACCGGCGGCCCGACCCAGGGCCGCCTGCTCGATGGCGGTCATCACCTGTGCTCGCCGGAATCGGTCGAGCCGATCGAATTCTTCAGCAATTGAGCGAATTTTTCGGAACTCGATGACCGCCTCGGCACGGGTGAGCTGGTCGCGCAGGTAAGCGATCTCCCACTCCAGGCGCACCAAATCGTTCTTGTGAGGATTGGCCGGCGCGCTGCTTGATTCAGATCCGGCCGGCATCGATCCGCGCAGCGTGCCGGCGTCGCTTTGTCGGCGCCACCAGCCGACATTGGACGAGTATGGACCTTCGCGACGCAGGATGGCACCGACATCACCGAAATGGGCGCGATCGATCTCGTTCAGGATGCGCATTTTGTAGGCCATTGCAGGACCTGTGGCTGGCCTGTGACGCTCAATCGCCGATGATACGTCCTATTTCCAAGAAGGCCGTTTCTTTGAGCCGCGACTACCATGGAAAACTGCACTAAAATCAGCCACTTCAGATTCAACGAAGATCGATTGCTTAAAACTTCGCCAGCCCTGGTGCCCGTGTGTGCAGATTCTTACCCCTGCCCGCTACGGGCCGCCGCGCGGCTCCCGCATTTCCGGGTGTTCGGCGCTTGGCACGCCGCTTGCGAGCTTCTTGGTCTCAGCAGCTAGGGTTCCGGCCGGAATGGGGTCAAATCCCCTCCGGTGTTACTGGTCCGAGAGCAGCGACCCGTCCGGTGAACAGCGGACGGGCACACGGCGGGACAAAAGCCCGGGAGGTCTCAAACACGGAGGATGTTGCTCCGATGGGACGTCCCATTGCCCGGCACTCCTCCCATGACTGAGGTGTGGCTATGGCGACCGTTAGCTCCGACCTGTTGTATCAAGACGAAATCGATGGCGGCAAACATTGGTCGCTCACGCTCCGGCGCCGCACGATCCTGCGCCTGATCGACCGGGAGGGCGGCGCCAATGTCGGCATGCTGTTCTACAATCCCGCCAACCTGCTGGAGCGCTACAACGCGCCCGATACGCTGAAGTGCCAGCACACCTTTAAGCTGACCGCCGGACACTGCCTCTATTCCGACATGGGGCGGGTCTTTTGCTCCATCGTCGAGGACACCGCCGGCTGGCACGACACCGTCTGCGGCAATTCCACCAAGTCCCTGGTGGCGGAGCGATGGGGTCGCAGGAGCTACCAGGAATACCGCAACGACTGGACCCAGAACGGCCATGACAGCTTCCTGGTCGAGGCGGCCAAGTACGGCCTGGGCCGGCGCGACCTGGCGGCCAATGTCAATTGGTTCAGCAAGGTCCGCACCGAACGGGACGGCACGCTGGCGTTCGATCCCGAAGCTGGCCGCGCGGGAGTCCACGTGGACCTGCGGTTCGACATGGACACGCTGGTGCTGTTCCACACCTGCCCGCACCCCATGAACCCGGCGGCGGAATATCCGCGCAAGCCCGTCTCCTACGAACTCTATCGCGGCGATCCGGCGGCGGAGGACGATCCCTGCCGCACCAGCCGCCCCGAGAACGGACGCGGCTTCGCGAACAACCACCTCTACCACCTGTGCGGCTGACCGGAACCGGGACCTGGAACAATGACGAAACAGAGCAGCCTCTCCCTCGAGACCGCCGTCTACCGCAAGACTGTCCCCGCCGGCGACTACTGGATTCACGTGGTCAAGGCCGGCCAGATCTTCCGCATCGTCGACCTGGAGGGCAACCAGGCGGCCGATACCCTCTTCTACAACGCCGCCGACCCGGCCGAGCGCTACAGCGCGGTCGATACCATCCGGGAGCAGCGCAACGTCTATCTCGGCGTCGGCACCCGGCTGATGTCCACGGCCGGCAATCCCATGCTGGAGATCGTCGCCGACACGGTCGGCCGCCACGACACGCTGGGCGGAGCCTGCTCGACCGAGTCCAACACCGTCCGCTACGCGCTGGAGAAGAAGTGCATGCATGCCTGCCGCGACAGCTACCTGCTGGCGGTGGCCGAGCACGAGGAGTTCGGGCTGACCAAGCGGGACATCACCCACAACATCAACTTCTTCATGAACGTGCCGGTCACCCCGGAAGGCGGGCTGACCTTCGCCGACGGCCTCAGCGGGCCGGGCCAGTATGTGGAAATGCGGGCCTGCATGGACGTGATCGTCCTGATCTCCAACTGCCCGCAGCTCAACAATCCCTGCAACGCCTACGACCCGACGCCGATCGAAGTGGTGGTCTGGGACGCGGCGGCATAACGGCGGCCCACCGCACGGATAATCATCATGTTCAGCAAAGTCTTGATCGCCAACCGCGGCGAGATCGCCTGCCGCGTCATCCGCACGCTCGACCGCATGGGCATCGCCTCGGTCGCGGTACATTCCGAGGCCGACGCCCACTCCCTGCACGTGGCGATGGCGGGCGAGGCGGTCTGCATCGGCCCGGCCGCGGTGTCGGAAAGCTATCTCGACGCCGGCCGCATCCTGGAGGCGGCCCGGGCGACCGGCGCGCAAGCGATCCACCCCGGCTACGGCTTCCTGTCGGAGAACCCGGGCTTCGCCGAGGCCTGCGCCGAGGCCGGCATCGTCTTCATCGGCCCGACGCCGGACCAGATGCGGGCCTTCGGCCTGAAGCACACCGCCCGCCGGCTGGCGACGGAGAGCGGCGTGCCGCTGTCGCCCGGCAGCGGGCTGCTGGCCGACGCCGGGGAGGCGCTGGAGGCCGCGTCGCGCATCGGCTATCCCGTGATGATCAAGAGCACGGCCGGCGGCGGCGGCATCGGCATGCAGCTCTGCCGCGAGCCGTCGGAGCTGGCCGGGATGTTCGAGGCGGTGTCGCGGCTGTCGCGCAACAACTTCAAGGAATCCGGCGTCTACCTGGAGAAGTTCGTCGAGCGCGCGCGCCATATCGAGGTGCAGATCTTCGGCGACGGCCGGGGCACCGTGGTGGCCCTGGGCGAGCGCGACTGCTCGGCCCAGCGGCGGAACCAGAAGGTGATCGAGGAGACGCCGGCGCCCCATCTGTCCGACGCGCAGCGCCAAGCCCTGTTCGACGCGGCGGAGCGGCTGGGCAGGGCGGTCGGCTACCGGTCCGCCGGGACGGTCGAGTTCATCCACGACGCGGCGGCCGGGCAGTTCTATTTCCTGGAGGTGAACACCCGGCTCCAGGTCGAGCACGGCGTGACGGAGGAGGTGACCGGCGTCGACCTGGTGGAGTGGATGATCCGCGAGGCCGCCGGGGAGGCGCTCCCGCTGGCGGAACACGCCCGGCGGGCCGAAGGCGCCTCCATCCAGGTGCGGGTCTATGCCGAGGACCCCGGCCGCGCCTTCCGCCCGTCGGCGGGCATCCTGACCCGCGCGAAGTTCCCCGGGGACGCCCGGGTGGAGACCTGGGTCGAGCGCGGCACCGAGGTGACGCCGTTCTACGACCCTCTGCTGGCCAAGATCATCGTGCGCGGCAACGACCGCGCCGAGGCCATCGCGAAGCTGCGGGCGGCGCTGGACGAATGCCGGCTCGACGGGATCGAGACCAACCTGAGCTATCTGCGCCAGCTCGCCGCCGACCCGGCTTTCGCGGAAGGGGGCTTCACCACCCGGTACCTGGAGACCGTGGCCTACCGGGCGCGTTCCATCGAGGTGGTGGCGCCCGGCACGCTGACCAGCGTCCAGGACTATCCCGGCCGGGTCGGATACTGGGAGGTCGGCGTGCCGCCGTCCGGCCCCATGGACCCGCTGGCCTTCCGGCTGGGCAACCGGCTGCTGGGCAACCCGGAGGGAACCGCCGGGCTGGAACTGACGGTTTCCGGGCCGACGCTGAAGTTCAACACGGACGCGCTGGTCTGCCTGGCCGGGGCCGCCATGCCGGCGACCCTCGACGGCGCCGCCGTGCCATTCTGGCGGCCGGTCGCCGTGCCCGCCGGCTCGACGCTCCGCATCGCGGCGGCGACCGGCGCGGGATGCAGGGCCTATCTGCTGATCCGGGGCGGCATCGACGTGCCCGAATATCTGGGCAGCCGGTCCACCTTCACGCTGGGCAGGTTCGGCGGCCATGGCGGGCGGGCGCTGATGCCCGGCGACGTGCTCCATATGGGGGACGAGGGGGTCGGGGAAACCGGGACGATCCATCCGGCCCTGGTGCCGGACTACGGCCATGCCTGGGAAATCGGCGTGCTGTACGGCCCGCACGGAGCGCCGGACTTCTTCACCGAAACCGACATCGCGACCTTCTTCGCCGCGGACTGGGAGGTCCATTACAACTCCAGCCGCACCGGCGTGCGCCTGATCGGCCCCAAGCCGGACTGGGCGCGCAAGGACGGCGGGGAGGCGGGCCTGCACCCCTCCAACATCCACGACAACGCCTATGCGGTCGGCACCGTCGATTTCACCGGCGACATGCCGGTGATCCTGGGGCCGGACGGGCCGAGCCTGGGCGGCTTCGTCTGCCCGGCCACCATCGTGCAGGCCGAGCTGTGGAAGATCGGCCAGCTGCGGCCGGGCGACAAGGTCCGCTTCCGCCGGCTTACCGCCGCCGAGGCGGCCGCCCTGGAGGACACGCAGGACGCCGCGGTCGCGACGCTTCGGCCGGCCGACCGGGCCACCCTGCCGCCCCGGCGGGGCACCGGGCCGGACGAGGCGGTGCTGCACCGGCTTCCCGCCGTTCCGGGCGGGGAGGACGTGGTCTATCGCCGGTCCGGCGACCGCTACCTGCTGGTGGAATACGGCCCGCCGGTGCTGGACCTGACCCTGCGGTTCCGGGTTCATGCGCTCCAGCGGCATCTGGAAGGCCTCGGGTTGGCAGGCATCCTGGACCTGACGCCGGGCATCCGTTCGCTCCAGGTCCACTACGACAGCCGGGTGCTGGCGCTCGAGGGCCTGCTGGACCGGCTGGTCGCGGCGGAGCGGGAGCTTCCCGCGATCGACGACCTGGAGGTTCCGACCCGGATCGTCCACCTGCCGCTGTCGTGGGACGACGAGGCGACCCGGCTCGCCATCTCCAAATACATGCAGTCGGTCCGGGCCGACGCGCCCTGGTGCCCGAGCAACATCGAGTTCATCCGCCGCATCAACGGGCTGGACGGTGTCGAGGCGGTCAAGGAGATCCTGTTCGGCGCCAGCTACCTGGTCATGGGGCTGGGCGACGTCTATCTCGGGGCTCCGGTCGCCACCCCGGTCGATCCGCGCCACCGGCTGGTCACCACCAAGTACAACCCCGCCCGCACCTGGACGCCGGAGAACGCGGTCGGCATCGGCGGCGCCTATCTGTGCGTCTACGGGATGGAGGGGCCGGGCGGCTACCAGTTCGTCGGCCGCACCTGCCAGATGTGGAACACCTACCGGACCACGGCCGAGTTCCCCCCGGGCAAGTCCTGGCTGCTGCGCCATTTCGACCAGATCCGCTTCCACCCGGTCACCCACGACGAACTGCTGGCGTTCCGGGCGGATTTCCTCCAGGGACGGGCGTCGCTCAGGATCACCGAGGAGACCTTCCGCCTGCGCGACTACCGGCGCTTCCTGGCGGAGAACCGGGACTCGATCGAGGCCTTCAAGGCCCGGCAGCAGGCCGCCTTCGAGGAGGAGCGCGCCCGGTGGGAGGCGTCGGGCCAGGCCGTCGCGGCGGAGGTGATCGACCCCGGCCCCATCCCCGGGCACGCCGACATGCCCGACGGGGGCGAGGCCATAGCCAGCCCGGTGTCGGGAAGCATCTGGAAGGTGGCCGGAGCGGCCGGGACCACCGTCAAGGCCGGCGACGTCCTGGTCATCGTCGAATCCATGAAGATGGAGATCGCGGTCCCCGCCCCCGCCGACGGCACCCTGGTCGAGATCCGGTGCGCCGAGGGGCAGGCCGTCTCGCTGGGCCAGCCGCTCGCCGTCTTCCTTCCCGCCGCATGAACCCCGCCCGTATGAGCATCGAAGCACCCGACATGACCGACCAAAGCCTGGAAATCGCCGTCCTTGCCCGAGCCTACGCCGATGGAAGCTTGACGCCCGAGGCCGTGCTGGACGGCGTCCATGCCCGGATCGGCGCGATGGGCCTCCGCCCCGTCTGGATCACCTTGTTCGACAAGGCCGACGCGCTGGCGCGGCTCGGCCGGGCACGGGCCAGGATGGAGGCGGGCGAGGACCTGCCCCTGTTCGGCATCCCCTTCGCGGTCAAGGACAATATCGACGTGGCCGGCGTGCCGACCACCGCCGGCTGTCCCGACTTCGCCTTCGTGCCCGAGCGCTCCGCCACCGTGGTGGAGCGGCTCCAGGCCGCGGGCGCGATCCTGATCGGCAAGACCAACCTGGACCAGTTCGCCACCGGGCTGGTCGGGACCCGGTCGCCCTACGGCATCTGCTCGTCCGTGTTCGACCCTGCCCATGTGTCGGGCGGGTCGAGCTCCGGGTCGGGCGTCGCGGTCGGGGCGGGGCTGGTCAGCTTCGCGCTGGGCACCGACACGGCGGGCTCGGGCCGGGTGCCTGCCGCCTTCAACAACATCGTCGGGCTCAAGCCGACGAAGGGGCTGGTCAGCACCGCGGGCGTGCTGCCGGCCTGCCGGACCCAGGACTGCGTGTCGATCTTCGCCGGCTCCAGCGGGGACGCCCTGGCGGTCCTCCGGGCGGCGGCGGGGTTCGACCCGGCGGACCCGTTCTCGCGGCGGGCTCCGGCGGGGGCGGCGCTGCCGGCCTCGGTGCCGCCGGGGTTCCGCTTCGGCGTGCCGTCGGCCGACGGGCTGGAGTTCTTCGGCGACGCGGGCGCCGCCGAGCTGTTCGCCGCGTCCGTCGCCCGGCTGGAAGCCCTGGGCGGCACCCGCGTGGAGTTCGACTACGGCCCCTTCGTCGAAGCGGCGAAGCTGCTCTATGCCGGTCCCTGGGTGGCCGAGCGGCTGGCCGCCATCCGCGACTTCGCGGAAACCAGGCCGGATTCGATCCACCCCGTGGTCCGCGGGATCATCCTGGGTGCCGGCCGCTACAGTGCCGTCGATGCCTTCGAGGCGCAGTACAGGCTGGCCGAGCTGACCCGGCGGGCGGAGGCCTGGTGGGAGCGCATGGACGTGATGCTGCTGCCCACGACCGGCACCACCTTCACCATCGAGGACATGCTGGCCGACCCGATCCGGCTGAACAGCCAGCTCGGCCACTACACCAACTTCGTGAACCTGATGGACCTGTCGGCGATCGCCGTGCCGGCCGGGTTCCGTTCCACGGGGCTGCCCTTCGGCGTCACGCTGATCGGGCGCAGCTTCGAGGACGGCAGGCTGGCGCTGCTGGCCGACCGGTTCCACCGGGCGCAGGCCCCCACCATCGGCGCCACCGGGCATGCCGTCGCCGGCCCGGCGCTGGAGGCGGCGGAGTCGAGGATGGTCCGGCTGGCCGTCGTCGGCGCCCACCTCTCCGGACTGCCGCTCAACCATCAGCTTACCGGGCGCGGCGCGCGGCTGGTGCGGACGGACCGCACGGCATCCGGCTACAGGCTGTTCGCCCTGCCCGGCACCACGCCCGCCAAGCCCGGCCTGCTGCGCGACCCCGAAGCCGCCGGCGGGATCGAGGTCGAGGTCTGGGAGCTGGACGCCGCCGGTTTCGGCGGCTTCGTCGCCGAGGTGCCCCCGCCGCTGGCCATCGGCACGCTGGAACTGGCCGGCGGCGCCCGCGTGCAGGGCTTCCTGTGCGAGGCCCATGCGACCGTCGGAGCGCAGGACATCACCAATCACGGCGGCTGGAGGAACTGGCTTGCCGCCCGCTGAACAACCCCGGGGGAGCCTTCCCATGCGCACCCTGTTCAAATCGGCGCTCGTCGTCCTGACCCTCGCCCTGCCCCTCGTCATGACCGCGGCGCAGTCGCCGGCGGTCGCGGCGGAGAAACAGTCCTTCAGGATCGCCTGGTCGATCTATGCGGGCTGGATGCCGTGGGGCTACGCGGCCGACAGCGGCATCATGAAGAAGTGGGCCGACAGGTACGGCATCTCGGTCGAGATCGTCCAGATCAACGACTATGTGGAATCGATCAACCAGTACACCGCCGGGGCGTTCGACGGCTGCGTCATGACCAACATGGACGCGCTGACCATCCCGGCCGCCGGCGGCGTGGACTCCACCGCGCTGATCGCGGGCGACTATTCCGACGGCAACGACGGGGTGGTCCTGAAGGACGGCAAGAGCCTCGCGGAGATCAAGGGCCAGGACGTCAACCTCGTGGAGCTGTCGGTGTCCCACTACCTGCTCGCCCGGGCGCTGGACAGCGCAGGATTGTCGGAGCGGGACATCCGGGTGGTCAACACGGCCGATGCCGATATCGTCTCCGCCTTCGTGTCCCCCGACGTCACGGCGACGGTGACCTGGAACCCGCAGCTCAGCGAGGTACGGAAGGCGGAGGGCGCCGCCCTGGTGTTCGACAGCAGCAGGATCCCGGGCGAGATCATCGACCTGATGGTCGTCAACACGGAGACGCTGAAGGACAACCCGTCGCTGGGCAAGGCGCTGGTCGGCGCCTGGTACGAGACGCTGGCGCTGATGAGGGACGCCGGGCCGAAGGGCACGGAGGCGCTGACCGCCATGGCGACCGCGGCCGGCACCGACCTGGAAGGCTACAAGGCGCAGCTCGCCACCACGAAGATGTTCTACACCCCGGCCGAGGCGGTGGCGTTCGCGTCAAGCCCCGAGCTGGTCAAGGGCATGGACCTGGTCCGCACCTTCTCGTTCGACCACGGGCTGCTGGGCGAGGGCGCCCGGACGGTGGACGCGGTCGGGATCGGTTTTCCCGGCGGGACGGTGCTGGGCGACGCCGGCAACGTCAAGCTGCGTTTCGACGCCGATTACATGAGGATGGCCCAGGAAGGGAAGCTCTGACCGATGCGCCGGATCATCAACCTGCGTCCCGGCCGGGGCGGCATCGTGCTGTGGGGAGCGCTGCCGTTCCTGGCGGCCGGCGTCGCCTACGCCCTGGCCTCGTCCGCCCGGCTGGCGGCCAACCCGAACGACAAGCTGCTGCCGCAGCTGGAAAGCTTCGCGGCGGCCATTGGCCGGCTGGCGCTCAACCCCGATGCGCGGACCGGCGACTACCTGATGTGGGTGGACACGCTGGCCAGCCTTCAGCGGCTGGGGATGGGTCTGGGCGTGGCGACCGCGCTGGCGCTGGTCCTTGGTCTGGCGATCGGGTTGATACCCTATGTGCGGGCGGGCCTGTCGCCCTTCGTCGGCGTGGTCTCCATGATCCCGCCGATGGCGGTGCTGCCGGTCCTGTTCATCGTCTTCGGCCTGGACGAACTGTCCAAGGTGGTGCTGATCGTGTTCGGCGTGGCGCCGTTCCTGGTGCGCGACCTGGCGCTGAAGGTCGGCGACCTGCCGCGCGAGCAACTGATCAAGGCGCAGACGCTGGGGGCCTCCACCTGGCAGATCGTGGTCCGCGTGGTGCTGCCCCAGATGCTGCCCCGGCTGATCGACGCGGTGCGCCTGTCCCTGGGGCCGGCCTGGCTGTTCCTGATCTCGGCCGAGGCGATCGCCGCGACGGAGGGGCTGGGCTACAGGATATTCCTGGTGCGCCGCTACATGGCGATGGACGTCATCCTGCCCTACGTCGCCTGGATCACGCTGCTGGCCTTCCTGTCCGACGCCGGGCTGCGCTGGGTCAACGCTCGCTTCTTCCCGTGGCTGAAGGCCGGAAAGGGGCAGTCATGAGCCGGATATCGGTCAGGAACCTGTGGAAGGAATATCCCGGCCAGGTGGTGCTGGAGCGCGTGTCGCTGGAGATCGCCTCGGGCGAGTTCTGCGCCCTGGTCGGCCCGTCGGGCTGCGGCAAGACCACGTTCCTGCGCATGCTGCTGGGCGAGGAGAGCCCGACCCGCGGTACCATCGAGCTGGACGGCAGGCCGCTGGTGGCGGAGCCCGGCCCGGACCGGGGCGTGGTGTTCCAGCGCTACTCGGTGTTCCCGCACCTGACCGTGCTCCAGAACGTGATCATCGGGCGCGAGTTCGAGCGGTCGAAGTTCCTGGGAAAACTGTTCGGCCGGGAGCGCCGGGCCGCCGAGGAGGAGGCTTCCGGGATCCTGAACACGGTCGGCCTGTCCGCCCACCGGGAGAAGTACCCCGCCGAGCTGTCCGGCGGCATGCAGCAGCGGCTGGCGATCTCCCAGGCGCTCATCCGGAAACCCAAGGTGCTGCTGCTGGACGAGCCGTTCGGCGCGCTGGACGCCGGCACCAAGAGCCAGATGTACGAACTGCTGCTCGGCCTGTGGGACAAGCACAAAATGAGCATCTTCATGGTCACCCACGACCTGAAGGAAGGTTTCACCCTGGCGACCCGCGTGCTCGCCTTCGACAAGGTGCGCGTCGATCCCCAGGAACCGGGCGCCTACGGCGCGACGGTGACCTACGACCTGCCCCTGGAAGCCAAGATCGCGGCGAGACGGGCGGCGGCCCTCCATGCCCCGGAGCCGGTCAGCGAGCCCTCCCGGGCCGTTTCCCTGGTCCCGGTGACTTGAACAGCGCCGGATGCATCGCCAGGGCGCGGGCGCTCAGCAGCCGGTGCAAGACCGCGGCCAGCGATCGGAGTCGCGATTTCCCCCAATCCAATCGGGGATGCGGCCGTGTGATCCGTGAGTAAGCCAAACCTGTTCTCCTGCCGAAGTACAGGCCGATAGCACTGCAAAAACCGTTCCATCATGCCGGGCTCGCAATCCCCATCGCCTCCGATGACGCCGCCTGCCGCTTGATCTCCCGCACGAAGCTCTGCACCAGGACGCGTCCGGCATCGGCGCTGCGGGTAGCGACGAAGTGGGTCGAGGCGAAGTTGTAGGTCTTCGGCTTCAGCGGGCGCATAAGGCCGCGCCGCCTCCAGTCCTCGCCGATATGGCAGGGCAGGAAACCGATGAACCGGCCGGACAGGATCATCATGACCTGCGCCTCCATATGCATGACCGTCCCGCAGGGGCGTGGATGGTTGGCGCGGTAGAGGTCGTCGAAATGCAGGTAGCCGCGCACCGCGAAGGGGGCCTCCTCGATCGCCGCGCGGTCGATCCCGTCGTCCGGTACGCCGTAGAGCCGGTGCCTGCTGCCGCAATAGAGCGCATGGGGCTCCCGGTAGATGGGCTGGTAGGTCAGCCCGGGCACCTTCTGCGACATGGGACCGATCACCACGTCGCGCGCGCCGTCGGCGACGGCGGCCTCCAGCTCCGTCGGCGTGCCCAGCAGCAGGTCAACGAAGACGTCGGGAGCATACTCGCAGTAGCGGCCGAGCGCCGTCTGGATGCCTAGCTCCGGCGAGGTCACCACGCCGTCCACGATGCCGACGCGCAGCTGGCCCATCAGCTTGCCCCGGTCGCGCCCGATGCGCGACTGGAAGGCGTCGATCTCCACGAACAGCCGCTTGGCCGCGTCGTAGGTCGCCTCGCCGAACTCGGTCAGGCGGAAGCCGCGGCGCCCCCGCTCGCACAGCGGAGCCCCCAGCTTCCGTTCCAGCGCCGCCAGATGGGTGCTGAGCGTCGATTGCGACAGGTTGAGCACGATCTGGGCATCCGCGAAACCGCCGGATTCCGCCAGGGTGACGAACACGCGCAGCAGGCGCAGGTCGATGTTGTCGAGGCGTCTCATGGTCCGGGTGCCGGCATCACATCGATGATTTTCAATATATCCGTCTATTAAACCTGATTTTTATAGATGTAAACCTGGGTGATGATCCTTCGAAAGCACTCCAGCGATGAGGGTCACCGATGCTCCGCACAAGCCGACTTGCAGCCGCCGCCCTGGTCTTCGCGACCGTCTCGGTACCCGCCTGGGCAGCCGACACCATCCGGGTGCTGTCCCCCACCTGGCCCGGCTTCGCGCCCGTGTTCGTGGCCGCCGACAAGGGTTACTTCAAGGAACTCGGGCTGACGGTCGAGATGAAGTTCGAGGACGACCGGGCCAACGTCATAGCGGCGATGCTGCGCGGCGACATCGAGGTCGACATGCGCACCGTCGGCGAGCACCAGGGCCGCCCGCGGGACGAGACCACGCCGGGCGTCATCATCGGCACGATCGACAAGTCGGTCGGCGGCGACGGAGTCATCGCGGACGGGTCGATCGGCGGGGTGGCCGACCTGCGCGGCAGGAAGATCGCGGTCGAACCCAACATCCCGGCCCGCCTGCTGCTCCAGCTCGCCCTGAAGAAGGAAGGCATGAGCCTGGACGACCTGTCGATCGTGGAGATCGCGACCGCCGACACGATCGCCGTGTTCGCCGACAGCTCGATCGCGGCGGTCGGGACATACCAGCCGTTCCAGTCCCAGGCCATCACCGCCCTGCCGGACCGCAAGGGCAAGGTCCTGCTGTCGTCGGTGGACAGCGAGATCATCATCGACGTGATCACCGCCCGCCAGGACGACCTGAAGGACAACCCGAAGAAGTACCGGAACTTCCTGGCCGGCATCTACCGGGCGATCGACCTGTACAGGACGAACCCGGAGGAGTTCATCGAGCTGGCGGCTCCCCACTACAATCTCGGCGAGGACGAGGTGAAGGAGATCATCGACACCAGCCTGGCCTACACGCCGCTGGCCGAGGCCAAGGAGTTGATCGGCACCCCGGACCGGCCCGGCCGGCTGCACGGGATCTTCGACACCGTCATGCAGCTCAACATCGAGAACGGCGCCGCCGACACCAAGCTGACCGCCGCCAGCCAGATCGACGCCTCCGTGATCTCCCAGGTCGCCCCGTGACCCAGGGGCAGACGTCGGCGCTCCGCGGCCCGGATCTCCATGCCATGGAAACCGGAACGAAGGCCGCCAGCGTGGCGCCGCAATCCCGGCGCTCCTCCCTCTGGGCCTTCCGCGGAACCCTGTCGCGGCCGGCCCAGGTCGGGATCGGCGTGGCGGCCAGCGTCGGCCTGCTGCTGGCGTGGGAGGCGGTCTCCCGGCTCGGGCTGGTGAACAGCCTCTTCCTGCCCGCGCCCAGCACCGTGCTGAACGCCATGCTGGTCATGGTCCAGAAGCAGGACCTGCTGTGGCATGCCGGCGTCTCGACCCTGCGGGTCTGGGCCGCCTTCGCGCTGGCGGCCGTGATGGCGATCCCGATCGGCATCCTGATGAGCAGCTACCGCGTCGTGGGCGCGGCGCTGGAGCCGATCATCGACTTCATCCGCTACCTGCCGGTGCCGGCATTGGTGCCGCTCTCGATCATCTGGTTCGGCGTGGGCGAAAGCACCAAGCTGTACCTGCTGTGGCTCGGCACCTTCTTCCAGCTCGTCCTGCTGGTCGCCGACGACATGCGCCGCGTGCCGCAGGAATACATCGAGATCGCCCATACCCTCGGGGCCAACACCCGGCAGATGCTGCGCGACGTGGCGTTCCGGGCGATGCTGCCGGGGCTGGTGGACAATCTGAGGATCACGCTGGGCTGGTGCTGGACCTACCTGATCATCGCCGAGATCGTCGCCGCCGACAGCGGCATCGGCTTCGTCATCTGGACGGCCCGCCGCTACATGAAGACGCCCGAGGTCATGGCCGGCGTGGTCGTGATCGGCGTGATCGGGCTGGTCACCGACCAGCTTCTCCGGGCCCTTCACCGCCGCGCCTTCCGCTACCTGTAGCAGGCCCCACCATGACCCAGCCTCACCTCGCCCCCTATCTCGCCTTCGAGGGCGTCACCAAGCGGTTCGGCGACCTCGACGTGGTCGCACAGCCCTTCGAGACCACCATCGCCCGCAACGAGTTCGTCGTCTTCCTCGGTCCGTCCGGCTGCGGCAAGACCACGCTGATGCGCATGATCGGCGGGCTGGACACGCCGTCCACCGGGACGATCCGCCTGGAAGGGGCGCCGGTCGGCGGACCCGACCACCGGCGCGGCATGGTCTTCCAGTCCTACTCGTCCTTCCCCTGGCTGACCGTCGCCGAGAACGTCCATTTCGGCATGCGCTATCGCCGGGACCTGACGGAGCGGCAGAAGCTCGCCCGCCGGGACCACTACCTGGAACTGGTCGGGCTCTACGAGTTCTCCGACGCCTATCCGAACAAGGTGTCCGGCGGCATGCGCCAGCGGGTGGCGATCGCCCGCACGCTGGCGGCGGGGTCGGACGTGATGCTGATGGACGAGCCGTTCGGTGCCCTGGACGCGCAGCGCCGGGAACGGCTCCAGGTCGAGCTGCGGAGCATCCAGCGGCGCGACGCCAAGACCATCGTCTTCGTGACCCACGACGTCGAGGAGGCGGTGTTCCTGGCCGACCGGGTCATCGTGTTCTCCAAGCGGCCCGCGCGGGTCATGGCGGACATCGACATCACCGGGCGCCTCGGTCCCGACCGCCCGCTGGAACTGCGCGACAGCCCCGAATTCTTCCGGCTGCGCGGCGAAGTCCTGAAACTGCTGCGCGAAGCCGCGGGAGACGAGGAATGACCCTGCCCCGCTTCGACAACCGCACTGTGCTGGTCACCGGCGCCAGCCGGGGCATCGGCTTCGGCGTCGCCCGGGCCTTCGCCGCCGCCGGGGCCGACCTGCACGTGGCGGCGGAGAACGACGCGATCCACGCCGCGGCGGAGGCGCTGGGCGCCACCGCGCATCGGGCCGACGTGACGCGCGGCGACGAGGTGGCCGCCATGGCGGCCCGCATCGGCGCCGTGGACGTGCTGGTCAACAATGCCGGCCTGGAGCTCATGACCCCGCTGGACGACGCCGGCACGGAGAACGAGGCGGCCTTCCGGCGCATCATCGAGATCAACATCCTGGGTACCTTCCTGGTGACCCGGGCGGTGGTCCCCGGCATGCGCGCGGGCGGCGCCATCGTCAACACGGCCTCGGTCTGGGGCCGCGTCGCGGAGCCGCTGTTCTCCGCTTATGTCGCGTCGAAGCACGCTGTGATCGGGCTGACCAAGACCTGGGCCAAGGAGCTCGGCCCCGCCGGAATCCGGGTCAACGCGGTGTGCCCCGGCTGGGTGCGGACGGAGGCCTCCATGCGCTCGCTCGGCCGGATGGCGGAGCGGGCGGGCCGGGGGGAAGTCGAGCTGCTGGACGACATCATCGCCGGGCAGGCGTTGCCCGGCCTCATGGAGCCGTCGGACATGGCGGGTCCTTATCTGTTCCTTGCCTCCGACCTCGCGGCCAACGTCACCGGCCAGAGTCTCGGAGCCGACCGGGGGGAAGTGCCGTGGTGACAGGATTGAACGGACTCAGGACGCTGGTGACAGGGGCCGCGAGCGGGATCGGCCTTGCCGCTTGCGAGGCCCTGCGGGGCGCTGGTGCCCATGTGGTCGGGCTGGACCGCGCGCCAGCCCCGGCGGACGACGCCGGCCGGGTGGTCGCCGACGTGACCGACGAGGGTCAGGTGATCGAGGCGGTGGCTCTGGCCGCCGGGCGGCTGGGCGGCCTCGACCTGCTGGTGAACTGCGCCGGTATCGAGATCGAGGCGCCGCTCCGCGCGATCGACATCGCCGACATGGACCGCATGTACGCGGTCAACCTGCGCGGCCCGATCCTGGTGGCGCGGGAAGCCCTGAAGGCCATGGAGCCGGGTGCCCGCATCGTCAACATCGCGTCGGAGCTCGCGTATCTCGGCCGCCAGGGCGCTTCGGGCTACTGCGCCACCAAGGGGGCGATGCTGTCGCTGACCCGGTCCTGGGCGCGGGAGCTGGCCCCCGGAATCCTGGTCAACGCCGTGGCCCCCGGCCCGATCGACACGCCGCTGCTGGGCTTCGAGCGCATGACCGACGCCCAGAAGGCGCTGGAGAGCGCCAACCCCCTGGGCCGCATCGGCCGCCCGGAGGAGGTCGCCGCCGCGATCCTCTTCCTGGCGTCCCCTGCCGCCAGCTTCATCACGGGACAATGCATCAGCGTCGACGGCGGCGCGGCGATGCACTGAAAGGATTGAACCTATGGTCGAAAGCGTCTTCATGGCCGAGCTGACCTGGCCGGAGTTCGCCGCCAAGGTGGCGGAGGGCGTCACCGTCTTCCTGCCCCTGGGCACCACCGAGCAGCACGGCCCCCACATGGCGATGAACGTGGACGTGGTGCTGCCCACCGCCGTGTGCGAACGGGTGGCTCGCAACGTCGGCGGCATCGTGGCCCCGACGATCCCCTATGGCTACAAGTCGCAGCCCCGCTCTGGCGGCGGCGAGGCGTTCCCCGGCACCACCAGCCTGGATGCCAACACCTTCTCGCTGGTCGTGCGCGACGTGATCAGGAGCCTGGGCACCGACGGCGTGCGCCGGCTTGTGGTGGTGAACGGGCATTTCGAGAACTGCTGGCCGGCGGTCGAGGGCGTCGACCTGGGCCTGCGCGAGCTTCGCCGCGACGGGATTCCCGACATGCAGGTGATGCGGCTGGAATACTGGGACTTCGTCGGCCGCGACACGCTGGACCGGCTCTTCCCCGAGGGTTTCCCCGGCACCGAGCTGGAGCATGCCAGCCTGCTGGAGACATCGCTGATGCTGCTGCTGCGGCCCGACTTGGTCGACATGGACAAGGTGCCGTCCGACGGGCCGGCCAAGTTCCCCACATACGACCGCCATCCCGTGCCGGAAGGGTTCGTCCCGGCCTCCGGCGTCCTGGCCCGCGCGCAGGGATCCTCGGCCGAGAAGGGGCAACTCCTGATGGACGACCATGTCGAGCGGATTACCCGGGCCGTCCGCGCCGAATTCGGAGTTTGAGCAGACAATGAGCGACAAGCGGTTCCAGCCCCTCGATTCCGCCGCCGTGCCCCGGTTCGCCGGGCTGCCGACCTTCATGCGGCTGCCCGTGGCCTCGCCGGAGGAGGTGGACGTGGCCCTGGTCGGCGTCCCGTTCGACGGCGGCACGACGAACCGGCCGGGTCCGCGCCACGGCCCGCGCGAGGTGCGCAACCAGTCCAGCCTGGTCCGCCGGGTCCATCATGCGACCGGCATCTGCCCGTTCGACCTGGTGCGCGTCGGGGACTGCGGCGACGCGCCGGTCAACCCGCTCGACCTGATGGAGAGCATCGACCTGATCTCCGGCTACTACGCCGGGGTGCGCCGGGCGGGCGCCGTGCCGCTGACGGTCGGCGGCGACCACTTGATCACGCTGCCGGTACTGCGCGGGCTGATCGACCAAGGTCCGGTCGGGCTGATCCATTTCGATGCCCATTCCGACACCTACGACAGCTTCTTCGGCAACCGCTACAACCACGGCACGCCGTTCCGGCGCGCGGTGGAGGAAGGGCTGCTCGACCCGAAGCGCATGGTTCAGATCGGCCTGCGCGGGGCAATCTCGGACGCGGCCAACTACGACTTCGCCAAGGCCAACGGCATCCGCCTGATCTTCATCGAGGAGTTCGACGAGCGCGGCCCGAAGGAGGTCATGGCGGAGGCGCGGGCGATCGTCGGCGACCGGCCGACATACGTGTCATTCGACATCGACATCCTCGACCCGTCCATAGCGCCTGGCACCGGTACCCCGGAGATCGGCGGCATCACGTCGCGCGAGGCCCAGACCATGATCCGGCTGCTGCGCGGGCTGGACATCGTCGGGACCGACTTGGTCGAGGTATCGCCGCCCTTCGACCCCTCGGGCGCCACGGCGCTGACTGCCGCGACCCTGATGTTCGAACTGCTCTGCGTGATGGCGGAGAGCATAAGCCTAAAAGCCGTGCAGCCATAAAAGCCTCGCCTAACGATTAAGCATCGAAACGCATGCCGCCTGTCGACTCCTGCCTTCGCTTGTCGCCGGGAAGGACCGACGGGCGTGAATGCACCGGGATCCTCATTCAAGTGACTTGAATGGCATGCAAGTTGCTGAAGATACCCTGAGCGCCGGTCCAGGCGTCATGCCCTATCCCGCACAGGAGAGTGCCTTGCCCCTTTCCCAATTCGCCCGCCTGATCAAGACCGCGGCCGTGGTGTTCGCCGCCGCCGGTGCCGCTTCCTCCCCCGCCTTCGCCGACCAGCTCGACGACATCCGCAAGAAGAAGGAGATCGTCATCGGGACCGAGGCGCAGTTTCCGCCGTTCGAGTACCTGGAGGACGGCAAGATCGTCGGGTACGCCAGCGACCTCCTGCAACTGGTCGCGGCCGACCTGCCGGGCGTCAGGCTGAACCAGCTGGACGTGCCGTGGCCGGCGATCCTGCCGGGCCTCAGCGCCGGCAAGTTCGACTTCGTGGTCACCTCCGTGACCGTGACCAGGGAGCGGGCCGAGCAGTACGCCTTCACCGTGCCGATCGCCGAGGCCACTGTCGCCCTGGTCAAGCGCAAGGGCGACGCCTCGATTACTAGGCCGGAGGACATCGCCGGCAAGGCCGTGGGCTCCCAGACCGCGTCAGCCCAGCTGAAGGCGCTCCAGGCCTTCGACGAGAAGCTGCGCGGCACCGGCTCGGGAGTGGACGGGATCACCGAGTATGTCAGCTTCGACGAGGCCTATACCGACCTCGCCGCCGGCCGGATCGACGCCGTGTCGCAGGCGCTGTCCAACCTGGCCCCGCTGGTCAAGGCACGCGGCGACATGTTCGAGATCGTCGGACCGACCATCGGCCCCAAGACCTATTATGCCTGGGCCGGCCGCAAGGACCCGGCCAGCGCCTCCCTGGTGAAGCTGTTCAGCGACGGCATCGCCAAGGCCAACGCTTCCGGCAAGATGGCGGAGCTTCAGATGAAATGGTTCGGCTTCACCATGGAGGTGCCGGCCGACGCGGTGCCCGAGCCGACGATGTGATCAGGCGCCGCGCGCACCCGGGGAATCCCTGATGTTCGATCCCGCCATCATCGTCCCGTACCTGCCGACCCTGATCGAGGGCGCCGGAATCACCTTCGCGGTGTCGATCCTGGCGATCCTGCTCGGCATCCCCTGCGGGCTGGCCCTGTGCTTCCTGCGGCAGAGCCGGGGACGGGTGCCGGCGACCGCGGCCGCGGTCTATATCAGCTTCTTCCGGGGCACGCCGCTGCTGGTGCAGCTCCTGGTCTTCTTCTACATCCCGCCGGCCTACGGGATCGAGCTGCCGGCCTACCTGACGGCGGTCGCGGTGCTGACCATGAACACCACGGCGTTCCAGGCGGAGATCTTCCGCGGCGGATTGCACGCGATCCCGCGCGGACAGGTCGAGGCGGCGCGGATGCTGGGTTTCACCCACGGCCAGGTCCGCCGCCGGGTACTGGTGCCGCAGATGCTGCGCGTCATGCTTCCGGCCCTGACCAACGAGGCGATCGACATCCTGAAAAGCTCGTCCCTGGTGTCGGTCATCGCCGTGTCCGAGCTGCTGCGACGCGGCCGGCAGGTCGCCGCCGCCACGTACCACCCGCTGGAAGCCTACGCGGCGACGGCGCTGATGTACCTGCTGCTGGTCTCCCTTGTCGCCTATGCCGGACGCCACGCCGGCCGGCGGCTCAGCCTGTCCCGGTGATGCCCATGCCCGACCAGTCCGTTACCCTGCGCTACGCGGAACGGTTCCTCGACGGCTTCCTGACCACGGCGTGGATCTGCGGCGTCTCCCTCTGCGCCGCCGTGGCGCTGGGTCTGGCGTTATTCCTGGTGCGCCGCCTGCCCTTCGCGCCGGCCCGCTGGTTCTATGACGGCTATGTCGGGATGCTGCGCGGCACGCCGTTCCTGATCCAGGTGTTCCTGCTGTATTACGGCGGCCCCGGCCTGGGCCTGCGGCTGTCCGCCACGACGACCGCGCTGATCGGGCTGAGCGTCTATGGGAGCGCCTATTTCGCCGAGATCTTCCGGGCCGGCTTCGAGGCCGTGCCGCGCGGCCAGATCGAGGCCGCCCGGATGCTGGGGTTCGACCGGGGGCAGATCCTGCGCAACGTGGAACTGCCGCAGATGGCGGCACTGATCATCCCGCCCTCGGTCAACCAGTGCATCATCCTGATCAAGGAATCCGCGGTCCTGTCCGTGATCACCGTGCCGGAACTGACCACCGTCGCCACCCGGGTGGTCTCCGAGACCTTCAGTTTCGCGGAACCCTACCTGCTGCTGGCGCTGCTCTACTGGCTGCTGGTCGAGACGACGGCCCGCGGCGGCCGGTGGCTGGAGCACGCCACCGGCCGACACCTGACAACCACCAAGGGCCCGCCCCCATGACCAAGTCCCAGGGCGCCGCCGTGCTCAGCCTGCGCGGCGTGCGCAAGAGCTTCGGCGGCCATACCGTGATCGACGGGATCGACCTGGACGTCCACCGTTCCGAGGTGATCTGCATCATCGGCCCGTCCGGATCGGGCAAGAGCACGCTGCTCCGCTGCATGAATTTCCTGGAGGAGTATGACGGCGGCGAGGTCGTCATCAACGGGCGGCTGCTGGGCTATTCGCGGGACGCCGGGGGGAAGCGGGTGCGCGACCGCGACGTGGTCGTGGACGAGACCCGGCGCGGCGTCGGCATGGTGTTCCAGCACTTCAACCTGTGGCCCCACATGACGGCTCTGGGGAACGTCACCGCCGCGCTGCGCCTGGTCAAGCAGATGCCGAAGCCCACGGCCGACGCGCTGGGGGCGGAGATGCTGGCCAAGGTCGGCCTGTCCGACAAGGCCGGGCAGTATCCCGCCCGCCTGTCCGGCGGGCAGCAGCAGCGCGTCGCGATCGCCCGCGCGCTGGCGATGCACCCCTCCGTCATGCTGTTCGACGAGCCGACCTCGGCGCTCGACCCGGAGTTGGTCGGCGAGGTGCTCCAGGTGATGCGCGGCCTCGCGGCGGAGGGCATGACCATGGTGGTCGTGACCCACGAGATGGGCTTCGCCGCCGAGGTGGCCGACCGGGTCGTGTTCATGGACGCCGGCCGCATCGTCGAGCAGGGGCCGCCCCGGTCTCTGTTCGGAGCTCCCTCCCACCCCCGGCTGCACCAGTTCCTGGAGACCTGGAGACAGCGCAACGCGGGATTCACCACGCTCACGTCGGATGCCGCCCGACATCCACATCAGGAAGGAAACCAGATCCATGTCCGCTGAACAGCTCGTGACCATTCCCGCCCGCAAGGGCAAGGCCGCCTTCGTCGCCAAGGGGCAGCTGGTCAAGGTCGTCAACACCCATGGCGAGCAGGTCGTCGACACCTGGGCGTTCCGGCGCGACGACATGTCGGAGTTCATGTCGAACGAGCATACCCGCGCCCATATGCTGAAGATCATCCCCAAGGCCGGCGACGCGCTGCTGACCAACCGGCGGCGCCCGATCCTGACCCTGGTGGAGGATACCTCCGGCGGCATCCACGACATGCTGATCGCCGCCTGCGACCGCTACCGTTACGAGATGCTGGGCTGCGAGGGCCACCACGACAACTGCACGGACAACCTCGCGTCGGGCTTGGCCGAACTGGGCCTGACCCCGCCGGAGACGCCGAGCCCGCTGAACCTGTTCATGAACATTCCCGTGGCCTCCGACAACACCCTGTCGTTCGAGGCGCCGCCGGCTCCGGTGAAGGGCGGTTACGTGGTGCTGCGCGCCGAGATGGACCTGGTGATCGCGTTCTCGGCCTGCCCGCAGGACATCCTGCCGATCAACGGCACCGCCTGCTCGCCGACCGACGCGCATTTCGCCGTGTACGACGCTTGAACGCATGCCGGCCCGTGTCGAAACCTCTCAGCGTTCCAGACGGAGACGGTGTAGAAAAGACGCGGCTTCCGTTGCTGAAGGCGATATGACCTTGACCAGTGCGACACGCGATCACCAAGCGGGCATGGCAACGCCGGACATTCCGGCTCCCGACATCCGGATCGGAGTCAAGTTGCGCCATGCCCGTCTCGTCAGGGGCCTGCGGATGAGCGACGTGGCGCGGCGGGTCGGTTGTTCGGAAAGCCTGATCTCGAAGCTGGAGCACGACAAGGCGAAGCCGTCCTTCGTCATGCTTCACAAGCTGGTGATGGCACTGGAAACCAATGTCGCCTACCTGTTCGCCGATGCCGGCGATTCCGCCGGCCCGGTGGCCCGGGCCGGCGAGCGCCCCGTCATCACCACCGATCCGCTCCGCAACGCCCCCGGCATCCGCCTGGAACGGTTGATACCCTATGCGGAGGGCCACATGCTCCAAGCGAACATCCATATCATCGACCCGGGCAGCGGCAGCGACGGCGAGATCGAGCACGATGGGGAGGAGGTCGGTTACATCCTGGAAGGCGCGCTTGAGTTGACCATCGGCGGACAAATTCACAGCCTGTCGGCTGGCGACTCTTTCGCTTTCCGCTCCGAGCTGAAGCATGGCTACCGCAACCCTGGGAACAGCATGACCCGGGTGCTCTGGGTAAATACGCCACCGACCTTCTAAATCCTGTCAGTTCCTGGGGTGTTGAATTTTGGCTTTTTACACGCCGAGGCGCTGATCGCCGGGACCCACCTGACGGGCACGACCACCCGCCGGACTCGTCGCCCTGCGAGCGCTGTCCGGCGGCAGTTGGCAAGGACGCGGTCAGCCGGACCTGAAGCAAAGTCTATCTCAGTGCTTGACCGGGCCGAGCACGGTGGCATCCATCCCTCAGGTCGGAAGCCCACAGTCCATGCCAACCATTCTGTAATCCTTCTCCGGTGTCCAGGCTATTGTCGGCGCTCAAGCGTACCAGTTCGGGACACCGGGTGTAGCGGTCACCGAAAAAGCCAGGCAGCGCAACGTCCTGAGGCGAACATGGCAGAGGGTCACGCTCCCTCCGCCACCGCCGCGAAAATCCTAAGCGGCACCTGAACTCCCTGATATTGCTGGACTTATCGACCTCTTGGTGATCCAAAGGGGTCCAGATCATGCCTCAGCCGTTCAAGCATCCCAAGGCCGGAGTGTACTATTTTCGAAAGGTGATCCCCGTCGCCCTACGGGAGGCAATCGGCAGGTCCGAATGGCGTGAGAGCCTGCGGACCAAGGACATCCGAGAAGCCAAACGCCTGTATCCCGAAGTGGCCCTTAAGGTGGACGCCTAACTTGCCCAGGCGGCACTAGGCGGCTCCCCTGTCTCCCTGACCCAGAAGCAGATAGCCGCCCTGGCCGGTCACTGGTACGCCGATCAAGTCGGCATGTTCGAGGACAACCCCGGCGACCCTGACCAGGTCGACGCTGGCCTGTCCGCCATGGAAGATGCCGCCGAAGATGGCCGCGCTGCTGCCGCTCTGGCCCCAGACGTTGCTTCCCTGCTGCGAAATGCCGGGTTCCTCCAAGTGGATCATCGGTCCCGTGACGCGCTTACTGAGGCGCTGGTGTCAGCCCAGATCAGGTTTGCCCAAACGCTCTACAAGCGGGCGCTGGGCGACTATTCCACCGACCCATACACCGCGAGTGATTTGCCGTTTTCGGCATCATGCAACGCGTGAAGCACACTCCTGATAGGAGCCATCAACTCGCTTGCTCGATCGCCTGTCAAAGCTGTGCCAAGGCGATTGAATGCATCAAGCGCCGTCAGAACGCCCCATCTCCCATGACCCTTTTGATCATGCTGGAATTGTTGGCAGGCAATTTCAAGATCACGAGCAAATGCCTCAACCAAAGGTGCAAGGCTGTCAGTGTCCTTCATCACGCGGCCTCCCCAAGTCGGTGCCGGGCCTTGCCGCCCGATATCAGCAAGTTGCGATAAAGTTGCAAATGTTTCCGGCCACCTTGCACAGTGCCAAAGAGCGATCGGCGCTACTTTGCTTCCCCCATGCTTCCCCGGTTGAAGAACCGCTATTGGCCCAGAAATGGCGAAGGCCAGCTAACCTATTAAGGTTGCTGGCCTTCAAGATGGTGGGCGCGACAGGGATTGAACCTGTGACCCCTACGATGTCAACGTAGTGCTCTCCCGCTGAGCTACGCGCCCATCCTTTTGTCCGCGAGGCAGTGCCCCGCTGCGGTGGAGCGGTGATTAGCAAACCGCGGACGGCCCCGCAAGCCCTCTCGTTCATCAAAACGCAAAAAGCTTCACCCCCCGGACAGTCCGGCCGTCCCCGCTCCGGCTGCCACCATCACCAGATGACAGAACCGTCTGATTCGGCTACACAAGATTGACCATGGATCGCCATTTCGACGCCGACGCGGACCGGGCACAGGTTTTCGAAATCCTGGCGCCACCAGTCCAGACGCTCCCGCTGGTGCTGGCCTCGCCGCACAGCGGTGCCTTGTACCTGCCTGAATTCCTGGCGGCCTCCAAGCTGGACGGCTTCGCGCTGCGCAAGTCGGAGGACAGTTTCGTCGACGAGATCTTCCTGGCCGCCCCGCTGCTCGGGGCGCCGCTGATCCGGGCGCTGTTCCCGCGGGCCTTCCTGGACGCCAACCGCGAAGCGTTCGAACTGGACCCGGACATGTTCGCCGACGCGCTGCCGGCCTATGTCAACACCCGCTCGCCCCGGGTCGCCGCCGGCCTCGGCACCATCGCGAAAGTGGTCGCCAACGGGGAGGAGATCTACCGCGGCAAGCTGCGCTTCGCCGAGGCGCTGTGCCGGGTCAACCGGTTCTATCACCCCTACCATGCGGCGTTGAAGCGCCTGATCGACCAGACGCGCCAGCGCTTCGGCTATTGCGTGCTGGTCGACTGCCACTCCATGCCCTCCACCGGCGTGCCGGCCGACGGAGCGTCGGGCCGGTCCAAGGTGGATTTCGTCCTGGGCGACTGCTACGGCAGTTCCTGCACGCCGCTGCTGATCGAGACCGCCGAACGCGCACTCCGCTCCCAAGGCTATCTGGTCAACCGCAACACCCCCTATGCCGGCGGCTTCACCACCCGGCATTACGGCAGGCCGCGCATGGGAATCCACGCGCTCCAGATCGAGATCAACCGGTCGCTCTACATGGAAGAGCGCACGATCAGCCGCAAACCCTATATCGCGACCCTGTCCGACCATATGGAGCGGCTGATCGACACCCTTGCCAAGGTCCGCATACCGAGGGCGGATTGATCGAAGGGACCGGTCCGGCCGACTATTTCCCCGCCGGGGCGAAACGGGCGAGTTCTCCCGTGTAGGTCTTGGGCAGCGGCCAGGCGAGGTCGCCATGCTTGCTGGTTCCCAGGCCGAGCCTGACCAGGCCCTCGACCTGGACGACCGCAGCGGCCACGCCGTCGATCACCGGCAGGCCGACCTCGCGCTGGACCCTGGCCACCAGGTCGGCCATGCCGGCGCAGCCCAGGACGATGGCCCCGCAGCGGTCCTCGGCCGCCGCCCGGCGGCACTCCGCGACGATCGCGCGGAACACGGGGCCGCCGCCGTCCCCGGCTCCCTCCCCGGTGCCTTCCAGGTCGAGCACGGGGATGTCGGTGCCGCGCACCTTGCGGCAGGCGTGGTGCATGCCGTAGCGCTCGACCAGATGCTCGGCGATCACGCAGGTCCGGGTCAGTGTCGTCACGATGGAGAATCCGGTCGAGATGAAGCTCGCCGCGTGCATCGCGGCCTCGGCGATGCCGACCACCGGCCCGGTCGCGACCTCCCGGGCGGCCAGCAGGCCGGGGTCCCCGAAGCAGGCGATGACATAGCCGTCGCACCCTTCGGCCTCGCCTTTCCTGACTTCCTCCAGGACGCCCAGGACGCTGACGGCCTCGTCGTAGTGGCCCTCGATCGATACCGGGCCGGCGGCGGGGTTGACCGCGACGATCTCCGTTCCCGGCGCGGCGATGGCGCGCGCCGCCTCGCCGATCTTCGCCGTCATGCCGGCCGTCGTGTTGGGATTGATCACCTTGATCCGCATGGCGGGCCTCCAGGGTCGGTTGCAACTGGTTCCGTTCGACGCGCATCCTCGACGCCCTTGAAATTCAGGTCAACGAATGCCTTCCTAATGAAAATGAGTTTTCATACCGGTACCGTCGTTTGATGGAAGGCCAAAGCACCCCCCAGTCGCTGTCCGCACGGATCCGCTCCTGCTACGGCGACCTGTCGCCGACCGACCGGCGGCTGGCCGACCTGATGCTCGAATATCCCGGCGATATCGCCAGCTATTCCGCGTCCGAGCTGGCGCGCCTCGCCAATTCCTCCAACGCGGCGGTCAGCCGCTTCGTCCAGCGCCTGGGCTTCCGCAACTACGAGGAATTGCGCGTGCTGGCGCGGGAGGCGAAATCCTGGGGCTCGCCGCTCTACCTTCTGAACCAGGCGCAGCCGGGTTCCGGGTCCGATTTCGTCCAGGCACACCTGAAGACCTGCGCGGACAATATCGCCGGCACCTTCCAGCAGATCGACCCGGCCGTGATCGACGATCTCGCCGGCGCCGTCGCATCGGCCCGGCAGGTCTGGCTGGCGGGATTCCGCAACAGCTATTTCCTTGCGGGCTACCTGCGCTGGCAGTTCATTCAGGTGCGCGACGGCGTCCGGTTGCTGCCGGCGGCCGGCGAGACGCTGGGCGAGTATCTGGCCGGCTTCGGGCCCGACGACATCGCGATCGTTTTCGGCCTGCGCCGCCGCGTGCCGGAAATCGGCCGGATCGTCACGGCCGCCCGGCGCGTCGGCACCCGCATCGCCTATGTCGCCGACCATGGATTGACCGAGGATCCGGGGGCCACCTGGTTCCTGCGCTGCGACACCCGCTCGCACGGGCCGCTGGACAACCATGTCGCGGTGCTGGCGCTCTGCCACGTGCTGGCGAACCAGGTGATCGCCAGGACCGGCGCCGAAGGCCGAAAGCGCTTGTCCTCGATCGAGGAAATGCACGAGAACCTGGACGAGTTCTGATCCGGGCACCGGCCGGCATCTATTCCGGAAAGCATCAAGGGGACTTCGACATGGATTTCAGCGACTGGATCGGCCGGAGCGAGACGGTGTCAGACACCGTGACCGCGACTCCCTACGCCGCCCTGTCCGCCACGCTCGACCGGCCGGCGGACCGGCCGCCCGACGGCACTCCCCTGCCCGCCCTGTGGCACTGGCTCTATTTCCTGCCGCTGCACCGCCAGTCCGAGATCGGCTCCGACGGGCACGCCAGGCGGGGCGGCTTCCTGCCGCCGGTGCCGCTGCCGCGGCGCATGTGGGCCGGCAGCCAGTTCGAGTTCCACCGGCCGGTCCGGGTCGGCGACCACGTGACACGAGTCTCCACCATCCATGACGTGACGGAGAAATCCGGCCGCACCGGTCCCCTGGTCTTCGTGAAGGTGCGGCACGAGATCGGCACGGCCGGCTCCGCCGATGCTCCCTCCGATCCGGCGATCACCGAATTCCACGACATCGTCTACCGCGAGGCGCCGAAGCCCGGCGACGCCGCGACGCCGCCCCGGGAGGCGCCATCCGATGCCGCCTGGGAGCGGGAGTGGCGGCCCGACGACGTCCTGCTGTTCCGCTACTCCGCGCTGACCTTCAACGGCCACCGCATCCATTACGACCGCCGCTACGTCACCGAGACCGAAGGCTATCCCGGCCTGGTCGTCCACGGGCCGCTGATCGCCACCCTGCTGCTCGACCAGCTTCGCCACCGCCTCCCCGACGCGGAGGTCGCCCGGTACGAGTTCCGCGCGGTCCGGCCGACCTTCGACATCAACCCCTTCTTCGTGTGCGGCAGGCCGGAACCGGACGGCAGGACCTTCCGTCTCTGGGCGAAGGACCACGAAGGCTGGCTCACCATGGAAGCGACGGCGGTGATCCGATGAGCGCCGGTTCCCTCCTCCGCCCGCTGGCCGGGATCACCGTCGTCACCCTGGAGCACGCCATCGCCGCCCCCTTCGCGACGCGCCAGCTCGCCGACCTCGGCGCCCGGGTGATCAAGGTGGAGCGGCCGGGCGTCGGGGATTTCGCCCGCGGCTACGACGAGCGGGTCAAGGGGCTTGCCTCGCACTTCGTCTGGACCAACCGCTCCAAGGAAAGCCTGACCCTCGACCTCAAGGACGCGGAAGCGCAGGAGATCCTGAAGCGCCTGATCCGGGAGCAGGCCGACGTCGTGGTCCAGAACCTCGCCCCCGGCGCGGCGTCCCGCCTCGGCCTGTCCTACGAGGCCCTGGCCGCGGAGAAGACGGGCATCATAGTCTGCGACATCTCCGGCTATGGCAACGATGGCCCCTATCGCGACCGCAAGGCCTACGACCTGCTGATCCAGGGCGAGGCGGGGTTCCTGTCGGTCACCGGCACTCCCGAGACGCCGTCCAAGGCGGGAGCCTCGGTGGCGGACATCGCCGCCGGGATGTACGCCTATTCCAGCATCCTGGCGGCCCTGTTCCACCGGGCGAACACAGGCCAGGGCCGGCACATCGATATCTCCATGCTGGAGTCGCTGGTGGAGTGGATGGGCTATCCGCTCTACTACGCCCATGACGGCGCGCCTCCGCCGACGCGGGCCGGCGCCAGCCATGCCACCATCTATCCATATGGCCCCTTCCCGGCGGGTGACGGCCGCACGGTCCTGCTGGGATTGCAGAACGAGCGGGAATGGACAGCCTTCTGCGAGCTGGTCCTGCGGCGGCCCGAGCTGGCCGCCGACGAACGCTTCTCCAGCAATTCCCGGCGCCACGCGGCGCGCGACGACCTCGGCCGCATCATCGCCGAAACCTTCTCCACCCTGACGGCCGAGCAGGTGATCGCCCGGCTGGAGGAGGCCCGCATCGCCAACGGCCGCGTCAATGACATGGCCGATGTCTGGGACCACCCGCAGCTGGCCGCCCGCAACCGCTGGCGGGAGGTCGGGTCGGAACAGGGTCCCATCCCGGCGCTGCTGCCGCCGGGATTTCCCGGTGACGGCGATGCCCGCATGGACCCGGTCCCGGCTCTCGGCCAGCACACCGACGCCATCCTGGCGGCGCTCGGCTACACCGCCGACCGGATCGACCGACTGCGCGAGGCCGGGATAATCTGAACGGGGCGGTCCGGCGGCTCCCTCACGGGCATGTGACCGGGCGGCACCCGACCGTGACTGGCGCCGGCCGGCACGGCGGGCCAGATCAAGGTCGTACGAACCACCCATGCGGAGGAAGCGCCATGAAGACCAAGTTCACCATGCCGCCCATCGGCCGCCGGATGGCGCTGGCCCTAGGGCTCCTGCTGGGAGCGACCGCAGGGAGCGCCGCCCAGGGCGTGACTCCCGGCCAGACCGAAAGCGTCATCCTGGCCGGCGGCTGCTTCTGGTGCGTCGAGTCCGATTTCGACAAGGTGCCCGGCGTCGTCGAGACGGTCTCCGGATATGCCGGCGGCCATACGCCGAACCCGACCTACAAGGCGGTCTCGGCCGGCGGCACCGGGCACCTGGAGGTGGTGCGGATCACCTACGACCCGGCCAAGGTCAGCTTCGATCAGCTCGTCTCCTATTTCTGGCGGACCGTCAATCCGACCGATGCCGGCGGCCAGTTCTGCGACCGGGGAGACAGCTACCGGACCGCGATCTTCGCCAGTTCGCCGGAACAGCAAAGGCTGGCCGAGGAGAGCAAAGCGGGGATCGAGAAGCTGCTGGGGAAGCCGGTCGTGACGCCGGTTATCCCGCTCGACCCGAAATCCTTCACCCCGGCCGAGGACTACCACCAGGACTTCCACAACACCAACAGCCTCAAATACAACTTCTATCGCTACAGCTGCGGCCGGGACGCCCGCCTGGCGGATCTGTGGGGCGACGCCGCCGGCAAATGGCCGCCGGCCCCCGTTCCCCAGAGCTGATCGGTCGGAGCTGGACGGACAGCGCAACACGGCCCTGAGGCAGGCGGCCATTGCGCCGCGGCCGCATCGGTGTTACACACCAACGATGCTGCATCGCAATACGCCGCCCTGATCCCCGGATCTTCAGCCGTTTTGCCCGGCGCCTGCCTTGGACAGGCAGCCGCAGCTTCCGTCGTGCCTTCCGCTCACGGGCCGCCCGACGCAGTCGGAGATGCCGCCCCGGTTCCATTCAGGTTTCAATGACTCTCGATATTGCCAGACTCCGTTCGGAGTGGTTCGGCAACGTGCGTGGCGACGTGCTCGCCGGCATCGTCGTCGCACTTGCCCTTATTCCTGAAGCGATTGCCTTCTCGATCATAGCGGGCGTCGATCCCAAGGTCGGCCTTTACGCCTCCTTCGTCATCGCGGTCACCATTTCCATCGTCGGCGGACGGCCGGGCATGATCTCCGCCGCCACCGGCGCCATGGCCCTCCTGATGATCGATTTGGTCCAGGATCATGGGCTCGATTACCTGTTCGCCGCCACCCTGCTGACCGGCGCCCTTCAGATCGTCGTCGGACTGCTGAAACTGGGCCGCTACATGAGGTTCGTCTCGCGCTCGGTCATGACCGGCTTCGTGAACGCGCTGGCGATCCTGATCTTCATGGCGCAGCTGCCGGAATTCGCCGGCGCCAACTGGCAGATGTACGCCATCGTCGCGGCCGGGCTGGGCATCATCTACCTGCTGCCCCTGGTCACCACCGCGGTGCCGTCGCCCCTGGTCGCGATCGTGGCTCTGACCGCCGTCGCCATCCTGACCGGCGCCGACGTCCGGACCGTCGGCGACATGGGGGAACTGCCCGGCACCTTCCCGGCCTTCCTGATCCCCGACGTCCCGTTGAACCTGGAAACCCTCGGCATCATCCTCCCGGTGGCCGTCACCCTCACCGTCGTGGGTTTGCTGGAATCGCTGCTGACCGCGTCGATCATCGACGACCTGACCGACACCCGGAGCGACAAGCACGCCGAGACCCGCGGCCAGGGCATCGCCAACATCGCGTCGGGCTTGTTCGGCGGCATGGCGGGATGCGCCATGATCGGCCAGTCCGTCATCAACGTGAAGTCAGGCGGGCGCGGCCGGCTGTCCGCCTTCGTGGCCGGGGTGGGCCTGCTTTTCCTGATCCTGGTGCTTCAATCCTGGGTCGTCCAGATCCCCATGGCGGCCTTGGTGGCCGTCATGATCATGGTGTCGATCGGCACCTTCAACTGGGGCTCGATCCGCCAGCTGCGCACCATGCCGGTCAGCTCCTCGATCGTGATGATCGCCACGACCCTCACCACCGTCTTCACCCACGACCTGTCCAAGGGAGTCCTGGCCGGGGTCCTGCTCAGCGCCCTGTTCTTCGCCCGCAAGGTCGCCCACTTCGTCGCGGTCGAAAGCACCCTGGCGGAGGATGGCCGGTCCCGGACCTACAAGGTCTATGGCCAGCTCTTCTTCGCCTCGGCCGACGATTTCATCGCCCGGTTCGATTTCCAGGAAAGCCTCGAACGCGTCGAAATCGACCTGACCGGCGCCCACCTGTGGGACTACACCGCGGTCGGCGCCATCGACAAGGTCGTGCTGCGGTTCCGCCGGGAAGGTGCCGACGTCGAGCTGATCGGACTGAACCAGGCCAGCAGCACGCTGCTCGACCGCCTGGGCGTCCACGACAAGCCGGAAGCAGCGCAGCAGCTCGGCGGCCACTGAAAAGAACCGGAGGAGACCAGCCATGAAAAGCATCCTGCTCTGCCTGGACGGATCGGTCTATGCCCGCAGCGTCTGCGAGCACGCCGCCTGGTTCGCCAACCGCCTGGAAGCGTCGGTCGACCTTCTGCACGTGGTCGATATCCGGGAGCGCGCGCCGGCCAGGCGCCAGGATCTCAGCGGCAGCATCGGCATAGAGACCCTGGACCACCTGATGAGCGAGATGGTCGACCAGGACCATGCGCGTTCCCGGACCGCCCAGCAGATCGGCCGCCATCTCCTCGACGAGGGCCGCTCGATCCTGAAAGAGGCCGGCGTCGCGAAGACGACGGCCAGCCTGCGCAACGGCGCCGTGGTCGACGCGGTCCAGGACCTGTCGGCCAAGGCCGACCTGATCGTCATGGGCAAGCGCGGCGAAGGCGTCGATTTCGCATCCGGCCACCTGGGGTCGAACCTGGAGCGGGTCGTCCGCGCGGTCGATCGCCCCTGTGTGGTGGCCGCCCGCGCCTTCAAGCCCATCGAACGCGTCCTGATCGCCTATGACGGCGGCAAAAGCACCCGGCGCGCCGTCAGCTTCCTGGCGAACTCGCCCGGCTTCAAGGATCTGGACATCCACCTGGTCCTCGCCTCCGACCGGCCCGGCGACGCCGAGGTGACCAAGGCGCTCGCCTGGGCCGAGGGGGAACTGTCTTCCGCCGGGCTCAAGGCCGCGTGCCGGATCGTCCGGGGCGAGCCGGAAGCGGTCATCACCGGCACGGTGGCGTCCGACGGCATCGACCTCCTGGTCATGGGCGCCTACGGCCACTCCCGCATCCGCAACCTGATCATCGGCAGCACGACCACCGAGATGATCCGCGACTGCCGGATCCCCGTGCTCCTGTTCCGGTGAGCCCGGCGCACACCGATCCGCTCCGTCACCTGCCCGCGGAAGCGCCCTTCACCCACCAGGCGTCGAACGCGATGCCGTAGGGCGGCAGGTCGCGGGGATGCTCCAGCTTTTCCCAGTAGGCGACCCGCGCCACGCCGGCATACCAGTGCGGGATGACGTAGTGTCCCCACAGCAGAACCCGGTCCAGCGCCGCGGCGCGGGCGCGCAGGTCCTCGCGGGTATCCGCGGCGATCAACAGATCGACGAGCTGATCCACCGCCTCGCTCCGGATGCCGGCATAGTTCCGGCTGCCCGGCCGGTCGGCCGCGGCCGACGTCCAGAAGTCGCGCTGCTCGTTGCCCGGCGACAGCGACTGCCCCCAGACGGCGGTGGTCATGTCGAAATCGAAGTCGCTGATCCGGTTCTGGTACTGTGCGGTGTCCACGGTCCGCACGCGGGCGTCGATCCCCAATCGGCGCAGGTTCGCGACGAACGGCAGCGCCACCCGCTCCATCGAGGGGCTGTTGAGAAGGATCGTGAACTCCAGCGGCCGCCCGGTCTCCGCATTGACCCGACGACCGTCCCGGACCACCCACCCGGCCTCCTCCAGAAGCTCTCGGGCCTTCAGCAGGTTCTCGCGCACGGCGGTCCGGCTTCCGGCTGACGGCGGGCTGTATCGTTCCGTGAAGACCTCGTCCGGGATACGGCCGCGCAGCGGTTCCAGGAGCTTCATTTCCGCCTCGCCGGGCAGGCCCTCCGATTCCAAGTCGGAATTCTCGAAATAGCTATCGGCGCGCTGATAGGCGCCGTAGAACAGCACCGAGTTCGCCCACTCGAAATCGAAGGCGTGGGCGATCGCATACCGCACCCGGGGATCGGCGAAGACCGGCCGGCGCGTGTTGAACACGAAGCCCTGCATGCCCGCCGGCGTCTCGACCTCGATCTCCTCTTTTCTGATCCTGCCGGCCTCGACCGCCTGCCTGTCATAGGCGGTCGCCCAGTTCTTGGCGATGTTCTCCACCCGGAAATCCACCAGCCCGCCGTTGAAGGCCTGGAGCGCCACGGTCGGGTCGAGATAATAGTCGTAGCGCATGGTGCCGAAGTTGAACCGGCCGGTGTTGACCGCCAAGTCCCTGCCCCAGTAGTCCGACACCCTCTCGTAGGTGATCGACCGGCCGGGGTCGACGCGGGCGATCCTGTAGGGGCCGCTGCCGAGCGGCGGTTCCAGCGTCGTTTGGTCGAAGGTCCGGCCCTCCCAATAGTGCTTCGGCAGCACCGGAAGCTGCCCCAGGATCAGCGGCAGTTCCCGGTTGTCGCCGGGCGCGAAGGTGAACCTGACCGTCCGCTCCCCCGTCCGCTCGACCTTCGCGACATTGGCATAGTAGGCCCGGTAGAACGGATGTGCCTCGCGCAGCGTGTCGAAGGTGAAGATGACATCCTCCACCCCGATCGGCTCGCCGTCGTGGAACCGGGCCTCATGCCGCAGGGTGAAGGCGACCCAGGCGCGGTCTTCCGGCAGTTCGACGCTTTCGGCGACGAGCGGATACTGGGTGAACGGCTCGTCCAGCGACTCCACCATCAGCGTGTCGAAGGTGTTGGCGATGCCGGCCGCGGCCACGCCCCGGATCGTGAAGGGATTGAGCGTGTCGAATCCGCCGAGGGCCGACAGCACCACCGAGCCGCCCTTCGGGGCATCCGGGTTGACGTAGGCGAAGTGGTCGAAACCCGGCGGGTACTTCGGCTCCCCGTACATGGCCAGGCCATGCCGTGGCGGATCGTCCGCCGCGAAGGCTTGCGGGCCTGCCGGAAGCGCCAGCAGCCAAAGCGCGAGGACAAGGAACAGCATCCCCGGCCTAGGCATCTGCATTTCCATCGCTGAAACCGTATCCCGCCATGTCTGTTCCTCCCCGATTCGAACCGTCACCTCATGAAACGCGCCGACGGGAGGGTTGGATGCAGGGGCATGCACCGGCCGATGCGCTGGCAGTCACACCATGCCGCGGGGCTGAACCATTCATCGGCGTCCTTGCGTCGCGAGAATCGTGGCGATCGCGGCCGGACCGACGCCGGTGCGGGTACCGATCTCGCTCAAGGTTTCACCGCCCGAGGCTTCGATGTTCGCGGACCTCAGCTTGGCGACGGCATCGCCTGGAGTCATTCCAAAGGCAGGAGCCGCGGATTCCAGCGTGGCATTGGACAGGGCGCGGAATACGGCTCCGGGACTTGCATTGGACGTATCGCCTGTGATCCCGGTGAACGCGACGCTCGCGACAAGACTGACGGCGAAAACGGCAAGCGCCGTGTTGCGCCTCAGGTACGCCGTGAATGACTTCCAATTTCTCGCAAGATGCCATATCGCCACGGCCGAGAACACCACGCTCAGCCATTCGTGCGAAAACCTAACGAGCCCCGCATTCCAATGAAGGAGAAGCATGATCCCGGTGATCGTCGAGACGACGAAAGTCACGATCGTGACAGGGGTGACGACATCGCGGATCGATATTCCGGCTCTTGCGGACATGGAGGCCACCTTCTGGAAGGATCTTTCAAATCGGTCCAGATGTAGCGCCCCTGTGTAACGGCAGTGTTTCCCAGCCGGAGGAGTTCTGTAACAGAGCGTAACGGCGGCGCAGTTCGACAGGCTTCCCCGATCCGCCCCACGGATTTTTGGAACATCCTCCGCGCCCGGAGGTTGGCCCTTGGACACCTTCGGACCATGAAACGAGGTAGAGATGATCAGCAGCTTCCGCAAATCCGCTTTCCTCGCCACCGCTCTGGCAGCGACGGCACTGTCTTCCCCGGCCGTGGCCCAGCAGCAGACGGGCTCTCCGAACCCGACCACCCCCGCCCTCGGCACCGCGACGCTCAAGAGCGCCCAGGACAAGGCGATCGGCACCGTCGCCTTCGTCGAGACGCCCAACGGCGTGCTGATCCAAGCGCGGATCGATGCCGGCAGCGGCCTTGCCCCGGGCATGCACGGGTTCCACATCCACCAGAACGGGACCTGCGAGCCGCCGAACTTCCAGTCGGCCGGCGGTCACTTCAATCCGACCAACCACGAGCACGGGATCCTGTCCCCGCGCGGCATCCACGCCGGCGACCTGCCCAACATCTGGGTCGGATCGGATGGTGCTGCCCAGGCCGACATCGTGACCGACGCGGTGACGTTCCGCGAGGGGTCCAACAGCCTGGTCAAGCCGGGCGGCACCGCGATCCTCATCCATGCGACGCCCGACGACTACACGACCAATCCGGCGGGCAGCTCCGGAGACCGGGTCGCCTGCGGCGTCATCACCCAGACGGCCTCCCGATAGGTTTCCCTCCCCGGGGAGCGGCGGATCGCCTCTCCCCGGGATCTCACCTGCCGTTCACGCCGGTTCCGATCAGATGCACCGGCATCAGGAAGACGGCCACGAGGAACAGCACCAGCGCCAGGATCAGCAGGGAGAACGCCCTGTTGCGGTCCCGCTCGGCGTCCACGTTGCTGGCCAGCGCCTCGTTGTAGGCCCGGTGAAAGTAATCAATTTCGGATTTCGCTTCCCTGACGGCCTCGATCCGGTCGAAATCGTCCAGGACGAGGCGTCGGTCCAGTTTGACCAGGCGTGCCATGGCCGCGAACATCGAGGTGAGCGACGCCAAGCAAAGGACGATCATGGCCATCGTCACCGGCTCCCGCCATCGGGACACGTCCAGATATTGGGCGAACGAGACGAAGCCGAAGATCGAGAAGGAAATGATCGATACCGGCACGCTCAACAGGGACTGGACATTCGACCGCCGGGACCGTTCGGCCAGATACAGCCTCTTCAGGCTGTCGATGGATATCAATCGCCCTGCTTGCCCCTCGTCATGGGGCTTTTCATCGTGTCCTTCCTTGGTGTCGTGATGCTCTTGCACGGACAACCTCAGCGTGGGAGCAGGACGGTGCGGATCCCGACGCGTTCCGCGTCGCGCAGGGCGATGCGCAATCGGGTCTCGTCGGAATGGCCTTCCCGCAGGCGCCTGCCCTCGCACCCCGCCTCGACCCGGTCAGCCGCGAACGGCCAGGGATCGACCGTCAGGACGCTCGGATCGCCATCCCGCGCCCGGATGGTCAAGCTTGTCCGCTCCGCTGCGGCCGTGGGCACGTCCGGGATGACGGGTCCGTTCTCCCCGATGCCCCAGCAGACTTCCAGCGACATTCGGTCCGTTGCCGCGACCAGCCGCCGATTCCGCTCCACCGCCTCGGGCGCAACCTCGGTGGCGAGCCTCGGGTCGGCGCCCAGGGACTCCAGGGCGGCGCGCTGGAAGGCATGCTGATCCTCCAGGAAATCCCGGACCAGTCGAGCATCCTCCAACGAGGCTTTGCCGAAATCGAAGTACGAGGAATAGATCGTGTCGGCGTGAAGCGAGACCAGCAGCGCCGGATACAGTCCGAACACCCTGGCGCGCTCGACCCCCTCCGTCCATAGGGGAGCATGGACCGCGGGCCCAAGTTCCCGGAAGTCGTGGGGCATGCCGGTCTCGCGGTTCAAGGTCGGCGCGGTCTCCCATGACAGCCAGCCGATGTCGTGCAGTTCGGCGCCGAGACAGACTTCCTCGTACGGCGAAGGCCGTGCGAATCCATCGTTGCCCCAGGCCCGCACGAACTGGCCGGCCAGCCAGGAATGGCTCGGCTGCCCGATCGCGATCACGCCGTCGCCGTCCTTCCGGAAAAGCATGGGTCCGTCTCCCGTTCACCGCCCCTACGGATTGAACAAAAAAAAGGGGCCGTGGTTGCCCACGGCCCGAGTCTAGGGAGGAAACGCCCAAGAAGTGCGTTACAGGATCGACCGCATCGAAGACACCATCGATCCCGCACTGCACAATATGATCCTGCACGGTTTCGAAATCAAGCGAAAAAAGAAAGATGTATCACAGCAACCGCTTAGCGAGCTAGTTTGATACAAAACAATCACTGCAGCGAACAATCATTGCTGCATTGCGGGATGGATTTGGAGGGGTTTTGGAGGGCGGCCGGAGTGACGTTGCGTACCCAGGCTCTATCCGGCGGCAACGACCCGGCGCTTACCGCCAGAATGCATGAAAGGTATGACCACTTCACCGTATCACAAGGTCGCATCGGCCAGAAATTTCAGGCCGGATCGGCTTCCGCCGGAGGAATGCGACGATGCCTGCCGTTTTCTTCGGCACAACATCGACCCGCGACACGGTTTCATGCGTTAAACCAAGGGTGCGCGCATAGCGGTGGCTTCGGGCGCCCATGATCCGTCAACGAAGCAGGCAGCAAGCATGGACGACCAAACGACGCCTCCCATGACCGAATTGCCGGCTCCGTCGCCCGACTGGGCGCTCTTCCTGGACTTCGACGGCACCCTGGTGGATATCGCCGCCCAGCCCGACGGTGTCCAGGTGGCGCCCGGACTGCCGGAACTCCTGACCCGCCTGCACGGAGCGCTCGGCGGCGCCGTGGCCCTGGTGAGCGGTCGCGGCCTCGACGACATCGATCGCCTGCTCGGGCGCCTGCCGCTCGCCGCGGCCGGCCAGCACGGGCTGGAACGGCGCGACGCGGAGGGGCGGCGCGTGACCGCGTCGATCGACCGCACCGCCCTGGCCGAGATCACGAAGGGCCTGGAGGAATTCGTAGCCGCCCATCCCGGCACGCGGCTGGAGCCGAAGGGCATGACCGTGGCGCTGCATTTCCGCAACGCGCCGGAAGCTGAAGCCGACGCCCGGGCGGCGACGGTCGCCCTGATGGAACGCTTCGGCGACGGATTCCACGTCCAGGAAGGCAAGATGGTCCTGGAGGTGAAGCCGAAGGGCTCGACCAAGGGGACGGTGGTCGAACAGCTCCTGGCCGAACCGCCGTTCGCCGGGCGCACCCCCGTATTCGTCGGCGACGACGTGACCGACGAGGACGGCTTCCGCGTGGCCAATGCCCATGGGGGCCTGTCGATCCAGATCGGCACCCGCCTGCCGACCGAAGCGCGGACCCGCATCCCGTCCGTTCCCGACCTCCACCGGTGGCTGGCCGACATGGCCGACCGTCTCCGCTGAAGGCGCGGGACGATCGATGGAAGACCTCAACCTCGCCCTGATCGGCAACTGCAGCTTCACCGCCCTGCTCGACACCAGGGCCCGCATCGTCTGGTCCTGCCTGCCGCGCCCCGACGGCGACCCGGTCTTCTGCAGCCTGCTCAACGGCGCGCCGGGCGACGACGGGCAGGCACTTCCCGACTGGGGCTTCTACGAGATCGAGCTGCTGGGCTGCGCCGGCTCGGAACAGCGCTACCTGCCCAACACGGCCGTGGTGGAAACCGTCCTCCATGACGGCAACGGATCGGCGATCGAGATCACCGACTTCGCGCCGCGCCACCAGCACCACGGCAGGTCGTACCGACCGGCCACGATCGTCCGCCTAGTCCGGGCGCTGCGCGGCACGCCCCGCATCATGATCCGGGTCCGTCCGCGGTTCGACTATGGCGAGGTGGCGCCCGAGATCACCCGCGGCAGCAACCATATCCGCTACGTCTCGGCGGACAAGGTACTCCGCCTGACCACCGACGCGCCGATCGCCTATGTCCTGGACGAGACGCCGTTCGTGCTGGACGAACCGGTCACCCTGATTCTCGGCCCGGACGAGCCCCTGCGCGCGCCGATCGACGAGAGCGGGCGCCGGCTGCTCGACCTGACGCGCGACTACTGGCGGCAGTACGCGCGGTCTCTGGCGCTGCCGTTCGAATGGCAGGAGGCGGTGATCCGCGCCGCCATCACCTTGAAGATCTGCACCTTCGAGGAGACCGGCGCGGTGATCGCCGCGGTCACCACCTCGATCCCGGAGGCGCCGGGCACGATACGCAACTGGGACTACCGGTTCTGCTGGGTGCGGGACGCCTATTTCGTGATCCAGGCGCTCAACAGCCTGGGCGTGACCATCACCATGGAGAACTATCTCCACTACATCACCAACATCGTGGCCGGCGCCTCGAAGGGCGCGCTCCAGCCTGTCTACGGCATCGCGCAGGAGATGCGGCTGGTCGAGCGCGTAGCCCCCGGCCTCGCCGGATACCGCGGAATGGGTCCGGTCCGGGTCGGCAACGAGGCCTATGCCCAGCTTCAGAACGACAGCTACGGCGCCGTGATCCTGGCCTCGGCCCAGGCCTTCTTCGACCAGCGGCTGGCCCGTCCGGGCGGCATGGACCTGTTCCGCCGGCTGGAACTGCTGGGCGAGCAGGCGGTCATGCTCTTCGACAAGCCGGACGCCGGCCTGTGGGAGCTGCGCACCACCGAGCATGTCCATACCTTCTCCTCCGTGATGTGCTGGGCCGCCTGCGACCGGCTGGCCCGGATCGCCTTGCAGCTCCGGCTCGACGAACGCGCTGTGTACTGGCGGGAGCATGCCGACGGGATCCGGCAGACCGTCCTGGAGCGGGCCTGGAACCCGAAGCTGAACAGTTTCGTGGATGCCTACCGGACCGGCGACGGGTTCGACCACGACGACCGCGAGGGCGTCGGCAAGATCGACGCCAGCCTGCTGCTGATGCATGAGCTGCGCTTCATCGAGGCGCGCGATCCCCGCTTCCTCGGCACCGTGGCGGCGATCGAGAACACGCTCAAGCGGGGTAGCATGCTCTACAGGTACGTCGCCGCGGATGATTTCGGCTATCCTGAGACCGCCTTCACCATCTGCACCTTCTGGTATATCGACGCCCTCGCGGCGATCGGCCGGAAGGACGAGGCGCGGACCTTGTTCGAGCAGATGCTGTCCCACCGCAACCATGTGGGCCTGCTGTCTGAGGACATCGACCCGGCCACCGGCGAACTCTGGGGCAACTATCCCCAGACCTATTCGATGGTCGGCCTGATCAACTCGGCCATGCGGCTGAGCAAACCCTGGGAGGAAGCGTTTTGAGCAGACTGGTCGTGGTGTCGAACCGGGTCGCCCCGATCGACGAGGGCAAGCAGTCGGCCGGCGGGCTCGCCGTCGCCGTGCTGGCCGCCCTCAAGAAGACGGGCGGGATCTGGTTCGGCTGGAGCGGCGACGTCGTCGCGGCGCCGCCGTCCGCCCCCAGCCTGACGCCGGTCGGTCGCCTGACCTATGCGACCCTGGACCTGGCGAAGCGGGACTACGAGGAATATTACAACGGCTACGCCAACTCGACCCTGTGGCCGCTGTTCCATTTCCGGCTCGGGCTGACCAATTTCAGCCGGCGCAACTACGCGGGCTACCAGCGGGTCAACAGCCTGTTCGCCTCCAAGCTGGCGCCGTTGCTGGAGCCGGACGACATGGTCTGGGTCCACGACTACCACCTGATCCCGTTCGCCGAGCAGCTCCGCATGATCGGGATGAAGCACCGCATGGGCTTCTTCCTGCACACGCCGTTCCCGGCGCCCGAGATCCTGGTGGCGCTGCCCAACCACGAGGACCTGGTGAGGGCGCTGTGCGCCTACGACGTGGTCGGTTTCCACACGCTGTGCGACCTGCGCTGCTTCATCAACTATATCCGGTTCGAGGCACGCGGCACGGTGACCGACCGGGGACCGGGCGAGGGCTACTACATCAAGGCGTTCGGCCGCACCCTGGTGGCCCGCTCCTTCCCGATCAGCATCGACACCGAGCCGCTGGTGGCGCTCGCGGGGCAGGCAGCCAACACCCGGCAGACCGAGCGCCTGCGGGACAGCCTGGTCGGGCGCGACCTGATCATCGGCGTCGACCGGCTGGACTATTCCAAGGGACTGCCGCAGCGATTCGAATCCTTCCACTGCCTGCTGGAGAACTATCCGGCCAACCGGGGCCACGTCTCATTCCTCCAGATCGCCCCGCCGTCCCGCTCCGACGTGCCGGAATACATCGCGATCCGCAAGGAGCTGGAGACGCTGAGCGGCCACATCAACGGCCGCTTCGCCGAGTTCGACTGGGTGCCGATCCGCTACCTGAACAAGAGCTTCACCCGCCGCTCGCTGGCCGGGTTCTTCCGGGTCAGCAAGGTCGGTCTGGTGACGCCGCTGCGCGACGGCATGAACCTGGTCGCCAAGGAGTACGTCGCCTGCCAGGATCCGGAAGACCCCGGCGTGCTGGTCCTGTCCCGCTTCGCCGGCGCCGCGGAGGAGCTGGACGCGGCGCTGATCGTCAACCCCTACGATATCGAATCGGTCGCCGACGCGCTCCAGCGCGCCCTCACCATGCCGCTGGAGGAACGCAAGCGGCGCCATGCCGACATGATGGCCGTGCTCCGGCGGAACGACATTTCCGTCTGGCGCGAGAATTTCGTCACGGCGCTGACGCGGGCGCCCTACGATAGCTGACCACGGGGGAAGCGGAAGGAGACAGACCCATGACCGGAACACGCCATCTCGTCGCCGACATCGGCGCGACCAACGCCCGCTTCGGGCTGCTCGACGCGGCCGGCCGCCTGCTCCACACCCGCACCCTGCCCTGCACCGGCTATCCCACGCTGGAGGCCGCGGGCCAAGCCTATCTGGCCGCCGCCCAGCCCGACGTCCACCCGGCGGAGGGGGCCATCGCGATCGCCGGGCCGGTGACCGGCGACGTGCTGACCATGACCAACCATCCCTGGACCTTCTCGGTGCGGGACACCTGCAAGGCGCTCGGGCTAGGCCGGCTGGAGGTGGTCAACGACTTCACCGCCGTCGCCATGTCGATTCCGCTGCTGACCGAGGCCGACCGGGTCCAGGTCGGCGACGGCTCCCCGGTCCCGGGCGACGTGATCGGCGTGATCGGCCCCGGCACCGGCCTGGGCGTTTCCGGCCTGGTCCATGGTCCCGGAGGCTGGACGGCGCTCGCGGGCGAAGGCGGGCACGTGACCATGGCGCCGATCTCGGACCGGGAGAGCGCCGTGCTCGACCAGCTCCGCAAGCAGTTCAACCATGTCTCGGCGGAGCGGGTGATCTCCGGCCAGGGGCTCGTCAACCTGTATGAGGCCCTGTCCCTGCTCGACCACCGCGAGCCGGAGAGCCTGACCCCCGCCGACGTCGCGGGCCGCGGGCTGGACGGCACCAACCCGACCTGCGTCGAGGCGCTGGAGATGTTCTGCGCCATGCTCGGCACCGTCGCCGGCAACCTGGCGCTGACCCTGGGCTCGCGCGGCGGCGTCTATATCGCGGGAGGCATCGTCCCGCGCCTGGGCGGCTTCTTCACCCGTTCCCGGTTCCGCAAGCGGTTCGTCGAGAAGGGCCGGCTGCGCGACTATCTCGGGCCGATACCCACATATGTCGTGACCCACGAACTGCCGGCTTTCCTGGGGCTGAAGGCCGTCCTGGACAAGGCCGCGTAATGCCCCGCCGCTGGAGCGGATTCCGACCGGGTTGACCCGTTCCACACGGCCTGCCGTTCCACTTGTCGCGACGCGTTGGGCCACGGCCCAACGCGTCGGTCCGGCTGCCCCGGGCGGATCGACCTGATCGGGTGCCGCTCTAGACCGGGTCTGGCGGGCGCACTTTGGCGGGATGCCTGAGCTTCCAGGCGCGCATCAGCAGGCCGCCGCCGACCAGCAGGGCCGCGAGCATGATCGGGACGGCGACCAGGCGGGGGAAGAAGGCCGCCAGGACCGCCACCACAAGCAGGATCGCCCCAGCCCCGGCCAGCACGCCGGCTTCCGCCCGGCCGACCGCGCGGCGGTTGGTCAGCGCCGCCCCCACCGTGTTGCCGATGCCGAGGCTGCCCGCCGCGACGCGGGCCGTGCTGGGCTTCTTCTGGCGGTGTCCGCTGGGGCTGCGCGGCGTGATGGCCTTGGGCCGGTGCTTGACGTCGAGCACCACCTCGGTCGATTGCGCCAGGTCCTCCAGGTACATGGTCTCCATCGCCTCGGCGAAGCCGCCGTCCTCGATCGCGAGGTCCAGTTCCCAGTTGCCGATCCAGCTGGCGATGTTGAGGTTGGTCGAGCCGACCCGCGCCCAGTGGCCGTCGGCCACCGCCGTCTTGGCGTGGAGCATGGGGCCGTTCCATTCGAAGATCCGGACGCCCGCTTCCAGCAGGGGCCGATAGCTCGCCCGCGACAGCGCCTGGGTGATCGGGATGTCGCTGATCCCGGGCACCAGCAGCCTGACGTCCACGCCGTCGCGCGCCGCCTCGCCCAGCGCCTGGATATAGGCGGTGGTGCCGACGAAATAGGCGTCGGTCAGCCACAGCCGGTCCTGCACCCCGGCGGCGATCAGCAGGTCCAGGCGGTAGACCCCCATCTCCGACGGCTGGCCCTCGATCAGCCGGATCGAGACGTCGCCGGCCGACGGGGGGATACCGCGCGGCTCCCGGGCCTCCAGCCGTTCCAGCGCCGGGCCCGCCGCGTTCCAGCTGTGGCGGAACGCGGATTCCAGGTCCCCCAGGACGGGGCCCTCGATCGCAACGCCGGTATCGCGCCACGGCTTCCGCCTGCCGGTCGGATCGCCGGCCCAGGCGTCGCCGACGCACAGGCCCGAGACGAAGCCGATCCGTCCGTCCACCGTCAGGGTCTTGCGATGGTTGCGGCTGAGCCAGCCGAGCGGGCTGTCCAGGCGCGGCGGGTTGAAGATCCGGACCTGGACACCGGCCTGGGTCAGGGTCCGGAGCATGGGGCGCGACAGTTTGCGGAAGCAGCCGAGCCAGTCGTACAGGAAATATATCCGGACGCCCGCGCGGGCGCGTTCCGCCAGCAGGTCCACGAAGGTGCGGCCGGTCGCGTCGTCGTAGATGATGTAGTTCTCGAACTGGATCCAATCCCGGGCCGAGCCGATGGCCTCCATCCAGGCCGGATAGTTCTCGGCCCCGTTCCTGAGCAGGCGCAGACCGTTGCCCGGCACCGCCGTGGCGCCCGTCACCCTCGACAGGGCCTGGCTCGCCAGCATCTGGTCCAGCGACCGCTCCTTGCGTGTCGCGGCGTGAAGCACATTCGTCCGCATAAGGGGTCTGCCGGCTCCGAGGGAAGGTTCGTCCTGAGGGTTCGTCCAGGTGGCCCAATGCCGTTCCGGACAACACCCATATGCCGCTCCGGTTGCCGCGTTTCCACTGAATCCGACGGGAAGCGGGCGTGCCGGGAACCTGGGGCCGGGGCAAAAGGTTAATGTCCGAACGGCCGAGTGATCCCCGCCTATCGGTCACGCCGTTCGGACGAATCCCAATCCATCGACGCTTCCAGAGGAGGTTCGCTTTGAACTCCATGCCGAACATCGGGCCGGCAAGCGGTTCCGCCCAGGCCATACCCATCACGCTGACCATCAACGGAGAAGTTCGGCACCTGAAGGTCGAACCCTGGACCAGCCTCCTCGACCTGCTGCGCGACGGTCTCGACCTGACCGGCACCAAGAAGGGATGCGACCATGGCCAGTGCGGCGCCTGCACCGTGCTGATCGACGACCGCCGCGTCAATTCCTGCCTGACCCTGGCGGTGATGCAGGATGGCGCCAGCGTCACCACGATCGAAGGCATATCTTCCGGGGAAGACCTGCACCCGATCCAGGACGCCTTCATCGAGCATGACGCTTTCCAGTGCGGCTACTGTACGCCCGGGCAGATCTGTTCGGCCGTGGGCCTGATCAAGGAAGGCAGGGCCCATACCGCCGACGAGATCCGCGAGCTGATGAGCGGCAACCTGTGCCGCTGCGGCTGCTACACGAACATCGTGACCGCGATCGAACAGGTCGTCGGACAAGGCGGCGGCCGGATGAAGGAGGCCGCGGAATGAACCCCTTCTCCTATGCCCGCCCGAGCGACGTGGCCGAGGCCGTGCGCGAAGTGGGGTCCGATCCCCACGCCCGCTTCATCGCCGGCGGCACCAACCTGGTCGACCTGATGAAGTACAATGTCGAGCGGCCGACCCGGCTGGTCGACATCACCCGGCTGCCGCTGGACCGGATCGAGAAATCCCCCGGCGGCGGACTGAAGATCGGCGCCCTGGTGCCCAATTCCGACCTCGCCTATGACCCGCAGGTCTCCAAGCGCTATCCGCTGCTCACGGATTCGATCCTGGCCGGCGCGTCGCCGCAGCTCCGCAACATGGCGTCGACCGGTGGCAACCTGCTCCAGCGCACCCGCTGCCTGTATTTCTACGATACCGGCACGCCTTGCAATAAACGCGAGCCGGGCAGCGGCTGCTCCGCGATGAACGGCGTCAACCGGATCAACGCGATCCTGGGCACCAGCGACAAGTGCATCGCGACCCACCCCTCCGACATGTGCGTCGGATTGGCGGCGCTGGCGGCCAAGGTCCATGTGGCCGGGCCGGACGGCGAGCGGGTGATCCCCATGGAGGATTTCCACCGGCTGCCGGGCGACGAGCCGCAGCGCGACACCAACCTCGGTCCGCGCGATCTGATCGTCGCGGTGGAGTTGCCGGACGAGGATTTCTCCAGCAACTACTCGTACCTGAAGCTGCGCGACCGGCTGTCCTACGCCTTCGCGCTGGTGTCGGTCGCGGCGGCGCTCCGCCTGGACGGCGGCCGGATCGCGGAAGCCAGGATCGCCCTGGGCGGCGTCGCCCACAAGCCTTGGCGCGACACCGCGGCGGAGGACCTGCTGCGCGGCAAGGTGCCGGAGGAGGCCGTCTTCAGGCAGGCGGCGGACCATATCCTGCGCGACGCCAAGGGCTTCGGCCACAACGACTTCAAGATCGACCTGGGACGCCGCGCCATCGTGCGGGCGCTGGCCCAGGCCGCGGCGGGAACGCCGCAGACCCAGATCGACAAGCGGATCCAGTGAGGCGAGACGGCATGACCAGCAATATCCAGGACTTCCGCCGCCCCGAGGGCGGGCGTTATGTCGGCTCGGCCCAGCGCCGGATCGACGGCCGGCTGAAGGTGACCGGCGGAGCCAAGTATGCCGGCGAGTTCCCGGCGCCCGGCCTGACCTACGGCTACGTGATCTCGTCCGAGATCGCCCACGGCCGGATCATCCGCATCGACACTTCGGCCGCCGAGGCGGTCCCCGGCGTCATCAAGGTGCTCACCCACCTGAACCGGCCCAAGGTCGCCGACGAGGACAAGAAGTACCAGGACCAGACCGCCCCGCCGGGCTCGCCCATGCGGGCGCTGGGCGACGACAAGATCGCCTACAGCGGCCAGCCGATCGCGCTGGTCGTGGCGGAGACGTTCGAACTGGCCCGTTACGCTGCCACCCTGGTGGAGATCGGGTACGAGAGCTGGCCGCACAAGTCGGACCTGAAGGCCGAGCGCGCCGCCGCCTACGAGCCCAAGGAGAAGCGGAACGGCATCGCCCCGGCACCGCCGCCGCGCGGCGACGTGGATGCCGCCTTCGCCAAGGCGCCGGTCCAGTTCGAGAACGAGTACCGGGTCGCGGTGGAGCACCACAACCCCATGGAGCCCCACGCCTCCACCGTGGTCTGGGGCGACGGCGGCAAGCTGACGATCTACGACAAGACCCAGGGCGTCCAGAATTCCCAGAACTACGTCACCGGCGTGTTCGGGCTGAAGAAGGAGGACGTCCGGGTCATCTCGCCCTTCGTCGGCGGAGCCTTCGGCTCGGGCCTGCGTCCGCAGTACCAGCTCTACCTGGCGGTGATGGCGGCGCTGGACCTGAAGCGATCGGTCCGGGTGGTGCTGACCCGCGACCAGATGTTCACCTTCGTCCACCGGCCGGACACGCTCCAGACGCTGGCGATGGCGGCCGGTAAGGACGGCAAGCTCCAGGGCATCCGGCACGACGCGGTGGCCGAGACCTCGACCTTCGAGGACTACCAGGAGGTGGTCGTCAACTGGTCGGGCCTGCTGTACGACTGCCCCAATACCAAGCTCACATACGAGCTTGCGAAGATGAACACCTACACGCCCGGCGACATGCGGGCGCCTGGCGCCACGCTGGGCGTCTATGCGCTGGAATCGGCGATGGACGAGCTGGCCTACGCGACCGGCGTCGATCCCGTCGATCTCCGGCTCAAGAACTATGCCGAGAAGGACGAGAACGAGGGCAAGCCGTTCAGCAGCAAGGAGCTGCGGGCCTGCTACGCCAAGGCCGCCGAGCGTTTCGGCTGGTCGAAGCGGAACCCGAAGCCGCGGTCGATGCGGGAAGGCCGGGAACTGATCGGCTGGGGCATGGCGAGCGGCGTCTGGGAAGCCATGATGATGCAGACCAGCGCGCGGGCCATCCTGAAGGCCGATGGCACGCTGGAGGTCGCCACCGCCACCGCCGATATCGGCACCGGCACCTACACCATCCTGGCCCAGCTCGGCGCCGACGCGCTGGGGATGCCGATCGAAGCCGTGACGGTCAAGATCGGCGACAGCTCGCTTCCGAAGTCGCCGGTCGAGGGCGGGTCCTGGGCCGCGGCGTCGGCCGGCACCGCCGTCCAGGCCGCTTGCTATACCGTGCGCGAGAAGCTGTTCAACGCGGCCCGCACGGTCGAGGGCTCGCCGCTCGCCAATTTCAGCATCGACCGCGTCGTGTTCGAGAACGGGCGGATCACAGTGGACGGCGACCCGTCGCGCTTCGTCACCCTGGCCGACGCCCTGGCGGCCAGCGGGCAGGCCGAGATCTCGGCCGAGGAGACGACCCAGCCCGATCCGGAGACCAAGAAGAAGTACTCGGGCTACACCCACTCCGCCATCTTCGCCGAGGTGCGGATCGACGAGGAGCTTGGCGTGATCCGCCTGACGCGCGTGGTCAACGCGGTGGCCGCCGGCAAGATCCTGAACACCAAGACCGCCCGCAGCCAGATCCTGGGCGGCGTCGTGTTCGGCATCGGCATGGCGCTCCATGAGGAGAGCCTGATGGACAAGGAGCTCGGCCGCTTCATGAACCACAACATCGCCGAGTACCACATCCCCGCCCATGCCGACGTCCGGGACATCGACGTGATCTTCGTGGACGAGCACGACGACAAGGCGAGCCCGATCGGCGTGAAGGGCCTGGGCGAGATCGGCATCGTCGGCACGGCGGCGGCGATCGCCAACGCGGTGTACCACGCCACCGGCCGCCGCATCCGGCACCTGCCGATCACGATCGACAAGGTGATGGGCGCGGGAGAAGCTTAAGCTCGGACGTCGGGGCGCGGGATGGTGCGGCCATCCCGCGCCCACATCCGTTCACTCGATCATCTCTCCTGTCCAGCGGTCGCGTCCGGCCCAGAGGGGACATTGGGGACAGGTCCCCCCTCGTAATCTATGCCCTCCTCATGCGGACAGCCGATGATCCTGTCGGCCATGACGACGGTGAGGCCACCGGATCGCTGGATGAACTCCAGGATTTCCGTGATGACCTGGGGATCGGTCCTGACATCCTGGTCGTCCGAAAGCCATCGGCGCATCAGATAGGGCTCTTGATCCTTGGCCGGGACGATCGCGACGGTGACTTTCGATGCCCTCCGGTCGTCGGGGCCGTAGCAGGCGACCGTCTCGACGGGAAAGCCGCGGAAACCCTTCTTGGACTTCTTGCCGAGACGCTTTACAGCCTGCCCTTTCAGCATGCAAAACCTCGCTTGATGTTCGGTCCTCATAGAAGAACAGCATCTTCAAGGATGCCAGACCCCGTCGTCCTGCTGCGCGAGCAGGAGATCGCCATGCCGCTGGAGATGGTGAGCCGGTTCGAGCAGCGGATGGAAGCGGTGCGGGAGCGGGGCGTCAGGAAGCCGCCCCCTCCCCGAACAGGTCGGCCACCGCCTCCTCGCCGATGGCGAAGGCGGTGCTCATGCCGGTTCCGCTGGAGACGACGGACAGGCGCACCGCCGGGTCGGGAGCGTCGATGAAGGCGGTTTCCGTCGGGGACGACGGGTAGCAGCCGAGCCAGCGCTCGGTCACGGTCATGTCGGGAATATCCAGCGTCTCCGCCGCGTGCCGCAGGATGATCGCGTCCACCCCTGCGGGGGCGAAGGGATCGGGCGTCGGGTCGTAGTGGTGGCTGTCGCCGACCACCAGCGAGCCGTCGGCACTCTGCACGACGATCAGGTGGATGCCGTTGGCGAGCGCGTCCCCCGCCTCGGCTTCCAGGCGCGCCTTGAGCGCCGGCACGCCGGGCAGGTCGGTGTAGCCTTCGTAGCGCACTAGGCTGAGATCCTGCATGACCGATCCCGGCAAGCGCCACCCGCCCGGCTGCGGGGCGAGGCGCAGCATGTGGAGCTTGCTCTGGGTGAGGCCGCGCCTTGCCAGCGTCTCGGGGAAGAGGGACAGCAGGTCCCCACCGGGGCAGACCGCGACGCGCGACGCCGTGATGCGTCCGGCGGTGGTGTCCACGACGGCGGCGTCGGCCGCACCGGCCTCGACGCCGCGCGCCTGGACTCCCCACAGGAAATCGACGCCGTGGGCGGAAGCCAGGTAGGCGGCCAGCTTCGGCAGGGCTTCGCGTGGCTCGACCCGCAGCTCGTGGGGGCTCCACAGGGCGCCCCGGATGCCCGGACGGACCATCGGCAGGGTTCGCGCCACCTCCGCGGGATCGAGCAGGCGGCACCCCTCGCCCATGGTTCCGGCGGCGAATTGTTCGAGGACCGCCATGGCCTCGGGCCGGTGGGCAACGACCGCGGTCCCCCGGTGCAGGACGGGAATGCCCGCCAGGGGAGCCACCTCCGCCCAGACATCGCGGCTGCGGCGCGCCCGGTTCCAGGTGGTGCCGGCGCGCTGCCCGGTGACCGTCACGAAGCCGAAGTTGCGGATCGAGGCGCCGTTGGACCGCCGGTCCCGGTCGATCACGCAGACCTTCAGGCGGCGTTTCGCGGTGGCCAGCGCATGGGCCAAGCCGACGATACCGCCGCCGATGACCGCCAGATCGTAATGCGTCACTTGATCTCTCCCGCCTCGAAATTCACCTCACCCATGCGCTGGGGCCGGGCGATGACAGCAGACGGGAGAATCCGACAACGGGCACGGTTCGGCCACTGGTTTTTTTACGGCGCCTGCTCCCTGGGAGGAGGCGCGCCCCGCACACCTTGGGCGGCGGGACGCCGCCCCTCCGCAATTGGCGGAGCCTCACGGATGCTCTCATAGCAGCTCCCCGCCTACCCGTTATAGCCCATTGCCCGGCAGCCCGGAGGCATGCTCCAAGAACGGCATGGCGGGTGAATTCAGTTTCAGGTCGATGGTCAAGGCGCTGGTGGACGGCGTGTGCATCGCGATCGCGGCGCTGCCGGCGGGGCTGTGTCGGCTGGAGGCGCGGTTCGGCGAGCGGGGAGACCTGTTCACGCTGTTCGGGCAGGTATTCTCGGCCGTGCCGGGACTGCCGGGCAACTTCCTGCGCCGGGCCTTCGCGAGGCTGACCCTCGACACCTGCGCGCCGGACTGCGAGATCGGCTTCATGACCTGGTTCTCCAGCCGTCACGCCCGGGTGGGACGGGGAGTCTATATCGGGCCGATGTGCGTGATCGCCGATGCGGAGATCGGCGAGCGCTCGCTGGTGGCGACGCGGGTCAGCATCCTGAGCGGCAAGAACCAGCACGGGTTCGACGCGGAGGGCCGGCTGATCCCGTTCAGCCGCGACCGCGCGGCCTTCGTCAGCATCGGGCGTAACACCTGGATCGGCGAGGGCGCCATCGTCATGGCCGATGTCGGCGACGGCTGCGTGGTGGCGGCGGGCGCCGTGGTGACAAGGCCGGTGCCCTCCGGGCAGATCGTCGGCGGCAACCCGGCCCGGGTCATCGGAGCGGTCGATACCGCTTTCGGAAGGGAAGAAAAAGTCAGAATCATGCCATGACTGGGGTAACTAAATCTTATCGTTTTCGATAGTTAATCATGATCGGACGTATAGCACGGTGCGTTCGGTCGTGTTATAGAGCGCGCCGGCATTACTGGAACCATCTTGGGAGCAGGCGCCAGCCTTGCCGGGGCGGCGCTACCGTTATAGGCATCCGAAACCATGTCTTCCCTGGACGCAGTATCGCCGATCGTCGCGCAGATCGATCCCCGTTCCACCGAGCGCGACCGGGAAGGACGCATGCTGCTGTCCCTGGTGATCCCCTGCTACAACGAGTCGGCCAATATCGAGCCGCTGTTCGCCCGGCTATTCCCTGTCCTGGACACCCTTCCCATGGATTGGGAAGTGGTCTGCGTCAACGACGGCAGCCGCGACGATACGCTGGACAGGCTGACCGCCGTCCATGAGCGGGAGCCGAGGGTGCGGGTGGTCGACCTGTCGCGCAACTTCGGGAAGGAGGCGGCCCTGTCCGCCGGGCTGGCGGTCGCCGACGGCGATGCCGTCGTCCCGATGGACGCCGACCTGCAGCATCCGCCGGAGCTGCTGCCCGACCTGGTCGCCCGGTGGCGCGAGGGCTTCGACGTGGTGATCGCGATCCGCCATGCGCGGACCGGCCAGTCCGCAAGCAACCGGCTGGGAGCGCGTGTCTTCTACTGGCTGTTCGACCGCATGTCGGAAGTGCCGCTGCCGCGCGAGGCCGGGGATTTCCGGCTGCTCGACCGGGTCGTGGTCGACGTCATCAACCGCATGCCGGAACGCACCCGGTTCATGAAGGGCATTTTCGCCTGGGTCGGCTTCCGGCAGACGACGGTCCCGTATGTCCAAGGCGAGCGCGCCGCCGGCGAGACCAAATGGGGCTTCCTGAAGCTGCTGCGCTTCTCCCTGGTCGGGCTCACCGCCTTCTCGAAGTTCCCGCTGCGCATATGGGGGCTGGTCGGGGCGGTCGTCTCCGGGCTGGCCTTCTGCTACATCGTGCTTCGGCTGATGCGGACGGCCCTGTACGGCATCGACGTGCCCGGCTACGAGTCCATCATCGTCACCGTGCTGTTCCTGGGCGGGGTCCAGCTGCTGACCCTGGGCATCATCGGCGACTATCTGGGCCGGGTCTTCGACGAGGTGAAGGGGCGACCGCTCTACATCGTGCGCTCCATCCGCGGCAGGGCGGCGCCGTCGGCGGTGTCGCGCGGGATGGAAGCCTCGCGCGGCGCCGAGTCCGTTTACCGGCGCGGCGATTCCTGACCGGTTCCACGTCGATGACCGTCATCGATCCACGGATCCCGCAATCCGCCTTCGATCGGGTGGTTGCGGGAGTCCTGCCGAGAAGCCTGTTCGACGACCTGGCCCTGGGGCTGCTGCTGTCGCTGGGCGTCCTGATCGTCCTGACCTTCCCCAACTACGGCATCATCTGGGACGAGGAGGTCCAGCGGACCTACGGGCTGCTGCTGCTGGACTATTATGCCTCGGGGCTGCGGGACCTGTCGGCCTTCGGCTATGACAATCTGTACCTGTACGGCGGCGGCTTCGACATGGCGGCGGCGCTGCTCGAGCGGGTATCCCCGCTGGGCGCGTACGAGACGCGGCACCTGCTCGGCGGGATGGTCGGGCTGCTCGGCATGGCCGGCACCTGGCGGCTGGGCAGGCTGGTCGGGGGCGAGAGGACGGGCTTCTTCGCGCTGCTGCTGCTGGCGCTGCTGCCGGCCTATTACGGGCACATGTTCTCCAACCCCAAGGACATTCCGTTCGCCTGCGGCATGGTCTGGTGCCTCCACCTGTCGGCGCTGATCCTGCGCGAGCTGCCGCGGCCGCGCCCGGGCCTGGTCCTGGGTTTCGGCGTCGTGCTCGGCCTGACGCTGGGGACCCGCGTCGGCGGCGTGCTGGCGGTGTTCTTCCTGGGAGCGGCGGTGCTGGGCCACCTGGGACGGATCGCGGCGCGGCGCGGCGGCTTCGCGCCGGCTGCCCGGCAGGCCTTGTCCATCGCGCTGCGCCTGTCGCCGGCCCTGCCGGTCGCCTGGATGGTCATGGTCCTGGTCTGGCCCTGGGCGCACCTGGACTTCCTGAACCCGGTCCGGGCTTTTCTGAAATTCTCCGCCTTCCCGTGGCCCAACGAGGTGCTGTACGGCGGCCGGTGGATCGCTGCGGACGAGCTGCCGGCGACATACCTGGCGACCATGCTGGGGCTGCAACTGCCGGAGTTGCTGCTGGCGGGGCTGGTGCCCGCGGCCTGGTACGGGTTCCGCGCCCTGGCCCGGCCTCCCCTGGTCGTGGACGGGACCCGGCGCCTCCAGGTGGGGCTGGTGGCGCTGGCGGCCGTCTTTCCCGTGGCCTATGCGCTGGTCAGCCATCCCGTCCTGTACAACGGGTTCCGCCATTTCCTGTTCGTGCTGCCGCCCCTGGCGGTGCTGGCGGCGCTGGGGTTCGACCGGCTGTGGGCGGCGGCGGCGGACAACCGGTCCCGGCTGCGCGGCCGGCTGCTGGCCCTGCCCTTCACGGCCGCCGTGGTGGCGCAGGTCTGGACCATGGCGGCGCTGCATCCCTACGAATACATCTACTACAACCGCATCGCCGGCGGCATCGCCGGGGCCGAATGGCGCTACGAGCTGGATTACTGGGGCGCCGCCCTGCGCGAGGCCGCCCTGGAGCTGGACGAGTACGTGGCCAACGAGCGCGGCGGCAGGATCGGCACCGCCGACCGGATCCGCGTCTTCGTCTGCGGCCATCCGAATTCCGCGATGTATTTCCTGCCGCCGCAGTTCCGGCTGGTGGGCGCGCCGGAGCAGGCCGATTTTCTGGTGTCCTGGACCCAGGCGGGCTGCAACTTCACCATGTTCGGCCAGGTGGTCGCGGAGGTCCGGCGCTTCGGGGTGACGCTGGCGGTGGTGAAGGATCTGCGGGAGTAGCGGGCCTTCGGAGCGTGGACATTCGCCAAGCACGACCGTATGACGGTGGTCCGGGCGACCGGCAGGTCGCGGGCAAGGATCAGGGAGGAAACCGTGAGCGACATTGGAGGAGCGGGCCGGGACGTCGTGATCGTCAGCGGCGTGCGGACCGCCGTCGGCGACTTCGGCGGCGGGCTGAAGGACGTCCCGCCGTCCGAGCTGGGCGCCCTGGTGATAGGGCAAGCGCTGGGCCGGGCGGGCGTGCCGGCCGCGGACGTGCAGCACGTGGTCATGGGCCAGGTGATCCAGAGCGAGCCGCGCGACATGTACCTGTCGCGCACGGCCGCCATCGGCGCCGGCATCCCGCCGGAGGTGCCGGCCCTGACGCTCAACCGGCTGTGCGGGTCGGGGGTCCAGGCGATCGTGTCGGCGGCCCAGATGATCCTTCTGGGCGAATGCTCGGTCGCGGTGGCCGGCGGGGCGGAAAGCATGAGCCGGGCGCCCTATGTCACGACCGGCGCGCGCTGGGGCGTCAAGATGGGCGACAGCACCCTGGTGGACGCCATGACCGCCGCGCTGAACGACCCGTTCGGCAACGGCCACATGGGCGTCACGGCGGAGAACGTGGCGGAGCGCTTCGGCATCGACCGGCGCACCCAGGACGAGTTCGCGGTGGAAAGCCACCGCCGGGCCGCCCGGGCGATCGACGCCGGATACTTCAAGGAGCAGATCGTCCCGGTCGAGGTCAGGACCCGCAAGGGCGTCCAGGTCTTCGACACCGACGAGCATGTCCGGCGCGGGCTGGCGGTCGAGGACGTGGCCAAGCTGCGGCCGGTGTTCAAGCCGGACGGCAGCGTGACCGCGGCCAACGCGTCCGGCATCAACGACGGGGCCGCCGCGGTGGTGCTGATGTCCGCCGCGGAAGCGGAGCGGCGCGGCATCCGGCCGATGGCGCGCATCCTGTCGTGGGGCCATGCCGGCGTGGCGCCGGAGGTCATGGGCCTGGGGCCGATCCCGGCGGTGCCGAAGGCGCTGGAGCGCGCCGGCCTGTCGGTCGCCGACCTGGACGTGATCGAGAGCAACGAGGCCTTCGCGGCGCAGGCCTGCGCGGTCGCGAAGGAGCTGGGGCTGCCGGCCGACCGGACCAACCCCAACGGCGGCGCGGTCGCCCTGGGCCATCCGGTGGGCGCCACCGGCTGCATCATCACGGTCAAGGCGTTGTACGAGCTGAAGCGGACCGGCGGGCGGTACGGGCTGATGACCATGTGCATCGGCGGGGGCCAGGGCATCGCCCTGGTGGTCGAGAACCTTGGCTGACCGTCCCGTGGGTTTCGAGGAGCTTGCGGCGGCCGGGTGGGAGCATCTGCCCGATTCCGGCTTCCTGGGCCTGGTCGGCCCGATGTGGCGGCGGGGCGACGCGTTCGGGTTCCTGGCGGAACCCCGGCACGCCAATTACATCAACGTCGTCCAGGGCGGCATGCTGATGACCTTCGCAGACCGCGCGCTGGGGATCAGCGCGTGGGAGGCGGCGGTGAACAAGGCCTGCGTCACGATCCAGTTCGACATGCAGTTCATCGGGGCGGCGGATATCGGCGACTTCGTCGAGATCACGCCGGAGGTGATCCGCAGGACGCGGACCCTGGTGTTCCTGCGCGGGACGATCCTGGACGGCGACCGGGTCGTGGCGTCGGCCAGCGGCGTCTGGAAGATCCTCGACCGGAAGTGATAGCCTGTCCTCCGGCTTGCAAAGAGGAGGGCGGCATGGTCGAGATCAGGGATCCGAAGCCGGAGGACGAGACCGTCTGGCGGGAGTTGTGGGCGGGGTACAACCGCTTCTACGGGGCCGACGTGCCGGAGGAGGCGACCGCCGGCACCTGGGCGCGCATCCTGGACCCGGGGTCGGCGATCTTCTGCCGGCTGGCGGTCCGGGACGACGCCGTCGTCGTCGGCTTCGCCAACTGCGTCGTGCATCCCAGCACATGGTCGACGGCGTCGTCCTGCTATCTGGAGGACCTGTTCGTGGCGCCGGAGGCGCGCGGGACCGGGGCCGGCCGGGCGCTGATCCAGGACCTCGCCGACATGGGGCGGACCAAGGGATGGCGCCGGGTCTACTGGCATACGAAGCAGGACAACGCGGTGGCGCGGCGGCTGTACGACCGGTTCGCCCCGGCGGACGGCTTCGTGCGCTATGTCGTCGATCTGACTTGAGCTTTGGCGGCACTGGCCCGATCATGATACCAGTTCCATGATACCAGTTCCATGATACCAGTTCGAGCACCTGTTTCCGCCAGAGCCGCTGCCATGACCTCGATCGACCCGATCCCCCGGCGCAAGCTTTACCAGGAGGTCCTGGACCGCCTGCTGGCCCGGATCTCCAGCGGCGAGTACGCGGTGGGCGACCAGCTGCCCAGCGAGCGCCAGCTGATGGAGATGTACAAGGTCGGCCGCCCCGCGATCCGGGAGGCGATGCAGACCCTGTCCCACATGGGGCTGGTGTCGATCACCCACGGCGAGCGGGCGCGGGTCACGCCGATCACCGCGGACCGGGTGATCGAGCAGGTCGGCGAGACCGCCAAGCACTTCATCGCCGGAGCTCCCGAGAACCTGGAGCACCTGAAGGAGGCCCGCGTCTTCTTCGAGGTCGGCATGGTCCGGCTGGCCGCCGAGCGGGCGACGGAGGAGGATATCGGCCGGCTGGCCCGCCGGCTGGAGGACCACCGGGAGGCGCTGGCGGACCTGCCCAACTTCCTGCCCTGCGACATGGCCTTCCACCGCGAGATCGCCACCATCTCCGGCAACCCGATCTATGTGGCGGTCAGCCAGTCCATGTTCGCGTGGCTGGCGGTCTATCACGTGAAGCTGCTGCGGGCACCGGGCGCCGAGCTGATCACCATCGAGGAGCATGAGAGGATCTTCGACGCCGTCGCCGACCGCGATCCGGACGAGGCGGCGGCGGCCATGTCCGACCACCTGAAGCGGGCGAGCCAGCTGTACCGGCAATTCGAAAGTTGACCGGCGGTCCGGGAGTTGACCGGCGGTTCGGGAGTTGACCGGAAGACCATGGGGCCGCCACGATAACCCGGAGGTCCGGAGCCCTGGAGACCTGACGCGCCGGATCCGCATCGAGGAGAGACCCGCATGACTTCCCCGGCTTCTTCGGTCTATGCGCCGCGCCCCGGCAAGCTTCGCGGCACCCTGGTCGGCTGCGGCTTCTTCGCCGAGAACCACCTGAACGCCTGGACCTTGATGCGGGACACCCCGCTGGAGGGCGTCGAGCTGGTCGCGGTGTGCGACAAGGACGTGGGCAAGGCGGAAGCCGCCGCCCGGCGCTTCGGCGTGCCGAACGTCTATGCCGACGCGGAGGCGATGCTGGCGGAGCAGAAGCCCGACTTCGTGGACATCGCGACCACCCTGCCCTCCCACCGGGCGCTGGTGGAGCTGGCGGCCCGGCACGGCGTGCCCGCGATCTGCCAGAAGCCCTTCGCCGCCAGCCTGGAGGACGCGGAGGCGATGGTGCGGGCCTGCGCCGAGGCCGGCGTGCAGCTGATGGTCCACGAGAATTTCCGCTGGCAGCACCCGCTGCTGGCGGTGAAGCAGGCGCTGGACGAGGGCTGGGCGGGCCGGCCGTTCTTCGGCCGGGTCCAGTTCCGCCACGGCTTCGACATCATCGCCAATCAGCCCTACCTGGCGGAGGACGAGCGCTACATCATCATGGATGTGGGGCTTCACCTGCTGGACGTGGCCCGCTTCCTGTTCGGCGAGGCCGGGCGGCTCTATTGCCGGACCGCGCGGATCGACCCGCGCGTGCGGGGGGAGGACACCGCGACCATGCTGGTGGACTTCCACGGCGGCGTCACGGGGGTGGTCGACCTGTCCACCGCGACCCGGACCGAGCCGGAGCCCTTCCCCGAATGCCTGGTGCGGATCGAGGGGACCGACGGCACGATCGATCTGGAGCAGGGCTATCGGCTGGTGCTGAGCCGGCCGGGCCACCGGGAGGTGCGGCCGGTCGATGCGGAGCTTCTGCCCTGGGCCGCCCGGCCGTGGCACGTGGTGCAGGACAGCGTTCTGGCGATCCAGCGCCACTGGGTCGATTGCCTGCGCGAGGGCCGCGAGCCGGACACCTCGGGGGCGGACAACCTGCGCACCCTGGAGCTGACCTTCGGCGCCTACCGGTCGGCGGAGACCGGCGAGGCGGTGGCGTTCGGCTGACACCCCCCTCCCCCGTGGGAGAATGTCAGCGGATGTCATGATTCCCGGATCAAGCCCGCGACTGCCCGGCACGATGACTGGTTGAATCATTGGAGAAATGTAGGTCGGGCAGAGCGAAGCGGCACCCGACGGCAACGCGTCGGCTTTGTCGGGTGCCGCGTCGCTCTACCTAGCCTACAGGGCTGACACCCCTCTCCCGTGCCAAAATGTCAGCCGATGTCATCATTCCCAGCGCGGTCGTGATGACGTGGGCGCCGGAAAGGCCGCAAAGGTCATCTCGACTTTGGCCATCCTAAATGGGACTACGAGCGGCTTCGGATTGGTTTTGATAGGTCAGGGGGCATAAGCGGCGGCCTGGACGAGCCTGACGTAGACGGTGCGAGGAATTTGGACGGTTTCGCCGGGATCCAGGGCTGTGACGAAATTCAGGTCGGTCCACAGGGCGATGCGTACGGCAGCCAGGGCGTCGGCGAAGGTCGGGGCGGTCTTGGGGTACCAGGCCGCCCGGCGCGGGGTCAGGTCGAGTTGGCCGGCGAAGGCCTGGACATGGAGCGCGACCAGCGAGTACAGGCCGAACAGCACCGGGGTGGTGCGGAACACCGCCTTGTCGGCGTGCTGGCGCTGGGTCTCGACGCCGAGGTGGGCGCGCGCCTCTTCATAGGTGAGTTCCATCAGCCAGCGCCTGGAGAACCAGCCGAGGATGACCAGCGGGTCGGCCGTCAAGTCGGTGCACGCCAACGCGTCGGGGTCGCGCTTGGACCCGGGATAGCGCACCAGGATCCAGCGGACCGCGACCGGCGGCTCCCCCGGGTGGTGCCACAGCGCGGTGCCGGAGATGAACTCCGCCTCCCGCGCGTGGCGACGCCCGGTGCGGACCAGCAGGGCGAAGCGCTGCCAGGGCTCGCCCGCGTCGTGCCGCCGCTTGGCCAGCTTGGTTTGGGCCTTGCCCTTGGTGGCGGGCCGACCGCCCCGGCCGGGCGGGCGCGGGGCCGGGAAGTCGAACAGCCGGGCGTCCAGGCGGAGCCGGGTCACCACGGTCATTGCGCGGCCCAACTCGCGCAGCAGGCCGACCGAGGCGAACTCGCCGTCCATCACCGCGACCATGGCGCGCCCCGGCAGCCAGCGCCGCACCAGGCGCAGCAGGCTGAGCGCCCACGCCGTGACCGGCCGGTATCGCCGGCCCTCGGCCTGGCAGAAGGCTTGGCTCGGCGCCAGCGCGCTGAGCATCGGCAGCGCCCAGACCTTGCGGGCGAACGGCACCTCGGCCAGCAGCATGGCCGAGACCCAGCGCAGGCCGCGGCTGGTGACCTTGCGCCCGCGCGAGGAGCGCACCGGGTCGTAGTAGTGTGCCGCCGGCCGGACCCGGGGACCGCGCCGGCGCTCCAGGGTGTGGTCGAGCCCGACCACCACCGGGCCGAGCGGGGCGAACACGCGCACCAGCGCCCGGGTGAGCCGCCGGGCCAGCGCCAGCCCGGACCACACGTCGCGGCTGAGCACCCGGTGGAAGGTGGCGAAATCGGCCCGTCCGGCCAGGCCGAGCGCGCGTAGCGCGCCGGCCACGGTGCGCGGGCCAAGCGCCAGCAGGGCGCCGACCGCCAGCGCGGCGGCCTGGGGCCGGCAGGTCGGCGAGAACACAGCGAGCGCCGGGGCGAGCCAGCGGCAGAACGCCTCGGGCAGCGGCGGGTCAGGGCGGTCCATGGTCCCCTCCGGGCGGTTGGAGTGTTGGACCCAACAGTCCCGCCCCGCGGAGATCGCCATGGCCGCCAAGACCGACCCCGTGCTCCAGCGCATCCACGCCCACCCCTGGCCGCAAGGTGGCGTCCGCGCCCGGCGCGCCGGTCACGGCTACTCGCTGGTCAGCACCCGCACCGGCGCGCCGGTCGCCCGCCTGTGCCCGACCGGCGAGGACGACGAGGTCGAGGTCCTCTGGTGGCGACGCGACGCCTGGGGACCCGCCGGTCCCTTCGGCGCCATCATGCCCCTTGATGACGCCCTCGACTTCATCGCCGAGGAACCCTTCTTCTGGATCAGGGCCTGATCAAAGTCCCATTTAGGATGGCCAAAGTCGAGGTCATCTTCGGTCACTACGGCGGGGCCGGATCGGGGCCGGCGCCTCTTTCGGGTGTCATCATGGAGCCGGCCGGAACAGCGGAGGCCCGGCAAGGCCGAAGGGATCACGGATGGACACGGATGACAAAGGATGGGCACGGATCACGGCGAGTCGCTGCTTCCGCGATCAGGTGCCGGGTCACCATGACCGCTTGGAACCGGCCTGAAAGTAACTGGAAGTCACTATTCTGACCTTCGGGCGGGCGGTCAATCCGTCCAAGGCATACGTCTGCATTCTTCAGGTTGTATTGACTCCTATTTCATTCTCGCTTTCGGTAAAATACCCCGATAATCAACTCGGGAGTGATCCGATGCGCCTGAAGCTTGTCGCCGTACTGTCCGCCCTCGCCCTCCTCCTGCCGTCGATCGCCTTCGCCCATTCCGGCGGGCTGGACCGCAAGGGCTGCCACCATGACCGGAAGAATGGCACTTATCACTGCCATTGACGCCCCGGGGTCATCGCGGGTCATCACGGGTCATCGTGATGACCGCCGGAGGCGGGGTGGTTGGGATCTATTCTCATGTCAAAGATCCGGCAAGGGCCGCGCCCTGCCCTTTGCCTTAAGGCTATCGGATCGTAGCACAAGCGGGCCAAGGACATCAATCCTATGATGCGCGCCGGGCGCTCGCCGAAGGCATGGCGGTTTGCAGTGGTGTGCGAAAGTGCCGCTGCTGTGGGAAGCAGTCCGCAACTCACTGGTATGTATCGTTTGAGGTAGACTCTGCGATGCAGCGGGAGGCAACTTGGCAGGGTATGACGGTCTTGCCGTACAGCACGACGAGAAGGCAGTGGCGCGCGCGAGAATGAGCGAAAGCGATATTGTGCGTTATCGGCCGGGCCATGATCCGAAACCCCTGGGCCAATCGGACTGGAAGCGTATCGACGCCATGAGCGATGACGAGGCCGAGGCAAACGCCTTATCCGACCCCGACAATCCGCCCTTGACCGGCGAACAGCTGGCCCACGCCTTCAGGCCAAAGGATATTCGTGCGATCCGCGAGACGCTGAACCTGAGTCAGGCCGGATTTGCCAAACGCTTCGGGCTGAACCTGGGAACTCTACAGGATTGGGAGCAGGGCCGCCGGGAGCCGGACCAGGTGGAGTGGCTGTACTTGAAAGTGGTTGCACACGCGCCGGAAGTTGTCGAAGCGGCGCTTGAGGATTGATCAGCGGTGTCCGCCAAGTGGCCGGCACTGGAGGGGAATAGCGGCCGAAACGGCTAATTGAATCTGGAGGACCTTGGGTGAGTGACTATCCCATACGCGAGATCGTGGATGCGGAACGGCGTGGTTCCGAATTGCTGATGACCGAACCGCGCGCCAAATCCGCAAAATTCGATGCCTCCAACGGGCGGATTATCGTGGAGTTGATCAATGGTCGCAGTTTCGCCTTTCCGCCGGGACTGGTCCAAGGACTTCAGGACGCTACCGCCGAGCAGTTGGCCGAAGTGGAGGTGCTGGGAAGGGGCATCGGTTTGCATTGGGAAAGCCTTGATGCCGATCTCAGCGTACCCGGCCTACTGGCGGGGTTGTTCGGCACCAGGGCTGTCGCTTTAAAGTAGCACATCCCCAAAGCTTAGGCCATGACTGCTTCAACGGCGTCGGCGGCAACGCAGATGAACAGTAGGAAATGCGTTCGTGCTCCGAAACAGGCGGCGCTCCGCCTGAGCGGTGGCCCGCTTCCCGGCTCTGCCCTCCCCCTGGGGTGAACCGCGTCCGTTCCGGGTGATCGCCGGCCCGTGCGCGCCCGCCCCCTCGTCGTGTCGCTCCTTCGGAGACGCGGCCCCATGACCATGCCCGATCAACACCCGTTCGACCATCTCCCGCACCTGTCCGACCACCCGCCGCCCGACTCGCCGGTCCACCGCGGCCGGTACCGGCTGATGCTTCCCAACGGCGAGGAGTCGCCGGCCGAAGTCGCGCGCCATCTCGGCGAGCTGATCGCCTTCCTGTCCGTCCCGTTCGAGGGCGACGAGCGGCCCAGGATCGAGGGGGACGAGTTGCAGGGGTTCCATATCCTGCTCTGCACGATCCAGGGCTGCCTCTCCGACCTGGAAGGGCAGATCCGGGACCTGATCGCGGCCAACGCCGCCGATTATGCGCGCGGCCGGGCCGATGGACTGCGCGAGAACCGGGGCGGCGCCTCGGCCGGCGGCCGGCCGGCGTGAGCGGAGGCTTGGCCGTGCGCACGCTCGGCAAGCTGCTGGTGATCTGGGGCGTGCTGCTGCCGCTGATCACCCTGCCCTCCACGGCGGCCGGACTGTACGGGATCATCCCGCTGCTGAAGATTTCGCTGTGGCACATGGACGCGCGGATCGGGCCGGTGACCGTCGCCTATGAGACCATCGTCGTCGGGGCGCTGGTCCTGGTCGGTGTCGGGCTGTCGTTCTGCGTTCTGCCGCCCCGGGAGCGCAGTCGGACGCGGCGCCGCGGACAGAATAAAGTTTAATTAAATGCAGTAAACCCGTCTCTTGATAGGAAAAATATGCCGCGCGCCTTGTCCTTCGTGGAATGATTTGCCCACCGATGCCTGTCAATCCGCGCGGAATGACGGAGTTTCACCTGTTTTCGGTTCGGACTTTACTTGGCATATGACTTGCTTCAATCCGCATCATGGAACCGGATGCGCTGGATTGGTCGGTATGCTGTCTCTGAATACGAACGCCACGGTGACACTTCTTCTGAACAACCGTAGCCGGCTCGACGCGGATTCCAAGGCCAGCCAGAAGGCAATCGCGACCGGCCTGGGCGTGGCCGACGTCTATGACGACGGGGCGACCAAGGCGGTCGCGATGCGCATCCAGTCCCAGATCGGCGCCACCGCCGCCGTGTCGGAGCGGCTTTCCATGGCGCAGGGCCTCGTCACCGTCGCCCGCGTGGCGAGCGAACGGCTGCTGGACCAGATGGGGCACCTGAAGGAGGTGATTCTCAAGGCCGCCGACACGGCGACCAGCGAGACCGAGCGGGCGAGCTATGACCAGGAATACCGGCAGATCCTGGGCGATGCCAAGGCGATCCTGGCCGATGCGTCCTACAGGGACGTGAACATCCTGATCGACCTGACGCTCGACAACGGGACGTCGATCCCGTTCAACCCGACGCCGGGAGTCGTCAATTCGCAGGACGTGATCGTCTCGACCGACGGCGACACCACCCGGATACAGGCATTCCGGCTGGACATGAACTGGAGCAGGCTGAACCAGGAGAGCATCGGGTCGCCGGAAGCGGCGCAACAGGCCCTGGGCGTCTGGGAGGAGCAGTGGACAGTGTTCGCATCGGCCGCGAACAAGCTGGGGGCCACCCAGAAATCCCTGGAGAACCGGCAAGCCTCCCTGACGAACCAGTCCAACGCCCATGCCGCCGGCCTGGGGGCGATGGTCGATGCCGACCTTGCGAAGGAGAGCGCGCGGCAGCAGGCGACCGACCTGAAGATCCAGCTGTCCAACCAAGCGCTGTCGATCGCGAACCAGGCTCCCCAGATCCTGCTCCGCCTGTTCCAGTGACAAGGGCCTTGCGGTGTTCCGGCATACTGGTATGATGAGTATATAAGAAGCACGAACACGGACCTGGGGAGGTCGGACGCCTCATGGCAATGCCAGCGCAGCGCATCACCGCGACATATCGGATAGAGACGGCCTACCCGCTCGACGAGGCGGTCGAGACCATGGCGGGAGAGCAGTCCACCGGCACCTTCGTCCGGCTTCCGGGCGAGACCGACGAGATGCGGGCGCTGTACGGCGCACATGTGGAGCGGCTGACCGAGCTGGAGACGGTCGGGGCGCCGTCGCTTCCGGGGGCGGGCGTTCCCAAGGGGCTTGAGGGCAAGCCGGTCTGGCGGCGGGCGGAGGTGGTGCTGTCCTGGTCGCTGGACAACTTCGGCGTCTCGCTGCCCAACCTGGTCGCGACGGTGGCGGGCAACCTGTTCGAGCTGCGGCCCTTCAGCGGGCTGCGGCTGCTGGACATCGGACTGCCGGAGGCGTTCGCGGAGAAGTATCCGGGGCCGAAGTTCGGGGTCGCGGGGACCCGGCGGCTGGCCGGGGTGGAGCGGCGCCCGCTGATCGGGACGATCGTCAAGCCGAGCGTCGGCATGGGGCCGGAGGCGACGGCCGAGCTGGTCCGCGTGCTGTGCGACGCCGGGATCGACTTCATCAAGGACGACGAGCTCCAGGCCGACGGGCCGCACTGCCCGTTCGAGGCGCGGGCGCGCGCGGTAATGCGGGTGATCGACGCCTGCGCGGAGCGGACCGGCCGGAAGGTGATGTTCGCCTTCAACATCACCGGCGACCTGGACGAGATGCGGCGGCGGCACGACCTGGTGGTGGAGCTGGGCGGCACCTGCGTGATGGCGAGCCTCAATTCGGTCGGGGTGGTCGGCATGGTCGAGCTGGGGCGGTTCAGCCAGCTTCCGATCCACGCCCACCGCAACGGCTGGGGCTACCTGTCGCGGGCGCCGGAGCTGGGCTGGTCCTATGTCGCCTGGCAGAAGATCTGGCGGCTGGCCGGCGCCGACCACATGCATGTGAACGGGCTCCAGAACAAGTTCTGCGAACCCGACGAGAGCGTGGTCGCCTCGGCCCGGGCGTGCCTGACGCCGATGTTCGAGGGCAAGCCCTGCACGGTGATGCCGGTGTTCTCGTCCGGCCAGTCGGCCAAGCAGGCGGCGGGGACCTATGCGGCGCTGGGGTCGGCCGACCTGATCTTCGCGGCGGGCGGCGGCATCATGGGGCACCCGGACGGGCCGGCGGCGGGCGTCGGCGCCCTGCGCGACGCCTGGGAAGCGGCGCTGGCGTCATGATGACGGGCGCCGGCGGGGTCCGGGGGCTGCCCGGGGGGCTGTTGCTGAGTTTCTACGGCGACGACTATACCGGGTCGTCGGCGGTGATGGAGGTGATGAGCTTCGCCGGGCTGCCGACGGTGCTGTTCCTGGGCGTGCCCACGCCGGAGCGGCTGGCGCGGTTCGAGGGGTACCGGGGGATCGGCTTCGCCGGGGTGGCGCGGTCGCAGGGCTTGGACTGGATGGACCGGCACCTGCCGGCGGTGTTCCGGACGCTGGCGGGGCTGCGGGCGCCGGTGGCGCACTACAAGGTGTGCTCGACCTTCGACTCCTCGCCGCATGTCGGCTCGATCGGGCGGGCGGCGGAGCTGGCGGTGCCGCTGCTGGGGGGCGCGTGGCACCCGCTGGTGGTCGGTGCGCCGGAGATCGCGCGGTACCAAGCGTTCGGCAACCTGTTCGCGGCGGCGGCAGACGGCGAGCGCTACCGGCTCGACCGGCATCCGGGCATGTCGCGGCATCCCGTGACACCCATGGCCGAGGCGGACGTGAGGGTTCATCTGGGCCGGCAGACCAGCCTGCCGGTCGGGCTGGTGGACTGCGTTTCCATGAAGCGGGGCGAGGCCGACGCCGCCCTGGAGAGGGAGACCGCGCGGGGTGCGGCCATCGTGGCGCTGGACGTGATCGACGCCGAGACCCTGGCGGAGGCCGGGCGGCTGGTTTGGGAACGCGGCGGCGGGCCGAACGGGGGGCGGGTCTTCGCGATCGGCTCGCAGGGGCTGGAATACGCGCTGGTGGCGTGGTGGCGGAAGGCCGGGCTGATCCCGGAGGCGGGCGAGGTTTCGTTGGCGCGGGCCGGGGCGGCGGAGCGGATCGCCTGCGTTTCCGGCTCCTGCTCGGCGGTGACGGCGGGGCAGATCGCGGCGGCGCTGGAGGCGGGGTTCGAGGGCATACGGGTCGAGGCGGCGCTGGCGGTGGACGGACCCGCGTGGGAACGCGAGCTGGACCGGGCGGCGGAGGCGGCGCTTGCGGCGCTCGGCGCCGGGCGGGACCCGCTGGTTTTCTCGGCGCTGGGGCCGGACGACCCGGCCGTGGCGGCGATGCGGACTGCGGTGGAGGCCAGCGGCGTTCCCATGGAGGCCGTGAACGACAGGATCGGCGCAGGGCTGGGGCGCCTGCTGGACCGGGTGATGCGGACGGCGGGGCTGAAGCGCGGGGTGATCGCCGGGGGCGACACCTCCGGCCATGCCGCCATGACGCTGGGGGTCTATGCGCTGACGGCGCTGGCCCCGGTGGCGCCGGGGGCTCCGCTGTGCCGCGCCCATTCCGACGACCCGGCCCATGCCGGGCTGGAGATCGCCCTGAAGGGCGGGCAAATGGGCCGGCCCGACTATTTCCGAGCCGCGAAGCGCGGTTCGGCCGAGGAATAGGGCCGTGCCCGATCAGGTCGATCCGGCCGGGGCAGCCGGGCCGATGCGTTGGGCCTCGGCCCAACCTGCGATCGACGGCCCGCATCACCTCTGCCCTGCATCAAGCCGTAGGTTGGGCCGTGGCCCAACGCATCGCGGCGAATGGAGCGGCAGGCTGTGTGGAGCGGTCCAATCTGGCCGGAAACCGCTCGAAGGACGATGGGATAGGAACGATGGGAGGGAATGAAGGCATGACCAGGATCGCGCTGCTGGGCGCCGGCGGCAAGATGGGGGTCCGGCTGGCCACGAACCTGCACGGTTCGGAGTTCCAGGTGGACCATGTGGAGATTTCCGACGAGGGGCGGCAGCGGCTGAAGGACGCGATCGGCGCCGCCTGCGTGGACCAGGACCGGGCGCTGGCGGAGGCCGACGTGGTGCTGATGGCGGTTCCCGATCGGCTGATCGGCAAGATCGCCCACGGGTTCATTTCCAAGGTGAGGCCGGGAACGGCCATCATCATGCTGGACGCGGCGGCTCCCCATGCCGGCGAGCTGCCGAAGCGGGACGACGTGACGTACTTCGTGACGCATCCGTGCCATCCGCCGATCTTCAACGACGAGGTCGAGCCGGCGGCGAAGAACGACTTCTTCGGCGGCATCGCGGCCAAGCAGCATATCGTCTGCGCCCTGATGCAGGGGCCGGAGGAGCATTACGCCCTGTGCGAGCGGGTGGCCCGCATGATCTACAAGCCGGTGATGCGGTCGCACAGGGTCACCGTGGAACAGCTGGCGATCCTGGAGCCGGCCCTGTCGGAGACGGTCGGCGCCACCCTGTCGCTCGCCATGCGCGACGCGGTGGACGAGGCGGAGCGCCGGGGCGTCCCGCGCGAGGCCGCGGTGGACTTCATGCTGGGGCACCTGAACATCGAGCTGGCGATCGCCTTCGGGATCTTTCCCCAGGGGCGCTTCTCGGACGGCGCGCTCCACGCGATCGAGCAGGCCAAGCCGGTGATCTTCAAGGAGGGCTGGCTGGATCGGGTGTTCGACAAGGACAGCGTGCTCCAGTCGGTCAAGGACATCTGCAAGTAAAACCAAGAAGAACGCAACAAAGGGGGGAAATAAGCCATGAAAGGCGCGATATCGCTGTTCTCCGGCCTGGCGCTGCTGGCGGCGCTGGGCGGTCAGGCCCTGGCCGCAGATTACGTCATCAAGGCGGGGCACGGCACCCAGACCACCCATCCGACCCACTTGGCGCTGGTCAAGTTCGCCGAGCTGGCGGACCGGAAGACCGGCGGCGCGGTCAAGGTGGAGATCTACCCGGACCGCCAGCTCGGCGAGGAGCGGGAGATGGTCGAGGGGCTTCAGCTCGGCTCGGTCGACATGGCGGTGGTCTCCACCGGGCCGCTGCTGGCCTTCGTGCCGCAGATCGGCGTGATCGACCTGCCCTTCGTCTTCAAGGATTCGGCGCACGCCTACAAGGTGCTGGACGGCGAGGTCGGCCAGTCCTTGCTGAAGAAGATGGAGCCCAAGGGGATCGTCGGCCTCGCCTGGTGGGAGAACGGCTGGCGGCACCTGACCACCAAGAAGCCGGTCGCCCAGCCCGCCGACATGAAGGGCATGAAGCTGCGCACCATGCAGAACCCGGTGCATATCGCGGCCTTCAAGGAGATCGGCGCGTCGCCCATCCCGATGGCGTGGGGAGAGGTCTTCACCAGCCTGGGCCAGGGCGTGATCGACGCCCAGGAGAACCCGATCACGATCATCTATTCCAACTCGCTGTGGGAGGTCCAGAAATACGTGACCCTGACCGGCCACGTCTACGGGCCGCACGCCGTCATGGTCAGCGAGGCCAAGTGGAGCACCCTGCCCGACGACGTCCAGGCCAAGCTGCGAGAGGCGGTGACCGAGGCGACCGCGTACCAGCGCGAGCAGTCCCACCGGCTGGAGGCCGAGCAGCTGGTCAAGCTCCGGGAGAAGGGCATGGTGATCGAGACGGTGGACACGGCGCCGTTCCGCACCGCCACGGCCGGGATCGCCGAGAGCTCGAAGAACATCGATCCCGCGATGCTGGCGGCGATCCGCTCCGCCGGGGAGTGACCGGCTTTCCGGTGCCGTGAAGGAAGGGGGGCGCGGATGCTCGTCATGAAGCTGTGGTACGGGATCGAGCAGGCGGTGAAGGCCCTGCTGATCGGGCTGGTGACCGTGATGGTCGCGACCAGCCTGGCCCAGGTGTTCTGGCGCTATGTCTTCAACGACCCGCTGACCTGGTCGGAGGAGCTGGCCCGCTACCTGTTCGTCTGGATCGCGTACCTGTCGGCCTGGCTGACCTGGCGGCACCGCGCCCACATCGCGCTGGACGCCGTCACCTACCTGCGCTCGCCGGTGCTGGAGCGGTGGTCGGCGCGGCTGGTGGAGGTGCTGGTGCTGGGCTTTTGCGCCTATACCTTCTACGCCAATTTCCGTCTGCTGGGGCTGACGGTAGACCAGCCGTCGGCCGTGCTGGAGATCCCGATGGTCTGGGTCTACGCCGCCTACAACGTCATGACCTTCATGATCTGCGGCGACATCCTGGTGAACTGGCTGATGGGCGCCCTGGCCGCCCGGTCGGTCCGCGTCGCGGCCCCGGGCCGGCCGGCCTGAGGAGGCATTTCGTCCATGGCGACCATCCTGCTGCTGAGCTTCTTCGCGCTTCTGCTGGTCAACGTGCCGGTCTCGTTCAGCCTTGCCATCGCGTCGACGGCGGCGATCCTGTTCGGCGGGATGCCGCCGGGCGTGATCGTTCAGAAGATGACGGCGGCGATCGACAGCTTCGTGCTGCTGGCGGTGCCGTTCTTCCTGTTGTCGGGCCACCTGATGGCGCGCAGCGGCATCGCCCGGGACATCATCGAGTTCGCGGACTCGGTGGTGGGGTGGCTGCGCGGCGGGCTGGCCCAGGCCAACATCGCCGCCGGAACGCTGATGGGCGGCATGACCGGGTCGGCGGTGGCGGAAGCGGCCTCGACCGGCGGCGCGCTGATCCCGCCGATGCTGGAGCGGGGCTACGACCGGCCCTTCACCGCGGCGGTGACCGCCAGCGCCTCCACCCTGTCGGTGGTGATCCCGCCGTCGATCCCGATGATCATCTTCGGCGTGGTGACCGGCGTGTCGGTGTCGGACCTGTTCATCGGCGGGATCGTGCCGGGCATCCTGATGGCGCTGGCCCTGATGGTGACCTCGTGGGTGCTGGCGGTCCGGCGCGGCTACCAGAAGGGGCCGATGCCGTCGCTGGGCAGCATCGCCAAGGCGACGCGGGCCAGCGTGTGGGGGCTGCTGATGCCGCTGGTGATCATCGGCAGCATCCGCTACGGCATCGCGACGCCGACCGAGGCCTCGGTGGTGGCGGTGGTCTACGGCCTGGCGGTGGGCATGCTTGTCTACCGCACGATCGGGGTGAGGGACCTGCCGAAGATCGTGCTGGAGTCGATGGTGACGACCGGCATGGTGATGCTGATGATCGCCACCGCCTCGCTCTACGGCCTGATCGTGACGCGGGAGCAGCTGCCGCAGGCGGCGGCGGAGCTGATCCTGGGGCTGACGACCGATCCCTACATGGTGCTGATCCTGTTCCTGGGGGTCTATCTGCTGGCCGGCATGCTGCTGGACCTGGGCGCCAACATCATCATCCTGGTGCCGGTGCTGTGGCCGGTGACCCAGAAGCTGGGGATCGACCCGGTGCAGTTCGGCATCGTGACGGTGATCGGCCTGGCGATCGGGCTGGTGACCCCGCCGGTGGGGGCGAGCCTGTTCGTCACCTGCGGCATCGCGAAGGCCAACCTGATCGAAGGCAGCCGCGCGACGGCACCCTTCATCCTGGCGCTGATCGCGGTGGTGGTGCTGATCATCTTCGTGCCGGGGATCGCGACCTGGCTGCCCTACAGCGCGAAGGGCTGAGGGGGTTTTTCGGGTTCTGCCACAGATGGACGCAGATGGGCTCAGATGGGTTGATTATCCGGACCCATCTGTGGCCATCGCCGTCATCTGTGGCCCTGCCTCCCCGCTCCGCCGGCCGGCGCGTGCGTGACGGCGAAGCGTCAGGAAAACGTCATGGAACATACCTAAAGAGGTAGTCTCCCGGGTGTAGATGCTGGCCGGTCGGCTGCGATGCCGGACTTTGCAAGCACGGGACGCCATGACGACGCCATTCTCCACCGACGACGATTGCCTGGACATCATCGAGGACGGTGACGGGGAAGAGGAGTCGCCCGCGGACGGGGCCGGCGGCCGGCACTGGGAGATCCTGGTCGTGGACGACGACGACGAGGTCCACCAGAGCACCGCCTATTCGCTGCGGGGGGTCGAGCTGTTCGGCCGCGGGCTCGCCCTGACCCACGCGCGCTCGTCGGCGGAAGCGGTCCGCCTGCTCCGCGCCAATCCGCATACCGCGGTCATCCTGCTCGACGTGGTGATGGAGACGGACGACGCCGGACTGCGCATGGTTCGGACCGTGCGCGAGGAGCTGGACCTCGCCGCGGTCCGGATCATCCTGCGCACGGGGCAGCCGGGCTACGCGCCGGAACTGGCGGTGATCCGCGACTTCGACATCAACGACTACCGCACCAAGTCGGAGCTGACGCGGACCCGGCTGCTGGCCTCGCTCTATTCCGCGCTGCGCACCTACGGCCATATCGTGGCGCTGGAGACCCACCGGCGCGGGCTGGAGCTGATCATCAAGGCGTCGGCCGACCTGTTCCGCCGCAACTCCCTTCCCGCCTTCTGCGAGGGCATCCTGATCCAGCTCGGCGTGCTGCTGGACACGGAGGCCGGCGGCATCGTGCTGGCGCGCAACGGGGAGCGCCCGGTGGTGCTGGCGGCGTCCGGTCCGTTCCGCCACCTGTCGGGGCACCCGCTGGACGGCATCGAGGAGGACCCGGTGCGCTCCCTGCTCCGGGAGGTGCTGGAGCGCCGGGCGACCATCTACGGCACCGGGGCGACCGGGCTGCACATCGTCGGCCCGTCGGGCGACGACCTGGCGGTGTTCCTGGCGAACAGCCGGGACATCGAGCCGGTCGGCCGCAAGCTGCTGGAGGTGTTCTCGTCCAACGTGGCGCTGGGCTACGACAACGCCGCCCTGCTCGACCGGGTCAGGAGCCTGGCCTATTACGACCCGCTGACCCGGCTGCCCAACCGGGTGCTGCTCCAGGAACAGGCGGAGGCCCGGCTTGCCACCCTGGCGGAGGGCGAGCGGCTGGGGCTGTTCATGCTCGACCTGGACCATTTCCAGGCGGTCAACGACGGGCTGGGCCAGGAAGCGGGCGACCGCATGCTGCGCACCGTCGCCGGGCAGCTGTCGGACCGTTTCGCGGCGGAGGGGACGGTCGGCCGGCTGTCGGGCGACATGTTCGGCCTGCTGGTCCCGGTGCGGGAAGACGGCGACGAGGCGGCGGCGCTCGCCGCGATCAACGACGGCTTCGAGGTCGCCCTGGAGCTGGGCGGCTCGCCCCTGATGGCGAAGGTCTCCGGCGGCTACACGGTGGCCGGACGGGAGGAAGCCGACGTTCCCCGGCTGATGCGCCACGCCGGCATGGCGCTGAAGCGCGCCAAGAAGGCCGGGCGGGGCCGCGTCCTGCGGTTCGAGGAACCCATGGAGGAGGAGCTTCACAGCCGGCTGGCCCTGGTCGGCCGGATCGCCGAGGCCCAGGCCGCCGGCCAGTTCTCCCTGGTGTTCCAGCCGCAGATCCGGCTGTCAGACGAGGCCGTGGTCGGGGTGGAGGCGCTGCTGCGCTGGCGCTGCCCGGACGGGTCCTGGATCCGCCCCGACGCCTTCATTCCCGCCGCCGAGGACGCCGGCCAGATCGTCACGCTGGGCGAATGGGTGCTGCGCCAGGCCTGCCTGCGGCAGGTGGCGTGGCGCGCCGAGGGGCGGGCCCGGCTGCGCATGGCGGTGAACGTGTCGGTGCGCCAGATCCGCGACGGCGACTTCACCGAGGTCGCGGAGCGGGTGCTGCGCGAGAGCGGCGCCGCGGCGCCCGACATCGAGCTGGAGATCACCGAGAGCCACGCGATGGAGGACGCCCGGGTGCTCCACACCGCCGAGGCCCTGCGCGGCATGGGCTTCCGGATCGCGATCGACGATTTCGGCACGGGCTATTCGTCGCTGGCGCGGCTCCAGCAGCTTCCCGCCTCCCTGCTGAAGATCGACCGGGCCTTCGTGCGCGGCATGGACCGCAGGCCGGACAGCCGGTCGATCGCCTCCATGATCGTCAAGATGGGCCACGAGCTGGGGCTGGACGTGCTGGCCGAGGGGGTCGAGGACAGGTCGGAGGAGGCGGTGCTGCGCGAGCTGGGCTGCGACGAGGTGCAGGGTTTCCTCTACGCCAAGCCCCTGCCACCGGCGGAGCTGGTGACCTGGCTGGAGAACCGGCCGGGGCGCTGACGGGGCGGCGATCAGGCGGTGAAGCTCTCGACGGCGGCGCCGGCGGCGTAGGCCAGGGCCGCCGCGGCCATGCCGATCGCCAGCGTCTCCAGCCCGGACCGCCACCAGGCCGCCAGCGACCACAGGCTCTTGACCGAGCCGATGGCGAAGAACACGGCGGCGGTCGATCCGGTGGCCAGGGCGACCGGCGCCGGCAGGCCGAAGACGAAGGGCAGCAGCGGGACGAACCCGCAGATCAGGAAAGCCAGGAAGGTGCTGGCCGCCGCCTTGACCGGCGAGCGCAGGGCCGCGGGCAACCCGTATTCCTCCGCCAGCATGGTCTCGACCCAGCGGCCGCGGTCGGCGGTGATGGTTTCCACGGCGTGCTCCAGGCCGCGTCCCTGGAAGCCCTTGGCCCGGAAGATCTGCCTGATCTCCTCCAGCTCGCCTTCCGGGACGAGGTCGATGTGCCGCTCCTCCACCGCGCGGAGCCGGTCCTTGTCGTCCCGCTCGGTCTTGGTGCCGCTGTAGTTGCTGGCGGCCATGGAGAAGCCGTCCGCCAGCAGGTTCGCGGCGCCGAGGATCAGGACGGTCCGGGCCGACAGGCCGGCCCCGACCACGCCCGCCACCACGGCGAAGGTCGTGACGGCGCCGTCGATGCCGCCATAGACCCAGTCGCGCAGGTAGCTCTGCTCCGGGCGGACGGACAAGCGCCGCCGGATCGCCTCGGGATCATGGTCATGCTCCATCGGATCCTGTCCCTCGCATTGTCGATGAACCCGGCTTCCCGAAATCATGCATCGGATCGGGCGATATGCGCCTTGATGAAGATCACGGTGGATCGACGATTCATACCCGCAAGGAATAAGCCATCCGGCCTGGAGCGGAATTGCTTTACCGTGGGATGGATTCTCTGATTTATTTGCCCCCCAAAGCAAGAATATTGCCTTCGCGAATGGAAGATCATAGATGAAATGTTATTGGCGCTCAGTCCTGTGCGCCGGGTTGCTGAGCCTGACGAGCACCGGGGCGGCGGCGCAGACCGCGGGCGGCACGGACTGGCCGGTATCGGACTGGTCAGTGTCTGACTGGTCCAAGGAGGACAAGGCGCTGGCCCTCAACCTGGGCATCGGCGCGGCGGTCCTCGGGTGGGGCTTCGCCAACTGGGACTACGGCACCGGCGGCCCCCGGTTCCAGGACGAGGGCTGGTTCGGCCGGGACACCGACGAGGGCGGCGCCGACAAGCTGGGCCACCTCTACACCACGTATCTCTTCACCCACCTGTTCGCGGGCCAGTACGAGCGCTGGGACTTCGACCCGGACGAGGCGATCCGGTGGGGCGCCCTGTCCGGCCTGGGGGTGAGCACCCTGATCGAGGTGGGGGACGCCTTCAGCGACCGCTACGGATTCGCCTACCAGGACATGGTGTTCAACACGCTGGGGGCCGCGGCCGGCTATCTGCTCTGGTCCTATCCGGAGCTGTCGCGCAAGATCGACCTGCGGGTGGAGTACAACCCGTTCCTGGAGGGCGACTACCAGTTCGACGTCACCACGGACTATGAACGCCTGGGCTACGTGATGGCGATCAAGGCCGACGGGTTCGACTTCATCGAGAACGAATACCTGAAGTACCTGGAACTGCATGTCGGGTTCCGGGCCAGGAACTATGCCGACTTCAGCGATCGGCCGGACATCGACCTGCGCAAGCAGTTCGTCTATGTCGGCATCGGCCTGAACCTGTCGAAGCTGCTGGCGCCCTATCTGGACGTCCCGGTCTTCAACTATCTCCAGGTGCCCTACACCTATGTTCCCGCGACCGCCCGGATTTCCGGGCCGCCCTGAAGCGGGGCGGTCCGGTCCAGGACGAGGGTGAAGCGGGTGCCCCGGCCGGGTTCGCTGTCCACGGAGATCCGGCCGCCCAGCACGCGGGTGACCAGGGCGTAGGTGATGTGCAGGCCGAGCCCGCTGCCGCCGAAGCCAAGCCTGGTGGTGAAGAAGGGATCGAAGATCCGCGGCAGGTCGGCGGCCGGGATGCCGCGCCCGTCGTCGATGACCTCCAGGACCACCATCCCGTCGTCCTGAAGGCCGCCGGTGACCCGGATGGTCCCAGGCGGCACGCCGTCGAAGGCGTGGATGAAGGCGTTGGTCACGAGGTTGCCCAGGACCTGCCCCAGCGCGCCGGGATAGCTGTCCATCGCGATGCCGGGCGGGATGTCGACGGCGATGCGGCAGCCCGAACCCTTGTGGCTGGGCCACAGGGTCGTGACGATCTCGCCGCAGACGTCGGCCAGGTCGAAGCCGCGCCTCAGTTCGCTGGTCTGGTCGACCGCCACCCGCTTGAAGCTGCCGATCAGCTCGGCAGCGCGGGTCAGGTTGGCGACCAGCAGCCGGCCGGCGGTCCCGAAGCTCTCCGACGCGTCGCGGAGCGCCGAGCGGCGCAGTTCCTTGCCGGCCACCAGGGCCTGGAACCGGTCGATCTCGTCGGCCAGGGTGGTGGCGACTGTCAGGCTGTTGCCGAGCGGCGTGTTGATCTCGTGCGCCATGGCCGCGACCATGCCGCCCAGCGCCGCCATCTTCTCCGTGCGCACCAGCTCGTCCTGGGCGCGCCGCAGGGTGTCGAGCGCGGCGCGCAGCTCGGCGGTGCGCTCGTCCACGGTCCGCTCGATCTCCTCCATCAGGTGGGATTGCCGCTCGATGAAACGCAGGCGTTCCGCCGCGTGCTCGCGCAGGGTGACCAGCGCCTCGGCCATGCGCCCGATCTCGTCGCGGCGGCGGCGCACCGGCAGGGCGATGTCGGTCCGGCTGGCGGCAAGCTCCGACAGCGCCACGGTCATGGCCCGCACCGGCCGGGTGACGCCGCGCAGGATCAGGAACAGGATCGCGGCCACGGCCGCCATCACGACCGCACCGGCCAGGACGATGGAGCGGGCGCGCTCCGCCGCGAGGTCTTCCGCCCGGCGGCCCGACAGCCGCAGCTCCAGGGTGCCGATCCGCCGCGTCACCCCCTGCCCGGGAAGGGTGCGGTCGAGGACGACCCGCTCGGCGACGATCCCCGGGCCGGCGGCGGACAGGTCCCCCAGGGCCGCAACCGGCACGCCGTCGCCGTCGAGGATGGCGACGGCGACGAAGTCGGGATCGCGCGCGACCGGCAGGATAAGCTCGCGGGCCGCCGCCACATCCACGTGCCAGAGGATTTCCGCCGCCCCTCCCGCCAGCATCTGGGCGATCTGCCGGGCACGGCCGGCCAGCGCCGCGTCGGCGTCTCGGCTGGTGAAATCGATCGCCGCCAGCGCCGCCACGGCCACCGCGAGCATCAGCGGCAGGCAGATCAGGGCCAGGGTCCGCACCAGCAGGCCGTTCCACGGCGGCACCGCCAGGCCGGACGGCGCCGCGCCGGAAGAAGCCTCCGCCCCCCGGTGCATCGGCGTCAAGCGGCCTGGAGCTTGGACACGAAGCCCTGCACCCGATCCTGGAGCGAGCCGAAAGACTGCTCGAGCGTCTGGATCGCCTCCATCAGGTCCACGGCGGCCAGGCCGTTCCGTTCGGCGGACCCCGCCACCTCGCGCACGTTCTCCTGAAGCTCCTGGGTGCCCTGGGCGGCGCTGGTGACCGCCCGGCTGATCTCCGACGTGGCGGCGTTCTGCTCCTCGACCGCCGCCGCGATCACCGAGCTGATGCGCGAGACGTTGTCGATGATGTTGGCGACCTCCGTGATGTCGGCGGCGGTGCCGTCGGTCGATGCCTGGATCGCCCCGATATGCTGGGTGATCTCGCCGGTGGCGCGGGCGGTCTGGGCGGCGAGCTGCTTGACCTCGTTGGCGACCACGACGAAGCCCTTGCCGGCCTCGCCGGCGCGCGCCGCCTCGATGGTGGCGTTCAACGCCAGCAGGTTGGTCTGGGCCGCGATGGAGTTGATCAGGCTGACCACGTCGCCGATCCTGCCGGCGGCGCCGACCAGGTTCTTGACCTTCTCCACGGCCTCCTGGGCGCGCCGCGCCGCCTCCATCGAGACGGTGTGGGAGTTCAGCGAGCGGGCGGCGATCTCCCGGATCGAGGCGGCGAGCTGCTCCACCGCGGCGGCCACGGTCTGCACGTTGGCGCTGACCCGGTCCGCCGCGACCGACGCGGCGCCCGACATGTGGCTGTTGCTGTCGGCCGTCCCGTGGACCACCGTCGCGGACGAGGCCATCGCGGACGAGGTGCTCTCCAGCAGGGACAGGACGCCCCGGACGTCGCATTCGAAGGTCTCGGCCACGTCCCGCAGGGATTTGCGCCGGGCCAGCTCGGCCTCCTGCTTCAGGCGCTCGCGCTCCTGCTCGAGACGCGTCTTCTCGATCGCGTTGTCGCGGAAGGTGACGACCGCGGCGGCCATGCGCCCGATCTCGTCGCGCCGGCGGGTCGCCGGGATGTGGGTATGGACGTCGCCCTCGGCCAGCGCCGTCATGGTCCCGGTCATGATCTCGATGGGCCGGGTGATCCGGCGCAGGATGATGGTCAGCGCGAGCAGCAGGCAGACCATGGCGATCACGCCGACCAGGACGATCCGCCCGGTCGTCCGCTCGATCCTGGCATAGACGCCCTTCAGGCTCACCGCCAGTTCCAGGGTGCCCACGGTCTTGCTCTTGGTCCCTTGGCCGTAGACCACCGGCGCGCTCTCCACGATCAGGTCGGCGTTGGCCGCCCGGACGTCGCCATGTTCCGCGAAGACCGACCCGTCGGCACCGGTCAGCCGGCTGTAGACATAATCGTCGTCGGAGGCGAGCGCCCCCAGGAGCCCGATCGCCGCCTGGTCGTCCATGTTCCACATGATCTCCCCGCTGCCGCCGGACGCGATGGTCGCGAGCAGCCGGGCACGTTCCGCGAGGTCTTCGCGAGCCAGGTTCCGCGACATGGTCGAGAGGCCGACGACGGTCACGGCCGCGAGGGCGACCAGCAGGATGGTGATCTGCGCGAGAGCCTGCACGGCGAAGCTTCGGCGGAATATGGTGAGCATTGCGAATTCCGTTCTGGACCAGATGCGGCTATGCCCCGGGGGCGCAGGCAAAGCGGTCCCTGCGCGCGGGTTACGACGAAAGGAGTATGCTCAGCCGAAGCGACTCTTTTTTGTCAATTTCTTGAAATGTGCAGTCACCCGGCGGGCGACTTTCCATGCCGCGCGGTTTTCCGCGGATCTCCGGCGGGGAGCATGGGTGCGCGGTATCATCGCAGCCCCTCCCGAGGTTAAGATCCGGCTGGGAAAATGAAGAAAGCGAAAGGGAGGAAAGCCATGCCGGCGACACCGGAACCATTCCGGCTGCACGTGCCCGACGATGCGGTCGCGGACCTGCGCGACCGCCTGGGCCGGACCCGCTTTCCCGACCAGGCGCCCGGCGAGCCCTGGGCCTTCGGGACCGACGTGGAATGGATGCGGGCGTTCACGGCCTATTGGCGGGACGGCTTCGACTGGCGGGCGCAGGAGTCGCTGCTCAACGGGTTTCCCCAGTACAGGGTGCCGCTGCACGGGATCGACCTGCATTTCCTGCATGTTCCGGGAAAGGGCGCGGACGCGATGCCGCTGCTGCTGTCGCACGGCTGGCCCGGATCGGTGTTCGAGTTCCTCGACCTGATCCCGCGCCTGACCGACCCCGCGGCCTTCGGCGGCGATCCGGCCGACGCCTTCACGGTGGTGGCGCCGTCCCTGCCCGGCTTCGGGCTGTCGTTCGCTCCGGGGCAGAAGCGCTTCGGCGCCGAGGAGATCGCCGACTGCTTCGCCGAGCTGATGACCGGGGTGCTCGGATACGACCGCTTCGGCGCCCAGGGCGGCGACTGGGGAGCCTTCGTCTCGTCCCGGATCGGCTATGCCCACCGGGACCGCGTGACGGGGATCCACCTCAACCTGATGCCGCTGCGGCGCGACCCGGCGATGGTCGAGTCCCCCACCCCGGAGGAGCGCCGCTACCTGGAGGAGCTGAAACTCTTCCTGAAGGAGGAGACGGGCTACCAGTGGATCCAGGGGACCCGGCCGCAGACCCTGGCCTTCGCCCTGACCGACAGCCCGGCCGGGCTGGCCGCCTGGATCGCCGAGAAGTTCCGGGCCTGGTCGGACTGCGGCGGCGACGTGCTGTCGGTGATCGACCGCGACCGCCTGCTGGCCAACATCGGCCTGTACTGGTTCACCGGGGCGATCGGGTCGTCCTTCTGGCCCTATTACGCCCGCATGCACGGCCCCTGGCCGATCCCGGACGGCGGCACGGTCGACGTGCCGACCGGCTATTGCCAGTTCCCGACCGAGATCCTGCGCCCGCCGCGCTCGATGGCGGAGCGCACCTTCACCGACATCCGGCGGTGGAGCGTGATGGAGCGCGGCGGCCATTTCGCGGCGCTGGAGCAGCCCGACGCGCTGGCCGGAGAGATCCGCGCCTTCTTCCGGCCGCTGCGCGGGTGACCGGGCTTCCGGCGGTCGGGCCCGGTCAGTCCTGGAAGGGGAACTCGCCCAAGCGCTGCCACGGTCCACCGAGATAGCGCCACAGCAGGAGGCTCTCGCCCATGACCTGGAACGGCTCGAAGCCGGCTTCAAGCCGTTCGAACAGGGCGCGCGCCTCGGCCGGGTCGGCCTTGTTCTGGATCGTGACATGGGGACGGAACGGCTGCCGGTCCTGGGGTGTCAGGCAACCTGCCCAGCGGGCCGCCAGCGCCGCGCGGAGTTCCGCCAGACCGGGGGCGTCGAAGGCGTAGGCGACGCCTTTTCCCAGGAAGCGCAGCCCCGTCGCCCGCAGTGGCGGGCGGGCGCGCCCGGCCAGCACGTCCCGGAGCGCGGCGGCGATCCCGGCCGGATCCTCTCCGGGCAGGTGGTGGAACAGCGTGAGATGCGCAGGCAGGAAGTTCCGTTCCGCCGGGAAATGCGCCCGACGCAGCGCATCCAGGCGGCTGAACGACCCGGCGTCCATCCCCAGCGTCAGGATCAGGGGAGCCGGCCCGCCCCGTTCCGTCACGCCCCCTCCCCCTCTCGAACGGCTGCGGCGAGTCGTCCCATGAATTCACCCGAGGCAATACCATGGCGGGCAATGCCCAATCCTTCGGCAATATAACAAGATATATCAATTTGTTTAGATGTGGGCTTGCTATGCTCTGACATTTCGCCATCAGTCTTTCGGAAGGCTGGAGATATTAACCGCTCGTCAATTCATTCCTTATAAATTGAAGCTATCGCAAGACAAAGAGCCCGAAAGCCATGCCCTCCTCCGCTTCCCAGCCATCCCCGGTTACTCCCCTTTCCGCCGCCTCTTCCGTCGAGCAGCTCCATGCCGAGTACGCGGCTGCCCGCGACCAGGTGCTGCGGCAGACCAACTCGACCCATGTGAGCGAGTGCCTTGACGCCATCCGCCCGCTGTGGGCCGCGTACCAGGCCAAGCTCGCGGCGCTCGCTTCCGTCGGGCAGACAGTCGAGGAACCCGTCCTGGTCCGGCTGTCCGCCTGACAGGCGATATGGGCCGCTTCCGGGCGAAGGCCAGGCTCCTCTCCTCATCGTCATGACCGGGCTTGCCCCACGTCTGTCCGGCACGGTACTCGCTTATTCTGCGAAAGGGTTAATTTCGGGCACAAGCACTCCGTTTTCGTCATGGCCGGACTTGATCCGGCCATCTTTCGCGGGAAGCATCGAAGCCTCCATGCCTTGAGATCCGCGGGTCAAGCCCGCGGATGACGAACCGAAGGAGAAAACAGTCGCCAGGAATGTTCTCAATAGTCGATGGGCAAACAACGTGCCGGACAGCCGTGGACTTGATCCGGGCATCTCCGGCCACGGAGCCGTGGCGAGGCCTGCGATAGGATGGCCGGAACAGGCGGGGTGATGCGTTGGGCCGCGTCCCGACATATCCGGGGTATCGAAGGTGCCGCCGGGGTGGCGGCGAACATCAGGCCGCCGCTCGCCGCCGCACCGCCTCCAGGACATGGATAACCTCGGCCGCCCGCTCCGGACCGAACACGCCGTCGATCCCAAGCGGGTTCAGGTCGGTGAACTGGCTTTCGTACAGGGCGCCCGGCTCCACGGTGCCGCGCTCGGTCAGGTGATCGATCACCATGCCGAGGAACTCGATCTGGTTCGCCGTCAGGTTCCGGCCGGCCTCGAACTCGGCGAATGCCCGTTTCCCCGCCTCCCGACCAGGCTCTTCTCCCAGATCTCTGCCATGCCGAACTCCTCGGCCCAGGGCGCCACCTCCTCCTCGGTCGGCGTTCCGCGGATCGGGTCGCAGGACGAAGGTGCCGAAGAAGGGTGCGACCTGCCGGACCGCGTCCAGCACCGTCTCCAGCGTTTCCGGGAATTCCTCCTGAAGGGGATGGAGGAAGGCCGGCAGGTTGCCGCCGTCGGCGTCCAGCACGTCCGGCGGCATCCCCCGAGCGCTGATGCGGTGTGCCGGGCTCGCCCCCGTCATGAACCTCCCCGTCCACCCCCCCGGTCCCGGATCGATCCGGGACCGGGGGATGCGCCGCGGGCTTCGATCGCGACGGATTCAGGCCGCCGGCAGGTTCGCCGGCATGGGGAGGTAGCGCCGCTCCAGCTCGGCCAGCAGGGCGCGGAGCCTGTCCGCCGTCTCCTGCACCCGATCCTGCGTGGTCCAGTCCGGAAGGTCTTCGCGCGGCACCGGCGGCGTCGCGCCGACCTTTACCAGGTTGACCGCTTCGGTGGGATCGTTGACCAGGTCGTAAAGCTCCCACTGGTCCGCCTTCCCGCCCGAGGGGTCGAAGTAGCGGGACAGCTTGGAATCCCCGGTCCTGACGCAGCGGACATGGTTGGGCTGGCACACCGGGCCCGACGCCAGGTTCGGCACGGGTCCCTTGCCGTCGGAGCCCAGCCGCACCGAGTCCACCACGGCCTTGAACAGCTCGTAGTTCGCATAGCCGCTGGGGTTGGTCTCTTCCGCGCCGGGCAGCGGTTCGGTGATCTCGTCGTCGGTGATGAAGAGCACGCCCTGGCGCGGCGTGCCGTCCGCCTCGGTCACGGTCTCGCTGTCGCCCTGCAGCAGCGGCGCCAGGTCGGCTCCGGGCAGCGGCGGCACGGGATGATGCGTCTCGGACAGCTCGCGGCCGATCTTCTCCCGTTGCGCCGGGCTGACTCCGGCGAGGCCCAGCACGGTCGGCACGATGTCGGCGTGGCTGGTCACGGCGTCCACCTGCCGCATCGAGCCGTCGCCGTCGCGGTCTTCCGGCATCAGGACGACCATGGGCACGCGCACCGCCTCTTCATAGGCGATGTGCCACTTCTCCATCATCATGCCGTGCGCGGCGCCGAGTTCGCCGTGGTCGCTGGTGAAGATCACGATCGTGTTGTCCGCCTGGCCGGACTCCTCCAGCGTCTTCAGCACCCGCTCGATATGGGGATCGACGGCCGAGAAGGTCCAGCCGTAGAACTGCAGGAACTGGAGGGAAGCCTGCTCCTTGTCCGGGTACAGCGCGAACGGGATCGAGAACCGCAGCGCCAGATCGACGCCCGCCTCGGTCCGGACCCCGTCGTCCCGACCGGCCGGCGCGAGCGTGCCGTAGGCCGACACGGAAGAGAGGGTCAGCCCGACCTTGTACGCGGAGTCGAAGTGGCAGTCGGGCTTGTTGTTGGCCGGCAGGTCTTCGTCCTGGGTCGGCGAAGCCGTGGCGCAGTCCTGGGGGAAGCCCAGCGGGTTCAGCGGGACCTGCATGGTGCCGTTGACCGGCGGCATCGAGAGGTCGCCCTGCGCCGGCACAGTCAGCGGCCCGAACAGCGACTGGGTCTGCGGCGCCGGTACCGTCCCCGGATCGGCGTCCGACGGCAGCGCCATCGCGATCACCGTCGGATATGTCGCGATGTCATGGGGATTGGTGAAGGAGACCACGGCGAGCCAGGGTCGGTCCGTAAGTTCCTCCGCGGGGGAATCCGCCCCGTCCTCGGCCTTGGAGGCGACGTAATTGTAGTTCAGCGCCAGGCCCTTGCGGTGCAGGAAGCTGCAGGCCTCGTCCGCGAAGCCGTAGTCGCGGTAGACGCCGAGATTGTTGGGGCTGGCGCCGTGGGGGTCGGGATAGCAGGTTTCCCAATTGCTGAAGCCGTAGGACTGGAGCGACGAGGACGAGTGGTGCAGGTGCCATTTGCCGAAATAATGGGTCGAATAGCCCGCCCCCCGCATCCAGTCGCCCAGGGTCGGAATGCCATCGGCCTTCAGCCAGTGGAAGTCCGGCTCGTCGCCGCTCTTGAACATGCCGTCGGTCTGGGTGACTCCGGTGCGGGTGCCGTATTGCCCGGTGAACATCACGGCCCGGCTCGGAGTGCAGGCGCTCGACGCGATGGTGTGGTTGCGCAGCACCACGGCGTTCTTCCGCAGCCGGATCAGGCCGGGGAAGAACTTGGCGAAGGGGTTGGAGTCGTCCACCTCGCCCCGGAAGCCGAGGATGTCGTCGAGTTCCGCCGGAAACCCGGCTTGCGGACCGCCGAGGCACGGATACCGGTACTGATCGCACATGATCAGCAGGATGTTGGGGCGGGTGTCGGTTCGTGAGCCGGGCATGTAGAACTCCGTCGGGCAAGATTTTTCGGGACGAGGGAGGTAAGAGCCAAGAAATAAAATGATAATGGCGCAGAAAATAATGAACTTTCAATAAAATATTTCTGACCCGAGGCCGATTTGAGCTTGTGTATCGAAGTAATATTCAGTCCCCTGTGAATTGGTTACCCCGGTATGTTGTTGTAACAATTCACCTGCTCGGAACAATGTTGTTAATTAGGGACTAAAATTCCGATCTTATCGAAGCCTGGATTTCAGAATGATGGGAAAATGGCCGCGGTGGCTCATGAAGACTTGCAGCCTTCCTCTCCACAAAGCTCAGGCGCCGGCTTGTCCCGGTAATCTTCGCATGCACCACGTCGGCGCTTCGTGCCGAAAGGTACGTGGGTCAAACCCGTGAATGGCGTATTTGAAGTGGAAGCCGACAAGTTTTCATGATCCGAGAAATCGATTTGCACCGACCATGCCGGACAAGCGTGGAAGGGGGCCGGCACTGCCGGATCGCGCGGCGGGGCGCAGCCGCCGGTTCTGGGGACACGGATCGGCTGGCGGCTGAACAGACGGATCAACCGGTGCGCCTCGCCGTTTCCGCGGCGTTTCGATGAAGTGCCGGGACGTGCGGAACTGGCCGGCACCCGCGGAGACCTGCCGCTTCAAGCCCCTCCCCCCCCCGGCGCGCCGCGTTTTTTCACATGCATATGAAACTGTTAAGCATCCTGAGGTATACGGTATAACGGCATCATAGACCTGCCCAAGGTACTATTTCCGTTCCTCAAGGTGTCTTCTTGCTCTCGCCTCTATGTCCCTGCTGCCGGAATTCCGGGTATCCGATCGGCCAGATCGATCTTGGTGAAAGTTGCAACGATGCATTCGAAGGCCGCCGGATGTTTCCCGACACGGGCACGATGGTCCGATACTCGGTTTGCCTGGCGTGCGACCATATCTGGACTGCCTGCCTCGACCATTGGACTTCAGCCGACTTTCAGCGTCACATTTATAATGACGACTATGTGCTTGCCGATCCGCCCTTCACCTACGACCGCCCGGCCCGCAACGCGGCGCTGATCGACCGGATCGTCGGTCCCATGAAGGAAACGGTCGACCTCCTGGATTGGGGCGGCGGCAACGGCCTGATGGTGCGGCTTCTGGCCGAACGGGGTTTCCGGCGCGCGGCCTCCTGCGATCCCTTCTACGGCGACGGCCGGCCGGCCCCGGGACGGAGCTTCGACCTGGTGACCTGCTTCGAGGTGGTCGAGCACGTGCCCGACCAGCGGACGCTGTTCGCCGAACTGTCCCGCCTGGTCGCCCCGCGGGGAGCCCTGCTGCTGAGCACGCTGGTGCAGCCGGACGATATCCACCGGGTCGGGCTCGGCTGGTGGTACGCACGCCCCCGCAACGGACATGTCCGCCTTCACAGCCCGGCCAGCCTGGAACATTGCCTCGCGGTCGTGGGGATGGAACTGGTTTCGCTGTCGGCCGAGCTGCACGTGGCGTTCCGGACGGCGGACTCACCGTTGGTCCAGGCGCTGCTGGCGGCGGAGGTCCATGCGCCGTCGCTGCCCGGCTGAACCGCTCAGCGAAGCGACCGGGAGACCGGCACGGCCGCGTCGAGGAGTGCCCGCTCGGGCGGCAGCTCGATCACCACCTCGGTGCCGACGCCGGGCTCGCTCGACATCCGGACCGTGCCGCCGTGGCGCTCCACCAGCTGGCGCACCAGCGGAAGCCCCAGCCCGGTGCCCTGGGCCTGGCGGGCATGCCGGCTGTCCGACTGCTCGAACGGCAGGAAGACGCGCGCCAGGTCGTCCGGCGGAATCCCGATGCCGGTATCCGTCACGACGATGACCGTGCGTCCGTCGTCGGGCCGTTCCAGGGAGACCCCGATCAGCCCGTCGGGGGGCGTGAACTTGATCGCGTTGGACAGCAGGTTGTCCAGGACCTGGCGCAGCCTCAAGCGGTCCCCGAAGATGCCGATATGGCCGGATACCGGTTCCAGTTCGATCCTGACGCACGCCGCGCGCGCGGATTCCCTCAGATCGCGGATCGCCTCCGCGGCGACCGGGACCAGGTCGACCGCCTCCTCCCGGAGCTCCAGCTTGCCGGCCTCCAGCTTGGCGAGGTCCAGGATGTCGTTGATCAGCGCCAGCAGCCTCTGGCCGGCATGGTGGATGTCGCCGATATACTCGGCCTGGCGCTCGCCGAGCCGGCCGAAGATGCCGGTCATGAGGGCTTCGGAGAATCCCAGGATGGCGTTCAGCGGCGTGCGCAGCTCGTGGCTGACATTGGCGAGGAAATTGGACTTGGCCTCGCTGGAGCGCACGGCGGCGTCGCGCGCGGCCACAAGGTTGCCGGTCAGGTCCAGGAGCTGGCGGTTGGTGGCGCGCAGCGTCGTCTCCGAATGCATGTGGCGGCGCATCAGCCATCCGAGCGCAAGCAGCAGGACGACGAAGCCGACGCCGTAGCCCAGCAGCTTGACCTGGAAGGCGTTCACCTGGGACTGCATCCGCCCGATCAGCTCGTTCTGCCGTTCCACCACGGCGAGCGACATTCGCCGGTGGACGACGATGGCCTGCCGGACCCCTTCGTCGGCGACCCGGCGGAACTCGGCCGGGTCCGACGCCAGCAGCGGCAGTTCCCGGTCGATCAGGTTGACGGCGCGGCGGACGTCGGCGACGCCTTCCTCGGACCTGATGCCCCGGGTGTGCCATTCGGAGCTGCCGGTCTCCGGCAGCGAATTGATCCGGTTGAAGACGTTGTCCAGCCGGAGATTGATCTCGTCGATCTGCGCGGGGTCCGTCGATTCCGGCGTCACGTCGGCAGGCAGCCCGCGGATCGCGACCTGGAGCCGCAGGAGATCGCCGGCCAGCTGCCCGTCGTACCAGATGTCGGCGCCGCTGGCGGTCTCCACCGACCGCTGGATGGCGACCAGATCGAACACGAGCATCGGCGAGCTGCACAGCAACAGTACGAATGACACCGTCCAGACGATCTTGCCCAGGTCCATGAACCGCTCCCTGGCAGCCATCAGCGGACACGACGTCGAAGGAGCATGGGGACGGGACCGCGATGCGAATTCACCCTGTCCGTCATTCCACCATGATCGTTTTCAGCTGCCAGACCCAGCGCGACAGGTAATCGCGCTGGCCAAGCTCCGGAAAGGCGTGCTGCGGATAGATCACCCAGATCGGCCCCCGGTCGCGCCGCGACATATATTCGCCGTCCCGCTTGAGGGCAAGCATGACGGGCCAGGTGCGGGCGTCGGCGGCCGGGGTCGTGCTTTCGAACTCGTTGAGCGCGATCATTCTCAGCGTGGTGGCGGCCGGATCGGCGCCGACCGCTTCGAGCAGGGCCGAGAGCAGCACCCCTTCGAAGACGGAGGGTTCGACGGTCCAGCTCGTCAAGGTGGTGAAGCGGACCAGCCCCAGGGATTCCAGGGTCGGCAGGTCGAACCGGATCGGGCCGTCGGCGGCGATCCTGCCCCCGACGGTCAGGACGACCGGGCCCTTGGGTTCCGGAAAGTCCATGCCTGCCTTCAGCGCCGGCTCGGTGACCCGCTCGTAGACGGGCGAGGAGGCTTGCGCCGCGGCCTGCCGGGAAGCCGTCGCAACGCCGACGGCCAGGAGGCAGGCGCACATCCCGGCAAGCAGGCGCTTGAGGACAAGGGGGCCCGGGAATGATGATAAAGCGAAATGCTGCGCCACGGCGACACTGCCCATGTCCGGGGGAGAAATTGAAACACTATATGCACCGGCAGCGGCGCATCTGTTATCAAATTTGGTCATTCATTATTTAACATCCGATGAAAAATTCGCGCGACGCGACTTTAGATATCTCCTGCGGGCCATCATGGTAAAGACCCGGTGTATTATACTTCCAAATTCATATGACGGACGGCCGATCCACAGGTCTCGTCCGGACAGAAGGAGGCAGAAGCCGGGACCCATAGCACCTCCCCTTAGAGCAGGATCGTTTCGCCCTTCCGGCGGACCCGGAACCAGCGGCAGCCGTAGCGCTCGAGGGCGATGCTGACGTTGCCATCCTTGCCCAGGGTGAAGTCGCCATGGCCGAACAGGTCGATCAGGCTGTCCCAGGCCGGCGCATCCTTCACCTGGAAGGTGGCGCCGCACTCCTTGCCTCCCAGGTTGTGGATGGTCAGGACGGTCCGGCCTTCCCAATCGTAGCGGAGCGCGAACACCGCGGGATCGGTCACCGGAACGACGCTCCAGGTGCCGTAGGCGATCTCGGGCGTCTCGTTGCGGCGGCGGATCAGCCGCTCCATCCAGTTCAGCAGGGAAGCGTCGTCGCGCCGCTGGGCGGCGACGTTGACGCCGGCCGGCCCCCAGCGCTTGCCCGCGACGACCGGGCGGCGCAGGTCTTCGGGTTTCGCGGTCGAGAAGCCGCCGTTGACCTCGTCCGACCACTGCATCGGCGACCGGACGCTCAGGCGGCCGGGGATTTCGAGGTTCTCGGACATGCCGATCTCCTCGCCGTAGAACAGGACCGGAGCCCCCGGCAGCGAGAACATGAGGCTGTAGGCCATGTGGATCCGGGCCTGGTCGCCGTCCAGCATGGTCGGCAGCCGGCGGCGCAGGCCGCGGCCGAACAGCTGCATCTCCGGCTTGGGGCCGAACGTCCGGAAGACCTCCCGACGCTCGGCCTCGGTCAGCTTGTCGAGGGACCATTCGTCATGGTTTCGGATGAAGTTGCCCCACTGGGCGTCGGGCGGCAGCGACGGCAGGGCCTTGAGGCCGTGGATCATCGCGCTGGCGTCGCCCCGCGCCAGGGCCATCGCGAAGGACTGGTTGAGGTTGAAGTTGATGCACATGTGCAGTTCGTCGCCGTCGTCGCCGAAGAATCGGCGGACCTCCTCCGGCTCCAGGTTGACTTCGCCCATCAGGATCGCGTCGCCCCGGCGCCGGCCCAGGAAGGAGCGCAGCTCGCGCAGCCAGTCATGGGGCGCTATGTCCATCTGCCCCTTGATGCCGATGGTCTCCAGCAGGAACGGCACCGCGTCGACCCGGAAGCCGGCGAGGCCGAGCTGGAGCCAGAAGCCGATGATCTTGCGGATCTCGTCGCGCACGGCGGGGTTGGCGATGTTGAGGTCGGGCTGGTGCTTGTAGAAGCGGTGCAGGAAATACCGGCCGGCCTGCTCGTCCCACTCCCAGTTGCTGTCCTCCTGGTCGGGAAAGACCAGGCCGCCCTGGTCGCCCTTGGGGATCTCGTCGCTCCAGACATACCAGTCCCGATAGGGAGAGTTGGGGTCGGAGCGGGCCGACTGGAACCAGGGATGCTCCTTCGAGGTGTGGTTGACCACCAGGTCGACGATAACCCGGATGCCGCGGTCGCGCGCGGTCCGGATGAACTCCACGAAATCGCCCAACGTCCCCAGCCGCGGATCGATGCCGTAATAGTCCGTGATGTCGTAGCCGTCGTCGCTGTTGGGCGACGGGTAGAACGGCATCAGCCACAGGCAGGTGACCCCGATCCCGGCCAGATAATCGATCCGCTGGATCAGCCCGGCGAAATCGCCGATGCCGTCGCCGTCGCTGTCCTGGAAGGTCTCCACGTCGAGGCAGTAGAAGACGGAATTCTTCCACCAGGTGTCGCTGGTCCGGGTGATCGCCATGCTGGTCCCTCTTCCTTGGTGGATGCCCACGGCACGGGCATCCACCAAGGAAAGGCCGGCGGCGGCGATAGGTTCCAACCGCCCCCCCCCGTGGCGAGGATCGGGCGAGGGTCAGGCGCGGCCCGCCTCCCCGGCCCGCCTCCGCCGGCGGCGCAGCAGGATCGGAACCAGGACCAGAAGGAACGCCACGGCCAGAAGCCCCAGCGAGATCGGCTGGGTGAAGAACACCGACGCGTCGCCCTGGCTGATCGCCAGCGCCCGGCGGAACTGCTGCTCGGCCAGCGGCCCCAGGATCAGGCCCACGACGCAGGGCGCCACCGGCACGTCGAGCACCCGCATGCCGAAGCCGATCAGCCCGATCACCCACAGGATGACGAGGTCGACCACGTTGTTGTTGAGGGTGTAGGCGCCCAGGGTGGCGAACACCAGGATGCCGCCGTAGAGCCACGGGCGCGGGATGGTCAGCAGCTTGACCCAGATCCCGACCAGCGGCAGGTTCAGCAGGAGCAGCAGCACGTTGCCGATATAGAGGCTGGCGATCATGCCCCAGACCAGCTCGGGGTTGGTGTCGAACAGCAGCGGTCCCGGCTGGAGCCCATACTGCTGGAAGGCGGCGAGCATGATCGCCGCCGTCGCCGAGGTCGGCAGGCCCAGCGCCAGCAGCGGGGCGAGCGTCCCGGCGGCCGACGCGTTGTTGGCGGCCTCCGGCCCGGCGACCGCCTCGATGGCGCCCTTGCCGAACTCCTCCGGATGCTTGGACAGGCGCTTTTCCACCAGGTACGACAGGAAGGTCGGGATCTCGCTGCCGCCGGCCGGCAGGGCTCCGATCGGGAAGCCCAGGAAAGTGCCGCGCAGCCAAGGCTTCCACGACCGCTTCAAATCCTCGCGGCTCATCCATTTGGACCCTTTGAGGGCGTAGATCTCCTCCGTCTCGAAGCGGTAGCGCGACGCGACGTAGAGCGTCTCCCCGACCGCGAAGAGCCCGACCGCGACCACGACGGTGTCGATCCCGTCCAGCAGTTCGGGGATGCCGAGGGTGAAGCGCGCCTGCCCGGTCTGGAGGTCGATGCCGACCAGCCCCAGCGACAGGCCGAAGAACAGGCTGGCGAGGCCGCGCGGAAGGCTGTCGCCCAGCACGGCGGTGACGGTGACCAGCGCCAGCACCATCAGCGCGAAATACTCCGCCGGCCCGAACAGCAGCGCCATCTGCACCATCAGCGGCGCCACGAAGGTCAGCGCTATCGTGGCGATGGTCCCGGCGACGAACGAGCCGATCGCCGCCGTGGCGAGTGCTGTGGCGCCGCGTCCCTGGCGCGCCATCTCGTGGCCGTCGATCGCCGTGACGATGCTGCCGGACTCGCCCGGCGTGTTCAGCAGGATCGCGGTGGTCGAGCCGCCGTACATGGCGCCGTAATAGATCCCGGCGAACATGATGAAAGCGGAGGTCGGCTCCAGGTTGTAGGTGATCGGGAGCAGCAGGGCCACGGTCAGCGCCGGGCCGATGCCGGGCAGCACGCCGATCGCCGTGCCGACCGTCACGCCCAGGACGGACCAGAGCAGGTTATAGGGTGTCAGTGCCACGGCGAAGCCGTGGCCGAGGGCCGCGAGGGTTTCCATCGGTGTCCGCCTATTCCGCCGCCGGCTCGGCCGGGGCAAGGAAGTCCTCGACCATCTCGCCGGGGATGCCGCCGGGCAGGCCCAGGTCGAGGCCGTAGTTGAAGACGACGAAGGCCAGGATCGCGAGCCCCAGGCCGAGCGCCGCGTCCGCCAGGATCCGGCCGCTGAGGAAGGCCCGGGCCACCAGGACGAACAGCAGCGTGGCCGCGACGATCCAGCCCGCGTATTCGATCAGCAGCATCTCCACGATCAGGCCGGCCGAGACCAGCACCACGGCGCGCCAGTCCAGCTCGATCCCCCGCTGGTGGGCGATGCGGCCGGCGAAGGCCTCGCGCAACAGGGTGCCGCCGATGACCAGCAGTCCCGCCGCGATCAGGAAGGGGAACAGCCGGGGGCCGACCGGCGCGTTGCCTCCGGCACCGCCCAGCATCCAGGTCTCGTATCCGATGAAGAGGCCGAGCGTCAGCACCCCCCCGCCCAGTACCGCCTCGCCCAGGCGCAGGCCGCGTCCCGTCGTCATATGTTCCCCCCAGTTCTTCCGCCGTTGTGGTCCGCCGTTGTGATCCGGCTTTGCGTGCGTCGTCCGGCCAGCTTAACCCCGATCCGGGCCGTGGTCATCATGCGGCGACCGGGCCGCCCGGACGGGATGGGAGGAGGCTGCCCACTGCGCCGGCTCCCAGTGGTTGCATTTACAAGCATTCATCAAAGTACCCAATGAAATCATAATTGGTGTCTATATTGAATTATAGCCCAGATAGATGATTATTTTACCAGCGCCACAGACTAGACTTTGCGAAGTTCTGAACATCATGATCAAAATCCACAATAGGACGGCAGGAAATGTCAAAGGTAGATCCGATTCTTTTCTGGAACGATGTCTCCCTTGAAGTACACCGTCGTGATTTCAGTTTCGAGGAAATACCGGCCGGAAATCACAAGTCCAAGGCCTGCATGGACAGGCAGATGGCCGTCCCCGAACAGGGCGGCCCCACGCGAACCTCCCGCGCGCTGGCGATCGTCCATCTGGCCATGCATGACGCCTGGGTCGCTTACAAGACTCCGGGCGCCCGTTACCATCAGGATCCCGTCCTGGCCCAAGCGGGTACGGACGGCGGCCATGCCGCGGTCGGCGAGGCCGCCGCGATGACCCTGGCCGCACTTTTCCCGAGGCAAGAGCCGTTCATCCACGGCAAATGCCAGGAGTGGACCAACCTGATCGCCCACCTGGACGCCGACGACCTCACCCAGGGCGCCATCTTCGGCAATGCCGTGGCGAAGGTGCATCTCGCGATGCGCGAGAACGACGGTTCCGAGAAGGCCGGGGGCTACATGGTCGCGGGAACTCCCGGAGCCCATCAGCCCGACCCGTACGCTCCCGACCAGGGCTTCCTGACGCCGGCCTGGGGACAGGTCCGTCCCTTCACCAGCGCCACGCCCGTCGACGGGGAGGCGCCGTTCGGCTTGATGCCCCCGAGCCCGGGGGCGAAGGACCTCTCGGCCATCCTGAAGCATGGCGACTGGCACAAGGAGGTCGAGGAGGTCCGGGTCAAGGGCGGCGCCCCGGGCACGCCCGGCCTGACCCGGACGGCCGAGGAAACCCTGATCGGCACCTTCTGGGGGTATGACGGCGTCCGCGACCTCGGAACGCCGCCCAGGCTCTACAACCAGTGCATCCGCTCGATCTCGCGGCAGATCGGCCTCGACACCGACGAGAATGCAAGGCTGTTCGCCCAGGTCAACATGGCGATGGCCGACGCCGGGATCGCCGCCTGGAAGCTGAAATACGAATGCAAACTGTATCGCCCGGTCATCGGCGTGCGCGAAGCCGCCGCCGGATACGGCAAGTACGGCAAATCCTCCGACAAGACCTTCCACCCGCCCCTCCCGATGCCGGTGCCGGACGACGTCAAGGGATGGCTCCAGGCCGAACCGTCGAAGCGGTCTACCCATTACCATACGACATCGGCGGGGGAGTTCGACGGCGATCCTTCCTGGCGGCCGCTGGGTGCCCCGCAGACCAACGATCCTGGGAAATTCCATCGCAGCCCGCCGTTTCCGGCCTATCCTTCGGGACATGCGACCTTCGGAGCGGCATGCTTCCTGACCGCCTACCATTTCCTGGTGGCCAAAGGCATGGCCGAGACGGAACTCGCCGAACTCTGCTTCACCTTCACGTCGGACGAGTTCAACGGCGTCAACCTGGATCCGGACGGTTCCGTGCGGCCGCGGCATACGCGGACGATGACGCTGGCACAGGCGATCCACGAGAATGCCGTCAGCAGGATCTATCTGGGCGTCCATTGGAGGATCGATGCCATCGAAGGCGTCCGGCTCGGGCGGATCATCGCCGATCAAGCCGCACGGACGCTCAGCGCGCCCCGACCGGATTGCGCGGAGCGGGTCGCGGAGGCATCGGCGAAGACGGTCGAGGAGCTGAAGGAGTCGCTCCTTTCGGGAGAGTGAAACCTCAGGGGGCTGCCTGATCAAGAGCGTTGCCCGGACTTCCCATGGAGGTCCGGGCCATGATCCAGCCGGCGCGGGGGCGGTCCGGTCAGCCTGCCCGCATCCGCGCCATCCGCTCGACCGCGTCGGGCTGACCGAGGATCAGGGGCCGGCGCCAGTTGCGCAGGTCGGGAGCGCCGCCCGACGCGTCCGCGACGGGCTCCAGCCGCTCCAGCGGGACCCAGCCCCCGTCGCCCCGGTACCGCACCTCGCCGCCGGCGGCGAGGACCAGCGGGATGCCGCCGGCGACGTCCCAGACGTTGGGACGCTCGAACCGGGCCACCCGCAGCAGCCCGGCCGCCACGAAGGCGCATTCGACCGCAGCGGAGCCGGTCTTGCGGATGTCCCACTCCAGGGCGGCGTCCGGCGTCGCCTCGGGTTCCCCGGCAAGGCGCCGGCGGACCTCGGGATTGGGCCGGGGATCGAGCGCCTCCTCGTCGAAGCAGAGCGGGCCACCGGTCCTGGCGTGGTAGACGCCGGGACGCAGCGCGTGGCTGGTGCTGCACCAGACGGCGCCCACGACGGGCCGGCCCCGGTGCAGCACGCCGATCGATCCGGCGAACAGCGGGAAGCCGTTGACGAAGTTGGTCGTGCCGTCGATCGGATCGACCGCCCAGACGAAGTCGTGGTCCCGGCCCGGCCGCTCGTCCATCTCCTCGCCCAGGATGTCGTGTTCGGGGAACCGGTCGCCGAGCTTGGCGCGGATCAGCACCTCGACCTGGGAGTCGACCTCGGAGACGGGATCCTTGAGGGACTCCCCGGTCGTCGGCATGCCCTCGGCGTTCCCCTTGTAGCGGACCTCCAGCGTCCGGCCGAGAGCGGCGACGATCTCCGTGCCGGCCAGCCTTGCCAGCCCCACCGCCACGCGCTCGATGTCGCGCAGCAATTCCTGCGGGACCCCTGCCGGGCCGCCGGCGACCTGTTCTCCGCTCATGCCGCCCTGCCCGGCTTGTCCGCGGCGGCACCCGGCGCGGCGGCTGGCGGCACGAGGATGCGGGCCTGTTCGGGTTCGATCCCGATGGAGACCCGGCCGACGGCTCCCGGCGCCGGGGAGAAGTTGTCGCCGAGCCGGAGCGACTTGCCGGCCCAGACGATCTCGACCTCGCGGGCGCGGATGACGTCGAGTGGGGGCATGGCCGCTTCCGGGCCGCCGTCGAGCCATTCCAGCATCTCCGCCCGGCGGTCGGCCCGGATATGGACGACGTCGAGCAGGCCGTCGCCGGGATCGGCTTCGGGTGCCAGCATCAGGTCGGGGCCGGTCTGGCCGATATTCATGACCTCGAACAGCAGGAAATCGCCCTCCAGCGTGCGGCCGTCGACGATGGCCTTCAGGTGTTCGAACTCGCCTCCGGCCACCTTCCGCCGGAACGTCTCCCGGCTGGTCCGGATCTGCTCCCCGCCCGATGTGCCCGCCTCGTCCACCTCGGCCATGGAACGGGCCAGCAGGCCGAGCCCGACGGCTTCGATGAAGCGGTGGTTCCCCCAGGGCCCCTTGGCGAACCCGATGTCGAAGGGCCGCGGCACCATGTTGCCCAGGGCGGACGCGATCTCGGCCGGATCGCCGGCGATCCCGAGCGCGTCGGCGATGTTGTTGGCCGTTCCCTGCGGCACGATGGCGATCGGGATGCTCCGGTCGGACAGGTGCGTCAGCACCCGGGTGACCGTGCCGTCGCCGCCGACCGCGACCACCAGGTCGACGGGCAGGTCGGCGGGCCGGCACAGCATTTCCGCGAAATCGGTCCCGTTCACGGCGCAGGACAAGGGTTCGCACCCCGCTTGGCGGAAGGTTTCCAGGAGGTCGTCCCGCGATGGTCCGTCATCGCCGGCCGACGGGCTATGTAGAAGAAGCGTGCGCATGACCCCGGCAACATGCGGCCCGATCCGGGAGTTCCGCCGGGAATGCACAAAACCACGTCATGGATTGTTGATGATGGGAGAGGTTTCCACGCAGCGGCGATCCCCGCTGATAAAGGTGGGTCGTTATTATGGTATGCAGACACTATATAACAGGGTATCTTGTCGCAATTATCTCACAGCGAGAGGTACCGAGGTTAAAAGTTCGGTTCATCACCTGCCAGCATAATGGTGTCTTGGCACCGCGTTTCTTTGGAACTAGCTAAAATGCCGCGATCTCAACTTGCCGTCATTCCATTTGAAGTCCGTCAGGGGCAATTGATGATTCTGATGGTGACCTCGCGCGAGACACGGCGCTGGGTGGTTCCCAAGGGGTGGCAGGAGAAGAAGATCGCCGATCCCGAGCAGGCGGCCCGGGAAGCCTATGAGGAAGCGGGCGCCATCGGTCAGGTCGGCATGAAGCCGATCGGCGCCTACCGCTACGAGAAGCGTCTGAAAAACGGCCGGTCGAAGACCCTGGACGTCGCGGTTTATCTGTTCGAGGTCGAGGAGTTGCTGGACGAGTGGCCTGAGATGGACGAGCGCGAGCGCCGCTGGATGACTCCGGCCCAGGCCGCCCTGGCCGTGGACGAGGGATCGCTCGCGGCACTGCTGCTCGGCCTGGAGGCGACCCCGCCGCGGCTCGGCGGCCCCGGGGCATCGGCGAAACCCTCCGCCGGCCGCAGGCCGGGTCGCGCCTTGGCCCACCCGTTCTGATCCGCTCCGTCCCGAGGGACGGGGAAGCGGGACATGGCGGTCCGGCCGAGACATTTGGTTCCAAGCGTTGGGCCACGGCCCAACCTACGATCGACGGCCCGCATCACCTCCGCCCTGCGCCAAACCGTAGGTTGGGCCGCGGCCCAACGCGTCGCAGAACATGAGGTGGGGGAATCTTCCGTTCCGGCCTGAACACTAGCCGAGCAGGCCGGACAGGCGGCGCCCCCTCTCCCTCGCCCGTGCCAGGTCCTCCAGGTCGCCGCCGGCCGCGCTGGCGACCGGCCGGTCCAGGAAGCCGCGGAGCAGGCTGAAGGCTTCCTCGGGGCGCCCCTGGTCCTCCCACAGGTCGGCGATGCTGTCGACCGCGCGCAGTTCGAGCGCCGTGGCGCCCTGCCGCCGGGCCTCCGCGAGCGCGCGGCGGAACGCGGCCTCCACCGCGGAGCCGTCGGCCGATCCGGACAGGCGCATCATGCGGCCGATCTGCCGCTCGACCTCGGGCGCCCAGATCTTCAGCCCGATGCGGCCGAACTCCTCCCGGGCGGCGATCAGTTCCGCCAGGGCCTCCTCCGGCTTGCCCGCGGCTGCCAGGACGTCCGCCAGCATGCAGTAGTAGATCGGGAAATCCTCCGACGTGCCGATCGCCTTCTGGCGGGCGAGCGCTATGCGCACCTGTTCCAGCCCGTAGGCGGTCTCGCCCCGGCGCGATGCGGCCCAGCCGCGGAACAGCAACCCCTTGGCCCGGTGGTCGGGAAAGTTCTGCTCCTCCGCCAGCGCGATCATCTCGCCGGCTCGGGCCAGCACGCGGCCGGTGTCGCGGCGGTAGAACTGGTGCATCATCGCGACGTCCAGCGCGTGGGCGCGGCTTCCGGTATGGCCGAGGCGGATCGCCCAGGCCATGGCGGTCTCCTCGGCCGCCAGGGCCTCGGCCGGAGCGCCGGTCAGCCACAGCAGGAGCGCCCGTTCGGCATGGCCGCAGACCTTGGCGTCGTGGTTGCCGTAGAGCGAGGCGTGGTGCCGGTAGTCCCCGGCCTCGTAGATCGCGAGGCCATGATCGATGTGGCGGACGGACCGGGCCAGCTCGCCCCGGTTGAAGTGGCTGGCCCACTGGCAATGGTGCGCCTGGAGCAGGAGGCTGTCGTCTTCGCGGGCACGGGCGCGCTCCAGCAGCGCATCGGCCCGCTGACCCATCACGGTGAAGTCGCGCGACAGCCGCCACCAGCCCCAGGAGATCGGGAAGTGCCGGCTGGTCTCCGGCAGTTCGCGGCAGAGGTCGTAGGCGTCGGCGTAGAGCCGCTCGACCTCGGGCGAGCCGGGCCCGCGCAGGAAGATCATGACCGGTCCCAGGAGGACCAGGATCTCCAGGCGCAGTTCGAGCGCCCTCCTGTCCCGGCGCAGGCTTCCGGCCAGCTCGAGCGCGCGGGCCAGGTGGCGTTCGGCTTCCGGCATGGCGGAACGGTCGAGGCTTCGCCTGGCCGCCTTCATCAGGCAGTCGATGGCGGGGTCCACCCGGCCCGCCTCGTCGTAGTGGCGGGCCAGCAGGTCGGGGCGCAGGTCCGCCACCTCCGGAGTCAGCTCCAGCAGCGCCGCCGCGGCCCGGGCGTGGAGCGCCCGGCGGCGGTCGCGCAGCAGGCCGGCATATGTGGCGTCCTGGACCAGCGCATGCTTGAAGCTGTAGGCCGGGTGGCCGTCGCCCCTGCCCGGATCGGCGTGGAGCAGGTCGGCGCGCACCAGCACGTCCAGCGCCGCGTCCATCTCCTCGGCGCCGAACTCCGACACCCGGGCCAGCAGGTCGCGGTCGAACGAGCGGCCGAGGACGGAACCGGCCTGCGCCAGTTCGCGGGCGCGGCCCACCCGATCCAGCCGGGCCATCAGCGAGGCGCCGAGCGACGCCGGGATGTGTTCCGGCCGGGTGCCGTGACCGGCGGGCCGCGCCTCGACCAGGGCGCGGGTCAGTTCCTCGACGAACAGCGGGACGCCGTCCGTCCGCTCGACGATCCGCCGCTCGGTAGCCTCGTCGAGCGGGCGCTCGGCGGTCAGGCTGCGGACCATGGCGGCGCAGTCGGGCGCCGGCAGCCTCGGCATCTCCAGCAGGCGCACGCCGGGGCGGGCGGTCCAGTCCGCCGGGAACGGCCCGCGCGAGGTGACGACGATCAGGAGACGGCGCCCGCGCACCGCATCAAGCAGCCTGTGCAGCAGCTCGACCGTGGTCGCGTCGAGCCAGTGCATGTCCTCGGCCACCAGGATCACCGGCCGCGCTTCCGATGCGAGGCAGATCTGCCGGACCAGCGCCCTGAGGGTCATCTCCTTCAACTGGCGGGGGGTCACCGAGGAGCCGTCCGCCGGCTCCCCGTCGGAAAGCGACAGCAGGGACGCATACACCCGGCGCGCCTCCCCGCGGTCGGCATCGTCGCCGAAAAGCAGGTTCTCAAGCTTGGCCATCCGCTCCGCCGGGCGGTCGAGGCGGTCGATGTCGGCGATCCGCTCGACCTCGGCGGCCATGGGGTAGAGCGGATTGCCGCTGTTGACCTCGGAACCGTGGAAGCGGAGCGTCCAGCGGGCCTCGTCGGCGCCGTCCAGGAAATCCTCGACCAGCCTCGACTTGCCGATGCCGGGTTCGCCGCGGATCAGCAGGATGGCGCCGGTGACCTCGCGCGCCTGCCGCCAGAGCTCGCGCAGCAGCGCGCGCTCGGCCTCCCGGCCGGCCAAGGGGACGCGGTGGGTCCTGTCGGCGGCGTCGCTCCGGCTCCGCTCGGCCCGGAGGCGCCAGGCCCGCACCGGCAGCGAGAAGCCCTGGAGCGCGTGGGCGCCGATATCCTCGAAAAGGAAGCGGTTAGCCGTCAGCCTCCACGCCTCTTCGGAGACGACGATGCCGTTGGGCGGAGCGAGGGCCTGCAGGCGCGCGGCCAGGTTGGGCGTCACGCCGGCGACCGGATGCTCGGTCGCGGTGCCGGACCCGATCAGGTCGCCGATCACCACGGGACCGCTCGCGATGCCGATCCGGACCCGCAGCCGGCCGCCATCCGGGCCGCCTCCGGCAATGCCGGGGGCCAGGTCGATGGTGCCGATCTTCCTCACGATGCCCAGCGCCGCGCGGAGCGCGCAGTCCGCGTCGGATTCCGACGCCTCGGGATAGCCGAACCACGCGACCACGCCGTCGCCGAGGAACTTCGCGACGTGGCCGCCGGCGCGGGCGACCTGCTCGCTCGCCATCTGCTGGTAGCGCCGCATGGCGTCGAGCACGTCCTCGGCCTCGAGCCGTTCGGCCAGGGCGGAGGAGCCGACGATGTCGCAGAACAGGACGGTCAGGTGCCGGCGTTCGGCCGCCGGCCGGCGGCCGGGCCGCAGTGCGGCGACGGCCCTGAGGAAACGCTTCCGTTCCCCCATGGTGAGGCCGATCTCGCGCAGGTCGTCTTCAACCAAGTCGCCCAGGGCGGCGAAATCGATGTCGTGTTTCCGAAACGCCCCGGCCTGATGACCGAGGCCGACCGACCGGAGCCATTCCTCAAGTGAACTCATGAAACTCTCCAGGTCCGCCGCTCCCGTCACCCCGGTTTGCCGCCCGGATCTCCGCCGACAGCGAAGCTTAACAGAGCGGCACCCGGCGGGCAGCCGGTTTGACTTGCACGGAGACTTTGGCCAGAGACGGCGCTTGCAAGGCGCCCGGGGATGTATAGCATCCCGGGACAACCCAGAATCCGCGTCCCGGCAAGCCCAACGGCAAGCCCCGGGCCGGAACGTCCCAACGGTTTTCCCGAACGGCATCATACGATAAGGCCGGGAAACCAGGAGTCCATCCTCGTGCATGATTATGTGAAGAAGATCCTGACCGCCCGGGTCTACGACGTCGCCATCGAAAGCCCGCTGGACCCGATGCCCCGCCTGTCGCAGCGGATCGGCAACCGGGTCTTCCTGAAGCGCGAGGATCTCCAGCCGGTCTTCTCCTTCAAGATCCGCGGCGCCTACAACAAGATGAGCGGCATGGCGCGCGCCGACCTGGAGCGCGGCGTGATCTGCGCCTCGGCCGGCAACCACGCCCAGGGCGTCGCCATGGCGGCGTCGCGGCTGGGCGCGCCGGCGATGATCGTGATGCCCTGCACGACCCCCGCCATCAAGGTCCAGGCGGTCGAGCGGCGGGGCGGCCAAGTGGTGCTGCACGGCGACGGCTTCGACGAGGCCTACGCCCATGCCCGCCTGCTGGAGGCGGAGCACGGGCTGACCTTCATCCATCCCTACGACGATCCGGACGTGATCGCCGGCCAGGGCACGGTCGGGATGGAGATCCTGCGCCAGCATCCCGACCCGATCGAGGCGATCTTCGTGCCGATCGGCGGCGGCGGGCTGGCCGCCGGCGTCGCGGCTTACGTCAAGTTCCTGCGGCCCGACGTCAAGGTGATCGGGGTGGAGCCGGACGACGCCGCCAGCATGAAGGCGGCGCTGGACGCCGGCGAGCGGGTGGTGCTGGACCAGGTCGGGCTGTTCGCCGACGGCGTCGCGGTCCGCCAGGCGGGCGCCGAGACGTTCCGGCTGTGCCGCGAGCTGCTGGACGGCATCGTCACGGTGGACGCGGATTCCATCTGCGCCGCGGTCAAGGACATCTTCGACGACACCCGGGCCATCGCCGAGCCGTCGGGCGCCGTGGCGCTCGCCGGGCTGAAGCGCTACGCGGAGCGGGAGGGCATCTCGGACCGGGCGCTGGTCACCGTCAACAGCGGCGCCAACCTGAACTTCGACCGGCTGCGCCACATCGCCGAGCGCGCCGAGATCGGCGAGCACCGGGAGGCGCTGCTGGCGGTCACGATCCCGGAGCGGCCGGGCAGCTACCGGCGCTTCATCCAGATCCTGGGCCGCCGGTCGATCACCGAGTTCAACTACCGCTATGTGGACGATCCCGAGGCGCACATCTTCGTCGGCGTCCAGCTGACCGGAGGCGAGCGCGAGAAGCGGGAGATCATCGGCCTGCTGCGGGACGAGGGCCTGCCGGTCCAGGACATGAGCGACAACGAGATGGCGAAGCTCCATGTCCGCCACATGGTGGGCGGGCGCGTGCCCGGCCTGCGGGACGAGCTGATCTACCGCTTCCAGTTCCCGGAGCGGCCGGGCGCGCTGCTGAAGTTCCTGGACGGGCTGGCGACGGACTGGAACATCTCGCTGTTCCACTACCGCAACCACGGCGCCGACTATGGCCGCGTGCTGGCCGGCATCCAGGTCCCGGAGGCCGACCGGGCGATCTTCCGGCAACGGCTGGCCGAGCTGGGATACCCGTGCTGGGACGAGACCGCCAACCCAGCCTACCGCTTTTTCCTGGACGGCGGCGGGCGAAAGATCCGCGACGGGAAAGATCATTATCCGAACTAAAGTTTTCCTTGTGGCGCGCCCGGGAAATAGATATGCCGATGCGGACAATTTTCGGGATGTGCGCGGGACGGCAAGCGTCCCCTGGGACGAAACGACGACGGGGAGGTGGCGCGGATGGCGCGAGCAGCCGCATTTTCGGGAGAGGCAGCATCGGGGGAGGCGTCAACCGGCGGGAGTGGGCGTGAACCGGCCCGACGGGCCGCCGCGGTGGCGCTCGACGGGGTCGGGATCAGCTTCGCCCTGCCGGACGGCGGGACTTACCAGGCGGTCGCCCCAACCCGCCTGGAAGTGGCGGAGAGCGAGTTCGTCGCGATCGTCGGGCCGACCGGCTGCGGCAAGTCCACGCTGCTTAACGCCGCCGCCGGGCTGCTGAAGCCGGCGTCGGGGACGGTGACCATCCTGGGCGAGCCGCTGACCGGCCTGAACCGCCATGCCGGCTACCTGTTCCAGCAGGACAGCCTGATGCCGTGGAAGACCGCGGCCGAGAACGTCGCGATCGGGCTTGAGGTCGCCGGCATTCCCCGGACCGAGGCGCGCGACCGTTCCCGCGACTGGCTGGGCCGGGTCGGCCTGAAGGCGTTCGGCGACCGCTATCCCCACATGCTGTCGGGCGGCCAGCGCAAGCGCGTCGGGCTGGCGCAGGTGCTGATCCGCGATCCCAGGATCATCCTGATGGACGAGCCGTTCGGCCCGCTCGACGCGCAGACCCGCCTGATCATGGGCGACCTGCTGCTGGAGCTGTGGTCGGCCGACCGCAAGGCCGTGATGTTCGTGACCCATGACTTGGAGGAGGCGATCGCCCTGGCCGACCGGGTCGTGATCATGTCGGCGGGACCGGCCGCGCGGATCATCGGCGACTATCCGATCCCGCTGGACCGGCCGCGCGACATCGGCGAGATCAAGCTGGACCCGCGCTTCCTGGAGACCCACCGGGAGATCTGGCACGCGCTGAAGGAGGAAGTCCTGAAAGGCTATCGGCAGAGCGAGGAAGCATGACCTTGAGCCGCGCGAAACTGCTGCCGCTCCAGATCCTCGTCGGGGTCGCCGCGATCCTGCTGTGGTACCTGGTGTCGGAGACGTCGCTGTTCGGCGATCCGAAGACCATGCGGTTCTTCTTCTCGACCCCGCTGGACGTGGCGACGCGGATCGGCGAGTGGATGGTCGGCGGCACGATCTGGTATCACCTGGGCATCACGCTGCTGGAGGCGGCGCTGGCCTTCGTGATCGGCTCGGTGAGCGGCGTGCTGATCGGGTTCTGGTTCGCCCGGAAGCCGCTGGTGGCCGGCGTGTTCGACCCCTACGTGAAGGCCGCGAACGCGCTGCCGCGCGTCGTGCTGGCGCCGATCTTCGCGCTGTGGCTGGGCCTGGGCATCTGGTCCAAGGTGGCGCTGGGCTTCACCCTGGTCTTCTTCATCGTGTTCTTCAACGTCTACCAGGGCGTCAAGGAAGTCAGCCCGACGGTGCTCGCGAACGCGCGCATGCTGGGCATGAACGAGCGGCAGCTGCTGCGCCACGTCTACCTGCCGTCGGCGCTGAGCTGGATGTTCTCGTCGCTCCACACCTCGGTGGGGTTCGCCATGGTCGGCGCCGTCGTCGGGGAATACCTGGGATCGTCGGCCGGGCTCGGCTACTTGATCCAGCAGGCCGAGGGCGTGTTCGACGTGACCGGCGTGTTCGCCGGCATGTTCGTGCTGATGGCCTTCGTGATCCTGATCGACTGGCTGGTGACCAAGGTGGAGAACCGCCTGCTGGTCTGGCGCCCGCAGCCGGCGGCATCCTGAGGCGGGGCATATCAGTCAAAACATCAATCAAGATCGGAATGCGAGAGGGGAAGCATCCATGAAGTTCCTGATGAAGGGTGTGAAGGCGGGCCTGTCCGGCGTGCTCGCGGTCGCCGGCCTGGCGCTCGCCCTGGCGGGCGGCGCCGTGGCGGCGGAGCCGGAGAAGACGGACGTGTCGCTGGCGGTCGGAGGCAAGCCGCTGCTGTATTATCTCCCGCTGACCGTCGCCGAGCGGAAGGGCTTCTTCAAGGAAGAGGGCCTGAACGTGGAGATCAACGACCTGGGCGGCGGCGCCAAGTCGCTCCAGGCGCTGATGGGCGGGTCGGTCGACGTGGTGACCGGCGCCTACGAGCACACGATCCGCATGCAGCAGAAGGGCCAGGACATCCGGGCCGTGGTCGAGCTGGGCCGCTTCCCCGGCATCGTGCTGGCGGTGCGGAAGGACCTGGCGGGCGAGATCAAGTCGCCGGCCGACTTCAAGGGCCGCAAGATCGGCGTCACGGCGCCCGGATCGTCCACCGCGCTGACGGTGCAGTACGCCATGGTCAAGAACGGCCTGGCCGCGACCGACGGCATCCTGATCGGCGTCGGCGGCGGCGCCAGCGCGGTGGCCGCGATGAAGCAGGGCCAGGTGGACGTGATCTCCCACCTGGACCCGGTCATCGCCAAGCTGGAGGCCGACGGCGACATCAGCACGCTGATCGACACCCGCACCGAGGACGGAGCGCGGGCCCTGTTCGGCGGATCGAACCCGGCCGCCGTGCTCTACGCCAAGGCCGACTTTATCGAGAGCAACCCCGAGACCATGCAGCGCCTGACCAACGCCTTCGTCAAGTCGCTGACCTGGATCGGCAAGGCGACCGCCGAGGAGATCGCCGCGGTGGTCCCGCCCGAATACCACCTGGGCGACAAGGGCCTCTACATGAAGGCGGTCGAAAGCTCCAAGGAGAGCTATTCGCTCGACGGCATCATCAAGAAGCAGGGCATGGAGAGCATGCTGGCGATGCTGAAGACCCTGGAGCCCGACTTCGCCAACGCCCAGATCGACCTGGACAAGACCTTCGACCCGACCTTCGTGCGGAAGGCCCAGGCGAAGTAAGGGGACGCTCTTCCTGGAATCGAGGGTGGTAGCGGTTCACATGAAGCTCGCTTGATGCCGTCGCCATCCCCGTTCCGGGCGTATTCGTTACGGCCATGGCACACAGTCCCGTGCTCATGGCGGCCGGCCGTCAGGCGGACGTGGACCGAATAAACAGCCTCTCGGCGCTGAAATCGATGACTTCGTTGAAGGTCCGCTGGAAGGTGTGAGCCTTGCCTTCGGAGCGGAGCAAGGAAGTCGCGCCCCCCCCCGGGATCTCCGCGTCATTACGCCATTTGGCTTAACCTATCGTTTCGCCGGATCGTCTGCGGCGGCTGCCCGAAGGCTCGCACGAACGCTCGACGCATTCGGTCTCGGTCGGCAAAGCCCGTCTCCCGCGCGACCTCGTCCATCGAATGCCGACCTTGTTCCATCATCAGCCGTGCTGCCTCGACCCGCAGCTGCTCCACGGCCTTGGCGGGAGAACGACCCGTTTCCGCCAGGAACGTGCGGCTGAACTGCCGCGGACTCAGGTGAGCGGCGTCGGCAAGCTGTTCCACGGAGATTGTATCGGCCAGATGCTCCTTGGCGTAGGCAAGCGCATTCTGAACGCGATCGGACTTCGGTGACATGTCGAGAAGCGCGGAGTGCTGCGACTGCCCGCCCGCGCGCCGGTGATAAACGACAAGGGACTTGGCGGCATGCCGCGCCACATCCGAACCGAAGTCCTTCTCGACCATGGCCAGTGCCAGATCGATGCCGGCGGTTGCTCCGGCTGATGTCCAGATCACGCCGTCAATGATGAATATGCGGTCTTCCTCGACTTTGATCGCGGGGAAGCGCGCCTGAAGCTCAATCGCATTGCGCCAGTGTGTCGTCGCCCTCCGTCCGTCGAGCAAACCGGCCTCAGCCAGGATGAAGGTGCCGTTGCAGATCGCCGCGATGCGGCGCGTGCCATCCTGCGCTGAACGGAGAAGGTCGAGCAGGCCTGCCGTCGGCCGTGGTGGGCCGAGCCCGGCCCCAACGATCAGCGTGTCGATCTCGCAGGGCTCGAAGGGTACTGTCTCGACGATCATGCCGAGCGAGGAGGCGACCGGACCACCGGTCTCGGAGAGGACGCTGATCTCATAGAGCGTCTCGCCGGCGAGCATGTTCGCGAACTCGAACACCGAGGCCGCCGCCAGCGTCATCATCTGGAACCGCGGGATGAGGATAAACCCAACGCGCTGCATGAGGCGACTCCGGTCACATGTCCGAAAAGGCAGTGTAAACGACTTAGGGGCCGAGCGCCAGCGAGCCTAAAGTGTGCCCAGCAGCCAGCAGGGTGCTGACTGACAAACAAAAGGCAACATCATGCTTGGCCACAATAAAGGCACTGCTCTCGTCACGGGCGCATCTGCGGGCATCGGAGCAATCTACGCCGATCGCCTCGCCGCACGAGGCTATAATCTAATCCTTGTTGCCCGGAGCCGGGTTCGACTGGACATGTTGGCGGCAGGAATTACTGACCGCACCGGACGCTCCGTCGAGGTGATCGCGGCCGATCTCGCGTTGAAGGCGGACCTCGCGCGGGTTGAAACCATCCTCAAGTCGGACGCCAGCATCACGCTCCTCGTCAACAACGCCGGAATCGGTGCGCCAGTGCCGACTTGGCAGGCCGACGTCGATCTGATGGAGCAGATGGTCGACGTCAACGTCACCGCTCTCATGCGGCTCACCTACGCCGCGGTGCCCGGCTTCGTCGCTCGCGGCAAGGGCACGGTCATCAACATCGCTTCCACCGTGGCACTGGCGCCCGAGTTCCTGCTCAACGGCGTCTACGGCGGCACCAAGGCCTTCGTGGTGGCCCTCTCGGCCTCGCTGCACAACGAGCTCGCCGACAAGGGCGTCCGGGTCCAGGTCGTGCTTCCCGGCGCTACCGCGACCGACTTCTGGGACATCTCGGGCGTGCCGCTCGCCGGCGTACCGACTGAGATCGTGATGCCGGCCCCGGCCATGGTCGACGCGGCGCTCGCCGGCCTCGACCTTGGCGAGATCGTCACCATCCCGGCGCTGCCCGATACCGCGACTTGGGACGCTTTCGAAGGCGCGCGCGCCGCGATGGTGCCCAACCTCTCGCGGGCGGCGCCGGCCGAGCGCTATCGCCCGACCCCCGCGGCTGCCTGAGATCGGCGCCGGTCACAGCGCAAATCTGCAGCGCCACCGTATCCCGCTTCATCGAGGAGAACGATCATGCCTGCCCTCTCGCTCGTCTCTCGCCGCCAACTGCTGCTGACGACCACGGTCTCCGTCGCGGCATTCGGCCTCGCCCTGCAGACCGGCGCCGGCTTTGCTCAGACTGTCGCCGCTCCCGCCTCGGTCAGCGTCGCCGCGCAAGACGCAACCATCCGCCCATTTCGTGTGAAAGTGCCGGAAGCGGCACTCGTCGATCTTCGCCGCCGCATCGCCGCGACCCGTTGGCCGGACCGGGAAACCGTCCCGGATCAGTCGCAAGGTGTCCAGTTGGCGAAGCTGCAAGACCTCGTCCGCACCTGGGGCACGGACTACGACTGGCGCAAGGCCGAGGCGAAGCTGAACGCCTTGCCGCAGTTCATCACCACGATCGACGGCGTCGACGTCCAGTTCACCCACGTCCGCTCGAAGCACCCTGACGCCATGCCGCTGGTCATGACCCACGGCTGGCCGGGGTCCGCGCTCGAGCTGCTGAAGGTCGTGGGCCCGCTGACCGATCCCACCGCTCACGGCGGACAGGCGGAAGACGCCTTCCACCTCGTCCTGCCGACTTATCCGGGATACGGCTTCTCCGGAAAACCGACGGAGGCGTGGGGCCCCGGCCGGGTCGGCCGCGCCTGGGATGTTCTCATGAAGCGCGTGGGCTACGAGCGCTACGTGTCGCAGGGCGGCGACTGGGGGGCGATCATCTCGCAGGTGATGGCGGTGCAGGGGCCGCCGGGGCTGCTTGGAATCCATACCAACATGCCCGGCACCACACCTCCAGCCGTGCTGAGGCTGATCCGCAACCGCGAGTCCGCGCCGGCCGGGTTTACGGACGCCGAGAAGGTGGCGTTCGCCGGGCTCGAGACCTTTTACAGGAAGGGGTTCGGTTATGCCGAGATGATGAACACCCGGCCGCAGACGCTCGGCTACGGTCTCGCGGATTCGCCGGTCGCGCTTGCCGCCTTCCTGTACGAGAAGATCGCGACCTGGACGCACAGCGGCGGTGATCCGGAACTTGTGCTGACGCGAGACGAGATCCTCGACAACATCACGCTCTACTGGCTCACGAACACAGGCACCTCGTCATCCCGGTCCTACTGGGATGCGGCACAGGGTGAAGGCGGGCCGTTCAACGCCATCGAGATCACCAAGGTGCCGGTCGCAGTCACGGTCTTCCCGGGCGAGATCTACCGGGCGCCGCGGAGCTGGGGCGAGCAGAGCTTCAAGAAGCTCATCTACTGGAACGAGGTCGACAAGGGCGGGCACTTCGCCGCCTGGGAGCAGCCGGAGCTCTTCGCCGGTGAGATCAGGGCGGCCTTCAGACCCCTTCGCTCATCGCAGCCGTCCGACCAAGCCGATACGTTCAAGGCGGTCGAGCGATGACCGCCGGCATCACCCATCCGCTCCTCGCCAAGGCCCTTGAGGCCGACAGCGGAATCGAACTCCGGCGTGATCTCAGGGGGGATTGTCTTCCCCCGTCGTGACGGGTAGCCGCCTCCGGGATCCGAAGGGCAGCGACATGCCGCCGCGCCTCCCCCCAACGGGTCCACTCCCAGGAGCAGGAGCAGCAATATCTCGCGCGTAACGCTGTCGCGGAACCGGTGGCCATCATGGTCGGTGTCACCGCTCGCCCTCTCGATGACTCCCGGCGCAGCCGCCCACACTCCCGTAACGAACATAGTCAGGCCCGACACCGCGCCGATCAACAGGAGAAGGACCACGATCATGAGCAAGCTTGAAAAGGTCGTCTACACTGCCAAGACCCACACGACTGGCGGACGGGACGGCACCTCGCGCAGTTCGGACGGGCGGCTTGAGGTCAAGCTCTCTACGCCCGGCATCGCCGGTGTGGGTACGAACCCCGAGCAGCTGTTCGCGGCTGGATGGTCTGCCTGTTTCGAGGGCGCGATGGGGCTCGCGGCGCGTAGCATGAGAATCGCGCTGCCAACAGACGCCGCGATCGATGCGGAGGTGGATCTCGGCATGACGGGGGATGCTTACCTCCTGCAAGCGCGCCTCAACGTCAGCCTGCCGGGGCTTGAGCGGGAGGTGGCTCAGGCGATTGTCGACCGGGCACACCAAACCTGTCCCTACTCCAAGGCCACGCGGGGCAACATCGACGTGACCATCGATCTGGCCTGATAGACCCCGCTGCGACTGGCCGGCCGCACAGCCGGCGAGCCGGTTTTCCCGAACCCTGCCGGAGATGGACCGATGACCACGCCGCTGAATCACGACCGACGACGCTTGCTCGGTGCCGCAATGGGCATTGCCGCTGTCGGCTTTGCAAATGTGCCCGTTCCGGCGGGGGCTCAGGATGCGCCGCAGAACGACCTCAGTCGCATGCCGCCGCCCGGCTTTGGCGCGCTCAAGCAGATCCGGGCGGGCGTTCTCGACATCGGCTATGCCGAGGCCGGCCCGTCGAGCGGCCCGCCGGTCATCCTGCTGCACGGCTGGCCCTACGACATCCACACCTACGTGGAGGTCGCTCCTCTACTTACCGCTGCCGGCCACCGTGTCATCGTTCCCTACCTGCGCGGCTATGGCACGACCCGCTTCGTCTCGAATGACACGCCCCGCAACGGTCAGCAATCCGTCTTCGGCGCCGACACGATCGCCTTGATGGATGCGCTTGGCATACGAGAGGCGGTGATCGCCGGTTGTGACTGGGGCGCTCGGACAGCGTGCGTCATCGCGGCGCTCTGGCCGGAGCGCTGCAAGGCTCTCGTCTCGGTGAGCGGCTATCTGATCGGCAGTCAGCACGCCAACAGCATGCCCTTGCCGCCCAGGGCGGAACTCGCCTGGTGGTATCAGTTCTACTTCGCGACAGAACGTGGCCGGCTCGGTTACGAGGCGAACCGGAACGCGTTCGCGAAGCTCATCTGGCAGACCGCCTCGCCGACTTGGGCTTTTGACGACGCCACGTTCAACCGCTCCGCCGAAGCCCTCACCAACTCTGACCATGTAGCGATCGTCATCAACAATTACCGCTGGAGGCTCGGCCTCGCTGCGGGCGAGCCGATGCTCGAAGCGATCGAGCAGCGGCTTGCGGCGGCTCCGATCATCACGGTCCCGACCATCACCCTGGAGGGCGATGCCAACGGTGCGCCGCATCCCGAGCCGTCAGCATACGCGGGCAAATTCTCCGGTCGCTATTCGCACCGGACGGTCGAGGGCGGCATCGGCCACAATCTGCCTCAAGAAGCACCCAGGGAGTTTGCAGACGCAGTAGGCGAGGTCGCTCGCTGGGCATAGCGCAGAAGGCTCTTCTGTATTCCGACCGGGAAACACCCGCCTCATGGCCGCACGCCGGGCGTCTCCATCGGCAGCCCGCGCGCCCGTGCCATCAGGAACAGTTCCAGCTCCGCGTGCTCAGGCGAGCCGTAGGCGTAGGGTTCGGCGCGGACGCCGGTCATGCAGTTGCGCAGGCGCCGCTGGAGCGATCCCATGGACTGCCATTCCAGGCGGTAGATCGGGTAGCCGGTCGGGTGCGCCTGGGGGATCACCGCGCCGCCGAGATGCCGGCCCCAGTTGTCCTCGTGGCAGTCGGCGCAGGAGAAATCGAGCTGTCCCTTGGGGCCGGTGAACAGGTCGCGCCCGCTCTCGACGAAGGGGGCGAGCCGGGGATCGGCACCGGTCTCGACCGGCAGGCCCCGGGACTGGTGGGCGACATAGGCCGAGAGGGCCAGGAGGTCGGGGCTTTCCCAGTCGAACGGTTCCGCCTGCTGGCGGGTTTCGCGGCACTGGAGGATGCGCCCCTCCAGCGTTACGGGACGCCCGCTCTGCTCGTCGTAGGCCGGGTACCGGGCGGCGACGCCGCGCATGGACGCGGCGGCGTCGCCGTGGCAATCGGCGCAGGAGCGGCCCGGCGCGCCGGCGGCGCGGTTCCACAGCGCCTCGCCGTCCAGGACCGAGAGCATTCCGGGATTGGACATGTCGTCCTGCTGCATCGCCCGGGTCTGCGGTCCCAGGAAATCGAAGCCGGAAAGCCGGTCGTCGCCGCCGAGGGCCGCGCCGCCCAACAGGGCAAGCGCCAGGGCGGCCGCGAAATACCTCCCCGCGGTCATTCCACCGTGATCTTGACGGTTTCCGTCTGGGTCCTGCCTTGGTCGTCGGTCCAGCTCAGCGCGATCTCGCCGCTTTCATGGGCCACCGTCGTGAAGGTGAGGAAGGGATTGGCGGTGATCGCGGGGAACAGGTCGGCGCTGAACACCTCCTCCCCGTTATAGGTGCAGGCGAAGCGGTGGATGATGTCGCGCGGGATCAGGGCGCCGTCGGAGCCGGGGCGGAAGCCGGTCTCCATGGGGTGGGAGATCAGGGCCTTGATCTCCAAGACCTCGCCGCGCTTGGCGGTGGGTGGGACGTTGATCAGGGTGCGGGCCATGGCTCAGCTCTCCGCGCAGGCGGGAAGGGTCACGATCACCTCGGCCTCGTCGGACCAGAAAGTGCCGTCGCTGAGCTGGGCGATGGCGACGATCTTCTGGGAATCGCCGAGGCGGATGCGGGTGGAAACGCTCGCCCGGCCGGATCGGGGGGTCAGGTGGAAGGTCGCGACGTTGGGCTGGGGGTTCTTCTCGTTGAACACGGCGATGGTCCGGACGAAGTCGCCGGGCTGCATCCAGTGGGCGACGTTGACGCCCAGGGGGACGGAGTTGCCGTTCTCGACCAGCGCCGGCAGGGCAAGCTCGACCTTGCCCGGGGTGACCGGCGCGCCCTTCGTGAAGTCCTTTATCGCGTCCGCCATGGCGGCCGGCGTGGCCCCGGCCGGCCGCACCAGCAGGAGCACGCCGAGCGCGGCGCCGGCGCGCAGGACATCCCGCCGCGTGGTCCCCGTCGGATCGCCATTCGCCATGGTCAGGGTCTCCTCAATCCTTCAGTGTCGCCAGGAACGCCACCACGTCCTCGATCTGCCCGGCCGACAGGATCGGCTTGCCGCGCCAGGCCTCCGCCACGCGGTCGAGCCCGTCGGTCCTGTAATAGGAGGGCATGATGGTGTTCGGATCAAGGCTGCGCGGGTCCACGATCCGCAGACGGATCTGGCCTTCGGTCAGGCGGGCGCCGACGCCGGCCAGCGACGGCGCCAAGTCGCCCTGGAACCGCTCCTCCGGGAACGGACCGGAATGGCACAGCAGGCACAGGCCGGTCTGGCGGCTTGTCACGATTTCCCGCCCGCGGGCCGGGTCGCCGACGGCCCCGGCCAGGGGCTCCGGGATGGAATCGCCGACGACCGTATAGGCGGGTGCCAGCGCCAGGGCGAGGGTGATCGCCCACATCATCCGAACACTTCCGCCGTCACGATGTCGAACCAGGAATGGGCATAGGCCGCCTCCTTTACCCGGGCTTCGGCGGGAGCGTCGAGCGGGCTGGTGCCGCCGGCGCCCTCCACCTCGGCCAGCGTGCCGGAGGACGGCGCATAGACGCCGGCGACCGAGATGCCGTAGTCGGGCGCCACCAGGCTGTAGCAGGTGTTGATCAGCTTGGGCGCGGCCGGTTGCTCGCCGCGCAGCAGGGCGGCGACCGCGCCGGCGCAGACCTTGGCCTGGGCGTTGGCGGAAAAGGCCGACTTCGGCATGGCGCCGGCGATGGCGGCGTCGCCGATCACGTGGATGCCGGGCTGGAGCCGGGATTCGAACGTGACGGGATCGATCGGGCACCAGCCGGAGCGGTCCGCCACCCCGGCGGCTTCCGCGATCGCGGCCGCCTTCTGCGGCGGGATGACGTTGGCGACATCGGCCTTCACCCGGTCGAAGTCGGTGACGAAGGTCATTCCGTCGGGCTCCACCGCGGTGACCTGCCCGCCGCCGGACAGCGGCACCAGTTCAAGCAGCCCCGGATAGAGCCTGGCCCAGGCGTCCTGGAACAGGCGCTGCTTGGAGAATCCGTCCTTGGCGTCGAGCACGATCAGCTTGGAGCGCGGCTTGCGGGTCTTCAGGTAATGCGCGATCAGGCTGGCGCGCTCGTACGGCCCCGGCGGGCAACGGTAGGGATTGGCGGGGACCGACATGACGACCACGCCGCCGTCCTCCAGGGCCTCCAGGCGGCGCGCCAGCAGGACCGTCTGCTCGCCCGCTTTCCAGGCGTGCGGCATCACTTGGGCCGCCTTCTCGTCGTAGCCGGGCAAGGCGCCGTACCGGATGTCGATGCCGGGCGCCATGACGAGGCGGTCGTAGTCAAGGGTCGTGCCATCGTCCAGCGTGACGCGGCGGGCCTGGGGATCGACGCCGACGGCCCGCTGGTGGACGACCGAGACCCCGGCGCGCCGGATGCCGTCATAGCCGAACCGCTGCCGCTCCAGGGGGCGCAGTCCCGCCACCACCGGGTTGCTCAGCGGACAGGCGATGAAGGTCGGTTCGGGTTCGACCAGCGTCACGTCGAGGCCGAGCCGCTTGAGGAAGCGGGCGCAGGTGCCGCCGCCGAAGCCGCCCCCGATCACGACGACGCGCGGCGGTGCCTGGGCGCGCACCGGCCGCACGAGCGTCGCCGACGCCCCGGCGAGCAGGGACGCCAGCACCGCCCGGCGGCTGGGATGGAGCGGGTCCATGGCGCCCCCGTCAGCCGCGGGAGGCGATCCAGGCGGCTATCGCCCGGATCTCCTCTTCGGTGAAGCCCTTGGATATCCGGTCCATCACCGTGGGGCTGCCCTCCCCCGCCCTGTATGCCAGCATCGCCGCCGCGATCTCGTCGGCCGATTTCGACAGGATCGGCGGGATGCCTGCCGATGCCTCATCGCGCGATGCCTCCCCGCGCAAGGCATGGCACCCGGAGCACGACAAGGCTCCGGGCGGTTCCGCCGCCAGGCTGGCGGCAGCGGCCAGGGACAGCGCGCCGGACACCAGGGCGAGGCGGATCATGCCTTGCGCAGGTCCGCGTTCGCCAGGGGCACCGAGCGGATGCGCTTGCCGGTCGCCGCGAAGATCGCGTTGAGCACGGCGGGGGCCGCCACGAAGATGGTCGGCTCGCCGACGCCGCCCCAGAAGCCGCCCGACGGCATGACGATGGTCTCGACCTGCGGCATCTCCTCCATGCGCAGCATCTGGTAGGTGTCGAAATTCTCCTGCTGGACCCGGCCGTCCTTCAGCGTGATCTCGCCGTATAGCAGGGCGGAGAGGCCGTAGACGAAGGAACCCTCGACCTGCGCCTCGATCTGCTGCGGGTTGACCGCGTGGCCGCTGTCGGTGGCCGCGACGATCCGGTGGATCTTCAGGGTCCCGTCGTCGCTGACCGACACCTCGGCGCAGGCCGCCACGTAGCTGCCGTAGCCCATGTGCTGGGACAGGCCGCGATACACGCCCTCCGATGCCGGCGTGCCCCAGCCGGCCTTTTCCGCGACCGCGTTCAGCACGGCCAGGTGCTTGGGATGGTTGACCAGCAGCTTGCGGCGGAACTCCAGCGGATCGGCGCCGGCGGCGTGGGCCAGCTCGTCCACGAAGCATTCCAGGTATATCGCGTTCTGATTGTTGTTCACGCCGCGCCAGAACCCCGGGGGCACCGGCGGGTTGCGCATGGCGTGGTCGACCAGCAGGTTCGGGATGGTGTAGCCCAGCACCCCTTCCGTGCCGCCCGGGTTCAGCCCCTGGAACGTGGCCGGGTCGCGCCCGCCCTGGAGCGCCTGCGGGTTGATCGCCGCCAGGATCGACTGGCCGGAGATCCGCATGTGCAGTCCGTCCAGGTTGCCGTCGGCGTCCAGCGCGCCGGTCAGCTTGCACTGGGTGACCGGATGGTAGCGGCCGTGGAGCATGTCCTCCTCGCGCGACCAGATCAGCTTGACCGGCGTGCCGGGCATCTGCTTCGCGATCAGCACCGCCTGGCGGACGAAGTCGTGGCTGGACGAGCGCCTGCCGAAGCCGCCGCCGAGGTGGAGCCGGTAGACCTCGCATTGCGGGATCGGCAGCCCGGCGGCGGTGGAGGCGGTGGCGAGCGCCGCCTCCGCGTTCTGGGTCGCGGTCCAGACCTCGCACTTGTCGGCCGTGAACAGCGCGGTCGCGTTCATCGGTTCCATGGTGACGTGGTGCTGGTAGGGATAGCTGTAGACCGCCTCGACCACCTTGTTGCCGGGCTTGGCGAGCGCCGCCTTGATGTCGCCGGCCTGGTTGCCGACGAAGGCTTCGGAGGCTTCGAGCCCTTCGCGCAGCGTCGCGGCGATCGCCTCGCTGGACAGGCCGGCGTTCGGCCCCTCGTCCCACTCGACCGGCAGGGCCTCCAGGGCGGTCTTGGCGCGCCACCAGGTGTCGGCGACGACCGCCACGCCGGTGTCGCCCACGGCGACCACCCGCTTGACGCCGGGCATCCCCTCGACCGCGGCGGCGTCGAAGCTCCTGACCTTGCCGCCGAACACGGGACATTCGCGGACCGCGGCGTTCAGCATGCCGGGCAGCTTGACGTCGATCGAGTAGACCTGGGCGCCGTTCAGCTTCTCGGCCGTGTCGAGACGCTTGAGCGGCTTGCCCGCGATCTTCCAATCCTTCGGGTCCTTGAGCGGCACGTCGGCGGGCGGATCGAGCCGGGCGGCGGCGGCCGCCACCTTGCCGTAGGTCGTGGTCCTGCCGGACGCGGCGTGGCTGATCACGCCCTTGTCCACCGTGCATTCGGAAGCCGGGACCTTCCACTCCTCCGCGGCGGCCTGGACCAGCATCATGCGGGCGGCGGCACCACCCTTGCGGACATAGTCGTGGGAATCGCGGATGCCGCGGCTGCCCGCCGTCTGGAAATTACCCCAGACGCGGTTTCGCGCGACGTTCTGGCCGGGCGTCGGATATTCGGTGGTGACCCGGGACCAGTCGCAGTCCAGTTCCTCCGCGACGAGCTGGGCCAAGCCGGTCAGCGTGCCCTGCCCCATCTCGACGCGGGCGATCCGGACCACCACGGTCTCGTCCGGCCGTACCACCACCCAGGCATTGAGTTCGGGCGTCGCCGCCCCTCCGCCGGCGGCGGGCGTCGCCGCCTCCGCCCCGAACGGGATGTGGAAGCCCAGCATGAATCCGCCGGCCGCGGCGGCGGAGCCGGCCAGGAAGCTCCGGCGCGACGTCTTGAGCGCGATCGTCATCTTTTTCTCCCCGAAGAATGGCCCGACGCGCGGCTTCAGCCGCGCCCGACGTCGCCGCTGCCGGCGGCAAGCTTGATGGCCGCGCGGATGCGGTTGTAGGTCCCGCAGCGGCAGATGTTCGTCATCTCGGCGTTGATGTCGTCGTCGCTGGGGTTCGGGTTGGATTCCAGCAGGGCCGCGGCGGCCATGATCTGGCCGGACTGGCAGTAGCCGCATTGCGGCACGTCCAGCTCCGCCCAGGCTTTCTGGAGCGGATGGTCGTTGTCGGGCGACAGCCCCTCGATGGTGACGATCCGCTGGTCGGCGCCGACGGCGCTGACCGGCGTCACGCAGGAGCGGACGGCGATGCCGTCCAGATGTACCGTGCAGGCGCCGCACTGCGCGATGCCGCAGCCGAACTTGGTGCCGGTCAGGCCGACCTGCTCCCGGATCACCCAGAGAAGCGGCGTATCGGGCTCGACCTCGATGTCGTGCGACGTGCCGTTGATCGTAAGTTGAACCACGTGCTTCCTCCTGTCCCGGCCGCCCCCTCGGTTATTTTCGGAGCGGAACCCGCAATCCCATGTAATGATTTGTTCTTTTTGTTGGCAGTTCCAATCAAGATAGACCGCGCGGAAGCAACGTGCAATCGCCGACGGCATTTTGTCATGACGGCGGGCGGATGCCGGCCTGCCGGCCGTCAACCCTTTGCGATGTCCGCCTCGATCGCCCTCAGGACGTTCAGAAGATGGTCGGACGTCCCGTAGGTCCGGGCTTTGCGGATCACCCGCAAGGCGTCGACCAGACGGCCCCGCTCCCGGTGGCCCGCTGCGATCGAGGTCAGCACGGCGGCCGCGGCCGGGCGGTCCCTCTCCGCGGCGGGCGGTTCGATCTCGGCCTCCAGGCGGTCGAGGTCCTGGTACAGGGGTATGGCGCGCAGGGTGGACGCGGCTTCCGCGAGCACCCACTTGTTCCCCTCCGCGCGATAGACGGCCAGGTAGAGCTTCGCCGCCACCGGCTTGCAGGCACTGTCTTGGAGCGCCCTGGCGAGCTTCAGCGCGGCCTCCGTCCCGAAGGGCCTGCCCTGGTCGATGGAGAAAAGAGTGCTGCACAGATCGAGCAGGAATCCCGGCGCGCGGTCGGCAAGGGCTTCAGACGCCTTGGGCATCGTGGCGTCCAGGCGGGCCTTCATCCTGGCGACCACCCTGTCCCGATGTTCGGCATCGACGGGGTCCCCCTCGCGCAGACCGGCGAAACGGGCATAGGCGCCGAACCAGTTGGCGTCGGCAAGGAGCCGTTCAGCATGTCGCAGCCGGTTCGCCAGCGCCAGCGACGGCGGAGTGCAGCAGTCGATCCCGCCGATGGCGAGCGCGCGAAAGACGATCCTCCGCGGACCGGCCGGAGTCTCCACGACCAGGGCGCCGTCCTCGGCACCGCGGATGGGGAAGCCATCCTCGTCGGCCCCGTCGTCATAGACGGCGCCGATCAGGTCGGACGCCCATTCCGGGTGCCTCTCCAGATGGCGGGCGAACAGCGCGCCGGGAAAGAAGGTCGACATGGTCTCCCTCGCCTGCTGCGGCATGTCACGGGATGACATACGCAACTGCAGGGCGGCGGATAAGAAGGGTGCGTTCCGGGCGGTCGAATCTCGACCGACCCCCGGATGTCTGGAAACCCGGCTCTCCTGCGTCGCCGGATCGGACTGGAGGACGGAGTCCTGAAGGATGGCGAACGGACCTGAAGTGCCGGAACGCCCCGCTTGCGGGACCTGTTGAGGGCCCACGATCGACGATCGCCACCATCCGCAAGGGGAGAGCACCATGGCTGCCGACGAGAACGAGAAGACGGTGATTCCGGAAAAGACCGACCGCACCCAGGTCCAGGCGTCGCAGGGGTCCGGCACGGGAAGCGGAAGCGCCAAGCCGGTCCTGCGGGAGCCGGGCCAGAACGTCAAGGAAAGTGAGATCAAGGCGAGCGCCGCCGCCAAGGAGCGGATTAAATCCGACCAGGCGGACGACAAGGGAACCGGCCGCTGACGAACGGAAACGGCGGCGCACGGAGCCTCGGCCCTGTGCGCCGCCCATCGCAAAGCGGGAATGCCCCTATCCCGCCCATTGCCCCGCCCGAGTCGTTTTTCCGACTCGGGCACAAGAATGTTGTGAACAAATCACGAACATTATGGTAAGGTCCCGCCTTTCACGCCTCGCTTTCCTGGCGCGACAGCCGAAAGCAGGGCTATCGGGACAAGCTTCAGAGACTTTGCCATGGCTTTCAAGCGAGTTGACAAGGATACGCTTCCCCCGCGGCGCTGGGCGCTCAAAGGCTATTACGGTGACGGCAAGTCGACCTTCATCATGGCCATGCACCAGCCGACGCTCATGATCGATGCGGACGGCCGCCGGCATGAGCTGAAGGGGAGCGAACTTTACGAATTGAGCGAGGAGCCCGCGGACCACCGCTCGGTTGAGCGCATCCAGGACATCCTCGACAAGAACATGCCGGGTTCCGGCATCCGGACCATCGCGATCGACAGCGTCACCTCGCTGATCGGCACCTCCATCGCCCGCGCGATGCTGGACAACGCGGCCGACCGCAACAGGAACAAGAACCAGGCCTGGGTCGACAAGGCGGAGCGGATGCGCCTGCTCCAGGACTCCGTCACCGCCCACGGCTCCCACGTCCTGTGGATCTGGCACCTGGAGGACGCCCAATTGAACGGCGTCGCCCAGATCCGCGAGACCCTGCCGGAGACCGAGCGGGAACGGCTGTTCCGCTCGCTGAACGCGTCGCTCCGCATCGTCCGGGAAAAGGACCGGCGCGGCGTCCTGGTGGAATGGTCGCGCGAAGGTCCGGCCGGCATGGTGATCTGGGACGAGGAAGGCTTCTGGAAGGGCGTGCCGGAACGGATCGAGGCCGCGATCTACGGACGCGGCGGCGGCGCGAAGCCCACGTCTCCCAAGCCCGCAGGCTCGGAGACCGCCGCCGGCCCGATCCTGGAGGAGGCCCCCAGGGCTGCCAAAGCGGCGGCCCAGCCGGTTGCCCAGGGAGTCGCCCAGGGGACCACCCAGGGAGCCGACAACGTGCTGACCTTCTACAGCCCGACCGAGGCCGTCGCCTGGGGAGTCGACCAGGGAGCCTTCCCCGACGCGGCGGCGGCCCAGGCCGCCTACGACCAGCTCAAGGGCGAGGTCGGGCCGCGCAACGCGAAGGAAATGTACGCCGCCTGGATCGACTTCGTGTCGAACCGCAAGCCGCGCCGCCGCCGGGCGTAGCCGGGCCTTCGGAGGCCACGCCACCGGGCGTCAGCCCGCGCCTTCCAGCATCGTCCGGATCTTCGCCAGCAGGGTGCGGGCGTTGAAGGGCTTGCCCAGGACCTGGGTGCGCGGGCCGAGGATGCTTTCGTCCAGGGCGGCATCGTGGGCGTAACCGGTCAGGAACAGGACCGGCAGGTCCGGCCGGCGCCGGCGGGCGATCTCGGCCACCTGGCGGCCGTTCATGCCGGGAAGCCCGACATCGGTCGCCAGCAGGTCGATCTTCCCGTCCGTCTCCAGGACGGCCAGGGCCGCCTGGGGCTCGTACGCCTCGATCACGCGGTAGCCCTGCCGTTCCAGCGACTGGACCAGCAGCATGCGCACGAGGCCCTCGTCCTCCAGGACGAGGATCGTCTCGCCGTCCCTGGCGCGCTTCGGTTCCGGCGGGACGGGCGCGGGCGCCGGCTCGATCCGTGCGGCGCCGCGGTGGCGCGGCAGGTAGAGCTTGACCGTGGTGCCCCTGCCCTCCTCGGAATAGATCGCGGCGTGGCCGCCGGACTGGCGGGCGAAGCCGTAGAGCTGGCTGAGCCCCAGCCCGGTGCCCTGCCCGATCGCCTTGGTGGTGAAGAACGGCTCGAAGGCCCGGGCCGCCACGTCGCGCGGCATGCCGGTACCGGTATCGGTCACCGACAGGCAGACATATTCCCCGGGCTCAAGCCCGAACTCCGTCGCGATATAGCTGCCGTCCAGGTTGGCGTTCGCCGTCTCGATGACCAGCCGGCCGCCGTCCGGCATGGCGTCGCGGGCATTGATCGCCAGGTTCAGCAGGGCGTTCTCCACCTGGTTGGCGTCGGCCCAGGTACGCCAGAGCCCTCCGGCCATCACCGCCTCGACCTGGACCGCCTCGCCGACCGAGCGCTGGACCAGCTCCTGCATGTCGCCGACCAGCGCGTTGAGGTTCAGGCTGACGGGCGCCAGGGGCTGGCGCCGGGCGAAGGCCAGCAGCCGCTGGGTCAGCGTCGCCCCCCTCTCGCCGGCCTGCATCGCGAAGCGGACGTGGCGCAGCAGGTCCGCGCGGTCCGATAGCTTGTCCCGCAGCATGTCCAGGTTGCCGAGGATCACCTGGAGCAGGTTGTTGAAGTCGTGCGCGACGCCGCCGGTGAGCTGGCCCACGGCTTCCATCTTCTGGGATTGGCGGAGCGCCTCCTCGGCGGAGCGGAGCGCGTCCAAGGCGTCGCGCTCGGCCGTCATGTCGCGGCCGACCGCGTGGATACGGGCTTCGTCCGGCACCGCCGTCCACGAGATCAGGCGATAGGAGCCGTCCTTGTGCCGGTAGCGGTTCTCGAACCGCAGCGTCACCAGCCCCTTGGCCAGGCGGCCGGCCTCCCCCTCGGTCTGGGCGCGATCGTCGGGGTGGACCAGGTCGAGGAACGACAGGCTCAGCAGTTCGGCCTCGGTCCAGCCCAGCAGGGTCGTCCAGGCCGGGTTGACCGCGACGATCTGCCCGTCGAAGCCCGCGACCAGCATGATGTCGGTCGAAAGGCGCCACATGCGGTCGCGGTCGCGGGTCCGCTCGGCGACCTGCTGTTCGAGGGTGCGGTTCAGCAGGCGCAACGACGCCTCAGACCGGGCGCGCTCGGCAGCCGACCAGGTGCGGTCGGCGACGTCGCGGATCAGGGCCAGTTCCTCGTCCGTCCAGGCGCGCGGCGCGACGTCGTGGATATAGAGCACCGCGGAAAACCGCCCGTCCTCCATCACCGGCACGTTGACCAGCGCCGCCACGTCGATCGCGCGCAAGGCCTCGGCATGGCCGCTGGTCCGGGGATCGGTCGCGATGTCCGGCATGACCAGCAGCTCGCCCCGGTGCAGGTTGTCGACGAAACTGCCGTAGTGCCGGAAATCGTGGGTGCCGGCGATGCTCGCGACGCGCCCGTCGGTCCAGTCCCGCTCGATCCGGACCTTCAGCCCGCTCGCGTCGACCCTGCCGTATCCGGCCCGGGAGACCCCAAGCGCCTTGCCCAGGATTTCCGCCGCCGCCTGGGCGATGGCGGCGGTATCGTTGAGGTCGCGCAGACGATCGCCCAGCTCGACCAGGCAGGCGGCGCGCTCGCGGGCGCGGACCAGGTCCGTGACGTCGTTGCCGTCGACGAAGATGCCCGTGACCGTGCCGTCGGCCCGGATGATCGGCTGCAGGACGAAGTCGACGAAACGCTCCTCCCGACGGGCATTCGTCCTCCGGTCGTCGGGGTTCCGCAGGAACAGCACGCGGACGGCCCGCCCGACATAGGGTTCGCCGCCAACGTAGACCCGGTCGAGCAGCCGAACGATGCCATGCTCCTCCAGTTCCGGAACGGCCTGGCGGACCGGCTTGCCGATGATCTCGCGATCGCCGACCAGGCGGCGGTAGGAGGCGTTCGCCAGCTCGTAGACGTGCCCCGGCTCGCGCAGCACGGCCATGAAGCTGGGCGCCTGCTCGAACAGCCGGCGCAGGCGCTCGCCCTCCTCCGCCCTCTGGCGGTTCAGCGCGCCGACCGCCCGCGCCCGCCCGATGGCTTCCCAGGTCCGCTCGACCACGCCGACCGCCAGTTCGGCGTCGGCCTCGGTCCAGGATCGGGGAACCGGCTCGTGCAGGTAGAGGATGGCGGCGAGACGGCCGCCCTTGACCAGCGGGACGGCCAGCAGCGCCCGCGTGCCGATCCCGGCGGACGCGGCGGTGCCGGCCGTCCGCGGGTCGGCGGCGAGGTCGTCGATCCGAAGCGTCCGCCCGGCCCGGAGATGATCGACCACCTCCTCCCCCAGGATGCCGAGCGGGAAGGAGCGTCCGGCCAGGCTCGGCATCCGGCCGTCTGTCCAGTCGCTCTCCACCGTGAAGCCCAGCCCGTCGTGGTCGATTTCCGCATAGCCCGCGCGCGGCGCCTTGAAGTGCCGGCCGAGCATCTCCGCCACCACGGTCGCGATGTCGCCGGAGGTATCGAGCGTGCGCAGCCGTTCGGCGAGGTCGAGCTGGAGGGACAGGCGCCGTTTCGCCATGACCTCGTGCGTCGTCTCCATGCACGCGCACAGGAAACCCGCGACCTCGCCCGACTCGTCGCGCAGCGGCGAGAAGGAGAAGGTGAACCAGGCGTCCTCCAGGACGCCGTTGCGGGTGGTGGAGAGGTGGAAATCCTCGAACCAGATCGCTTCTCCCGCCAGGGCGCGCTCGGTCAGCGGTCGCAGGTCGTCCCAGATTTCCGCCCACAGGCGCGACAAGGGCTCGCCCGGCACGGCGGGATGCTTGGCGCCGAGCAACGGGATGTAGCTGTCGTTATGAAAGAAGCGGAGATCCGGCCCCCACGCCACATACATCGGATGGCGGGAGTTCAGCATGATGCCGACGGCCGTGCTCAGCGCCGCCGGCCAGTCCCGCGGCGCCCCCAGGGGCGAGGCCGCCCAGTCGTGGGCCCGCATCCGCGCGCCCATGTCGCCGCCTCCCGACAGGAAACGCGGCTGCTCCTCCCCCGCCGCATCCCTCATCAGGCGTCCGGCCCGGTGACGGCCATGGGGTCCCGGCGAGGATCGGGGCGGGGCGGGGTCGAGAGGGTCATGGGCACATGCAAGGTCCGGGTGAATTCGACCATAGGCCCATGCCCTCTCCCGACACAACCCGTCAAGTGGGGAGTAATCGGCGATGCCGTCAGGACTGGCGCGCCGCTTCGGCCTGTTCCCGGTATTCCTCGACGTCGTTCTCGACCTTGGCGAGTTCCTCCGGGACCGGCGCGTTCCGCGTCTTGATCAGGGACAGGATGACGGAGCCGCCGATCAGGGTCGCGGTGACGCCGAGCGCCAGCGCGGTGGGGACCTTCCAGACGTCGATCAGCATCATCTTGGTCCCGATGAACACCAGCACCAGCGACAGCCCGTATTTCAGATAGCTGAAGCGGTGGATGATGCCGGCCAGCGCGAAGTAGAGCGAGCGAAGGCCGAGGATCGCGAAGACGTTGGAGGTGTAGACGATGAACGGATCGTCGGTCACCGCGAAGATCGCCGGGACGCTGTCGAGCGCGAACATCAGGTCGGTCGCCTCGATCATCACCAGCACGAGCAGCATCGGCGTCGCCAGCAGCAGCCCGTTGCGCCGCACGACGAAGGCGGTGCCCTCGTAATTGTCGGTCATGCGGACGCGGGCGCGGACGAAGCGGAGGATGCGGTTGTCGTCGAGGTTCTGCTCCTCGTCCGACGAGAACAGCATCTTGAAGCCGGTGAACAGCAGGAACGCGCCGAACAGGTAGATCGTCCAGTGGAACTGATGGATCAGCGCGGTGCCGGCGAAGATCAGGGCCGCGCGCATGACCAGCGCGCCCAGGATGCCCCAGAAGAGCACGCGGTGCTGGTATTGGGGCGGCACGGCGAAGTGGCCGAAGATCATCGCCATGACGAAGATATTGTCGACCGACAGGCTCCATTCGATCAGGTAGCCGGTGGTGAACTCCAGCCCCTTGTCCACCCCCATGAACCAGTAGATGCCGCCGTTGAAGGCGAAGGCGAGGGAGATGTAGCAGGCACTGGCGATCAGCGCCTCGCGGACGGTGATCTGATGGGGTCGGCGGTTGAAGACGCCGAGGTCGAGCGCAAGCAGTACGAGGATAAAGGCGTTGAAGCCTATCCAAATCAAGGGTGATGTTTCCATCGGCCCCTCCAGATGCGGTCACGCCCGTCGGCGCAAGAGCAGAGGAAGGGATCCGACATCATAGGTGGCGACCCACCTACCAGAGGGGCCCGGATCCGGTTTCGGGGACTCCCTAGCTCCGGCTGCCGCTGCTGTCAAGGTTGCCATCCCCGCCGTGGCATGCTTGATGAAGGGGCATTACGAAGCCCGAAACATGAGGGGGGAAAAGAACATGGCTTCCACGGAAAAGGTCGCGCTGATCACTGGCGCCGGGACGGGAGTCGGCAGGGCCGTGGCCCTTGCGCTGCTGGAAGCGGGGTACTCCGTCGTCCTGGCCGGCCGCCGCCGGGAACCGCTGGAGGAGACCGCGGCCCAAGGCGCCGGGTCCGGCGGGCGCACGCTGGTGGTGCCGACCGACATCGGCGACCCGGCCTCGGTCGAGGCGCTTTTCGCGAAGACGAAGGAGGAGTTCGGCCGGCTCGACCTGCTGTTCAACAATGCCGGCAGCGGCGCCCCGGCGATCCCGCTGGAGGAACTGACCTTCGACCAGTGGAAGAACGTGGTGGACGCCAACCTGACCGGCGCATTCCTGTGCACCCAGGGCGCCTTCCGGCTGATGAAGGACCAGGAGCCCCGCGGCGGCCGGATCATCAACAACGGCTCTATCTCGGCCACGACGCCCCGGCCCAACTCGGCGCCCTATACCGCGACCAAGCACGCGATCACCGGCCTGACCAAGTCCACCTCGCTGGACGGCCGGAAATACGACATCGCCTGCGGCCAGATCGACATCGGCAACGCCGCGACCGACATGACCGAGCGGATGAAGGAAGGCGTGCAGCAAGCCGACGGCTCGTTCGCGCCGGAGCCGCGGATGGACCCTCGACACGTCGCGAACGCCGTGGTCCACATGGCCAGCCTGCCGCTGGAGGCCAACGTGCTGTTCATGACCGTGATGGCGACCAAGATGCCCTTCGTCGGCCGGGGCTGAGGCCGGTAGCGGCGCTCCGACCATGGACCGGGCCGGAAACCGGGACCCAGGGTCGGAGCGCCCGCGTTTGCGACAACGGAGCGCGGATCCGCGCAGAGAATAAGCTTGCCAGAAACATAGGAGACGAGGCATTTCCTGCTCGCCGAAACTGGCGCGCGGCTTGCTTCGCGTTCGGCCCTGCCGTACCGCGGGCGCTGGGCATGGCGCGTCGGGATCACTGCTTGAACTTTCGTGGAGAGAGCCACCATGTCTTCCATCGATCGGCTTGTCGCCGGGTTCAGGGCGTTCCGTGTCTCGAACTTCGAGCACCGCCCCGAGTTGTTCGAGCAGCTTGTCAGCCGCGGACAGGCGCCCGAGGTGCTGATGATTGCCTGCTCGGATTCCCGGGTCGATCCGGCCCTGCTGCTCAATGCGCATCCGGGCGAGCTGTTCGTGGTGCGCAACGTCGCCAACCTCGTCCCGCCCTACGAGCCCGACGACCGGCACCACGGCACCAGCGCTGCGCTGGAATTCGCCGTTCGCGACCTGAAGGTCTCGCATATCGTGGTCCTGGGCCACTCCCGCTGCGGCGGCATGGCGGCGCTCCGCAACTCGGCCCTCGGCGAGCGGTCGGACCGCGAGTTCATAGCACCCTGGGTCTCCATCGCGCAGGAGGCCTGCCACTGCGCCGACTCCGAGGCCCTGGCCGGGCCGGACGGCGCCCGGCTGGTGGAGCAGGCGGCCATCAAGGTCTCGCTGGGCAACCTGATGACCTTCCCGTGGGTGCGCGACCGCGTCGACGCCGGCGAGCTTCAGCTCCACGGCTGGTGGTTCGACCTGGAGAAGGGCGAGCTGTGGGCCGTCACCAACGGCGCGGAGCCGCCGGCTCTCATCGCGTGAGCGGCGCCGGCCGGATCAGGAGCCGGGCCGTTTCAGAAACCCAGCCGCTTCAGGTCGGCGATCGAGCTGGCGGCGGCGGTGTGAAGGATGAAGACTCCGCCCGCCGCCTCCCAGGGCGCCCGCGTGCCGGCCCGGTCGTCCACCAGCACATGGCCCGGACCGGCGAAGCGCGCCTTGTCGCGCGTCATGCAGGTGATGACCGGAACGTCGGCGCCCAGCATGGCCGCGACCCAGCGGCGTTTCTGCTCCGGCGCCCAGTCGCCCATGGGCAGGCCGGTCAGGATCGTCGGCCCGTGGGGCTTGCAGAACTCCCACAGCACCTGGGCGTCGTGCATCATCTCCAGGGTTCCGTAGAAGTCGGGCGCCGTGGCGAGCGCCTGCCACATGCGCTTCAGCGGCAGCTGGTCGGGGCGCCTGCCGGTCACGGCCTCGACCCCGCGGTCGAAATCGGCCAGCACGCCGTCGAGATCCAGGAAAAGCTTCATGTCGGTCGTACCCAGGCTTGCGGGGGGTGGTCCGGAGCGCCGGGGAAGCGTCCGGCACGATCAGGAACATAGGCGGCCGGACGACGTCACGCTATTGTGGGACGGAAACTCCCGGGAGGACGTCATGCCGATCCGCACCGCCGCCAGAGCCGCCGCGATGGTCCTTGCTTACGCCGTCGCCGCCGGTGGAGCGGCGGCCCAGACCGCGCCGCCGATGGACCATGGCAGCCATCATGCGGGTCACCATGGCTCCATGGCAGCTCCGCCGGCCGGCGCGGCTCCGGCGATGCCAGGGCAGGACGCCTTCGGCGCGATCCAGGAGATCGTCCGGATCCTCGACGCCGATCCGGCCACCGACTGGTCCAGGGTGGACGTCGAAGCCTTGCGCCGGCACCTCGTCGACATGAACGAGGTCACTTTGAACGCGACGGCCGCAGCGACGCCGGTGGAAGGCGGAGCGCGCTATGAGGTTTCCGGCGAGGGCCGCACCCTGGAAGCGATCCGCCGCATGGTCCCCGCCCACGCCCGGGAGATCGACGGCATGGACGGCTGGACAGTCCTGGCGGAACCGTCGGAAACCGGCATGGTCCTGACCGCGACTGCCGCCGACCCCGGACAGGCCGCCCGGATCCGGGGACTCGGCTTCATCGGCATCATGGCCCAGGGCAGCCACCACCAGGCGCACCACCTCGCGATGGCCCGGGGAGGGTTCGGGCACTGAGCCATTCATCCCGATTTCCACCTCGGCTCGTGCATGACGGGCTGCGCGGGAATCCGCTGACCGAAGCCGAAGCGCGTTACCTTGCACCAGAAGGCATTGTCATTTCAGAATGACTCAACGCAAGCTGTCTCCGTCAGACTCGGTGCGGTTCAATATCGGTGCAGGCGAGTGCGTCATCTTATCGGCCCTAGTAATGATCAAGGGCTTTCTTTAGTGCCTCTCGCGCCGAGGGATCAAGCTGCTCACCCTTAGCTACTAGCACCTTATCAAAACGACGGAACAAGTCTTCCGTACCTGCGAAAAACTCAAAGTCGGCGTGGCCCATTAGGTAATTTCCTCCGCAACTCAGGATCGCGAAGCTGACCAGGGCGTCATCATCCGTGCGGAGCGCGTCAGCTAGCCAATCCCGACATTCGGCGTTCCACCGGCCGACCTCCTTCATAAGGAACAACGGCTCAACAGTGGGCAGCCGAGCAAGCAGATCACCGCGCGCATGATCTTTGTATGCTGCATCAGCGAGGCGCCCGGCGTAAGCACTAACGGCCTCTGGGGACAGGATGCACAGATGATTTTCCCCTTTGCTCTTGCCATACAGGCCATACCCGAAGAAATGATGGCGAAGGATGGAAGTGGCGAAGGCGTAGTGACGGCGAGCGATCAGCTCCTCAAGAACAGCTGGAATATGCTGCGCCAGCTTGGTTGAATTGCCCTTTATATGTCGAAGTAAGACATCCTTAAAGGCTCGAGACATCTCGGGAATTCCATCAAACCGGGTCAGCCATCGTGGTTCAATGGGTTCAAGGAAGGAGCCAATACTGCGCCAAGTTCGGCATGGGTCCGGATCTTCCATCCCATGGTAGAGTTCGTGCAAGCGATCCACCAAGGAAGGCAGGCGATCATCCGCGATTCGTTGCCGGAGATCGGCCGTCATTGCCACTTCATCAAGGGTCAGGAATGCCTGGACATCCTTACGGGACACCCCTCCGGGAAGTAGGCCGAGACGCAAGACGGTTACCAATGGACGGCGATAGCGAATAGTATCTTCGGGAACCTCGCCGTGTATTATATTTTCACCGGTGAAGTGTGGGAAAAGGAACTTGAGGATTGGAACAATAACATCTGTGGGCATAACACCAAACGATTTTAGTTTCTCTTCCCGACTGACGTCACGGTTTTGGAGGTAGATGTTCATGGCCCGTGTTGCGAGTGGGTCAACCACCACTTCATCGGGCCGACGTCGCAGTTGATCGACGAACTGGGGTGCTTTAGTGAGTAGAATGCAGTAGCCGAGAAGGTCCACCCACTCAACCTCGCCCTGCACCATTGGCGCCAGCACTGTGTAAGAGCCGACCATCCGTCTCACATCTCGCGGCGTCTCGATGATATTGCCAAGCGCGACATCCATCAGCATGGCGAAACGCGCGTCTTTGGACCAGTCCCGAGGCAGTCCTCCTTCACCCGAAAGTGCAGCCAATTCCGTCAGCATGAGTTCCCGCATCTCTACATCGAGCGAGACGGGCAACGGGACCTGCAACTGAACGATTTTCTCCAGGTACGCATTGCCACGCTCACCACCACCGAGCGCATGAATGACACGCTCGCGGTCGTATGCGAGCAAATACGACAGGCCGGGAAAGTCTGCGACGGCGCGCACCAACTGCGCGACGGCGCGAACCTCGACATCTTCGACGCGATCGAGTTCGTCAATCAGCACGACGATTGGCACCTCGACACCAGCAAGAGAGGTGATAAGGTCACTCCGTTGACTGGACAAGCTTTCCGTGCGATCAAAGGTTTGGCCGAGGGATTTCAGTGCCTCTCGTAGCCCTGGGATGGGCAGGCCGAGAAGTGCGGAAGCAGGAGCCAAATCGGCAGCATACTTTGCCAAGCGACCAGCAAGTTGAGTGGCCACTTTGCCGACCTGCGGGTTATTCGTTCCCACTTCCTTTATGCGTGCCAGCATCTCCTCGAAGAATTGGGTGATCAAGTCGTCGCGCTTGGAAACCAACCAAGGGTCGAACCGCACGACCACGGCGGCTGGATAACGAAGCTCGATCTCCGCCTGCATCAAGTTGAGCAGGGAAGACTTGCCGCTGCCCCAAGGGCCGGTGATGCCGACTACTACGCCGCGAGCATGACCGGTGGAATCGATGAGCGCATCGCAAAGGCGGCCGATGAACGGGCCACGTTCGAGGCGGTCGTGATCGGGGGAGGTGATCGGACGTTCCGAGCGCGTGGCCATCTATACCCCAAAGGAAGGATAAATTTATCCAATAGTTAGAGGTATAGGTCACCACAATCAATCGTAAACAGGTGCAGCGCTTGGATCTCGGGTGAACAACAAGTTATACCCTTTCCGCCCGAGAAGTTTTCTCATGGCGATATAAGGGAAGTGCGGGAATCATCGATTCGGCAAAGGCGTGAGTGCTCGTTTGAAAAATCATGGATGGGCGACTCTTCTGAGCATGAGTGCGCCCATGGCAAGGTATGTCATGCCGCCCGATACATCCTCAGCGCGAAATCGACCATCTCGTTGGGTCATCCGCGTATCGAGATCTCGCCATCCTCAAAGCGCAGCAATGCGCAACACTGTTACAGGTTAGTTTACGATGCGGTAATGTCCCGGCAATCAAATCAACGAGGGATTTATCGCCGCAGTTGGTCAAAGCCATACGCGTGCCAACAACAATGACGAAGGCAGCGCCTTGAAGGAACATCGATCGTTTGAAACATGGGTTTTCCAGCCATGAGGCCCGATGTTTGCGGACCACTCCCCTTCGTGGAAGAGGTGCCGGTTCCGGGGCTCACCCTGATCGACGACTGGATCGGCAAGTCGGATGAAGATCAATTGCTGGGTTTGGTTGACGCTGGCAATTGGCGAAACGACCTTAAACGCCGGGTGCAGCACTTCGGCTATCGCTATGACTATCGCGCCCGCTCGGTTTCGCTCGCGGACCACCTGGGGCCGTTGCCGGGTTGGTTGGCCATGCTCGCCGGGCGCCTTGTCGACGGAGGCGCGTTCTCCAAACCGCCTGATCAGGTCATCATCAACGAGTACCTGCCGGGCCAGGGTATTTCAGCGCATATCGACTGCGTTCCGTGTTTCGGCGAGACCATCGCCATCCTCAGCCTTGGCGGTTCGACCGTCATGAAATTCCAGTGCTCCGCCAACGGCGCGGGGAGGGAATTGACGCTGCCGAATTGCAGTCTGCTGACGCTGATGGGGCCAGCGCGCTACGACTGGCTTCATGCGATCCCCGCAAGAATGTCCGACGTAATCGACGGCGTGAAAACGCCGCGCATCCGGCGGGTGTCCCTTACTTTCCGTTCAGTCAATATCGCCGCTTGAGCGTAAACTTGGTGGAGTCGTTTCAATGTGCCCCCGCCAGGGGAGCCGCATCTACGGTATCTTGCGGATTTATGCGCGACAGCGCGGAAAGGGCCGCATTCGCACGTAGTCATGCGCAAATGGCGGACGGGGTGGGATTCGAACCCACGGTACCCTTGCAGGTACGCCGCATTTCGAGTGCGGTGCCTTCAACCACTCGACCACCCGTCCGACGCAGCAGCTTCAACCACCGTCTGGCGGCGAAGCGGCGCGGAAACTAGCGTATGGAGCCGGCCTCCGCAAGGCCATCTTTGCTCTCGCGGAGCAATATCAGGCGAGGCTGTCAGGAGCACGTCCCGCCGGTCCGGCAAGCCCATGCAGGTATCGCCGATCCATTGATCGCCGCACCGGCCCGCGATCGAGCGCCGCACGGCCGACGGATAACATACTCTCTCTTTCAAGAGTTCATCCGCCCCCGCGGAATCCGCAATCCCCCTGTTGACTCTCCCCTGCCGATGAGTATAGTCGCCGCTCCTTACCAGCGGGCTCAAATCTCGGACGAGGTTTGTCGTGCCCGTAGTTTGTATTCAGATACGGCAGTGGCAAACATGTTCGCAGTGATCCGCACCGGCGGCAAGCAGTACAAAGTCGCCAACGGCGACGTGATCAAGGTCGAGAAACTGGCCGGCGAGGCTGGCGCTTCCATCAACTTCGACGAAGTCCTGATGGTCAGCGATGCCGGCAACACGACGGTCGGCACCCCCCTGGTCGCAGGGGCTGCGGTCACCGCCGAAGTCATCGCCCAGGATCGCGGTCCGAAGATCATCGTCTTCAAGAAGAAGCGTCGCCAGAACTACCGGCGCAAGAACGGGCACCGTCAGGACCTGACCGTGCTGCGCATCACCGGGATCAGCGCGTAACCCGCGCTCGATATCCCTGTTCGGTACGATCCTGGCCCATAGGAGTTCAGAGCAATGGCACATAAAAAGGCAGGCGGTAGCTCCCGCAACGGTCGCGACAGCGCCGGCCGTCGTCTTGGCGTCAAGAAGTACGGCGGCGAGAGCGTCATCGCCGGCAACATCATCGTGCGCCAGCGCGGCACCCAGTTCCATCCCGGCGCCAACGTGGGCGTCGGCAAGGACCACACCCTGTTCGCCCTCGTCGAGGGGCAGGTCAGCTTCCGCAAGTCGATCGCCGGCCGGACCTTCGTCTCGGTGAACGGTAACAAGGCCGAAGAAGTGCCGGCGGCCGCCGAGTAACGGCGCCCCAGCATCCTGCGGTCAGGAACTGGATAATCGGGGGGTCGGTTCAGCCGTCCCCCCGATTTTCGTTTGGGCTCCCCCTACCCTCGCCGGACTGCGCTCCCCACCTCCCGCAGATGACGTCTTCCGCTGACATATGTTGACATCCGAGCCATGAAATTCCTCGATCAAGCCAAGGTATACCTGAAGAGCGGTGACGGCGGGCCCGGCATCGTCGCCTTCCGGCGCGAGAAGTTCATCGAGTTCGGCGGGCCGGACGGCGGCGACGGCGGCAAGGGCGGCGACGTGATCATCGAGGCGGTCGAGGGGCTCAACACCCTGATCGACTACCGCTACCAGCAGCATTTCAAGGCGCCGCGCGGCGGCCACGGGATGGGCCGCGACCGGTCGGGCGCCAAGGGCGAGGACATCGTGCTGCGCGTCCCCGTCGGGACCCAGGTGCTCGACGACGACCAGGAGACCGTCCTGGCCGACATGGTCGAGGTCGGGCAGCGCGTCGTGCTGCTGCGCGGCGGCGACGGCGGGTTCGGCAACGCTCACTACAAGTCCTCGACCAACCGCGCGCCGCGCCAGAGTCATCCCGGCTGGCCGGGTGAGGAGCGCTGGGTCTGGCTGCGGCTGAAGCTGATCGCCGACGCGGGCCTCGTGGGCCTGCCCAACGCCGGCAAGTCGACCTTCCTGGCCGCCTCGTCGCGCGCCAGGCCCAAGATCGCCGACTATCCCTTCACCACGCTCCAGCCCAACCTCGGCGTCGTCTATGTCGGCGAGGAGGAGTTCGTGCTGGCCGACATTCCCGGCCTGATCGAGGGCGCCCACGAGGGCTCCGGCCTGGGCGACCGCTTCCTCGGCCATGTGGAGCGCACCCGCGTGCTGCTCCACCTGATCGACGGCACCCAGGAGGACGTGGCCGAGGCCTACGCGGTGATCCGCGGCGAGCTGGAGGCCTATGGCCACGGCCTCGCCGAGAAGCAGGAGATCATCGGCCTCAACAAGTGCGACAGCTTGTACGACGAGGAGATCGCGGAGAAGAAGGCGATCCTCGAGGAGGTCGCGGGCGCCCCGGTCATGGTGCTGTCCGGCGCCACCGGTACCGGCGTTCAGCCCGTCCTGTTCGAACTGCTCCGCGGGATCAAGGACGCGCGCGAGGAGGAGGCCGAGGAGGCCGCCCCCGGACGGCGCCACCCGGTCCCGGTCCACCACGGCGAACGCACCCTGTCGGAACCCGGCCGGGAGCCGGGCGGGAAAGACCCCCGAGACCTCGCCGACGATGATCTGGACGACGAAGACGATCATGCCGACTGACCTGGCCGCCGCCAACGCCAACGCCAACACCGCCGCCACCGCCGAAGAGACCTCCGCCGGCCGGGTCCCCACCCTGCGCGACGCGCGGCGGCTGATCGTCAAGATCGGCTCGGCCCTGCTGGTGGACGAGACCACCGGCAAGGTCCGGCGCGACTGGCTGGACGCCATGGCCGACGACGTTGCGGCGTGCAGGGCGCGCGGCCAGGAAGTCATCATCGTCTCGTCCGGCGCCATCGCCGTCGGGCGCGAGCATCTGGGCCTGATCGGCCGCCCCCTGCGGCTGGAGGAGAAGCAGGCCGCCGCGGCGACCGGGCAGATCCGGCTGGCCCACGCCTACCAGGAGACGCTGGCTCGCCACGAGGTGACCGTCGCCCAGATCCTGCTGACCCTGGACGACACCGAGGAGCGGCGCCGCCACCTCAACGCCCGCAGCACCATCGACACCCTGCTGAAGCTGGGCGCGGTGCCGGTGATCAACGAGAACGACACGGTCGCCACGTCGGAGATCCGGTTCGGCGACAACGACCGGCTGGCCGCCCGCGTGGCCCAGATGGTCAGCGCCGATACGCTGGTGCTGCTGTCCGACATCGACGGGCTCTACACCGCCGACCCGCGCCGCGACCCCACGGCCACCCTGATCCCCGAGGTCCGGGAACTGACGCCCGAGATCGAGGGCATGGCCGGCGAGCCGCCGCCGGGATACAGCTCCGGCGGGATGGTCACCAAAATCGCCGCCGCCCGGATCGCGCTGGCGGCGGGCTGCCGCATGGTGATCGCCAAGGGCAAGCGGATGAACGCGCTGTCGGCCCTCGACGCGCCCGCCGCCGGGGGCGGCGCCCCCTGCACCTGGTTCCTGCCCGGGGCCGAACCCAGGACCGCCCGCAAGCGCTGGATCGCCGGGCACCTCAACGCCCGCGGCACGCTGGTGGTCGATGCCGGCGCCGCCGCCGCGCTCGCCCGCGGCAGCAGCCTGCTGCCGGCCGGGGTGGTCTCGGTCGACGGCGACTTCCAGCGCGGCGACGCCGTGGTGGTCCGCGCCTCGGACGGGCGCGAGCTGGCCCGGGGCCTGACCGCCTACGCGGCCGACGACGCCCGCCTGATCATGGGCCACCACAGCCAGGACACCGCCGACATCCTGGGCTACCAGGGCCGTACCGAGATGATCCACCGCGACGACCTGGTACTCTCCTGACAGGTCCTTTCCTGACACGCACTCCGCCCGATAATCCGGAACACCCGATGATAAGAGCCGTCCTCTGGGACATCGACGGCACGTTGCTGGACAGCGAGCCCCATCACTTCAAGTCCTTCGTCGCGGTCTGCGAGAGCCACGGCCACACCCTGGCGAAGGCCGACTACGACCGCCTGCTGGGCCGCTCCATGGCGGAGGTCTACGCCCTGCTGAACGCCGTCCAGCCGCTGCCGCTGGACCTGCCGGAATTCGCCGCCGCCTGCTCCGACCACTACGTCACCCATGTGGCCGACGTGCCGCCGCGCCCCGGCGCTCTGGAGAAGGTCGCCGACCTCGCGGGCGCGGGCATCGCCCAGGCCTGCGTGTCGAACAGCGCCCGGCGCGTCGTCGAGGCGAACATGGCCGTCATCGCCATGCCCGAGGCGCTGGGCTTCGCCCTGTCGCGCGACGACGTGACCCGGGGCAAGCCCGACCCGGAACCGTACCTGCGCGCAGCCGAGCGGCTGGGCTTGCCGCCGGACGCCTGCGTCGCGGTGGAGGACAGCCCGATCGGCGCCCGCGCCGCCAAGGCGGCCGGCATGGTCACCATCGCCTGGCCGCAGCACCGGACGCTCGAATTCGACACGGTGGACCGGATCGTCGGGCGACTGGACGAGATCGACTGGACAGCCCTTCTCCGGGACCGGAAAATCACCTAAAGTCCCGCCCCCAACGAACCGAGACCGGGAGTAAGCCGCCGTGACCGCCGTCAAGCACACCGTCGATCCCTTGCAGGGGGAAATGCAGCAGTTGGGGCGCGCCGCGCGCGCCGCGGCGGCGGTGCTTGCCCAGGCCCCGACCGAGCGGAAGGACGCGGCGCTGCGCGCGGCGGCCGCCGCGATCCGGGAACGGTCCGCCGCGATCCTGGAGGCCAACGCCCGCGACGTCGCCAATGCCGGCGCGCGCGGCATGGCGTCCGCCCTGATCGACCGGCTGAAGCTGGACGGGGCGCGGGTGGAGGGCATCGCCAAGGGCCTGGAGGACGTGGCCGCCCTGCCCGACCCGATCGGCACCGCCATGGCGGAGTGGGACCGGCCCAACGGGCTGAGGATCGCCCGCGTCCGGGTGCCGCTGGGAGTCATCGGCATCGTCTACGAGAGCCGCCCCAACGTCACCGCCGACGCCGGCGGGCTGTGCCTGAAGTCGGGCAACGCCTGCATCCTGCGCGGCGGCTCCGACAGCTTCGAATCTTCCCGCGCCATCATCGCCTGCATGCGCGACGGCCTGCACGCCGCCGGCCTGCCCGAGGACGCGATCCAGCTGGTGCCGACCACCGACAGGGCCGCCGTCGGCATCATGCTGACCATGGTGGACGACATCGACGTGATCATCCCGCGCGGCGGCAAGTCCCTTATCGAGCGGGTCGCGGCGGAGAGCCGGATCCCCGTGATCAAGCATCTCGACGGCATCTGCCACGTCTATGTGGACGCCGCGGCCGATCCGGCGAAGGCGCGCGACATCGTGCTGAACGCCAAGATGCGCCGCACCTCCGTCTGCGGTGCCGCCGAGACGCTGCTGGTGGACCGTTCCGTTTCCGAAACCGTCCTGCCCGCCGTCCTGGACGCCCTGATCGCGGCCGGCTGCGAAGTTCGCGGCGACGAGGCGACCCGGAGGATCGACGGACGCGCCGTCCCGGCAACATCCGCCGACTGGGACACGGAATATCTGGACGCGATCATCTCGGTCCGGGTGGTGGACGGCGTCGAGGCCGCGATCGAGCACGTCAACCGCCACGGCTCGCACCATACCGACAGCATCGTGACCGAGGACGCGACGGCGGCCGAGAAGTTCCTGAACCAGGTGGACAGCGCCATCGTGCTGCTGAACGCCTCGACCCAGTTCGCCGACGGCGGGGAGTTCGGCATGGGGGCGGAGATCGGCATCTCCACCGGCAAGCTCCATGCCCGCGGCCCCGTCGGCGCCGAGCAGCTGACCAGCTACAAGTACCAGGTCCGCGGCACCGGGCAGATCCGCCCATGATCGGGAGCATGACCGGCATTCCGGCCGAGGGGAGCCCGGGCCCGGCGTGACGAGGGTGACACTCTACGGTGGCCGGACCTGGGCCGGCCGGCGGGTCGGCCTGCTCGGCGGGTCGTTCAACCCGGCCCACGAAGGCCACCGCCACATCAGCCTGCTGGCGCTCAAGCTGCTCGACCTGGACTATGTCTGGTGGCTGGTCAGCCCGCAGAACCCGCTGAAATCGACCCGCGGCATGGCGTCGCTGGAAGAGCGGCTGGCCGGCGGACGGCTGGTCGCCCGGCACCCGCGGATCATCGTCACCGACGTGGAGTGCGCGCTGGAAACCCGCTTCACGGCGGAGACCCTGGCCGGGCTGCACCGGTACTTCCCGCGGACCCGGTTCGTCTGGCTGATGGGGGCCGACAACCTGACGCAAATCCCGCGCTGGCAGAACTGGACGCGAATCTTTAACGGGACACCCGTTGCAGTCTTCAGTCGTCCTCCATATTCTTTAAGTGCGTTGCACGGCCAAGCCGCGCAACGCTACAGGTGTCGCCGGGTCGGCCAGGCCCGGGCCCGGGGGCTCGCGGAAATGCAGCCGCCGGCCTGGGTGTTTTTCCAGAACCCGTTGCATCCGGCATCGGCGACGGAAATCCGGAAGCGTCGCGCGCAAGCGGCGGCGGCTTCCGGCGGTCAACCGGTTCAATAGAGGTGAAAGCCATAGCTACGTTCATGCAACAGACCCCCGAGAACGGGTCGAATTCCCAACAGCTCCGCCCTGTGGAACTCTCCCACATGGACCTGCCCAGGCAGCTGAGCGATCTGGTCGTCAAGTCGCTGGACGACGACAAGGCCGAGGACATCGTCGTGATCGACCTCGCCGGCAAAACCACCATCGCGGACTACATGGTCGTGGCATCGGGCCGCTCGACGCGGCAGGTCGGCGCCATGGCCGAGCATCTGCGCGAGAAGCTGAAGGTCGCCGGGGCCGCCGCCGTCGAGATCGAGGGCCTGCCGCAGGCGGACTGGGTCCTGATCGATGCCGGCGACGTCATCGTCCACCTGTTCCGGCCCGAGGTCCGCAGCTTCTACAACATCGAGAAGATGTGGGGCATCGAGCCGCCGGCGGCGCGCCAGGACATGCTGTACGCCTGACCGGCAGGCTTGGACGGATCGGTCCCGTGCGGAACGGCCCCGTTCGGAACGGCCCCGTTCGGAACGGTTCGGCACTGAAAAGGTAGGCCCATGAAGATCTGGCTCGCCGCCGTCGGGCGGGCGCGGGCCGGGGCGGCGCGCGACCTGTACGAGGAGTACGCCCGGCGGATGACCTGGCCGCTCGTCCTCAAGGAGGTCGAGTCGAAGAAGCGCGTGCCGCCCGACGAGCTGAAACGCCTGGAAGCCGACCTGCTGCTGTCGGCCGTCCCCAATGCTGCCATGATCGTGGCGCTGGATGAGCGCGGTGCGGCCCTGTCGAGCGAGCGCTTCGCCGAGAAGCTGGGCGGCTGGCGGGACACGGGAGTCGGCGACGTCGCCTTCCTGATCGGCGGGGCGGACGGCCATGGCGAGGCGGTGGCGAAGCGGGCGGACCTGATGCTGGCGCTGGGTCCCATGACCTGGCCCCACCTGATGGTGCGCGCCATGCTGGCGGAGCAATTGTACAGGGCGCAACAGATTCTGGCGGGACACCCTTATCATCGTGCATAAACTGTCCGTTGGGTCCGGCCTGTTCCACGGCTGCCGAAACGGATCCTTTACCAAACTGGGATAGTGCTATGTCCGCCATGACCGATACCAAACGCCCCCGCCCCGTCGTCCTTTGCGTTCTCGATGGCTGGGGCTATCGCGAGGATCCGGCGGACAACGCCGTGGCGCAGGCCCATACCCCCGTGTTCGACCGGCTTTGGCAGTCCTGTCCCCGCGCCTTCCTCCACGCGTCGGAGGAGGATGTCGGATTGCCCAGGGGCCAGATCGGCAACTCCGAGGTCGGCCACATGAATCTCGGCGCCGGGCGGGTCGTGTTCCAGGACCTGCCGATGATCGACAAGGCGATCGCCGAGGGCGAGCTGGAGCATAACCCCGCGCTGAACGGCCTGATCGACGCGCTGAAGGCCTCGGGCGGCTCCTGCCACCTGATGGGCCTGCTGTCCCCCGGCGGCGTCCACAGCCACCAGTCCCATTTCACCGCCCTTTGCAAGGCGCTCAGCGCCGCCGGCGTGCCGGTCGTGATCCACGGCTTCCTGGACGGCCGCGACGTGCCGCCGCGCAGCGCCCGCGAACAGGTCGGCGAGTTCCTGAAGTCGATCGAGGGCGTGCCCGGCATCCGCTTCGGCACCATCGACGGCCGCTACTACGCCATGGACCGCGACAAGCGCTGGGAACGCGTGGAGCGGGCCTACAACGCGATGGTCGCCGCCCAGGGCCTGGAGGCGCCGGACCCGCTGAACGCCATCGACGCCGCCTACGCGGCGGACACCGGCGACGAGTTCGTCCTGCCCACGGTGATCGACGGCTATACCGGCATGAAGGACGGCGACGGCGTCCTGATGGTCAATTTCCGCGCCGACCGCGCGCGGGAGATCCTGACCGCCCTGCTGGACCCCGCCTTCAAGGGCTTCGACCGGCGCAACCCGATCCGGTTCGCCGCCGCCGCCGGCATGGTCGAATATTCGGCCGAGCTGAACCAATATCTGAGCGCGATCTTCCCGCCGAAGGAGCTGACCAACGTCCTGGGCAAGGTCGTGTCCGACGCCGGGCTGACCCAGCTTCGCATGGCCGAGACCGAGAAGTACCCGCACGTGACCTTCTTCTTCAACGGCGGGGAAGAGAAGGTCTATCCGGGCGAGGAGCGCATCATGGTGCCCTCCCCCAAGGTCGCCACATACGACCTCCAGCCCGAGATGTCGGCGCCCGAGCTGGCGGACAAGGCGGTCGAGGCGGTCGGGACCGGCAAGTTCGACATGCTGGTGATCAACTTCGCCAACCCCGACATGGTCGGCCATTCCGGCATCCTGGAAGCCGCGGTCAAGGCCGTCGAGGCGGTGGACGCGTGCCTGGGCCGCCTGGTCGACGCCGTCGCGGCGCAGGGCGGAGCCCTGCTGGTCACCGCCGACCACGGCAACTGCGAGATGATGCGCGACCCGGTCACCGGCGGCCCGCACACCGCCCATACGCTCAACCTGGTGCCGCTGATGCTGGTCAACGGGCCGGCCGACGCGGCGGGGCTGGCCGACGGCAAGCTGGCCGACATCGCGCCCACCATGCTCGACCTGATGAAGCTGCCGCAGCCGGCCGAGATGACCGGACGGTCGCTGATCCGCCGGGACTCGGCGGGCCGCGCGACAGATCGCGCGGTGGAGTAGACGCATGCGGAGGGCGGCATTGGCGGCGGCTGCCCTCCTCGGCGCCGCGGGCGGTTTCGGCGGGCCTTCCGGGCAACCTGCCTGGGCGCAGGCCGACCCCCGCGCGTCCCAGCGCGCGCTGACCGAGATCGAACGACAGATCGAGGCGGGCCGGCAGCGGGACGCGGCGCTCGCCCGCTCGGGCGAGGCGCTGGAGCGGGAGCTGGAAGGCCTCCGCACCCGGCTGGTCCAGACCGCCGACGAAGCCGCCCTGCTGGAAACCGAGCTGACCGGGCTGGAGGAGACGCTCCGCGCCCTGGAGGCGGAGGAGACAGCCCAGGCCGGCAAGCTCGACGCCGACAAGGCCAGCATCGCCGAACTGCTCGGCGGGTTGCAGCGGCTGTCGCGGATCCCGCCCGAAGCCATGATCGCCCGCCCGGAATCGCCGGTCGACACGCTCCGCAGCGCGCTGCTGCTGCGCTCCGCCGTGCCGATCCTGCGCGAACGGGCGGAGGCGCTGGCCCTGTCCCTGCAAAGGCTGGCCGACCTGCGCGCCGACCTGGCGGCCCGCCGCGCCCAGGCGCAGGACGCCCGCACGGCGCTGGCGGCCCGCCAGGACGAAATCGCCAAGCTGGTCGAGCGCCGGCAGGAGCTTCAGCAGCAGACCGAGGCGGAACGCCGGCAGGTCGCGGACCGGATGGCCCGGCTGGGCAACGAGGCGCAGGATCTGCGCGGCCTGATCGAGCGGCTGGAGCGCGAGGCCGAGCAGCGCCGGCGCGAGGAGCAGCGCCGCAAGGCCGAGGCGCTCGCCCGGGCCAAGGCCGAACGGGAGAAGGCGGAGCGCGAGCAGGCCGCCCGCGCGGCGGCCGCCGCCGCGGAGCGGGAGCGCGAGATCGCCGCCTCGATCACGCCGCCGACCCCGCCCGATCGTCCGGACGGCGGGCCAGGGGACGGGGCATCGCGCCTGCCGGTGGCGGGCCAGATCACCACCCGCTACGGCGAGGCGGACAAGTTCGGCGTGACCAGCCGCGGGCTGACGGTCTCGGCCCGGCCGGGCGCCCAGGTGGTGGCACCGTCGTCCGGATCGATCATGTTCGCCGGGCCGTTCCGGGGCTACGGCCTCATCTTGATCGTTGAACATCCGAATGGATACCATAGTCTTATCGCAGGACTGGGCCGTATCGACACCAAGGTCGGCCAGCGCGTGCTGGCGGGCGAACCCTTGGGCGTGATGGGTAGCCCGGCGGACGGCGATCCCGATCTCTATTTCGAGCTGCGACGGAACGGCCAACCCATCAACCCGCAGCGCGGCCTCCCCGCTTCCGATGGGAAAGGACAAGGTTAGATGATGAAAACGATCAGTGCTGCCGCCCTGGCGGGCATATTATTCCTGGCGCCGGCTTGTGCGATCGCCGAGACCAACACCTCGGAAACATACAGGCAGCTCAACCTCTTCGGCGACGTGTTCGAGCGCGTCCGGTCCGAGTATGTGGAGCCGGTCACCGACGAGCAACTGATCGAGACGGCCATCAACGGCATGCTGACCTCGCTGGACCCGCATTCCAGCTACCTGAACCGCAAGAGCTTCCAGGACATGCAGGTGCAGACCCGGGGCGAGTTCGGCGGGCTCGGCATCGAGGTCACCATGGAGAACGGCCTGATCAAGGTCGTCTCGCCGATCGACGAGACGCCGGCCTTCCGCGCCGGTCTCCAGCCGGGCGACCTGATCACGCACCTGGACGGCGAGGCGATCTCCGGCATGAGCCTGGCCGACGCGGTCGAGAAGATGCGCGGGCCCGTCGGCAGCGACATCAAGGTGACGATCCGGCGGGGCGAGGGCTCCGAGCCGTTCGACGTCAGCATCACCCGCGACACCATCAAGATCCAGTCCGTCCGCTACCGCGAGGAGGGGGATGTCGGCTATATCCGCATCACCACCTTCAACGAGCAGACCCAGATGGGCCTGGAGCGGGCGGTCGAACGCCTGGAGAAGGACCTGGGCAACAAGCTGACCGGCTACGTGATCGACCTGCGGAATAACCCGGGCGGGCTGCTCGACCAGGCGATCTCGGTGTCCGACAGCTTCCTGGACAAGGGCGAGATCGTCTCGACCCGGGGCCGCAAGCCGGAGGACGGGCAGCGCTACAATTCCAAGGCGGGCGACCTCGCCAAGGGCAAGCCCATCGTGGTCCTGATCAACGGCGGCTCGGCATCGGCGTCGGAGATCGTCGCCGGCGCGCTCCAGGACCACCGCCGGGCGATCGTGCTGGGCACCCAGTCCTTCGGCAAGGGCTCGGTCCAGACCATCATCCCCCTGCCCGGCCACGGCGCCATGCGCCTGACCACCGCGCGCTACTACACGCCGTCGGGCCGCTCCATCCAGGCGCTCGGCATCAGCCCGGACATCGAGGTCCAGCCCGCGCGGGTCGAAGAGATCCAGCAGGGGCTGCGCCGCCGGGAGTCCGACCTGCGCGGCGCGCTGCGGAACGACACCGTGACCGGCGGCCAGCAGGGGCAGCCCGCTCCCCAGGCGGCTCCGCCCACCCCGGCCCCCGGCACCCCGGCTCCCGCCACGCCGGCACCCGGTCCCGGCGCGCAGGGGGCGCCCCAGGGGACGCAGCAGGGCGAGAACGGCGACGCGGCGGCGGCCGCCGGGGCCAACGACCAGTTCGACTACCAGCTCGCCCGGGCGCTCGACCTGATCCGCGGCGTTTCGCTGTTCAACACCCGCGCCGTCAACTGAGGCCCGCGCACCCCCGATGGCAACCGCCGCCAAACAGGCTCCGTCCAAGGACAAGGCTCCCAAGGCCAAAGCCAAGGTCAAGGTCGCCATCGACATCGCCGCCATCCGCCGCGCCGTGGCCCAGGCCTTTGCCAAGCTGAAGCCGCGGCGGCGGAAGGCGGCCGGACCGGTGGTCGACGGCGAACGGACGCTGTCGACCGAGATCGACACCGGCGTCGAGCGCAACCTGGTCACCCGGCGCATCCGGACGGCAGCATTGGCGGCGAAGGCGACGGCGAAGTCGCGCAACGGCCGCCGGATCGCGGCGGTCGTCGCGATCCTTCTTCCCGTCCTGCTGGCCGGCGGGACGGCGGCCTGGCTGGTGGACGGGGCCGAGGAGACCGAGCGGGAACTGGAGGCGGCGGTACCCCGCATCGTCGTTCCCGTCCTGGCGCCGGACAGCGGCGGCGTGATCCAGGCCGAGCCGGCCAAGGCGGCGCCGGCCTCCGTCAACTCGCCCTACGACCCGGTCCCGATGGTGCCGGCGCCGGCGGCCGGACTGATCGAGGACTCGCCGCGCGGTCCGCTGCCCCGGATCGCGTCGGACGGCAGGACGCCGTGGCAAACCTATGCCCGGCCCTTCTTCCACGACGACAAGCGCCCGCGCATCGCCCTGGTGGTCGGTCCGCTGGGGATCTCGTCCAACGCGACGCTGCGGGCGATCGAGGGGCTGCCGGGCGCCGTCACCCTGGCCTTCTCCAGCACCGCCGGGCAGCTCGGCACCTGGGTGGACCAGGCGCGCCGGCTGGGACACGAGGTGATGCTGGACCTGCCGGCCGAACCGGCGGATTTCCCGCGCAACGATCCCGGCCCCGGCGCCCTGCTGGTCTCGCTCGACGGCGACCGCAACCAGCAGAGGCTGCTGGGATCGCTCGGGCGGGTATCCGGCTATGTCGGCGTCCTGTCCCTGTCGGGCACCCGCTTCACGGGCGCCCCCGACAGCGTCCGCCCGATGCTGGCGGAGGTCAACCGGCGCGGCCTGATGTTCCTGGACGCCCGCGCCGGTGCCCGCAGCATCGCCGCGCGGGAGGCGACCCGGATCGGCCTGCCCCGGGCCATCGCCGACACGCTGGTCGACGAGGTTCCCTCCCGGTCCGCGATAGAGGCCCGCCTGCGCCTGCTGGAGGAAGCGGCGCGGCTGGACGGCGCCGCAGTGGGCATCGCCCAGCCCTACCCGGTCACGCTGGACCAGCTCGGCGAATGGATCAAGACGCTGGAGGGGAAAGGCATCGTGCTGGCCCCCATCACGGCACTCGTCAACAAGCAGGCCGACCGGTAAACCGTCCGGCAGGAAGACACCCACCCCATGAGCAAAGCGGACAAGCTGCCCTACCGCCCCTGCGTCGGCATCATGCTGGTCAATGCAGGCGGCAAGGTCTTCGTCGGCCGGCGGCTCGACACCCCCGACGCTTGGCAGATGCCCCAGGGCGGCATCGATCCCGGCGAAACCCCGCGCGAGGCCGCTCTCCGCGAGCTGGTCGAGGAGATCGGCACCGGAGCCGCCGAGGTCGTCGCCGAGACGGCGGGCTGGCTGCGCTACGACCTGCCGCCCCACCTGATCGGCAAGGTCTGGAAGGGCAAGTACCGCGGGCAGGAGCAGAAATGGATCCTGGCCCGCTTCACCGGAACCGACGGCGACATCGACCTCGCCACCGACCATCCGGAGTTCGACGCCTGGCAGTGGGTCGAACCGGACCGCCTCGCCGACCTGATCGTCCCCTTCAAGCGGCCGATCTACGAGGCGGTGGTGGCGGAGTTCCGGACCCTGCTCACGCCTCTACCGGACTGACCACGCGCGTTTCCAGGCGTTCGGCGGGGAAGTAGAGGGTGACCGTGGTGCCATGGCCGGAGACGCTGTCGATGCGCAGCCGGCCGCCATGCAGCTCGACCAGCCGCCGGGTCAGGGGAAGTCCCAGCCCCGTGCCCTTCTGGCGGCGGTTCATGGCGTTGTCGATCTGGCTGAACGGCTCCATAGCCCTGACCTGCTCGTCGGGACTCATCCCGATCCCGGTATCCGAGACGGCGACGGCCAGCCCGCCCTCCTCGGTCAGGACCGCGGAAACCGTCACGCCGCCGCCGGCCGGCGTGAACTTGACCGCATTGGAGACCAGGTTCAGGACCATCTGGCGCAGCTTGCGCTCGTCTCCCCACAGCGGCGGCAGCGGCGCCGGGACTTCCGCCCGGAGGGTGACGCCGCCGCGCTGCGCCAGCTCGGCGACGATCCTGACGCTGGACCCCACGATGGACCGGACATCGACCCTGCCCTCGCTCAGTTCCAGCCGGTTCGCCTCGGCTTTGGACAGGTCGAGCAGATCGTTGATCAGGTCGAGCAGATGGTGGCCGCTGACACGGATATCCGCCGCGTATTCCGCATAGCGCTCGTTGCCCAGCGGCCCGAACACCTCCGACTCGATCAGCTCGGCGAACCCGATCACCGCGTTCAGCGGCGTGCGCAACTCATGGCTCATGTTCGCCAGGAAGCTGCTCTTGGCGGAGTTGGCCGCCTCGGCCGCCTTGCGGGCCTCGTCCAGCTCGCGGTTCTTGGCCCGCGCCTGCTCGACCGACCTGCCCATCAGAGCCAGCGCCGTCGCGATCCCGCGATACTCGCCCCCCTCCGTGATGATGAAGCCGCTGACCAGCGCCCCGGGCTTGTCGTGGGCGATACGCTGGCTGACCTCGTCCAGGCTGAGGTCGGCGTCGACGACCAGCGGCAGGCGGTCCATGAGGAGGGAAATCGGCCGGCGCTCGTACAGGTCGCGCAGCAGCGGCTTGGCGAAGGTCGCGTACAGGTCCGGCCGGGCGATCATTCCGACCACCGCGCCGCGATTCACCACGGCCAGCCCCGGCCATTCCGGATGGTCGGCGAAGGTGTCGTAGACCCGCGTGCAATGCACCAGCGGATCGATCGACGGCAGCGGGATGACAAGATCCCCGGCCCTGAAGCCGCCTTCCGCGGGCGTCGCCCTGTTCGGTCCTGGCAAGCGGTAGCTGCGCGGCACGGGCGCACATGCAGACATGTCGTCTTGCCTCGAAATTTCAGGGAATGACACCCCGCAATATAGCGGAGGTGCATGACGGATTTTTGACGGTCCGGTTTCACTGCCCGCAAAAGATTTCGTGGCCGACGGTTCTTCCCGGCCTGATGATCGGCCGACGGGCTACTCGGAGGTGACCGTCACCTCGACCTCCATGCCCAGGAAGTCCTCCGCCTCGCCGAACCAGTCGCCGGTCAGGGGAACCGCCTGGGCGGGGTCGCGGGTGACGGCGACGCGGATAAGGCCGGCGCCGCCCACGATGCCGTTGGTCGGGTCGAACTCGACCCATCCGGCACCCGGCAGGTAGATCTGGACCCAGGCATGGGTGGCCCCGCCGCCGACGCGGCTCTCGGGATCGCCGTCGACCGCCGGGTCGTAGAGATATCCGGAAACGAAGCGGGCGGCGAAGCCCAGCGTGCGGGCCGCCTCCATCATCAGGAGGGCGAAGTCGCGGCAGGTGCCGGACCGCGACTCCAGGGTCTCCGCCGGGCTCTGGGTCCCGACGGCGACCCGCGCCTTATAGGTGAAGCTTTCCTTGATGGTGCCGGTCATGGCGACCAGCATCTCCTGGGTCTCCGTCGGGCCGTCGGTCCGGATGAACTGCTTGGCCCATTCGTCGACCAGATGGTCCGGATCGGGGAAATGCCGCTCCGTCGTGCGCCCGAGATCCGGGATCTCCGCGGCCGAGTAGGAGAAAGGATAGGTCTTCGCGTAGTCCTCGATCGGGAAGTCGGGATTGGAAAGGCCGAAATGGTCAAGCCGGATGAAGCTCTCGAACCGCAGTTCGGTCGCGGTCTGGTCGAAGGAGGCGATGGCGATCGAGTTGCCGAAAACGTCGTGCATCCAGCGGATGTCGGTCGGCGGTGGGCTGATCATCATCCTGGTTTCGAGCAGCCGCATGTCGTGACTGTCGCGCGGCCTGAACATCAGGCGGTGCTCCCCGAAGCTCACCGGCGCCGAGTAGCGGTATACGGTCACGTGCTTTACGTTCAGGACGGTCATCGTCGTCACCTTTGCCGGCACCCGAAGGGCACGGGCGCGGCATCAACGCAACGACCGACCAAAGGTTCCCACCCGCCCCGACGCCGACAGGGCACGCTGGAATCGGGGCACGCTGGAATCGAACAAGGCCGCGGCGGTGCCGGCGCGGCCTGGACGACCCGATGGCGTTGATCCGGCGCGGCAGCGGTCCCGCCGCCGCGCCCGCGATCTCAGGCGGCCTTGGAGACCGTCAGCGCCTTCAGTTCGGCGACGCTTTCCTGGGTACGGGAGCTGATGACCGAATAGGCTTCCCGGCCGCCCTTGGCGGCGATCTCCGACAGTTCGCGGACCTGCGCGCTGACCTTGTCGGCCGTGGTCTTCGCCAGTTCCGCCTGCATGTTCAGGGTGGCCGGCAGATCCTTGACCGCCAGGACGGCCTTGGCGCTCTCCGCGGAATCCTTCAGGTTGGCCTCGGCGATCTCGACCTGACGCTTGATCAGGGACTGGGCCGTATCGGCGAAAATCCTGCCGACCTTGACCATGGCTTCGAAATTGCGGTTCTGCGCATCGATCAGCGCCTTGACGTCGACATTCGGAATTTGGCCATTGAACAGCTTGCCGAAGTCGAAATTGTTCTGGGACATCTGTTGGAACTCCAATAGTTTCATTCTTGTTGCACCGCAGCAAACTGATGTAGCTTTTATAAATGCCGTTCCGATGCTTTGCCAACATGGAATCGCACACCCCGATCATCGAACGGCACCGGCAGACAATTTGCCGCAGGCAAGCTCAGGAATGACAGACAAACAGGGCGTTCCGAGTAGACCGGACGAGGAAAGGCATCCAGAACGGCAAAGGCGCTTCGTCTAATACTTACGCTTCACCTTTAATAGACCGACTTGTTTGTATTTATCATGGGCCGAAGTCCGTCAGCTACCCCTTTCGAGGCATTTTATTTTTACAACATGTGCTATCGATACAACATCTTTGCTTGCTGGCGGAACGGCCGCCGCTGTAGAAGGAGAAAACAGGCCAGGGAGCGGACGATGCCTTTTCTCCGGTTGACGACGTCGGGAGTTGCCGCGGTTCTATTCTCTCTGACGGCCCTGTCGCTGTCCGGACCGGCCTTGGCCGGTTACGTGAACTGCGTCCAGTTCGTCAGGCAAGCGGGCGCGATCGAACTCTCGGGCAATGCCTGGATGTGGTGGCCCCACGCCAAGGGGCGATACGAAACGGGACAGCATCCCCACCGTGACGCCGTGATGGTCTTCCGGCGGACCAAGGCGATGCCGTTCGGCCACGTGGCCCTGGTAAGACATGTGCTGGATTCGCGCACGATCGTGGTGGAGCACGCCAACTGGGCGCCGCGCGGCGGTGCCAAGGGCCGGATCTCGCGGGACCTGGTCCGGGACGTCTCCCCCGGCAACGACTGGACGGCGGTACGGGTCATGTACCGGCCGACGGGAAGCTACGGAAAGGTGTACCCCGCCGATGGCTTCATCCACCCCAATCCGCCCGACTCCTTCGCCGCTCCGATCATCGAGCCCTGACCGCCCGAATTACCCCCTCTGTGTCATTTTTGGGTAATTTGCTTCTCCATATAACTTTCTGCGTTGTCATACGATCGTCTGCATAGTACCAAAGCCATATCAGCTTTCGCCCAATGCATATTTGGCTAACAGAGTGGTGGTGGTGTCGATGCAAGCGACGAATATGGACACGGCATTGATTTGCCGTAACGTGACGGTCTCAGGACGCCGGACCAGCATTCGGATGGAGCAGGTGATGTGGACCTCGCTTACCGACATTTGCCGGCGCGAGGAGCGGTCCATCAACGAGATCATCTCGATGATCGACGAGAAGCGGGCCGACACCAATCTCACGGCCGCGATCCGGGTTTTCCTGATCTGCTATTTCCGGGATGCCTCGGCCTTCCAGAGCCTGCGCTTCGCCGGCATGGCGGAGGAGTCGGATTTCGACGTGAACGCTGACCCCTCCCCTGACGAAGGACTCCGGTGCGGCGCCCTGGTAAACTCGGCGCTCGACGTCGTCGGCCCGCGGCGCCCGGCGGCAAGCGACGGCAACTGATCGCCGGGATCGGCGCCCCAGGCCGGCTCCGCCCTGCGGGCTGAGGCCGGCCTGCAATTCAATTCGACGCCCCGCGTTTGGTTACCAGTGGAACCGAGGAATGGCGCCCCGAGGAGTATGACCGCTCGCGGCTGCCGCGGCGGCCAGCCTGGCCGGGTCGGGGTGCTCGCCCCAGGCGGTCGCCAGCTCCTCCAGGTGGATGCCGCTGGTCACCAGGAGGGCGTCGATCCCGGCGGCGTTGGCCCCCGCCACGTCGGTCCGGAAGCTGTCGCCGACCGCGACGATCCTCGTCCGGTCCTGGATGCCGAGCAGGTCGAAGCAGCGCCGGTAAACCGGGGCGTGCGGCTTGCCGTGATAGCGCACCGAGCCGCCCAGTTCCTCGTAGCGCTGGGCCAGCATGCCGGCGCAGATCGCCATCTTCGTGCCGACCACCACGACCAGGTCCGGATTGGCGCAGACCATCGGGAGCGAGTGGTCGGCGCAGGATTTCAGGATCGCCTCGTAGTCGGCGATCGTCTCGTCGAAGCTGTCGATGCCGGTATTGACGACGAAATCCGCCCGCGCCGGATCGTCGACCATCTCGATACGGAGCCCTTCGAACACGTCCCCGTCGCGCGGCGGCCCGATATGGAGGCAGCGGCGACCAAGGCCCGCGTGCCACTCGTCCGGCGGATCGGCCAAGGCGTCGTGCGTGGCCTCGCCGGAGGTCATCAGGTGGTCGTAATGGTCCGGCGTGATGCCCATGCCGGCCAGCTTCTCCGCGACGCCGGCGCAGCGGCGCGGCGCGTTGGACAGCAGGCAGACGCGCTTGCCCCGGGCCCTCAGCCGGTCCAGGCAGTCGATCACGCCCGGATAGGCTTCGACACCGTTGTGCAGGACTCCCCAGAGATCGAGGATGTAGCCGTCATAGCGGTTTGCCAGCGCGGCGATCCCGGGATGGAGCGGGACCGCCGCGGGAGTTTCTTCGGAATGCATGTCGCCCTTCAAGCTGCGGGAGAAACGGGTGAAGCCCGCCGGTGGTCGGCCCCGACGGCGTCCTTCAGGGAAGAGAACCCGTCGGCGCGCAAAAGGGCAGCAAGGTCGCGGTTGATCTCGCTCACGAGACGCGGCCCCCGGTAGACCAGGGCGGTATAGAGCTGGACCAGCGAGGCGCCGGCGCGGACCTTGGCATAGGCGTCGCGGCCGGACTCGATGCCGCCGCATCCGACCAGCGGAAGCCTGCCTCCGGTCAGGCGGTACATGTCCGCCAGCACGGCGGTGGACGCCGCCTTCAGGGGAGCCCCGCTCAGCCCGCCGGTCTCGGCCGCGACCGCCGGCGGCAGTCCGGGAGGGCGGGAGACCGTCGTGTTGGAGACGATCAACCCGTCGATGCCGCTGGCCAGCGCCACTTCCGCGATATCGCCCTTGTCCTCGTCGGTCAGGTCCGGCGCGATCTTCAGCAGCAGCGGCGGCGCCTTGCCGGCGGCGGCCGTCTCGGCGCGCGCGGCCAGCGAGCGGTCGAGCAGTTCGGCCAGCGGTCCGCGGCCCTGGAGCGTGCGCAGGCCGGGCGTGTTGGGCGACGAGACGTTGACCACCAGGTAATCCGCGAGCCGGGCCAGCCGGCGTATGCCGATCGCGTAGTCGGCCGCGGCGTCCGCCGTCTCCTTGTTCTTGCCGACATTGGCACCGACCAGCCCCGGCCGGCCCGACCGGGCCTCCAGTCGGGCGGCGACGATGTCCAGCCCGTCATTGTTGAAACCGTAGCGGTTGATCAACGCCCGCTGCTCCGGCAGGCGGAACACGCGCGGACGCGGATTGCCCGGCTGCGGGCGGGGCGTCACGCTGCCCACCTCGACGAAGCCGAAGCCCTGGGCCAGCATGGCGTCCGGGACCTCCGCGTTCTTGTCGAACCCGGCGGCGAGGCCGACCGGATTGGCGAAGTCCAGCCCCCACAGGCGGCAGGCCAGGGCCGGATCGGCGGCGGCGCGGTTGGCCGGCACCAAGCCGGTCTTCAGAGCAGAGACGGTGAGGCCGTGGGCCGTTTCCGGATCGAGACGGCGGAGCAGTGGCCCCGCGACGGGAAAGAGGTCGATCAATTTCCGTCAATACTCCGGGGATCGTCGGCGAGGGCCTGCGGGAAGCGGTGCCGACCATCTGGACCCAGCGGCAGGGGATCGACCGCGACGACCGCCTCGACCGGCAGGGCGCCGTAGAGATGGGGGAAGAGTTGCCCGCCGCGTGACGGCTCCCATTTCAGGGCGGGTCCCAGCCGGTCGGCGCGCACCGTCAGCAGGACCAAGCCGGCCTGCCCCTTCCTGTGCTTGGCGGCGCTCTCGACGATCTGGGCGGCGGTGGAGAAATGGATGAAGCCGTCGGCAGCATCCTGGGACGAGCCTGGATAGCTTCCGGAGCGCTCGGCCGCCGCCCATTCCTCGGCCCGGCACATATGATAGATGACGGTGTCGCTGGTCATGGCCGGGACACTAGCCCAAACGCGCCGCGGTGCAAAGGCCGGGCGTCTTCCGTGGAATAACCCTATTCGCTTTGCAGAATGCGAGACCCGATGCGCGGATCTTTCGGCAATTTGCAAAGCCGGACTGGTTGCTAATCTGTCGCTAACCATAGCGATAGGGTTGGATTCGGCCGACGCCATCGCGGCATATCCGTTAAACCCATGTTCCGCCATGCGTTTTGTTTCTTGTCCGAGGTAACGATCGGACCCTTGGGTGACTGGCATCAATCTTGCCTCTGCAGGTTCACCACCAGGAGGAGGAAACCATGGATACGCGACTGCATTACCAAATCGACGAGAAGCGGCCTTCGAGCAACGCGATGAACTACGCGCTGAACGTGGTCGAGACCATGGGCGATACCGGCCTGGTCAGCGTCCCCATCAAGCCGACCACCGCGATGCTGACCGCCGGCGCCCGTTCGGGCCACGTCAGCGTCGAGACCGCCTGGAAGATCTATCAGGCGATGATCAACGAGGAAGGCTGACGTCCCGCCCCGGCTTGACGGTCCGGCCCCTGACGGCGCGGCGGCATGATGCCGCCGCGGCCGCCACGCGTCAGGACGCCCCCTTTCCGGCCCGGCGCGCCAGGAAAGCGAACGGCCCGGACTCCGGCCCGTCGCCCGCCGCGACCCGCTTGTCGTCGGACCTCTTGTAGACATAGATGCCCAGCACGCTGAGACCGACCGTCCAGATCGTGCCCAGGGAGGTCATCGCCGTGATGACCAGGTTCGCCTGCCCGGGGTCGGTGACGATCACCCAGGCTATGGCGAGCATCTGGGCGAGCCAGGTCAGCGCCATGATATAGCCGAAGGTCGGCCGCATCCGCCGGACATAGGCATCCTCCGACGCGACCTCCGCCCGCAGGCTCCGGTTCACTTCGGTCAGCGCGACCCGCCGGTCGGCGGAGTCCAGCTCGGCCATCCGTTCCACGTGGCGGTTCGCCTCGGCGACCTTCGCTGCCGGGATGCTGCCGTCGCCCACCGCGGCATCCACCGCCCGGACGGCCTGCGCGGCCTGGGCCGCGACGGGGCCGTCGATCTTCTCCAGCCCCGCCCCGACCGCCTTCAGGAGCAGCGGGAGCCCAAGCTGGGCCAGCGCCAGCGGGATCATGAGGGCACCCCGCTTCCGGATTCCCCGCCCGCCGGTTCAGCGGCCGCGTAGAACAGGCGGTCGCCGATCTCCGCGGTCGGTGCCAGCCGAGCCGCCCAATCCGGCAGGACCCCGCCGTCATGGTACAGGGTGGCGCCCCCGGTCGGATCGTCCAGCAGGCCGGCCGCCGCCCGCCGGGCGATCCGCAGGCAGGTCGCGAACAGCAGGGCGTCGGACGAAGCCCTGCCGCTCCCCGCCGGAACGGAGGGCTGGACGACCGAAAGCCGGAACCGCTCCGGGTTGTCGGCGCTCCAGCAGGGAAACCGCCGACAGATGTCGGCGATGGCGACGCCGGGCTCCAGGGCCGCCCGGTTCATGACGACGGCTGCCAACGCCTCGATGCCGCGTAGCGTCTCGGTGCGCGCCTCTCCCCACAGGGTGCGGGCGAAGGTATCGACGGTGCCGTCGTCCGGCCGGTCCTGGACGGGCCGGGTGGCGGGCGAGGCAGCCGGCGACGGGATAGGCACCAGCCTCCGGCGGGTCATCGCCGCTCTCCCGACCGCTCGGCCTGGATCAGGGCCGCCCCGTCCAGCTTCGCGTCGATCCGCAGCAGGTGGTCGGTCAGCCGGCGCTCGACGTCCTTCAGGTAGCCGACGGACACGTAGGTCTTGGCGACCTCCAGCTTGTAGGCGGACAGGCTCCCCCGCATCTGGGACAGCGCCGTCTCGGACAGGCGGTGGACACGGTCGAGCGCCTCCTCCGACTCCTGGCGGACATGCCAGATCAGCCAGAACAGGGCGGCCAGCATCGGCAGCTCGACGACGGTGATCCACCAGGAGAGATTGATCCCGGAAGCTTCAGGCATTTGGCTTTCTCCTGATCAGGACGAAAAAAGGCCGCCCCGAATGGGCGGCCCGGTCATTCCCGCTGGCGGGAAGGTCACACTTTGAAATCGGTCACGGCCCGGCCCGGCGGGCCACCGCGCCAATCGGCGCTCCGGCCGGGCCTGCCGACCGCGCTGAAACGGACCGGCTCGTTCGACAGGCAGCCGGCGACGGCGTCCAGGCCGTCGTCATGGCCCTTGTGCCGGCCGCCGGGGCGCCACTCGCGCATTTCCCGCACGAAAGGCGTGTCCCAGACGCTGCGGTGGGCATGCAGCGCGCCGGCGGCCAGCACGGCGTCGAACGCCTCCAGGATGCGGCGGTCCTTCGGCACGCTGGAGCTCTTCTCCACGACCGAGGCCCCGACCCCGCACCGGGCCAGCTCCCGCCGCAGGATGCCGGGCAGGAACTTGCCCACGCCGTTGGTCTCCAGCATGACCGACGGCAAATGGAGGTCGCGCAGGAACTCCGCCACCTGCCGGCACTGCTGCGCCGCCTCGTGGTCGTCGCCGTCCGGAACCGCCGTCAGGTAGCGGATCCGGTGCAGCCAGTAGCCTCCGTCGGCGTCGGAGAAGACGGCGGCCAGGACGCTGCCGTCGCCCGCCCTGCCCTCCCGCGCGGCGCCCTCAGGCGCCCCGTAGGCCGGGTCCCACCAGCAGCTGGCCGAGACCATCCGCCGGTCGCCCAGCATCAGCACCGGAATGCCGCGGGCCTCGCGGTAGTCCAGCTCGGCCTCGTAGGGCAGCAGGCGGTCCGGGTCGAGCCGCCCGTCGGCGATGCTGACCGGCTTCAGCATCATCTGGCTCTCGAACTTGTTCGGCCCCGTCGCCCGGCGGATGCGTTCGATCGCCTCGTCCGGGAAGCGCGTCGGCCAGGCGCTTTTCCCGTCGGCGTCCCGGATCGGGATCAGCAGCCGCTGGAACCCGTCGAGGAAGGGAACGGCCTCGCCGATCTCGGCACGCGGCTCGTCGGCATAGATAGTGTAGTAGCTGTGCGGCGTGCCGACATAGAGCTGCATGCCGCCGGGCACCAGGATATAGTCGATCTCGCTCAGCCGCTCGCGCAGGTCCTCCCGTTTCGGCGCGGTGTCGCAGGTGCGCGGGACCTCCACGTCGTCGCAGATCACGACGTCGGCCCGGCTGCCGGTCAGGTTCGCCCCGATCCCGCGGGCCAGCATGCTGGGATCGCGCAGTTCCATCGGACGCCGGACGGTGAACTGGTCGCTGGCCCACTGGTCGGCCCGCTCGGGCTTGAGGCCCTGGGTCTGGGGGTGGCGTTCGACGATCCGCTTGACGGTGCGGACCATCTTCTTGGCCAGCGCCAGGTCGGCCGCCAGCACCATGATCCTCAGGGAAGGATCGGTCTTCAGCAGCCAAGCCGCGAACAGCCCGACCACGGTCGATTTCCCGCTGTTGCGGAACGCCATCAGCAGGAGCCGGCGGTCTCCCCCGTACCAGCCCGTGGTCAGCCATTCGGCGATGCGCATGTGGTGGTCGGGCGACGGCAGGTCCTGGAACGTGTTCCACACGATCAGGAAATCCCTGAAACTCTCGAACCTTTCCACCGCCGTTCAGTCCCCGTCCGGGGCATCCGTCCCGTCTAGTTCGGCGATCGTGCGCGCCGCCCGGGCATAGACCTCGGCGAACGGATCGCCCGGAGCGCCATCGCCTGGGGCGGCACCGTCCGGCTCCGCCTTCGGCAGCGTCGCCGTGACCAGCCGGTGGAGCTGGAACAGAGCCGTCAGGTGGCTGATCGCCGCCTTGCAGGCGCCCTGGAGGGCGGTGAACTCCTTCGGATCGCCGGGCGGCGGGACTTCGCAGATCTTCCCGTAGGCTTCGACGGCCCGCTTCACCGCCGGCGGCAGGACCACCGCCAGCAGGGTGGTCCGCATATCCTGTCCTTCATCGAGCATCGGGTTCCAGGTCCTTTCATGGGTTGCGCGCCAGGATGTGCCAGGCGGCGCCGTTGGACATCGCGGTCACCGCATGCCCCTTCTCGACGAGCGCGATGGCCTCGCCGTCGGGTCCGCCGCCGCCCGCCTGGGTGACGGTCACGGCATTGCCGCTGACGTCGGATTTCTTGATCGTGACGGTGCGCCCCACCGCCAGGGTGGCGGACGGGGCCGGCAGTCGGACCTCGGTCGGACCGCCATAGGCGCTGACCAGGTAGAAGCATCGCGCCAGGTCCGGCTCGAACAGGCTGCCGCCCTCGAAGAAGCCGGCGTTGCCCGGCACCGCGTGGGCCGCCGTGATCCACCACGCCGCCCCGTTGGAGACGACGGTGACGAAATCGTACCGGCTGCCGAGCGGGAACGGCCTGCCGTCCGGCCCCGATCCGGTGGCGTCGGTGACCGTCACGGCGTTGCCGCTCAGGTCCATCTTCTTGACCGTCAGCGACCGCCCCTCGGCATCCAGCGGGGCCGGAAGGCGGAACTCGACAGCGCCGTTGAAGGCGCTGACCAGATGGACCGAGCGCGTCATGTCCGGCAGCACCAGCCCGCCCGCGACCGGATCGACGAAGCGGGTTTCGTACCGCATCGCCTCCACCGTCAGGTCGGTGACCTGGCTCTTCTTGAACCGGTTCTTGGCGGGATAGCCCGCGTTGTAGGCCGTGAACTCGCCGCCGGACTGGTCCCAGATCGCCGGCCCGCCGCTCGCCGAGAACAGGTTGGTGATCGAGGTCTCCCGCGAGCCCGCCTCCAGGTAGACGTTCGGCACGCCGCCGACCGATTCGGTATAGAGGTTGACCAGCAGGTTCTTGTCGGTGTCCGGCCCGATCCGGAAGCAGGAATGGGCGGTGGTGGACAGGTTCGCCTCGCAATCGACGAAGGCGTTGTTGTAGCGCCCGTGCTGGACATAGAAGCCCGACCCGGCGCTGGGCACCGCCAGCGAATAGACGCGGACGCAGTGGAACTTGTTGGCGTTCGGCGTGTCGCCTTCCCCGGTGCGGACCAGGTGGACGCCGTGCAGCAGGTGGCGGACCACCAGCACCCGGGCGAAGTTGTTCCAGTAGCAGGGCCGGTCCGGGCTGTCGCCGCCGTCCAGCACGATCCCGGTCCCGGTGTCCCACACCGTCACGTCATGGACGGCGTTCTGGACGCACGGCCCGTCGCGCCCGGTCAGCTTGATGCCGACGCTGCCCTGCTCGATCCGCAGATGGTGCAGGCTGGCGTAGCTGTCGGGCAGCAGGACGACCGGAAAGCCCTCTCCGTCCGCGCGCAGGATCGACCCGGCGCCCGACCCGTGCAGCGTCTGCCCGTATCCCACCGGCAGCGTCCCGGTCACCCGGTAGAGGCCCGGCGGCACGAAGACGGACGTGGCGGCCGTCAGCGCGGCCTGGATCGCCAGGGTGTCGTCGGCGATGCCGTCGCCCACCGCGCCGTAGTCCCGCACCGACGCCACGTCGGCCAGCTTGTCCCGGATCGAGCGCCGGACCGCGCCCGCTCCCGGGGCCACGAAGCTGCTCAGCGCGTCGGCGTCCACCGCCGGAGTCACGGTCGGGTTGCCGCCGCCGTCGAACGCCAGCAGCCGGTTCGCCCGCGCCGCCCGTCCGGGCAGCAGCGAGGAGGCCGGCAGGTCGGTCGCGGCGTAGCGAAGCGTCAGCAGCGCGTCGTCGGCGAGCTGCTGGACGCAGGCGGTCAGGTAATCGAACTCGTCGTTGAGCGACCGGGCCGGCAGCGCGCCGCTCTCCAGGAAGTCGGTAACCCGCTCGTAGGGCAGCCGGCGCAGCAGCGTGACCTGGACACCCTCGGGCGGGGCCACGTCGAAGGTGACGGTGCCGCCCGCCGTGGCGCCGCTTCCGGTCACCGTGAAGCCGCCGGTCTGCAGCGCGGCGTCGAGATGGACCTCGAGGTCCTCCGACGCGAAGATCGGGAACGGATAGGCGAAGGCCCGCTGGGTCCCGTCCGCGATATAGTGCCGACGCGGGGGGACCGCGCCGATCTTGATGTGTCCGGTCATGATGTGTCCACTTCCCGTGCCGCCCCTAATAGGCGTTGCCGAACAGTTCGAGCCGCTGGCGCTCGGCAAGCTGAGACTGGTCCAGCAGGTTGCGCCGGCGGGTATCCTCGGACTCCTGGGACAGCGCCTGCCCGCGCAGCCGCTCGACCGCCTGGGCGTTCCGGCTGTCGGCGTCGGTCCGGTTGACCAGCCCCAGCAGCACCGCCTCCCCGGACCCATCTGAGGTGCCGCCGCCTCGCGTTCCCAGGCTGGTGCGGGTGCGCCCGACCGCCCGGCGAAGGGCATCGCGGCGGGCCGCCTCGTCGGCCTCGGCGCTGGCCTGGATCTGGGCACGGCGGGTCTCGATGTCGGCCCGCTGCGCCTCTGCCGCCGCCTCCTGGTCCTGGAGGAGCCGGCGGGTCTGGAGGGCGTGGGTCTCGCGCAGCACCTCCTCGGCGTGGCGTTTCTGGTCGGCCAGCTCCCGCTGGCGGTTCGCCTCCTTCTGCCTTTCGAACTCCAGCTCCTCGGCCCTCTGCCGGGCCTCGGCCTCCGCCGCCTTGCGGGCGTCCGACGCGCTGGAGAAGCCGTTGACCACCCGCTGCGCGCTGGAGATCACCGGCAGGGCCTGCAAGGCCACGTTGGCAATGCCACCCATCAGTCGTTCACCTTCAATTCCATGGTTACGGAGAGCAGCGTGAACGGCAGGGGAGCGTCCTGCTCGATCCGCCACAGCGGTGCGGTCTGGTCGCGCGCCCAGCCGAGCGAGCGCAGCCGGCGGTCGCCGCTGACCCGTTGCGGGGCCGCGTCGCCGAGCGCCGCGTCGCCCAGCCGGCGTAACGGGAAATCAGTCAGGCCGGCGCCGACGTCGGCCCGCAGCGCGGCGGTGTCCTCCAGCTGGAAGACCGCCTGGACCAGCCGGAGCGCCGGCCCCCGGCCGCCGCCGGTGGACAGCGGGCTGGGCGGCAGCGGTTCGACCACATGGGTGAAGGGCAGCCCCGCCTCCACCGTGCGGGCCGGCGGGTCCAGGGTTATGGCCCCGCCGGACACCGTCGCGTCCGGCCGAAGCACGCCGTCGGCCACCACCGCGACGGCCCGCCCCTCCAGGTGGTCGAGCCCCGACCACACGGCGGCCGGTTCGTCGCTCTCGCCGTACAGGCCGGCATCCAGGTGGAGCGCGTCGTCCAGCCGCTCGATGTTCCAGCGGGTCGAGAAGCCTTCCGGCCGCTGGACCAGCAGATGGACGTCGTCGCCGACCACCGCGACGGAATGGATCGTCCCGCCGGTGTCGATCCGGGTCCAGGCGGTGACCTGCTCGGCGCGGAACAGGGTCAAGGCTCCCAGCGTGCCGTCGGCCATGACGATCAGCATCAGCCGGCGTCCCTGGTCGTAGTCCTGGTCCACCGGGCGGACCACCAGATGCCGGGCCAGCAGCGCGAGGTCGGTCGCCTGATAGGCCTGCTCGCTGTCGGCGAACAGGAACTCCCGGATCTCCCGGCCGTTGCGCGACACGAACAGGGTCGCCCCGTCAACGTCGCGCGGCGCCACCGAGCGGTCGGTCGGCGAGCCGATGCGGGTCTGGCGGTTGAGCTGGATGGTCTGGGGCGTCAGCGGCTCCCCCGTCACCATCCACTCCGCCCCCGAGGTGAAGACCTGCAGGTGCCGGCCCGAGAACACCGCCCGGATCGCGTTGATCTGGTCGGACAGGATGCCGAACTCGATCGCCTCGTCGTCCAGCCCGGTGCCCAGGTCGAAGTTCCAGATGTCGGCGGAGCGGGACAGCCACAGCCGGTTCGGCAGCTCGCGCGAGCCGCCGATCACCAGCCGGTCCTGATGGAACGCGGCCGAGACCGGATAGCCCCGCAGGGGCGAGAAGGCCTGCTCGTCCCACACCGCCGTGGCCGCCGTCCCGGTCAGCGCCTCGGCCGCCAGCACCCGCACCTGCGTCCCAGACAGCACGTCCACGACGGTGACTTGGCGGCCCGCGACCCGCAGCCTGACGCCCGCGTGCCCCGGCTGGAACACGGCGGCCGAGGCGGTCAGGACGACCGTCCCGGTGGTCCCGTCGGCGGTCAGGGTCACGCCGGCCGGCGCGAAGCGGTACCAGGGCTGGCGGATAGCGCCCCCTTCCACCAGGAATTGCCACTCCTCCAGCGACCACGCGGTCTCTCCCGTACGCTTCAGCTTGCGCGGGGCGACGTCGGGATGGCAGACCAGCAGGGTGTCGCCGCTCTGGGTCCAGGTGATCTGGCCCAGCTGCGACGCCGTCCAAGGGGACTCGACGGTCGCCACGACGGCGTCGCCGCGCAGCACGTCGATGCGGTATTCCGAGAAGGCCAGCAGGTAGGTCTGCTCGGTGCTGAACTCGAACGCGACCAGCCGCCCCGGCCCCCGCGCCGCGGCCGAGAAGGCCATGCCCGGCCGCCGGGTGATCCCGCCGGTCGGGTGGATCAGCAGGTTGCGCAGGGTCAGCGCCCCGTTGTCGTAGGCCCGGAGGTCGCCGCGCCCCAGCAGCAGGCGGGAGATCTCGCCGCCGGTGAAGTTGGTCTTCAGGATCCGGACCCGGGTCATCGGCCGCGCGCCTCGACCAGGGTGAAGTCCTCGAAGCCCGGCTGGCTGTCCTGCTGCACGTCGATCAGCCGGGCGCGCCGGAACTCCGCCTCCGCCAGCCGGGCCAGCGCCTCCGCCCGGCTGGTGTTCTCGGTCAGCGGCAGGCAGAACTCCGCCGCCAGCCGGGCGATCAGCGCCTGGTCGAAGAAGGGCGGGAACGCTGCCTCTGCCGGGCGGCTGACATAGGTCAGGGTGACCTGGTCGCTATCCGACTGGAGCGTGGTGCCGACGATCCTGTAGCCGATGCCCCGCCCCCGGCCGGGCGTCCCGGCGGACAGCGCCCGCAGGAAATCGACCGGCAGGGCATGGGCGAAGCCGTGGTCGCCGAGGGGCGCCTCGGCCAGCCGGGCCAGCGTCGCCTGGACCGTCGCGAAGCTCCAGGCGTTGGCCGAGAGCAGCGCGTCGCGGGTCGGCCCGTAGAGCGCGTCCGCGACCTCCGCCTCGGCGGTGCCGTCGGTGAAGCCGGTGATGGAAGCTGCCCCGATCTTGATCAGGGCCCTGCTGCACAGACCGATCGGGGTCAGCGCCATGGGGTGGTTCTCCTCTGGCAGGGGGGCGGGATCAGTCGCCGTTGGAGGCGCCGACCTGGGTCAGGTTGGCGACGTCCACGGTGCCGCCGCTGTTGGAGGCGACCAGCAGGATGCCGGCCTGGGGCGTCCCGTCGGCGTCGAGGTTGGCCATGATCATGTCGCCGACCCGCAGCATGTCGGAGGCGGCGTTGAAATAGCCGGCGGTGTCGGCGTCCGCCGCGAGGTCGCCGGTCACGTAGTGCCAGAGCGTGAAGCCGTTGGCGTAGGCGAGGACGCTCAGGTCCTTGGTCTTGAAGGCCATCTTCGGAACTCCTGGGGATGGGGGATCGATCAGTTCTCGAGGCAGCGCAGGGTGACGACTCCGGTGGTGTCGATCAGGCAGGCGCCCTGGCTCATCATGTTGTTGACGAAGTGCGAGGCGCGGTCGCCGTGCCAGGTCACGTCGGTGGTGACGTCGGCGCCGGCCGCGTGCCCGACCGCCGTCTTGTGGTACCAGTGGCAGAGTCGAACGTTGCCGTTCAGAGTCAGGCCGGAATGGGGGATCCACAGGGTGCCCAGCCAGCGCTTGGCCTGGGTGCCGCGCCACGGCAGCTCGTCCGGCCCGACATAGTCGGACTTGGCGAACTCCTCGATCCCCAGCAGCTGGCTCCACTGCTTCCAGCCGACCACCGCGTAGCGCTGGCCGTCGTCGGGAACGTCGGCCTGGCCCAGCGTCTCGAACGCGGCCAGCACCTTGGCCTTGGTCAGGCCGTCGGTGGCGAGGCCGGCATAGCTGACCGAGGTGTCCAGCTGGGCGATGATCAGGTCGTCGGTCTTGCGCCCCAGCGCATAGGCGCCGGCGTTGGTGATGACCGAGCGCTCGTCGATGTTGGTCTTCAGCTCGTCCAGCTTGTCGACCCAGTCGCCGGCGTAATAGTCGGTCAGGATGCATTCGACCGGCGCGTGGTCGATGTTCATCACCGGGACCGCGCCGTGGCGCGCCTTGGGCGAGGCGACCCCCTTGCCGACCTTCTGGAAGATGGTCGAGGCGGCGCGGACGTCGCCCTTGCTGCGCACCGTGTTGCGCAGCTTGGAGCCCATCCGCTGGAAGCTCTCGTGGACCTCGCGCTCGAACTGCTTGACGAAGGCCCTGTCGATGGTGGTGGACATGGATGCGCGACCCTTTCTGGAAGGCCCGCCGTGACGCGGGCAAAGAAAAAGGCCGGACCGCGAGGTGCGGTCCGGCCCGGTGGACGGAGTTCTGGTGTTGACGGGGAGAGTATTAGGTTTTTATTCCTTGTCGGTCAAGCCCTTTTTCATCGCTCCGCGAATTTTCACCGAAGGCCCGGTTCAGGCGGCGAGCTGTTCATCGTCGAAGATGTCCCACTCGTCCGTCTTGGTCCGGCGGGCGGCATCCTTGAGCCGGACTCGCTCCAGGACGAGGCGCGGGGTCGGCTGCCCGTCACCCGGCTGACAGATCTCCATCCGCTTGAAATGGCCGGGCTCCACCTGGATGGCGGGGACCCGCTTGTACAGCAGGCTCCAGACGGTATCCCTCAGCGACCTCTCCGCGAAATCGCCGATGGGCGTTCCGTTTTCCCAGCGGGACAGCGTCGTATTGTCGTTGCCCAGCTCGGCCGCGAACTGCTTGCCGTTCATCCGGCATGCCTTGCGCAGGAAGCGGATCTCATCCCCGGTCAGACGCACGGGAAGAAGGATGCGGGCCACCGCGACGGCGGCCGAAAGGTTCTCGCTGTCGACCAGTTCGATACCCTCGAAGCCGCAACTGTCGCAGCTATGGCGGAGCACGCCGTTGCGAAGGGTGACCGGAATGCCGATCACGTCGGCGTCGTACGTCGGCAGCAACTCGACCTTGTCGGTCGAAGCGCCGCACGCAATGCAGGACTCCATTACGACTTCCTCCGAACTCACAGTTCAATGGCGGAGACGACGATGATGACGTGGTTCGCTTCCCTTACCGAAACGGGAATCCTCAGGAACCGACCGTCAAGATCGGTTCCCTCGGCGGCCCACACCGGCCCTTGCCTGTTCTGCCTGATGCCAGTCACTCCGCGGTTTCGGCATGGCTGCTGTAGATGAGCCGGGCGCGCCCACGGCTGTCCGGCACGGTGATTGTTTATTCTGCGAAAGGGTTGATCGCGGGCAGAAACACTCCGTTTTCGTCATGGCCGGACTTGATCCGGCCATCGTTCGCGGGAAGCATCGAAGCCTCCGTGCCTTGAGATCCGCGGGTCAAGCCCGCGGATGACGAACCGAAGGAGAAAACAGTCGCCAGGAAGGTTCTTAATGGTTGACAGGCAAATACCGTGCCGCACAGCCGTGGGGCGCGTTCCGCAATCATTCTTCCGATGACTCGGGCCTCCTCTCATACACTTGCTGAGGCGCCTCTTGACCGCCTTTGAAAACACACGCCGATGTTTGATCCTGAATCAATATGAAAAAATGAATAAGTGCGCCAACAGACAAGCTGCCGCGAGAGAGAGGATTTCGGAACAGACCTCAATCTTTGATTCTACCTCAAACCACTCGATCCGCCCGAGACAGCCGATCCGATGCGTTGCGCCCATGGCGCAACACAGTGCGCCGAGTGGAACGGCCGGCTGCGAGGACCGGAGCGGTTCAACCTGATCGGGCACACCTCTATTCCCCGAAGGTCCGGCTCAGGCGGCCCGGAACGGCATGACCTCCGCCGCGATCCTGGCGCCGGCTTCCCGGCGGGCCGTCTCCAGATCATACCGCGCCTGAAGATTGATCCACATCTGCGCCGACGTGCCGAAATACCGGCCGAGCCTGAGCGCGGTATCGCCGGTGATGCCGCGCCGGCCCGCGACGATGGCGTGGATCCGAGTCGCCGGCACTCCTACGTCCTTCGCCAGCCTGTAAGCCGAAATGCGGAGCGGCCCGAGAAACTCCTCGGAAAGGATCTCGCCGGGATGAACGGGAGGAAGCGTCTCGCCGGTTGCCACGTCGGCAAAGTCGATGCTCCCCGCGTCGATATCCTCACGTGTGATGGCCATGCGGTCCTCCCGTCACTCTCCGGTTCAAGGGTAATCGACGCTCCCGACCTCGGCAACCGGAGCTGTACCCGATCAGGTCGATCCGCCCGAGACGGCCGATCCGATGCGTTGCGCCATGGGCACAACACAGCCGCGAGGATCGGAGCGGTTCAACCTGATCGGGTTCCGCTCTATTCGCGGTCGGGATACATCCGGCGGAACCCCTCCGTCACCTTGGCGAGCAGCGCCGGGTCGCGGTCGCGCCAGTAGCGCGGGTCGCGCATCATCTTGTGCAGGTCGGCCTCGCTCCCCGCCGGCTGGGTCTCGGCCGCCGCGCGGAGCGCCGCCGGCTCCGACGCGGTCATCATGCGGTGAAGGGCGATCACCCCGTCATAGCTGGTGGTCAGGCCGTCCAGCGCCGACGCCGGCAGGTTCTTCTTCGCCCAGGCCAGGAGCTGGCGGGAGATCTCACGCCAGGCGTCCTCGCCGCCGAAATGGCTGACCAGCCGCATCACCTCGCGTTCCGCCTCGAACTCGAAGGCGATCTGCCGGATCATCGGCACCAGCCGCTCGGCCGCCAGGTCGTACAGCAGCTGCGCCTGCTCGGGCGTGAAGCCGGCGGCGTGGAGCCGCTGGTTCAGGTCCGGGTCGGCCTCGAACAGCCCGTGGTCGCACCGGATGCAATAGCCGTCCGGCGCGTCCGGCACACCCAGCATCCGCATCAGCGCGGCGCGGTCGGGAACGCCGGCGCCGGGGGAAACCGGGTCCGAAGCCGCGGGGTCGATCAGCAGGGATTCGCTCATAGGTCACACTCCTTAGGATGAAACGAAAGGAAGGAAGAAAGAAACTCACTCCGCCGCCGCGGGCGCCGCCCGGACCAGCTCGCCCGGGACGCCGAACGAGCGGCCGAGCCAGCGGGCCGCGGCGGCATGGTCGACCGCCGCCTCGGCGTCCTTGCCGAGGCCGCCGGCCACCTCCAGCCAGCGCAGCGTCGCCTGGACGTCGCGCTGGGCCTGCGCCTGGGCCAGGGGCGAGCGGTACTGGAGCTCGACCGTCCTGCCGTCCACGGCGACGTCGGGGATCTCGCCGCGCCGGCGCAGGATCGCGACGGCCCGCATCATCAGCGGCGTCAGCAGCTCGGACTGGAGCCGGCCATAGGTGGCGCCCAGCAGGCGCGACATCTCGGCCGACCGCTCCAGCACCTCGGTCGCGGTCATCCGGCCGTCCGACACCTGCCCCAGCCGGTCCACCAGCAGGGCGTGCCGGATGCGCCGCCGCAGGTCGTCGAGCACCAGCTGCGACACGTCGAACCGGCCGGGCGCCGCCAGCGGCGTCAGCCCCGCCGACCCGACCGCCTTGGGGATGATGGTGCCGGGCACCAGCCGGATCGTGCCGGGGTTTAGCACCCCGTCGTCGTCGGCTTGCCAGATGCCGGTGACCGCGATCGAGGCGTTCTTGAGCACCAGCTCGACCACCTTGTTGGCGGTCTTGATGTCGGGCAGCGCCTTCATCACCGGCGACCGGCCATAGGTCTCGCCCGGCGCCTTCAGCCAGCGGAAATTGATGAAGGGCGACCGGGCGAACCGCCCCTCCGCCAGGACGGCCGCCTCCGCCAGCCCGCTGTCCAGGATCACGCTGTAGCGGTAGGCCGGGCCGTCCTTCAGGACCGCCTCGACCACCGCGAAGCGGGCCTGGGGATCGCGGGCGGCTTCCCGCTCCAGCGCGTCCGGGACGGCGGCGTCGGGGAACCGCAGCCGGAGCTGCGCCAGCGTCAGCTCGCTGCGCCGGAAGGTGCCGTCCAGCCGTCCGTCGGCGCCCTCCTCCAGCACGACCTCGGCCAGCGGCACCGCCGTGAAGCGGAAGCCGGAGTAATCGCCCGGCGCCGCCTCCTCGAACAGCAGGCAGGCGGTCCCGGCGGTCACCAGGTCCAGATAGCATTGGTGCATCTCGACCGCGAAGTTCGACCGGTCGAAGTGCGACTGGAGCGTGATGGCCGCCTTCTCCAGCACCGGGGCGGCGGCATCCCGCTCGGCGTCGTCCAAGTCCGGCCCGGGCGCCAGGCCGAACCAGCGCGACCAAGGCGGCGTCAGCTGGGCCAGCAGGCTGGCGGCGAGCTGTTCGACCGCGTCGGCCGCGGTGCCGTCGAACAGCCGGTCGGACTTGCGCTCGCCCGGGATTCCCCCCGGCCCGAACCCGCCGCCGTGGGGCAAGGCATGGTCGTAGCATTCCTGCCAGTGGGCTTCCCAGACGCTCCGCCTGGACTTGGCTGCGCCGAAGCGCTGGAGCAGCGCCGGGGCGTCCATCGCCCTATTCCCCCAGCAGGCGCTTGCGCGCCGGCGCGGCGCCGGTTCCGGCCTGCTGGAGCACGCCGCGCCACGAAGTCAGCACCGTGCCGGTCAGGCTGCGGTCGCGCCGGGCCAGCGCCTTCTCAGCGGCGGCCAGCGCATCGGCCCGCTCCTGGGTGGCCGTGGACGTCGTCGGCGCGGGCGTGGTCGGCGCGGGCGTCACGGCCTCGACCACCGCCGGCTTGGCGGCCGGCTCCTCGATCGGCTTGGCCGGCACGGGGTCGGGCTTGGAAACCACGGGAGCCGGGACCGGGACAGGCGTCGGGGCCGGCACGGTCAGCACCGGGCTGACGGTTTCCGCCGGTGCCATGGTCGCCGGGGTCACGACCACCGGCGCCTTGGGAGGTGAGAACATCTTGGCCATGGGGACAGGCTCCTTCGGATTTCGAATGGATTGTTCAGGAAAAGGCCGGCGAACCGGCACCCGCGGCCCCGCACGGCACCGGCGCCGCCGGGTCCAGCAGCCGCCGATAGAGCTGCCAGGGCGTCACCACCCAGCGGTCGTGCAGCCCCAGCACCCGCTTGGCCGCCTCGACGCAGGTGAACGGCCCCCAGGGCGCCGGACGGTCCAGGTCGCGCCGGACCGGGGCCGCCACCACGGCGTGCCCGCGCTCGGCGAACCAGCCGACCAGGTCGAAGCCGGCGGCGACCGGCTGGACCGCGATCTCCAGATGCGGCGACAGCGGGTCCACGGTGATCCAGTGGGTGCCGTCGTTCAGCGCCACGAAGCAGTGGCGGAAGCCGGGCCGCAGCAGCCGCAGCCACCACAGGTCGGCATCGCCGCAGAACACCACCCAGGCCCGCGGCTCGGCGCGGGGCGGGGCGGCGGGCGACACGGTGCCGCTCATCCCGCGAGCCGGGCATCGGCGACGATGCCCTTCTCGCGCAGGATCGGGTCCAGGAAGTCCAGCGCCTCCCGCCACAGGCCGGACGCCCGCACTTCCAGCCGGCGGTCGGGGTCGGGCGCCATCAGGCGGCGGCCGTAATGGACCAGCACATGCAGGTGGTCGCGGATCAGCTTGCGCTGGCGGTACAGCCGGTCGACCACGCGGAGCATGTCGAGCGGCTCGCAGGGGCGCGGCACCATGCCGCGGCCGGCGACGATGCGGGCTCCGGACGCGCGGGCCTCCTGCGCCTGGATGAACCAGAACCAGGCCTCCTCGGCGCTGTCGAACGGCACTCCGCAATCGTCGGAGAGCGGGACCGGGCGCGGAGAGCCGGGGTTTCCGGCGGGGGAAGGCGGATTGTGCCGACGGGATGACGGGGACGGGTGGCCGGACAAGGCGGCACCTCCTGGGCGGACGGGATTTCGGGAAAGGGTGTCTTCCGGCGGGAAGAACCCCCTTGATGTTCCCCTTATGTTCCGCTTTAATTCCTACGTCAAGCTCTTTGTGAAAACGTTCCTAGGGACATGAGGACCAGAATATGTGAAATTGTTCCCATGCTTAAACACGCAGACATATGGCAGGCGATCGATCGCCTCGCAGCCCAGAACGGGCTGTCGGCCTCCGGCCTCGCGCGGCGGGCCGGGCTGGACCCGACGACCTTCAACAAGAGCAAGCGGACCACGACCGAGGGGAAGCTGCGCTGGCCGTCGACCGAGAGCATCTCGAAGGTGCTGGAGGCGACCGCCAGCTCGTTCAGCGACTTCGTCAGCCTGGTCGACAACGAGCAGATCACGGGCGCCACCCAGCGCATCCCGGTGATCGGCTATGCCCAGGCGGGCGCCCAGGGCTTCTTCGACGACGCGGGCTATCCCGTCGGCAGCGGCTGGGACGAGTTGCAGTTCCCGCATGTCGGCGATCCCCAGGCCTATGCGCTGGAGATCACCGGCGACAGCATGGAGCCGGTCTACCGGGACGGCGACATCATCATCGTCTCGCCCTCGGCCAGCCTGCGGCGCGGCGACCGGGTGGTGGTCAAGACCACCGGCGGCGAGGTGATGGCCAAGCAGCTGCTGCGCTCGACCGCCAACCGGATCGAGCTCCAGTCGATCAACCCGGCCCACCCGCTGCGCACGCTCAGCCCGACCGAGATCACCTGGATGGCGCGGATCGTCTGGGCCAGCCAGTAGGCCGCCGGGAGACGGCCAGGGCGGCGGCTTAGGATTGGAATAAATTCCTTTGACAGTGGGGTGGGTTTGTGGTCATATCGCCCCATGATGGACGATTCGCACCCCAACGCCGCCGATCCGGCGACTCTTCTGGCCGACCTGTATCTGGATTTTTCCGGCCCGCCGCCGCGTGCGGCCCTGTCGGCGGCACTTTTGGGCGGCCGCGCCCCTCGTGACGCCGGGCGGATCGCGGCGGCCGGGCGCTTGGCCTCCCGCCTCGCCGCCGATGCCCGACTCGGCATCGCCCGCCGCCGGGCGGCCTTCGGGCGCAGCATTACGCGAGCCGATCCTCAAAACGATCCCCGGACCGATCCATGGCTCGCCCGCCTCGTCGCCGACCTGGCGCTTCACCGGGCGAGCGCGGTGGCCCGCATGGCGTCGGCTCACTCCATGCCGAGCGCCATCTTGTAAAGCTCGATCAACTCTTCTTCCTCCTGACGCTCCTCCTTGGCCTTCTTGCGAAGCCGGATGATCGTCCGGATGATCTTCACGTCGAAGCCGGTGCCCTTGGCCTCGAGATAGACATCCTTGATGTCGTCCGAGATGCCCTTCTTCTCTTCCTCGAGTCGCTCGATGCGCTCCACGAACGAGCGCAGGCGATCGGCGGCGATACCGCCGACATCGTTCGCCGGCCCGGCATCGGCCCGCGCCGCAACTGAAGTGTCCGTCATGAATTCCTCGTCACCAGAAACGACCTGTCGGAGGCACCATAGCCAATCCGACGGCCAAGGGCACCCCCGCCGACGCCCCGCCCAGAGAATCTTGTCCCCCACCCCCTTCTGGGGGAGAATGCCGTAGGTCGGACTTCGCCCGCCAGGGCGAACTCCAACGCCCTGCATCGACGCCCCGGCTCCCTCCGTCGGCGTCGGCCTTCGGCCGAGGCCGACCTACGGAATACCGGTCAAAAGCCCTGTCCCGCGGCCCGGCCGGGCCGCCGCCCCTCAGTGGTCCGAACGGGCCTGCGCCGCCGCGAAGGCCTGCTGCTTCTCGGCCGATGCCTCGGACTGGTGCTTGCTCTTCCACTCCTCATAGGGCATGCCGTAGATGATCTCCCGCGCCTCGTCGTAGCTCATCTCCATCCCCTTGCCCTCGGCGGCGGCCCGGTACCATTTCGACAGGCAGTTCCGGCAGAACCCCGCCAGGTTCATCATGTCGATGTTCTGCACGTCGGTGCGGTTGCGCAGGTGCTCGACCAATTGCCGGAAGGCCGCGGCCTCAAGCTCGGTGCGCGTGCGTTCGTCCAGTTCGGTCATCGTCGTCCACTCCCCAAAGCGCTCCCGTCCAAGCGAAAGCCGTCGGCTTGACATGGCATCGCCCGCCGCCGGGCGCAACCGCTTCGTCGGGAGGAGCGGTGCCGAACGGACCGTGCGGAACGCGCCGATGCGCCCGCCGCCCTCAGCCCGCCGCCGCCGGCTCCAGCCCGTGCAGGGTCTCGCCGATCAGCCAGTCCACCACCAGCTTCAGCGCGTCCTCCGCCGAGGCGCCGGCCGCCAGCGCCTCCTGGTAGACGGCGACTTGCCGGTGGGCGCTGGTGCCCCGGGCCACGATGCCCCGGGCGTTCTCGATCGCCTCGACGCAGCCCAGCGCCTCGGCGTCCTCGCGCAGCAGGCCGATCAGCTCCTCCAGCAGCTCGCCATAGGGGACGATGCCGCCTCGGCCGAAATCGATCAGGCCGGCGTCGAAGCCGTAGCGCTGCGCCCGCCAACGATTCTCCTCCAGCAGCAGGTTGCGGTAGCGCCGCCACGCGACGTTGCCGCGCCGCAGCCGCCACAGCATGCGCAGCAGGCAGACATAGAAGGCGGCGACGGTCAGCGTGTCGTCCAGCCGGGTGCAGATGTCGCTGATCCGCATCTCCAGCGTCGGGAACCGGCCCGATGGGCGGATGTCCCACCACAGCTTGGTCGCGTCCTCGATCACCCCGGCATCGACCAGGGCGCCGACCTGCTGCTGGAACTCGCCGAAGCTCTGGTACTCCTCCGGCATGCCCGTGCGGGGCAGCTCGTTCCAGACCGCCAGCCGATAGCTCTTCAGCCCGCTGTCCTGCCCCTGCCAGAACGGCGAGGAGGTGGACAGCGCCAGCAGGTGGGGCAGGAAGTAGCGCACCTGGTTCATCAGGTCGATGCGCAGGTTCTCGTCCTCGATCCCGACATGGACATGCATGCCGCAGATCATCAGCCGTCGCGCCGGCGCCCCGATGTCGCGGGCCAGCATGTTGTAGCGGTCGCGGTTGGTGTGCTTCTGCGGCAGCCACACCGCGAACGGGTGGGTGGAGGCCGCGATAGGCGCCAGCCCGTAGCGGTCCGCCACGCCGGCGACCGAACGGCGCAGCCGGGCCAGTTCGGTCCGTGCCTCCGACAGGTCGGCGCAGACGCGGGTGCCGATCTCGATCTGGCAGCGCAGGAACTCGGGATGGACCTGCTCGGGCGCCACGGCGGCGCAGGCCTCCAGCATGTCCTCGGGCGGGTCGGGCACGATATCGCGGGTCTGCCGGTCTACCAGCAGGTATTCCTCTTCGATGCCGAGCGTGAAGCTGGGGGCCGGTGCAGCCATGATCCTCAGAAATGCTGGATGCGATACAAGGTAGGGTCGGCCAGGACCTCGTCCAGGGCCTCGCCCAGGATGCCGGCCCATTCGGCGGCACCATGGCGGGTGTCGATCAGGTCCTGGCGGATCTCCACCAGCAGATGGGGCAGCCCCGGCACCACCGCATGACGGTCGATGGTCGATCCCTCCGTGCCCTTGCCGGTATAGGGCTCGTTGTCGCCGACCACCAGGCGGGCGTCGGCCCGGAGCCGTTCCATCACCGGCACCGGCATGCGGGGATCGCGGTCCCACAGGATGCCGATATGCCAGGGCCGCTCGATACCGTTCATCACGGGGGTGAAGCTGTGGATCGACACGACCGCCGGAACCTGCCCGCGCCCGCGCAGCCGGTCGATCTCGGCGGCCGCGGTCGAGTGGTACGGCCAGAACAGCCCGTCCACCCGCTGCGCCGCCTCCGCCGGGTCCAGCGCCCGGTTGCCCGGCACCACCACGCCGTCGCTGATCACCGGAATCGACGTCGGATCGTCCAGGTCGCGGTTGAGATCGATGATCAGGCGGGAATAGCCGGACAGCACGGCCGCCGCGTCCCAGCGCTCCACCAGCGCCCGGGTCACGTCGGCGGCACCGATGTCGTAGGCGATGTGCCGGGACAGCGCCGCGTCGTCCAGCCCCAGCGTCCCCAGCGACGCGGGCATGGCGTTGGAGGCGTGGTCGCACAGCAGCAGGACCGGCGCGCGGCCTTCGCGGTTCAGGACCGTCACCGGCGGCGGATCGCCGGGACCGAGCAGCGGCGGCATCGCCGAGGGCTTGGGAGCCGTGGAGGAAGCAGACATGACCCGCACTATACCCGAATCGCCGCGCGGCGAAATGCCCCGCGACACTGAAATCCGGGAGCATGGCCGCCCTGACGAAATCCTCCCTTGCCACGGCACCCCCGCCGGGTGTCCATGCACATCCCGCGCGTCCCTTTCCCGGCCCCGTCTCCTTCGGAACCTTCCCGATGCCCAGCGTCCCTCCGGCCACCCCTCCGGTCCCCTCGACCAAGACCATCGCCCCGGGTCTGTCCCCCGCGGCCATAGCGGCCGACCGCGCAGCGCGGATCGCCCTTATCGCCCTGCTGGTGGGCGCGCTCGGCATCGCGCTGTCGCCGATCTTCGTCCGGCTGAGCGAGATCGGGCCGACCGCCACGGCGTTCTGGCGCATCGGCTTCGCCATGCCGGTGCTGCTGGCCTGGCTGGCGCTGGAAGGGCGCGGCACGGCGGCCCCCCGCCGTCCCTCGACCCGGAGGGACTATCTGCGGCTGACCTGGGCCGGCCTGTTCTTCGCGGGGGACCTGGCGGTCTGGCACTGGTCGATCCAGTTCACCTCCGTCGCCAACTCGACCCTGCTCGCCAACTTCGCGCCGATTTTCGTCACGCTGGTGTCCTGGGCGGTGTTCAAGCAGCGCTTCTCGCGGACCTTCATCGCCGGGCTGGCCCTGGCGATCGGCGGTGCCGTCGTGCTGATGGGCGAGAGCCTGAACCTCAGCCTCAGCCACCTGTTCGGCGACGCGCTGGGCGTCGTCACGGCCATGTTCTACGCCGGCTACATCCTGTCGGTCGGCCGGCTGCGGGCGGAGTTCTCGACCGCCACCATCATGACCTGGACCGGGCTGGTGACCGGCCTGACCCTGATGCCCCTGGCCCTGCTGTCGGGCGAAAGCCTGATCGCCCCCAGCCTGTACGGCTGGCTGGTGCTGGCGGGCCTGGGCGTGATCAGCCATGCCGGCGGGCAGAGCCTGATCGCCTACGCCCTGGCCCACCTGCCGCCGGCCTTCTCCTCGGTCAGCCTGCTCCTGCAACCCGCCGCCGCCGGCGTGTTCGCCTGGATCCTGCTGGACGAACCGCTGAGCGCCTGGCAGGCCGCCGGCGCCGCCATCGTCCTGGCCGGCATCTTCATCGCCCGGCGGGGCAGCCGGTAGGCCGGCGCCCCCGATCGGTGCGCGGAACGGTCTGATCAGGACCCCCTGGCGTCAAACGCCGTCTGGTATTACCATGGAAACCCTATCGAACGAAGATCCGGCCCGGAGGAAGGCGCCAAGTGACCGAGACGAGCGAAGCGGCCGAACCCGTCGCCAAGGCCGGCGCGGACCGCGTTTCCGACAGGGTCGCGACGAAGCTCCTGGACATGATCGCCCGCGGCGAGCTGACGCCCGGCCAGCGGCTCCCGGGGGAGCGGCAGCTCGCCGAGCAGATGCAGGTCAGCCGGGTCTCGGTCCGGGCCGCCTTGCAGCAGCTGAAGACCCAGGGATTCCTGGCCGCGGTCCAGGGCGGCGGCACGCGGGTGCTCTCCACCGCCGGCGACATGGACCCGGCGCTGACCGAGATGATCCGGGTCAAGTTCGACAATCTCTACGACCTGGCCGAGATCCGGGTGATCCTGGAGTCCTGGGCGGCCCGCCGCGCCGCGGTCAACGCCACGCCCGAGCAGGTGGCCGAGATCGGCCGGACCGTGGTCGCCATGGCGCAGCCGTCGCGCGGCAAGCTGCGGGCGACCGACGACGTGGACTTCCACATCGCGATCGGCAAGGCGGCGGGCAGCCCGGTCTACATGCACATCCTGTCCGTCATCCGCGACACCTTGACCCAGATGCTGGAGTTCCACCGGCACGAGCTGTTCGAGCGCTCCGAGGACAAGATCGTGCTGGCCCAGCACCGGGCGATCCACCGCGCCATCGACCGGCACGATCCCGATGCCGCCGCGACCGCCATGACGGCCCACCTGACCTGGGTGCTCGACCACTACCACGCCGCCCGGCGCCGCCGGGACGAGGCCGGCGCGGAGAAGCCGCCGGTGGCGGGCGCCGCCGCCGGATAAGCGGCCTCAGCCCCGGCGCTGCGGAACCACGCCGCCCACCGCCCGGGTGATCTCCCCGGCGGCGCGGCCGACCAGGGTTCCCAGTTCGGCGATCCGCCCATCGGGGATCCGGACGGCGGGGCCGGAGATCGACAGGGCGCAGAGCGGCCGGCCATGCTCGTCATGGACCGCGGCCGCCACGCAGCGCAGCCCGACCGAGTGCTCCTCGTCGTCGACGGCGAAGCCGCGCTTCCGGGTCTCGGCCAGGTCCCTCGCGAGGTCGTCCGGCCCGGTCAGCGTCCGGTCGGTGATCCGCCTCAGCGGCAGGCCCTTCAGCACCGCGAGCGACTCCTCCTCCGGCAGGGCCGCCAGCAGGGCCTTGCCGACGCCCGAGCAGTAGAGCGGCGCGCGCGTGCCCGGCTGGGACAGGGCGCGCATCATCTCCCGGCATTCGACCTGGGTCAGGATGACCGCCTCGCCCTTGTCCTCGACCGCCAGGTTGACGGTTTCGCCCGACTCCTCCATCAGGCGCCGCATGACCGGGCGGGCGATCAGGGCATGGTTGCGCCGGCGCAGGAAGGCGCCGCCCACGGTGAAGGCCTGCACGCCGATGAACCAGCGCCCCCGGTCCTCGTCGAACGACACGTAGCCCCGCTGTTCCAGGTTCTTGAGCAGCCGGTGCGCGGTGCTGGGCGGCTGGCCCGTCAGGGCCGCCAGCTCGGCGGAGCCGACGCCGTCCCCGGCCGCGGCGATGCACTCCAGCAGGTCGAGCGACCGGCTCAGCGCCTGGACCGGACCGGCGGCCTCCGCCCTGGTCCCCCGTTGCCCGTGATCCCCGTCCAAAGCCTCTCCGCCCCTCTGGAAAATCCGATCTCCCGTGCCCGTTCTCCTGTGTAGGGGTTGCCGCGGACCGGCGCAACCGGGCGAAACGGCAGGCCCCGGCCCGCTCAGTCGAACAGGCGGTCCGGCATGGCCAGCCGCACCCCGTGGCCGGGCGGACCCAAGACTTCCGGGAAGCTTTCCAGCTGCGACGCCAGCGCGGCCAGCAGGGTTTGGCCGATGCCCGCCGCGGTGTCGGTCCCGGCGACGCGCGGCAGCCCCACCCCGTCATCCCAGACCTCCAGGATCACCAGACCGGCCCGCCGTTTCAGCTGGACTGCGATAGAGCCCCGCCGCCCCTCGGGAAAGGCGAATTTCAGGCTGTTGTTTACCGTCTCGTGGATTATCAGACCCATCGGCAAGGCGGTTTCGATATGGCAATGAAGGGTTTCCACCCGGATGTCGAAGGCTATCCACCCGTCCTCCAGACGCTGGTCCGCGAGTGACCGGCACAGGCGGTCGACCTGGGCCGCGACATCGATCCGCGCCAGGTCGCCGGAAAAGGCCAGCTGATCATGGATCCGCCCCAGCACCAGCAGGCGGTCCTGGATGGCGGACAGGCGTTCCAGCGCCCTGGCATCGCTCAGGCCGGACTTCTCCAGCGCGATGATGCCCCAGATCCCCTGCAGGTTGTTCCTGACCCGGTGATGGATCTCCCGAAGCAGCGCTTCGTTGTCAGCCAGCGCCTGCGCAAGCCGGTCCTGGGCCATTCTGCGCCGGGTGATGTCGCGGCCGATCAGGACAGCCGAGGCGGTGTCCAGCACCCCGACCGCCAGTTCCAGGAACATCGGCGCCCCGCAGGGCCGCGTCGTCTCCACTTCAACCGGCGGCGTCGGAACCCCGGCAAGGCGCTGCCGGACGAGACTCTCCAGATCCGGCGGGGACAGGCCGAACAGCGGGCCGGCGGCCTGCCCGACCAGCGCCGGCGGCGGAAGCGCCGCGAGCGAGGCGGCCGCCGCGTTGCAGGACTGGATCGCCCCGGCAGCCGAAACCGTCAAGATCGGGTCGGGACTGGCGTCCACGACCTGTCCCATCAGGCGGTCGCGCCGACGCCGGATCGCCCGCTCCCGCCGCCTACCCACGAAACCGGCGACCGGCGGAGCCAACGCCATCGCGAGCACCGGCAGCGTCCAGTCCAGCAGCAGTCCTCCCGTTTCGAGGAGCAGCAGGGCGGTACCCGCCGACGCCACTGCCAGGACGAGGGAGACGCCGTGACGGGTCCGGCGGCTCCCCAGCGCACCGACCGCCATCACGCCGCCCAAGGCGGCCATGATCTCCAGGAGCCCGGCGTAAACCGGCCGCTGGAGCCAGCGCTGCCCCAGCAGGTCTCCGATCATGGCCGATTCCAGGATCGGAGCGGAAACGGGCTGGTCGGACCCGGCGATCCGCCACGCGCCGCCGATGCCCTGGGCCGACACGCCCACCACGGCGATGCGTCCGCCCAGCACCTCACCGCCGGGAGCGGGGCCGGAGCCGAGCAGGTCGGCTGCACGGACGACCGGCACGCGGTCCAACCCGCACAGCCTCGGGCGGAACCAGCCCTCCGCATCGACCGGTACGCGCAGGGGTCCGACGCGCACCGCCTCCAGCCCGGCCCGGCCGGCTTCGACCAGGAAACCGGAGCGGCCATCGGCGACCCTGGCGGCCTCCGGTCCGAGCCCGGGCAGCAGCTTGCCGTCGGACTGGAGGACGGCGGCGAACCGGCGCACGACACCGTCGGAATCCACGGCCAGCGCGGTAACTCCGGCGCCGGCCGCGGCTTCCCGCAGGATCGGCAGGTTGCCGACCGCGGCGGAATGATCGGGCAGCCCGAACCCGCCATCAGGCCCGATCAGGCCGAAACGCCCCTGGGCGCCGGCCGGAGCGACCCTGTCCGGTTGCCCGGCTTCGCGCCGCAGCGCCTGGGCAAGAACGATCGGAACGCTGCGCAGCGCATCGGCGAACACGCGGTCGGTATCCGGCAGGTCGGCCAGGACGTCGGCAACACCCGGAGGCAGGTCCGGCACCCCGGCGAACCGCGGCGGCGACCAGCGATCCGGCTCGGCGAAAACCACGGTAAAGACGACCGCCTCGACGCGCAGTTGTTTCAGCCGTTCGACCAGCCGGGCCATGACCACGCGCGGCCACGGCCACAGTCCGGCCGACGCCAGGCTGGCATCGTCGATATCGACCGCCACGACGCGCCCGGGATGCTCGGACGGCGGACAGAAGACGGCGGCCAGATCGAAGGCCTTCAGACGCATCGCCTCCAGCGGCGGCGGATCGATCCACCGCAGGAGCAGCAGGCATGCCGCCAGCATGGCGGCGGCCATCAGGCGCGCACGGCGCTCCCGGGCCGCCCCGGACATGGGCAGGATCGCCGTCATGGTCAGCGCACCATCACCTCGACACGCCGATTGCGCGGCTCCGCCACCCCGTCCGGGGTCCGCACCAGCTGGTCCGTTTCCCCGAAGGACTTCACCTCGACGGCTCCGGCGGGGATGCCCTCCTCCTGAAGCAGCCTCGCCACCGCCGCTGCCCGCGCCCTGGCCAGCCGTTCGTTGGCCGGCGCCGCGCCGACCCGGTCGGTATGCCCGACCACCGTCAGGTCGGGCATCCGGCGCCGGCGGACTTCCGCCAGCAGGTCGGCGAGCAGATCGCGCGACGGGCCGGTCAGTTCCTCGCCTCCCGTCTCGAAATAGAGGATGAAGCTCGCCGGAGGCGGCGGCACGGCGGCCAGCGGCTCGCCGAACAGGCCGGAGACGGCGGCGGGCGTCAGGGTGCCGCGATCGGCGGGCGGTGCGTCGCCATCGGCCGATGCGCTGGCCGCATAAGGCCGGTCGAGCGCCTGACGGCCGCCGCGGGTCTCGACCAAGACCGTTCCCGCGCCCGTCCCTCCCGGCAGCAGGACCACCAGTTCGCTCCGCGTGGCGCGCCTCGCCTCCGCCAGCAGGCGGCCGAATCCGTCCCGGCAGCGCGCGATGTCGTCCGCCTGCCAGCCCTCCTCCTGCTGCTCCGCCCAGCAGTCGAAAGCGGCCTGCGCCCGCGCCGCCGGAACGGGGGCCAGGATCCGGGCATTCGAATCGAGAACGGACAGCAGGTCGGCGCGCGCCTCGCCGAGCCGCCTCAGATCCGCCCCGTCCAGGCCGCGTTCCCCCGGGACCGACGGTTCGACTACCAGACCCGCGGTGGCCGCCAGGGCGCGGTGCCGATACCGCAGACTGTCCAGCCAATCGTACTGCTCCGCCTCGCTCGCGGCGAGTTCCCGGTAGGCGGCCGCCAGTTCGAACAGGAACTCGCTTTCGGCCCGGCCGGCCGGGTTTTCGGGCGGCACGGCCGCGCAGCCGACTATCCCCAACGCAAGGAGGCCTCCCATCGCCCTGCCCCTCGGGGCCGCGCTCATGGCACTGACCCCGGAACGCGGGCGGCGAACCGGGTGCCGCGAACGCCGACCGTGCCGTTCACGGTCCGGATCCGGACGGTTTCCGGCGCCAGGACGGCGATCCGGCCCGAAACATAGACCAGGGATCCCTGCATCAGGGACATGATGAAGGAAAGAACTCCTTTCTGAGGCTCGAAGGCGAATTCTTCGACCGCGAAATCACTGTTCTCGCCCAGCGACACCTGGGTACCATCCCTGAAAGTGATGCCGAGACTGGAATCTGTACCGGTCTGTATACGGTCCTTCTCATAAAGTTCCACGCCTGGCTCCACCGCCAGGGTCCGGGGTCCGCGAGTAACTGTTCCGGTCCCGGAAGCATTCTTGATCTGTGCTACGGGCTGATCCGCCTGCAAGCTTCGCGGCTGGAAGTCGACGGCTATGGCCAAGCCAAGGGCAATTGCGAATACCACGGATCTACGCATGAAAGCCGCCGCCTCGGGTGAACCATTCCAAGCTTAAGACCTTCCCAATTTTGAAGCGAGACTTTCCGGATCCGGCCCGATTGCGCAAAAGCCATACGCAACCATACCAAATGTCCGCCCCTGCCCCCCGGCATTGACAATCCGTCACCGGACGGCAAGTTTTGGCTCGGCAATGCCCCATCCTCGGCCCCCGTCCGTTTCGGAACGACCGGCACCGGCATTGTCGACCATCCGACGCCTCCAGCCGGGGCGAAGCCTCCTGAAACAAGATCCGCGCGAGAAGGGACTCACATGAAACGCAAGGCCAGTTCGATCCGGCGTTCCCGCTCGACCAAGATCGTCGCGACGCTCGGGCCGGGCACGTCCTCGCCGGAGCGTATCCGCGCCCTGTTCGAGGCCGGCGTCGACGTGTTCCGCCTCAATTTCAGCCATGGCGTCCAGGAGGACCACGGCACCCGGCTGGAGATCCTGCGGGCCCTGGAGAAAGAGACCGGCCGCCCGATCTGCATCATGGCGGACCTGCAGGGACCGAAGCTCCGCGTGGGCCGTTTCGCCGACGGTCCGATCAAGCTGAGCCCCGGCATGCGGTTCCGGCTCGACCTGTCCGACGAACCGGGCGACGAGACCAGGGTCAAGCTGCCCCATCCGGAGATCTTCGAGGCGCTGACCCCCGACACCGACCTGCTGCTCGACGACGGCAGGGTCCGCCTGCGCGTGCTGAGCTGCGGTCCCGACCATGCCGAGACGGAAGTGGTCACCGGCACCCAGCTTTCCGACCGCAAGGGCGTCAACGTCCCGAACGTCGTGCTGCCGCTATCGCCGCTGACCGCCAAAGACCGCGACGACCTGCGCTACGCGCTCGACATCGGCGTGGACTGGGTGGCGCTCAGCTTCGTCCAGCGGCCGGAGGACGTCGCCGAGGCGCGCCGGCTGATCGCCAACCGGGCGGCGCTCCTGGTCAAGCTGGAGAAGCCCTCGGCCATCGCCCACCTGGACGAGCTGGTCGAGATGGCCGACGGCATCATGGTCGCGCGCGGCGACCTGGGCGTCGAGATGCCGGCCGAGGACGTGCCCAGCATCCAGAAGCGGATCGTCCGCGAGTCGCGCATGGCCGGCAAGCCGGTGATCGTCGCGACCCAGATGCTGGAATCCATGATCGGCTCGCCGGCCCCGACCCGGGCCGAGGCGTCGGACGTCGCGACCGCCGTCTATGACGGTGCCGACGCCGTGATGCTGTCGGCGGAAACCGCGACCGGCGCCTACCCGATCGAGGCCGTCTCGATCATGGACCGCATCGCCCGCCGGGTCGAGCACGACCCGCTCTACCGCGCCATCATGGACGCCCAGCACCCCGACCCGCAGCGGACCTCGGCCGACGCGATCACCGCCGCGGCCCGCCAGGTCGCGCACACGGTGTCGGCCGCCTGCATCGTGACCTACACCACGTCGGGATCCACGGCGCTCCGCGCGGTCCGCGAACGTCCCGACGTGCCGATCCTGTGCCTGACCTCCAAGCTGGAGACCGCCCGCCGGCTGGTGCTGTCCTACGGTGTCCACAGCGTCAATACGGGCGACGTCTCCACCTTCGCCGAGATGGTCCAGAAGGCCTCGCGCATCGCCTTCCAGGACGGTATCGCCACCGAGGGCCAGCGGCTGGTGATCACCGCCGGCATCCCCTTCGGCACCCCCGGCAATACCAACGTCCTCCGTATCGCCTGGGTCGAGGGCAACAGCCAGGCCTGACGCCGCCGGCGCTCCCGCCTACTCCGCCGCCTGGACCTGCGGGGGCGCTTTCGGCCGCGTAATGAAGGCCGGATTGCCCTTCAGGGCCTCAGGCAGCGGGCCGCCCGTGGCCCAGTCCAGCAGCTCGACCGTATGGACGATCGGGATGCCGGTGCCGGACCCGATCTGGGTCATGCAGCCGATATTGCCGGCGGCGATCACCTGGGGCCTGGTGCTCTCGATGTTGTGGACCTTGCGGTCCCGCAGCTTGGTCGCGATCTCCGGCTGGAGCAGGTTGTAGGTGCCGGCCGAACCGCAGCACAGGTGCCCCTCCGGCACTTCGCGGATCTGGAAGCCGGCGGTGCCCAGCAGGGCGCGAGGCGGCGTCTTGATCTTCTGGCCGTGCTGCATCGAGCAGGCGGAATGATAGGCCACCACCTGCCCCGTCTCGACCACCGGCTCGCCCAGGCCCAGCTCGGCCATGAACTCGGTGACATCCTTCGCCAGGGCCGAGATGCGCGCCGCCTTGTCGGCCAGTTCCTTGTCCTCGCGGAACATGAAGCCGTAGTCCTTGACGGTCGTTCCGCAGCCGGACGTATTGATCACGATGGCGTCCAGGCCGCCCCGCTCGATCTCCCGGGTCCAGGCCAGGATGTTGGCGCGGGCGAAGCCGTGGCTGCTGTCGGTCTGGCCCAGATGGTGGTTGAGGGCGCCGCAGCAGCCGGCCCCCTTGGCCACCACCACCTCGACGCCGTGGCGGGTCAGCAGGCGGACCGTGGACTCGTTGATCGCGGTGTTCAGCACCTGCTGGGCGCAGCCGTTCAGGATCGCGACGCGCTTCCGCCGCGTTCCCTCGGCCGGAATGACCTGCGGCTTGTCCACGGCGCTGGGGCCGGGAATCCGCTTCGGCGCCAAGGCCAGCATGCCTTTCAGCTTGGCGGGCAGGACGCCCGCCACCGGGCTTCCCGCCCGCGCGGCCATCAGCGCCATGCGGAACAGGCCCGGACGCGGCAGGACCGTCGCCAGCATTCTGCGCATCAGCCGGTCCGCCGCCGGGCGGCGGTAGGTCTTCTCGATATGGGCGCGGCCATGGTCGACCAAGTGCATGTAATGCACGCCGGACGGACAGGTGGTCATGCAGGACAGGCAGGACAGGCAGCGGTCGATATGCTTGACCACCTGCTCGGTCGCCGGCTTGTCGTTCTCCAGCATGTCCTTCATCAGGTAGATGCGGCCGCGCGGGCTGTCCAGCTCGTCGCCCAGCAGGGCATAGGTCGGGCAGGTCGCGGTACAGAAGCCGCAATGGACGCAGGCGCGCAGGATCTTTTCGGACTCGCGGACATCGGCGTCGGCGAGCTGGGCTATGGAGAAATTGGTCTGCATGGCGGTTCTCCGCGTCAGACCCCGGCGTACATACGGCCGGGATTGAAGATGCGCTTGGGGTCCAGGGTTTCCTTGACGCGGGCGGACAGGGCCGCCAGCGGTGCCGGCTGCGGATGGAACACGTCGGTCGAGGCCCGGACCGTATCGGGAGCCCGGATCAGCGTGGCGTGGCCGCCGCCCGATCCTCCACCCAGGCCGACCGCGCCGCGCACGGCGTGCTGCCCGGCCGCCTCGGCGCCGGGATCGACGGCGAGCCAGACCAGGCCGCCGCCCCAGTCGAAATAGGCGTCGGAGCCGGGCAGCCGCCCCTTGATGTCGGCCACCACCCGGGCACCGTCGGCGGGCGGCACCGACAGGCGCCAAACCAGCCGTTCCGGTTGGGCAACGAACGGCTTGACGTCCCGGAGGGCGGCCCAGAAGGCCAGCGACGGCTCGCGTTCCAGGAACTCCACCGTCCCGAATCCGCCGAGCAGGTCGCGCAGCTTGCCGGCCCGGTACTCGATCGAGGGGCCGAAACCTTCCAGCCGGATCGCGGTCGCGGCGGCGCCCCCCAGTTCCTCTACGCCCAGGCCGCCGGCGAGCGACGCCGGCACATGGGCGGCGCCGGCGACCTCGTAAGGACTTTGCAAGGCCAGCGCCATCACCCGGATGGCATCAGCGTCGTCCAGAGCGCGGACCAGCACGGTGCGGGTGTCCTCCGGGGCCGGAAGCACCTTCAGGGTGACCTCGGTCAGCACCGTCAGGGTCCCGTAGGCGCCGGCCACCAGCTTGGGCAGGTCGTAGCCGGTGACGTTCTTGACCACCCTGCCGCCGGCCTTGAAGGCCTCGCCGCGCCCGCTGACCGCCTGGAACCCCAGGAAATGGTCGCGCACCGCGCCCGCCTTGACCCGGCGCGGCCCGGCCAGATTGCACGAGACCACGCCGCCGACCGTCTGCCGCCCGGCCTCGCCGCCCAGCAGCGGACCGAAGTCGGTCGGCTCGAACGCGAACTGCTGGCGGTTCTCGGCCAGCAGGGCTTCCAGCTCGGCGAGCGGCGTCCCGGCGCGGGCGGACAGCACCAGCTCCTCCGGCTCGTACAGGGTCACGCCGGTCAGGCCCGACAGGTCGAGCGTGTGGGTCGCCTGGAAAGGCCGCCCCAGCGCCCGCTTGGTGCCGCTCCCCACCAGTTCCAGCGGGGTTTCCTCGGAAATGGCCCAGCGGACGGCCTCCAGGGCTTGGTCCGCATCAGCGGGTTTCAAACGTGTCTTCATGCCGGACCCTAGAAGCGCGGAAGATCGGGGAACGGGATCTGCCCGCGGTGGATATGCATGCGGCCCATCTCGGCGCAGCGGTGGAGCTGCGGAAAGACCTTGCCGGGGTTCAGCAGCCCCTCGGGATCGAAGGCGCATTTCAGCCGCTGCTGCTGGTTCAGGTCGATCTCGGTGAACTGGTGGATCATCAGGTCGCGCTTCTCGACCCCGACGCCGTGCTCGCCGGTCAGCACGCCGCCGACCTCGACGCACAGCTTCAGGATGTCGGCGCCGAAATCCTCGGCCGCCTGGAGTTCACCCGGCTTGTTGGCGTCGTAGAGGATCAGCGGGTGCAGGTTGCCGTCGCCGGCATGGAACACGTTGGCGACCCGCAGCCCATGCTTCTCCGACATCTCGGTCATGCGGTTCAGCACAAGCGGCAGCTGCTTGCGCGGGATCGTCCCGTCCATGCACAGATAGTCCGGGCTGATCCGGCCCACGGCGGGGAACGCGGCCTTGCGCCCGGCCCAGAAGACCATCCGCTCGTCCTCGGACTCGCTGACCCGGACCGAGACGGCGCCGCAGTCGCGGGCGATCTTCTCGACCTCGCCGATCAGGTGATGGACCTCCGCCTCCGGCCCGTCCAGCTCGACGATCAGCAGCGCCTCCACATCCAGCGGATAGCCGGCGTGGACGAACTCCTCCGCCGCGTGGATCGCCGGCTTGTCCATCATCTCCATGCCGCCGGGGATGATGCCCGCCGCGATGATCGCGGCCACGCAGTTGCCGCCGGTCTCGCTGCTGGGGAAGCCGATCAGGACGGCCCGCAGCGTCTCCGGCTTGCGCAGGATGCGGACGGTAACCTCGGTCACGACGCCCAGCAGCCCCTCCGACCCGGTCATGATGCCGAGCAGGTCGTAGCCTTCCGAGTCCAGGTGCTTGCCGCCGAGCCGGACGATGTCGCCGTTCATCAGCACCATCTCGATGCCGAGCACGTTGTTGGTGGTCAGGCCGTATTTCAGGCAGTGGACCCCGCCGGAATTCTCGGCGATGTTGCCGCCGATCGTGCAGGCGATCTGGCTCGACGGGTCGGGGGCGTAATAGAACCCTTCGTGAGCCACCGCGGTGGTGATGCCCAGGTTGGTGACGCCGGGCTGGGCGGTCACGGTCCGGTTGGCGTAATCGATGTCCAGGATCTTGTTGAACTTGCCCAGGCCCAGGATGATCCCGTCGGCCAGAGGCAGCGCGCCGCCGGACAGGGACGTGCCGGCCCCGCGCGGGACGACCTTGATCCCCAGCTCGTTGCAGTATTTCAGGACCTGGGAAACCTGCTCGGTCGTGGTCGGCAGGACGACCACCATGGGCAACTGGCGATAGGCCGTCAGGGCGTCGGTCTCGTAGACCCGCATCTCGTCGCGTTCGACGATGACGCCTTCGCCCGGCACGATGGCCCTCAGCGCATTGACGATCTCCGCCCGGCGGGCGAGCACCGAAGCGTCAGGCGTGGGCATCTTGATCATGCCGTGTTTCCTCCTCCAGCGGACGGGGCCGTGCAGCGGCAACAGCCGGTGCCGGTCTCTTGTCCCTTGGCCGCGCCACATGGGCGGCAACATTTCAGCGCGCGCACATTGGAAAAACGTCGCGTTGATGTAAAGTGGTATCACCACTTGGCCGAACAAGAGGTCCTGAAGAAAGGATCCTGCGGGTTTTCCCCACCCCTGAAAAGCAAAACCGCGCCGAAACTGCGGCGCGGTCACCCCCCGGAGATACGGGCTCTCCCCTTCAGCACGCTCAGCCCTGGCGCGCCTTGAAGCGGGGGTTCTGCTTGTTGATGACGTAGACGCGGCCCTTGCGGCGGATCACGCGGCAAGCCTTGTGCCGGGTCTTCATGGATTTCAGCGAGTTCACGATCTTCATGGTTCACAGTCCCAGGAGGGTAAGTCACAAGAGCGCCGGAAAATATGGAGCGCAAGGCCGGATGTCAACAAGCGCCTGTGTTTGCGCGCCGTTTTCGGGTCAGCCTTCCGTTCCGTCGGACAGTTTCAGCGCGAAGAACCGGTACATGCGCAGCCCGCCCTGGAGCGCCGCGACGCGCCGCGCCCAGAGCTCCACCTCCTCGACCACCGCCAGCTTGGTCTCGTGGTCCATGCTGTGCTTCTCCAGGAACTCGGTCAGCGACTGGATCGCCGCCAGGATCAGCACCCGGTGGGCATCGGTGACGTCCTCGGTGATGCGGATGTCCAGGTTGCGCTGCTGGAGCGAGGTGACCGTCTTGGCCACCGTCAGCGGGAACGGCTCCAGCGGTTCCTTCGCCAGCCATTCCTTCACGGCCGGCGAGCGGGGCTCGTCCTTCTCGAAGACATAATCGGTGAACAGCAGCTGCCCGCGCGGCTTCAGGCTCATCTCGATGCCGTCGTTCAGGCTCTCGCGGTCCTTGATGCAGAAGAACGATTCCTTGGAGAAGATGCAGTCGAACCGCTTGGGATGCCGGAAATTCTCGGGGTCGTAATGGGTGATTGTCGCCTGCTTGGCCATGCCGGCCTTGACCGAGCGCTCCATCCCCTCCTTCGCGAGGACGGGCGACGGCTCCAGCCCGGTGACCCAGCAGCCGTACTGGGCCGCCATCTTGCGCGCAGCCCCACCCAGGCCCGCCGCCAAGTCGAGCACGCTCATCGCGGGATTCAGGCCGAGCGGCTTGACCAGGTCCGGTATGTAGTCCTCGCCCCCCGGCGAGGTGAAGCCGTCGCCCCACAGCTTCTCGACCACGCCGATCCGGGTCGCGGACCAGAGCGGTTTGCCGAACCGGGAATTGACGCCGGGCATCGCCGGCCGGGGTCCCGCGGGAGCGGCCGGGGCGGCCGCCGCCGGTTCCGGCGCGGCGTCCGCCTTCTCCTCCGGCAGGTCGTATCCTTCCCACCAGGCGAGCAGGCGCTTTTTCCAGGGCTTGCCGGTGGCCGGGGCTTCGCTCATCTCCCAAACGTCGTCCTGAATGCGGCATGGAACAGCCACGGCGCGGACCGCCGACGGCCCCCCCTCCTACCATGATGCCGTTAAGCGCCCGTTAAGGGGGGAAAGCCGGCCCCGCGCCGATTTGCCGCCCTGCCCGCCTCGATCCACAAGCGGCTCCGCACGGCGCCCCTGATCGGCCTGCGGACATGGAGGGGCGGCGTCCCGCCACCCTGGTGCGCGGGACGCGCACCCTCCGACTCCGCGGCATCCGCTCGTCAGGATCACCGTGCGGGACCACCCGTACCCGGCACGCCGATGGCCTGCGACCTGGACCTATGAAGCACGCGCGACCTCCCCTTCCGAGAACCGCTATTCATGCTGGCTCCCTTGACGGAACCGTCAGGCCCGGGACCGGAAAGTCCGGGCGGTGCGGCTGGCCGGTCGGCGGAGCAAGGGTGCCCGCCTCCCCCAAGGGCACGGGTCATTGCACGCGGCGGGCCGGGTTCCCGCCGGCCAGCAGCATCGCTTTGAAGACGGCGCGGATCTGCTCGGCCTCAGGCTCCGCGGCGTGGTCCAGGACAGGCGCATTCCGCACCATTACCTCGGCGACAGGCCGCACCCAGACGCCGACCTCGAAATCATGTACTGCGACCCGGAGGAGGAAGCCGACCACGCCATCGTCGGCGGGGCGCCCGGACCGGGTCCGGACCCGTCCCCCGTCCCGCGGCAGGCTCCCCCGCCGGAACCCGCGCCCGCCGCAAAGCCGGCCGCGGCATCGGCACCGGCGCCCGCCGCTGCGCCGGATAGTGACCTTTCGGCCGTTTCGATAGTGACCCGCCCCGCCAGGCCCGCCTCCGCCCCGCTCTGCTCCACCTCGCTGTCCGGGCCGTCAGCGACGGTGCCGCCTTTGAGGGTGCCGACCGCCGCCTGACCGCCACCGCGTCCGGCGCGGCACCTGCCGAGCAATCAAAAGGCCTGAACCATGGGCAGAAACACCCCCTTTCCGTCATGCGCGGGCTTGACCCGCGCATCCACGCGCAAACTGCCGTGGTGAAGTTTGCGCGTGGATGGCCGGATCAAGTCCGGCCATGAAGAAATGGGGGTGTTCCCGGCGCCCGGCGACGTCCCGTTTGTCTGCTCCCCCGACGCGCGGCCCCGCCCGCTCACTTCCGGGCCGTGACCCGCTTGATGCCCGCGGCGATGTCCCGGCTCAGCGCGTTCACCGCCCGGTTCATGGCGGCGACCGTGGCCGCGTAGCCCTCGCCCTCGACCGGTTCGACGTACCGCGCCCGGGCACCCGCCCGCTCCGCCTCGGTCTGCCCGTCGAGCACGCTCCAATAGGCGTTCAGCACGACGTTGCCGGAAGCGTCCCGCTCGAAGGAGGTGACGTCGATGGCGACGGTGTGGGCCAGCGGCTCGCGCCGGCGCAGCGGCAGCACGAAGACGTTGTCGCTGGGCAGCAGGCCCCGCAGGTTGTCCGCCACCACGCGGGTTATGTCGCCCTGGAGCCGCTGGCCCCAGCGATTGCCCTGGCTGACCTGGATGGTGTTGGCACTGGACCGGGTCACGATCTCCGGCCGGTCCAGGTACTCGGGGAGGTTGGCCTGCTCGACCCCGATCGCCGGGCCGCGCGCCGCGGCCGGCGACCCCGGCCCGGTCGCGGACTCACGCGGCAGGGAGCTCAGGACATGCAGGTCGGGGGGCGGCAGCGTCTCGGCGCAGCCGGCGGCCAGCGGGACCAGCAGCAGCAATCCCCAGGTAAAGCGTTTCATGGTCTATCTCCCCAGCAGCAGGGCGTTGGGATTGCGTTCCAGCGTCTCGGCGAACCCGCGCAGCGAGCGGGACGCCACCGCAAGGTTGCGCATCGACGTCTCCAGGTCGGAGCGGACAGGCGAGTTGCGGGAAACCAGCTCGTTGGTGTTGCCCAGCATCGTCTGCGCCTGGGAAACCGCCTGCTCGACGCTCTCCGACGTGGTGCGCAGGGACGTGACCAGCGGCCCGAACTCCCGGTTGGCGGTGCCGACCAGCCCCTGGAGCTCGGCCATGGTGGCCTGGAGGTCCTGTTGCACCCGGGCCAGGGTGTCGGACCCCGTGGTGAAGGTGCTGCGGGCCGCCGCCATGGTGGTCTCGAACTCGCGCATGCCGCCGGCCATGGCCGCGAGGGCCTCGCCGATTTCGGGCGAGGACAGCAGCTTGTCCACGTTGGTCAGGGTGTTCATCGCCGTCGCGACCATGTCCTGGATCGGCAACTGCTCGATGTTGCGCCGGACCACGTCCAGGGTGGACGGGATCGCCGGGATCTCCGCCACGTCGGCATCGCCGCCGACAAGATTGGCCGGGCTGCCGGGCAGCAGGTCCAGCTCGACCATCAGCTGCTGGGTCACGTAGCTCTGGAAGACGAGCTGTGCGCGCAATCCCCGCTCGACCATGGCTTCGTAGCTGATGTCCGGCTGCTCGCCGTCGGGCAGTCCCGCCCATTTCATCCGGTCCCGGTCGAACTCGATATAGGTCGGGATGCGGGCGGTCAGATCCTGGCTGTCGATCACCAGGTCCACCCGGGTCACCGAGCCGACCCGGACGCCGCGGAAATTGACCGGCGCCCCGACATAGAGCCCGTTGACCGATCCGTCGAAATAGATCACCGCCGGCGCCAGGCGCTGGTTCAGGATGCCGCTGCCCAGCGCCACCAGGGCGGTGACGAACAGGGCGATGGCACCGAGCACGAACAGGCCTATCAGGCGTGGGTTCGCCTTTCTATTCATGGAAATCTCCCGGCGGAAAACGCTTCGTCCTCATGGCTGGGCCTCCTCGAGCTCGCCGCGGCTCAGGAAGTCCCGCACCGAGCGGTGGCGGCTGTGTTCCCGCAGGTGCCGGGGATCGCCCCCGTCGATGGCGGTGCGGCTCTCCGCGTCCAGGAAGACGGAATTGTTCGCGATGGCGAAGATGCTGGCCAGTTCGTGGCTGACGATCACGACGGTGGCACCCAGGCTGTCGCGCAGCTCCAGGATCAGGTCGTCCAGCCGGCGCGAGCTGAGCGGGTCCAGCCCGGCCGACGGCTCGTCGAAGAACAGGATGTCGGGGTCAAGGGCGATCGCCCGCGCGAGGCCGGCGCGCTTGCGCATGCCGCCGCTGATCTCCGACGGGTAGAAATCCTCGAAGCCGGCGAGCCCGACCAGCGCCAGCTTCAGCGACACCAGCTCGCCGATCTCGGCGGGCTTCAGCTTGGTGTACTGGGACAGCGGCACCGAGACGTTCTCGGCCAGCGTCATGGAACTCCACAGCGCGCCGCTCTGGAACAGCACGCCGAAGCGCCGGCTCATCACCGCCCGACGCTCCTGGTCGGCGGCGGTGAAGCTCTCGCCGTCGTAGCGGATGTCGCCGGCCGCCGGCTCGACCAGGCCGATCATGTGCTTCAGGAGCGTGCTCTTGCCGCAGCCGCTGGCCCCCATGATCACGAAGATGTCGCCGGTCGGCACCTGGAAGCTGACGTCGCGCTGCACGACGAAGCCGTCGAAGGCCATGGTCAGCCCTTCGACCGTAATCCTCGGCACCGTTACCTTTGGCACGGTGATCCTGGGCACTGAAGATCCGGGATCGCCCATGTCAGATTCCCAGCAGGTTGGTCATGACGGCGAAGACCGCGTCGACCACGATGATGAACACGATCGAGGTCACCACCGCCGAAGTGGCGGCGACGCCGACTGCCTGGGCGCTGCGCCCGGCCTGCATGCCGCGCAACGCCCCGGCATATGCCACCAGCATGCCGAACACGATGCTCTTGACGAAGCCGACCCAGAAGTCGGTCATGCTGAGCGCGCCGATGGTCTGGATGATGTAGGCGTTGCCCGACAGGCCCAGCATGGCCACGCCGACGATGTAGCCGCCCAGCAGGCCCAGGAAGCAGGAATAGACGAACAGCAGCGGCATCATCAGCGCCAGCGCCAGGACCCGCGGCAGCACCAGGAAGTCGATCGGCGAGATGCCGATGGTCGACAGCGCGTCGATCTCCTCGTTGCCCTGCATCGTGCCGAGCTGGGCGGCATAGGCGGCGCCGGTCCGTCCCGCCAGCACGATGGCGGTCATCAGGGCGGCCATCTCGCGGGTCATGGCGAGGCCGACCAGGTTGGCGACATAGATGTCCGCGCCGAACTGCTGGAGCTGGATCGCGCCGACGAAGGCGACGGTCAGCCCGACCAGCAGCGAGACGATGGTGACGATGGGCAGCGCCTGCGCCCCGGCATCCTCGATCGCCTGGAGGAAATCGACCCGGCGGAAGCGGGCGCGGCCGACCAGCATCCGGCCGAGCCCCAGCATGATCTCCCCCAGGAAGCTGACGGCCTGGTCGGCGCCCCGCAGGTTGTCGAGCACTGCGCGCCCGACCCTGACCGGCAGCGTCGCGGCGGCGCCGCCGCGCGCCGCGTCCGCCTTGACCGGCACCGCGCGGGCCAGCGCGATCAGCCGGACGACCCCCGGCGGCAGCGCCCCGGCGTCGAACCCGACGTCGCGGGCGGCGCACAGGTCCCGCACCTTCAGCAGGTAGCTGACCAGGGCGCTGTCCCAGCCCCGCAGGCCGCCGTCCTCGCAGACGAGCGTGCGGACCCGGCCCTCGCCCAGCAGCGACTCGATGTCGGATGTCCCGGCAAGGCCGTTGGCGATCCGCCAGTCGCCGGACAGCACGAGGGCCAGGCGCCCGGCGTCGCCGGGGCGCAACTCAACCTCGTTGCCCCGGCCGTCGCCCCGGGACCTGTCCTGCCTGATAACCGCCGTCATTGCACTCCGTCCGAACTCGGGCCAGCGGGCCGGGAGCCGGGCGTCTTCCGTTTCGTCCGGTTACCTGAACGAAGGAGGCAAACGCCGATTTGTTCCCGGAAACCGATAAATACCACGGCGCCGCCCAGGTCAGCGGGCGCAGAGTTCCGCCGTGGTCGCCTCGGGCAGTTCAGCCGCGGAGAGTCCGAACCGCGCCACCACGTCCAGATGCTCCGGCGTGCCCAGGAACGACCGCAATTCCCGGTTGAAGGCCTCGACCAGGTCGGCGTCCTCCTTGCGGAAGCCGAAGGCGCCGTGCTCGGCGGGTACCCCGGACTGCCGGGCTGCCGGCCGGAACGGCTGCGCCACCTCCAGGATCTTCGGCTCGCGCTCCACCGCCGCCCTGACGGCGGGCGCGGCGGCCGCAAGCGCATCCACCCTCCCGGTTACCACCCCGCGCGCGGCGGCGGCCACGTTGGGGAAGATCACGAGCTGGCTGTCGCGGATCCCCGCCGCCTGGGCCTGGGATCGATCGACCGTACCCGCCACGACGCCCAGCCGGACCGAAGGGTCCCTGGCGATATCGTCGTAGCCGTGGATGTCGCGGGGATTGCCTGCGCGCACCGCCAGCTCCATGCCCAGATGATTGACGGCGCGGTAGGTCGGCGAGGAGAACGCGATCTGCCGGCAGCGCTCCGGCGTGACATACATGCCGGATGCGATCACGTCGAAGCGTCCGGCCTTCAGGTCGCGGATCAGCGCGGCGAACTCCACCTCCACCGCCCGGATTTCCCGCACTCCCATCCGCGCGAAGACCCGGCGGGCGACCTCCGGCGCCTCGCCGGTGAGGCGCCCGTCCGGCAGACGGTAGGAGAGGGGCGGCAGCGGCGCGTAGCCGATCCGGACGGTCCGGGTTTCCAGGATCCGGTCCAGGGCCTCCCCGGCCCGGGACGATTCCATCGGCAGGATCGGACCGAGCAGGATCAGCAGGAATGCCACGATCGGCCCGCCGAGTCGGCAATGGGTCGCCATCATCGCCCCCGCAGTTCATACAATTCAAGGGTGGTTGACTTGTCTATCATAGTGCCATCATTGATAGCGCCGCCATCACCCATGTTAACCAACGAAGGACAGGAACCGCCGCAACCCATGAAGCGCGTCCGACTTCCCTCGATGCTGCTGGCGGCCGCGCTGCCCGTCGTCCTCTTCGCCGCAGCCATGACGGTCCTGTTCGACCGGCAGCAGACACGGTCCTGGGAAGCGGTCATGCATCAGGCCACCGCGGCCGCGCGCGCCACCGTCGACGAGCGCGTGACGACCATCCGGATCACCCTCGAGACGCTGGCCATATCGGGCTTGTCCGCGGACCGCCGGCGCGCCGATTTTCCCGTGCAGGCAGAGCGCATATTGGCCATGCGCCCGGACTGGATGGCTCTCCGGCTCACCCAGCGCGACGGCAGCGCCGAGGCGGATGTTCGCCGGGATGGCCTGGAAGTGCCCCGGAACGCCGAGCCCGACGGGGTGGAAGCGGACATCGCGGCGGTCTTCCGCTACGGCGAGCCGCGCGTCAGCGGCGTGCTGGCCGATCCGGCGCGGGCCGACGAGCCGGTCTTCGCGGTCAGCGTTCCCCTGTTCGGCGACGGCGGGGTCGAGCGCGTGGTCACGGCCCATGTGCGGGCCTGGACGATCAACCAGGCCTTGAGGGAACAGGGGATTTCGCCGGGATGGCGGATCGCGGTCCTGGACAGGGACGGCAGCCTGGTCGCCCGCACCCTGTCGGAGGATCCGCGCGATCCCGGCATCGGCGGCCCGCCGGACGCGACCCTGCTGGACGGGCTGCGGCGCGGGCTGCCGATGTTCCACGCGACCAACGCGCTGAACGAGGACCTGTACGTCGCCTCCGCCGTGTCGGGCCTGACCGGGTGGACGGTAGCCCTCGGCATGCCGGCGTCCCTGATCGACCTGCCGGCCCAGCGGACCCTGTCGGCGGTGGTCGGCGGCGGCATCCTGGCGGTCGTGCTGGCGTTCGGGATCGGTTGGCTGCTGGCGCGCTCCCTGATGAAGCGCAGCGCCGCCGAGCGGCGCCTGCTCCAGCTGGAATTGGCCCAGGCCTCCAGCGAGCGCACCGCGGCCATCCTGGAAAGCACGACCGACGGGGTCTTCGAGGTCAACCCGGGCTGGCGCATCATCTTCATCAACAGCCGCGCCCGCGCCCTGCTCGCGGGGGGCGCCGACGTGACCGGCCGCCTGCTGTGGGACGTCCTGCCCGACGCCGACACCACCGCCTTCTGGCACGAGTACCATCGCGTCGCCACGGAGCGGGTCCCGGCGGAGTTCGAGGAGTTCTATCCGGCCCTGGGGGCCTGGTTCTATGTCCGGGCGTTCCCCCTGCCCGACGGCGGGATCGCCGTCTATTTCCAGGACGTGACCGAGGGCCGCCGCGCCCGGGACGCGCTGGCCGACAGCGAGCGCCGCTACCGGTTCCTGGCCGAGAGCATTCCCCAGATCGTCTGGACCGCGACTCCGGACGGTGGAGTCGATTACGTCAACGGCCGGCTCAAGGCCTATCTGGGCGCCCGGGAGGAAAGTTTCGCCGACGGCTGGAGATGGCTCGAAAACCTGCACCCGGACGATGTCGAGAGCACCCGGCAATCATGGCGGCACGCCCAGGCCGCCCCCGGCGTCTATGAGCACGAGCACCGCTTCCGCCGCCATGACGGCATGTTCCGGTGGCATCTGGCCCGCGCCCTGCCGATGTTGGACGAGACCGGGCAGATCGTGAAATGGTTCGGCACCTCCACCGACATCCATGACCAGAAACTGCAGCAGGAGGCGCTCCAGGCCGCGCGCGACGAGGCCGAGCGCGCCCGCGGCGTCGCCGAGCAGGCCGACCTGGCCAAGAGCAGGTTCCTCGCCGCCGCCAGCCACGACCTGCGGCAGCCGATGCAGTCGCTGTTCCTGTTCGCCGACAGCCTGCAGGCCCACATCGCCGACCCGGAGGGGGCCGACAAGCTGCTGCACCTGCGGCGCGGCCTGGACGCGCTCAAGGTCCTGCTGGACGGGCTGCTGGACATCTCGCGGCTGGACGCCGACGTGGTCGAGCCGACCATAGAGGACGTGCCGCTGGACCCGCTGCTCGACCAGGTCGGAAGCGCCTACGCGAAGGTCGCCGCGGCCAAGGGCCTGTCGTTCGAGATCAACGCCTGCGGCGGCACCGTGCGCACCGACCGTACCCTGCTCAGCCGCATCCTGAACAACCTGCTGGAGAACGCCGTCCATTACACCGAAGCCGGCCGGATCAGGATCGATTGCCGCCGGACCGGCGACACGGTCCGGATCGAGGTCCAGGACACCGGCATGGGCATTCCGCCAGACCATATGGAAGACATCTGGACGGAGTTCCACCAGGTCGGCAACCCGGAACGCGACCGGAACCAGGGGCTCGGCCTCGGCCTGGCGATCGTCGATCGCCTCGCCCGCCTGCTGGGCCACCGGGTGGACGTGCGGTCGGCCCTGGGCCGGGGCTCGGTCTTCAGCGTCGAGCTGCCGGCCGGCGCCGCCGTGGAAGCCCCGACCGCCACCCCGGCCGCCCTCCCCGCCACCCCGGCCGCCCTCCCCGCCGCCCCGGCGCCCGCCGCCGCCGCCATCGCCGCCGCTCCGGCGGGCAGGCGGCGCTACGCGGTGCTGGTGGACGACGACGCGATCGTCCTCCTGGGCCTCCAGAGCATCCTGAAGGACTGGGGCTACGACGTGCTGGCCGCCGGATCGACGGATCAGGCGCTGGAGCGGCTCGGGACATCCGACCGCAGGCCCGACATCATCGTGGCCGACTACCGGCTGCGCGGCGGCCGGGTCGGCACCGAGGCGATCCTGAAGATCCGCGGTTTGTTCGGCAGCGACATCCCCGGCGTGATCCTGACCGGCGAGACCGGGCCGGAATGCGCGAACGATGCCGCCGCCTACGGCTTCAGCGTCGCCCACAAGCCGATCACCTCGCACCAGCTCAGCCTGGCGGTGGAGAAGCTGCTCAGCGACGCCGCGGACTGACCGTCACGGCGTCCGGGTGATGCGTCCCTCCACCCGCGGCGTCACCGGACCATGCGCCTTGATGTATTCGGCGACCACCATTTCCAGGTTGGGGCCGTAGTCATAGGCATTGGCGGCCTTGGCGAACAGGGCGTAGCCGTCGCCGCCCGCGCGCACGAAATTGTTGGTCGCGACCTTGTAGGTCGCCGCGGGGTCGAGCGGGCGGAAGCCGCCGTCCGGCTCGCGCACCTCGACCGACTGGATGCGCGCCCCTTCCGGCTTGGCGGGATCGAGCGAATAGCGCAGGCCGGCGACCTGCGGGAAACGCCCGGTGCCCGACATGGTCTTGTCATGCGCCTTGGATACCCCGCTCTCCAGGCTGGCGCGCAGGTCGGCGCCGCCGATCTCGAATGTCGCCAGGGTGTTGGAGAAGGGCAGCACCTCGATCACCTGGCCCATGGTCACCCGGCCGGCCGGGATGCCGGTCCGGATGCCGCCGCCGTTCTGGATCGCGATGCGGGTCCCCTGGTCGCGGGTCGCCCACAGCATCGCGTCGGCGATCAGATTGCCCAGGTTGCATTCGCCGAACCGGCAGGCGTCGCTGGTGCCGACCAGTTCCACGCCGGCCTCGCCGACCGGCTGGTTGCGGAGCTGGGCCAGCGGCACGTTCAGTTCGGCGACCTTCTCCCGCACGGCGGGGTCCTGAGCCACCTCGGCTCCCAAGGCCACCGGCCCGCCGGTCCAGGCCGTGGGCACGCCGGATGCGTCGAAGGTGACGTCCAGCCGGCCGAGATGGGTCCCGTAGGCGCCCGCCTGGACCACCAGCGCCGGGACGCCGGACGGGGTCTTGACGACGGTCGGATAGGGGCCGGCGGCCTTGTCGTTGCCGGTCTCCAGGAAGCTGTGGCTGTGCCCGCCGACATAGACGTCCACGCCATCCACCGCCGCGGCCAGCGCCTGGTCCTCGGCGTAGCCGACATGGGTCAGCGCGATGATCTTGTCCACGCCTTGCGCCTTCAGGTCGGCGACCGCTTTCGCCAGGGCGGCGGCCTCGTCGCGGAACGCCACGGTGGGGCCGGGGCTGGAGGTGATCGGGGTATCGGACGTGGTAAGGCCGATGATTCCGATCCGCTGCCCGCCCCTCTCCACTACGGTGGACGGCTTGTAGCGGCCCTCCAGGCCGGGCTCGCGCGAGCTGTCCAGGTTGGCGCTCAGCACCGGCCAGGACACCGCGTCCAGGTAGGGGCGCAGACCCGCCGGGCCGTCGTCGAACTCGTGGTTGCCGAGCGTCTGGGCGTCGGGGTTCAGCATGCCCAGCACCGTCTGGACCGCGCCGTGCTTGAAATGAGTATAGAAGAGGGTTCCCTGGAACTGGTCGCCGGCATCGAGGAACAGGGCATTGTCGCCGCGCAGCTCCCCCAGCTTCGTCTGCAGGCGGGCGGCGCCGCCGACGCACTTGGCGGCCGATTCGTCCTTCGGCGTGCAGAACCCGCCGGAGGAAGTCACCTGGTCGTAGCGGGCATGAACGTCGTTGACGTGCAGGATGCGCAGCTGGAATTCGGCGGCTCCGGCCGCCGCGGGCCAGAGCGCGGTTCCGAACAGGGTCAGGAGCCCTGCTCCAAGCAGAGCGTTTTTCGTCGCCATCGTCGCCCTCGCCATCGTCGCACATCCCTCTGGAGTATCCCGGCCCCGAAGCCGGCCTCCAACCTTTTGCACGATCGTGCGTTCAGTCTTCAAGAAGAACCCTCCCCGACCGCCCTGCGGGCTTCGACCGCAACGCTGATTCGAGTCCAAACCTGAAAGGCCTGCCATGGAAAGTGTCGATGCCGTGCTCGGCGCACTCAATACCGTGATCTGGGGCTACGTGCTGATCTATGTGCTGATCGGCGCCGGGATCTACTTCACCGTGAAGACCAGGTTCCTGCAGTTCCGGCGGTTCGGCCACCTGTTCGGCGTCATGTCCGGCTCCCGCCACTGCGAGGGCGGCGGGATATCGCCGTTCCAGGCCTTCTGCGTCAGCATGGCGAGCCGGGTCGGCACCGGCAACATCGCCGGCGTCGCGATCGCGCTGACCCTGGGCGGGCCGGGGGCGGTGTTCTGGATGTGGTGCGTCGCCCTGGTGGGCATGGCGACCGCCTTCGTCGAGGCGACCCTGGCCCAGCTCTACAAGGTGCCGCAGCCGGACGGCACGTTCCGCGGCGGTCCTGCCTATTACATCCAGCGCGGCCTGGGTTCCCGGACCTGGGGCATCGTGTTCGCGGTGCTGCTGATCTTCACCTTCGGGCTGGCCTTCAACGCGGTCCAGGCGAACACCATCGCCGACGTGCTGGGCGAGAGCTTCGGGGTGCCGACCTGGGTGACCGGGGTGGCGCTGGCGCTGATCTGCGCGCCGATCTTCTTCGGCGGCATCCGCTCGGTCGCCCGGGTGGCGGAATGGATGCTGCCGGTCATGGCGCTGGCCTACGTGGCGCTGGCGCTGCTGATCCTGGTGATCCACATCGACCGCGTCCCGGACATGTTCATGCTGATCGTCCGCTCCGCCTTCGGGCTGGACCAAGCGGCGGCCGGGGCCTTCGGCGGGCTGACCGTGGCGCTGATGAACGGGGCCAAGCGGGGCCTGTTCTCCAACGAGGCGGGCATGGGAAGCGCCCCCAACATGGCGGCCACCGCGACGACGACCCATCCGGCGACCCAGGGCTTCATCCAGGCGCTGGGCGTCTTCGTGGACACCATCGTCATCTGCTCGGCCACCGCCTTCATCATCCTGCTGTCGGACCAGTACGACGTGACCGGCGCCACCGAGATGGCCGGCGCCAGCCTGACCCAGTCGGTGATCGCGGAGGAGTTCGGCACGGCCGGCGGCCTGTTCATGACCTTCGTGATCTTCCTGTTCGCCTTCTCCTCGATCATCGGCAACTACGCCTATGCCGACGGCAACATGACCTTCCTGGGCGCCCGGATCAGCAGCTTCAACATCTTCCGGATCGTCGCCGTTCTGGCGGTGCTGGGCGGTTCGATCGGCGAGCTGCCGACCGTTTGGGCGCTGGCCGACGTCGCCATGGGGCTGATGGCGCTGGTCAACCTGGGAGCCATCCTGATGCTGTCCAAATGGGCCTTCGCGACCCTGGCCGACTACGAGGCGTCGGAGGAACGGGGATTGCCCCGGTTCGAGGCCAGCGGCAACGCCCTGATGCCGGGCGCCCTGAAGACGGAGGTCTGGTAGGTGGTACGGCCCCCGCATCAGGCGGCGATGCTGCTTTAGTCCCGATTGACAGGAATCGCCGCCGCCGCCACCGTGCGGACACGGCAATAACAACCAATCACGAACCGGGAGGAATCGACCCATGTTCACGCTGGCCCTGCTGCTCTACCGGAAGCCCGGCACCACCACCGAGCAGTACCAGACCTACTGGCACGACGTTCACGGCCCGATCGCGGCGAAGATCCCCGGGCTGCGCGGCTATGTCCAGAAGCACGTCCAGCCCGACGCCGAAGGCAACGTGCCGGTGGACGGCATCGCCGAACTGACCTTCGACAGCGCCGACGCCCAACAGGCCGGCTTCGCCTCGCCGGAGGGCAAGGCCGCGCTCGACGATGTCGCCAACTTCGCGGACACGTCGCGGGTGGTGGCGTTCCCGGTGGAGGTGCGGCGAATCGTGTAGCGGTCGGCCGGGGCGGGGCGGAAGCGGTGGTCCTGGGGAGCTGGCGCGGCGTCGGGCTGCGGGGATTCCCCAGTGCCCCGGACCCTATGGCAAAAGGGCATTAGAGCGGATTGCGTTAATTCTGGATCGCTTTGGAGCGTGATGTAGCCCAACTATGCAGGGACACCAGCATGGACGCTTCAGACTTAGCGCACGGCGCTCTAGAGCCGCCAAACATCACGGTAAGCATAAATCGCGAGATTCGTTGCGCGGGTACGTACATCGTCCGGTGTCCAGTCGTGCGCGGCGAGCACGGATGCTGGAATGCTCGCAGCCATCTGTTGATAAAGAAGCTTCTTTGCATCGAAATCAAGATTCTCCACTTGCGCATTCTGCGCTTCTCCAAGCAATATTAAATTTCCAATATTGTGAATTAGATCTGGAGTCCAGTTACCCTTAATTTGGGACTGAGGAAGAATATGTTCAATCGTAGGCACTTGGTATAATGGGTAGGTGAGGGCTTCGGCATCAGACAATCTCTTTAGAACATACTGCAGAAGAGAGTTTGATTTCTTATTGCTATTGTAAGAAAGCTTCCGGAAACCAACACAGAATTCATCCTCACTTGGCTGTCGCTCCCTCAGGGCGACGGTCAACTCCTGGATGACCAGAGCTGCAGTTGTAGTCGTATTAGCCCTATATAATTGTCTAGCATGTCGCGTATATATCGCTGCAATGCTTCCAGACGACCGCGATGATGTTATAGCATTGAATTTGAAGTGGAAATTTTCAATCGTCTTCAATGCTTTGCGGAGCGTCTTGTATGCGATCACCTTGCGATCAAAAGCTCGGATCAACGAGAGTACGCATGGATATTGCTGCTCGACATTAAAAATGCGCAATGAGCTTAACGAGTTTCTCACAACCCATTTGTACTTTTCGCGGATGACATCTTCCGGCACATTCATCCATGTATATAGCCGCGAGTCTTCAAGGAAATGGTTCAAATGTGATAATGCAACGGCACGTTCGTTCCCGTTCGCTACAGAGTCAGCCTTCAACTTATCCTTCACTGACTTGTATGCTTTCTGCTTTGTTACGGAAGAATATCGTGAAGCCCATGAGTGCACAAAAAATGCGTCTGGCTTCTGGGCAACACCAGCAAGCCTTAAGTTATCCGTGATGCCCTTCCATTTTTCTTTAAATACATCTACGTCACCGTTCTTAACAATCATCCCGCCAAAAACGTTCTTCATAAGATCAATTAGCTGAAGATCTCTCCCACGAGCATTCAGTGTCTCGAAGATTACGTAAGCATCGTCCTCATTCTCCATTTCAACCTTGATAATTTTTAGCTGAAGGACGACATCTCGGAGGTTTGCCAAATATTCTATCGACTTATCAAGTCGCTCTTTTTCGTATAGAAGACCATTTCCTGCTTTAACAACAGCTGAATTAACTTCCTTCAAAAAAAATTCATAAGCAGACTTCAGCTTATTCTCCTCCTCGCCGGGCTCAATATCGAGCTCAGAGTCTCCAAATCTCTGTATTTTATCCTGAAGAAAAGGAAACGATGTCTCCGTCTTCAAAACAAAACTCTTGACGTTCTTCCTATCAGTTGTCTCAACATAATTGTGAACACCCTGAGCCAAGTCATTAGCGCCTAGCCTTCTCAAAATATCGCGAACGACGCACAAAAGTATCGTAACCGTTGTCAACCTTTGCTGGCCATCAACAACACCAAACGACTCAATACCATCTTTATAAATAACCATGGATCCTATGAAGTAGTTTCCCTGCTCGGATTCCTGAATATCTGCCCAGAACTCCCTTAGTTGGTCTTCTGCCCACGAATATGGCCGCTGGAACCGCGGTATGGTTAGAAATCCACTTTTTAAAAGTTTTAGAATTTCAGTATCGCTCGCTTCGATCTTCATATCCCCCCCCAGGCGGAGCAAAAACGACTAATTCTCCAGAGGTTAAAGCAACTTTTTTGAAATGCTAGCGCAATTTCTTCAACTTTTCATTCCTAAAACAAACATTCTAATCAACCCCTACGGAGGGTCGGGTAACGCGCTAGTAGTTCTGGAACGGGGGTGGCCGGTCATCGCCATAACCTCGTGGTTAAACACGTTCGTGCGCTCGAAAAGGCGACAAGTCTCCTCCTGCCTGAAATTGTGCTAGCGGAGTCCCTGAAAATGCTTTTTGGTGACGGTATCGCGCAACGCGCGGGCGACGCCCCTGCCGACTTTGACGGCAAGCACCTGCCCCGACTTCTGCGGCTTCAGTATGCAGAATGCAACGCCTTGCGCAGCGTGAGGGAGAAACCCGCCTTACGCAATCAATTTTGATCTTGAGCAAGTCGGCGTAGGGGTGTTCCACGTCCAACCTCACGCGTTCCCCGGTCAGTCCTGCCGGCTCGGACTGTCTCATGCACGTCACCACGGCACTGACCACCGCCGACCGGAGTCAAGATCGCGATAACATGCTACAGGCATTCATCAGATGCCACTACTCTCCTACGATGTGCCGACGGTCCCGGTCTTCCGGGGCACTGGGCCGAACCCCGTCCGTTACGAGTTGTTGGGGATAATACTGTGCGGCAACGACCAGGAAGCAAAACTCGGTGCTCTGCCGCTAGCTCAGCCCGGAGAGCTTGTTCTTGGCGTCGGAGTTGTTGGGAAGGGGCTTCGCCATCTACTCGCAAGATTGTGATAGAGTGATGTCACAGACGAATAGCCGATCCTGAAGTTCGTCGTCAGTGATTGTGGCCTCACGGGTGCGCGCCAATTCTTCGGCTGCAGTCCTGGTCTAGAAGGTCTTGGTTGGGAGATGCCGTTGCGCCTCACGCCAGCGCAGAACCGGTGCGGGCCGCGGTTCCAGATGCTCGCCATCGCTCTTCCTGTGACAGCCTCGATTGTCACAGATTGCCACGGCAAAACCGGTAAAATGTATAGGATAAGCGCTGAACGTGGTAGGGAACTTGGAGCGGGTGAAGGGAATCGAACCCTCGTCGTAAGCTTGGGAAGCTTCTGCTCTACCATTGAGCTACACCCGCGTCGCCCCTGTTTATAGGGCATCGCCGCCCCCGATTCAAGGCGGCGATTCGCTCCCTCGTACAGGACCTTGCACAGCCCCGTGCCCTCACGCCGGCGCGTTCAGCAGCCGCCACTCCCGGGCATAGGCCGGCGCGCCAGCACCCTGGCGGGCGGCGATCTCGGGGGCCAGCATCGGCTCGGGCTCGGCGGGCCAGCGGGTCAGCAGGCCGGAGACGCCGGCGAGCGAGCCTTCCACCAGCTCCAGCGCCAGGAAGCGATCCAGGTCCACCGGGCCGGGCAGGCTCATGGCGAGCGTCAGGTCCCGGGTGAAGCCGAAGCGGCCATAGTAGGGCGCGTCGCCGACCAGGACGACGCTGCGCCAGCCGGCGGCCGAGGCCCGGTTCAGGCTCTGCCGGATCATCTGGGCGCCCAGGCCGCCGCTGCGCATGTGCGGCGCGATCGCGATGGGGCCGAGCAGGATGGTCGGCGTGACGCCGCCGATCAGGACGGGCCAGTAGCGGATGGTGCCCACGACGGCATCGTCCTCCAGCGCCACCAGCGACAGGCCGGGGACGGGATCGACGCCTTCGCGCAGGCGGTAAACGGTCTTGCCGGCCCGTTCGGGGCCGAAGGAGAGGTCCAGCAGGGTGTCGATGGCGGCGGCGTGATGCGGCTGCTCGATCGCAATGTTCATTGAGGCTTGTGATCCCGGCGGCAGGAAGTGGGCAGAGAGGCTGTGACGCCGTGCCGCCGATGCCGGGGAGGGAAACTCAGGGGTTCAGCCTGTCATCCCATGGGCATCAGCACGCGGCGTGAGGACTGCTTCGCTTGCGACAGTGCAAGCCGGCGTCCTTCGTCGTCGTAGGGCGTGCTGGGGCGACATGGGGCTGGGGTTACCCATACAGTTTCAATGGACGCTGGATATAACACCCCACCCCTTCCGGTTAAAGCAGGAAATTCGTCATGGGACATCATGGCCCTACATCGATCAAACCGGCGTGATCGGTACGCCACATCCATGACTTCCGACTGACTCGCGGGTTGTCCTGGGATACCGTCCGGCACGGCTGAAAGGACACGATTCAAGGCATGACGACAGGCGAAAGGATCGATATCGCGCCCGCCCCGGCCGCAACCGCCGCCCCTGTCCCGGCAGCGGGCCGGCGGCGGCGCAGCCGGCTGGAAGCCGTGCCGGCGGTGACGCTCGTCCTGTTCCTCGGGCCGATCGCCGCCGGCCTGGCCGGCACCTGGGCGCCGGCCTTCGGAATCCTGCCCGCGCTGGGCGGGACCGATCCGACGCTGGACCCGTGGCGCGGGCTGCTGGCGGCGCCGGGGCTGGGCGGGGCCGTGCTGCTGTCCGCGGGAACCGGGCTGGCGGCGACCCTGCTGTCCTTCGCCATCGCCCTGTGGTTCTGCGCCGCGTGGCACGGCACCCGCACCTTCTCCGCCTTCCGGCGGCTGCTCGCCCCCCTGCTGGCCCTGCCCCACGCCGCCTTCGCGATCGGGCTGGCCTTCCTGATGGCGCCCAGCGGCTGGATCGTCAGGCTGCTGTCGCCCTGGGCCACCGGCTGGACCTTCCCGCCCGATCTGGCGCTGGTCAACGACCCCCGGGGATTGGCGCTGGTGCTGGGGCTGACGGTCAAGGAGGTGCCGTTCCTGATGCTCATGATCGTGGCGGCGCTCGGCCAGACGCCGGCGGACAAGGCGCTGACGGTCGCCCGCAGCATGGGATACGGCCCGGTCACGGCCTGGCTGAAGGTGGTGCTGCCGCTGGTCTACGCGCAGGTCCGGCTGCCGGTTTACGCGGTGCTGGCCTTCTCCCTGTCGGTCGTGGACGTGGCGCTGATCCTGGGGCCGGGCACGCCGCCGCCGCTGGCGGTGCTGGTGCTGCGCTGGTTCTCCGATCCCGACTTGGCGCTGCGGTACCAGGCGGCGGCGGGCGCCTGCCTGCAACTGGCGCTGGTGGCGGCGATGATCGCCCTGTGGCGGCTGGGCGAGGTCGCCGCCGGATCGGCCTGCCGGGGCTGGCTGGTGTCCGGGCGGCGCGGCGGTTCCGGGTGGGCGGCGCGGGCGGCCTCGGCCGGGCTCGCCGCCGGGGTGGTCGCGGTCGCGGTCGGCTCCTCGGTCGGGCTCGGCCTGTGGTCGGTGGCGTCGCGCTGGCGCTTTCCCGACGCCCTGCCCGGCGGCTGGACGCTGGAGACCTGGGCGCGGGCGCTGCCCAACCTGGCGGGACCCGCCTGGACGACGCTGACGGCCGGGCTGGCCGCCGCCGGCATCGCGCTGGTGCTGGTGCTGGGCTGCCTGGAGAACGAGCAGCGGTCGGGGCTTCGGCCGTCGGCCCGCGGGCTATGGCTGCTGTATCTGCCGCTGCTGGTGCCGCAGATCGGCTTCCTGTTCGGGACCCAGGTGCTGCTGGTGGCGGTCGGGCTGGACGGCACCTGGCCGGCGCTGGTGTGGAGTCACCTTCTGTTCGTGCTGCCCTACGTGTTCCTGACCCTGGCCGATCCCTACAGGGCGCTGGACGAGCGGTACGCCCGGGCGGCGGCTTGCCTCGGCGCCTCTCCGGCGCGGGTCTTCCTGCGGGTCAAGCTGCCGCTGCTGCTCCGCCCGATCCTCGCGGCGGCGGCGATCGGCTTCTCGGTCAGCGTCGCCCAGTACCTGCCGACCCAGTTCGCCGGGGCCGGCCGGCTGCCAACGCTGACGACCGAGGCGGTCGGGCTGGCCGCCGGGGCGGACCGCCGGCTGATCGGCGTCTACGGCTTCGCCCAGGCCGCCCTGCCCCTGGCCGCCTTCGCCCTGGCGCTGCTGGCGCCGGGACTGTCCGGACGGGTGCGCCGGATCGGGACCGGAACGGAGGGACGGGCATGAGGGCGGGAATGAGGGCGGGCTTGGGACCGCCCCTGGGAGCGGATATCGAACACCGGCTGGAACTCGACCGGGTGACGCTCAAGCTCGGCGGGCGCGACCTGTTCGCGCCGCTGTCGCTGACCATCCAGGGGGGCCGGGTCGCCGTGCTGATGGGGCCGAGCGGCAGTGGCAAGTCGAGCCTGCTGGCCCATCTTTGCGGCACCCTGGACCCCGCCTTCGAGGCGGCCGGGCGCGTGGTGCTGGACGGCGCCGACCTGGCCGGGCTGCCGCCGGAACGGCGCCGGGTCGGCATCCTGTTCCAGGACGACCTTCTGTTCCCGCACATGAGCGTGGCGGAGAACCTGGCGTTCGGCCTGCCGCCTGGGGTTCGCGGGCGCGCCGAAAGGCGGGCGGTGGTCGAGCGGGCGCTCGCCGAGGCCGACCTCGCCGGGTTCGGCGGGCGCGACCCCGCGACGCTCTCGGGCGGCCAGCGCGCCCGCGTGGCGCTGCTGCGGACCCTGCTGGCGGAGCCGGCGGCCCTGCTGCTGGACGAGCCCTTCGGAAAGCTGGACGCCGCCCTGCGCGGCCGTTTCCGCGCCTGGGTGTTCGACCATGCGCGGCGGCGCGGGCTGCCGACGCTGCTGGTCACCCACGACCCGGCCGACGCGGAGGAGGCCGACGGGCCGGTCATCGATCTCGGGACGGCAAAGCCCAGTGAGGGGGAGCCCAGTGCGGGAAGCCCGGCGCGCCGCCCGATGAGGCGATAGATCACATACCAGAGTACGGTGTTAAGCCGGCGTAAACGCAAAGGGACGTAGAAATGTGACGGATACGCTCCTGGACAAGGAGGAAAGCACGGAGTAATTTTTGTTTCGCTGCCATTTCGATATAACCGACGCCCGGTCGCGAGCCCACCATGTACAGTCAGACAACCCGCTCGATCAGGGTTTCCGTAAAGCCGACGTTCCTGGAAGAGCAGTCTTCGCCGGCGGAACACCATTTCGTCTGGGCTTATCATGTCCGGATCGAGAACACCGGGGGCGAGACCGTGCAACTGCGCAACCGCCACTGGCGGATCACCGACAGGTTCGGCCGCGTCCAGGAGGTCCAGGGGGCCGGCGTCGTCGGGGAACAGCCCGTGCTGGAGCCGGGAGAGAGCTTCGAATACACCAGCGGCACGCCGCTGACCGCTCCCTCGGGCATCATGTCGGGCAGCTATCAGATGGAAACCGCGCGCGGCGAGAAGTTCGACGTGACCATACCGGCCTTCTCGCTGGACAGCCCCCACGAGACTGTCCAACTCAACTAGCAGCCACCCCCACAGCGCCGCCCAGCGGGGTGTCGGCCGTTCCGCGCATCTTGAAAGGCGCGAACGGGACGCCACTTCGCTGTCCATGCGGAACCGGTTCCCGCCCACGCACAACGGTCGGGGGACGACAGTGCGCGACACAGCGAACCGGGACAGAACCGACCATCGAAAGGTACCCGTCGTGAGTGCATCGAAGCCCCTGGCTACGGACAATGTCGTCCGTGGCCCTTCCCACCATCGCCGCAGCGCCCCCGGGATCGCGCGTCCAAGCCGTGCGGAAGCCGAACAAGCCGTCCGCACCCTCCTGCTGTGGGCGGGGGACGATCCCGACCGCGAGGGCCTGCTGGGCACGCCCGACCGCGTCGTGCGGTCCTACGAGGAGTTCTTCGCCGGCTACGGCGTCGACCCGGTCGAGCTGCTCCAGCGCACCTTCGAGGAGACTGACGGCTATGACGAAATGGTCGTCCTGAAGGGCATCCGGTTCGAGTCCTACTGCGAACACCACATGGTGCCGATCATCGGCAAGGCGCACGTGGCCTATCTGCCCAATCACCGCGTCGTCGGCATCAGCAAGCTCGCCCGCGTGGTCGAGGCCTATGCCAAGCGCCTCCAGATCCAGGAGAAGATGACCTCCCAGATCGCCAACACGATCGAGGAGGTCCTCCAGCCGCTCGGCGTCGCGGTCGTGCTGGAAGGCGAGCACCAGTGCATGACCACCCGCGGCATCCACAAGCCCGGCGTCAACATGGTGACCAGCCGGATGCTGGGCGCCTTCCGGACGGACCCGACGACCCGCCGGGAATTCCTCGCCATGATCGGCAGCCCGTCGGGCAACGGCATCGGCGGCTGATCCCGGAAGCATATGGCAGTATGATGGGGGCGCCGCGGCGACGCGGCGCCCTTTTACATTTCCGGACCTTGGCCCTTTGGATTTCCGCCCCGTCTTCTTCGTCCTCGGCATCCTGCTGTCGACGCTGGCCTTCAGCATGCTGGTCCCGATGCTGGCCGATCTGGCGGTCGGCCATCCCGACTGGCAGACCTTCGCGATCTCGGCGGCCTTCACCCTGTTCGTCGGCGTGTCCCTGCTGCTGACCAACCGCATGCCCGAATTCACGCTGTCGATCCGCCAGGCCTTCCTGCTGACCACGCTCTCCTGGATGGTGACCGCCGCCTTCGCCGCGGTGCCGCTGATGCTGGCGGAACTGGGGCTCAGCTACACCGACGCCTTTTTCGAGGCGATGTCGGGCATCACGACGACCGGCGCCACCGTGATCGTCGGGCTGGACTCGGCCCCGCCGGGCATCCTGCTGTGGCGCGCGCTGCTGCAATGGATGGGGGGGATCGGCATCATCGTGCTGGCGCTGTCGGTTCTTCCCATGCTCCAGGTCGGCGGGATGCAGCTGTTCCGGACGGAGTCCTCGGAGAAGTCGGACAAGGTGCTGCCTCGCGCCGCCCAGCTGGCGACCTGGATCGGCCTGATCTACCTGGCGTTCACCGCGCTCTGCGCGGTCGGCTACCGGCTGGCCGGGATGGAGTGGTTCGACGCCTTCGCCCACGCCATGACGACCATCGCGACCGGCGGCTTTTCGACCGCCGACGCGTCGGTCGCCTTCTTCGACGATCCGCTGGTCGAGCTGGTGGGGATCGTCTTCATGCTGGCGGGCGCGCTGCCTTTCGTTCTGTACCTCCGGGCCTTGCGGGGCGACCTGCGGCCCCTGATGACGGACCGGCAGGTCCAGTGGTTCGCCGCCGTGGTCGCCGCGGCGATCGGCATCATGGCCGCGCACCTGTGGATCGAGCGCGGCTACGAACCGCTTTCCGCGCTGCGGCTGGCATCGTTCAACGTCGTGTCGGTGATTACCGGCACGGGATACGCGACGTCCGATTTCGGGACCTGGGGACCGTTCGCCGCGGGGCTGATGTTCTTCCTGATGTTCGTCGGCGGCTGCGCCGGGTCCACCTCCTGCGGGATCAAGATCTTCCGCTTCCAGGTGCTCTACGCCACCGCCGACGCCCAGATGCGCCGGCTGATCCAGCCGCACGGGGTGTTCATCGCGTATTACAACGGCAAGCCGATCCCGGAGGCGGTCTCGGTGTCGGTGATGAGCTTCTTCTTCCTGTACGCCCTGTGCTTCGTCGCGCTGACGCTGTCGCTCCAACTGCTGGGGCTCGACTACCTGACGGCGATGAGCGGCGCCGCCACTGCGATCAGCAATGTCGGTCCCGGCCTGGGGCCGGTGATCGGGCCGAGCGGCACCTTCGCGCCGCTGCCCGACGCCGCCAAATGGGTCCTGTCGGCCGGAATGCTGATGGGGCGGCTGGAGCTGTTCACCGTGCTGGTCCTGCTGACCCCGGCCTTCTGGCGCCAGTGAGGGAATGGGGATACAGTCGCCCCGTCCCTTGGCAGGATCAAGGAAATGCTGGAATTCGGACGCTCCCTGCGCCGGCTCCGCCGGCTGAACGGCATCAAGCAGGAACACCTGGCCGAACTGGCCGGCGTGACCCAGGCGACCGTGTCGCGCTGGGAATCCGGGCGGCACCGGCCGACTCCGGAGCAGGCGGCGCGGCTGCTGCCCCTGCTGGAGGCGCGCCTGAACCCGGCGGGCGACGCCATGCTGAAGCGGCTGGTCGAGACCTCCGCCCTGCGGATCCACTTGGTCTGCGACGTCAGCCACCGGCTGCTGGCCGTGTCCCAGGGGCGCCGGCGGGAGTGGGAGAACGACGCGCGGGACCTCTACGGAGAGACCCTGTGGCCCTTCGCGTCCGACGGCATCCGCGACGGCGAGGCGCGCCTGGGCGACCTGGGCTGGTACGAGCCGGTCGCCTCCCCCGTAGCCGGCTGGACCGACTTCAAGCATTCGGGCGTGATCCGCATGGGGCCGGGCATGTGGCTTTGGGAGCGGGTCCGCCTCAGCGACGGCGGCTTCGCCCGGATGGTCACCACGATGCCGCTGGAGGATCTGCGGCGCGGCGTGCCCGAGGCGCGCATCGTCTCCCTGCCACCCGGAGCCCCGCCCGGAGCCGAGGAACCGGTCGTATGATTTATACGTCGGCCCGGGCGAGGGTGCGGCGCTAAGCTTGCCCTCTCCTGGAGGGATGAGCCATGCCGATACGACTCTTCCGGCGCCGCCCCGTCGCGGAGCCGCCGCTTGCCGAATTGGCCGCCGATCTGATGGCGGCCCGGGACGCGGACCGGATCGCCCTGATGGTCCTGGCGCTCGGCCCACGCCTGAAGGAACGCCTGGATCTCGATGAATGCCTGCGCCTGGCGGCGGCGGGCAACTTCACCGACGGGACCCGCGAAGCCCGCTTCGTCGAGACGCTGGCGCGCTTGGCGCGCCGCATCGAGCTGAACGCCGCCCCGGCCCGGCACTGGACCGGGGACGACCGCCGCCGCCTGTTCGATCCCGATTTCCTGGCCCGGCGCTGCGCCGGCGAACCCGTGCTGGCGGAGCTGAACGACCTGCTGTGGCACGCCGCCGTCGCCCGGCTGCGCCAGGCCGGCGAAAACCCGGCGGCGGTAGCCCTGGAAGCGATGGGGTTGACCGGGGAACCTGTGACTTCCCCCTACCGCAGCGTCACGGCCGCCAGATTGCCGTAGACCCCTTCCTCCAGCTTGGCGTTCAGCTCGGTCATCATGCGCTCGACCATGGCGAACAGGGCGTCGTCCCTGCCCTGGAGGGAGATGTTCTCGGGCACGCTGATGGTGCGGGCGACGGCGGCGCCGGTGTAGCCCTGGAAGCGGCGCGACGGCTGGTCCACGACCAGATCGACCGCCAGCTTGCCGTCGTAGCGCTCGGACTGGTCGGTGGTGAAGGCGCCGCGCAGGCCGGTGGTCGGCGGCAGGCCGGTCTCGACGATGCTGGCGTCCTTGATGATCACCCGCAGCGTGCCGCTGCCGCCCATGGCGCGCAACCTTTCGTTCGCCCAGCGGCGGATGGCGTCGGACGGCGGGACCGGGGCCAGGTGATCGACGTTCGGCTGCACCTGGGGCGGCTGGAACTGCTGGACGACCTCGATGGTGGCGACGTCGAACGAGATCGGGGCCGCGTCGGCGAAGCTGATCTGGCGGGCCGCTGGGCGCGGCGGCGCCGACTGGCAGGCCGCCAAGGCAAGGGTGGCGGCGATGACCAGGGCGGCCGGACGGAGAAGGCTGCGGAGCATGATGGCGGTTTCACGGAAAAGGAGGGGAGTCACGGATAGCACGGGGCCTCCGCCCCGGTCACTTGGATTTGGCCGGCGGAGGCTTGGGCGCCTGGGATTTGGGCGCCTGGGATTTGGACAACTGAGATTTGGACGGCTGGGATTTCCGGGTCTTCGCCGAGGCAGGCATGACCGCGGCGCGGAGGTTCTTCGGCGAGACCACCAGGCAATAGGCCTTGGCCTGGCGCAGGCGCTTGCAGGCGGCCGTGGCCTGCGCCTCCTCCAGTCCGACGACGATCGGCCGGTGCTTCTTGCGCCGCTCGATCGTCGTCAGCAGGGCGCCGCCGAGCACGGCGGCATGGCGCCGCATCAGCTTGCGCCCGGCGTCGGCCGCCTTCGACTTGGTGTTGAAGGTTCCGGCGATCTCGACGCTCCAGCCGCCCTGCGCCCGGGGAACGCCGGGAACCGAGACGATCGACGCGCAGGCGGGGGAGATGACGCCGGCGGCCGGCTCGTCCGGCTCCCCGGTGCGGACCGGATCGATGTCGCGCAGGGTGACCGGGATCTTCGGGTCGGGCTTGGCATAAGCCTCGTCCATCAGACGGGCGATGCTGTCGGCGCGGTCGCCGCGGCTCAGCTCGCCCAGCACGACCGCGACCAGCCGGCGCCCGTCCCTGACGGCCGATGCCACGAGATTATAACCCGCGGCGCAGGTGAAACCGGTCTTGATGCCGTCGGCTCCCCGGTAGTTGACCAGGAAACCGTTGACGCTGTTGAAGGTGCTGCCCCGGTGGACGAAGCTCCGGGTGCTGAAATAGCCGTACTGGTCGGCAAAGTTCCGCAGCAGCGCCAGCGCCAGGATCGTCAGGTCGCGCGCCGTGACGACCTGTTCCGGGTGGTTGAGGCCGGAGGCGTTGCGGAACTCGGTCCGGTTCATGCCGAGCGACCGGGCCTTGGCGGTCATGGCCTCGGCGAAGTCGGACTCGGTGCCGCCCAGCCGCTCGGCGAGGACCACGGCGGCGTCGTTGGCGGATTCGATGATGGCGCCCAGGATGGCGTCGCGCGCCCGGATGGTCGAGCCCTGGCGCAGGCGCAGGGACTGGCCGGTCTGGCTGGCCGCCCGGACCGACACGGGCAGCTCCTCGTCCAGCTTCAGCCGGCCGGTCCGAAGCGCGTCGAACGCCATGTAGACCGTCATCATCTTTGTGGTCGAGGCCGGGAAGCTGCGCAGGTTGGGCTGCTCGGCATGGAGCACGACCCCGCTGTCGGCATCGACGACCAGGCTGGCCCGGTACGCGGCGGCAGGTCTCGGAAAGAGAAGGCTGGAGAACAGGGCTCCGAAGAGGACCAGGGCCGCGAGCGCGCCCGCCGACGACATACGAACGCATACCCGCAGCACGTTGAACCCCTATGGATCAGCCGTAGACATTCTCCAATTGTGCATCATCAAAAGTATACGTCGAGTTACAGAACTCGCACGTGACCTCGACCCGGCCGTTAACCTTCAGTTCCGAGATCTCCTCCCGCGGCAGCGACCGAAGCACCGTCGCCACGCGATCGCGCGAGCAGCGGCAGGTGGCGCGGAGCTCCGTCGGAGCATAGACCCGCACGCCGTCCTCGTGGAACAGGCGGAACAGCAGGTCGTTGGGCGGCAGCTTCGGGTCCAGCAACTCGGAGTCGGTGCAGGTGCCGATCAGCACCATTGCCCGGCGCCAGTCGTCGGCCACGTCGCTGCCCAGCGTCTGCTGGATCTGGTCCTCCGGCAGGCGCTGGAGCATCAGGGCGCCGCCGCGCCAGATGCCGGCGGAGTCCGCCCCGGCGCGGCCGACCGCGACCTTGATGCCGGTATCGAGCTGTTCGGACTGGCGGAAGTAATGCTGGACGCAGTCCGACAGGGTGTCGCCGGTCAGTTCGACGATGCCCTGGTAGCGTTCGGTGTGCTCGCCCTGGTCGACCGTGAAGGCGAGATAGCCGGTGCCCAGCAGCGCAGGCACCGGGGCATCCGCGCCCGCATCGGCGCCGGCCAGCCGCTCGGCGTCGAACTGGGCGTAGCCGCGCACGTCGCCGGTGCTGGTGACGTCGGCCACCATCAGCGAGATCGGGCCGTCGCCCTTGGTCTGGAGCGTGAAGATGCCCTCGTACTTGAGGGCGCCCGCCAGGGTGATGGCGAGCGTGATGGTTTCGCCGAGCAGTTGGGCGACCGGCTCGGGATAGGCGTGCTTGGACAGGACCTCGTCGAGCATCGGGCCGACCCTGACCAGACGGCCCCGCAGGTGCGAGGCGTCGATCTGGAAAGGCTGCACGATGTCGTCGGCGAGGGGATTCTCGGCGTGACCGAAATGACTCATGAACTCAGACACCAGGTTAGAATGCCCTTCTGGGCGTGCAGGCGGTTTTCCGCCTCGTCCCATACCACGGAGTTCGGGCCGTCGATCACGTCGGCGGTGACCTCGTCGCCGCGGTGGGCCGGCAGACAATGCATGAATATGGCGTCCGGTTTCGCGTTTGCCATAAGGCGCCGGTCTACCCGATAGGGTGCCAGCATGTTATGGCGGGTTTCGGCGTCCTGCTGGTTCATGGAGACCCAGGTGTCGGTGACCACGCAGTCGGCCCCGGCCACGGCGGCCTCCGGGTCGCCGCCGACGGTGACATTTCCGCCCTGCCCGGCCGCCCAGCCGACCAGGTCCGGGTCGGGCCGGAGCTGTTCCGGGCAGGCGAGGCGCAGTTCGAAGCCGAACCGGACCGCGGCGTGGATCCAGCTGGCGGCGACATTGTTGCCGTCGCCGCTCCAGGCCACCACCTTGCCCGCGATCGGGCCGCGGTGCTCCTCGAAGGTCAGCACGTCGGCCATGATCTGGCAGGGGTGCGACCGGTCGGTCAGCCCGTTGATCACCGGGACGGTCGCGTGCTCCGCCAGTTCCTGCAGCTTCTTCTCGGAATCGGTGCGCAGCATGATCACGTCGACGAAGCGGGACAGCACCTTGGCGGTGTCGGCCACCGTCTCGCCTCGGCCGAGCTGCATCTCCTTGGAGCTGAGCATCACCACGTCGCCGCCGAGCTGGCGCATGCCGACCTCGAAGGAGACGCGGGTGCGGGTGGACGGCTTCTCGAAGATCATGGCGAGCGTCTTGCCGGCCAGCGGCTTGTCGCTCCTCCCGCCGGCCTTCAACGCCTTGCCGCGCTCCAGGATGGAGCGCAGCGTCGCGGCGTCGAAATCGTCGAGGTCGAGGAAGTGGCGGGGGCCGGCGCCGCCGGAGGCCGGCGCGCTCATGGCGCCAGCTCCGCGCAGGCCTTGTCCAGGATATCGATCGCCTCGTCCACCTGGGTTTCGGTGATGATCAGCGGCGGCAGCAGGCGCACGACGTTGTCGCCGGCGGCGACCGTCAGCATGCCGTGGGCGCGCAGCTTGTCCACGACGGTGCCGTTGACGATCTCCGGAACGAACCGCAGGCCCAGCAGCAGGCCGGCGCCCCGCACCTCCACCAGCGCCTTGGGGTGGCGGGCCACCAACTCGGTCAGGCGGTTCCACAGCACACGGGCGATACTGTCGACGCCTTCCAGGAAGCCCGGCTCCAGCATGACGTCGAGCACGGCGTTGCCGACCGCCGTCGCCAGCGGATTGCCGCCATAGGTCGAGCCGTGGGTGCCGGGCGTCATGCCGACCGCCGCTTTCTCGGTCGCCAGGCAAGCGCCCAGCGGGAAGCCGCCGCCGATGCCCTTGGCGACCGACATCACGTCGGGCGTGATGCCGGCCCATTCATGGGCGAACAGCTTGCCGGTGCGGCCCATGCCGGTCTGGATCTCGTCGAACAGCAGCAGCAGGCCGTACTCGTCGCAGACCTCGCGGAGCTGGCGCAGATAGTCGAGCGAGCCGGCACGGATGCCGCCCTCGCCCTGCACCGGCTCGATCGAGATGCCGGCGGTCTCGTTGGTGATGGCGGCGCGCAGCTCGTTCATGTTGCCGAAGGCGACCTGATCGAAGCCGTCCTGCATGGGGCCGAAGCCCTTGACCATCTTCTCCTGCTTGGTCGCGGCGATGGCGGTTGTGGTCCGGCCGTGGAAGGCGCCCCCGGCGGTGATGATCCGCCAGCGCTCGGGATGCCCCGTCTCGTACTGATACTTGCGCACCACCTTGATCGCGCATTCCCACGCCTCGACGCCGGAATTGGTGAAGAACACCGTGTCGGCGAAGGTGTGATCGACAAGTCGTCGCGCCAGGCTCTCCTGCCCCGCGACGCGGTACAGGTTGGAGGTATGCCAGATCTTGTTCGCCTGATCGGTCAGGGCCTTGATCAGGTGCGGATGGGCATGGCCCAGCGCGGTGACGGCGACGCCGCTGGCGAAGTCCAGGTAGCGTCGGCCGGTCGTGTCGAAGACATAGGGTCCTTCGCCCCGCTCGAACACGACATCCGCACGGGCATAGGTGGGCATGACAACAGGGATCACGGGTAAGCCCCCAACGGGTTCAATTCCGGAAACGGTCCACCAGCGCCGTCCTCCGGAAAACGGCGTAGTACGGAAAGCACGAACTCCCGGAAGGCGCAGCCGTCCGGGAGATCGCAGACTATCCGAAGCCGGGGACGGGATGTCAACGGGCGCGGGCGCGAATCGGGCGGGAGGGCGTGATTTCGTGGCGCGGAGCAGCGAAATTAAAGAAAATTCTCGGTAATAAAGCTTTAAAAGCCTTGTGACAACCTTGCGCCCGATTTGCATTCAAAGGAATGCATCCACGTGTTCGGGAAAACGCCTCAGCAATGATCGCCGCTGCATTTCGTCCTGGAAGCGACAGGATCCCCCTCGGCAGGCTACTTCGCCTTGCCCTTGCCGGAACGGTGGCATTGAGCGGATGCGCCACGCCGGCGCCGCCGCCGGCTGCGGTCCAGGCCCCCGCCGCTGTCGCGGACGCCCAGAAACAGGCGGCACTGGCGCCGCCCGCCGTGAAGAGCTTCAAGCGGAAGGTGGCATTGGGCCGTTTCACCAACGAGACCCGCTACGGCAAGGCGCTGCTGGGCGGTGACCTGGATCCGCTCGGGCGCCAGACCGGCGACATGCTGAGTTCGCGGCTGGTCGAATCCGGGCGATTCATCGTGCTCGAACGGCCCGACCTCGCGGCGGTGAAGGCGGAGCAGGCGCTGTCCGGCGGCGGCAACACAGTCGGGGCCGACACCCTCATCGTCGGGTCGCTGACGGAGTTCGGCCGCGGCGCCGAAGGCCAAGCGGGATTCCTCAGCAATACCAAGCGCCAGGTCGCCCGGGCCAAGGTCGAGGTGCGGCTTGTCGACGTCAGGACGGGACACGCCTATTTCTCGGCGACCGGCGCCGGGGAGGCGGCGGTCGAGCAGGGCACCGTCATGGGGTTCGGCTCCCGCGCCGATTACGACGCTACCCTGAACGACCGGGCGATCGGCGCCGCGATTTCAGACCTGCTCAGCAGCCTCGTCGCGAAACTCGAAGAGCGCCCCTGGCGCAGCGACATCCTGAAGGTCGACGGACCGCGCGTCTATATCAGCGGCGGCACCAGGCAAGGCCTGAAACCGGGAGACAGGCTCGCCGTCATGCGGAGCGGCGAGCGGGTGAAAAGCGCGCAGAGCGGTTTCGACCTGGAACTGCCGCCCTCCTCCGTCGCCGAATTGGTGGTGGAGAGCACGTTCGGCGACAGCGTCACCAGCGAGGGATCGATCGCGCGCATCACCGGCGGAACCATTCCGGGCGGGAACACCAGCGGCCTGTTCGTCGCCGAAGTGAAGTGAGGGGCCAGAAAATGTTCTTTCGTCCACTGACCTTGGCCGGCGCCCTGCTGCTGACCGCCTGCGCCTATCCGAGCACGACGGTCCGGACACTGGAGGAAAAGCCGCAGCTGGCCTTCGCCAACGCTTCCCCCACGGCCATGCTGTTCATCAACGGCGTCCTGGTGGGCCCGGCCGCCGATTACGACGGAAAGAAGAGCACGCTTCAGGTAGGAACGGGCACCCACACCGTCGAAGTCCGGGAAAACGACAGGGTCATCTATAGCGAGAAGATCTATCTGGGATCGGATCTGACCAAAATTATCTCCCTGCCCAAGTGAGCCAGATGATGAGAACCAGCCGTATTTTAATTTTGGCTGCGGTCGCGATTTGCGTCGGATGCGGCCCAACGACCAAATATTATTGGGGAAACTACTCCAAGTCGCTTTATGACTACCAGCAGAACCCTACCAATCAGGTCACGTACCAAGCCGCGCTGGAGAGCATCATCGCGTCGGGCGACCAGACCCGGAAGGTTCCCCCCGGCATCTACGCCGAGCTTGGCTATTTGAAGCTCTCGTCGGGCGACAGTGAAGGCGCCGTGGCGCTGTTCGAGAAGGAGAAATCCGCCTGGCCGGAGTCGGCGCTCATGATGGAGAAAGCCATCCTGAATGCGCGTGAAGGCAAGAACAAGGCCCCCGCGGCAACCGGCGTCACGCCGGCTTCGTTACCCACCAGCTAAGGCGACGTCCCCATGCGAATTCTCTTCAAGGCCGCCCTGGCCTGCCTGTGCCTGGCTGGATTGTCCGCGTGCGCGGTGCCGCCACAGAAGAAGGACTTCAGCACGATCCGCGCGAACCACCCGCGATCCATCCTGATCGTACCGGTGACGAACGCCAGCACGCAGGTCGATGCGCCGGACAATTTCCTGGCGACCCTGCCGGTGCCGCTGGCCGAGAAAGGCTACTACGTCTTCCCCGTGCACATGGTGAAGCGGGTCATGGAGGACGAGGGCCTGGCCGACGCCGACCTGGTCCACTCGGCGGATGCCCGGAAGGTCGCGGCCTTGTTCGGAGCCGATGCCGTCCTGTTCGCCAATATCCGACGCTGGGACAGCCAATACATCCTGCTGTCGACCACCACGACGGTGGACATTGACTATACGTTGAAGAGCGGCAGGACGGGGGAAACGCTTTGGGAGGAAACCGTCCATACGGCCTATTCTCCGCAGGCGCAGAACTCGGGCGGCCATCCCCTGGCCTTCCTGGTCACCCAGCTCATCGTCGCCGCGATGGAGAGGGCGGCTCCGAGCTACCTGCCCCTGGCCAGCCAAGCCAACGGCGTCGCCTTCTACACGGCGGGCCGCGGCATTCCCTCCGGTCCCTACGACCCGCAGTTCGGCAAGGACTATTGAAGCCTGGGCATCGGAGCGCGGGCCTGCATAACCGCCTCACGGCCGCAGCTTCCACCCCCGGCTGATCAGCACGCCGCATGCGCCCCACAGCGCCGCCGCCGTCCCGGCGACCACCGCCAGCGACGCCAGGGGGGACGCCTCCGCTCCGCCCAGGAAGCCGTAGCGGAAGCCGGAGATGGCGTGGAAGATCGGGTTGAGCTGGATGAGCGCGGGGAACGGCTCCGGCAGGGCGTCGGCCGGGACGAAGACGCCGGACAGGAAGGTCAGCGGCACCAGGACGAAGACGAAGGCCGCCGCCAGATGGTCCCACTTTTCGCACCACAGTCCGATCAGCACGCCGGCCAGCGACATCATCAGCGCACCCAGCGCCGCGAACGCGACGACCGCCCAGGGGGCGGCCATGGGCATCGGCCAGACCAGCAGGGTGCCGGCCAGCACCACCGTCCCGGTGACGAGGCCGCTCAGTGCTCCGGCCAGGGCGTAGGCGGCCGTCATCTCGGCGGCACCCAGCGGGGCCATCAGGATGTCGCTGATGATGCCTTCCATCCGGTCGAACAGCAGGCTGAACGCCGTGGTCTCGGCCGAGCGGAACAGCGCCGCCATCAGCACGAGGCCCGGCACCGCGAAGGACAGCAGCGCGTCGCCCTCCTCCGTGCCGCGCTCCGGCCCCAGGGCGAAGACCAGAACGATGAAATAGACCAGGGTCTGGAAGGCGGGCGCCAGGACGGTCTCCAGCGCCTCCTTCAGGTAGCGGCTCAGCTCGCGGCGGAACAGGGTCCGCGCACCCATCCAGTGGATGCGCCCGATCGCGCGGGGCCGCGGCCCCTGGAAACCAGACATGGCACCGTTACGCCTTCAGCTTGTAGCCGGTGGACAGCATGCGCAGCAGCAGGACCGCAAGCGCCGCGTTGATGCCCAGCATGACCGCGACGCCGATCGCCAGGGTGCCGTCGGACTGGCCGATGAAGCCGTAGCGGAACCCGTCGATCATGTAGAAGAACGGGTTGAAGTGCGCCAGCCACCAGAAGGCCGGGGGCAGCCGGTCCACCGAATAGAAGGTGCCGGACAGGAAGGTCAGCGGCGTCACCACGAAATTGGTGAAGGCCGCGATATGGTCAAACTTCTCCGACCAGATGCCGCCGATCATGCCGAGCTGGGCCAGCATCATGGACGCCATGAAGCCGTGGAACAGGATGAAGGCCGGGGAATGGAAGCCCAGCGGCACGAAGGACCAGATCGCCGCCCCGGTCACGACGCCGACCAGCAGCCCGCGGGTCACCCCGCCGCCGACGAAGGCCACCGCCATCTCCAGCGGGGACAGCGGCGGCATCAGCACGTCCACGATGTTGCCCTGGACCTTTGATATCACCACCGAGGACGACGTGTTGGCGAAGGCGTTCTGCGCCATCGCCATGACGATCAGGCCCGGCCCCAGGAAGACCAGGAACGGCACGCTGCCCGCCATCCGCACGACGCCGCCCAGCGCCAGCGCGAAGACGGCGTAGAACAGCAGCGTGGTGACGACCGGCGCCGCGATGGTCTGGGTATAGACCTTTATGAACCGATGCACCTCCCTCTGGTACAGGGTCCAAAGGCCGATCCAGTTGACGGTGCCGATATCGCGCGGCAAAGGCGGAAAATGGGTGCTCATGATGCCCTTCAGCTAAGTGCGCGCACCCTAATGTGAAGCGGGCGCATGGCACAATTGCCGAGAGCGAATGGCTGGTGGGCGGCAACGCCGCACCCCCGGCCGGGCTTACGCCCGCAGTTGGCGGACGAAGTCGTGGACCTGGCCGTCCAGGCTTCGGACTTCCGTCATCAGGTCGTTGGCGAAGCTTCGCACCCGGCCCGCCCCGTCGCCGGTATGGTCCGCCGCCCGGCCGACGCCCTGGATGCCCTGGGCGGTGGCGGCGACGCCGGTGGCGACCAGCTGCGCCGTGGCGGCGATCTCGCGGGTGGCGGCGCTCTGTTCCTCCACGGCGGAGGCGATCGTCGAGGTCACCTGGTCGATCGAGGACACGGCCCCGGTGATCCGGCCGATGGCATCCACCGCCGACCGGGTGGCCTCCTGGATCTCGCCGATCCGGGCGGTGATCTCCACGGTGGCGTTCTCGGTCTGGCCCGCCAGTCCCTTGACCTCCGCCGCGACGATGGCGAAGCCCCGGCCGGCCTCGCCGGCGCGTGCCGCCTCGATGGTGGCGTTCAGCGCCAGCAGGTTGGTCTGCGAGGCGATCGCCTGGATCAGTTGGACCACGTCGCCGACCTGGGCGGCGCCGCGGGACAGCGCCTCGACCGCGACGGCGACCGCCCTGGCCTGCTGGTTGGCGTCGTCGGTCATGCGCGAGGCGCTGGCGATCTGGCGGCTGATCTCGCCGATCGAGGCGGTCAACTCGTCGCTCGCGGTGGCGACGCTCTGCACGCCCGCCGATACCTCCTCCGCCGAGGACGCGGACGCTCCCGCATCGGTGCGGGTTTCCTCCGCGGTCCGGGCCAGCGCCTCGGCCTCGTGCCGGACCTGCTCGGAGACCTGGCGGAGGCTCGCCGAAACGCTGCCCACGCCCTGCTGGAAGGCGGCGGCCAGCGCCATCATGTCGTCGCGCCGGCGGCGCTCGGCGGCCTGCCGTTCCTCCTCGCGGCCCGCGGCCAGCCGCTCGTTCTCCGCCTGGGCAAGCCGGACCTCATGGAGCGCCGTCTCGGAGGTCCGAAGCGCCTGCCCCAGCCGGGTGACCATCCAGACCAGGACGCCTGTCTCCAGCACGACGATCACGGCATGCAGGACGACGCGCCCGAGATCGCCGCCGCCGGGAAACACCGCCGCCGGCAGGGCGAAGTTGAGGACCAGGTGGTGGACGGCGGTGGCGCCGGCCCCCAGCAGGATCGTCACCGGACAGGCGAAGCCGGCCAGCATCGCCAGGGCCGCGAAATAATACATATGCATGTCGATCTGCCAGACGGACCCGCGCATGTCGTAGACGAGGGCGGAGACCGTCATCACGAACGCGACCGCGACGACGCTCCGCGCGGACAGGCCGGTCGGGTCGCGCCAGACGGCAAGGCTGGCCGCCAACGCGGCGAAGCCCGCCAGGGAGACGGCTCCCACCGTGTCGCTCTCCGGGTAAAACCAAGCCAGGGCAAGGATCAGGGGAACATGCAGCCACAGCAAGGCGACGGAGAACAGCGCCATGTTCCGGCGCTGGTTCATCAAACCGGTCATTTCGAGGGGGTATCCGCTGGCAGGCACCCGGACATTGCGCGCGCGTCCAGGAGCAGATAAGCATCGTCAGGATGCCGGGGATCGTCCCCGGCATCCGGGCGCGCGACGATGATGAAGGACCGGGGCGCCGAGACCGGCAGCCAGCCGGCTTCGGACACCCGGGAGATGGCGTCCGTGACGGCGGTCCGGGGATCGAACACGACCATCACCGCATGGCCGGGCCTGGGCGACAGGGTCAGGGCGCCGCTGACGGCCAAACCGCCCGCGAAGAGGGCGCAAGCCGGAAGTAGTTCCGCCATCCGACGACCCATGGCCACGTCCGTCCGAACCAAAGGAGTGAAAATCTAAAATCCCGTCTTTCCAAAATAGGGTAATTCATCCGGATTCATATTACATTTTAGCCATATATCTCTTGACCGATCCGGATCCACCACTTGGACGACCACCACTTGGCCGACCACTGCTTGAAAAACCCAGCCCAACAGGAGCCTCGATCATGTCCTCCACCCCGGGTTCCACCCCGCCGGGACGGCGGCAGCAGAAGCCGGTCACCGCCCAATACCTGGAGAACGCGGCGCTCTACTATCTCCAGCGTTTCGCCAGCTCGTCGGCCAACCTTCGCCGGGTCCTGATGGGCAAGGTGGAACGGTCGGCGCGTGCCCATGGGACCGACCGGGCCGAGGGCGCCGCCCTGGTCGAGGCGCTGATCGAGCGTTACCAGCGCAGCGGGCTGCTGGATGACAAGGCCTATGCCGAGATGAAGGCGACCAGCCTGCACCGGCGCGGCACCTCGACGCGGGCGATCCGCGAGAAGCTGTCGCTGAAAGGCGTCGGCGGCGACGAGATCGCGGCCGCTCTGGAAAGCGTCGACGAGGAAACCCCCGGCGATACCGAGCTGGCGGCGGCGGTGGCGCTGGCCCGGCGGCGGCGGCTCGGCCCGTTCCGCCGGACCGGCCGCGAGGAACACCGGGACAAGGACATGGCGGCGCTGGGCCGCGCCGGCTTCGGCTACCAGATCGCCCGAAAGGTTGTGGATGCGGAAGATCCCGATGCCATTCAGACGGAAGATTAAGGTATAACCTGTTTTTAGAATAATTTTATTATTGCGCCGCAACCGATAAGTTCTATCGTAAGGGGTGCGGCGACCGGAGTTCCGGACGTCCGTGCCGGCCACGGACCGGCGATCGACCGACGACGGAAGCGACGACGAAGGTGCCGGCACGATGTCCACAGCCCGCGGGGGGTCCATGGCCCGCGAAGACGGCATTCCCACCGACATGCCGTCGGACGTTCGCGTGGTCGTGGCGGAGGATGACCGGGGCACCCGCCTGGTCCTGCGCGGCTTGCTGAGGTCGCTCGGCGTCCGGGACTTCGCGGAATGCGCCAACGGGGCGGAGGCCTTCGTGCAGATCCAGCGCTCCGCGCCGGACATCCTGATCTCCGACTGGGAAATGCCGGAGGTCTCGGGTATCGCCCTGACGCGGCTGGTACGCAACCATCCCGACAGCCCCAATCCCCTGATGCCGGTGATCATGCTGACCAGCCACAGCAACCACCAGTTGGTCGAACGGGCGCGCGACGCCGGGGTGACCGCCTTCCTGGCGAAGCCGGTATCGCGCAAGGCGCTGGCCGCCCGACTGGAGGCGGCGGTCCACCGGTCGCGCTGCTACGTGCTGACCCGCCGGTTCTTCGGCCCCGACCGCCGCCGCGCCCAGGCCGGGGCGGCATCGGCGGCGAAGCCGCTCGCGGTTGGCCAATTTCCGGGCCAGCCTCCGGGCCAGCCTCCTGAGGGAAGGAGCCAGCCGCCGAACGCCGACCTGGACGCGGCGGGCGACGCTTTCCTGATCGATCCGGCGCCGCTGGCCGCCGCGGCCGGCATGCCGCCGGGGCTGGTGCGGCCGTCGCCGCTGTCCCGGGCGATCCTCACCCGCGTGCGCGCCAAGCGGATCGACCTGGTGGCCGCCGACCGGAGCCGGCTTGAGATCGTCCGCGACGGCCTGCTGAAGAGCGGCAACCCGGAGCGGCTGGCCGCCGTGCTGATCGACACCGTGGACCAGATCCGCCAGAGCGTCGGCCTCAGCCACCCTCTGGTGCAGCGGGTCTGGTCCTCCCTGGCGGCGATCCGCGACCGGGTGGACCCTGCCGACGTCCGCTCGCTCGACATCCTGCACCTGCATGCCCACACGATCGAACGCCTGCTGGATTTGGCCGGCCAGCCGGACCGCCGCCTCGCGGAGACGACGGTGGCCGAACTGGAAACGGCGGTCGCCAAGCTGTTCCCCCCGCTGCGGGCATGAGGGCGCGGACTTGGGATTCAGGCGGAACGGCGCCGGTCGACCCCGCCGGGGTGGCGGACTTGGAAGCGGCGGTAGGTCTCCACCATCGGGCCGCAACGGCCGGCATCGCCGCGGCGCATCGCGCGGGCCAGGTTGTCTCGCATCATCTGCCGGATTGCCGGCGGCCCCCAGGGCCGGTCGAGAAGCGTGTGGCCCTTGGCAAGGGCGATCACGAATCCCAGCCGCTCGTGGCGGGAGATTTCCTCTACCTCTTCGGGTAACAGATCGGTGAATGCGATACAGTCGTTGAGCGTCAGCACTGGTGCCTCCCATGGATTGGCGGGAGAGGCGATTGGTCGGCGGGGCATGCTGCCAACGAACATCCGGCAGGTTTATATCCGGTCAGTGGCGGACATGCCGGGAACGGTCAACCGCGGGCGGTCCCTTGTTGCTATTCCCCGGATGCGGGGCGGCTCCATGTTCTTGGTTCATTATCCGGCCCTGCTGGCCGATGCCGTCCTACACCATAAGTAGGCACCCGAATGGGCACGACTTTCCACAATCGGCTCGAACATGCGTCAACTTGTCGCGATCCCCTGCCGCAGGCCGGGCCATGACGGATAGGCCGGCCCAGGGCGATCGCTTCGTCGTGCAGCGGGCTGCCGGCAAGAAGTGGGAAACCCTGACGGTCCACGGCAGCCAGGGCGAGGGCTCGGCCGCCTTCGCCGCCGCCGTGCAGGCGGCTCCCCGGTCGTTCCTGCGGCTGATCCGGCTGCGTGCCGATCCGGAGGCGCGCGGCGAGGTCTATGACTGGACGCTGGTCAGCCTGCACGATCCCCGCCGCGACGCGGTCCCGCCGGCCCGGAAGAGGAAGCCCGCGAAGTCCGGGGGCACCGAGCGGGTCCGTGCCCCTGTCAGGCTCTACGTCCTGCTGTTCCTGGCCGGGGCCGCGCTCGTCCTGCTGTGGCTTCTGGCGGGCGGGCGGCCCCGGTAGGGCGACCTTTCGGGCTTCCTACTTCTTGACCAGCGGGCACTGGCTCTGGGCCAGCGGCAGGTAGGCCTCGGCGCCGGGAATGGTCCGAACGATCTCGTAATAGTCCCACGGCTTCTTGCTGTCCGACGGGGCCTTGACCCGCGCCAGGTACATGTCGTGGACCATCCGGCCGTCTTCGCGCACATCCCCGTTGCGGGCGAACATGTCCTTGATCGGCAGTTCCTTCATCTTGGCCGCGACCACCTTGCCCTCGTCGGTGCCGGCCGCGTCGATCGCCTTGAGATAGTGCATGACCGAGGAATAGACGCCCGCCTGGACCATGTTGGGCATGCGGTTCATGCGCTCGAAATAGCGCTGCGACCAGGCCCGCGCCTCGTCGTCCATGTCCCAGTAGAAGCCCGTCGTCAGCACCAGCCCCTGAGCCGTCTCCAGCCCGAGGGAGTGGACGTCGCTGAGCACCAGCAGCAGGCCGGCAAGCTGCTGGCCGCCCTGGACGATGCCGAACTCCGCCGCCTGCTTGATCGCGGTCGTGGTGTCCGTCCCGGCGTTGGCGAGCCCGACCACCTGGGCGCCCGACCCCTGCGCCTGGAGCAGGAAGGAGGAGAAGTCGGCCGTGTTCAGGGGATGGCGGACGGCGCCCAGCACCTCGCCGCCGGCCGCCTTGACGACCTCGCCGACATCCTTCTCCAGCGCATAGCCGAAGGCGTAGTCCGCGGTCAGGAAATACCAGGTCTTGCCGCCCTCCTGGACCACCGCCTTGCCGGTGCCGTTGGCCAGCGCCACGGTGTCGTAAGCCCAGTGGAAGCCGGTCGGCGAGCAGGCGTCGCCGGTCAGGCGCGAGGTCGCGGCCCCCGAGGTCAGGGTGACCCGGCCGGTCTGCTTGCCGATCTCCTGGACCGCCAGCGCCACCGACGAGGTGGTCAGGTCGGCGATGGCATCGACATTCTCGCGGTCGAACCACTGGCGCGCGATGTTGGAGCCGATGTCCGGCTTGTTCTGGTGATCGGCCGACAGGATCTCGATCGGCTTGCCCAGCACCTTGCCGCCGAAATCCGCGACCGCCATCTCGGCCGCGACCACCGAGCCGCGCCCGCCGAAATCGGCGTAGAGGCCGGACTGGTCGTTCAGCACGCCGATCCTGACCGTATCCGCCGAAACCTGGGCTCCCGCCTGCCCCGCCGACAGCGCCACGGCGCCCGCCGCGAGCGCCCCGGCAAGCACCCGCGACAGCGTCTTGTTCGTTGACTTCATTTGGTTTCCTCCCGTCTTCGACTCCGTTCCTTGAAGACCGGGCAGGCTTTGGTGTCAACTGATCCTTGGGAGAAATCGTCAGGGCAGCGGATTGTCGTGGAGGCGAACGGCCCGGCGGAGCGGTTCCTCCGCGGCGGCGAGCGCCGCGTCGATGCGTTCCGCCAGGGCGGAAGCCGCCGCCCCGTCGCCCGCGTGGCAGACGTCGAGCAGGTGGTGCGCGATCGCCTGGACGGTGACCGCGCCGACATTGCTCGACGAGCCCTTCAGGGTGTGGGCCTCTTTGCCCGCTGCGGCGAGGTCGCCCCTGGCCAGCGCCGCCCGGATGCCGGATGCCGCCTCCCGCCCCGCTTCCAGGAACAGGTCGATCAGGTCGGAAACCGTGTCCCAACCCATGGCGTCGGCCAAGTCGGCCAGGCGTTCCGCATCCACCAGATGGTCCGCCGGACCGGGTTCGGCGGCGGGAACGGAACGTGCCGCCCAGTGCTCCAGCTTCTCGTTGACCAGCTTGCGGTTGATCGGCTTGGTCACGAAATCGACCATGCCGCAGGCGCGCCACTCCTCGCCCTGGAGCAGTTCCGCATCCGCCGTCATGGCGATCACCGGGGCGGAGCCCGCCGGCGGCGGCAGGGCGCGGATCGCGCGGGTCGCGGCGAAGCCGTCCATCTCCGGCATCTGGATGTCCATCAGGATCGCGTGGTAGGGCCGGCGCAACGCCGCCTCCACGGCCTCCCGCCCGTTGACCGCCACGTCGATGCGGCGCCCCTCCTCCTTCAGCAGGCCGGCCAGGATGCGCCGGCTGATCGGGTCGTCCTCGACCACCAGGATCGCGGTTTCGGGACCGGCCTCGATCCCGGCGGAAGCCGGCGGCGGAACCGGGATCTGGGCCGGGAGTTGGGCCGGCGGCGCGGGCGGCTCCGCGCCGCCTCCGCCGCGCCGGTGCCCCCAATAGCCGATGGCGTTGGCGAGCTTGCGGCGGTCCACCGGCTTGGGCAGGTAATCGTCCATGCCGGCCGCAAGGCACTTCTGCGGGTCACCCTCCATCGCGTTGGCGGTCATGGCGATGATCGGCACCTCGGCCCGGCCGCCCTTCAGCCTGCGGATCGCCGCGGTCGCCTCGTACCCGTCCATCTCCGGCATCTGGACGTCCATCAGGACCAGATCATAGGGCAGGTTGCAGATCGCCTCGACCGCCTCGCGGCCGTTGGCGGCGATATCGACGCGATGCCCCAGCCGGGTGATCAGCCCGGTGGCGACCTGCTGGTTCACCTGGTTGTCCTCGGCCACCAGGATGCGCAGCCGCCGGGCCGGCGCCGCCGCCTCGGCCGGGACCTCCGCCGGATCGGCCCCCTCCGGCGCGGCGCCGCCCAGCAGTTCGGCCAGCCGGGTCAGCAGGGTGGTGTGCCGCAGCGGCTTGTGCAGGAGGGCGTCGACCTCGACCCCGACCAGTTCGTCCTTCAGGCTGCCGACGCCCGACGACGAACACAGGGCGACCTTGAGGCCGCGCAGCCTGGGATCGGCGCGCAGGATCGCCAGCAGGTCGATGCCGGACATTTCCGGCATGTTGTGGTCGAGCAGGACGGCGTCGAGCGGCTGCCCGGCCCGGCTGGCCTGGCGCAGGATCGTCAGTCCCTCGGCGGCCGAGACGGCGGTGCGGGTCTCGACGCCCCAGGGGGCGAGCTGGCGCGCCATGATGTCCCGGTTGACCGCGGTGTCGTCCACGATCAGCACCTGCCGCCCCGCCAGCACCGACCAGTCGGCCTGCCGGGCGGCGGGGGCCTGCCCGGTACGCGGCAGCGGCAGCTCGAACCAGAAGGTGGAGCCCCGGCCGACCGTGCTCTCCACCCCGATCGTGCCGCCCATCAGGTCGACCAGCCGCTTGGAGATCACCAGCCCCAGTCCGGTTCCCCCGTACCGCCGCGACGTCGTCGAATCGACCTGCGAGAAATGGCGGAACAGGCGGCCCATGGCTTCGGGCGGGATGCCGATGCCGGTGTCGTCCACCACGAAGCGCACCCCGGCGACCTCGCCGGTGTCGTCGGCACCGGGATCCGCGAGGTCGATGACCTGGAGCGAGACGACGCCCTTCTCCGTGAACTTGACCGCGTTGCCGACCAGGTTCAGCAGGATCTGCCGCAGCCGGCCGGGATCGCCGCGCACCAGCTTGTGGAGCCGGGGCGGGACGAAGCTGACGATCTCGATGCCCTTGGACAAGGCCCGAGGGGCGAGCAGCTCGACCACCGCCTCCGCCTCGTCGAGGATGGAGAACTCGGTCTCCTCCAGTTCCAGGTGGCCGGCCTCGATCTTGGAGAAGTCCAGGATGTCGTTGATGATGGCGAGCAGCGCCTCGCCGCTCTCACGGATCGTCTCCGCGTAATAGCGCTGGTCGCCGGTCAGTGCGGTGTCCAGCAGCAGGCCGGTCATGCCGATGACCCCGTTCATCGGGGTGCGGATCTCGTGGCTCATGGCGGCCAGGAACTCCGACTTGGCATGGTCGGCGGCTTCCGCCCTGTCCTTGGCCTCGACCAGCTCGCGCGCGATGCGGCGGCGCTCCGTCACGTCCACATAGATGCCGACGGTGCCGCCGTCGGGCGTTCGGCGCTCGGTGCTCTCGATCGAGACGCCGTTGGCGAAATGATGCAGGAACGGCATGCCGTCGGCCCGGCGATGGGCGCGCGACCGGCTCTCCAGCCATTCCGCCGCCCGTTCGGGCGGGCGGTCGGCGTAGTGGCCGCTGGCCGCCGCGGCTTCCAGCGCCTCGGCGAAGGGCAGCCCGGGCCGGAGGAGGTCGGCGACCGGCGCGAACATCCTTCTATATTCCTGGTTGCACAGCACCAGCCGGTCGTCGGCGTCGAACAGCACCAGCCCCTCCGAGATGCTGGCGATGGCGGCGGCCAGCTTGGCCTCGGCCTCGGTCACCCGCTGCTCCGCCTCGACCGAGGCGGTGATGTCGGTCGCGGTGCCGCGGTATCCGGCGAAGCTCCCGCCGTCGTCGAACAGCGGCGTCCCGCTGATGCTGATGGTCCGGACCGTGCCGCCCGCGTCGCGGAACGCTCCGGTCAGTCCGCGGAACGCCCGGTGCGCCTCCAGGTCGGCGAACCGGCCGGCATCCGCCGCCATCGGCTCGCCGGCCCCCATCAGCTCGCCAAGGGTGCGGCCGACCGACAGTTCGGCCTCCGGCCCCAGCACCGCCTCGAAATTGCCGAGGAACCGGGTGAAGCGCAGGTCTGCGCCCATCTCCCAGAACCAGTCCGAGGCCGAAGCGGCGAAATGGCGGAAGCTGCGCTCGCTCTCGCGGATCTCCCGCTCTGCCTCCTTGCGGAGCGTGATGTCCCGGATCACGCCGATGAATTTGCGGCCTTCCGCAAGCGTGATCTCGGCCACCGCCAGCTCGATCGGGAAGATCTCGCCGGACCGCCGCCTGGCCACCGCCTCCCGCTGCCGGCCGATGATCCGCGCCCTGCCGGAGTCGCGGTAGGCCGCGACCTGGCCGTCATGGGGTGCCGCGTCGGCCGGCGCCATCAGCAGGGTCAGGTTCCGGCCGCGCAGCTCGTGCTCGGCATAGCCGAACATGGATTCGATCGCGCGGTTGACGCTCTCGATCATGCCCCGGTCGTCGGCTGTGACGATCCCTTCCCCGACATTGTCCAGGATGGTGCGGGCGACCGCCTCCCCCTCCGCGCGGATGCGGCGGTTGACGGCCTCAAGCTCCTCCTCCATCAGGCGGGTGCTTCGCTCGATCCGGGCACGCTCCTGGTCCGCCTCGGTATAGGCGGCGTCCACCATCTCCAACAGGGCCGCCATGTCGGGCTGGCCGTCGGGCCGTCCGCGTGCCGCCCGCTTGAGCTGGCGCTCCAGCAGCCGGTGCAGGCTCATCTTTCGCCGATGGTGGTGATCGTCATGGTCTGGTTGTGCAGCTCGCAGGCGCCGGTGCGGGCCTGGGGCGAGATCTCGCCGTAGGAGTAGAAGCCGAGGGTGCGGGCACCCCCGCCCAGGATCTCCGCGGCGCTTTCGACCTCCTCGGCGACCCGCTGGCCCAGCACCAGCTTGCGGCCGATGCAGGACACCAGGATCGCCAGATGGGTCCCCTCGGGTGCTGCGGCCATGCCGGCGGCCTCGCCGGCGCCGTCGATCAGCTTCTCGAAGCTGGCCCGCATCAATTGGGCAACGCTGCCCTCGGGCACGTCGCCCGCGAAGACCATGGTGTTCGTCGCGTCGTCCGTTCCGACCACCGTGCGGACCACCTCGCCGCCGTCGGGGCGGACGATGCGCAGCGGGAACAGCAGCGCCGAGCCGGGAAGCTCCGGCACCAGGTCGCCGAGATAGCGCTTGTAAAGGTCGAGCGCCGGCTGGTTGTCCAGGGTGTGGAGCACGTTGCCGGCGGAACCGGTGATCCGGCGTTCCGGCCCGAAGGGCTGCCAGCCGCCATAGCTGCCGTGGCCGACGGCGACCGCGTCGCCGTACAGGCCGATGGCGGCGACCCGCCCGGGCCGCGGCTGGTCCCCGGCGCCGACATGGGTGACCTTGAAATCGGCGCCGTCGCCGGCAAGGCCGCCGGTGATCGTGACATCGGCGCCCAGCACCTCCTGCAGGCCGCGGATCAGGTCGCTGCCGTTGATCCGCGTGCCGTCGGACAGGATGAACAGGGCGCGCAGGCCGTCCCCCGGCAGTTCGGCGGCGAGGCGGCGGCCGACGGCGCGCGACTCGTCCTCCCCGATCTCGACCTTGGCGATCCGGACCGGCGTCGCGTCGAACGAGACCGCGGAGGCGACGACGGAGCCGTCGAACACCTCTTCCCCGATGATCTCGCCGCCGGTCGAGCATCCGACCAGGGGTGCTCCGGGAAACCGCTCCGCGAGTTCGGCGAGGCGATCCGTCAGGTCGGGGACGCCGGGTGCGAAGAAGTAGAGGACGAAGTCCGCCCGGGACAGGTCGTCGGAAGGCCCGAAGTCCTCCCACCCCTGCCCCGGCGTCCAGGCAAGCTGTTTGACGCGCATATCCCGCAACTCCGGTGAACGGCCGCGGGCATCGGCGCCGACGGCATTGACCAACGGTCACAAGGATTACCCGCATGCGTCGCGTTTATCCACATATCCTTTCCGAAACGGGAAGCACCGTCCGATCAGTGCAATCCTTAGGTTGCTCATCGAGCCCGGAGCGCCTGGGGCGGAGATCCGGCGGGAGCGGGCAACTCCGCCGCCGCCGACACCTGGCCGTCGTTGCGGATGTGGATCGTGCGCTGCGGGAACGGGATCTCGATATTCAGCTCGTCGAACCGGCGCTTCATGCGGCGGTTGAACTCGCGCCCGACGGTCCATTGCTGGATCGGGCGGGTCTTGATCCGGGCCTTGATGATGACGGCGTTGTCGCGGAAGGCGTCCACGCCCAGGATCTCGATCGGCTCCAGGATCAGCCGGCCGAACTGCGGCGTCGCCTGCAGTTCGGCGCCCAGGTCCTTGATCACGCCGATCACCCGGTCGGCATCCTCGCCGTAGCCGATGCCGATGTCCATGACGTAGTAGGAGAAGTCCTTGGTCAGGTTCAGCACCGAGTTGACTTGGCTGAACGGGATCGAATGGACGCCGCCGGCCTGGTCGCGCAGCTTGATCGTGCGGATCGTGATCGCCTCGACCAGTCCGCTGTGGCCGCCGCCCACGTCCACCACGTCGCCGACCGAGATCGTGTCCTCGAACAGGATGAACAGGCCGGTGATGACGTCCTTGACCAGCGTCTGGGAGCCGAAGCCGATCGCCAGGCCGATGACGCCGGCACCGGCCAGCAGCGGGGCGATATTGACGCCGATCTCCGACAGGGTGACCAGGGCCACCACCGTGATCAGAACCACCATGACGGCGTTCCGCAGCAAGGGCAGCAGGGTGCGGACCCGGGCGCTGCGTTCGATCCGGGTGCCGTAGCGGTCGGTCCCGGTCAGGTAATGCTCGATCAGGTTGCTGGTGACCTCCCACGCGATGGCGGCGAGGATCAGGACGACTCCGATCGAGACGGCGCCCGAGCTGATGCGCTGGCCGATCGGCGACTCCAGCCAGGCGAAGCTGTCGACGCCCCAGGCGTTGAGCAGGGCCAGCAGGGCGAAGAACCAGACCACCGCCTTGATCACCCGCTGGAGGATCGGCAGGTAGCGGTTGGCGCGCTCCTCCAGGTGCGGGAACTGCAGCTTGACCTCGGGCGAGATCGAGAAGCCGCGGCGGATCAGGGCGTCGATCAGGTTCACCACGATGCGCGCCGCGATCAGCACCAGGATCGACAGGCCTGTGGCCCGCAACATGAACTCGAACCCGTCCTGCACGCTGAGCGCCCAGATCCCGTAGATCACCACCAGGTACAGGATCGCCAGGATGTGCCAGACATCGGCCAGCCGGCGCCGGGCGGCGCGGAACGCCCCGCTGCGGTTTCCGGCCGCGATCTCCTGGGCCTCGACGGAGCCGCCGCTCCCGCCGCCCAGCGGGCGGCCGCGCAGCCATTCGGCGACGTCGCGCCGGTTCTGCAGGATCAGGATCACCAGCATGCCGGTGATCACCAGCCCGACCAGCTTCAGCAGCGCCCCGTAGGAGCCGCTGGGCAGGCCCAGCATGTAGGCCGCTTCCGAGATGAAGTAGCCGTAGACCGCGGTATAGGCGAGGCGCCGGGCCCAGATATAGCCGTAGTGGGCCGATTCGTCTCCGATGGGGAGCATCCGCAGGTTCGGCGCGGTGGGCTCCAGCACGCCGCGGGTCAGCGCCAGGACCAGCTGGATCAGGATGGTGGCGTTGATCACGATCAGGGCGACCAGCCGCACCACCAACGGCGGATCGGTGACGGAGAGGGTGCCGTACCCGGCGACGGCGAAGACGCCGATCGGCACCAGCTCGAGGATGGTGCGCAGGACCACCAGCGGCAGGCGGGACAGGACGCGCTCGCTCCGCCGGTTCTCGATCGACAGCCGGGCGCGGCGCAGCAGGCGCGACATGGCGGCGCTGGCCAGGAACCCGACGCCGACCGCCAGGATGAGCTGGAGCCCGACCTGGATCCAGCGGTCGCGGCGCATCTCGTCGGTCGCCTGCCCCTGGAGCCATTCCACCGTGTCCGGCAGGTCGGCGAACACCGCGCCGATGGCGATCATCTGCCGGCTGAGCCGCCCGACCCGCTCCGACATGAATTCGAGCACCCGCGAGCTGGGCGGCTCGACCTCCTCCGGCCCGGTCTGCTGCTGGGTCTGCAACAGGGTGCGGAGCTGGGCGGTCAGGCGTTCGCGGGCGGCGGGGTCCTCCAGGGTGGCCAGCAGATCCTGGATCTGCCGGGTGGGGTCCTCCGGCTCGGCGGCGGGTGCCGCGGGCGCGGAGGCCCCCGGCAGCGCCGCGGAGGGAACCTGGGCGGAGGCGGGCGTGCCGCACAGCAGCAGGGCCAGCAGGGGCAGGACCATCAGAAGGCCGAGCACCGACCGGCCGAAGTTACGGTCGATCATCATCCGTTCGCTTGATCCGTGATTTCGGGAAAACGCGACGTTAACGCGGGCGGCCACGGCAAGCCACCCGGCGGGGTGTGTCTTTGTCGAGCCAAAAACCCGCCACGCCGCGATTCGTTGCGACGGTGGAAAAATCGGATGAGGTAGATTGATCGGGCTCAGTCGGTCGGCGGCCGGAAACTGACGTAGCGGGCGCGGATCGCGTCGATCGAGCCGTCCTCGCGCATCGAGGCCAGCGCCTCGTCGAAGCGCTCGACGAGACCGGCGGCGCCCGCCCGGCTGCGGGCGATCGCGAGGCGGAACTCGGTCCGCCTGATGGGGAACTCCAGGAAGGCGGACGGGGCGACGCCGCTCTCCTGGGCGGTCAGCAGGACAGGGTCGGTGAAGGTCACCAGGACGACCCTGCCCTGCGCCCGGACGACCAGGGTCAGGGCTGACGCGATGCTGGGAACGTCCTCGATCTCGACGCCGGCGGCAACGAGGCTGTCCTGCACCGGGTCGCCATGGATGGCGATGACCCTCAGCCGCCCCGGCCCGTCAAGCTGGAGGGCCGCGATGGCCGGAAAGCTGTCGAGCGGCGGGCCGGAATAGCCGGTCCCGACGAAGGCGCTGACCGAAGCCTCCAGCAGGCTTTCCGAAAGCACGAAGTCCCGGGCATCCCGGCCGAAACCGCCCCAGATGACGGTGGCGAACGCCCGCCCGTTGCGCACGGTATGCTCGGCGCGGGACGCCGGCATGTAGGTGTACCGGGCGGATCGGCCATCGCGCCGGAAAGCCTCGGACAGGATGTCGGTGACGAGGCCTTGCGGACGGTCGGGCGGCATCCCTTCGACGATGAAGGGAGGCAGCGGCGCCAGCACGATGTTGACCAGATCCAATGCCGCTGCCGGCTCCGGCAGCGGCATCAGGACCGGGAGACACAGCAGGAGCACGAGTCGCAGCAGCTTGAATGACCGTGCCATCTTCTGCCTCCGGGGTTGATGGCCTCTCGCCTCATTCAATCCCAAGTGCGGAAGCTTGGCAACGACCGCCGCATCTCCGTGTGCCGCACTGCGGCATCAAGCGGCAGGCGGGCGCAATGTCAGATAGATCAGGCCGGAGGAGACGGCATCGGCCAGCGGACCGGGAGTCCCGCGCTCGGGCAGATCGAGGTCGCGCAGGATCGCGTCGAACCGGAGATCGGCCGTCGGCCGGCCGGCCGACGGCCGGTGATGATCGTAATAGAGGCCCGACACCTCGACCACGGGGTTGGGAGTCTGGACGCCGATCCGCGGCTTGACCAGCCGGTCTATCAGCGCCACCGCGAAGGTCAGGTAATATCCCACCAGCGGCCGCGCCCCGACGAAGCGCAGCAGTTCGAGCGCCGCCTGCTCCTGATCCGCACGCTCCTGAACCGAGGGGGCGGGATTTGGCGCCGACGTCCCGACCTTGAGGTGGAGCCGCCGGCTGGTCAGCAGGCGATTGCCGCGGATCGGGATCGCTACGACCTCCAGCAGATCGGCGCGCTCCGCGTCGAAGGAGCTGGCGCCCACCGCCAGGGCGACCGACTCGCCGCTGGTGTCCTCGTCGAACAGGAAGGCGTAGGCGGGATCGGTCAGGTGGCGGCGGTTGAGCGACTTGCGCAGGTCCGACAGCATGATCAGAACATCTTCAAGTGGAAGTGATAGGTGATGAATTCCTTGAACCGCTTGACGATCGACAGCGAATCCTTCAACAGGTCCCGCTCCAGCCGGTTCAGCTGGTCCGGCCGGATGAAGTTGTCGGTCTGGGTGCCGGTCTCGCCGGCCGCCAGCCGGAGCTTGAGGCGCAGCTCCAGCATCGCCAGCAGGGCCTCGGTCAGTTCGGTCGCCAGGGTCGCGTCGAACACGCCCAGCGTCTGGAGCGCCCGGATGCGGTCGATCGTGTTGCGCTCCTGCAGGCGCTTCTCCAGGGCCAGGCTGCGCACGCCATGGACGAGCGGGAAGATCCCGCCCTTCTTGATGTCCAGCTGCTCCCCCTTGAGGTGCGAGAACAACCCGATCGGCGTGTCGAAGCTGAGCGTCGGCCGCGCGAAATGGGAAAAGAACATGTCGTTGGCGGACAGCGTCTCGATCAGGTAGTCGCGCGCCTGGTCGAGCAGCGTGGCGTCGCCGGCCACGGGCGCCGCGTCGTAGAAGATCGCCAGGTTGAGCTGGGCCGCCTCGTCCGGATGGTAGACCCAGCCGTGGATCGCCGCCCGGTATCCGGCCAGCGGGCGGGTCCATTCCGGCGTGTTGACCATGATGCCGCCCGGACACTGGGGATAGCCGAACTCGATCAGCGACCGGGAGAACTCCGCCGTGATCCTTTCCAGGTCCGGGCAGGTATAGCCGTCGCGCAGGATCAGGCCGTTGTCCTGGTCGGTCTTCAGGATCTGCTCCCCGCGCCCCTCGCTGCCCATCACGATCAGGCAGGAATTCTCCAGCAGGTCGGGCGGGGCCAGCAGCTCGAACAGCTTGGCGAAGATCCGGCGGTTGAGCGCCGTGACCATCTCGGCGATGAACTGGACCTTGACGCCGTTGCCGTGCAGGGCCTGGATCAGCGTCGGGATCTCCGCGGAGGCGGCGCGCAGGTCCGCCAGGTCGGAGGCCCGCTCGACCCGGATCGCCACGATGTGGGAGTTGTTGGCCAGGAAGCCCAGCAGGTCGACCTGCTCCAGGATGCCGACGATGGCCTCCCCCTCGGTCACCACGACGCGGCGGATGCCGTGCTTGGTCATCACCACCAGGGCATTGAACAGGAAATCGTCGATGTCGAGCGAGATCATCGAATAGCTGGCGAGCGGCCCGACCGGCGAGGTCACGGGCGCCCCGTCCAGGATCACCGCGTCGCGCAGGTCGCGGTCGCTGAGGATGCCGACCCGCGCGGGCGTCCCGGCGTCCCCCGGCTCCTCCCGGACCAGCAGCGAGGTCGAGCGCGTGGCCTTCATGGCCGCGACCGCGTCGCGGGCGCTGCAGTCGGCGCCCACATAGGCGGCGGGGTGGATATAGGCCTGCCGGATGCGGGCCATCATGAACGAGGTCATCTCGCGGTTCGCCTGGCGCACCGCCAGGTCGCGCAGCCGGTCGATCATCTCCTGGTGGAACCAGGCGCCGAAGCCGGGGTTGGTCCGGGCCAGGTCCAGGAAGCTCTCCTGCGGCAGCAGCTGGCAGACGGTGTCCTCGCGCGCGACGAAGGTGCTGGTGCCGGCCGATCCCAGCAAGGCCTTGATGTCAAAGCTCTCGCCCGGACCGTAGGCGGCCAGCACCTCGGTCCCGCTCAGCTCCTGGACGAGGCCCTTGAGCACGACATGCAGGTGGCCGGACGCCTCCTCCCCGCGCAGGACAGCGGCGCCCTTGGGCCAGACGGCGATATCGGAGACCGCCATGACCTGGTCCCGTTCGGCGGGGGTCAGGCGGTCGAACGGCTCGATCGTGAAACTGAAGGCTTCGAACACGTCGGCGCACCTTCGGCGTTGGAGGTCGGAAAAACGGGGTCCAAGAAAAACGCCCCAAGGTTGGCAGCCTTGGGGCGTCTTGGCGAGAGCCTGCGTCACGGGGGAGCGTTCCCCCGCGACACCATGGCGCAGACTGCGGGGGGCGCAGACTGCCTGCACTCAGTGGGACGAAGCACCCTCGGCGCCCAGACCGGTCTGGGAGCGGATGTACTGCGCCTCGTAGGCGGCGGCCTCGTCGGCGGCGTTCTGGCTCTTGTCGATGATCGAGAAGAACCAGGTCCCGACGAAGGCCAGGGTGACCGAGAAGATCGCCGGGTTGTCGTAGCCGAACGGCGCGCTGCCCTTGGCGTTGCCCAGCACGCTCTCCCACACGGTCGGCCCCAGGATCACCATCACGGTGGCGCTGATCAGGCCCAGGAAGCCGCCGACCAGGGCGCCCTGCGTCGTCAGCTTGCTCCAGAACATCGACATCACGATGATCGGGAAGTTGGCCGAGGCCGCGATGGCGAAGGCGAGGCCCACCATGAAGGCGATGTTCTGCTGCTCGAAGGCGATGCCGAGCACCATGGCCAGGATGCCGAGGACCACGGTCGAGATCTTCGACACCCGGATCTCCTGCACCTCGTTGACCCGGCCGCGGCGGAACACCGAGGCGTAGAGGTCGTGCGACACGGCGGAAGCGCCGGCCAGCGTCAGGCCCGACACGACCGCGAGGATCGTGGCGAAGGCGACCGCCGAGATGAAGCCCATGAACAGGTCGCCGCCGACCGCCTTGGACAGATGGATGGCGCCCATGTTGGTGCCGCCGATCATGTCCTTCAGCTTGTCGTAGGAAACGCCGTCGGCGCCCAGCTTGAAGTAGCTCGGGTCCTTCATCAGCAGGACGATGGCGCCGAAGCCGATGATGAAGGTCAGGATGTAGAAGTAGCCGATGAAGCCGGTGGCGTAGAAGACCGACTTGCGGGCCTCCTTGGCGTCGGCGACGGTGAAGAAGCGCATCAGGATGTGCGGCAATCCCGCGGTGCCGAACATCAGCGCGATGCCCAGCGAGATCGCCGAGACCGGGTCCTTGACCAGGGTGCCGGGCTCCATGATCGCGATGCCCTTGGGGTGGATGTCCACCGCGGCCTGGAACAGCGCGCCGAAATTGAAGTTATAGGTCACCAGCACCATCAGCGCCATGAAGGACGCGCCGGACAGCAGCAGGACCGCCTTGATGATCTGCACCCAAGTGGTGGCGAGCATGCCGCCGAAAGTGACGTACATGACCATCAGCACGCCGACCAGGATGACGGCGTAGTTGTACTGCAGGCCGAACAGGAGCTGGATGAGCTTGCCGGCGCCGACCATCTGGGCGATCAGGTAGAGCGCCACGACGACCAGCGAGCCGGAGGCCGCCAGGGTGCGGATCGGGGTCTGCTGGAGGCGATAGGAGGCGACGTCGGCGAAGGTGTACTTGCCGAGGTTGCGCAGCTGCTCCGCGATCAGGAACAGGATGATCGGCCAGCCGACCAGGAAGCCGATGGAGTAGATCAGCCCGTCGAAGCCCGAGGTGTAGACCAGCGCCGAGATGCCGAGGAACGAGGCCGCCGACATGTAGTCGCCCGCGATCGCCAGGCCGTTCTGGAAGCCGGTGATACCGCCGCCGGCGGCGTAGAAGTCCTTGGCCGACTTGGTCTTGGACGCGGCCCAGTAGGTGATCCCCAGGGTTCCCGCCACGAAGGCCAGGAACATGACGATGGCGGTCCAGTTGGTCGCCGACTTCTGGACGGCGCCGCTGATCGCGTCGGCGGCGAACGCCGAGCCCGGAACGGCCAGGGCGGCCGCGGCGACAGCCGATGCCGCCGCGAATGCTGCGATGACGCGCTTCATTATTTCAGGTCCTCGATGATCTGCCGGTTCAGTTCGTCGAACTCGGAATTGGCGCGACGGACGTAGATACCGGTCAGCACGAAGGCCGACACGATGATCAGCGCGCCGAGCGGAATGCCGATGGTGATGACGCCGAAGACGGGCGTGCCCAGGGCCTTGGGAGCGAACGCCACCAGGAGGATGAAGCCGTAGTAGATTACCAGCATCACGATCGACAGGAACCAACCGTAAGCTGTGCGCTTCTGGGTCAGCTCCGCGAATTTGGGGTTGTTCCTGATTTTTGTTGTTAATTCTCGCTGCATCCGGGGGTCCCCTCGATTTGTCCGAGCACCATGTCAGAAATGAAGCTCTGCTTTTAGTCGCGGGATCGTACCGGAAGCTTCGCGCAATGGGACTGATCTGGATCAATTGTTAAATGTTGCGGCGCATTCGCCGAAGCACCGCTGCGCTGCGGTGGCGGCAAGGGTCCATCCGAGGTTTTCTTCGATGGCGGCACCCCTCCCCCGCGACCATCTCCGCGCCGGCGTGTTGATCTCCGGAATGTCACGGCCCGGAATGTCACGGCAGTGCGGTCCAGCCGGGGCAGGGCGAGAACAAGGAGATCCGATGACCGCCGACCATTGGACCTATGATTCGACCAATAGTCAGATGCCGGCATCCCGTAAGGCAAGAGGCCATGCGCTCAGGCGACTTATCCCGAGGGCTGCAGGTCACGGAAGCTCCGGCGGGATGTTTCTCCTCCATGACTCCATGCACAGCGGGGAAGAGCATGGTTACCAACGAATTCTTCGTAACCTCCCGGGTCGGCAAATGGTACGTGGACAACGGGACCGACAGTCACGGCCCTTACCTCAGCCGGCACGACGCGACGGCCGACGCGATCGAGGCGGCGGAGCAGGTCTCCGGCCGCAAGAAGCCGGCGGCTGTCCTGGTGAAGCTGCCGGGCTCCAACGCGTCGCTGGTCTGGACCTCGCGGCGCGGTCTGGAATCCGGGCCGGAAGCCAGGACCATGGAGACCGTGGCGGAGATGGGGCCGGAGATCTAGGCGGCCCCTCCGGGCGGGCGGGCGCGGCACCGGGCACCGCCTTTCCCGCTTGCGGTCGGACTTGAGCATGGCCCACCCCCCCAGGCAGGAAGCTCGACACCGATATCGGGAGGAGCCGTCCGAGGAAACCTGCCGCCTGTTCGATGATCTGCGGCGGGAACTGGTGATCGCCGGGCTGGAGCGTGAGCAGGCGCAGATCGAAGCCGAGGACCTGCGCGAACAAGCGACCCTGTATGTGCAGGCCTGCGCGACCCTGGAAGCCCGTCTCGAAGCCATGTCCGATCACCTGTGCCGGACCGAGCGGGCACTCGCCGAGATGCGGCGGCTTCGCGACGAGGATCGGACCTTCCGGCGCTCGCTGGAGCGGCAGTTGCTGGCCAGCCGCGTGGAAGCCGAGACCGCCGAGGAGGAATTCCGCGTCGCCTTGGAGGAACTGGACCAGTCGTCCCGCGAACTGGCCGAGAGCAACACCCGGCTGCGCGACCTGAACGAGACGCTCGAACGCCAGGTTGACCAGCGCACCGCCGACCTGAAGGCCGCGCTCGCCGATCGGGATGCCCTGATCCACGAGATCCACCATCAGACCCGCAACAATCTCCAGGTCATATCGAGCCTGCTCAATCTGCAAGCCTCGCGCCTGGAGGAGCCGAGCGCCCGGGAAGTGCGGAAGAGCTTCGGGCGGATCCAGACCATGAGCCTTGTTCACGGCCTGGTGTTCGACGACAGCAGCACCGCCGACTTGCCGATCGGGCCGCTCCTCGCCACGGTATGCGACAGGATGACGGCCGACCTGGGTCCCTTTCCCGGGATAGCCGTGCGGGTGACGGGCGGGACCGGGCTCGTTCCCCTGAAGGCCGCCGGGCAGCTTGCCCTGATCGTGTCCGAACTGGTCGCCAATGCGCTGACCCACGCCTATCCGCCCGGCGCAGGCGAAGCCGACCGGACCGGCACCGTCGAGATCGCCGTCAGCGGCGAACCCCGGGCGAAGGCCATCCGGGTTCGCGACAATGGCGTCGGCCTGGACGAAGGCGGTGCCGCGTCGCGCCGCGGCCTGGGCCTGCTGCTGGTCCATACCCTGGCGCGACAGGTCGGCGCGCGGCTACGCTTCGCGTCCGCCGCGGGGTCGGGCTCTCCCCTGCGGCCGTTACGCGGCACGGAGGTCGAAATCCAGCTGCCGCAGACGGATTGATGGCGGATGGATTGATGGCGGATGGATTGATGGCGGATGGATCGGTGATAGACTAGCGCCGGACGCTCACTCCGCCCCGCAGGAGCCATCCCTGTCCACCCTCGGCATCGTCATTCCCACCCTGAACGCCGAACGGCCCGGCACCGGGGGCCTGCGCCGGACGCTGGACGCGATCGGTCCGGCCGCGGCTGCCGCGGGATGGCCGATCCTGGTGTCCGACGGCGGCTCGACCGACGGCACTCCGGAGACGGCCCGGCGGCACGGCGCGCGGGTCGTCCGGGCGCCGCGCGGACGCGGTTCCCAGCTCGCCGCCGGCGCGGCGGCCCTGCTGGCGGACGGCGCGGCGGAATGGCTGTTCTTCCTGCACGCCGACAGCGTGCCCGACCCGTCCTGGGCCGACGAGGCGGCCCGATTCGCCGCGGCGCCGGAAAACCGCGAACGCGCCGGCTACGGGCGGTTCGCGCTGGACGACGGCGCGGCGCCGGCCCGCCGGATCGAGCGGCTGGTCGAGTGGCGGTGCCGCCGGTTCGGCCTGCCCTACGGCGACCAGGGCCTGCTGATTCATTGCGACCTGTACCGCGCGGCCGGCGGCTTCCCCGCCATCGCCCTGATGGAGGACGTCGCGATGGTACGCCGGATCGGCCGGCGCCGCCTGGTCCCCCTCCCCTTCGCCGTGACCACGTCGGCGGAACGCTACCGGCGCGGCGGTTATGTCCGCCGGCCGCTGCGCAACCTCGGCTGCCTCGCCCTGTATCTGGCGGGCCTGCCGCCCGACGCCGTCCGACGGCTCTACGGGTGAGCCCGCGATGACCCTCGGTCCCGCCCCGACCGCGCGCCACCTTGTGGTTTTCGCGCGGGAAGCCCGCCTCGGGCGCGGCAAGCGGCGCCTGGCCGCCCATGTCGGCCCGGTCGCCGCCGTGCATTTCCAGCGCACCGCCCTCCCCGCCCTGCTGCGCCGGCTCGGCCGGGACCCACGCTGGACCGTCTGGCTGGCCCTGACGCCCGACCACGCGCGCCTGCCGCCGGGATTGCCGAATCGGGTCCGCCCGCTCCCCCAGGGCACCGGCGGCCTGGGCGAGCGGATGCGCCGCCCGATGCGCCGCCCGCCCGTCGGCCTGCCGCCCGGCCCGGTGGTGGTGATCGGAAGCGACATCCCGGCGGTCCGGCCGGAACACGTCGCCGCCGCCTTCCGGTCGCTGGGGAACCGCGCCTTCATATTCGGGCCGGCGACGGACGGCGGCTATTGGCTGGTCGGCGCGCGCCGCCGGCCGGCCGAACCGCGCGATATCTTCGCCGGCGTCCGCTGGTCGGGTCCGCACGCGCTGTCCGACACGCTCGCCAACCTGCGCCCCGGCGAGGCGGGGCCGCCGCTGGACCTGCTGGAGGACGTGGACGATCCGGCCGCCTGGCGCCGCTGGCGTCGCGGCGCGGAAAATCGGGCGTTCACGCCGTTGTGAATGTTGATGCCCTATCACCGCGGGCGCCGAACGGCCATAGTGTCTCACATGATCTCGACGCCCCTGCTACAGGCCCTGCACCGGCGGCTCATCCGGCTGTCCGGATACGGGGATGTCCGTCTCGAAGACCTGGCGCCCCTTCCAACCACCGGGCTGGCTCACGATCATGTGCGCGTGGCCGGCCACGGCGTCCTCCTGAGGGTGCCCAAGCAGAGCCAGCTCGGCCTGTCCGCGGCGTCCAACCTGACCTACCAGGCGGCCTGCTTCGAACGCGCCGGACCGGGGGGCCACGTGCCCGGCCTGCGCGCCGTGATGCTGCCGGAGGCGACGGTGCCGATGGGTGCGCTGGTGGTCGACGAGATCGTCGGCCGCCCTCCCGTCCTGCCGGCCGACCTGCCCGCGATCGTCCGCGCCCTGGCGTCGATCCACGGGCTGCCGGTGCCGCCTCCGCCGGCCCGCCGCCCGCTGCGCGACCTGGACGACCCGGTCGGCGCCACGCTCGGGGAAGTGACGGCCCAGGCGCGGCACCTGGACGCCGCCGGGCTCCACCCGGAGGCCAGCGCCGCCATCGGGCAGGAACTCGCCTGGGCGGAGGACTTCGCGCGCCGGAGCGGAAGGCCCCCGGTCACCCTGATCTCGTTCGACGCCCATCCCGGCAACTTCCTCATAGCCGGCTCGGGGTCCGGCACCGCTCCCGGCACCGCCGTCCTGGTCGACCTGGAAAAGGCCCGCTACGGCGCGGCCGGCTTCGACCTGGCGCACGCCACGCTCTATACCTCGACCACCTGGGACGTCTCCTCCCACGCCGTGCTCGGCACCGCCGACATCGCCGCCGCCTACGCGCTGTGGCTGGAAACCGTGGAGGCCTCCCTGGCGGACTCCTGCCGTCCCTGGCTGCTGCCGCTGCGGCGGGTGATGTGGCTATGGTCGGTGACCTGGTGCGCCAAGTGGCGTGTCGAGTCGCGGGCGGCGGCCAAGGCCGGCAAGGACCGTGCCGAGAGCGCCGAGGACTGGTCGGCCGCCCTCAGCGACGCGGCCCTGGTGGACCATGTCGCCGGCCGGGTGGCTGATTACCTTGATCCGGTCACCATCGCCGCCGTCCGGTCGGAATGGCTCACCGCCAATCCCCTGACCGACCTGCTCCCTCTGCCGGGCCAAACCACCAGAAGCTGAACCCCCAAAAGCTGAACATCGACAGGAGACTTCGGAACCGTGCCCATGCCGATTCGCTTCCCCCTGCTCGCCGCCGCCGTCCTGGCGGCGGGGCTTCATCTGAGCGCCGTGCCGGCAGGCGCCCAGGCGCCGTCATCCCCGGCACCCGGCTGGGACGCGACGCTGGCGGCCGCGCGCGGCAAGACCGTGTACTGGAACGCCTGGGCGGGCGACCCCAGGATCAACGACTATATCGGCTGGGTCGGCGGCCAGGTGCGCGACCGCTTCGGCATCGACCTGCGCCACGTCAAGGTGACCGACACCGCCGATGTCGTGTCCCGGGTGCTGGCCGAGAAGGCGGCCGGCAAGGACCGGGGCGGCTCGGTCGACCTGGTATGGATCAACGGCGAGAACTTCGCGGCCATGAAGGAGAACGGGCTGCTGCACGGCCCCTTCGTGGACCGACTGCCCAACGCGCCCCTGATCGACACGGAGGGCAAGCCGACCACCACGGTCGACTTCACCATCCCGACCGACGGGATGGAGGCGCCCTGGGGCATGGCCCAGTTCGTGTTCGTCCATGATTCCGAAGAGGTCGCGGATCCGCCGCGCAGCGCCGCCGCCCTGCTGGACTGGACCGGCGAGAACCCCGGCCGCTTCAGCTATCCGAGCCCGCCGGACTTCATCGGCAGCACCTTCCTGAAGCAGATGCTGGTGGAGGTGACGGCCGACCCGGCGCGGCTCCAGCGGCCGGCCGACGATGCCGACTTCGATCGGGTGACGGCGCCGCTCTGGTCGTTCCTCGACCGGCTGCACCCCAACCTGGCGCGCGGTGGCCGGAGTTTCCCGGCGACCGGCCCGGCGCTGAAGCAGATGCTGGCCGACGGCGAGGTCGCCATGGCCCTGAGCTTCCATCCCGGCGAGGCGTCCCGCGACATCGCCGGCGGCCTGCTGCCGTCCTCGGTCCGCACCTTCGTGCTGGACCGCGGGACGATCGGCAACACGCACTTCGTAGCGATCCCCTACAACGCGAACGCGCCGGAGGCCGCCATGGTGGTGGCCGATTTCCTGCTGTCGCCGGAAGCCCAGATCCGCAAGCAGGATCCCGCCGTGTGGGGCGACTTCACCGTGCTCGACCTGGACCGGCTCGATCCGGAGGACCGCCGGCGGTTCGACGCCCTGCCCCGGGGCGCGGCGACCCTGTCGGACGAGGAGCTGGGCACGCCCCAGCTCGAACCGCACCCCTCGTGGATGGTGCGGATCGAGCAGCAATGGACGAAGCGGTACGGGAGCTGAAGCTCCCGGACTTCGATCTTCCCGGCCTCAGCCCTTGAGCGCCGCGACGCCCGGCAGGTCCTTGCCTTCCAGCCATTCCAGGAAGGCGCCGCCGGCGGCCGAGACATAGGTGAAGGCATCCTCGACGCCGGCCGCGGCCAGGGCCGCCACGGTGTCGCCGCCGCCGGCCACGCTCAGGACCCGGCCCGCCTTGGTCAGCGCGGCGACGCTGCCGGCCACCGCATTGGTCCCGGCGTCGAACGGCCGGGTCTCGAACGCGCCGAGCGGGCCGTTCCAGACTACCGTGCGGCAGCCCTGGAGCTTCAGGGTCACGTACTCGACCGTGGCCGGGCCGACATCCAGGATCATGGAGTCGGCGGGCACCTGGTCGATCGCCACCACCTGGCTCTCGGCGCCGGCCTTGAACTCCTTCGCGACGATGGCGTCGCGCGGCAGCAGGATCTCGCATCCCGCCTGCTCGGCGATCGCCATGATCTCGCGCGCCTGCTCGGCCATGTCCTTCTCGCACAGCGAGGCGCCGACCGCGGTGCCACGGGCATAGAGGAAAGTGTTGGCCATGCCGCCGCCCAGCGCCAGCAGGTTGACCCGGCGCACCAGGTTGCCAAGCAGGTCCAGCTTGGTGGAGATCTTGGCGCCGCCGACAACGGCGGCGACCGGGCGCTCGGGATTCTCCAGCGCCAGCGTCAGCGCCTTCAGCTCGGCCTCCATCAGGCGGCCGGCGGCGTTGGGCAGCAGGCGGGCCAGCGCCTCGGTCGAGGCGTGGGCGCGGTGGGCGGCGGAGAAGGCGTCGTTGACATAGATGTCGCCCAGCTCGGCGAGTTGCTTCGCGAAGCCGGGATCGTTCTTCTCCTCCTCCGGATGGAAGCGGAGATTCTCCATCACGATGATGGAGCCGCCATGGAGCTTGGCGAGCGCCTCCCTGGCCTGAGGCCCGACGCAGTCCGGCGCGAAGGCGACCTTCTGGCCGACCGCCTTGGAAACCGCGTCGACTACGGGCTGGAGCGAATATTTCGGATCCGGGCCGCCCTTGGGCCGGCCGAAGTGGGACAGCACGACCACCTTGGCGCCGGCCTTCGACAGCTCCGTCAGGGTCGGAGCCAGCCGGTCGATGCGCGTCGTGTCCGAAACCGCGCCGTCCTTCATGGGCACGTTCAGGTCGGCCCGGACCAGGACGGTCTTGCCGTCGAACTGGTAGTCATCAAGGGTTTTGAAGCCGCTCATCGGTTCCGTCCCATTCCTCGTGAATTCAGCGCCAAGTGGATCGCCAAAGATGTCGCAGGGTGTCTTCGTGGCATTTTCATGATGCCGGTCGCAGCGATGGGAACCAACCACAACCGGCCCGGCAAATCAATGTCCCGCCGCCGCACCGGGCGGCGACTATGACAGGCTACCCGTATCGAAATCGACGGCCCCCGCCTCCCCGGCCCGGCCGGGCCCCGCTCGACTTGGCTTGCCTTCTCTTGCCTTGGCGCCGCGGCAAACCGGCATACCTCTGATATGATCGCCAACGTTGACGGAGCTTCGACCATGATCGGACCGGCAGGACGCGCGGCCTATGCCCTCAGCCAGACCGCCCGCATCTCGTGGTTCTTCGGGCAGTACCTCCTGGCGGCCAAGCTTGACGGCCGGGCCGTTCCCAAGGACCGGGTACCGGCCGGGCTGAAGACGCCGGACCGGGCGACCATCCTTGCGGACCTGCGGGCGCTGATGCGCCGCGACTTCGCCAACATCGACGCGGGCTATTACCGCATGCCCCACGACATGGTGGAGCCGCCGCGCAAAGTGCTGCGCGACGCGGTCCGCTTCTTCCAGGACCTGCCGGAGGTACGGCGGCGGCGGCGCGGCCGGATCGCCACCGAGGTCTTCGAGGAGCGGCGGGCGGAGGGCGCGAAGCTGCCGCGCTATTATATGCAGAACTTCCACTACCAGACCGACGGCTATCTCAGCGACCACTCGGCGGAACTGTACGACCATCAGGTGGAGGTACTGTTCGGCGGCGGCGCGGACGCGATGCGCCGGCAGGCGCTGGTGCCGCTCCACCACCATTTCCGGGAGCGCCGGGTCTCCGAGTGCAGGCTTCTGGACGTGGCCTGCGGCACGGGGCGCTTCCTGACCTTCGTGAAGGACAATTACCCCCGGCTGGACGTCACGGCCCTGGACCTGAGCCCGAACTACCTTCGCCAGGCCCGGCGACTGCTCAGCCCCTGGTCCCGCACCCGGTTCGTCCAGGCCGCGGCGGAAGGCATACCCGCCCCGGACGGGACCTTCGACGCGGTCACCTGCATCTACCTGTTCCACGAACTGCCCCGCAAGGTGCGGGCCGCCGCCGCGGCCGAGATGGCGCGGGTGCTGAAGCGGGACGGCATCCTGGTGTTCGTCGAAACCCTTCAGAAGGGCGACCGGCCGGATTACGACGGCCTGCTGGACCTGTTCCCGCTGGCCTTCTACGAACCTTACTACGACGACTACATCCGGCAGGACATCGGCGCGCTGTTCTCCGAAGCCGGCCTTGAAGTCGTCGAAACCACGCTGGCGTTCATGTCCAAGGTGGTGGTATTGCGCAAGCGGTGATAGCATCGGCGGCGGTACGGCGACACCAGCACTCCGCCGCCGTCGTCTTGCCGGCGAAAGCATGTTTATTACATTTTTATGACAGTAATATTACATATTGTTTGTATATCGGCTGTCTCCTATAAAGTTTTCCAATGTTTTCAGTTTCATGACAAACCTCAGGGGCTGACATTGGCCCCGGGTTGAGAGATACGAAAGAATGGCAAGCCAGGAGATCGAGCTGAAGCTGCGGGTCGAACCGCAGCATCTGCCCCGCTTCCGCAATTCCCCGGCCTTGGCCGGATCGGCGGGCCGTCCGGCCGCCAAGAACCTCGAAAGCGTCTATTACGACACCGAAGACCTGAGGTTGCGCAGCCGCGACGTGACGCTGCGGGTACGCAAGCAGGGACGCAGCTTCGTCCAGACCATCAAGGCCGCCAACCAGCATGCCGGCGGCGTATTCAGCCGGGGCGAGTGGGAATGCGCGGTGCCGACCGCCGAACCCGATCTCGCCGCCGTGACGGACGAGGAGCCGTTGCGCCTTCTGGGTACGGTCACCCAGGCCGACCTGCTGCCGGTCTTCGCCAGCCACGTCAAGCGGCAGGTCCGGATGCTGAACGCCGTCGCGGGCCACGGCTCCGAAACCGTGATCGAGGTCGCCATCGACCAGGGCGAGATCCGGACGTCCGGCGGGGAGGTCATGCCGTTGGCGGAACTGGAGCTGGAGCTGAAAGGCGGCGACCCCCAGGCCCTGTTCGACCTGGCGCTGGAACTGTCGGGCGTGGCGCCGCTGCGGATCGAGACCCGCACCAAGGCGGAGCGCGGCTACGCCCTGGCCGCGGGGGAGACCGAGTCGGCGGTCAAGGCGCAGAAGCTGCTGCTGACGCCGGAGCATACCGCCGAGCAGGCGCTGGCCTCGATCATGCGCAACTGCCTGAGCCACATGGTGCTGAACGAGGCGTCGGCGCTCAAGGGCGCGGACCCCGAGGGCGTCCACCAGATGCGGGTGGCGCTGCGCCGCCTGCGCTCCGCCCTGGGGCTGTTCCGCAAGCTGGTGCCGCCGGGCCAGTACGACTGGCTGGCCGGCGAGGTGAAGTGGCTGGCCGGCGAACTCGGCAACGCGCGGGACTGGGACGTCTTCCTGGCGGACCTGCTGGCCCCGGTCGAAGGCGCGCTGGACGAGGAAGCCGCCCGGGGCGGCCCGCTGACCGCGCTCCGCGAGGCGGCCCTGGCCAGCAGGGAACGGGCCTACGGGCGGGCGCGCGAGGCCATCCTGTCGCCCCGCTACACCACCCTGCTGCTCAAGCTGGGAAGCTGGCTGGAGGCGCGCTCCTGGCGCCAGCAGCCGCTGTCGGAGGAGGCGGCCCGCTTGTTCGCCCCGGTCACCGATCTGGCCGACGGGCTGCTCGCCAAGCGGCACAAGCAGGCGCGCCGGCGCGGCGCCGGCTTCGCCCACCTGCGGGCCGAGCAGCGGCACGAGCTTCGCATCTCCCTGAAGAAGCTGCGCTACGCCGCGGAGTTCTTCCGTTCGCTCTACGGCGACAAGGCCACGGCGAAGTATCTGCGCCGGCTCGCCGCCCTGCAGGACGACCTCGGCCACCTTAACGACGTCGCCACCGCCGAAACCCTGATGGGCCGGCTGGCCAACGAACAGACGGGCGGCTCCGGCCTGTGGCGCATCGGCGGCGGCATGGTGATCGGCTGGCATGCGCGCGGAGTGGCGCAGATCGAGCCGCGGCTGGTCCAGGACTGGGAGAATTTCGCCTCGGCCAGGCCTTTCTGGTCGAAGCCGTCGAACGGCTAGGATAGGATCGCCGCCACCATGCTCACAGTCCTCGTCGCCAACATCAAGGGCGGTTGCGGCAAGACCACGATCGCGACCCATCTGGCCGCCGCCTTCGCGACGGCCGGGCAGAATACCCTGCTGGCCGACGTGGACCGCCAGAAATCCAGCCTGGGCTGGGTCGACCGCCGTCCGGCCGACGCGGCCCCCCTGACCGGGCTGGACTGGAGCAAGGACTTGGCGACTCCGCCCAAGGGTCCGGGCCGTCTGGTCATCGACGCGCCGGCCGCGCTGAAGACCAAGCAGATCGAGGAACTGGTCAAGCTGGCCGACATCATCGTGCTCCCGGTGCTGCCCAGCACCTTCGACGAGCAGGCGACCCGGCGCTTCCTGGACAAGCTGGAAGAGCTGAAGCCGATCGCGAAGAACAAGAAGGCGGTCGCGGTGGTCGGCAACCGGCTGCGCGCCCGGACCAAGTCGGCCGACCGACTGGACGAGTTCCTGGACGGCGTCGGCCACAAGGTGGTGACCCGGATCCGCGACACCCAGCTCTATCCCGACACCGCCGCCACCGGCCTCAGCCTGTTCGACCTCAAGGGCAAGCGGGTCGGCGACTACCGCACCGACTGGGAACCGCTGCTCGACTACATAGCGCTGGTGGAATAGCCGTCCGGCGAGCCCGGTCCCGCCCGCGCCGGGAGCCCCCCTCGGAACACCGCCTCCTGCCGGACCATACCCCTCCGGCGCACTCCGCACCCCGGATGGGTTAGTCCAAAATTACTGGACGGGTTCCAGCAAACTCGACGGTCTATCCGGCTCAGATCCGGGCCGATGGAACCCTGGCCCCGCGGAAAGCCGCTGGGGCAGCGGTTTTTCCACCACTTTCGAAAGTGGCATGCGCCTTGCTGATAAGGAAAGCATCGGCGGACGGCGACGGTGCCGACGGCGAAACGAAACAGACCTTCGATCAGCGGAGAAAATCATGAGCACCAATGTCGGCGTTGAGCAGAGCGGCAAGTCGGGCGGCGACGCGTTCGGTCACTCCACCTCGGGTTCCATGGGCTTGGGCGGCGCGGGCCTGGGCTCCGCCTCGGCCTTCGGCAGCGGCAACGGCTCGTCCTCGGGCACCGCGTCGGGCTTCGGCGGCGATGCCAGCTCCACCTCGGCCGCCGCGGGCGCCCTGGGCGGCGACGTGAGCGACAACACCTCGATCGGCTCGATCACGATCAACTCCTGATCGCTGACGGCCCTTCGGGTCGGGAAAAAGGCGCGGCACCCTGGGGTGCCGCGCCTTTTCATTTCCGACGTCCGCTCTCAGTTCTCGTGGGCCGCCGTGTCGCCCGGTCCCCGCGGACGCGCGCCGGCCTGGTCGAAGGCCCGGCGGATCGAGAAGAAGATCACGCCGACGGCCACCGCGAAAACGATCAGCCCCATGTAATAGAACGTGTGATCCGCTGCGCGCGACGCCACGAACAGCCCGATCAGGCCGATCACGCCGACGATGCCGTTGGTCACCCATGTGCCGATCTTGTCCACCGTACTCTCCTCCGTTCCGCAAGGCGGCTCGCCGCCACCGTCCATGATTGCCCATCTCTAATAGGCAAACGCCGCGATCGTCGCAATCGATCCTTAGGTCGGCGGGGTGCCGGCCAGCGGGAGTTCCAGGACGAAGCAGGTGCCGCGGGAATCGCTCCCGGCCAGGCGGATGTCGCCGCCGTGGGCGCGGGCGACCTCGCGGGCGATCGCCAGGCCGAGCCCCGTGCCGCCGGCGCGGGCGGAGCCGGCGAAGGGCTGGAACAGGTTCTCCCGGGCGCGGGGCGCCAGGCCCGGCCCGTTGTCGCTGACCGTCAGGGCGAGCCGGCCGCCATCATCCTCCGGCGCCGCCGCGGCGACCGTGACCTCGGTGGCGCCGGCCTCCAGCGCGTTCCGCGCCAGGTTGGCCAGCGCGCGGGAAAGCTGCTCGCGGTCTGCCTGGACCTTCAGTCCCCGCGGCACCCGGTTGACCAGGGCGATGCGGGTGCCGGCGGCCGGCGCCAGCTCGGCCCCGACCTCCTCCACCATCTCGGCCAGCGGCACCGCCGCGCGCCTGAGCGGCAGCGTGCCATCGCGCGAATAGGCCAGGGTCTGGCTGCACAGCTCGACCGCCCGGTCGATAGCCTGCATCAGGCGCGGCGTGACCCGGCGGACCTCCGGATCCTCGCTGACCGCCAGCCGTTCCGAAACCAGCGCCGCGGTGGACAGGATGTTGCGGAGGTCGTGGTTGATCTTCGTGACCGCCGTGCCGAGGGCCGCGAGCCGCTCCTTCTGGCGCAGCGCCGAGCGCAGCGCCGCCTGCATGTCGATCAGCTCGCGCTGGGCCATGCCGATCTCGTCCGCCCGGACGGTCGGCGGCAGGGTCGCCGACAGGTCCTCGGGATCGCGGCGGAACGCCATCATGCTGGCGGTGATCCGCTGCATCGGCCGGACCATCAGGCCGTTCAGGCTGAGGAACACCAGACCCGCGGTGATCAGCGAGATCAGCACCGACAAGGCCAGGATCCGTTCGGCGAAATCGATCATCTCCGCGCGGAGCGGGGCCTCGTCCAGCACCAGCTCGACCTCGGCGCCGCCGTCCTTCGGCGAGACCCCGGCGACCTGGATGACCCGGTCGTCCCGGCGGACCAGCAGGGCCACGGCGTCCATGATCATGTCGAACCATGTGGCCCGCCTCAGGTCGTAGGCTTGCGCCACCGGCGGAGCGGGCGTCGTGCTCAGCATGTAGATGCGCTCGTCCGGCAGCTCGAGATCGACGGAATAGGCGCCGACATGGGCGAGCAGCTTCGTCTCCAGCTCCTCGGTGACCATCTGGTCGGGCGCCGCCTCGATCGTCAGGGCCGCGAGATGGCCGGCCGCCATCCTCTGCTCCAGCCAGACCTGGCGGAAACGGGCGACCGACGGCGCGAAGATCAGCACCTCCGCCAGCATGACGAACAGGATGGTCATGACCAGCAGCTTGGCCGACAGGCTGGAGGCGAACTTGCGAAGGATCATGGCCGGCGGCGCATCCGTTCCGTTGGGGAAGGATACGTTATACTTAAAAAGCCGGCTTATTGAACCCGCGCTTGGGAAAGTTTCAGCCGAACCGGCCGAGGAAGCGGACCAGCCCGCGGGTCCGGCCGCTGAACAGCTTGGGCGTGTAGAAGCTTCCCGCCGCCCGTTTCGCCGCCTCGCCCCGGGTCGGGTACGGCGCGATCATCGACGCGACGGCGCCGATCTTGAGCTTCTGCGAGATCGCCAGGCACCAGACCTGGATCAGCTCCCCGGCATGGGCTCCCACGATCGAGGCGCCGAGGATCCGGCCGTTGGGCAGGGTCACGACCTTGACCTTGCCCTCGGTGTCCCGCTCGGCCTGGGCGCGGTCGTTCTCCTCGAAGCCCCAGTTCAGCACGCGCACGTCGCCGTGGGCTTCCCGCGCCTGGGCCTCGGTCAGGCCGACATGGGCCAGTTCCGGCTCGGTATAGGTGACCCAGGGCAGCGCCCTGTAATCCACCTTGGCGGGCAGCCGGAACAGCGCGTTGCGGATCACGATCCCGGCGTGGTAGCCGGCGATGTGGGTGAACTGCGGGCCGCCCGCCACGTCGCCCACGGCATAGACCCGCCGGTTGGTGGTGCGCAGCCGGGCGTCCGTCTTCACCCCCTGGGGGGAGTACTCGATCCCGGCGAGATCGAGCCCCAGGCCGTCCACGTTGGCCTGCCGGCCGGCGGCCACCAGCAGGTCGGAACCCTCGACCCGGCCGCCGTCGCCCAGCACGACGGCGATGCCGTTGCCGTGGCGCTCCACGCGGGCGATCTCCACCCGCTCGCGCAGGTCCACTCCCTCCGCCCGGACGCGCTCGCGCACCACCGCGACCAGGTCGGGATCGTCCTTGGGCAGGATGGTGTCCTTCTGGAGCACGGTGACGCGCACGCCCAGCCGCCGGTGGGCCTGGGCCATCTCCATCCCGATCGGCCCGCCGCCGATCACGATCAGGTGATCGGGGGCGGCCTTGCGCTCGAAGATCGTCTCGTTGGTCAGGTACGGCACGCCGTCGAGGCCCGGAATGGGCGGCGTCGCCGCACGGGATCCCGTCGCCAGCACGAAGCGGCGGGCGCGGACCGTGGTGCCGCCGGCTTCCACCGTGTCCAGGCCGGTGAAGCGGGCCTGGGCCTGGATCACCCGCACGCCCAGCCCCTCGAACCGCTGCACGGAATCGTTGGGCGCTATGGCGGCGATCACGCCGTGGACATGGTCGTGGACCCGGGCGAAGTCGATCTCCGGCTCATGGCCGTTCACGCCGAAGCGCCCGGCGTGGCGGACCGCGTCGGCCGCCCGCCCGGCGGCCAGCAGCGACTTCGACGGCACGCAACCGTAGTTGAGGCAGTCCCCGCCCATGGCGCCGCGCTCGATCAGGACCGTGGAGGCTCCCATCTGGACCGCGCCGGCCGCGACCGACAGCCCCCCGGAACCGGCACCGATCACGCAGATATCCGTCCTGATCTCAGCCATTGGCGCGATTCCCCTTGAACTTCTTGTAGATCACCGGCACCAGGGCCAGCAGCGACAGCCCGGCGATCGGCAGCAGGATCTCCGGCTTGAAGATGATCGACAGGTCCGGCGTGCCGCCCGCGTCGAACACGGCGCCCACGCCGTTGCCCACCGAGGCGTAGACGAAGCTGCCGGGAATGATCCCCAGGAAAGTGCCGAGCGCGTAGGTGCCGAGCGGCACGCCCAGGAACGCCGGCACCAGGTTGACCAGCCAGAACGGGAACAGCGGCACCAGCCGGAGGACCAGCAGGTAGCTGAGCGCGTTCTCGTGGAACCCCGCCTCCAGCCGCGCCATCCACGGCCCGGCCCGGCGGCGAAGCCCGCTGCCCAGCGCGGTCCGCGCGGCGAGGAACACGCCGACCGCGCCGAGCGTGGCGCCGGTGACCACGTAGATGCCGCCCGCCAGCGTCCCGAACATGAACCCCCCCGCGATGGTCAGCACCGCGGCGCCCGGGATCGAGAAGGCGACGGCGGCCGCGTAGACGGCGATGAAACCCAGCGGGGCCGCCACGGGATGGCGTCCGACCAGGTCCAGCAGGGTTTCCCGGTGTTCCCCGAGGCTGGAGAAGTTCAGGTACCGGTGCAGTCCGAGCGCGAAGAAGGCGACCAGCCCGGCGGCCAGCACCGCCAGCGGGAGGAATCGCTTCAGGTTGGAAGGTTCGGACATCGGTTCGGCGGCGGCCATGGGCGTCTTCCTCTCCATCGGCGGGGTTCTTCCGAGACTTATCACCGGGCGATGCTCACCGGCCAGTCACCTTGCCGTGAGGCCTCCCGTGAGGTTGCCCCGAGAGGATGGAGCAGCGGGACGGTTGATCGGGTCGTGACACACGGCATCGGGGATCCAACGCCATGGCCGAGAAAAAGAGCCGCCGGCCCGCCGAAATCATCGAGCGCGGCAACATCTACTTCTTCTACCGCCCCAAGGTCCACGGCGAGGGCGAGCCGGAGGAAAGCGCCGGCGGCATCGGGGACCTGGAACGCTTCCACATGGTCCTCCGCCCCGACGGGGTGGCCCGGTTCCGACTGATGACCGTCGGCCGCAAGCGGCTGCCCGACGTGGAGGACCACGAGCGCAACTGGGGCTTCGTCGATCTGGTCGCGAAGCGCGCGACGGAGATCACGTCGGAGTTGGGCGAGCAGCACTACCGGACGAAGACCCGGGGGGAGCGCGTACGTCCCGCCGCCCGCCTCGCCGGCGAAGGGGTGTACGTGCTGGCCAGGACCGGCCACTCCCTGCATCTGGCCTATGCCTTGGAACTTCCGGAAAAGCCCGGCCCGGTCCAGAGGGAGTTGAACATACTGGCGGAGGGCAGCTTCGCGCTCTCCGTCAAGAACCCCGAGAAAGGGTCGCCCGCCGCTGCCGGGCTGGACGAGGAGCGGGAAGCGGATTATCCCGACAAGCTCCAGGAGGAATTCCGCGGCCGCCGCTTCGCGACCGAGGACACGCGCCTGCTCGATTATGCCGGGGCCGAGTTCATCCTGGTCGGGGCCGGGCGGGACGTGAAGCGCGATCTCGGCATCGGGCTGGACCCCGAGGACGAGTCGGAGAGCTCCGCCGATATCTTCGCCCAGCTCCGCCTCGCCAAGGCCAGGCAACCGATCGAACCGCTGCTGACCGGCAAGTGGAGTTGACGAACTTGGATTGACTCACGGAGTTCGTGCCCCTATACACCGTCCTTCGTTTTTCCAGTCACCAGTTTGAACGGAGTGTGTGTCGTGAAACGCACGTACCAGCCGAGTAAGATCGTGCGCAAGCGCCGGCACGGTTTTCGCGCCCGTATGGCCACCGTGGGTGGTCGCCGGATCCTGTCCGCCCGCCGGTCCAAGGGCCGCAAGCGCCTCAGCGCTTAAGCCCGATGCCGCCCGAGGGGAGCGCGCCCGGGCTCGGGCGCCTCAAGCGGCGGCCGGAATTTCTCGCTGTAGCCGGCGCACGCCGTAAATGGGTTGCTCCCGGCCTGATCCTGCAAGCCCGCCGCCATGACGACCGCCAGCACCCCGGTGCCGGCGACCCGTCCGTGCGCGTGGGCTTTACGGCCAGCAAGAAGGTCGGCAACGCCGTGGCCCGCAACCGGGCGAAACGGCGCCTCCGCGCGCTCGCGGCGGAGATCCTGGCCGAGCACGGCGCGCCGGAAACGGATTTCGTGCTGATCGCCCGGGGCGAGACGCTGGTCCGTCCGTGGAACGACCTGCGCCAGGACCTGACGACCTGCCTCAAGCGCCTGAAGGCGTGGCGCGCGCAACGGGATACGGACCGATGCGGGACCGGACGATGAGCGGCGGCACGACGCACACCTGCCCTTCGGGCGCAAGTCCGGCGGCATGGCTGCTGCGCGCGCTGGTCAGGGTTTACCAGTGGATCCTGGCCCCGGTCCTGGGCAACAACTGCCGTTTCGAACCAAGCTGTTCCAACTACGCGCTGGAAGCGCTATCTAAGCATGGCGCGATCCGCGGCGGCCTGATGGCCGCCTGGCGCATCCTGCGGTGCAACCCGTGGGGCGGAGCAGGCTGGGACCCGGTGCCGGATGCTGGAAGCGCCAGCACCCGCAAGGCCGACACCGGGCAAGCCACCAAAGACAAGTTTCATAACAGATGCGACCACGGCAGGGACTGACCAGGATCCATGACTGACCAGCGCAACCTCCTCGTGGCGATCCTGCTGTCGATCGTCATCCTGCTCGGATTTCAGTATTTTTACGAAATCCCGCGCATGGAACAGCGCAAGGCGGAACTGGCGCAGCAGCGCGCGGAAGAGCAGGCCCGCCTGCCCGCCCCGACCACCCCGGACGGCATAACCGCCGACGGGTCGCCGGTTCCGATCCCCGGGGCCCCGGCCGCGGGCGCCCCGCAGGGCCGTGCCCAGGCGGTGGCGGCCGGGCAGCGCGTCCGGATCGACACGCCGCGCCTGCACGGCACGATCTCGACCGTCGGCGCCCGGATCGACGACCTGACGCTGGCCGACTACCATGTTACGCCCGACAGCGGCAGCCCGGAGATCGTGCTGCTCTCCCCCGCCGGGACCAACCAGCCCTACTACGCCGAGTTCGGCTGGGTGCCGGCCGCCGGGACCAACCAGCCGGTGCCGAACGCCTCCACCCAGTGGACCGCGCCGGACCAGCCGCTGACGCCGGACAATCCGGTCACCCTGACCTGGGACAACGGCCAGGGACTGGTATTCGAAAAGACCTACTCGGTCGACCAGAACTACATGTTCACGGTGACCCAGCGGGTGCGCAACAACACCGGCGCCCCGGTCTCCCTGGTCCCCTACGGACTGGTGTCGCGCCACGGCACGCCGCCGACGCTGGGATACTACATCCTGCACGAAGGCCCCCTGGGCGTCTTCAACGGGACGCTGCACGAGTACAAGTACGACGACGTCAAGGAAGACGGCAACATCCAGTACCAGACCACCGGCGGCTGGATGGGCATCACCGACAAGTACTGGCTGGTGTCGCTGATCCCTGACCAGGGCGGCGAGTTCCGGTCGCAGGTGCGCCACACCACGGCGAACGGCCAGGACCGCTATCAGGTCGACTATACCGGGCAGCCGGTCACCATCGCGGCGGGCGAGAGCACCGAGACGACCAACCGCCTGTTCGCCGGCGCCAAGCAGGTCAAGCTGCTGGACGCCTACGCCGAACAGTACGGCATCAAGAATTTCGACCTCGCGATCGACTTCGGCTGGTTCTACTTCCTGACCAAGCCGTTCTTCTACGCACTGGACTTCTTCGGCACGCTGTTCGGCAATTTCGGCGTGGCGATCCTGGTGTTCACCGTCTGCGTCAAGGCGGTCTTCTTCCCCCTGGCCAACAAATCCTACAAGGCCATGAGCAAGATGAAGGCCCTGCAGCCGGAGATGACGAAGATCCGCGAGCGGTTCGGCGACGACCGCCAGCGGATGAGCCAGGAGATGATGGCGCTGTACAAGCGCGAGAAGGCCAACCCGGTCAGCGGCTGCCTGCCGATCCTGATCCAGATCCCGGTGTTCTTCGCGCTCTACAAGGTGCTGTTCGTCACCATTGAGATGCGGCATGCGCCGTTCTTCGGCTGGATCAAGGACCTGTCGGCTCCCGATCCGACCACCATCTTCAACCTGTTCGGCCTGTTCCCCTGGGACCCGCCGAGCCTGCTGCACCTGGGCGTCTGGCCGATCATCATGGGCATCACGATGTACCTGCAGCAGAAGCTGAACCCGGCCCCGCCGGACCCGGTGCAGGCGAAGGTGTTCATGGCGCTGCCGTTCGTGTTCACCTTCATGCTGGCCAGCTTCCCGGCCGGACTGGTGATCTACTGGGCGTGGAACAACAGCCTGTCGATCCTGCAGCAGTGGATCATCATGCGCCGCATGGGCGTCAAGGTGACCTGACGCGGCGACCCCGCTCCGACAGCGCCGCCCCGGGCAACCGCGGGCGGCGTTCGTCGTTATGGGAGACGGACCCGGCACGAGAAAAGCCAGCACGAGAGAAAAAGGAACACGACCGCCATGACCGGCCCGATCACCCCGACCCTGATGCCCGAGCAGACCGAATCCGGCCTGGAGGAAGGCCGGCTGCTGTTCGCCAAGGAGTGCAACTTCATCTGGGGCGCCGCCGACGAGGCCAACCTGCCCGAGGCGACCCTGCCGGAGATCGCCTTCGCCGGCCGGTCCAACGTCGGCAAGTCGAGCTTGGTCAACGCGCTCACCGGGCGCAAGACGCTGGCCCGGACCTCCAACACGCCGGGGCGCACCCAGCAGCTCAACTTCTTCGACCTGGGCGGCCGGATGATCCTGGTCGACCTGCCCGGCTACGGCTATGCCAAGGAATCCAAGACCAAGGTCGCCGCCTGGACCGGGCTCGTGAAGAATTACCTGAAAGGCCGGGTCACGCTCCGCCGGATCTGCCTGCTGATCGACGGCCGCCACGGGCTGAAGCCCAACGACGTCGAGATCATGGACATGCTCGACAAGGCCGCCGTGCCCTACCAGGTCGTGCTGACCAAGATGGACAAGGTGAAGAAGGCCGAGCAGGACGCCGTCGTGGAGAAGACCGTCGCCGGCCTGAGGAAGCACCCCGCCGCCCATCCCGAGGTGGCCTCGACCAGCTCCGAGGAAGGCACCGGCATCCCGGAGCTGCGCGCCAGCCTGGCGACCCTGGCGCTGCCGGCCTGAGCGGGACGCGAAGTCACAGCAGTGTTGCGGCCGAATCACTTGCAACGGGAAAGCGGTCTGTCGCAAAACCGCTGCTAGCAGGCACCGCCCCATTGACTTAGAGTTCCGCGCCATGAGCGAACCGACCGTCCCCCCCGCCCCGCCGCAGCTGTCCCGCGAGGAATGGCTGAACAAGGCCCGGACCCTGTCCGAGGCCCTTCCCTATATGCGCCGCTATTCCGGCCGCACCTTCGTGATCAAGTACGGCGGCCATGCGATGGGCGACGAGTCGCTGGGCGAGCTGTTCGCCCGGGACGTCGTGCTGCTGAAGCAGGTCGGCATCAATCCCGTGGTGGTCCATGGCGGAGGGCCGCAGATCGGCGCCATGCTGGAACGGCTGAAGATCAAGAGCTCGTTCATCGACGGCCTGCGCGTCACCGACAAGGAGACGGTGGACATCGTCGAGATGGTCCTGTCCGGCTCCATCAACAAGCAGATCGTCACCGCGATCAACAACCAGGGCGGCAAGGCGGTCGGCCTGTCCGGCAAGGACGGCCACCTGATCAGCGCCCGCAAGCTGCGCCGGACCCAGCGGGACACCGACAGCAACATAGAGAAGATCCTGGACCTGGGCTTCGTCGGGGAGCCGTACCAGGTGAACCCGCAGATCCTGGAGACCTTCGAGAAGTCGGACGTGATCCCGGTGATCGCGCCGATCGGCCTGGGCCGAAACGGCGAGACCTACAACATCAACGCCGACACGGCCGCCGGCGCCATCGCCGCCGCGCTGGGGGCCACCCGCCTGTTCCTGCTGACCGACGTCGTCGGCGTGCTGGACAAGCAGAAGAACCTGATCCCCAACATGATGCTGGAGGACGCCCGGCGCTACATGACCGACGGCACCATCACCGGCGGCATGATCCCGAAGATCGAGACCTGCATCTCGGCGGTCGAGCAGGGCGTCGACGCCTCGGTCATCCTGGACGGCCGGGTACCCCACGCCCTGCTGCTGGAGATCTTCACCGAAGGCGGCGCCGGAACGATGATCGGGCGGGACTGAGAGCCGATCCGGGGGAACGCGGTTCCCCCTCCCCTCTCATGATCGATGCCACCAGCTTCGCGGTCGTCTATACGTGGCGGCTCGCCGACGACGAAAGCCCCTATCGCCGGATGATTTCAGCGCGCAAAGCAATCCGTTGGGAGCGGCGGATCTATGAAGTTGTATTCCCTGGAGCAGGTCGCCCGGACTCAGCCGGCGGACTTCCGGAAGATAGAGGCGACGACCGACGCCGACATTGAGCGTCATATCGCGGAGGATTCCGACACGGCACCCGACCTGGGCAGCCGCGATCCTTCCGAGTTCGTCGCCCGCTCCCCCGACCTCGATGTCAGGACGATCCGCAAGCGGCTTGGCATCACCCAGGAAGAGTTCGCTTCCCGTTTCGGAATCAACATCTGGACGCTGCGGGAGTGGGAACAGCATCGCCGTGAGCCGGATGGACCGGCCCAGGCGCTCCTGAAGGTCATCGCCCATAACCCGGCGGCCGTGGCCGAGGCCATCGCGGCAAAGTAGGCGCCCGTCGGCTCAGCGCGCCGGCGCTTGGTTCCGGACGGCGCGGTCGAGGATCTCCCGCACGACGGCGTCCTCGCTGCGCTTGGTCGCCATGGCGGTGCCGCGGACGATGGCGTCGGTCAGGTCCATGGCGCGGGTCAGGTCGACGCGCCATTCCCCGTTCTCCCGGACGAAATCGGCGGGCACCATGACGGGGCGCTGGTTGACCACCAGGGTGCCGCTGGCGCGGTCGCCGCGCACCGACACCCTCTCCATGCCGGCCTGGGTGATGACGTTGGGTCCCAGCCAGTTCTTGCGCAGGCCGAACTCGACGATCTGGGCCGGGGTCATGCGCCTCAGCTCCGCCGGCTTCAGATAGTGCTGTAATCCCAGCGCGCCGAACTTCTCCGACGGGCCGAGGCCCGTCATCTCGCCGTCCAGCGCCGCCTTGCGGGTCCGCTCGACGCGGGCGAGGCTCTCGCGCGACAACAGCTCCAGCACGCCGCTGCCGTCCTTCGCCAGAAGCGCCTGGCGGGCCGCGACGAAGGTCTCGCCGACCGCGGTGGCGTCCTGGTGGGCCGGCGCCACCTGCGCCAGGGCCGGAGAGCCTTCCGGGTAACCCGCGCTGATGCCGGCGCCGGCGAGGATCGCCACGCCCAGCAACGCATTGCGCACCGCAGCCACAGTCTTCATTCCATCCATATCCGTCGCGAAGAGGGATCCGTCCCCCGGGGCGTCCATCACATAATGCGCGAATGCGGCGGCGCAAAGGCGTCCCCTGCGGTGCGGCCACTTGCCGTACCGGCCCAGCCGGCCCATTGTCACGCCATGACCGCGACCGACACCCGCTCCCCCACGCCGCTTTCCGGCATCGACGTCTGGATCTTCGATCTGGACAACACGCTCTACCCGGCCTCCAGCAACCTGTTCGCCCAGATCGACCAGCGCATGACCGAGTTCATCGGCGAGCGCTTCGACCTGCCGTGGGACGAGGCGCGCCGCCGGCAGAAGCAGTTCTTTCGCGACTACGGCACGACGCTGCGCGGCCTGATGACGGAGCACGACGTCGATCCGATCGAGTTCATGGACTATGTCCACGACATCGACGTGACGCCCGTGACACCGAGCCCCGAGCTGGACCGGGCGCTGGAACGGCTGCCCGGCCGCAAGATCGTCTATACCAACGGGTCCTGCCGCCACGCCGACAACGTGCTGGCCCGCCTCGGCATCGCGCGGCATTTCGACGTGATCTACGACATCGTCGCGGCCGGCTACGTGCCGAAGCCCGACCCCCGCCCCTATGGCGAGCTGATCGAGCTGCACGGCATCGAGCCCCGGCGCGCCTGCATGGTCGAGGATATCGCGCGCAACCTGGTTCCCGCCGCGGCACTCGGCATGACCACCGTCTGGGTCCGGACCGAAGCCGACTTCGCCCGCCCCGACCGCGGCGGCGTCGGGCACGGCGACCACATCCATCATGCGGTGGACGACCTGATCGAATGGCTGGTCGGCCTGACGCGGCCGGACGGGTCTCCGAACGGGACTGCGGTCGGCAGTTGACAGCGGCTTCGCCGGTGAACCATGTTCCGGTTTCCCTGATATAGAGCCGGATCGAACCCTGCCATGACTTCCGCCGACACGACCGACCTGCAGGCCGCCATCGAGGCAGCCTGGGAAAACCGCGACCAGCTGAACACCGGCACCAAGGGCGCCGTCCGCGACGCGGTCGAAGCCGCCCTGTCGGGCCTGGACGAGGGTCGCTTCCGGGTCGCGGAACGGTCGGGCGGCGAGGACTGGCAGGTCAACCAGTGGCTCAAGAAGGCGGTGCTGCTGTCGTTCCGCCTCAACGACATGGTGCCGATCCCCGGCGGGCCGGAAGACCCGGCGCTGGGCGCGTCCTCCTGGTTCGACAAGGTGCCGTCCAAGTTCGCCGGCTGGGACGACCAGCGGTTCCGGGCGGCCGGGTTCCGCGCGGTGCCGAACTGCGTGGTGCGGCGGTCCGCCTATATCGCGCCGGGCGTCGTGCTGATGCCGAGCTTCGTCAATATCGGCGCCTACGTGGACAGCGGCACCATGGTGGACACCTGGGCGACCGTCGGCTCCTGCGCCCAGATCGGCAAGAACTGCCACATCTCGGGCGGCGCCGGCATCGGCGGCGTCCTGGAGCCTCTGCAGGCCGACCCGGTGATCATCGAGGACAACTGCTTCATCGGCGCCCGCGCCGAAGTGGCGGAAGGCGTGCGGGTCGGGACCGGCTCGGTGCTGTCGATGGGCGTCTATCTCGGCGCCTCCACCCGGATCGTCAACCGCGAGACCGGCGAGATCCTGTACGGCCGCGTGCCGCCCTACTCGGTCGTGGTCTCCGGCACCATGCCGGGCAAGCCGCTGCCCGACGGCAGCCCCGGCCCGAGCCTCTATTGCGCCGTCATCGTGAAGCAGGTGGACGAGCGCACCCGTTCCAAGACCTCGATCAACGAACTGCTGCGCGCCTGATGACCGCCGCCCCGGCAGCATTGGACCCTGTTGCCCTGACCCAGGCGCTTGTGCGCTGCCCCAGCGTCACGCCGGCCGACGCCGGCGCGCTCGACGTCCTTCAGGGCGTGCTGGAACCGCTGGGCTTCGTCTGCCACCGCCTCCGTTTCGAGGAGCAGGGGACGGCCCCGGTCGACAACCTGTATGCCCGCCTCGGCACCGCCGGCCGGAACCTCTGCTTCGCCGGCCACACCGACGTGGTGCCGCCGGGCGACCCCGCGGCCTGGGCGGCCGACCCGTTCGCCGGCGCGATCGTCGACGGCAAGCTCTACGGCCGGGGCGCCTCCGACATGAAGGCCGCCGTCGCCGCCTTCGCGGCGGCGGTCGCCCGGCGGCTCGGCCGTGCGGGTCCGCCGCCCGGCTCGATCAGCCTGCTGATCACCGGGGACGAGGAAGGCCCCGCCGTCAACGGCACCCGCAAGGTGCTGGACTGGCTGGCGGAAAAGGGCGAGGTGCTGGACGCCTGCATCGTCGGCGAGCCGACCAACCCCAACACCCTGGGCGAGATGATCAAGGTCGGCCGCCGGGGCAGCATCACCGGCTACCTGACCGTCCACGGCACCCAGGGCCACGTGGCCTATCCCCACCTGGCCGACAATCCCCTGCCCCGGCTGGTACGGATGCTGGCGGCCCTGACGGCGGAACCGCTGGACCGGGGCAACGCCCATTTCCAGCCCTCCACCCTGGCGATCACCACGATCGACGTGGGCAATCCGGCGGACAACGTGATCCCGGCCAAGGGCTCGGCCAGCTTCAACATCCGCTTCAACGACGAGCACACGTCGGACACGCTGAAGGACTGGATCAGGCGGACCTGCGACTCCGTCGGCGGCGATTACGACCTGAAGTTCCGGGTCAGCGGCGAGAGCTTCCTGACGCCGCCCGGCCGCCTGAGCGACCTGGTCGCCGACGCGGTCGAGCGGGTGACCGGCCGCAGGCCGGAGCTGAGCACCACCGGCGGCACGTCCGACGCCCGGTTCATCAGGTCGCACTGCCCGGTGGTCGAGTTCGGCATCGTCGGGCAGACCATGCACAAGGTGGACGAGCATGTCGCCGTGGCCGACGTGGAACGGCTGACCGCCATCTACGAGGCCGTGATCGACGGGTTCTTCGCTCCCGATCCTTCCCCATCCACCGGAGGCGACGCGGCATGACGCTGACGGCACGGGAAGCGGTCTATTCGATCTTCGGGGCCTACCGGCTGGCCATGCTCGACAAGACCGGCCTCAGCTATTTCGACCGCACGCCGGAAGGCGCCCTGCGATCCTTCTACGCCGCCCTGATCGTCCTGCCGGCCTATGCCGTGCTGGTCGTGCTGCGCCTGTGGGACGTGCTGCCCCAGGTATCGGCCCTGCGCTTCATCACGGTGGAAGGCCTGGCTTATGTCATAAGCTGGAGCGCCTTCCCGCTCGCCATGTTCCACATCAGCGCGCTGCTCGACCGTTCCGGCCGGTACTTCGATTTCCTGAGCGCCTACAACTGGTCGTCGGTGATCCAGATGGGCGTCTACCTGCCGGTCGTCGCCGTCGCCGATTCCGGCCTGGTGCCCGAAAGCCTGGGCGAGGGGATGGTGCTGATCGTGACGCTGCTGGTGCTGATCTACCAATGGTTCATCGCCCGGACGACGCTCGATATCGGCGGCGGGGCCGCGGCCGGCGTGGTCCTGCTCGACATGATCCTGGCCGTCTTCATCACGGGCACCGCCGACGGCATGCTGGGCTGAAGGCGCCCCGGCGGGCCACCCGCCGTTCTTGCGGATTAAAACAATTCGGTCGGAAGGTCCGCCCGAACTCCGCGCTATGGTGGCATGGGGTCCCGCGCGGTCGCGCCCGTATCCAGCTTAAGCGTATCGGCTGACTTAACCGGGGCTTCGAACCGCTATATCCTGAACAACAGCCGGCCAACCCGGATCCGCCCCGTGCCGTAGGAATCGGCCGGATCGGATGCGGACCGATCGGCGCAAAAAGCGTGGAATCGCGATGATCAAACTCCTCCATATCGACGCCAGCGATTCCTACCGATCGCTCCTGGCCGCCATCGCTCCGGCCGGCTCGTTCGCGGTCACGTCGTCCTATGCCGGCGTCGCGGAAGCCATCGGGGACGAACGGGGGCTTGCCGGCTGCGACATGATCATCCTGGGCGGCGGCGCGGACCAGGCGGGTGCCGGCGTCACGGCGCTCAAGGCCGCCGCGCCGACCAAGCCGATCGTCGTCCTGGCCGAACGCCTCTCCCTGGACAGCCTGGGCGCCACCTTCGAGGCCGGGGCGATGGGCTATCTGGTCAAGGCGATCTCGCACGACGCGCTGTTCGAATCCCTGATGCTGGTGGTCCTGGGCGAGAAGGTCTTTCCCGCCCAGCTCGCCGACCTCCTGATCGAGAAGACCCCGCACGACCTGGACCCCGGGCTGGCCGAACGGCGCCGCGCCCTGACCGCGAAAGAGTTCGAGGTCATGCAGTATGTCAAGCTGGGCTACAGCAACAAGCAGATCGCGCGGACGCTCGGAATTGCGGACATAACCGTCCGTCTCCACATCAACAACGCGTTCCGCAAGATGAACGTGAGGAACCGCATCCAGGGTGCCCTCTGGATGATCGAGCACGAGGTGGAACTGAACAGCCGGAAGACGATGCCGAAGGCGGGATAGTGCCGAACGGAAAAGCTCCGGACAGGATAATGGTTGGATGCCATGAACGTTGACAAGCCGGACCTGCCCAAGGACGCCGCGGCCGGCAACCAGTCGTCTCATCTCTGGATCGCCTGTCCGGACGGCAGCCTGGAATATGTCAACGCCGGCTGGCGCCGTTTCGCCGGCCGCTCCGCCTCGGACATGCTCGGCGACGGCTGGCAGGGGCTCGTCCATCCCGACGATCTGCCCGGCTTCCTGGCGGAGTGGCACGAGGCCCGCCGGTCAGGATCGCCGCTGGCGGCCGAGGTCCGGTTGCTGTCGGCCGACGGTCCCGCGCGCACCTTCGTCGTGCAGGCCCAGCCGCTGACCGGCGAGGACGGCGCGATCGTCAACTGGCATGGCATCAACACCGCCGTGCCGGCAGATTCCCGGCCCCTGCCCCACGCGTACGAAAAGCCGTCGGAAGTCATGGCGCGCGTGCGCACCCGCATGGTCGCTTCGGCCAACCACGACCTGCGGCAACCGCTGAGCGCCCTGTCCTTCCTGTCGAACTCCCTCGCCAAGCGCCTGGACGACCCGATGTCCCAGGATCTGCTGGCGGCCATGGGCCGCGCCATCCAGTCGATGCAGACCGTGGTCGATGGCCAGCTCTATTTCGACCAGGTGGATTCCGGGCAGGTCCAGCTCAACCTCGCGGACCATCCCGTCAACGCCTCGCTGGTGGCGTTGGCCAACGAATTCAGCCCGTTGGCGGAGCGCAAGGGCCTGGGTTTCACGTTGCACCCCAGTTCCGCCATCGTCCGGACCGATCCGACGCTGCTAGACACCATGCTGAAGAACCTGGTCTGCAATGCGCTCCGCTACACGGTCGAGGGCCGAGTCGTCGTCGGATGCCGCCGCCAGGGCGATTGGCTCCGCATCCAGGTGCTGGACACCGGCCGAGGCATCGCCGCGGAGGAGCTGGGGCTGATCTGGCAGGACTTCTTCCGCAGCTCGCAGAGCGTCCGCGAATATCCCGGAGGCTACGGGCTCGGCCTGTCGGTGGTGAAGCGGCTGGCGGAGCGGCTGGGACATACGGTGGAGGTCACGACCAGACCCCATCAAGGCTCCTGCTTCACCCTCACGCTGCCGCTGAGCAATCGCAGGTCTTTGCCGGCGCCGGACGGCGGCAGGGCAACGACGCGGCCGCTCGACGGCCTGCGCCTGCTGCTCCTGGCCGGGGAAGCAGCCGCCGGAAACGCGATCCGGCTGCTCGTGGAGGAGTGGGGCGGGACGGTCCGGACCGTGCGCACGGCGCCGGAAGCGGAAAAGCTTCTGGCCGATGCGTCCTTCCCGCCCGACGCGATCATCGCCGACTTCCGGCCGGGCGGCGAGCGGCCGGGCACAGAGCGATTTGGCGGAGGAGCCAGCGGCATCTTCACCATGCACAAGCTGATCGGCGTCCGGGGCCATCCGCTGAAGGCGCCGCTGCGCGGCTTCATCCTGTCGGACGAGGACGGCGCCGTGCGCCGGCGCGAGATAGAGCTGGCCGGCTACGGCATGATCGTCAAGCCGGTCGACCCGGAAGCCCTGTTCCGGGCGCTTTCCCAGATCCCCCGCCAGCGGCCCTGACCGTCCCGAACCGTAAAGAAATCCGACGACGCCGGCGCCAAGCTCCTGACGGCAAACACGCAATTCCGGATCGTCCGGCCCGGGCGGCGTCAAAGGGGCTGACACATTGGGATTAACCGATTGGCCCCGCAGACGCGGGCCGCCCCCGGCGCTACTGTCCCCCACGCAAAGTGCGGACAGGGAATGCAGCTCGACCAGACGATGATCGGTGCGGCGACCCATGGGGTCGCGGCGCTCACATATCTGATCCTGACGGCTCTGCTGGCCGGGACCTGGCGGCGGAACCGCCGAGGCGGAGCCCATGGCGTGGCGCTGATCGCGGCCGCCTTCATGACCGCGGCGTGGGCGGGCGCGGAGGCCTTCGCCCGGATCGGAGCACCCCTGCCGGCGGCCGTCCCGGACACGCTGCTGGTGCTTCGCTCGGCCGGCTGGCTGCTGTTCCTGCTGGTGGTGCTGCGCGAGGTGACCCACGGCCCCGCCTCCGGGTTCTGGCGGAACCCCCTGGCCGCCATAGCCGGCGCGGCGGCGGCGGTGGCGCTGGCCGACGCGGCGGTTCCGCTGCCGGCCAACCGGTTCGCCGACGTCTCGCTGGTGGCCGGGCTGGCGCTGGCGGTGCTCGGATTGCTGCTGGTCGAGAACCTGTTCCTGTTCACCCGCGACAGCGCCCGCTGGACCTTCAAGCATCTGCTGATCGGGCTGGGCGGCCTGTTCGCCTTCGACCTGTTCCTGCACAGCGGGGCGCTGCTGCTGGGCCGGACCGACCCCCTGGCGCTGGCCGCCCGGCCGCTGGTCCAGGTGCTGGCGGTGCCGTTCCTGCTGGTGTCGGCGGCGCGCATCCGGACCCTGTCGTTCGACGTCACGATCTCGCGCGAGACGGTGCTGCACACGACGGCGCTGGTCGGCAGCGGCGTCTATCTGCTCGGCGTCGCGGCGATCGGCTACCTGCTGCGCGAGACCAGCATGACCCTGGGGCCGCTGGTCCAGATGCTGTTCTTCATGGGCGCCGTCATGGTGCTTGCGGTGTTGCTGCTGTCGGGCGAGCTGCGCGCCCGCGCCCGGATGGCGATCGCGCGCAACTTCTTCAGCCTCACCTACGACTACCGGCGGGAATGGCTGCGCTTCATCCGCACGCTGTCGGACAGCGCATCGCAGACCGGCCTGCACGAGCGCGCGGTCCGCGCCATGGCCGACGTCTTCGAATGCAGCAGCGGCGCCCTGTTCCTGCGCGGGCGCGGCGACATCTACGCCATGGCCGGGCGCTACAACTGGTCGGGCGGCGCCGGCATGCTGGCGCTGCCCAACGCCCTGGCCGAGCGGCTGGGCGAGCGGCGCGTCGTGCTCAACCTGCGCGACGGGCTGGACCTGTCCGGCGACCCGGCCGAACAGGCGGTGCTGGGCTGGCTGCGCCGGCTGAACGCGCCCTGGCTGCTGGTGCCCCTGCGGCTTCGCGACGAGATCGTCGGCGCCATCGTGCTGAGCGAGCCGCGCGCGCCGCGCGACCTGACCTGGGAGGACGAGGACCTGCTGGAGATCCTGGGGGTCCAGGTCGGCAGCTACATCGCGGAGGAGCAGGCGAGCCGCGCCCTGTTCGAGGCCCAGCGGTTCGAGCGGCTGGGCCAGTCCTTCAGCTTCGTCGCCCACGACCTCAAGAACATGGTCAGCCAGCTCTCCCTGATCCTCCAGCACGCCGAGAAGCACGGCGACAAGCCGGAGTTCCAGCGCGACACGCTGGAGACGATCGGCGATTCGGTCGAGCGGATGCGGGCGCTGCTGGGCCGCCTGCGCGAGCGCGCCGAATCCGGCCCGGAGCCGGTCGCCGGGGCGGCCGACCTGCGCAGCATGCTGCTCGACGTGGTCGAGCCCCGGCGGCGCGCGCTGCCCGGCCTGGCGTTCGACCGGCTGGACGAGGGCGTCGCGATCGCGGTCGACCGGCCGGGCTTCACCGCCGCGATCGAGAACCTGGTGCAGAACGCGATCGACGCCGCGCGCGGCCGGATCCGCGTCTCCGGCTTCGCCGAGGGCGGCCATGCCGTGGTCGAGGTCGCGGACGACGGGCCGGGCATGACCGACGCCTTCATCCGCGACCACCTGTTCCGCCCCTTCGCCTCGACCAAGAGCACCGGCTACGGCATCGGCATGTACCAGACGCGCGACCTGATCGAGCGCTGGGGCGGCCACCTGGAAATCGAGAGCGAGGTCGGCGCCGGCACCACCGCCCGGGTGCTGATGCCGCTCGCCCCACCGAAAGCGCATATGGAACGGCAGGCCATCCCATGACGGCACGCACCCTGCTGCTGGTCGACGACGATCCCGCGATCCTGCGCGGCCTGAAATGGTCGTTCGAGGATTGGGAGGTCCATACCGCCTCCGACCGCGAGAGCGCGCTCCGCCAGGTCAAGGCCCAGCGGCCGGCGGTCGTGACCCTCGACCTGGGGCTGCCGCCCGCCCCCGACGACGCGGTGGAGGGGCTGCGGACGCTGGCCGAGATCCTGGCGGCGGCGCCCGAGACCAAGGTGATCGTGGTGACCGGCAACGAGGAGCGGGCCCACGCGGTGCGCGCGATAGCGCTCGGTGCCTATGATTTCTACCAGAAGCCGATCGACGGCCAGGTGCTGGGCCTGATCGTCGACCGGGCCTTCAACGTGTGGCAACTGGAAGCCGAGAACCGCCGGCTCCAGCAGGTGCGGGAGCCCAGCTTCCAGGGAATCGTCACCGGCAGCGACGCCATGCTGGCGCTGTGCCGCACGGTGGAGAAGGTGGCGCCGACCGACATCAGCGTCCTGCTGCTGGGCGAGAGCGGCACCGGCAAGGAGCTGTTCGCCCGCGCCCTGCACGATCTCAGCCCGCGCCGCCGCGCACCCTTCGTCGCGATCAACTGCGCCGCGATCCCGGAGAACCTGCTGGAGTCCGAGCTGTTCGGCCACGAGCGCGGCGCCTTCACGGGTGCCGTGCGGCAGGTCAAGGGCAAGATCGAGACGGCGCAGAAGGGCACCCTGTTCCTGGACGAGATCGGCGACATGCCGATGAGCCTCCAGGTCAAGCTGCTGCGCTTCATCCAGGAACGGGTGATCGAGCGGGTCGGCGGGCGCGAGACGATCCCGGTCGATGTCCGGATCGTCTGCGCCACCCACCAGGACCTGGAGGCCAGGATCCGCGACGGCGCGTTCCGCGAGGACCTGTTCTACCGGATCGGCGAGATGGCGCTGAACATACCGCCGTTGCGCGACCGGACCGACGACTGCGTCCTGCTCGCCCGCCACCTGATCGACAAATTCTCCGCCGACCATGGCCGCAGGAAGCTCCAGCTTTCTCCGGACGCGCTCGCGGCGCTGCGCCACCATCCCTGGATGGGCAATGTCCGCGAGCTTGAGAACCGCATCAAGCGGGCGGTGATCCTGGCCGACGGGCAGAGCATCACGGCCGCCGACATGGGGCTGGCGGCACCGCCCGGCGGCGACGCCGGGCAAGCGTCGGCGACGCTCCAGCAGGCGCGCGACGAGGCCGAGCGGAAGGCGCTGTCCAGCGCGCTCGCCCTGTCCGCCGGCAACCTGTCGGCCGCCGCCAAGATCCTGGGCATCAGCCGCCCGACCATCTACAGCCTGCTGAAGCAGCACAACGTGAATACGCCGTCCTGAGGAGGGACCTTCCATGAAGACGCATCCGCCGACGAAAACCCGGCACGGCATGCGGCACACGCTGGGCCGCCTGCTGGCCGCAGCGCCCATTGCCGTCCTGGGCGCAGCCCTGGGCGCGGGCTTCACCCCCGCGTACGCCGACGCCCAGCGTTCCCAGGGCTTCTACCAGGACGCCGTCCGCGAGTACGAGGCCGGCAACGCCGGCGCCGCGGTGATCCAGCTTCGGAACGCGCTCCAGCAGGACGCCGGCAACCTGGAAGCCCGCCAGTTGCTCGGCGAGCTGTACCTGCGCACCGGCGACCCGGTCTCGGCCGAGAAGGAGTTGCGGCGGGTCTTCGACGCCCGGCGCGGCGACTCAGTGGAACTGCTGCTGGCGCAATCGCTGATGCTGCAGCGCCGCTTCGGCGACGTCTTCGAGGTTCTCTCGCCCCAGGGCGCCACGCCGGAGATGACCCGGTCCAAGCTGGTCATGACCGGACAGGCCTATATCGGCACCGGCCAGATCGACGATGCCGAGACCATGTTCCGGACCGCGCTGGACGGAGCCCCGGACGCGGTGGACGCCAAGCTCGGCCTCGCCCGCGTCGAGGCCCTGCGCAACGACCTGGATACCGCCTCGGCGCTGGTCGAAGAGGTTATCCGGACCGATCCCGAAAGCCTGGAAGGGCTGCTCCTGTCGAGCGAGATCGACCTGGTCCGGCAGCGCACCGACAACGCCCTGGCCGCCCTCAACCGCGCCGGCTCGATCGCTCCCGACGACCCCAGGGTGCTGCTGCCGCGTGCCCGCGTCCGGCTCCAGACCGGGCTGGTCGACGAGGCGGAGAAGGACGTGGCCCGCGTCCTCCAGCGGTCGCCCAGGGACGTCACGGCCCGTTACCTGAAGGCGTCGATCCAGATGATCCGGGGCGACGCCGACGGCGCGCGGGAAACCTTCCTGCCGATCGAGGACGCCCTGGCCGACTACACGCCCGCCCTCCTGCTGAACGCGCTGATCAAGTTCAATACCGGCCAGTATGCCCAGGCCGAAGCCGCCCTGAACCGCTTCAGCGCGGTGATGCCCGACCATACCGGCGCCCGCCGGATGCTCGCCGCGACCCATCTGCGCACCGAGAACCCCTTGAGCGCGGTCGAGGTGCTGAAGCCCCTGGTCGCGGCCCATCCGGAAGACCTGACGGCCCGCCAGATGCTGGCCGGCGCCTATCTGCGGCTCGGCGAGTTCGACCAGGCGACCGCGATCTACCGCGACCTCGCCACGGTGTCCGACCGCCAGACGGCGCTCCGCGCCCGCTCCACCCTGGGCCTGCTCCAGGCCGCCGGCGACCAGTCGCAGGACCTGCCGCCGGAGAAGCGGCGGCAGGCGGCCCTGGTGCTGGACTATATCCGCAACGGTGAGTTCCGGCGGGCCCACGAGGCGGTCGCGGCGATGCGGCAGGGCGAACCGGACAACCCGTTGCTGGCCAGCCTGGATGCCGCCGTCTTCATGGCCGAGGGCGACCTGGGCGCCGCCCGGTCGAAGCTCGAGGACGCCCGGCGGATGGACCCGGAGATGGCCGAGCTGATCGGCAACCTCAACGCCGTCGATGTCCGCATGGGCAACCTGGAGGCCGTGGAGAAGCGCCTGCGCGACGACGCCGCCGCGAACCCGCGCGAAGAGCAGCCGGCATTGCGACTGGCGCAGTTCCTGGCGCGCGGCCAGCGCCCGGACGAGGCGATCGCCGTGCTGGAGACCGCCGCGACGGCTCAGCGGGAATCGATCCCGGTGCGCCGGGCGCTGGCCGAATTGTACGCGCGCCGCTCCGACAAAGCCAAGTTGCAGGGAATCGCGGCCCAGCTCCGCCAGATCGGCGCCGTCCGGCCGGAGGGGCTGGCGGCCGCCGCGGCGGTCTACCGCGCCGCGGACGAACCGGGCAAGGCGGCCGACGCGCTGCGCGACTATGTCAGGGCCAAGCCCGACGACACGGAAGCCCGGGTCGCCCTGGCGCAGAACCTGATGGCGGCCGGACGGCAGGCCGAGGCCAAGCCGGTGCTGGAGGAGATCAAGGCGAAGGACCCGGCCAACCCGGTGGCGACCCTGGGCCTGATCGACCTGGCGCTGGCCGGCAACGACGTGGAGGGCGCGCTGGGGCTGGCCGACGGCCTCGCCCAGGCCGACCCGGTGGCCGCCGCCCAGCTCCGCAGCAACGTCCTCATCCGGACGAACCAACCGGCCGAGGCGCTGAAGTCCCTGGAGCAGGCGATGCAACGCTCGCCGGACCGACGGCTCGCCATGGCGCTGTTCGAGGTCCGCCGCAACCAGGGACAGGCCGAACAGGCACTCGCCGGCCTGGAGGACTGGGTTCGGGACAATCCCGACGACACCTCGGTCCGCACCGTTCTGGCCGACAGCTACCTGACCCTGCGGAACCTGAAGCAGGCCGAGTCCCATTACGACGTGCTGGTGCGGAACCGGCCGAACGACCCGATGCTGCTGAACAACGCCGCCTGGCTGAAGCACGAGGTGGACCGGCCCGAAGCGCTCGAACTGGCGCGCCGGGCCTACGCTGCCGCCCCCGGCTCGCCGGAGATCGCAGACACGCTGGGCTGGATCCTGGTCCAGGCCGGGGAAACGGGCGAGGGGCTGAGCCTGCTGCGCCGCGCCGCCGCCATCGCCCCGGGCAACCAGGACATCCAGTACCACCTGGCCTATGCGCTGAACGCCTCGGGCGCCAAGGACGAGGCCAGGACGATCCTGGAGAAGCTGACCGAGGGCGGCCAGGCGTTCCAGGCGCGGGAAGACGCGGCGGAGCTGCTGGCGTCGATCAGGCGATAGGGACCATGCAGCTTCGGGTTTCCCCCGCCGCCCCGCCGCGCGCATTGTCCGAGTCGCTGGTGTGCCCGCGCTGCCGGGCTCCCCTGCTGGACCGGGATGACGGGCTGTCCTGCCCGGCACCCGATTGCGGCAGGGTCTATCCGGTCGTGGACGGCACCCCGATCCTGATCCACGACGAGAACAGCGTCTTCGCCATCGCCGATTTCACGTCGCGCGGCGCCGGCGAAGGTGCCGGGCCGGAGACGATCAAGCTCCGCGACGAGGCGCCAGCCCGGGGCCTCAGGGCCGCCCTGCGGCGCGCGGCGGAACGGGTGATCTATTTCTCGGTCAACGCGTCGGACTGGAGTTCGGAGAAGTCGGTGGACTACGTGGCCCGGGCCCTGCCGGAGGCGCGCATCCTGGTGACCGGGGCCGGCGACAAGCGCTACCCCGACCTGCCCAACGTCCGCTACGTCTATACCGACGTGATCCTGGGGCAAGGGGCCGACCATGTCTGCGACCTCCACGACCTGCCCTTCGCCGACGCCACCTTCGACGCGGTGATCGCGGTCGCGGTGCTGGAGCATGTCGCCGACCCCTACCGCTGCGTCGCCGAGATCGCCCGGGTGCTCAAACCCGGCGGCTACGTCTACTCGGTGACGCCCTTCATGCAGCAGGTCCATATGGGCCGCTACGACTTCACCCGCTTCACCTTCCTGGGCCACCGCCGGCTGTTCCGCCACTTCACGGAGATCAAGGCCGGCATGGCGCTCGGCCCGGCCGGCGCCCTCGCCTGGTCGTTCGAATATTTCGTGCTCAGCTTCTTCCGCGACCGGCGGGCGCGGAAATACGCGAGGGCGGCGGCCAAGGTGGCGACCGTCCCGCTGAAATATATCGACCGCGTCCTGGCCAGCCGCGAAGGCTCGCTGGACGCCGCCGGCGGCGTGTATTTCTTCGGCACCAAGGCGGAGAAGCCGATCTCCGACCGCGACCTCCTGAAATTCTACCGCGGCCTCGACGTCGTCTACGAGGATTGACGCGGTGAAGGGAGGAATGGGCCACAGATGACGGCGATGGACAAGGATACCACCCGGATCATCTCCGTCCATCGCCGTTATCTGTGGCAAGAACATGCACTATCCGACCTACAGCCCCGACGGGTTCTCGCCGTTCAGGACGCCGCGGCCGGCGGACAGGGCGGCGCGGGCGATCTCGGCGGGGGGCAGGCCTTGGCGCCGCAACCAGCGGACGGCCTCGACGAAGCGCCGGTCGCGCGCGGCGCGGGTCAGCAGGACGCGGGCGGCCCAGTAGCGGCGCGTTTCCAGGATCGGGCGCAGGCGGGCGGCTTCGGCGCGGCCGTCGAGCCAGCGGATCACCCGGCCCAGCGCCTCGACATTGTCCATCAGGCGCGGCAGCACGCGGGTTTCGTCGCGCGACAGGCTGGTCGGGATGTTGGCGATGACCGTCCCCGGTTCGGGCACGAAACCGATGCTGTCAGCCGCGATGGCGGCGCGCCAGAACAGCTCGAAATCCTCGCAGGTCCGCAGGTCGATCGGGAACAGCCCGCCGATCCGCTCCAGCAGGTCCCGGCGCAGGATCACGCTCGACGTCTTGATGTGCCATCCCGCCAGCAGCGCGGCGGGGTCGCAGCGCTGCTCGACCGTCAGCGGCGATTCCGGGTCCGCCTCGGTTCTACAGGCCTGCCCGAAATCCTGCCCGAAATCCTGGATGCAGCGGGAGTGGATGAAATCCAGGCCGGGTTCCCGCCCGATCATCCGGCGGGCATCTTCCAGCTTGCCCGGCAGCCAGGCGTCGTCCGAATCGAGCAGCGCCACCCAGTCGCCGGTCGCCGCCCCGATGCCGAGGTTCCGCGCGGCGCCCGCTCCCCGGTTGGCCTGCCGGAGCGCCACCACGGGCGGGCCGGCCTCGCGCGCCAGGGTTTCCAGGATGCCCGGCGTCCCGTCGGTCGAGCCGTCGTCCACCACGATGACCTCGTGGGCCGGGAAGGTCTGGGCGCGCACGGACCGGACCGCACGGGCGACATGCTCCGCGCGGTCGTAGGTCGGGATCACCACGCTGAAGCGCGGGCCGGTCATGACGCCGGGGACAGGGGCGGTCCGCCGGTCAGCGCCGCCCGCAGATCGTCCTTCAGCCGTCCGGCCAGCCGGGGCGCGCACGCCGCCCTGACCGCCTCGACCTGGGCGCGGTAGCGCCCGCCCTCCCCCAGCGTGCCGTGGAGGCCACTGCGGATCAGGGCGGCCATCTCCTCCCCGTCGCGGCACAGATAGCCGATGTCGCCGTGGCGGTCGAACAGGTCGCGGAAGATCGGCAGGTCGAAGGCCAGCATCGGCTTGGCGAGCGCCAGCGCGTCGGCCAGCACGCCGCTCGGCGAATAGCGGTAATGATCCCCCCGGTAGGGCATGCAGACGAAATGCAGGCGGGCCAGGGCCTCGACATAGGCGCGCCGTCCCAGCTTGGCTTCGCCGGGACGGCTTGCCAGCGCCCGCAGGTCGGCCCCGGCCATGTCGGCGGCGAGCCGCCCGGCGGCGTGGAACTCCACGTCCGGTCCCGCCGCCCGGCCGGCGATGTCCAGGAACTCGGCGAAACCCTTCTCGCGCGAGGCGGCCCCCATGAAGCCGATGCGCAGCGGGCCGTCCGGGGCGGGACCTGCCGCCGACGCCGCTTCGACCGAGCTGACGGGATGCGGCAGCACGCGCACGTCGCCGGGGTCCAGGCCGGGCAGCGTCGCCAGCAACTCGCCCCGGATCGCAGGCTCCATCACGAAATAGCGGACCGGCAGCCGGCTCGGCAGGGACATGGCGGTCCGCAGGTCGGTCAGCCGGATGACGGGGTTGCGCGACCGCCAGGACCACAGCAAAGCCAAGTTCCCGTGCAGGACCACATGGACGTCGCGCACGCTCGACCGCAGCCCGCGGAGCTTCAGCGCGGCGATCAGCGACGGGCAAGAACTTGCCAGGATCAGGTGTGACCCGACAGCATCGGCCAGCAGCCGGCCGGCGAACTCCAGGTCGTGTCGCATCCGGCCGCGGAAATCGGGCGTCCGGGGCGGCAGCTCCACCGGTCGGAAATCCACATCAGCCCCGTCGGCGGGGTCGATCAGGCCCCGGATCAGCCCGATATGCCCGGCCTCCCCGTAGAAGCGGACGTGTTCGCCGGGGAAGGCGCGCACGACGGTTTCGAGCAGGCCGGTGTTCACCGGCACGTGCTCGTCGCCCCAGATGATGGGTTCGGTGACGGTGATCATGGTCGGACGGACATGCTGGAAAATGCGGACCCGGTCAGTTCGCCGCGGCGCCGGTGGCGGCGGGCCGCAGGAAGCCGCCCCGGCTGACCCGCGCAACCGCCGGCTCGGCCGCAGCCCGCTGCTCCAGCTCGGCCCGCTCGGCCGCGGCCAGGATCGCCCTGACCGAGGTCACGATCACCACGGACAGGAAGAACACCGTGTAATAGGCCATGGACAGCGCCGCCCCGGCGACGAAATAGCTGATGAAGCTGACCTGCATCATCCGGCCCAGGTGGAATGCCCATTCGAACTCCGGCCGGTCCCGGCTCATCCGGATGATCGCCCGGGTGTTCAGCCAGCCGACCAGGCCGATGCCGAGGAAGATCGCCAGCCCGACCGGTCCCTGGTCGCCCAGCACCTGGAAATAGATGCTGTGGGCCGCGCGCTGCGGCCGGCCGGGGACATAGCGCTGGAACACCTGCCGGACCTCGGTCGTGGCGAGGCCGCCGCCGACCACGGGCCGGTCCGCGGCCACCCGCATCGCGTAGTTCCAGGCGTCGAACCGGCCCTGGACCGACTCGTCCTTCTGGAAGTTCTCGATGGTGCCGATGCGCTCCTTCCAGGTCGCCGGCATCATCGTCACGGCCGGCACGAAGGAGGCCAGCAGGAGCACCATGGTCACGAACTTGCCCGACGAGCGCAGCCAGAACACGAAGGCCGTCACGCTGAGCGCCAGGAACCCCCCGCGCGAGTAGCTCCCGATCACCGAGATGATGGTCAGCGCCATGGCCAGCGCGAGGCCGATCTTGATCAGCCGGTTGGCCGTGGTCACCCGCAGGTAGTTCATCAGCGGGATGACCATGCAGCAGGCCAGCGCCAGGTGGTTGCGGTCCTCGATGATCGATTCCGGCGGCCCCAGCACGGTGTAGGCGCCGCCGTTGACGATCGTGAAGCCGCCGCCCTTGACCCCGAAATAGCCGATCGACAGCGTGATCATCCAGATCAGCGCCTGGATGCGGACTTGGCTGCGCATGATCGCCGCGACGGCCAGCGCGAAGACCAGGTTCTTGATGTGCAGGTCCCAGTGGAACCACGAGTTGGACGGGGCCAGCGAGGTCGCCGTCGTCAGCGTCATCCAGGCCATGAACAGCATGATCATGACCGTGGCGGCGTTCATCGGCAGCCGCTTCGGCTCCTTCGCCACCAGCCACGCGATGAAGGTGATGACGACGATCACCAGGTTGAGCTGAAGGGTGTAGGTGAAATCCCAGGTCAGGCGGTGCGGGCTCATGATCGCGATCCAGGCCCAGGTGAGCACGCCGACCGCCGGCATCGTCAGCGCCATCACCGCGAGGACCAGGAACAGCATGAACAGAATGAGGGAGCGCATTCAGTGCCCGTCCACCGGAATTTCAAAACCCGTAAAAATCTTTGAAAAGACCATTCGCCGGAATGGCCGGCCGCGGCGGCCCGGCCCGCATCATGGCGGCCATTTACGGTGCCCGGACCCGTAAGGGTCAAATCGAACTTGGAAGTAAGCCCATTTCGCCCCGCCGGTCCCCTTTGACTTTTTGCATAGGGATATGGCGGGTGTGTTTCATGCCGCTTGGCAATATTTCCCGGGTATCGGCGGCATCCTTCAAGGCGGACCAACCGTTTGCTCCGTGGAGCTGACTCCTGAAGGATCGGGCCCGAAAGGAACTAGGTTGACTGGGTTTGCTTCTTCACAGATTGATCAGGCCATGGTTTCGGCATCCGGCCGCGACGGCGAGGAGCGGAGCGACCGGGATCCCCTGAAGGTGCTGATCCTGTCCTGGTACTTCCCGCCGTCCAACACGATCGGCGCGATCCGGGTCGGCAAGCTGGCCAAGTACCTGATGCGCCGCCATGTGGACGTGCGCGTGGTGACCGCGCGCGAACCCGACCTCGCCAAGACCCTGCCGCTGGAGATCCCGCCGGAGCGGGTCGTCTATACCCGCGCGGTGGACGTCAACCGGCCGATCGACGTTGTCGGCAACCTGCGCAACCGGCTGCTCCGCCGAACCCCGGCGCCCGGCGGCGGCGCATCGGCCGGCGCCGGGGGCGGCGTCGGCGGGGGCCGCGGCACCCTGGTCGGCCGGGTGCTGTCCACGGTCAGCGACTTCTATCTCAACCTGTCCAACCTGCCGGACCGCTATGTCGGCTGGCTGCCCTGGGCCGTGGCGGGGGCCAGGCGCACCTGCCGCGACTGGAAGCCCGACCTGATCTACGTGACCGGCCCGCCCTTCACCGCCTTCCTCGCCGGCCACCATCTCAGCGCCAAGCTGGGCGTTCCCTGGATCGCCGAGTTCCGCGACCGCTGGGCCGACGACCCCTATTTCGAGGCGCCGGACTGGCGGATGGCGCTGCTCGACCGCATGGAGCGGCGGGTCGCCGGCAGCGCCAGCGGCATCGTCACCGTGTCCGAGCCCTGGACCGAGTTCTACCGCGCCAAGTACGGCAAGCCGGTGGCGACCATCTACAACGGCTACGACCCCCAGGACTTCCCGCTGCCGACCGAGCCTCCTCCCGCCTCGCCGGACCTGACCATCACCTATGCCGGCGTGCTCTATTCCGGCCGGCGGGACCCCTCGCCGCTGTTCCAGGCGCTGGCCTTGCTGGGACCGGAGCGGGAGCGGGTCCGGATCGAGTTCTACGGCAGCGACCCCGGGCTGGTATTCCCACCGGCCGAACGGGCGGGCGTCACCGACCGGGTCGCGGTCCACCCCGCCGTGCCCTACAAGCGGTCGCTGGAGATCCAGCGCCGGTCCGACGTGCTGCTGCTGCTGCAGTGGAACAACCCGCGCGAACAGGGCAACGTGCCGGCCAAGCTGTTCGAGTATTTCGGCGTGCTCCGCCCCATCCTCGGCATCGGGCTGGAGGACGGCGTGCCGGCACGCCTGATCCGCGAGCGTCAGGCCGGCTTCTTCTCCAACGATCCCCAGGCCATCGCCGACCAGATCCGCCGCTGGCTGGCCGCCAAGGACGCCGCCGGCGGCCGCCTGGAACGCCTGCCGCCATCGGCGCGGGAGGGCCTGTCGCGCGACATCCAGTTCGAGCGCCTGCTGGACTTCTGCGCCAAGGTCATCCAGCCCGCCGCCGCCGACTGCGCCACCCGCAAGCCCAGGGACGCCTGAGGGGTTCAGGCGAATTCGAGGCTGCGGCGATGGTGGACCGGAACCACCGCCGGGCGCGCCGGTCACCGCTTCAGCCCCCAACCGGCCTGCGACCAAACGAGAGACTGAGCAGATCGAGCATCGCCGTCATGCGACGACGGGTTTGGGTCATGAGGAGCGGACCATCCTCGACATTTCCGTGGCTTCCGCAGCCATTCACCAGCCCAGGACGACCGGGGCCCCGGCATTGGTAGTCTTGATGATTTGTTCGTATGGACCGTTGTCAGCGACAACAAACATGAGCGTCGGCCGGCCAACGCGGCCGTTCCGACCGGCCCGTAATTTCGGATAGTGGCTTACGATCTAAAGCAGCATGCCTCGGCAGTAACTTTCCGAATATGACCCATACGCCAACTGACTTGTCGAGTTACAATCAGAAAATTACTTGCTCGTTACTCGGAAACATGATTGGCGATAATTTGCTTGGCACCATCGCCATTTACATGAAGCAGCCATCTTTTGGACAGGTTGCAGTGTATAGTCGCACATTCTTTTTCCTGCACGGCTACCCCCTGGGAGAGCATCGGCTGCGCCAGCTCAGGTGGTAGAGTCATTTTAAGACGACAACTCCTCAGATTATTTCATAAGAGGCCGATATGGGATTTTCAGCTCAACAGGGCCGACGGCCTCGATCCGCCATTCCAGCCGCCACCGCCTTCGCCTTGTTGCCCCTGGCCGGAGTCCTGTTGGCCGGATGCGTCGAACCGGGAGTCGGAGAGCCGCTGATCGTTTCCCGATCGTCGCCTGTGGTCCCCATGGCCCCGGTCCCCGTGACCAGCGCTCCCTCGGATCACGCGGGCATGAAGGTCGTGCAGCCTCCCTTTGAAATGCGAACGGTCCAGGCTCTTTCCGGACACCCCAGGACGGAAGTCGCCCTCCTGGAGTCCGCACCCCGAGGTTCCGGCTTCGCGCCGGCGACGGAAGCTCCCAAGAGCACGTCCATCGCGGAAACCGACCTGATCCAGTCTCCGGCGATGCCGCACCTCACCATGGCAGACCGCGTCGTGGCGTTGCAGACCCAGACGATGCTCGCCGGCCTGGCATGCGGCAATGTGTGGGCCGATGCGGCGGCGTTTCAGAAATATGCGGACTTCACCGTCCGGAATTCATCCCTGCTCCGCAATTCCCAGTTGGACGTGGCCTCGAGGCTGGGCGGCGTGCACGCTTTCGACAAGATGCACACCCGCATTTCCAACGGCGAGTCCAAGCGCCTGATCGACCTCGGCGACACCGCTTATTGCGCCGAGATGAGAACTCCGTTCTACGTCGTGGTGTCCCTCGACGAGCAGCGGCTTGCCGCCATGGCGATGGACAACGAGACCGTCATCGCGTCGCTCCAGTGAGATCAGCGGCTTCCTTCGCAATTTCCCATCCCAGGCATTGACCTGCGCAAGGCGGCGTGCCCTTGCACCTGATCCGCGAGCGTCAGGCACAGGTCATCAGTAGCGGAAATCGGGCCTTGTGACCACGCCCAGCAAGGTGCCGGTGGAATTCGTGACAAGTAGCGCCTGCGGCCTTGACGCTGGCGTCGAGCCCGCCGGGAAGAATTTCGCAGACAGGTCCCCGGTGGAAACGCCGACATCCACTGTGTCGATCAACATCGCTGGCGTGGCGGCGACGACGTCGGCGACAGTGGATGCCGTCACGTCGACCAACCCGCCATCCTCGGTCGCCTTGACGGAGAAGTACTCAAGCAGCATCGTCGGAGTCAGCAGCCGGTAGGGTGGCGGAGCCGTAGGATCGGGGACAAGCGCAAGCGGCGGCCGGGCGCTTCGGACGACATCCAGCGCCAAGGCGAGCGTGTCGGTTGAAGAGACTACAGTCGGCGCTACAAACTTTACGGTGGTCAGCAGCTTGCCCGGAAGGTAGGCCTCCGGCGTCGGCACCGTGCGGATCACGGCCGGCACCGTCGAGTGGCGACTCACCCATGCTCTCGTGGACGCGCAACGGAACCCGATGAATTCCAGAATTCCGTCGTGAACCTGTTTGTGATTGATGTGCCTGTAATGGACAGGTTCGTGATGCGCGATCCTGTTCCTGAAATCGTTGATGGCGGCCACCCGATCCTTGACGTAGCCCCTTCCCTTGCCGGCCGGCAGGTTGGGGAAAACCGTTTCGAGGATGCTCTTGCCGCTCACGGGGTCAGGCAACGGCCACAGCCAGCTGTAGTCACGACGAAAGAGGTTGGACCAGAAGTCGAACGTGAGCGCCGCGATGATGTCGTCCGGCTTCGGACACATGTTGCCGTTCGCTGCCAGCCTGCCGATCGCTCTCTGAATGGCCGCCTGTGGCTGGATGTTCAGGCGATTATACAGTCGCCCGGAAGCGGGATCCATCCAACCAGGACCGCCGAAATTGCGTGAGAACGCCTCGTGCATCGCGTTTCGGGTTATCACCTCGGCGACGTGCAGCGGGTACAGGAACGACTTCGCGATCCTGGCATTCCAGAGATACAACTTCATTGCCATGTCGCGGTCCGAGCCGCCCGCAGCCATGAGGTATGGCGCCAATCGCGAGGGCGATATCGCCGCATCCAGGTCGCTATGTATCTGCCCTGTATAGTGGAACAGTTCTTGACTTTCCGCCATTGCTCACTATTCTCGGTCTCAGAGCAGCTAGCGCAACGCAAGGCGCAGCACAGACCCCGGACCAGGTACGCCGCGTCCGGGGTTTTTCATTTTTATATGGCTGGCTGCGGATTTTCCACCCTTATAAGCTGTGGCAGCGATACAGGCACGTCGCAAGAAAGCGTCTCGGGTTTTTCGGCACGTGTCACTCGCCGGTGTTCCGGCCGGAACGGAAGATTCATCCATTTCATCTTTTGCGATGCGTTGGGCCACGGCCCAACCTACGGTTTGATGCAGGGCGGAAGTGATGCGGGCCGCCGATCGTAGGTTGGACCGTGGCCCAACGCATCGGTCCGGCTGCCCCGGGCGGAACACCAGCCTTTCCGTTGCTCCGCAAGCTCCCGAAGCGAACGCCCTCTCCTCCGGGCAAGGAGAGGGCCAGGACGAAGGGCCGGCTCGATGCCGGCGTCAGCCCGCGATCTCCCGCTCCAGCTCGTTCGCGTCGATGAAGAACTTGGCGGCCCAGTTCAGGTATTCGAAGGTGCCGTAGCCGCCATCCACCGGGAAGGAGCCCTTGACGCCGCCGCGGGTTTCCGGCGGGCCGGCGGTCTCCACGGTGCGGCGGACATGGGCGTTGACCTTCAGCGCCGCGTCCTGGTAGCGGGCGGCGCCGGTGTCCTGGTACAGCATCAGCCAGCAATGGGCGACCTGGACGGCGCCGGTCAGGCATATCCAGTCGACCGCCGGCTGCCACTCCGCCGTCAGCCGGCCGGGAAGCGCCCCGTCGGGGCCGACGCAACCCAGCAGGCCGTCGGCCAGGCGGATGCCAGCCGCGCGGAATTCCGGATCGGGCGAGAAGCGGGACGCCTCCAGGATGCCGCGCAACGCGTAGCCCAGCGTGTGGGTCAGCGGCCGGTGCGGCTCCTCCAGGCAGCAGTCGGCCATCCAGCCGTTGGGCCGCTGACGGCCGATCGCCCAGCGCACCTGGGCCAGGCCCGCCTCTCCCCAGCCGCGCGACGGGTCGATCCGGGCGGCCTCCAGCAGGCCCCAGGCGACATGGGTCTCGTAGCTCTTGTCGTCGGCGCGGGCGAACGGCGTCGGGAAGCGGCGCCAGCAGCCGTCCGCATCCTGGGTCGCGGCCAGCCACTCCGCGGCCTGGGTCATGGCCGGACGGTAGGCGTCGCCGAACTCCGCCACGCCGGCCGCCAGCCCCAGCAGGATCTGCCCGGTGTTGAAGGTCACCGGCACCCGCGGGGTCTGGCCGACCATGCCGCCCTGGAACCCGCCCTCCGGGAATTGGATCGACACCAGCCAGTCCAGCATGCGCCGCGTCCGCTCCCGCAGGTCGGCGTCGCCGCGCAGCCGCGCCTGGACGATCAGCGTCGGCACGATATAGCCGGTCGTCTCCGGATACGACGGCGCCCAGCCGCTCACCAGGCTGTAATGCCGGGCGACGCCGCCGTCGCGCGAGGCCGAGTTGTCCTGGGCCGCGCGCAGCCAGTCCAGGGATGCGGCGACCGCCGCCTCGATGCCGGGGTCGGCGCGCCGGCCGCCGGAGCGATCCTGCCGCACGGCCGCCTTGGCCGCCGGCGGCAGCCGCTGGAAGTCCGCCAGGTCTTTAAGCGGACGCAGCCTGTCTTTGACGATCCTCGGGACCAATCTGGGCAGAAGCTCTTGAACCGGCACCGAAGTCTTTCCTCTCGCTGGCATGGGCCGCCCCCTCGGCGGGGTCGCGGTAGATGGTGACGCCCTGGACCATCAGGCATTCCAGGCAGGTGAACATGTCGGCCGCCCGGATCACCCAGGCATTGCCGTCGCCCAGCTTGATCCAGCGCAGGCCGCCGTCCCGCTCCAGGTAGCGGGTGACGTAGTCGCGCACGCCCAGGCCGGTCGGCTTGTCGATCCGGTCGGCCGAGACGACCGACGAATGGGCCATGACGGCGACCTTCAAGATCTCGCCGTTCCGGCCGGTCACCTCCCGCAGGAGCGGGCTGTCCGGCGTATAGACCGGGAACGGGAAGCTGTCGCCGCGCAGGTCCTCCAGCACGTGATAGAAGGTCACCGGCCCCAGGTCCGTGCCCATGCCCATCAGCCAGCCGTCGGCCTCCAGCAGCCGCCCGAAGGGGCTGTCGGAGTCGAACGCGAAGGGCGAGCGGTGATGGTCGGCGACCAGCCAGTCGGCGCGGTCGCCCAGCGCCGCCACCGAATGGGTGGGGTGGATGCTGCGACGGGCGCGCGGGTCGCGGCGCAGGGTCTCGGCGATCTTCCCCATGCCGGTCGGCGTCTCGCGCACGTCGAAGCGCGGGCCGGACTTCAGCGTCTCGTACATCGACCCGGTCATGGTGAAGGTCGGCATCGCCAGCGTGCCGCCCCGCGCGACGACCGTGTTCTCCAGCGCCGCCAGCACCGTTCCGGCCCCGCCCTCGACGAAGCCCAGCCTGGACAGCGAGCTGTGGACGAAGACCACGGCCCCGTCGGGCAGGCCCGCCGCCTTCAGGTCGCTTTCCAGCTCGGCCCGGCCGATCGCGCGCCGGCCGGCGCCGTGGCGCCGCTCGGACCGCTTCGCCAGCGCGGTCTCGACCAGGGCGGCCCCGGCGGAGGATATGGCCGCGTTGATCGCCCGCTTCACTCCGGCCGGCAGCAGCCGGCTGGCAGCCCGCAGCAGCGGCTCCGGAACCGTCGATTCGATCATGCGATGGATCCGCTTCCTGTTCTCCGGCGGCATCGACGCGGCTTGGCCAGGGTTCGCAGCCATCCGATTGTCTCCCCTTGGACTTATGAAAGTCTCTGCATGATTGCGCGGATCTTCTCCAGTCAATCGGAACTCGCCCTTTCTATAAATAAAGATATAAATTCACTCATTTCTCTTTACCCGTGCGAGGTTGCGGGAACCGTAATCAGCCATCAATGACGCCAATGGTGAGGCTGATACTTCATATGGATTGTTGCATCTTCGGCACCGGATTCGGGAAAACTCGACCTGCAACAGCCGGCGCCTTGAAGCCGTTACCTCTTCGTTGCGGATATGCCGCGAATCACCCCGGTGGAACGGCTCGGATACCTCGTAAGGACAGCGGACAAGCCGCTGTCGCGTCATGCAACTCTATGGGTTCTCATGGTTAGATCGGTTTCCACGATGAGCCGGGCTCCGCTGCGGCAGCATGGCACGGAAGCCGGCTCCGACCAGACGGCGCCCACCGGCATGGTGACGGATGGCGTGGCGCCGGACGAATTGACAGAGGAGCGGGAGGTGACGCAGAGCGTCCGGGACCGGATACCGGATGACAGAACGCTGGAGGAACTTGCATCCGACCTGCGCGCGCTGTCAGGCCAGATCATGACGGCTCGGGTGATGGGCCTGGACGACCGGCCGGACTCGGCCGCGCCCCCGGAAGACGACGCCGCCGGCTCCGGTGGGCGCGTCCTGGCGCCGGCGGCCCGGATGGTCGGCGACATGCTGTCCGCCGAACTGGGCCGGACCCTGGGCCCGACCCTGGAACGCACGATGGAACAGGCGGGTGCGCGCCAGCGGGAGGAACTCGCCTCGCTCCTGCTGAACCATACCCAGGGCATGCGGGCGACCGCCGACCGGGTGGACCGCCTGATGCGCCGGCTGGAGACCGACCGCGAACGGGAAGAGCTGCTCGGCCGCGCCCTGATCGACCGCCTGGACGCGCTGGCCGTCCGTCAGGAGGAACTGCAGGCGCTGCTCCGGCACCAGCGCCGCTCGCTGGTGCCGGACTGGGTCGCCGGCCTCCTGGCGCTCGCCGCGGTCGGCATCAGCATCGGATCGGCCCTGGCGCTCCATTTCGGCATCCAGCCCTGACCCACCCCCTCCATCTTGTCGCTTGCGGGCCGGCGGTGGCCGGCTAAATCAGGCACACAACTCAGACGAACGCGGGAACATGCGGGCGGAAAAGCAAAAAGTCCTGTTCGAGGACGACTGGAATCCAATCAAGGCTCCGCCCGAACTTCCCCCGATCCTGCTGGTGGTGGTGGATGCGGAGGAGGAGTTCGACTGGTCGGCCCCTTTCTCCCGTGATCAGCGCAGCGTCCGTTCCATGGCGGCCCAGGGTCCCATGCACCGAATCTTCGACAAGTTCGGCATCCGTCCCACCTACGTCGTCGATTACCCCGTGGCGAGCCAGCGCGACGGACTCGAACCGCTCCGCGACCTGCTGAAGGACGACGCCTGCCTGATCGGGACCCAGCTCCACCCCTGGGTCAACCCGCCGTTCGACGAGGAAATCTCCGAGCGCAACTCGTTCCCCGGCAACCTGCCGCCCGACCTGGAACGGGCCAAGCTGGAGGCGCTGACCCGCGCGATCGAGGACGGGCTGGGGCTGACGCCGCGGATCTACAAGGCCGGCCGCTACGGGCTCGGCCCGCGCACCTTCCGGACGCTCGCCGACCTGGGATACTGCATCGACCTGAGCGCCGTCCCGGGAGCGGATCTCCGGGTGCATCACGGTCCCGATTTCCGGCGCGTCGAGCCGCAGCCCTACTGGATCGGCCCGCCGGGCCGGCTGCTGGAGCTGCCGCTGACCCGGGGCTATGTCGGCCTGCTGTCCGGCCAGGGTCCCGGCCTGGAAGGGGCGCTCGAGTCGCCGGTGGCCCAGGCCTGCCGGATACCCGGCGTGCTGTCGCGCCTGGGGCTGATCGACCGGATCATCCTGACCCCGGAAGGGGTGCCGCCGGCACAGCACATGGCCCTGGTCCGCGCGATGATCCGGCGCGGCCAGCGCATCTTCATGCTGTCCTACCACAGCCCGTCCCTGGTGCCGGGAAACACGCCCTATGTGCGGACCCGGCGCGACCTCGACGTCTTCATGGACCGGGTGGAAGGCTTCTGCGAAAGGTTCTTCGGGGAGCTGGGCGGGACCGCCGGCGATCCCCTGTCGGTGCGCGATCTCCTGAAGCGGCACGCCGGACTGGCTCGCGACGAACAGCCGAACCGGGCGCCCTCGGTCCGCCCGGCGGCCCGGCAGTGCTCGTCGAGCGGCTGACCCACGATTGGCCAGTGGACGCCCGCCCGGGGTTGCGCCATGGTGATCCGGGTTAGCGTACAGACTGGCAATCAGGGTTCACAACCATGCGTCCTCTCCTCACCGCCGCCTTCCTCGCGACCGCCACCCTGGCGGCCGGCGGCTGCACGACCCTGTTTCCCGAGACGTCGGCCGCCCAGGCCTGCGCCGAGCTGCCGCCGTCGGTGTGGCCCTGGCAGCCGGTCCGGAACGCCCGCATCGAATTCCTTCCCGAGGCCGGCACCCAGGCCCTGTTCCCGACCCGGATGATCCAGGTCAGGGGCACGATCGAGGGCGGGGACGGTTTCCGCGAGCCGGTGCCGGTCACGTTCGAATGCGTCTTCCGAGGCGACCAGCTCAAGAGCTTCGGCTGGATCGAGCCGGCCCAGTTCATCACGCCCTATACGGAGTGACGCGGAGGGGGCAAGCCCCCTTCTTCAGGTCATGTGGATCATGTCGGCCTTCAGCTCGCTGGCCGACAGGCCCAGCAGGATGATCTCGATGCCGCTCCCCAGGTGGAGCACGGCGTTGCCGTCGGCATCGTGGGTCGCGGTCCCGATCACCTGGGCGGCCGTGCGAAGGCCGTTGCCGTTCAGGTCGGCGGCGATCTCCAGGATGTCGGCCCCGTGCTCGTTGAAGTCCCCGATCCGGTTGCGCCCGCCCGCCTCCGAGTCGAACACGAAGGTGTCGTCGCCGGAATTGCCCTTCAGGTAATCGTCGCCCGGGCCGCCCGAGAGGCGGTCGTTGCCGGTCCCGCCATAAAGGAAATCGTCGCCGGCCCCGCCCTTCAGGATGTCGTCGCCCTCCGCGCCGAACAGGATGTCGATCCCCTTGCCGCCCGTGACGGTGTCGTCGCCCAGCGATCCGTGGATCAGTTCGTTCTTGTCCGACCCGGTCAGGGTCTGCTTGCCCGACGAGCTGGTGATGCGGATATTGTCGAAGGTCAGGTAGCTTCCGTCGGACAGCTTGGGCGCCACGTTCCAGGTCGGGTCGTAATAGAAGGACGGGGCGCCCTTGGCCTGCACGATGGACTTGGTCAGGAAGCCGAAGGCCTCCATCGCGTCGGGCGACTGGATCGCGCTGAAGATCGCGGCGACCGCCGCCTTGGCGTTGGCGGCATAGCCGTAGGGCGACGTCGGCGTGCCCATGATGCCTTCGGCCGGGACCGACGGGGAGGAGCCGAAGCTGCCTTTGAAGAGGTCGGACCAGGTCGTGTAGACCGGCCCGTTCGCCGGCGCGTTGACCTTGAGGACGTAGGCCGCCCCGAAACGCGGGTCGAACCCGTCGTCGCCATGGATGAAGCGCCCCGACGTGAAGCCGTCCATCCATTTCAGCAGTTCGGCGGCCTGCGCGCTGCCGCGCTCCGCGATCGAGCCGAGGACCAGGGCCACGAAGTCGGACTGCCAGACCAGCAGGTCGCCGTCGGGCCACATGTCGTGGCGGAAGAAGCCCTCGATCTCGCCGTACTTGTCCATGGCGCCCTTGGTGATGTACCGCTCCACCAGGTTGTCCAGGTTGCTTTCCAGCATGTCGACGAAATAGGTCTTCATCTCGTGGTCGTCGGGCGTGATGTAGGCGGTGTCGTTCATGTTGCGCCACGTCCAGGCCCGGCCGCGCACCTGGTCGAAGTCCAGGAAGCCCTCGCCGTAGCCGCGGTAGTGGGGAGCGTACGCCCCGATGCTGTAGGAGGTCTGGGCCAGCAGCTCGTCCAGATAGTACTGCGACCCGGTAACCAGGTAGGGCAGATAGCTGAGCGCCGGCTGGTGGGCGGTGTCCATCTCCCAGCCGACCGCGGTGCCCCTGGCGAAGCCGTTGGTCAGCCCGTCGGAACCGAACTCGGCCCAGTTGGTCCGGCCGTCCATCCACAGCTTCGGATGCTGGTCGATGCGCAGGTACTCGCCGGTCTCCTCGTCCCGGTAGTGCCACGGGATGCTGCCGGCCGCGTCGGCGTTGGCCAGCATGGTCTTCATGGCTTCCGCGTCCTGGCTCGCCAGGTAGCGGGCGTTCCAGACCGGCATGATGCCGATGTCGCCGCGCCCGCCGACGTCGGACATCTTCTTGTAGATCATCGCGTTGCCCAGGGGCTCCGTGTTCGCCCCCGACGGCAGGGGAATGCTGCCGGCGAGCACGCCCAGGGAGCTGTCGATCGAGGGCACGGCACCGGTCGCCTGGAGATAGCCCACGTCGTAGGCGACGTGGATGTCCGGCTCGTCGCCCGACCAGATCTCCTTGTGCCAGCGGGTGTTCCGGTAATGGGCGATGTCGGTCTTGGCGTAGGCCACCGTGCCGTGGTCGAGCACCTGGATGTCGTAATTGTAGAAATTCTGGACGCCGGGCGTGTAGGAGCTTTCGACGCCCAGGGTCACGTCGGTCCGGACGCTGCCGTCCTTGAAGGCGCGGATGTCCAGGGTGACGCCGAGATGGTCGTTGATCTGCTTGACCAGCCGGTACTCGCTCGCCAGCGGGCCGCTCATCCAGGTCGTCAGGGTGCCGGCCGCGGCGGCCTTCGCCAGCTCGGCGGCGGCATCGACGGTGAACTTCGTGACGGTCCCGTCGGCGTTCTTCAGGTTCAGGACCACGTCGACGTCGTAGCCCTCGTCGAGGATGTCGGCCGGCCTGATGGCGGCCCCGGCCGGCGGCGCCGATGCCGCCTTGAGCATCAGGTCCACCTTGGCCCCGGCGGCCAGCGCCGGCTGCGCCACGGTCACGATGGCGTGGCGGACCGAGCCGTCCTCGTGGGTCGCCTTGACATCGAGCTGGACCGGCACCTCGCGCCCGTTGATCACGGCCACCAGGTACTTGCCCGGCCCCAGGTCGCCCTGCTTGAAGACATGGCCGAAACTGACCTCGCCGGCGGGTTCGGCCTTGTCGCCGTCGTTCTGCAGCTGGAGCGCCACGATCTCCCCCGCCTTGGCGGGTTCGGCCAGGTCGGGCGCCTTGACCACCGGGCCGGTGGCCTTCACCTGGATCACCGCCGGGACGATCGCCACCGGGGCGCCGTTGAACACAAGGGCGCCGCCCCATTTCAGGGCCTCGGCCCCCGTGATCGTGGTCAGGCCGGTGCGTGAATAGACCGCGTCCTCGGCCTGGAGCCGGGTGCCGTTGACCTCGATATAGTCGACATACAGGTTGCGGTCGCCCTGGGACGAGCTGTCGTTGGTGTAGCGCAGCTCAATCTTGCTCTGGGCCGTCGTGCCGGACGGGGGCGTGAAGCCGTAGGTCTGCCATTGCCCGTTGGCGTGCGACGCCGTGACCGGCGTGGTCGCCCCGATCTTCATGCCGTCGACATACAGGTCGAACTGCGGCGGAACCCCGCCGGCGACATCGCCCGAGGCCTTGACGGTGATCGTGCCGGAACCCGAGCCGCCGGACCCGCCGCTGCCGCTTCCGGGGCCAGGACCGGGGACAACGGGGTCCGGCGCCGCGGTGCCGGTCGCGAAGATCAGCGTGCCGCCCCACAGCAGGGCTTCCTGGCCCTTGATCGCGGGCTTGGAATAGCGCTCGTACCTGGCCTGCTCCGGCTCCAGCCGGGTGCCGAGCACATCGATATACTGGACGTAGAGGTTGCGGTCGCCGCCGGAGTCACCCTGGTCGTTGTCGTAGCGGACCTCCACCTTGCGCGGATCGGCGCCTGCGGGGAGCTTGAAGACGATGTCCTGCCACTGGCCGAGCTTGTGGGACGCCTGCACCGAGGCGGTCTGGCCGATCTTCTGGCCGTCCACGAAGAGGCTGAAGGTCGGCGCGCCCTTGTAGCTGTCGCCGGAGGCGCGCACGACGATGTCCGTGCCGGCGGCCCTGGCGAGCTGGACGTCCACCGTCTTGTAGGTCGCGGCGGAGTCGTGGCTGGACGCCTCGACCGACTGGGCCGCGACGGTCAGCGCGAAGCTGTCGGAGAAGGCGGCCGGCAGGATCATCTGGAGCCCGGCCAGGTCGGCCGGCTGAAGGATCCAGTTGCCGTCGTCGTCGCGCGCGCCCGCGGTGAAGGTGACCCCTTGCGGGACCTCGCTGATCATCACCGTAAGGTTTTCGGAACCGTCAAAGTCGATCAGGTTCGCGGAAATATCGATGGGCACTGCTGTCGGCTCCGTGGGCTTCACTTCGGCTCGAAGGGTGCCGGCGACGGAGAGCAGGGGTCTGTCCGCCACGGCCGAGACCTCGACGGACACGGTACCTGTGGTGGTGCCGTTCTTCCCGTCGCTCAAGCTGTAGGTAAAACTATCCCGGCCGCTCCAATAATCCTTCGGGATATAGGTCAGCGTCCCGTCGGCATTGATGGTAACCATGCCGTTGGCGGGCTGCCCCACGCCCGTCAGGTGCATGCTCTCCCCGGCGGGCACCGTGTCGTCGGCCAACACGTCGATGACGACCGGGGTTCCCTCCTTCGTGTCGGCGTGATCCGGCGCCGCGACGGGCACCAGGTCCTTGAGATCGACGGTGCCGTCGGCGAACTTCAGCTTCTCGATCCCGTCCAGCCGATCGCTCGATCCGCGGCCGGTCACGGTGACCGTGCCGTCGGTCTCGGCGGTCACGGCATAATCGGCGCGATCGAAAAGATAACCGGCCGTGTCGATCCCGGCGCCGCCCTCCAGGACGTTGCCGCCGGTGCCGCCGTGGAGCAGATCGTCGCCGTCGCCGCCCTTCAGGACGTCGTCGCCGCTGCGGAGCCAGGCGGGGGACCGGACAGCCGGATACTTGGCGGTATCGAACACCAGGGCGCCGCCCCACATCATGCCGGACTGGCCGGCCTGGACCTTGGTGCCCCGGTCATAGACCGACTGGTCCGGCGTCAGCGTCACGCCGTTCACCTCGATGCTGTCGATCCAGAGATTGCGGTCCTTGCCGGCCGATGAGCCGCCCAGGTCGTTGACATATTCGATCCGGATCCGGGAGGCGCTGGACAGGCCCAGCCGCGAGAACGCGAACTCCTGCCAGGCACCGTCGCCGTGGACCGCCGTGACCGTGACTTCGCCCAGGAAGACCTTGTCGGCCCAGACCCGCATCTTCGGCGCCCCCTGGTAGAGGTCCGCCGACGCCTTGACGCGCAGGCTGAAAGGCTCGGTCACCGTCGCCGGCGTCCCGTCGCCCCAGATCGTGTCGTTGCCCTGGCCACCGGTGAGGACATTGTCGCCACCGGTGCCGACGAGGGTCTGGCCAGCCAATTGAGCAGTCATGATACGGATACCTTGGATGAAAACTTTGCTGCGGCGCATCGCAAGCGCCTCAAGTCAATCCAAGGCTATTCGCACGGACTTAATGATCAGTAAAAGCATTAGTACTTTAAAATCGTAACCTGTTGTACATGGTGTATACAAAGTTAATTATGTAGTCCCTTTTGTGTCCTTATCTGTATTGATTTACTCCGGTAATTACCGCATTTTGTCATACAGCTTTACGCGCTGATTCCGTGCAATTTCGAAGTAAAGTCGAACCGGAGGGACTTCGGCTGGGATCACCGCACTCTTCAGGCCGCAACCTTCGATAGGGTCACCGGCGGCGTGGAATCGCCTCGCCCGCGTTCCGCTGGCCGTGATGCGTTGGGCCACGGCCCAACCTAAGGTTCGATGCAGGGCGAAGGTGATGCGGATCGTCGATCGTTGCTGGGGCTGCGGCCCAACGCATCGGTCCGGCTGGCCCGGTCGGGTCAACCTGATCGGGTACCGCTCCAGGCCAATTCGACCGCACGAGGCCGCCGCTGTCGAAGCCGGCGAGGCGGCGCTGTCAGGCGCACGGGAACTGGATTGCGACTTCACGCCGCAGGCGGCTGTCAGCAGCCCGATCAAGGTCGGCAGGTAAGCAGCCGGAACGACGCCGACCTACCCGACCGAGGCCGACCAGAACCGCTGGTCCGCCGCACGATACTGACGGCCACCGAGCGGTTCGACGATGGCTCCCGACAGGCGACGTGCGTCCAACCTGTTGCTGAACGGTCTGGCGGTGCCCCGGAAAGCGGGATTCAAAAGCTGGAACGACCACGGTCCGCAAGGTTCCGGCCGACAAAGGGCGCAGCAAACGCTTCCCGCACACTATCGGAAGGGGTATATTGCGCGACCGGAGGGACAGATGGGCGGTCTATCTGGGAAATGTCGATGCAATGTGCGGAATCACTGGCAATAGACGTTTGCCGCCGATCCGCCGGAGAGAAATTCCATGACGACCCTGACTCGGGAGGAGTTGGTTCTGGCGACCCTCGCCAGTCAGCCCGCCGCGTGGTACCAGCCCATTCACGTCCAAAAGCTGTTCTTCCTGATCGATCAGAATTGCGCCGACATGATCGGAGGCCGGAAATTCGATTTCCGGCCCTACAATTTCGGCCCCTTCGACCGAACGGTCTATGACACGCTGGATGGACTGTCCTTACAGGGATGCGTGATCACGCGCGGCCAGATCGGTGTGGATTATCGGGAATATCACCTGACCGAAGACGGTGCTGCGCGGGGTCGGATGGCGCAAGGCCGTCTGCCGGGACCGGTGCGGGACTATATCGACCGGTTGGTGCCATGGGCGTTGAGCAGTTCTTTCGATCAGATCGTGGAAGCGGTTTATGAAAAGTATCCGGATATGCGCGCCAACAGCATCTATCGCTCCCGGATTTGAGTTCGAGTGACGGCATCATGACGGTCGCTATCGGGATGTATTGCGTGGACGGCGCCGTGATCGTCACCGACAGCGCCCTGACGACCGGCGGTCCGGAGCAGGACGGCGCGACTTCGGAAATGCGCGGACCCAAGGTCCACAAGCTGAACGACCACGCGATCTTTGCCTATGCGGGCGATTATTCGCTGGCCGAGCGTATCCGGCGTCGGATCGAAGGCCTCTTGGACACCTGGATGAAGGAAGCGCCCGACGGTCTGGAATTGGCGGACATGATCAGTGGCGATCTCCAAGGCTATTTTGAAAAGCGCCGGAAAGACGCGATGCATGGCAGCGCCTCCGTCATGCTGGCTTTCGAAATCAATGGGCGCATCGAATTGGTCACCTTCGGCGGGCAGTTCATTCCGACCCACTACTCCAGAGGGACGTTTTATGTGGCGATGGGGACGGGCAAGAAGATCGCCGACCCCGCCATGTCCTTTCTTCAGGTCGCTTGCGACATCAAGGAATTGCGGGTGGACGACGCGGTGGTGCTGGCGATGCTGGTCGCCACGCAGGTGATCATCGCCAATCCCGGCGGCGTTCGCGGTCCCCTTCAGGTGCAATATCTGAAACGGACGGACAGCGGTTTCGAACACGTCGTCCTTGACGATCTTTCGGAACTCAACACCAAGATCAAGCAGATCAACGACCGGATTCGGACCGCGATCTTCGAGTCCGGCGTGCCCGCCAAGGCTGCTCCGATGCCGGAGTTCAATGATCGATGACCTTGATCGGCGACGCCACGATGCCGGCCTGACGCCTTCCGGGCTCACCGGTGGGACAGGGCCTCCTCCCGTGCCCGCCCGGGGGCGGACTCGCCGCTACCCGTCGCCTCCGCGACCCGCTCTTCCGGCACGAACAGGTAGTTGCAATTGTCGGGATGGTAGGGCACGTCGTAATCGGTCGTTTCCAGCAATCCGGCGTCAGGCATCATCCGGAACGAGCGGTAGCCCCGGTCCGCGTTCTGGCGCAGCAGCCGCTCGACCGCGGCGGCGCGCCGGTCCCGGATCCCGGCCGCCACCGGGCCGTCGCGGCCGATCGGATCGACCGTGTAGGGCAGTATCTCGATCAGGACGTAGGGGCGGTGGCGCCGCACGGTGCGCTCCAGGCCGTCCAGCACGTCGGCCTCGGCGCCCTCGACGTCGACTTTCAGGATGCCCACGTCGTCCAGGCCCAGTTCCTCGATCACGGCGTCTCCGACCCGCAGGGGGACGAGGCGCGCGTGGGGCTGCCAGTCCGGCGGCCAGAAGCCCTGGACCGTGGTGGCGCGCGGGTCGCCCGGATGCTCGCTGGTCATGGTGGCGAAGCGGTCGGCGTCCGACAGCCCGATCGGCAGGATCTTGAACGTGTCGAGCCGATTGATCGAGACGAGCTGGTCGAGATAGTGCAGGCACAGGGGCTGCACCTCGAACCCGACATAGGCGCGTTCGCGGTCGTGGCGGGCGACCTTCAGCAGCGTCTGGCCGAAATTGGCGCCCACGTCCACGAAACAGCCCGGGCGCAGGTCGAGCAGCCGCGCGATCATCCGCTCGACGATCGGTTCGTGCAGGGTCAGGTTGCCTAGCCCCTGGCCGTCGATCACCGGGACCTTCAAGCCAGCGACGCCGTCCGCGATGTCGAACCGGCAATGGTAGCGCAGGAAGGACGACGACAGGATCGCCAGCTTGACACGATCGGCGAGGCTCTTCATCACGGCATCCCATGGCATGTTTTCGGCACGCCGACCTGATAGCGAAGCCCGCAGCCTGCCGAAAGGCCGGAAAGGGTGTAGCACGGATCGAAAGGGGTGTCGGCCAAGTAATTCCGAACCGGTCGGACACACCCTTGACGAAATCGGTGCGATGTTACGGAAGAACCGGTACGCCAGTCCGACCGGTCACGCTTAGCCCTTTAGTGGTTGCCCGTACAGACCGTTGAAAAGCACTTGCTTAGATGATTGTTTTTCTATCGTTTTAGGGCGGGAACTCGGCAATTCGCCTAAAAAGCCGTCAGTTCTAAAGGGGTAAGTGGGGTGGAGGAATGATCTCGCGCCGTTTTCGCGGTCGGCCGATAAATCTGGTGACGGCATTCGCGTCGGCGTTCCTGGCCGTGGCCGGCCTGACGGCCTGCTCGTCCGCCGACAACCCGCCGGCCCCCGGCAGCGTCCAGGTCCAGCAACCGACCACGCCGGATTATCGCATCGGGCCGCTCGACACGATCCAGATCTACGTGTGGCAGAGCCCGGAATTCTCCGTGACCGTCCCGGTGCGTCCCGACGGCCGGATCTCGACACCGCTGATCGAGGACCTGGAGGCGACGGGCAAGACGCCGACCCAGCTCGCCCGGGATGTCGAGGAGAAGCTGAAGGTCTATGTCCAGGACCCGCTGGTGACGGTGATCGTCAGCGGCTTCGCCGGCCCGTTCGACCAGCAGGTCCGGGTCGTCGGCGAGGCGATCCAGCCCCGCGCCATCCCCTACCGCGCCAACATGACGATGCTCGACGTCATGATCGAGGTCGGCGGCCTGACCGAGTTCGCCTCGGGCAACCGGGCGGTGCTGGCGCGCGGCGGCGGCGCGGGTTCGGAGAAGGCCACCTTCAACGTGCGACTGGACGACCTGCTGCGCGACGGCGACATCCGGGCGAACGTGCCGGTGCTGCCCGGAGATGTGATCATCATTCCGCAAAGCTGGTTCTGAAGCTGGTTCTGGGGCAGCCGGTGCCGGGGCCTTCCCGACCCGGAACGCCAGGAGAAACCGGACGGTTCACATGAATGACCTGACCTTCAACCTCAAAGACCTGCTCCGCCACTACGCCTCCGAGACGTGGGCGCGGCGCTGGTGGGTGGTCGGCATCGTCTGGCTGGTCAGCCTGGCCGGCTGGCTGGTCGTGGCCAAGCTCCCGGACAGTTACAGCGCCGGCGCGCGCGTCTATGTCGATACCCAGAGCCTGCTGAACCCGCTGATGAAGGGCATGACCGTCCGGCCCGACGTGGAGCAGCAGGTCGAGATCATGCGGCGCACGCTGATCTCCCGGCCCAACCTGGAGCAGCTGCTGCGGCTGACCGACCTGGACCTGACGGTCGACAGCGAAGGTGCGCGCGAGGCGCTGCTGACCAACCTGGAGCAGCGGATCAGGTTCTTCGGCGAAGGCCGCCAGATCTTCAGCATCCAGTTCGAGGACAGCGACCCGAAGCTGGCCCATTCGGTCGTGCAGTCCATCCTCCAGATCTTCGTCGAGCAGAATGTCGGTGACAACCGGCGCGACATCGAGCGGACCCGGCGCTTCGTCGATACCCAGATCGCCGATTATGAGAAACGGCTGAGGGACTCGGAGGCCGCCGTATCGGACTTCCGCCGGATCAACGCGGAGGAGCTGCGCTACAAGGACGTCGTCAACGGCCGGCTCCAGACGACCGAGTTCGACATCCGCCAGCTCGAGAACCAGCTCCAGTCGACGACCTGGCAGCGCGACCAGCTGCGCGCCCAGCTCGCCGCGACGCCGGAGACGCTGGCCGGGGCCGACGCCGCCCAGGCTGCGGCGGCCCTGGCGGCGACGCCGGCCGGCCAGCGGCTGGAGCAGCTCCGCCAGCAGCTCACCGACATGCGGCTGCGCTACACCGAGCAGAACCCGTCGGTCGCCAATCTCCGCCGCATGATCCAGCAGGCCGAGGCGGATGTCCGCCGGCAGTCCTCCTCCAGCTCGGTCCCCAACCCGATGCGCCAGCAACTGGAATCGGAGATCCAGCGCCTCGACTCCGAGATCGGAGGCCTGAACCGCCGGCTGGAGCTGCGCAACGAGGAACTGGCCGACCTGCGCGCCCGGCAGAACGAGGTTCCCGCGGTCGAGCTTCAGCTCGCCCAGATGAATCGCGACTACGGCGTGCTCCGAGAGAACTACGAGCAGCTGATCGAACGGCGCGAGTCGATCCGGATGGCGGAACGGCTGGACAGCCAGACCACCAACGTCGATTTCCGCGTGATCGATCCGCCGGTGGTGCCCAACCGGCCGAGCGGGCCTAACCGGATCCTGCTGTTCGGCGGCGTCCTGGCGGCGGCTTTCGCGGCGGCCCTGGGCGTCGTGTTCGTGCTGATCCAGCTGAAGGACAGCTTCACCAACGTCAATTCGCTTCGGGATACCTTCAACCTGCCCGTGCTGGGCAACGTCAGCATGGTCGAGTCGCCCCACCGCAGCCGCTGGCGGCTGCTGGAGGTGTCGGCCCTGGGCGGGTCGGTGGCGGTGCTGCTGGTCGTGTTCGCCGGCCTGATGATGCTGTACCAGCCGGGAGCGCCGAAGCCGACGCTGTCGGGCCTGGCCGGCGGCCTGTTCGAGCGTGGCGAGACCTGATCCCCGGCGGATGCCGCAAGACCGTTCGATCCCGGCGAAGCCGGGGGATGCCCGGAGATGGGCTATCAAGAGAAGCTCCAACAGGGCAAGGCGACGAACATGGACCTGATCCACAGAGCGGTGCAGCAGTCGAGCGCGGCCCGGCGCGGCAACATCGTCGAGTCGCCGGGGACCGAACCGGTCGCCGGCCCGGCCCCGCGGTTGGCTCCGGCGGCGCCCCCGCCGTGGGAGGCCAGCGAGGCCGTCGAGATCACCATAGATCCGGCTCGGCTGCGCGAGATGGGCATGATCAATCCGGGCGACCGCCGGTCGCGGCTGGCTGAGGAGATGCGGCTGCTCAAGCGGCGGCTGATCCAGAAGCTGAACCCGATGGAGGCCGAAGCCGAGGGGCGCACCAACCTGGTGATGGTGACCAGCGCCGTGCCCGGGGAGGGAAAGAGCTTCATCTCGCTCAACCTGGCGCTCAGCTTCGTGGCCGACGAGCATTTCGACGTGCTGCTGATCGACGCCGACGCGATGCGGCCGAGCATCCTGCGGATGCTGGGGCTGCCGCCGTCGCGCGGCCTGTCCGACCTGCTGCTGGAGCCGGGCCTGGACCCGTCGGAGGTCCTGCTGCGCGACCGGCGGATGCGGCTGACCATCCTGCCGTCGGGCGGAGAGGTGCCGTCCGCCACCGACCTCTACAGCAGCCCCGCCATGAAGGAGCTGATCGACCGGCTGGCGCGGTCCCAGCGCAACCGGATCGTGATCCTCGACGCGCCGCCGGTGCTCGCCACCACCGAGCCGGTCGTGCTGTCCCACATCGTCGACCAGGTCCTGCTGGTGGTCGAGGCGAACCGGACCGCCCATTCCCAGGTGCAGCACGCCCTGGACCTGCTGGAACCCTGCGACAACGTCAACCTGATCCTGAACAAGTCGGCCGCCGGCAAGACCAGCGAGCATTTCGGCTCCTACTACGGCGGCTACGAAAAGGGGCGCTACGGCCGGCGCGGCCACGGCAAATCCGGGGATTCCGCCGCCGCCGAAGAGAAGGCCTGATGACTTACCGAACGGAACGTCGGCGGGCGCTGCTTCCCGCCGCCGCGCTGCTGGCCTTCACCCAGGCCCTGGGACCCGCGTCCGTCCTCCCTGCCCGGGCCGCCAACATCCAGGCGCAGCGGAGCGCCGGATTCGACGTCACGATCACCGACAACGTCGACCTGGAGCCGGACGACCGGGCGGACGCGGCCCTGATCCTGTCGCCCTTCGCCGGAGTCAACGTGCGCGGAGAAGGCGGCCGGGCCGATTTCATCTTCGACTACCGGCTGACCCTGGACACCACCCTGTCGAAGGAAACCGAGGTCGACGTCCGCAACGACTTCATCGGCTTCGGCACCGCCGAGCTGGTCGAGGACATGCTGTTCGTCGATGTCACCGGATCGGCCAGCCAGCCGCTGATCGACCCCGGCGGCAGGACCTCGACCAATGCGTCGGTCGGGCGCGGCAACCGGACCCAGGTCGTCGGCGGCTCGATCAGCCCCTACCTGCTGAACCGCTTCGGCAATGTCGCCGAGAGCGAGCTGCGCTACCGCTATTCCTACACCTTCGTGGGCAGGGACGAGGTCGGCGACAGCACGACCAGCGAGGCCCGGGCGCGCCTCTCCACCGGCCCCGTGTTCTCGCGGGTGGCGCTCGACGCCATCGCGGAGTACGAGAATACCGACTCGGAAAGCCGGACCGGCGACATCGAGCGCTCGACCTACCGGCTGAACGGGCAGTACGCGGTTTCCCGCCGTTTCTTCCTGCTCGGCTCGGGCGGATACGAGACGATCGACACCAATTCGCTGAACGACGATCCCGACGGGCCGATCTGGTACGTCGGCTTCCTGACCCGTCCGGGGCCGCGCACCGAGTTGCGGGTGACCTACGGCGAGCGCTACGGCGAACCCGACTACAACGGCTCCCTGACCTACCGGATCACGCCGCGCCTGACTTTCCAGGCGGGCTACGTCCATGTGCTGGAGACGACCCAGCGCCAGTTCAGCAGCTTCCAGCTCGCGGTGGACCCGTCGGGGCAGCTGATCGATCCGGTCACCAACCTGCCGGTGGACATCACCGACACCGATCCTGGCTTCGGCCTGCGCACCGAAGCCTTCATCGCCAGCCGGTTCCAGACCTCCCTGGTCGGCAACTACGACCGCAACACCGTCACCCTGGCCGGCACGGCGGAGGAGCGCGAGTACGACATCCGCCCGGACGAGCGCTACCTGTCGGCCCGCCTGGGCTGGACCCGGCGGCTGTCGCCTGAGACCAACCTGTTCACCGGAGTCGGCTGGCGCCGCACCGAGAACGACGACACGGCGTCCGGGGCCGCCACCCCGGCCGCCGGCGTCCTGGGTCCCGCGGCGCCCGAGAGCGATACCTTCAGCGCCCGCATCGCGCTGACCCATTCCCTCGCCAAGGACGTTCTCGGAAGCGTGGCGCTCGGCCGCACCCAGCGCGTCGCCGACGACGAGGCCGACGAATACACCGAGAACTCCCTGACCTTTGGCGTACGGATCGTGTTCTGATGTTCGAGGATTTCTACAACCTGACCGGGTCGCCCTTCAAGCTGGGGCCTGACCACCGGTTCTTCTTCCCGAGCCGGAACCACGACAAGGCCCTGTCGTACCTGAGGTACGGATTGCAGCAGGACGAGGGCTTCATCGTGGTGACCGGCGACATCGGAGCCGGCAAGACGACCCTGGTCAGCCAGCTGTTCGCCGAACTGGACCGGAAGCGGTTCCTGGCGGCGCAGATCGTGACCAGCAACATCGACGCCGACGACGTGGTCCGCATGATCCTGTCGGCCTTCGGGGTGACGCCCCGGACCGCCGACAAGGCGGGGCTGCTGCGCGCCTTCGAGAGTTTCCTGCTGTCCCAGCACCGAGCCGGACGCCGGGTCCTGCTGGTGGTCGACGAGGCCCAGAACCTGCCGCTCCAGACCATCGAGGAGCTGCGCATGCTGTCGAACTTCACGGTCGAGGGCGGGTCGCTGTTCCAGAGCTTCCTGGTCGGGCAGCCGCAGTTCAAGGACGTGCTGGCCGACCCGGCGCTGGAGCAGTTCCGCCAGCGGGTGATCGCCTCCTACCATCTCGGCCCGCTGTCGGAGGACGAGACCGCCGACTATGTCCGGCACCGGCTGCGCCTGGTCGGGTGGAGCGACGATCCCGCGATCGACGCCGAGGCCTTCGCGCTGATCCATCGGCACACGGGCGGCATCCCGCGGCGCATCAACACCCTGTGCAGCCGCCTGCTGCTGTTCGGGGCGCTGGAGGGGCTCCACGCGATCGACGCGCCCTCGGTCGAGGCCGTGGTGGCCGACCTGAACACCGAGGTGACCGAGGCGTCCGCCGGCGGCTCCGGGAGAAGGGCCGCCGCCCCGGCGGGAACGGCCGCCTCCGGCGAGGTGGCGACCCTGCTGGCGAGCCTGGACGAGCGGCTGGGCCGGCTGGAAAGGCTGACCGAGACGGTCAATTCCCACGATCGGACTCTGCGCCACCTGCTGGAGACGGCGATGGGCTACCTCGCGGTGAACGCGGCCGGCCCGGGCTGGAACGGATCGGCCGGCCGGATCGCGAGGGAGGACGGCGATGACCGTACGTGACGCCGCCACCCACCCTATCGTCAACGCCATGTCGGTGGACGTGGAGGATTATTACCAGGTCTCCGCCTTCGCCGGCTCGGTCGACCGCGCCCGGTGGGACGGATTCCCGTCGCGGGTCGGCGACAACACGCGGCGCGTCCTGGACCTGTTCGCCGGGGCCGGCGTGCGCGCCACCTTCTTCACGCTGGGCTGCGTCGCCCGGCGCGACCCGTCGCTGGTCCGGGCCATCGCCGACGCCGGCCACGAGGTGGCGAGCCACGGCTGGGAGCATCGGCGCGTCGGCGAGCAGACCCCGGCGGAGTTCAGCGCCGACGTGACGCGAACCCGCAAGCTGCTGGAGGACCAGTCGGGCCAGGCGGTGACCGGGTACCGCGCCGCCAGCTTCTCCATCGACCGCGGCACCTGGTGGGCGTTCGACGAGCTGGCCGAGGCGGGATACCGCTACAGCTCCAGCATCCACCCGATCCGCCACGACCATTACGGCGTGCCCGACGCCCCCCGCTTCCCCTTCGCGCCGGCCGCGGGCCGCGACCTGGCGGAGATCCCGGTCGGCACGGTGGACCTCAGGGGCCGGCGGCTGTCCTGCGCCGGCGGCGGCTTCTTCCGCCTGCTGCCCTACCGCTGGTCGTCCCATGCGATCGGCAGGGTCAACCGGACCGAAGGCCGGCCCGTGACCTTCTATTTCCACCCCTGGGAGATCGATCCCGGCCAGCCGCGCATCAGCCCGGCGCCGCTGCGCTCCCGGCTGCGCCACTACACCAACCTGTCCGTCATGGAAGCCAAGCTGAAGCGCCTGCTGGCCGACTTCCGGTGGGACCGCATCGACCATGTCTACCGGACGGTCCTGTCGCCGGATTCCCGGTTGCCAAGGGCGGCGGCGGAATGACGGCGATGGTCGAGGTCGGGGCGCTGGACCCGGCGACGGAGCCGGCGTGGGAAGCCTTCGTCGCCGAGTCGCCGGAGGCCACGTTCTTCCACCGCGCCGGATGGGCGCGCGTGATCGGGCGGAGCTACGGGCACCCGACATATTTCCGCTACGCCAGCCGCGGCGGCCGGATCGTCGGGGTGCTGCCGCTGGTCCATGTGAAAAGCCCGCTGTTCGGCAACGCGCTGATCGGTACCGGGTTCTGCACCTTCGGCGGAATCGCGTCCTCGGACCCCGCCGCGATCCAGGCGCTGGCCGGGGACGCCGCCGAGCTGGGCGCCCGGCTGGGGGTCGATCATGTGGAGCTGCGCCACGTGGACGCGCTGCCGATCGGCTGGGCCGTGAAGTCGGAGCTCTACGCCGCGTTCCGCCGTCCGCTCGACGCCGATATCGGGGTGACCTGGGGAACCCTGCCCCAGCAGAAACGGCAGGAGCTTCGGCGCAGCATCCGCGGCGGCCTGCGCCAGCAGGTCGGGCCGGGCCTGCTCGACGCGTTCTACCGGATCTACGGCACAAGCGTCCGCAACCTGGGCACGCCGGTCTATCCGCGCCGCTTCTTCGCCGCCATCGCGGAGGAGTTCGGCGACGCGGTCGAGCTGGCGGTGGTCCACGGCGCCTCCGGCCCGGTCTCGGCGGTGATGGCGTTCCATTTCCGCGACACGGTCTGCCCCTATTTCGCGGGCGGCCTGCCGGAAGCGCGGACCGAGCACGCCTACGACTTCATGTACTGGTCGCTGATGGACAGGGCGACGGAGCGAGGCGCCCGGCTGTTCGACTTCGGCCGCAGCAAGCGCGGGACCGGGGCGTTCGACTACAAGCTGGGCTGGGGGTTCGAGCCCCGGGCGTTGCACTACCAGTTCCATCTGGTGCGCGGGCGCGCGCTGCCCGAGGTCAACCCGCTCAACCCCAAATACCGCGCGATGGTGGAGACCTGGAAGCGCCTGCCGCTGCCGGTCGCCAACCTGATGGGTCCCGTGATCGCCCGCCAGATCGGCTGAGCCGCCATGAAAGACCTGCTGTTCCTGGCCCACCGCATCCCCTATCCGCCGAACAAGGGCGACAAGATCCGCTCGTGGCACCTGCTGCGCCACTTGGCGGAACGCTACCGCGTCCATCTCGGCTGCTTCGTGGACGATCCCGAGGACCGGGCCCACGAGCCGGTGCTGCGGGCGCTGTGCGCGAGCTGCCATTTCGCCCGGCTCGACCCGGCGCTGGCCAAGCTGGGCAGCCTGCGCGGGCTGGCGACCGGGGAGGCGCTGACCTTCGCCTATTTCCGCGACGCCGGGCTGACGGAGTGGGTGAGTGCGACCCACGCCGCCCGCGCCGTCGCCGTGCAGTTCGTCTTCTCCTCCTCCATGGCACCCTTCGCCGAGGCGGCCGAGGATTTCCGGGGCCGGCGGATCGTCGATTTCATCGACCTGGACAGCGACAAGTGGCGCCAGTACGCCCTGAGCGGCCGGGCGCCGATGCGCTGGATCCACGGGCGGGAGGCCCGGCTGCTCGGCCGGGCGGAGGTCGCCATCGCCGCCCGCGCGTCCGCCGGCCTGTTCGTCAGCGAGGCCGAGGCCGACCTGTTCCGCCGGCAGCCGGGTGTCGCGGCGGAACGGGTCCACGGCCTGGGCAACGGGGTGGACCTGGATTATTTCGACCCCAGCCGGGACCATGCCGACCCCTACCCGCCGGGCGGGCCGGTGCTGGTCTTCACCGGCATGATGGACTATCGGGCCAACGTGGATGCCGTGCGCTGGTTCGCGGCGGAGGTGCTGCCGGCGATCCGGGCGAAGCACCCGGAGGCGCGGTTCGCCATCGTCGGGGCGAAGCCCGACCCCGCGGTCAGGCGGCTGGCCGGGCAGCCGGGCGTGATCGTGACCGGCCGCGTTCCCGACGTCCGCCCCTATGTCGCCCACGCGGCCCTGGCGGTGGCGCCGCTGCGGATCGCGCGCGGCATCCAGAACAAGGTGCTTGAGGCCATGGCGATGGGCCGCCCGGTGGTCGCCACGCCCCAGGCCCACGAGGGGATCGACGCCGCGCGGGACGCCCACCTTCTGGTCGGCGACGACGCCGCCGGGCTGGCGGCGCAGGCCTGCCGGCTGATCGAGAATCCGTCCGAAGCCGCGGCGCTGGGAGCCCGCGGGCGGTGCCTGCTGGCGGACGGCTACACCTGGGAACGCCGCCTGGCGCCGCTCGACGGCATCATCGAGCGGGCGCCTGCGGTGTCCCCCGCCTCGCTGGACGCGCCCTGCTCCCTCGACCGTTCCTGCGAGGAGCGGGCATGACCCAGCGGACCGACATGGACAGTCCCGGCCTGGACGGCGGCTACTACGCCGCCGCCGCGACGGCTCCGGCCGACCCGGCCTGGCCGCGCGCGATCGCCTGCTTCGCCGGGATGGCGGCGCTGCTGGTGGCGCTGCTCCACGACGTGGCCGGAGCCATGGTTCATACCTGGTGGACCAACGTCACCTACAACCATGGTTTCCTGGTGCTGCCGACCAGCCTGTACCTGATGTGGCTGCGCCGGGACGGGCTGCGCCGGCTGACGCCCCGGCTGGAGCCGCTGGGGCTGGTCGCCCTGGCCGGGATGATGCTCGCCTGGCTGCTCGGCCGGGCCGGCGACGTGCTGGCGGTGGAGGAGACGGCGCTGGTCGGCATGCTGGTCGCGCTGTTCGTCTTCCTGTTCGGCCGCGCGGTGGCCCGGCTTGTCGCCTTCCCGCTGGCCTTCCTGTTCTTCATGGTGCCCGTGGGCGACGCGCTGATCCCGCCGCTCCAGGACTTCACCGCCGTCTTCGCGGTGGGGCTGCTGCGCCTGATCGGCATCCCGGTGTTCCACGACGGGATCATGATCGAGATCCCCAACGGCCTGTTCCGGGTCGCCGAGGCCTGCGCCGGCATCCGCTTCCTGATCGCCAACCTGGTGATCTCGGCCCTGTTCGCCCATCTGGCCTATGCCAGGCGCTGGAAGTTCTGGCTGTTCCTGGGCATCGGCTTCGCCCTGCCGATCATCGCCAACGGCTTCCGGGCGTTCGGCATCATCCTGATCGCCCACCTGACCGACGGCAGGCTGGCGGCCGGCGTGGACCACCTGGTCTATGGCTGGATCTTCTTCTCCTTCGTGATGATCCTGCTGCTCGCGATCGGCAACAGCTTCGCCGACCGCCGCCTTGGCGACTTCCCGCGCGACCTCTCGATGCCGTCCGCCGGGGTTCGCCGGGGCTGGTCCTGGCGCCTGCCGCTGGCGCTGCCGGCGGTCCTGGTGGTGCTGGCGGGTCCGGCCTATGCCTGGACGGTGATGGGTCCGCAGGAGGTCCCGCCCGCTCCGGCCGCGCTTCCGGCCCCGGCCGTGGCCGGCTGGACCGCCGCCCCGCCGACCGACTGGCGGCCGGCGTTCCCCGGCGCCGACCGTACGGCGCTGGCGGGATTCCGGAGCCCGGAAGGCCGGTCCGCCGAGCTGTTCGTCGCCCATTACGCCTACCAGCGGCAGGGGTCGGAAGTGGTCTATTACGCAAACCGGCTGGAGGGGGACGGCTGGACGCGGGTGGAGAGCCGCACGGTCGAGGGCGTCGGCGGCATGCCGCCCGCCCGGCTAGACCGGATGGTGCGCGGGCAGCGCCAGCGGCTGGTGCTTTCGTGGTACTGGGTCGGCGGACGCTTCACGGCGAGCCCGTATGAGGCCAAGTTGTACCAGAGCGTCGCCACCCTGCTCGGCATCCGTCCCGCCGCGGCCCTGGTCGCCCTGTCGGTCGAGCGGCCGGAGGACGCCGCGCGGTTCCTCGGGGCTTTCGCGCTGGAGCCATACCTGGAGCAGGCCGCCGCGCGATGACGTTCTCCCCTCGATGAGGTCCCCCCTATGAGGTCTTATGGATAGCCTGCTGTTCCTGTTCTCGCTGATCGGCGTCGTGGTCATCGTCGGCTGGGCCGTGATGAACGACAAGGTCCCGGACGGCGGCAAGACCACCGGGCTGCTCGCCATGCATCACCCGGACAGGGATCGGCCGGACCGGAACGGGCAGACCGCCCGCAAGCGCCGGCGCCCGCGGTGAGGAGGCGCATCACGGGAGCGGCGCTGCTGACGGCGCTGGCGCCCGCGCTGGGCGGCTGCGCCGGCCTTGCCGCCCCCGGCGCCCTCCCGAACGCCGCCCGGGCGGAGACGCCGCCGCCGGTGGTGATCTGCCACGAGCCGGCCCGGGACCTGATCCTTCGGGTGGCTCCGGCGGAATGCCGCGGCAGGATCATCGACGAGGCCGAGGCCGCCGCCCTGGCGAGCGCGCGGGCCCAACGCCAGCGGGCGCAGATCGTCGGCGACCGCCGTTCCCGGCCGGACGACAGGGTGGAGATCCGCAGCGCCGGCTCCGGCTTCTTCATCAACGGCCAGGGGCAGGTGCTGACCGGCTTCCACGTGGTGGCTCACTGCGCCGCGCTGACCGTCTCGACGGTCGAGGGCGGGCGGAAGCCGGCCAGCGTGGTCGCCTCCGACCAGGGCATGGACCTGGCGGTGCTCCAGGCCAAGGCGAAGCCGAAGCGGTTCGCCCGCTTCGACCCGGCGCCCGGCCGCAGCCGGGGCATCGACGCCTCGGTGGTGGGCTACCCGGCGCTGGGCGCCGCCACCGTCGTGCCCAGCCGAACCGCGGTGGAGGCGTGGCCGGCCCAGGTCACCTCCGATTTCGCCGGCGGCGGGACCGAATTCTCGGTCGAGGGCCGCATCCGCGCCGGCCACAGCGGCAGCCCGGTCCTGGACGGGACCGGCAGGGTGATCGGCATGATCCGCAGCAAGGTGGACGAGGTGACGACCTTCCGCGAGACCGGCCGGTTCGTCGACGACGTGGCCCAGGCCGTCACCAACGAGACGATCTTCCGCTTCCTGGCGCCCCGGAACATCTCCTACGCCACCCGTGCGCGCGGCCCCGAACTGTCCGGCGACGACCTGCTGGAGCGCGCCGGCGCCTACTCCGCCCGCGTCGAATGCTGGAACTGACGCCGTGCGCCGCGACCTGACGGGCGGAAGCGCCGGCTTCCTGGTCGCCGTGGCGGTGCTGTTCCTGGGCACCCGGATCGGCTGGATGGCGGCGGTCGACGCCGCCCCGATGAGCGACCAGCTCTGGTATTTCCAGCGCGCCGCGGGCCTGCTGGACGGCGAGGGCTACTCGGTCGGGGGGCAGCCGACGGCGTTCTGGCCGGTCGGGTACCCGGCGTTCCTGGCCGGCCTGTTCGCCTTGTTCGGCCCCGGCGTCGAGGTCGCCAAGGCCGCCAACCTCGTGCTGTCGGCGGCGGCGCTGTTCTTCCTGTTCCGCATCGCGCGGCGCGCGACGGGGTCGGAGACGGCGGCCCGGGCGGCGCTGGTGCTGGCGGTGCTGTCGCCGACGCTGATCTTCTACACCGAGCTGCTCTATGCCGAACTGCTGTTCATGGCCCTGCTGCTGGCCGGCCTGGACGCGCTGCTCGCGGCGCTGGACCGGCCCGGCTGGCGGAGGCCGGCCCTCGCCGGCCTCTGCTTCGGCCTGGCGGCGCTGGTCAAGACCCAGGCGCTGCTGCTGCCGGCCTGCGTGATCGCGGCGGCCTACGTGCTGCGCCGGACTGGCCTGCGCCGCGCCGTGGCGGCGGGGCTGGTGCTGCACGCCGCCTGCCTGACCGTGATAGCGCCCTGGACACTCCGCAACGCCCTGGTCCTGGGCGAGCCGGTGCTGGTCTCGACCAACGGCGGCTTCAACCTGTTCATGGGCAACAATCCCTGGAACCGCTGGGGCAACTACATGTGGCCGGCCCCGCCCGAATTCACCGCGGCGACGGAAGGTCTGGACATCCTGGAGCCGATCCCCGACGAGATCGCCCTGGACCGCCGGCTGAACGAGGCGGCCCTCTCCTATATCCGGGAGAATCCAGCGCAGGCCCTGCTCCGCGTGCCCTACAAGCTGGACCAGTTCTTCCGGTTCGACCCGCTGCCCCTGGAACAGGCCGAGATCGGCGCCCGGCGCAACGGCCAGGACATCGGCGCCCTGGTCGCGGCCGTCACGCCGCTCGCGGCGCTATGGCACTGGGTCCTGGTGGTGCCGGCTTTCCTGTTTCCGTTCCTGTTCCCCTGGGCGCTCCGCCCGCGCGACGCGGCGCTGGCGGCCTTCGTCCCGATCGGCTATTTCGCCGCCATCGCCGGCGTCTTCTTCGGGGAGCCCCGGTTCAACCTGCCGCTGCTGCCGCTCCATGCGCTGCTCGCGGTATCGCTGGCGGCCGGCCTGCTTCGGACGATGCCCCGGTCGGGAACGAGGTTCGGGAAAAAAGCATGAGCGCCGCCGGTTCCACGGAAGCCGCCGCAAGGGTGGCAGTCATCGGCGGCGGCCCGGCCGGCCTGATGGCGGCCACCGTCCTGGCGGAGGCGGGCGTCGGCGTCGAGCTGTTCGACGCCATGCCCTCGGTCGGGCGCAAGTTCCTGCTGGCCGGGCGCGGCGGCCTCAACCTGACCCATTCGGAACCGTTGGAGGACTTCCTGCCCCGCTACGGCGACCGGGCGCCGACCGTGCGGCGCTGGCTGGAGATCTTCTCGCCCGCCGACCTGCGCGAATGGGCCGCCGGCCTCGGCGTCGAGACCTTCGTGGGCAGCAGCGGGCGGGTGTTCCCGGTGCAGTTCAAGGCGTCGCCGCTGCTCCGCGCCTGGCTGCGGCGCCTCGGCGCCCTCGGGGTCGCCGTGCATACGCGCCACCGCTGGCTCGGCTTCGACGAGGCAGGGCGGGCGTTGGTCCGGGGTCCCGACGGCGCTCCCCGGCCCGTCCAGGCGGATGCGGTCGTCCTGGCGCTGGGCGGGGCGAGCTGGCCCCGGCTCGGCTCCGACGGCGGCTGGACCGGCATCCTGGAAGCCCGCGGCATCGCGGTGCGTCCCTTGCGGCCGGCCAACTGCGGCTTCGACGTCGCCTGGGAGCCGGGCTTCATCGCTCGGCACGAGGGGGAGCCGCTGAAGAACCTGGCGCTTAGCTTCGAGGGCCGCACGGTCCGGGGCGAGCTGATCCTGACCCGCACGGGGATCGAGGGCGGCGCCGTCTACGCCCTGGGCGCACCGCTGCGCGACGCGATCGAGCGCCACGGCTCGGCCCGCCTGACGATCGACCTGCGGCCGCAGCTTTCCCCCGAACAGGTGCGCGACCGGCTGCGGCGGCCGAGGGGGTCGGAATCCTGGTCCACCTGGCTGCGCAAGTCGGTGAATTTGACAGGTCCCCTGCCCGGCCTGCTGCGCGGCGCCGCCGGAGCCGATGCCGGGCCGGCCGACATTGCCCGGCTGGTCAAGGCGCTGCCGCTCCGCCTGACCGGCATCAAGCCGATCGAGCGCGCGATCTCCTCCGCCGGCGGCATCGACCTGGACGAGCTTACCGGCGACCTGATGCTGCGGCGCCTGCCCGGCCTGTTCGCCGCCGGGGAGATGCTGGACTGGGAAGCGCCGACCGGCGGCTATCTGCTCCAGGCTTCCCTCAGCAGCGGCGCGGCCGCCGCCCACGGCGTCCTCGCCCACCTGGGCCGGCAACCCCCAGCCTGAGCCCCGACGCCTGAGCCCCGGAACCTTCCTGCCGTTCAGGCGCTGCGGGCGACATCCTGGTCCTGCCGATCATTCCCGTCCGTCCGGCGGTCGTCGCCGACGATCAGCTCGTCCAGCGGCCTGCGGTGGGAGCGGCTGGCCGGCCGCGTCGTCCTGGGACGGCCGATGCGGCCCATGAAGACCAGCGAGTCGACCTCGTGGCCGGACACCCGACCCAGCTCGACCGCCAGCTTTTCCGCCTTGGCGATCAGCTTCGGCGCTTCCGTGAACCGCGTGCCCGTCACGGCGTAGCTGGCGAAGGCGAGCGGCGCCAAGCTCGGCTGCAAGGCCAGGCCCAGCTTCGCGGCGGTCAGCCAGAAGCGCTGCAGCCGCTGCCCGGCGGCCAGCAGTTCCTCCGCCGTCGGCCGGGCGGCCCGCGGGGTGCTCCAGCCGATCGTGAAATGCCCGGCGCAGGCCATTCCCGGCAGGATGTCCAGCTGAAGGCTGGCGGCGCCCGTCCCCAGCAGGTTCATCCGCTCGACCCGCGACCAGTCCTGCATGGCCCAGCGCATCAGCTTGCGGGTCATCCCGTCGAGGCCGATGGCAGTGGACGGCAGGCCGTGCGGGCTGAACGGGTTCTCCCAGTCGATCATCCGGCGGTGGACGTCGTAGGCCTCCCGGCAGCGCAGGCGGATGTCGGTGGCCAGCCCATTGAGGCGGGAGAACTTCCAGCGCTCCCCCCGGCTCTCGAACCAGGAGAGGGTCAGGTCGGGACCCAGCGCCTCGGCCAGCGCGTTCTTCTGCGCCTGCGTCAGGCTGTCGCGCTTGTAGGCGGTCCGGTCGACCGACCGCAGCTTGACGAAGCCTTCCAGCGGGTCGGGCCGGATGCCCGGCTGCTTGGGCAGCCTGACTTCGATCCGGCTCTCCGTCCGGCTTTTTCCCTCCACGTGCGCCCACTCCATCCGCCGGCCGAACCGGGCCGCCGCGATGGCGATGGTCTCCAGCAGATGGCCGACCGACAGCAGCGTCGGCTGGCCGTCGGCATATTCGTAGACGTTGGCACCGGCCTCGTTCCGGACCAGCACGGTCACCGAGTCGTCGCCGTCGATATGGAAGCGCCAGGGCTGGCTGTTGTCGCCGCTGGGCGCCCAGCGGGCGAGGTCGAGGATCCGCTCGATCTCCGAGGCGCGCAGCTCCGGCTTGGCCTGGGGCGCGTTGCGGGCGATCGCCTGCATCATGCGCATGCCCAGTTTCTGCTTGAACCGCTGGCCGAAATGCCGGCTGCCGCCCGGCAGCTTCTTGCTGACGAACCGCCCGCGATAGGCGTCGAACTGGTGGAACCAGGGGGCCGCCTTGACGCCGCCGCGGTTCAGCAGGATGCGGAGTGCCTCGATCCCGGTCACGCCGGCGCAGATCTGGCAGGCCATGCCGGTGGAGGGGCCGCGCTGGTTGACCAGGTCCAGCCGGGACGGATCGACCAGATAGGAGCGGTGCAGGCCGCGGGGCGTCAGCCCGACCAGGAAATTGACGTATTGCTGCTCGATCGGCTGGCCTTCCAGGCCGAAATACTGCTCGAAGGTCATGCCGCCGGGCATGAAGACCAGATAGGCCGTGCCCATGCCGATCGGCCCCGCCGTGATCGCCGGGATGCCCAGCTCGGCGCAGCGGGCGAACACCTTGGCGCGCACGTCCAGGACGAAGAAGTCGAAGCCGTCGATGAAGAGGTCGACGCCGTCCAGGAACTCGTCGATGTTGTCGTCGCTGATTCCATTCGGGAAACGGCGGATCTCGGCGGTCGGGTTGATGTCGCGCGCCATACCGGCCATCACGTCGACCTTCGGCCGGCCGAGCGTGGCGGTGCTGGCGCCGATCTGCCGGTTGAAGTTGACCGTCTCGAAGACGTCCATGTCCGAGATGTTGAAGGCACCGATGCCCAGGCGCGCCAGCGTCAGCAGGTGGACTCCGCCGACGCCGCCCATGCCGGCGATGGCGACCCGCTTGGTGCGCAGGATCTGCTGCTCCCACTCGGTGACCCACCCGATGTTGCGGCTGAATGCCTCGTCATAATCGAAGTCGAACGCGCGCGCAGGCATCGTGGGCATGGTCATGGTCGGCATGTTCCTCAAAATCGCGTCCCGGGCGGCCAATCACCGTCGGTTTGCCCCCGTCGGTTTGCCCCGGTCGGCGCCCACCCTCAGTTGGCGACCGCGAGGCAGGCCGACCGGGAGGGAGCGGTGACCGCGACCGCTTCGGCCGGGCTCGTTTCATCCAGCGGCCACAGGCGGCCGCCATCGGTAATGATTTCCCACACGTCGGGACGCTCGGCATGGACGCGCCGCAGCAGGGCGCCCAGGTCGGCCCAGCAGGGCTGCCGCCGTCCATGGTAATCGACCAGCGATCCCAGCGGGTTGAAATGGATGCCGAGGCGGGTCAGCAGCCGAAGCAAAGCCGGCTCCATCACCGCGGCCCAGTGGGTGATTCCCTCGCGCACGCTCATTTCGACACAGGACTTAATGAGCCCGAGCGGCAGATGAAAGAGCATCTTGCGCCATTCCTCGGGGGAAAGCGTCGCCTCGACCCCGGTTTCCGGCGTGTGCTGACGGAAACTCTTGACGATCGAGAAGCGGGAGATCTCGGCCGTACGGTAGACCGGGAACGGCGCCACGGCATCCGCGGCGATCGCGCCGGCGATCCGCTGCATCGGCAGCACCCGGCGCTCTCCGCCGTCCTGCGGCAGGACGAGGCGGACCGTGCCGATGGCGTTGCCGGTGGCGCGGTGGGTCAGCAGGGAATGGACGGAATGGTCGTCGAAGGAGTCGCGTTCGAAGCCGTCGGGGTTGTTCGCGGGATCCTCGAACTCATTATCGATGCAATAAACCTGAAAACGAATACGGAAACAATTATTCTTAAGATCTGAAGTCGTCGCGACGGAAGATTCGAAAACCGAGTTGTAATATTCCAGGCCGGTGAAACCGGGAGACTTTCGCGATGCCGCGGTATCGTTCGTGAGTGAAGTGGCGTTGCCGATAGCCTGCCCTTCGGATACGAGCCGCTCAACTCCAGATCTCGAATGGTACATGGTGTCTTCCAGTTTGTTTTTTGGTTGCACAAACCACCGTGTCCCGGTGATGGCGGCTCCTGCTCATGGTCTCTCGGCGACGGTAAGCCCCGGTCGCATGCTTTTCGGCGCAGCCGCGCGGATCCGGCATTGCCTCACGGTGTGACGCGGAGCGGGTGCAAGTCCCCTGGGAAACCCAGGGCGGCTCCCCGCGCCCGATACCGTTCAGCGCAGCAGAATGCAGCGAGCGAACTGCAAATTCGCACTTCAACAAGTCGCTACAAGGGAAACGGACCCCGAAAGGCCAGACCGCTTACAGCAGATCAAGCATAAAGTTTGATATACGGTTCTTCGCCATGTATCAAAGCACTCAAAAGTTAAATCTCACTTAATCGAGTGCAGATCAACTTTATGCCACGGCCGCGAATGTATTCGAAATAGAGGAAAATTTGACGTGGCAAAGATGTGACCTCGATAAGAATTGCTGTGACTTTCAGGGGCTAATCCTGTGAATTTTCCGGCATAATCACCGTCAATTTCGAAGGATGATCAGCTTATGCGATCAACTGATTTGAAAGGATTCGATGCCCTCGACGCAGTCGGCCCGACGCAATTGGCCGACTGAACAAGGTTGTCCCGGGGCTGCGAAATCGCCATCCTGAAGCGGGCTTTCGGCAGAAGAGACCGGCGAGGATGGTGAAGGAATGGCAGGGATTTCCCGGGTTGACCTGAACTGCGACATGGGCGAGAGCTTCGGCGTCTACACGCTGGGCAACGACGCCGATATGCTGAAGATCGTCACCAGCGCGAACGTCGCCTGCGGGTTCCACGCCGGCGATCCCCTGGTGATCGACCGCACCGTGCGCCTCGCCCTGGAGGCGGGCGTGGCGGTCGGCGCCCATCCCAGCTTCCTGGACCAGTGGGGTTTCGGCCGCCGACCGATCCTCGGGGAGGACCCGGCGGACATCGAGAAGATGCTGGTCTACCAGATCGGCGCGGTGCAGGCGCTCGCCGCCGCCGCGGGCCACCGGGTCACCCACGTCAAGGCGCACGGATCGCTGGGCAACATGGCGGCGGTCGATCCCGACCTCGCCCTGGCCTGCGCCCGGGCGGTGCGGGCGGTCGACCGCGACCTGATCTGCGTCGTCATGCCCGGCATGGAGACCGAGCGCGCCGCGGAACGGATGGGCCTGAGGGCCGCGCGGGAGATCTATGCCGACCGCACCTATGACGACGACGGCAACCTGACATCGCGCAAAAAGCCCGGCGCCGTGCTGCACGACGCCGGGTCGGCGGCGGACCGGATCGTCCGCATGCTGGAGGAGGAGGCGATCACGACGGTGAGCGGCGCCCGGATCCCGGCGCGGATCGACACCATCTGCGTCCACGGCGACAATCCGCAGGCGGTCGGTATGGCGCGGACGATCCGCGGGCGCCTGGAAGCCCTCGGCATCGCGATCGAGCCGTTCAGCCGGACCCTGGCGTGATGAACACTACCGGCGGTGAATTCTCGCCAGGATCGTCATGACCGGACTTGATCCGGTCATCCACGCGCAATCTCCATCCCGCCGGTTTGCGCGTGGATGCGCGGGTCAGGCCCGCGCATGACGAAGAAGGGGCGCCCGACAGACGCGGACCATGGTCCGCGCATGGCGAAGACCGGCACCGATCACGGCCGGTCGAAGATCGGCGGGTTCGCCTGCGTCCGGATCGTGGTGGCCGAGCTTCCCGGAGGGGCGTTCTCGCGCCGGGTCTGGCCGAGCGTGTCGGCGGCTTCGCCCGACACGGTGTCGGAATGGGACGCCGAACCGTCGGGTGTCGCCCAGCCGACGCTGGTGGCGCCGCCCGAAGCCCCGCCGGCCGAGCCACGAAGCGGCTCGCCGTCGGGTCCCAGCAGGACCGAAGCGCTGTCCCGCGCCGACTTGCCGCCACCGGGCATGCCGACCAGCCGGTCCGCATCGGGCGAGCGGCCCGCCGGCCGGTCCGACATGTCACCCGAGACGTGGGTATGGTGGCGGTCCGGATCGGTGTAAAGACGCGACGTCCGGCCGGCGCCCTGGCGGCTATCGCGCTGGTAGCGATAGCCGAGCCACGCCGCCAGCAGGATGCCGGCGCTCGCGGCGAACATCACGAAGGGCACGGGATGGTCCCGAATCACCGCGCTGATGCCGCCCGGCCCGTCGCTGCGGCGCCGGTCGTGGCCGCCGTCGATGTCACCGCCGATGTCGCCGCCGATGTGGGCGCGCCCATAGGCGCTGGGGGTGTCGTAGGGGATGTACGGGTGCTCGGGCGTGTTGCTGAGGTAACGCCTGTTTTCGGTATCGGAAGCGGGTATGGCGTCCACCATTTTTTTGCCCCATTCGTTGGTTGTTGCTTGGGGACCGCCGCGGCGCGACGGCTATGCGATACCAACCGCGGGGAACGGCGGAACGTTCCGCAGCCGTCCCGCTGCGGCCTTGTTGCCAGAACCGGCGCTTGCCGGTATGACGCCATTCCCAAACCCCAGCCCCATCCACGGAGCCTGATCTTGATCGACGCTGGTGCTACGACGGCCGAACAGTTGAAGCAGTTCGCCGACCGCATGGAAAACCTGCTGAACGAAATCGATGGACTGAAGAACGACCTCAAGGACCTGAAGGGCGAGGCGAAATCGGCCGGCTTCAACATCAGGGCGCTCGACCGGCTGGTCGCGATCCGCCGCAAGGACTCGGCCGACGCCGAGACCGAACTGCTGAACGACCTGCTGCTCTACGCCCACCACACCGGCACGCATCTCGACCTCGCGGTTCCGGAGACGGCCGAGGAAGCAGCCTGACCGGCCGCGCCGGGCGGGGCTCGACATTGCGCCCCGCCCGATGCATCATCGCACGCATGCGTTCCGCCGGTCTGCCGGCCGGACGGGCCGTCCGCATTGCTCCGGTTCCGGACGCCCCCTCGATTGATTGGGACCACTAAGCTTGATGGGCACCGCCATTCCTGGCCAGCAGATCTCCGAGATCCAGCGGCTCGAAGCACTTCGCCGGTACGGCATACTCGACACCCCCCGCGAGGAGGAGTTCGACGACGTCACGCGCCTTGCAGCCTATGTCTGCCGCGCGCCGGTCGCGCTCGTGAGCTTCGTCGACGCAAACCGCCAGTGGTTCAAGTCGGAGATCGGACTGGACGCCAGCGAGACCCCGTTGAACGCGTCGGTCTGCCGCCTCGCCATCAAGCAGTCGGAGCTCTTCATCGTGCCCGACCTGGCCGCGGACGGCCGGTTCTCCGACAACCCGCTGGTGGCCGGACCTCCGGGCATGCGTTTCTATGCCGGCGCGTTGCTGAGGACCTCGGACGGGCATGCCCTCGGCACGTTGTGCGTCCTCGACCACGAGCCCCGCCCCGGCCTGGACGAGGAGCAGAAAGCCGCCCTGTCCACCCTCGCCCGCCAGGTGATGTCCCTGCTGGAGCTGCGCCGCTCGATCCAGCAGAAGGACCTGATGCTCAAGGAAGTCAACCACCGGGTCAAGAACAGCCTCCAGCTCGTCTCCAGCCTGCTGCGGCTGGAAAGCCGCCAGATCTCCGATCCGGTGACGCGCCGCCATTTCGACGAGGCCTGCTCCCGCGTCGCCACCGTCGCCCGGGTCCACGAGCGCCTGTACAAGACCGACAAGGTCGGGGTCGTGGAATTCGGCATGTTCCTGCGCGACCTGTGTGCCGACCTGGCCCACTCCGCGATGGTCGAGCAGGGTCACCATATCGAGGTGGAGGCCGACACCCACGAACTGCCGACCGACAAGGTCATCCCGCTGGCGCTGGTCGTCAACGAACTGGTGACCAACGCAGTCAAGTATGCCTACCCCGCGGGCCGCCGCGGCGTGATACGAGTCCGTTTCAAGACCCTGCCGGACGGCGGGTTCGAGGTCGGCGTCGCGGACGAGGGGGTCGGATTGCCCGCCGGGTTCGATCCCGCGAACACCCAAAGCCTGGGAATGCGCATGGTTTGCGCCCTGCTGGGGCAGTTCGGCGGCGAGTTAGCCTGTGAGTCCGGCCCGTCCGGAACCATGTTCCGGATCCACGCCGCGGGGTGACCGCATCGGAAAGACCGGAAGCCCATCGGGAGGCCCATTGGAACGAACGCTTTGTAGGCACTTGGACGATTCGATCCGGCAGGTGTTGACCTCTTGCCACTTCTGAGTCCCGAAATGTAGCTTGGTCCGATGCACGCAATCTCAAGAATTCGCCTTGTCCATTCCACCCCCGCCGCTTCCCTGCCCTCGGACCGGCAGGAACCCGTGCGATCGCGGCGCGTCCGCATCCTGATCGTGGAGGACGAGGCGATCCCGGCCATGCTGCTGGAGGAAATGGTCGAAGACCTGGGGTTCACCGTCTGCGGCAAGGCGATATCCGGTCCCGGCGCCGTGATGGCCGCCGAGGACTACCGGCCGGACCTCATCCTGATGGACATCCGGCTTGCGCAGGGGACGGACGGCATCGACGCCGCCGTCGAGATCCGCCAGCGCCTCGGCATTCCGTCCCTCTTCATGAGCGCCTTCAGCGACCAGGCCACCCTGAAGCGGGCACAGGCGGCCCAACCTGTCGGTTTCGTCGGCAAGCCCTATGACGACGCCCGGCTGGGTGCCGCGCTGACCGCGGCGCTCCAGGGCATGGGGCTGGCCGAGGACTGAGAGTATCCGCCCTTGACGCCGATACCCTCGGCCCCGGCCCTCGAATGATCCGGACGCTTCATCTTCACGCCGTCAGGTATATGTTGAAGTAAGCAGGAGAATACCGCTACACACCCGCCTATCCCGTCGTTGGAAGCACGGGCATGACCTGTGCCGAGGGGCAGCCGAAACGTTGCGGAAATTTAGCGATAAACTTGACGATCAGCCGGTGGAATCCTGTCTTGTCTTCCGTCCGCGTCTGGAAGACTGTATCGCCCGGTTTGATCGATTACGCCTCGTGCTTCTGTCTGGGCCTTCCGGCATCGGTAAGACCACCCTGATGGCGCGCTGGCACGCCATAGCGCGCAACCGCGGCATAACGGCGGGTTGGCTGTCACTGCACCGCAACGGGCATGACCCCCGGCACTTCCTGGCGGATCTGGCGGACATGCTGGAGCCGGTCCTGCCGGCCTTCGGGCGGCGGGTCGCCGGCCTTGGCTCCTGCGGGTCGTCAGCGACCCTGGAAGACGTCCTGTGCGACCTGGCGGGGGAACTGGACCGCCTCGGACGCCGGATCATCCTGTTCCTGGACGATTATCAGGCGGTGACGGACCCGGCGGTCCATCGCGACGTCAACCGGATGCTGAGCGGCCTGCCCGCCTGCTTCACGCTGGTTATCGCCACGCGCGCCGACCCGCCGCTGCCGCTCGCGCGGCTGCGCGGCTGCGGGACGCTGCTGGAATTGCGCGCATCCGACCTGCGCTTCACCCTGGACGAGGCGCGCTACTACCTGACCCGGGTCCAGGCCCTGGACATTGCCGAGGACCAGGTCCGGGAAGTCACGGAGAAGACGGAGGGCCGCATCTCGGCCCTTCAACTGGCGGTGCTGACCAGGCGCCTGATGGCGAAGGAGCGGGACGCCCTGCCGGAGATCCGCCACCGCACCGACCGATGGCTCGATCGGGCGGACCCCGGCCAGCCCGATGGGCCTCCCCAGTCCGACGACCCGCTGCTGCGGGGTTTCGCCGCCGTCATGGTGGGTTATGCGGCGGGGGCCGCGGGCGACCTGGAATCCGCGATGGCCCAGTGCCGCGACGCGATCGAAATATCCGGCCGCGTGCTGGAAACGCTCCAGCCCGAGACCGCGCGGCCGGCACCCGCATCGTCGGACCGCCTGCACCACCGCGAAATCCAGATTCTGCGGCTCGTCTCCGAAGGGTTGCGCAACCGCGAGATCGGCGAGCGACTGCGCATCTCGGAGGACACGGTCAAATGGTACATGAAAAGGTTGTTCGCCAAGCTGTACGTCACTACCCGGACAAGCGCGGTCGCCCGGGGGAGGGAAATGGGCTATCTGCAGTAGGTCTTTGGAGTTTCGGCAGAATGCCACCCTTTCGGGTGGTGCGCCGCGTCCCCCCCTGTCCCTAACTTCACGCAAAATCCAGGACATCCGACCGCATGCCCCGGCGACGGGAGATCCGGCGGACCGTCCGATAAGGGGAGGTACGCATGGACGGGGATCACATACTTGAAACCCGGAATCTGACGAAGGAATTCAAGGGTTTCATCGCGGTCAAGGACGTCAGCCTCCAGGTCCGCCGCGGCAGCATCCATGCCCTGATCGGCCCGAACGGGGCGGGCAAGACGACCGTCTTCAACCTGCTGACCAAGTTCCTGACGCCGAGCGGCGGGCAGATCCTGTTCAACGGCAACGACATCACCCGGGTCAAGCCGGCCGACATCGCCCGGCGCGGGCTCGTACGCTCCTTCCAGATCAGCGCCGTCTTCCCGCACCTGACCTGCCTGGAGAACGTACGCGTGGCGCTGCAGAAGCGCCTGCGCGGCGACAGCTTCGACTTCTGGCGCTCGGAGAAGGCGCTGCACGCCCTGAACGGCCAGGCCGAGGCGCTGCTGGACTCGGTCAACCTGGCGGCCTACCGCGACACCGCCGCCGCCGAGCTGCCCTACGGCCGCAAGCGCGCGCTGGAGATCGCCACCACGCTGGCGCTGGAGCCCGAGCTGATGCTGCTCGACGAGCCCATGGCCGGCATGGGGCACGAGGACATCGACCACACCGCGGCGCTGATCCGCAAGGTCTCGGCCAACCGCACCATCCTGATGGTCGAGCACAACCTGTCGGTCGTGTCCGACCTCTCGGACAAGATCACGGTGCTGCGCCGGGGCGAGATCCTGGCCGAGGGGCCTTACGCGACGGTGTCGAAGGACCCGCAGGTGATGGAAGCGTACATGGGGACGGGACATGCCTGACGGGGCCGCGACGACGACGGGGATGCTGGAGATCCGGGATCTCCACGCCTTCTACGGCGAGAGCCACATCCTGCACGGGGTCAGCCTGGACGTCCGGCGGGGCGAGGTGGTGACCCTGCTGGGGCGCAACGGCGCCGGCAAGACCACGACGATGCGCTCGATCATGGGCATCGTGGGCAAGCGCACCGGCTCGATCCGGCTGAACGGGACGGAGCTGGTGGGTCTTGCGTCGAACCGGATCGCCCGGCTCGGGATCGGCTACGTTCCGGAGGAGCGGGGCATCTTCTCCAGCCTGAACGTGGAAGAGAACCTGATGCTGCCGCCGACGATCAAGCCGGGCGGCATGGACGTGGAGGCGATCTACCGGCTGTTCCCGAACCTGAAGGAGCGGCGCAAGAGCCAGGGGACGCGGCTGTCGGGCGGCGAGCAGCAGATGCTGGCGATCGGGCGGATCCTGCGCACCGGGGCCGACCTGATCCTGCTGGACGAGCCGACCGAGGGCCTGGCGCCGGTGATCATCCAGCAGATCGGGCGGGTGGTGCGGGAGCTGAAGCAGAGCGGCTTCACCATCCTGCTGGTCGAGCAGAACTTCCGCTTCGCCGCCACCATCGCGGACCGCCACTACGTGATGGAGGAGGGGCACATCGTCGACATGATCCCGAACGACCAGCTCGAAGCCAACATGCACAAGCTGCACGAATATCTCGGCGTCTGATGGTCCGGCCGGGACAGCTTTGCCGGTGCGTTGGGCCATGGCCCAACCCGACGCGGCACGTGAACCGCCGGAATCAGTCGTTTCAGCCGGAACGGCGCAGAACAACAAGGTAACAGGGGAAACGGTGAACAGGATGAGCAAGATGCTGAAGCAGATCATGACGGGTACGGCTCTCGCGGCACTGTCGGTCGGCTTCGCCGCCGCGGCGAACGCGCAGGGAGCGGTCTCGGACGGCAGGATCAAGATCGGCGTCCTGAACGACCGCTCCGGCATCTATGCCGACGTGGCGGGCGAGGGCTCGGCCGTGGCCGCGCGCATGGCGGCGGAGGAGTTCGGCAACGCGATCGACGGCGCGCCGATCGAGATCGTGGTCGCCGACCATCAGAACAAGGCCGACATCGCGGCCAACGTCACCCGCCAGTGGATCGACCGCGAACAGGTAGACGTGATCGCCGACGTGCCCAACTCGGCCGCGGCGCTGGCGGTCCAGGAGATCACCCGCGACAAGAACCGCATCTTCCTGATGTCCGGCCCGGGCAGCTCGCGCCTGACCGGCGACGCCTGCTCGCCGACCGGCATCCACTGGACCTACGACAACCACGCGCTGGCCGCCGGCACCGCGCGCGCGCTGACCGAGGAAGGCAAGAACACCTGGTACTTCATCACCGCCGACTACGCCTTCGGCCACTCGCTGGAGGAGGAGACCACGGCGGTGGTCAAGGAGCTGGGCGGCCAGGTGCTTGGCTCGGTGCGCCACCCGCTGGGCAACTCGGACTTCTCGTCCTTCCTGCTCCAGGCCCAGGGCTCGGGCTCCCAGGTGATCGGCCTCGCCAACGCGGGCAACGACACCACCAACGCGATCAAGCAGGCCAACGAGTTCGGCATCACCCAGGCGGGCCAGACGCTGGCCGGCATGCTGCTGTTCATCTCGGACGTCAATGCGCTCGGGTTGAACGCCGCGCAGGGCCTGGTCGCCACGACGGGCTTCTACTGGGACATGGACGAGGACACACGCGCCTGGTCGGCCAAGTACCAGGAGAAGACGGGCTCGAAGCCGACCATGGTGCAGGCCGGCGTCTATTCCTCGGTCAAGCACTACCTGAAGGCCGTCCAGGCGGCCAAGACCGACGAGGCGAAGGCCGTCGTCTCCAAGATGCACGAGCTGCCGATCCAGGACATGTTCGCCAAGAACGGCAAGATCCTGTCCAACGGCCGCATGGTCCACGACATGTACCTGGCCCGCGTCAAGGCGCCGTCCGAGAGCAAGGGGCCGTGGGACTATTACGAGATCGTGAGCACCATCCCCGGTGACCAGGCCTATCTCGACGCGGCCGCCAGCGGCTGCAAGATCGCCCAGAAGTAAGGGACGGACCCGCAAATGATGGAGCTGCTGGGGATTCCGCCCCAGGTCCTGTTCGGTCAGCTCCTGCTGGGGCTGATCAACGGGTCCTTCTATGCCCTGCTGAGCCTTGGGCTGGCCGTCATCTTCGGCATGCTCAACGTCATCAACTTCGCGCACGGCGCCCAGTACATGCTGGGCGCCTTCGCGGCGTGGATGCTGCTGAAGTTCGCCGGGATCAACTACTGGGTGGCCCTGGTGCTGGCCCCCGTGCTGGTCGGCCTGATCGGCGTCGTGCTGGAGAAGCTGATGCTCAGCCGGCTCTACAAGCTCGACCACCTCTACGGCCTGCTGCTCACCTTCGGCCTCGCCCTGATCATCGAGGGCATGTTCCGCCACTGGTACGGCGTCTCCGGCCAGCCCTACCCGATCCCCCAGGCGCTGGCCGGCGGCCACAATCTCGGCTTCATGTTCCTGCCGACATACCGCGGCTGGGTCGTCGCCGTCTCGCTGGTGGTCTGCTTCGGCACCTGGTTCATGATCGAGCGGACCCGCCTGGGAGCATACCTGCGCGCCGCCACCGAGAACCCGGTGCTGGTCCAGGCCTTCGGCATCAACGTCCCGGTCATGATCACCGCGACCTACGGCTTCGGCGTGGCGCTCGCCGGCCTGGCCGGCGTGCTCGCGGCGCCGATCTACCAGGTCAACCCGCTGATGGGCTCGCACCTGATCATCGTCGTCTTCGCCGTCGTCGTGATCGGCGGCATGGGCTCGATCCTGGGCGCCGTGCTGACCGGCTTCATGCTCGGCATCCTGGAGGGCTTCACCAAGGTGTTCTACCCCGAGGCCTCCAACATCGTGATCTTCGTCGTGATGGCCGTGGTGCTGCTGATCAAGCCGGCCGGTCTGTTCGGACGGGAGAAGTAAGCCATGGCAACCCATTCCCAAACCGCTCCCTCCCGGGCCGCCCACCCACAGGCCGAAGCCCCGCGGGCCGGCCAGGGCTCGCCGGCGCTGAAATGGGCGGCGCTGGCGGCGCTGCTGGTGGTGGCGCTGGTCGCCCCGTTCCAGCTCTACCCGGTGTTCCTGGCCAAGGCGCTGTGCTTCGCGCTGTTCGCCTGCGCCTTCAACCTGCTGATCGGCTATGTCGGGCTGCTGTCGTTCGGCCACGCGGCGTTCTTCGGCTCGGCCGCCTACGTGACCGCCCACGCGGTCAAGGTGTGGGGCCTGACGCCCGAGCTGGGCATCCTGCTCGGCGTCGCGGTGGCGGCGCTGTTCGGCCTGGGGTTCGGCTTCCTGGCGATCCGACGGCAGGGGATCTACTTCGCGATGGTGACGCTGGCGCTGTCGCAGATGGTGTTCTTCCTGGCGCTCCAGCTGCCGTTCACCGGCGGCGAGGACGGCATCCAGGCGGTGCCGCGGGGCTACCTGTTCGGGGTGATCGACCTGGGCGACAACCTGGCCATGTACTACTTCGTGCTGGCGGTGTTCCTGGCCGGTTTCCTGCTGATCTACCGGACCATCCACTCGCCCTTCGGGCAGGTGCTGAAGGCGATCCGGGAGAACGAGCCGCGGGCGGTGTCGCTGGGCTACAAGGTGGACCAGTACAAGCTGGCGGCCTTCGTGATGTCGGCGGCGCTGGCGGGCCTCGCCGGCGGGACCAAGGCGATCGTGTTTCAGTTGGCGTCGCTGACCGACATCACGTGGCAGATGTCGGGCGAGGTGGTGCTGATGACGCTGCTGGGCGGGCTGGGCACCATCTTCGGCCCGGTGGTCGGCGCCTTCCTGGTGGTCACCTTGCAGAACTACCTGGCCGGCACGCAGCTCCCGGTGACGGTGGTGACCGGCGTCATCTTCGTCGTCTGCGTCCTGCTGTTCCGCCGCGGCATCGTCGGCGAGATCGGAGCCCTGCTCAAGGGCCGGGGGTGAGGCTTCGGGGAGGAACCTGCGTCCACGGCCGCCTTTGATTGGCTTTATGGCTGGTCACGGGCTGCCGTGGACACCCGCACAGGCTTCGGTATGGGAGAACGAACTGCTTTCGGCGCAGGCTCCCCGAGGCGACATTCCCGTACCAGAACGCGGTTGCCTATATCGCCGTAGGTCGGCCTTCGCCCGTCAGGGCGAACGCCGACGCCCTGCATCGACGCTCCGGCCACGCTGTCGGCGTCGGCCTTCGGCCGAGGCCGACCTACGGTAGGAACTCACCCGAAGCTCAGCTCCACCGCCCCCAGCCTCCCCAGGTCCATCGCCACCCGGTCGCCGGCAGCGACCCAGTTGGTCTGGACGACGCTGCCGGTCAGCACCAGGTCGCCGGCCTTCAGCCCTCCCCCCTGCCCGGCCAATTGGTTGGCGAGCCAGGCCAGCGCCTCGAACGGGTGCCCCAGCACATCGGAACCCCTGCCCGTCCCCACCACGGCGCCGTTGATCAGCATGGTCCCCGCGATCTCGTCCAGGGCGCCCCAGTCATGGACCGGGGCGCCCAGCACGCAGCCCGCGCCGAAGAAGTTGTCGGCGATCAGCAGCGGGGTGCCGACGGTCCGCCAGTCCGCATAGCGGTCGTCCACGATCTCGGCCGCCGGCATGCAGCACTCCACGAACCCGGCGACGGAGTTCCTGTCGTAGGGCGCGCCGGACTCCGGCACGTCGGCGCCCAGACGCACGGCGATCTCGCATTCCACCCCCGGCCGGCGGAAGGTGGCACGGTTCAGTACCGCCCCGCCCGCCGCCACGGTGCTCGACGGGATGCCGCCGCGGCACGGGCTCGGAATGCCCAGATAGGCCTGCATCACCGCCGTGGTGCAGCCGATCTTGTAGCCCGCCAGCTCCCCGAAGCCGGCTCCGGAGAGCTTCCGGTTCAACGCCTCCTGGACCTGGTAGGCCTCCGCCTCGTCGGCCGGCTGCAACGGGTCGGGCAGCCGGTCGAGCGCCCGCAGGCTGAGATGGGCGGCGAACAGCTCGCAGGCGGCGAAGACGGCGCTCTCCGGGGTCATCATGGCGTCACTTCATGACGGGCATGGTGAACTCGGCCCCGGCGCGGATACCGGTCGGCCAGCGCGAGGTCACGGTCTTCAGGCGGGTGTAGAAATGCACGCCCTCCATGCCGTGGACCGCATGGTCGCCGAACAGGCTGCGCTTCCAGCCGCCGAAGCTGTGGAACGCCATGGGCACCGGGATCGGCACGTTGATTCCGACCATGCCGACCTTGATCCGGTTGGCGAAGGTCCGGGCGGCGTCGCCGTCGCGGGTGAAGATGGCGGTGCCGTTGCCGTACTCGTGGTCGTTGATCATGCCGACCGCCTGGTCGAAGTCGGGCACCCGCACGACCGCCAGCACCGGGCCGAAGATCTCCTCCTTGTAGATCGTCATGTCGGTGGTGACGTCGTCGAACAGGCAGCCGCCGATATAGAAGCCGTTCTCGTAGCCCTGGAGCTTCAGGTCGCGGCCGTCGACCACCAGCTTGGCGCCCTCCTTGACGCCCTGGTCCACGTAGCCCCGGACCTTGTCGCGGTGCTGCCGGGTGACCAGCGGCCCCATCTCGGCCTCGGGATCGTTGCCCGGGCCGATCTTCAGCGCGCGGACCTTGGGCTCCAGCCGCTCCATCAGCGCGTCGCCGACCCCGCCGACCGCCACCGCGACGGAGACCGCCATGCAGCGCTCGCCGGCCGAGCCGTAGGCCGCCCCCATCAGGGCGTCGGTCGCCTGGGACAGGTCGGCGTCGGGCATCACCACCATGTGGTTCTTGGCCCCGCCCAGGGCCTGCACCCGCTTCCCGTGCTCGGTGCCGGTCCGGTAGATGTATTCCGCGATCGGGGTGGAGCCGACGAAGCTGATCGCGTCCACGCGCGGGTCGGTCAGCAGGGCGTCGACCGCCTCCTTGTCACCGTTGACCACGTTGAACACGCCGGGCGGCAGGCCCGCCTCGGTGAGCAGCTCGGCCAGACGCAGCGCCGTGGACGGGTCGCGCTCCGACGGTTTCAGGATGAAGCTGTTGCCGCAGGCGAGCGCCACCGGGAACATCCACATCGGCACCATGGCCGGGAAGTTGAACGGCGTGATGCCGGCGCAGACCCCGACCGGCTGGCGCATGGAGAAGCTGTCGACGTTGGTGCCGACGTTCTCGCTGAACTCGCCCTTCTGCAGGTGCGGGATGCCGCAGGCGAACTCCACCACTTCCAGGCCGCGGCTCAGCTCGCCGCGCGCGTCCGACTGGACCTTGCCGTGCTCGGCGCTGATCAGGCGGACCAGCTCGTCGGCATGGGCCTCGACCAGGTACTTGAACTTGAACATCACGCGGGCGCGGACGACCGGCGGAGTCGCCGCCCAGCCGGGAAGCGCGGCGGATGCCGCCTCGACCGCCGCGGCCACGTCGGCCTTGTTCGCCAGGGCCACCCGGCCGCTGACCTCGCCGGTCGCCGGGTTGAACACGTCGGCCCGGCGGTCGCCGGTCCCGGCCACGATCCTGCCGCCGATGTAATGATCGATGTCGGGCATGTTCGCCCTCCCCCTCTTTGATTGGTTGGTTGCGAAGGACACTAGCAAGCAATCGGGTACGCCGACAATCTCCGGGCGGCGGATCCCTGGACCGGCACCGCGAAAAGCCTATCTCCTGGATCAGGTTCCGCCTTCGACGGGTTTTGCCATGCGCCGTTCCGCCTGTGCCGCCGTGCTGATGCTGCTGTCGCTGGTCCTCGCCTTTCCGCCCGCCACTGGGAACGCCGCGATGCCGACACCCGGGACCGCCCATGACTTCGATTTCGTCTCGATCGATGGCCAGCCGTTGCCCCTGAAGCGGTTCGCCGGCAAGGCGGTGCTGGTGGTGAACACGGCGTCGATGTGCGGCTACACCCCGCAATATGCCGACCTCCAGGCCCTGTGGGAGCGGTACCGCGGGCGCGGCCTGGTGGTGCTGGGCGTGCCGAGCAACGATTTCGGCGGCCAGGAGCCGGGCAGCGCGGAGCAGATCAAGGATTTCTGCGAAGTCAATTTCTCGGTCGATTTCCCAATGACGGAGAAGCAGGCCGTCACCGGCGCCGGAGCGCACCCCTTCTACCGCTGGGCCGGGCAGGAGCTGGGGCAGGCCGCGGCGCCGCGCTGGAACTTCCACAAGTACCTGATCGCGCCCGACGGCCGGCTGGCCGGCTGGTTCCCGACCTCGGCCTCTCCCGGATCCGACAAGGTCGTCCGGGCGGTCGAGGCCGTGCTGCCGGAATGACCCCCGGGTCGGAGCCTGGATGATCCTGCCGTTCGCTGTTGCGCCGACCCCCGTGGCTTTGCGATAAAGCACGCTCGCGAAGGGGGTACGTACGTGTCCCCGGCATGCTTGTCGACACCACGGGAACCGCGGCATGACGCTCGGTCTGCATGACTACGAACGGCGTCGGCGGCGTCGCTTCTGGGTACGTACGGTCAAGTTCCTGGCATTCGTCGGCGTACTCCTCGGCGTCGGCCTGTTCGCGTACCAGATGGGCGTCGAGCAGGTGAAGGCGCGGGAGGCCGGGCTGCGGGCCGAGAACGCCCAGCTTGCCGGCGCCAACGCCGACCTGGCCCGCTCCGTCGCCGCGCTGCGCACGGCCGCCCAGACGGCGGAGACCAGGGCCGCCGAGCTGGAGGCGCGGCTTTCCCGCGAGTTGCCGACCGGCGACCTGGCGCGCCTGACCGAGCTGGCGCGCGAGCGGCTGGCCGCCGGAGTCGATCCCAACCGGCTGGTCTTCGTGCTGAACCAGATCCGGACCCCGCGCCAGTGCGAGAAGCCGGAGAACAAGCGGTTCATCCTGCCCACGCCGATCTACAAGGGTCCCAACTCCGCGGTGGGCTTCGCCAACGGCGCCGTCACGGTCAGCGGCGAGGGCACGCCGGCCCGCAGCGCCGCCGGCAACGCCGAGGGCTGGTTCGATCCCGCGGCCCCCGTGACGATCCGGTTCACCGAGGCGGGCGGCCGGCAGACCGAGGCCACCGGAGTGCTGCCGCTCAACCACGTGGTGGTGGCCGCCGGCATCGAGCACCAGTTCACGGTCGTGGCGGGGTCCCGGTCCTTCGTCGAGGTCACCGGCGAGCGCTGCCCATTCCCCTGACCCCATCCCGTTCACCATCCCGTTCAGGTGTAAGTTAATCGGGTATTAAGGGCTCCCGGTCCACATATCGCCCCTGCCGCCCCCGGGGCGGAAAGGCGTGGCGACGAGGGCCCTCATGAAGATCCTGATCCTGCTGCTGGTGGCGCTCCTGTTCGGCGGCGGCGGCTTCGGCGCGGGCTGGTTCCTGTTCGCCAACAAGGACGCGCACGAGGAGAAGGTCGAGGCGCCGCCGGAGCCGGAGCCGCCCGCCGGTCCGCCCGTCTTCGTCAATATCGGGCCCCTGACGGTCCCGGTGCTGGGCGCCGAGCGGATCGACCAGTTCGTCACCCTGATGGTCGCGCTGGAGGTGGCCGACGCGCCCATGGCCGACAAGGTCCGCGATCAGGCGCCCCGCCTGACCGACGCCTTCCTGACCGGGATCTACGGCGCCATCGCGTCGGGCAAGGCGATGCAGGCCGGGATGCTCGACGTCCCGCAGGTCAAGGCGAAGCTCAACGAGGCCACCGCCAAGGTGATGGGCAAGGGCGTCGTGCGCGACGTGCTGATCCAGGTCGTCAACCAGCGCCCGATGTGACGGCGCGGGCGAATCTCCGGAGTCGCGGCCCGAGTCGCGACCCTTAGTTTCCTATTCGTTGCCCCAATTCACGGCGGGATGGCGAATTTCCGCCCCGCGGCGTGGCATCGTCGTGCCGAATCAGCCCCGCAGTTGCTTTGTCGGCGGCCCTCCGGCATGCTTCGCCGACAAGAAGTTGCCCGCTACAGCCTTGAATCAACGGGATGATTGCGCGCGATAAAAGCTCTTCGACGGAAATCTGGGGGGATCGATGTCAGTTGCGTTCGTCTTCGTCGTCCTATGCGGCCTCGCGGCCCTCGGCTACGGCATCTATGCCGGCCGGGAGGTCATGGCCGCGAGTGCCGGGTCCGCCCGGATGCAGGAGATATCCGGCGCCATCCAGGAAGGCGCCCAAGCCTATCTGAACCGGCAATACACCACCATAGCCGTCGTCGGCGTCGTGATCGGCGTGATCCTGGGCTTCATCCTCGGGCTCCACGTGGCGGGCGGCTTCTTCATCGGCGCCATCCTGTCCGGCGTGGCGGGATATGTCGGCATGAACGTATCCGTCCGCGCCAACGTCCGCACGGCGGAGGCGGCGCGCCACGGCATGACCCCGGCGCTCGACATCGCCTTCAAGTCCGGCGCCATCACCGGCATGCTGGTGGTCGGGCTGGGCCTGCTGGGCGTGGCGGGCTATTACGGCGCGCTGCTGGCCGCCGGGCTGGAGATCCGCGCGATCCTGGAGGCCCTGGTGGCCCTCAGCTTCGGGGCATCGCTGATCTCGATCTTCGCGCGGCTGGGCGGCGGCATCTTCACCAAGGGGGCCGACGTCGGCGCCGACCTGGTGGGCAAGGTCGAGGCCGGCATCCCGGAGGACGATCCCCGCAATCCCGCGGTCATCGCGGACAATGTGGGCGACAATGTCGGCGACTGCGCCGGCATGGCCGCCGACCTCTTCGAGACCTACGCAGTCACCATCGTCGCCACCATGCTCCTGGCGGCGATTTTTTTCGTGGGCGAGACCCAGGCCCGGCTGATGATCTATCCGCTGGTGATCGGCGCGGTCTGCATCATCGGCTCGATCGCCGGGACCTTCTTCGTCAAGCTCGGCCCTTCCAACAACATCATGGGGGCGCTGTACAAGGGCCTGGCGGTCACCGCGGCGATCTCGGCCGTGCTGATCTTCCTGGCGACCGCGATCCTGCTGGGTTTCCGCACGCCGCTTGAGCGGATCGGCGGGGAGGCGGTGACGGGCATCCGCCTGTTCGTCTGCGCCCTGGTCGGCCTGGGCGTCACCGGGCTGCTGGTCTGGATCACCGAATACTACACCTCGACCGCGTTCCGCCCGGTTCGCAGCATCGCCAAGTCGTCCGAGACCGGGCACGGCACCAACGTGATCCAGGGCCTCGCCGTCTCCATGGAGGCGACCGCCCTGCCGGCCCTGGTGATCTGCGCCGGCATCATCATCGCCCATGCCATGGCGGGCCTGTTCGGCATCGCCGTCGCGGCCACCACCATGCTGGCTCTGGCCGGGATGGTCGTGGCTTTGGACGCCTACGGCCCGGTCACCGACAATGCCGGCGGCATCGCTGAGATGGCCGACCTGCCCAAGGAGACCCGGGTCATCACCGACGCGCTCGACGCCGTCGGCAACACCACCAAGGCGGTCACCAAGGGCTACGCGATCGGCTCCGCCGGCCTCGCGGCCCTGGTCCTGTTCGCGGCCTATATCGAGGACCTGAAGCATTACTTCCCCGACGTGGTCGTCAGCTTCAACCTCCAGGACCCTTACGTGGTCGTCGGGCTTCTGATCGGCGGCCTGCTGCCCTACCTGTTCGGGGCCATGGGCATGACCGCGGTCGGCCGGGCGGCCGGCTCGGTCGTGGTCGAGGTGCGGCGCCAGTTCCGCGAGATCAAGGGCATCATGGAAGGCACGGCGAAGCCGGACTACGGCCGCGCCGTGGACATGCTGACCCGCGCCGCGATCCGCGAGATGATCCTGCCCTCGCTGCTGCCGGTGGCGGCGCCGATCGTGCTGTACCTGGTGATCAGCCTGATCGCCGGCCAGGCGGAAGCCTTCACGGCCCTGGGCGCCATGCTGCTGGGCACCATCGTGACCGGCATCTTCGTCGCGATCTCCATGACCTCGGGCGGCGGCGCCTGGGACAACGCGAAGAAGTACATCGAGGAGGGGAACTACGGCGGCAAGGGATCGGAGGCCCACAAGGCGGCGGTGACCGGCGACACCGTCGGCGACCCCTACAAGGACACCGCCGGCCCGGCGGTCAACCCGATGATCAAGATCACCAACATCGTCGCGATCCTGCTGCTGGCGATCCTCGCCAAGCTGGGGGGCTGATACGGTTTCCGGGTGATCAGCATGATCACCCGGAAACCGAAAACCCGGCAGATCAATGCCATGGGCATTGATTGAAAGGGTCATACCGAAACCGTTGCAACGGTTTCGGTATGACAACCCCGCGGACCCGGGCGGCGCGCGCCGCCCGGGTCCGAGCCTCAGCGCCGGGGCAGGCCCGGCTGGCGGACTCCGCCCTGGCCGCCGGAGAAGCGGCCGATATTGCCCAGCATCTGTTCGATGAAGTTCATGTCGCGGCCGGCGGTCGGCGTCGTGCGCTCGACCAGTTCGACCTGCTGGCCGGCGGACTGGTCCAGTTCCTTGATGTCGGCGACCGTGCCGTTCTCGGCGAACCGGACGACCACGACCTTGCGTTCCACCACTTCCGGCTGGAAGAACGCGGTCTTCTCCGTGCGCGCGCCGATATAGTACCAGGTGTTCTCGTCGAAGGTGCCGACCGTCGACGGAGTCCCCAGCGTCACCGCCACGTCGTCGCGCGTGCTGACGCCGGGCTGGATCTGGTCGAGCCGGGTCTTCTCCGCGAGATTTCCGCGCGTGTCGATCGTGGGGGAGCAGGCGGCCACCGTCAGGCCGAGCAGGCAGGCGGCGGAGACGTGACGAAGTGTTGGTCTGACCATGATTGCCCGGTAATGTCCATTGAACGCCCTCCCCGCCATCCGAGGCGGATTGACGGGGACTGGGGCGGCACCCATTTCGGGTGGGACAATTGCACCCCCCGCGCCGCCATGTCAACTTTTCGGATCAGGGAGATCCCCCCTTGCTGAACCGCCTGTTCCGGCGCAAGCGCCCCGAGGCCGAGGCCCTGGACCTCTACGAAACCATCGTCGCCCAGGCGCGGCGGCCGGAATTCTATGCCGGATTCGGCGTGCCCGACACGATCGACGGGCGGTTCGAGATGATCGCGCTGCATGCGTTCCTGGTGATGCGCCGGCTGAAGGGCCAGGGGCAGGCAGCCGCCGCCGTGTCCCAGGAACTGTTCGACACCCTGATCGCGGACATGGACCGCAGCCTGCGGGAGATCGGCATCGGCGACCTGAGCGTGCCCAAGCATATCAAGAACATGGCCAAGGGGCTGTACGGAAGGATCGTCTCCTACGAGAAGGGCTTGGCGGACCCCGGCGACGCCGAGCTTTACGCCGCCCTCGACCGCAACCTGTACGGCACCGTCCTGGAAGTGCCCGAAACCCATCTGGCCGCCATGGCCGCCTACATGAGGCGGGAGACCGCCGCCCTCGCCGTCCAGCCGGTGGAAAGCCTGGCCGCCGGCCGTGTGCAATTCGGGCCGCCGCCTGTTATAGGGTGACATTTTATCAGGGTGACATTTTCGCCGGTGCCGACCGCCCGGCACCGGAGGACGTCGAAGGAGGCCCCATGACCGACCAGCCGATTGCCACCCCGTCGATCGGACCGGAATTCTCCCGGAACGTGCTCGCCGACAAGGTGAGCGGCGAGGAGATGGTCCAGACCATCAAGGCCAACCCGCAGGAGTGCCGGCGGCTCGCCGGGCGGCTGGACCTGCGGGACCTGAAGTCCCTGACCGCCACCGTCCGGCTGAAGCGGGTGCGCGGCGGCCAGATGATCCGGGTCCGCGGCACGCTGGAGGCCGACGTGGTCCAGACCTGCGTCGTCACGCTGGAACCGGTGGAGAACCATGTCGCGGACGAGTTCGAGATCCTGTTCGCGCCCCGCCACCTGATTCCCGAGATCCCTGCCGAGGTGGAGATCGATCCGGACGCGGAAGAGCCGCCGGAACCGCTGGTCGGCAACCGGATCGACATCGGCGAGCTGACCGCCCAGCACCTGTCGCTGGCCCTCGACCCCTATCCGCGCTGCCCCGGCATCGCCTTCGAGGACCATATCGAGGACGCGCCCGCGGAAGGCGTGGAGGAGGTCGCGGCCGAGCGGCCGAATCCGTTCCTGACCCTTGCCAAGCTGAAGCGGCCCCACTAAATTCGCGGTTCGCGCTTGCCCCCCGGGGGCGTTTTCTGTAATGAAGCGGTTCGCATAAGGCGGCTCCTTCGGGCCGCCTTTTATAATAGAGAGTTCCGACGATGGCTGTTCCGAAGAAAAAGACCTCCAAGTCCCGGCGCGACATGCGCCGCTCCCACCACGCCCTGACCGCCGCCTCCTATGCCGAGTGCCCGAACTGCGGCGAGTTGAAGCGCCCGCACCATGTCTGCGGCTCGTGCGGCCAGTATGACGGCCGTGACGTGGTGGCAGAAGCCGCGACCGCTTGACCGGTCCGGCGGACGGATCGGAACCGGACGGTGTACGGAGATCGGATGCGGTGAGCGCGCGTTTGACGATCGCCCTGGATGCCATGGGCGGAGATCATGCGCCGGAAGTGGTTGTCGCGGGTGCCGATATGGCTCGGCTGCGTTGCCCGGAGATCGATTACCTGTTCTTCGGCGACGAACAGCGGATAAAGCCGCTGCTCGCGGACCTTCCCGATCTTGAGCGCATTTCCACCATCCATCACACGCCGGATGCCGTCAGCAACGACGCCAAGCCGGCCGTGGCATTGCGCGCGGGCCGGAATTCGAGCATGCGGCTGGCCATCGACGCGGTGGCGCAGGGCAAGGCGGCGTGCGTCGTGTCCGCCGGCAACACCGGCGCGCTGATGGCCATGGCGAAGTTCGTGCTGAAGACGCTGCCGGGCATCGACCGGCCGGCGATAGCCTCGTTTTTCCCGACGCTTCGGGGCGAGAGCGTAATGCTGGACCTGGGCGCCAACATCGAGTGCGACAGCAGGAACCTGGTCGAGTTCGCGGTCATGGGATCGGTCTTCGCCCGCACCGTGCTGGGGCTGATGCAGCCGACCGTCGGCCTGCTCAATATCGGGGCCGAAGAGGTCAAGGGGCACGAGTCGATCAAGGCCGCCGCCGCCCAGCTGCGGGTGACTCCCCTGCCCGGCAAGTTCCACGGCTTCATCGAGGGCAACGACATCCCGTCCGGCACGGTCGACGTGATCGTCACCGACGGCTTCACCGGCAATGTCGCGCTGAAGACGGCCGAGGGCACCGCCAAGCTCTATTCCGAACTGCTGCGCCGGACGTTCGAATCCTCGATCGTGGCGCGCCTGGGCTATCTGCTGGCCCGCAACGCCTTCACCAAGCTCAAGAAACGCATGGATCCGCGACGGTACAACGGCGCGATGTTCCTGGGCTTGCAGGGCGTGTGCGTGAAGAGCCACGGAGGCACGGACCCGACCGGTTTCGCCAACGCGATCTGCGTGGCGGTCGATCTGGTGACCCGGGGTTTCAACGAGACGATCAAGGCCGAGATGGCGCGTATCGGCGACCTTGCCGCCGCCTCCCCGGACGGCGCGCCCCAGCAGGAACCCACGGTTCCGAATTCATCCCTCCCGGACTCAAAGGCAGCGGCCATATAGATGGTTCGACGTTCAAGGATCGTAGGCTGCGGCTCGTACCTGCCGCAGAACGTTGTGACCAATCATGACCTCGCCAAGCGGGTCGACACTTCCGATGATTGGATCACCCAGCGCACCGGCATCCGGTCGCGCCACCTCGCCGCGCCGGACGAGAAGACATCCGACCTGGCATTGGCGGCGGCGCGCCGGGCGCTGGACCATGCCGGCATCTCGGCGGGCGACATCGACCTGATCATCCTGGCGACCACCACGCCGGACCACACCTTCCCGGCGACCGCCACGAAGGTGCAGGCGGAGCTTGGAATCACCAAGGGGTTCGCCTTCGATCTCCAGGCGGTCTGCTCCGGCTTCGTGTTCGCCCTGTCGGTCGCCGACAACTTCATCCGGCTGGGCCAGGCGACGACGGCGCTGGTGATCGGCGCCGAGACCTTCTCCCGAATCCTGGATTGGGAAGACCGCACGACCTGCGTGCTGTTCGGCGACGGCGCCGGGGCGGTGGTGCTCCAGGGGGCCGAGGGCGAGGGCGCCACGAGCGACCGCGGCATCCTGTCCACCCACCTGCATTCCGACGGGCGGCAGTACGAGCTGCTGTGGGTCGACGGCGGCCCTTCCGCGACCCAGAGCACCGGCCATGTCCGGATGGTCGGCCAGGACGTGTTCCGCCACGCCGTGACCCGGTTGAGCGAGGTCGTGAACGAGGCGCTGGAAGCCAACAAGCTTACCGCCGACGACATCGACTGGCTGGTGCCCCACCAGGCCAACAAGCGGATCATCGAAGGCACGGCGCGCAAGCTGAAGCTGTCGGGCGACAAGGTGGTGATGACCGTTGACCACCACGGCAACACCTCGGCCGCCTCGATCCCGCTGGCGCTGGCGGAGGCGGTCCATGACGGCCGGATCAAACAGGGCGACCTGGTGCTGATGGAAGCCATGGGCGGCGGCTTCACCTGGGGTTCCGCCCTGGTCCGGATGTGACGCGGTGCCGGACCGGTAAAGCTGTGATGCCGCCCCGCCCCTCAACGATGTCCGCCAACTCTTTGTAATTGACGCATTTCTTCCGTGGGATTACGGTTCCGGCGGCAGGTCCGGCGGCTAGCGGGCCACTGGCGAGAGGGAAGACGTCATGACTCAGGAGACCGTCACCCGCGCTCAACTGAGCGAGGCCGTGTACCAGGAAGTCGGCTTGTCGCGCAACGAATCCGCCGATCTGGTGGAGACCGTCCTGAACGAGATCTCCGACGCCCTCGCGCGGGGGGAGATGGTGAAGATCTCGTCTTTCGGCAGTTTCTCGGTCCGGCAGAAGGGGCAGCGCGTCGGGCGCAACCCCAAGACCGGCGAGGAGGTGCCCATCATGCCGCGGCGCGTGCTGGTCTTCCGGGCGAGCCATGTGCTCAAGTCCCGGATCAACCAGACGCTCGCCGAACTCGACCCGCCGCATATTGAAGTAGCCTCGTGACGATGACCGCACCAAACCCGGACCCGCGGCCCCGCAGCATGGCGAAGTCGGCCACAGCCTTCCGCACGATCAGCGAGGTTTCGGCCGAACTCGACGTGCCGCAGCATGTGCTGCGCTTCTGGGAAACCAAGTTCCCCCAGATCCGCCCCCTGAAGCGCGGCGGCGGCCGGCGCTATTACCGGCCCGAGGACGTCGAGTTGCTCCGGCGGATCCAGAGCCTGCTGTACAAGGAAGGCTACACGATCAAGGGCGTGCAGCGCCTGCTGCGCGAATCCCGCGGCGGCACGCCCCAGCAGCCGGCCGGCGACCAGCCGCCCCCGGCCGGGGAGGAGCCCGGCGGCGCCTCTGGAGCGGAGGCGGATCACGAGCCCTTCGACCATGATGACGACGAAGACGACCATGGCCATGGGTACGAGGGTTCCGGCGGGATGTCCCGCGCCCAGCGCGACGACATCGAGGCCGTGCTGACCGAACTCATAGCGCTCCGCGACATGCTGCGGGGCGGCAGGAAATAGGCAAATAAATTCATCGGAGCGATTGCGTGACCCCGGGGGCGCGGCTATAGTCCGCGCCACACCGGACGAACCGGCGCCGGCAAGGCCGGTACGGATCGCCTGGGTTTGACGGGCAGTAGCGCAGCCTGGTAGCGCATCAGTCTGGGGGACTGGGGGTCGTGGGTTCGAATCCCGCCTGCCCGATATCTTCAGGAAACTGAAATCGGTCGAGAGCCGGCAACGTGACGAACGTTGCTGGCTCTTTCCGTTCCGGAGCGGCGCCGTCATCGACGAGGGAAACCGGGGTTGGGCCACGGCTGTCCGGCGCGGTACTTGCTTATCAACCCGCAGCTGATGCTCAAGATACTTTGTCTTCTTTTTATCGTCATGGCCGGACTTGATCCGGGCATCTCCGGCCACGAAGCCCCGGTGAGACCTGCGATACGATGGCCGGATCAAGTCCGGCCATGACGAAAAGGCAATGTTTCTGCCTACGGCTAATACTTTCCCTCACGGTGCAATCGCCGTTCCGGCCAGTCGTGGGTCAAGCCCGGTCATGACGATAAAGGGAGGAACGCTCTACCAAAAAAGCATCCTCTTCCCGACGCTGGCGTCCGACATCGATCAGGCACGCGCAAACACGAACGGCCCCCGATCGGGGGCCGTTCGCGTCTACCGAAACTTCCTGCGACTCGTTGGTCGCTTCGCCCTTTTTCGGGCGTTCCCCCCTAAACTCGGGCCGGTGTCATCCGTTGCACATGTATGCGTTGGAAGACGTTATTATGTCAAGCCTGCGACGTATCGCCACTGGCAAAATTTTTCTGTCCGTCGCCCGCCCCGCGGTCCACATGTGCCCCAAGCAGCGATCGACCCGCCCCGGTAAGGCGACAGACCACCCAGTCCGGCTTGAGGGGATTGTGGAACCAGCGCTCGGCCCACCCGGCGTCGATGCAGGACCGGACGAGCGCGCGGTCCACGCGCTGCCCCTCCTCATCGAACAGCGGCAGCTTTCCGCCGGGCTGGGCGAGCCCGCGGCGCAGCCATTGGAGTTGCCGGGCCTCCGGCCGGGCGCCCGCTTCTGGGCCGGTTTCTGGAAGAGCGGTCATGGGACGGTCCGGCTGGTGGGATGACGGGTGGCGCATCTTACGTTAGCCTGCCTGTTCAGCCAACATCATGCACACGCGGCAGGCGATCGATGGACGTGATCTTCGTTTACATAACGGCGCCGACTCTCGACGAGGCGCACCGGATCGGGCGCGCCCTGGTGGAGAATCGGTTGGCCGCCTGCGCCAACCTGCTGCCCGGCATGACCTCGATCTATCGCTGGCAGGGCAAGGTCGAGCAGGCCGGCGAGGTGGTCGTCATCGCCAAGACGACGGCCGGCCTGTTCGACCGCTTGGCGGCAAGGGTGAAAGAGATCCACAGCTATGAATGCCCCTGCATCGTGGCCTTGCCCCTGACGCGGGGCCACGCCCCCTATCTGGACTGGATCACCGCCGAATCCGGATGAAGCCGCGCATAGGAGCCATGCGCCCGGTGCAACTTGCCCGGTTTCGCCGCGACATGCGACGGTTTCATCGAACGTTCTTCCACAGCAGCGCCCCTTTCTTCCTCCGAGGTCCGAATGTCTCCCCTTTCCGCCCGCCTTTCGCTGGGGTTCGCCTGTATCGGCCATGCCTTCATGCATGTGCTGACCGCGCTGTACCTCACCGTCGTGCTCGGGCTGGAGCGGGATTGGGCCATGAGCTACGACGAATTGATCCGGCTGTGGACCGTCGGCTCCTTGATGATAGGCCTCGGCGCACCGATCGCCGGCTGGCTGGGCGACCGCTGGAGCGACGCCAGGATGATGGTCGTCTTCTTCCTGCTGACGGGCGCCGGGTCGATCGCCGCCGGCCTCTCCGACGGTACCACGGCGCTGGCGGCGGGCTTGGCGGTCCTGGGGCTGGGCGGCTCGATCTTCCATCCGGTCGGCATGTCCTGGGTGATCAAGAACGCGACCAACCGGGGCCGCGCGCTCGGCGTCATGGGCATCTTCGGCAGCGTCGGCATCGCGGGCGCCGCGGTCGTCGCCGGCGGCCTGACCGAACTGATCAACTGGCGCGCCGCCTTCATCGTTCCGGGGGCGGTCTGCATGGCCGCGGGCTTCGCGCTGCTGGCCTGCATCGCGACCGGCTTGGTGACGGACAGGGAACGGGACGTCAGGGCGCAGCCGGGGACCAACCGGGCCGACGCCGTCCGGGCTTTCCTGGTGCTGTCGGTCACCATGGTCTGCGCCGGCCTGATCTTCCAGTCCACCATGACCGCCATGCCCAAATGGTTCGGGGAGCGCATGACCGGCCTTGTCGGCGAGGGAACCCTGGGCGTCGGCGGGCTGGTCACCCTGGTCTATCTGTTCGCCAGCGGGTCGCAGTTCGTCGGCGGCATGCTGTCCGACCGCTATCCGCTGAAGCGGGTCTATGTCGGGTGCCTGGCGCTCCAGATCCCGCTGCTGCTGGTCGCCTCCCATTTCGCCGGGCTTCCCCTGCTGGTGGTGGCGGCCCTGGTGGTGTTCACCCAGAGCCTCCAGATCCCGGCGGAGACCATGCTGCTCGCCCGCTACACGCCGGCCCGGCACCGCGGGCTGGCGTTCGGCGCCAAGTTCGTCCTGTCCTTCGGCGTGGCCCCCCTGGGCGTCCAGCTCGTGGCGCTGGCCTATGGCTGGAGCACCGACTTCTGGTGGCTCTTCGTCATGCTCGGCGGCTTCGCGGCCACCGCCGTGCTGGCGGCCACCCTGCTGCCGCGCGAAGCGCCGGCGGTGGCCCCCGCCGTGCCGGCCGCTTCCGTGGCGCCGCCGCTGGCGGCCCCGGCCGTCAGCGCGGAGTAGCGGAGCCCGCCTTCGCCAGCGCCTGATCCAGGTCGGCGATCAGGTCCTCGGCGCTCTCGATGCCGACCGACAGGCGGATGACGTCGGGCGTCGCCCCGGCCGCCTTCAGCCCCTCCTCGGAGAGCTGGCGGTGGGTGGTCGAGGCCGGATGGATGATCAGCGACCGGGTATCTCCGATATTGGCGAGGTGGCTGAACAGCTCGACGCCCTCCACCACCGCCACGCCGGCATCGAAGCCGCCCTTCAGGCCGAAGGTGAAAACCGCCCCCGCTCCCTTGGGCAGGTACTTGCGGGCCAGTTCGTGGTACGGGCTGGACGGCAGTCCCGCATAATTGACCCAGGCCACGGCGGGGTGTCCCTGGAGGAATTCGGCGACCTTCAGCGCGTTGGCGCAGTGCCGCTCCATGCGGAGCGCCAAGGTCTCGATCCCGGTGATGGTCAGGAAGGCGTTCATCGGCTGCTGGTTCGGCCCCAGGTCGCGCAGGCCGATGGCATGGCCGTGGATGGTGAAAGCCAGGTCGCCGAAGGTCTCGTGGAAGCGAAGGCCATGGTAGCCCGGCTCCGGCTCGGTCAGCGCCGGGTACTTGCCCGCTGCGGTCCAGTCGAACCGGCCGCTGTCCACGACGGCGCCGCCGACCGAATTGCCGTGGCCCGACAGGAACTTGGTGGTGGAATGGACGACCAGCGTGGCGCCGTGCTCGATCGGGCGGCACAGGTACGGCGTCGCCATGGTGTTGTCCACGATCAGCGGGATGTCGGCCTCCCGCGCCACCTCGGCGATGGCCGCGATGTCGGAGACCACGCCGCCCGGGTTGGCCAGGCTCTCGATGAAGATCGCCTTGGTCTTCGGCGTCAGCGCCCTGCGGTAGCTGTCGGCGTCCTCGCCGTCGACGAACACCGCCTTCCAGCCGAACGCGCGGGGAAAGCTGTTGGCGAACTGGTTGAGCGACCCGCCATAGAGCCGGCGCGACGACAGGAATTCCTCCCCCGGCGCCATCAGCGCGAAGAAGGTCAGCATCTGCGCCGCATGCCCCGACGCCGTGGCGGTGGCGCCCCGGCCGCCCTCCAAGCTGGCGATGCGTTCTTCCAGCACCGAAACGGTCGGGTTGGTCAGACGCGAATAGATGAAGCCCATCTTCTGGAGATTGAAGAGGGAGGCCGCGTCCTCGACGTCGTCGAACACGTAGCTCGTCGTCTGGTAGATCGGCGTGGCCCGCGCGCCGGTCGCCGGATCGGGCGCCGCCCCGGCATGCACGGCCCGCGTCTCGAACCCGAATGTCCTCTGCCCAGTCCCGTCCCCGGCCATGGCGCTCTCCTCCCCTGTCCTACATCAGTTTCTTGACGGCCTTGACCGGCCGCTTGCGGTTGGTGATGACGTTCGAATTGATGCCGTTCCAGCCCAGCTCGCCGTGGAGCCGCATGAACTCGATCTTCGGGCAGCGGTCCATCACGACCTTCAGCCCGGCCTGCTCCGCCCGCTCGGCGGCCGCGTCGTTCCGCACCTGGATCTGCATCCACACGACCTTGGCGCCGATCGCGATCGCGCTGTCCGTCACGGGCCCCGCCGCTTCGGAATTGCGGAAGACGTCGACCATGTCGACCGGCTCGGGAATGTCCTCCAGCCGGGCATGCACCGTCTCTCCCAGCAATTCCTGCCCGGCGACGCCGGGGTTGACCGGGATCACGCGATAGCCTTTGGACTGCAGGTACTTCATCACGAAATAGCTGGGCCGGTTCCAGTTGGTGCTTGCCCCCACCAGGGCGATCACCTTGACCGAGGCCAGGATGTCCGAGAGGTACTGGTCGGTGTACGTGTCGTGCTTCATCGAATCCGCCCAGGTTAGCGCACTTCGCTGAACGGCATGTACGATACCATGCCGCCCCGCTCAAGCCGGGTCATGTCCTCGGGCAGGACCACGAGGCCGTCGGACTCCACCATGGAGGACAGGACGCCCGCGCCGTCGCGGGCGAACTTGGTCGCGACCAACTCCCCGGCGCTGTCGGAAGCCAGGCAGACCCGGACGAACTCCCGGCGGCCCTCCTTCTTCCTGTAGTCGAAATCGGCCCGGACCCGGAACAGTGTCGGCTCCGAAACGGTCTCGCCGGTCAGGAGCTGGATCAGGGGGCGCGCCAGGCAGAAGAAGGTGACCATGGCGGCCACGGGGTTGCCGGGCAGCCCGACGAACGGCTTGCCGCCGATCTGGCCCAGCGCCACCGGCCGGCCGGGCTTGATGGCGAGCCGCCAGAAATGCAATCCGCCCAGCGACTCGACCGCACCCTTCACATGGTCCTCCTCGCCGGTCGAAACCCCGCCGGTGGTGACGATCAGGTCGTGCCCCTCGGCGGCCCGCACCAGCGCCGCCCGAAGCTCGGCCGGATTGTCGCGGAGGATGCCGAAGTCCGTCACCAGCCCGCCCATCCGGCGGACCAGCGCCGACAAGGTGAAGCGGTTGGCATCATAGATCGCGCCGGGGCCGAGCGGCCGGCCGGGTTCCTCCAGCTCGTTGCCGGTCGAGACGACCGCGACCCGCAGCGGCCTGCGCACCGCAGCGCCGGTCAGGCCGACCGCCGCCATCAGCCCGATATCCTGCGGCCGAAGCCGCCGCCCGGCGCGGAGGATCACCGAGCCCTCCTGGACATCCTCCCCGGCGCTGCGCCGGTTGGCGCCGCGCTTGATGCCGGGTCGGATGACCACGCTCAGGGTCCCGTCGGAAGCGACCCGCTCGCCGCAATCCTCCTGCATCATCACGGTATCGTAACCGCCCGGCATCGGCGCCCCGGTGAAGATCCGGACCGCCGTCCCCGCCGGGTCCCTCTCCACCGGCCGGTCGCCGGCCGCCACCCGGGCGACGATGGGGAGCACGGTCTCCCGCTCGGCGGACAGATCCTCGAACCGCACCGCGTAGCCGTCCACGGCGGAATTGTCATGGGGCGGCACGCTCACCCCCGCCACCACGTCCTCCGCCAGCACCCGGTCCAGGGCGCCGTCCAGGGCCACCCGCTCGACCTCCGTGACGGCCACCAGCCGGGACGCCAGCATCCCGCGCGCGGCGTCCAGGGACATCAGGGGGCCGCCGAAGGCGAAGCAATCGTCACTGAGCTGGGCCATGGGAAGTGTTCTCTCGAAGTCTCGGAAACGGCAGGGTCGGAACGCCGCATCGTAACGGGCCGGACCGAAGCCGTCACCCCAGCGGATAGTAGCCAACCCGATATCAGGATGAAGACCCGTTGGGTATCCGCAGGATTCTTAGGCCGGTTGCGGCTTCCACGCGATCGTCCCAAGCGCTTTCAGCGGTGATGACCTTGGCCTGCCGTTCCCACCACAGGCAGGAACCGTCGATCCATCAAGAACCGGATCACTCAAGCCCGGCCGCCGACTGACGCCCCTCGCTCAGTTCATCGACCAGGCTGATCCCTTCCGGGACATAGCGGCGTACCATCGCCTGGGCACAAGCCACGGCAGCCCGGATCGGCACAAGGTGGACTTGACCGCCCTCGACATGGAGGATGAAATTGCCTCCCTCTTGCATGCCCAATTGGGATCGGACATCTGCCGGGATCACTAAGCGACCGTCGGCGGCCATGACGACATATGGATGCATGACGTGGATTCCCAAGCTGTCCTCTGGCAAAGAATGCCGCGCCTCAGCCTTAAGGTGGTCCCTGTCATGCCCGAGGGGCAGGCTGTTTTCTCCGAAGCATGGGCATGGAGGACGCCGACTCTCCCAGAAACATCCCGTCCGAGAATTTTGTGGATTCTTCTGCCTGATTCACAGAATTTTTGGTGTTTACCCAGAAAGAAAGTAGTATACGCGACCACCCACGCCTAGCTTCGAGTTTCTTGGGTCCGGAGGGTTGAATGAAAAGCTTAGCGCAACTTGAAGATGAAGCTGTCCGTGAGCATTTTCTGGACTCGGCCATACAATTGACACGGCAGAAGGCGGGATCCGCTACCACCGACAAAGAGTTCGGCACGAACGACGGTGTGGCTGGTGGCCAGGAGGATGACAACAACGTCGATGCGTGGTTCGCCAACGCCAAGTGGTAAGGCGAAGTGCTTTATGACCCTCCAGTTTTTCACTGAATCGTTCCAGCGCGGCCTCCTCGGCAGGATCATCCAGGTCGCCAAAGCCTCGGCTCACCCATCCGACAGAGCAAGGATTTACGTTTCCGAGAAAGCCTATGCGGAGGCTTTTGCAGAAGCTGACTTCGATGCGAGTTTCCTGAAGGCACGAAGAGGTCTTCTGAACGGGATTTCAGAGGGCAAGCTTTCGGGTGTCCTTTTCTACCGATTCAGCCGACACAGGATCGTACACCTGGGCCATGAGATCATTGACAATTTCCATTACGAAAACTTCCAGGAAAAGATAATAATAAATATTATCGGCTCTCTGATGGTAATTGCTCACGGGGTTGGCGGATCGCGAGCCGTCAGGTGACGGCGAAGGTTCCACCGACGAGGTGGCGTACGGCGGTCCAGGCGGATTGACCTTGCCGACGCGCCGTTCCTGTCACGGATCGATACCCGGCGTGGATGCCGGGTCCCCAGTCGGATCGGAAGCCGTTGGTGACCTTGCGGAAGACCACGGACGGGCGAATTTCCTGCTCGCTGGCGTTGTTGGTCGGCGGCACGCGGCGGTCGGCGAGGAAGACGAAGAACTTGCCGCGCCATGCCTTGACCAGCCGCTGCAACTCGCGTCCGGCCGGATGGGCGGCGGGGGTACCGACCAGGGCATCGAGGCCGCGCTCGGCCTTTGCGGCGTAGGCGGCAAGCGTGCTGTCCTTCAGGCCCGGTCTTCGTTTGCCGACGCGGATGGCCCAGAGCAGGTGATCGCGGATCCTGGGTGCGACCATGGTGTCGCCGCAGTCGATGGCGTACTGCACGTCCCTGAGAACGTGGGCCAGGCAGACCTGGTGGACCCGTCCCAGTTCCTGCTGCCCGGCGTAGCGGTCGGAGATCCAGACCTCGGGCCGATGCCCGCCCAGGATCCCGGCGGCCACCGCCCGGGCGCGGCTGGGGGCGATGGTGTGCAGCACGGCTTGCCCGGAATGGAACACCCATTGCCAGTGGATCACGCCGTTGACCCGCGTCGTGGTCTCGTCCGAGGCGATGACGGAAGCCCCCAGGAGTTTGGCCTTGATCGCCGCGCAGGCCGTGTCGAACGCCGTGCCCATGCGGCGCAACGCATTGGCGATGGCGCCCTCTGAGATCGTCAGTCCGAACAACTCCTCCAGCATCCGCGACAGCCGCTCGAAGCCGACATGATGGCTGTGGTGCAGATAGGCCAGCAGTGCCCGGATGCCCGGTCCGAACGGGGTGCCCGGCGGCATGGCGGCGGGCGGGGCGGCCCGGTAGCGCCGCCCGCAATCGCCGCACCGGCCGCCGAACAGCTCGACCCGCGTCACCACCGGGCGGATCACCGGAAGGTCGATGTGGTCGTAGCGGTGCCGGCACCGCTGGGCGCTCTCGGGCACCGCCGTCCCGCAATGCGGGCAGCCCTCGACCAGGCGGCGCTCGGTCCGGTCCGGATCGTCGGCCAGCGGGCGCGATACTCCGGGGCGCGACGGCCGCGGCTTGCGCCGGCGCTTGGCGTCCGCCGTACGCGACGCACCGCCGGGGCCGTCCTGCGACGGCGGAATGTGCGAATTGGCCGACGTCTTCCGCGGCTTCCCGATCAGCGCTTCCAGTTCGGCAACCCGCGCCGCCAGACGCTCGATCAGCGCCGCCTGCTCGACCAGCAGGGCGTCCTTCTCAGCCTCACTCAGACGGTAACGCGGCGGTTTCTCCATCCCATCCTTGACTCATATTCCAAGCCGCAGCGCAACCCTTTTCGCCAACCCCGTGAGCAATCACCTCTGATGCACATCGATTTCAATGACCCATGGATCTCCATGAAAAAAGGGACCAAACGCCCTGGCGGCATGAGGTACAATTTCCTGAATATTCATGGCGAGCTAATGTATCTAACCTGCCGCCGCCATTATAATCAGGAGTCGCTCGCATTGTTCTTCGATACTTGTGCGTACCTTTCACTCGCAATCGACGAAATTCGTGCGCTTGAAAGCAAGACGGCTTGCTCTTGATCAGGACCCGAGACGGTTAGCCAGCTTGCCAATCACGTCCTGTATTCTATGGCCGACGTGGGAGGCAGCGGCTGGATTGTCTCGGCGGATCTAAGCCGAAATGTCCGCGATGTTCCGTCGGGCGCCTCACAGGTAGCGGATCTTCACCGCTGGCCCGGCGGACGGTCGAACGACGCGAAGGTTTCGGCCATCTTATCATCGGTCGCGAAATCGCCGTCATCGGCTTCGGCCAGAGCTTGCCGGATATCTTCGACTTGCCACGCATGAGTCTTGAGATAGGCCCGTAGTGCCTGCTCAAGGATCCAGGATCGCTGACGGTCGGTCGCTTCGGCCAGCCGGTTGAGCTGTTCCACCGTCTGCTTATCCACCGTGAAGGATAGAGACACGCTGGCCGGCATCCTGCGCTCCATAATCATGGCCCCAAAGCATACATTGCATGCATTGATGACACGACACCGGTCAAGTGGATCTCTTCAGCCACTCCTGAAATGGCACGCCGCGAAGTGCCCCGGCGCCACCGGGTCGAAGCCGGGCGCCACCTCCGCGCAGACCGCCTCGGCGCGCGGGCAGCGGGTGCGGAAATAGCAGCCGCTGGGCGGGTTCAAGGGGGACGGCAGATCGCCGGTCAGGACGATGCGTCGTTTGGCCCGCTCCCGGTCCGGGTCGGGGATCGGCACCGCCGAGATCAGCGCCTTGGTGTAGGGGTGGCGCGGGTCGCGGTAAAGGGTGTTGCGGTCGGCCAGTTCCGCCTGCTTGCCCAGGTACAGCACCATGATGCGGTGGCTGATGTGGCGCACCACGCTCAGGTCGTGGCTGATGAAGATCAGCGACAGGTGGAACTCGCGCTGAAGCCGCATCAGCAGGTTCACGATCTGCGCCTGGATCGACACGTCGAGGGCGGAGACCGGCTCGTCGCAGACGATCAGCTTGGGGTTCAGGATCATCGCCCGGGCGATGCCGATCCGCTGGGCCTGGCCGCCGCTGAACTCGTGCGGATAGCGGTTGATCATCTCCGGCAGCAGGCCGACGCGGGCCATCATGTCCTCGATCCGGGCGCGGCGGGCGGCGCGCTTCAGGTCCGGATGGAAGGTGTCGAGCGGTTCGCCGATGATGTCGCCGACGGTCATGCGCGGGTCCAGCGAGGCCAGCGGGTCCTGAAAGATCACCTGCATGTCCCGGCGATGCGGGCGCATGCGCGATTCCGGCAGGGCGGAGATGTCCTCGCCCAGCCACGCGACCGTGCCGCCGGTCGGCTCGATCAGCTTCAGCACTGCGCGGCCCAGGGTCGACTTGCCGCAGCCGGATTCGCCCACGATGCCCAGCGTCTCGCCGGGATAGAGGTCGAAGCTGACACCGTCCACCGCGCGGAGGGTATCGGTACCGCGGAACATGCCGCGCGGGACCGGAAAGGAGACCCGCAGGTCGCGGACCGACAGGAGGGGAGCGGGCGCGGCGGTCATCGGCATTCCACGGCAGGGTGATCCACGGCGAGGCGTTGCAGGTGGCAGGCCTTGGCGCGGGCCAGTCCCCGCGCCGGATCGACGGTCAGCAAGGCCGGGTCCTCGACGACGCAGCGCTCGAAACGATACGGGCAGCGGGTCTGGAAGTTGCAGCCCGGCGGCAGGTGCTGGAGGTTGGGCGGTTGTCCCGGGATCGTCGGCAACTCCGACAGGGTGTCGGCGTCGATGCGCGGCATGCTCCGCAGCAGCGCCTCGGTATAGGGGTGGCCGGGCGCGTAGAAGATGTCGCGGACGGTGCCGGTCTCGATCACCCGGCCGCCATACATCACCATCACCCGGTCGGCCAGCCCGGCGATCACGCCCAGGTCGTGGGTGATCAGGACGATGGCGGTGTTGAACTCCCGCTTCAGATCGCCCATCAGGTCCAGGATCGCGGCCTGCACCGTGACGTCCAGGGCGGTGGTCGGCTCGTCCGCGATCAGCAGGTCGGGCCGGCACAGCAGCGCCATGGCGATCATCACCCGCTGGCGCATCCCGCCGGAGAACTCGTGCGGGTACATGTCCAGCCGGCGCCGGGCCTCCGGGATGCGGACGAGATCCAGCATCTCGACCGCGCGGGCGCGGGCCGCCGCCTTGTCCATGCCCTTGTGGAGCCGCAGCACCTCGGTCATCTGGGTGCTGACCTTCAGGTAGGGATTCAGCGAGGTCATCGGGTCCTGGAAGATCATGGAGATCTTCTCGCCCCGGATGCGGTTCAGCGCCGGCGCCGGCAGCCCCAGGATCTCCTTGCCGCGGAACCGGACGCTTCCCGATGCCCGCCCGTTGCCGGCCAGCAGGCCCATCACGGTCATGAAGAGCTGGCTCTTGCCGGAGCCGGACTCGCCGACCACGCCGACGGTCTCTCCCGGCTCCATGTCGAAACTCACGTCGTCCACCGCCCGCACCTCCCCTTCCGGGGTGGCGAAGCGGGTGGTCAGGCCTCGCACCGAGAGCAGGGCGTCCTCACCGGTCCTTTGGGTCGAGAGCGTCACGGATTCCGTCACCGATGAAGTTGAGCGAGAAGAGGGTCACCGCCAGGAAGACCGCGGGGAAGACCAGCATCCACCAGGCGCTTTCCATGTTGGCGGCACCCTCGCTGATCAGCACGCCCCAGCTGGTCATGGGTTCCTGGACACCCAGGCCCAGGAAGCTGAGGAAGCTTTCCAGGAGGATCACCTTGGGCACGGTCAGCGTCATGTAGACGACCACGGGACCCAGAGTGTTGGGGATGATGTGCCGCCGGATGATCGAGAGCGGGCGCACGCCGCCGGCCCGCGCCGCCTCGATGAACTCCTTGCGCTTGATGCTGAGCGTCTGGCCGCGCACGATCCGCGCCATGTCCAGCCACTCCACCGCCCCGATCGCGACGAAGATCAGCACGATGTTCCGGCCGAAGAACACCATCAGCAGGATCACGAAGAACATGAAGGGCAGCGAGTAGAGCACGTCCACCAGCCGCATCATCACGGCATCCACCCGGCCGCCCAGATAGCCCGCCGTCGCCCCGTAGAGCACGCCGATGGTCAGGCTGACCGCCGTGGCGACCAGACCCACCATCAGCGAGATCCGCCCGCCGTGCAGCGTGCGGACCGCCAGGTCGCGGCCGTTGGCGTCGGTTCCGAAGTAACGCCCGGATGCAGGATCGGGCGGGGCCATGATGGCGTCCCAGGAGATCTCGTCCAGGTCGAACGGGATCAGCAGCGGGCCAGCGACGCAGGCCACCACCACCAAAGCCAGGACCACGGCGGCCGTGACGGCGGCCTTGTTGCGCATCAGTCGGCGCCGCGCGTCGCCCCACAGGCTGCGCCCTCGGATCGGCGTCGCCACCGCCACGGCAGGGTCGTGCAGGACCATGTCAGGAAACCTCAATCATACCGGACCCTCGGATCAAGCAGCCCGTAGGCGAGATCGACGATCAGGTTGAACAGGATGATCAGCACGCCGTAGAAGATCACCACGCCCATCACCAGCGTATAGTCGCGGTTCAGGGCGCCCTGGACGAAGTAGCGGCCGATCCCGGGAATGCCGAAGATCTGCTCGATCACCACCGACCCGGTGATCACCGCCGCGGTGGCCGGCCCCAGGTAGGAGACGACCGGCAGCAGCGCCCCCTTCAGCGCGTGGCGCAGGATCGTCACCCGTTCCGGCAGGCCCTTGGCCCGCGCGGTCCGGATGAAGTTGGAGCGCAGCAGCTCGATCATGCTGGCCCGGGTCATGCGGGCGATGTAGGCGATCTGCGGCAGGGCCAGCGCCACCACCGGCAGCAGCATCTGTTGCCAGGTTCCCCAGCCGCCCGTCGGCAGCAGCCCCAGATGGACGCCCAGCACCAGGGTCAGCAAGGGTGCTATCACGAAGTTCGGCACGGCGATGCCGACCATGGCCGTCCCCATCACCGCATGGTCCAGCCCGCTGTTCTGGCGGAGTGCTGCGAAGGCGCCCAGCGCCGTCCCGATCACCACCGCCAGCAGCATGGCCGTGCCGCCGAGCTGGAGCGATACCGGGAAGCCGCTCCAGATCAGCTGGGTGACCGAGAAGTCCTTGTACTTGAAGGACGGCCCGAAATCGCCCTGCGCCACCTGCCCCAGATAGCGCAGGTACTGCATCGGCAGCGGCTCGTCCAGGTGGTAGACCGCCGCCAGGTTCCGCTCGATCTCCGCCGGAAGCGTGCGCTCGCCGTCGAACGGCCCGCCCGGGGCCAGCCGGACCAGGAAGAAGGTGATCGTCAGGATGACGAGCAGCGTCGGGATCGCGCCCAGCAGGCGGCGGACGGCATAGCTCAGCACGGCGTATTCCTTCAGGCAGGAGCTTCCGGGCTATTCGAGGCTCAGGTAGCGGGTCGGGTGCCAGTCCATCAGGTTGTCCTGCCAGCCCTTCACCTTGTCCGACACCATGTGCTGCTGGCTGTAGAAATAGATCGGGATGATCGGCATGTCGGCCAGCACCATCCGCTCGGCCTCCGCCAGCAGGCCGAAGCGCGCGGCCGGATCGGTCTCGGCGGTCGCCTTGTCCGCCGTCGCGTCGTATTCGGGATTGGCGTAGCCGGCCGGGTTCTGCTCCCCGATGTCGCCGCGCAGCAGTTCCAGGAAGCTGTAGGGATCGACATAGTCGCCGATCCAGGCGGCGCGCATCACCTCGAACTGCTTCTTGTTGCGGCTTTCCAGATAGACCTTCCATTCCTCGTTCCGCAGCGTGGTCTCGATGCCCAGGAACTGCTTCCACATGCCGGCGACCGCGATGGCGATCTTCTTGTGGTTGTCGTTGGTGTTGTAGAGCAGCTCGACCTTCAGCGGGTTGCCCTTGTCGAAGCCGGCCTCGGCCAGGATCTTCTTCGCCTCGGCGACGCGGGCCTTCTGGTCCGTCCCGGCCCACTCCACCTGCTGCTGCTCGTATCCCGGCACGCCGGGCGGCACCCAGCCATAGGCCGGGATCTCGCCGCCCTTGGTGATCTGCTTGACCAGGATGTCGCGGTCCAGGGCCATGGCCAGCGCGTGGCGGAGCCTGACGTTGCTCTTGAACGGCTCGCGGGTGACGTTGATGCCGTAGTAGTAGGTGCCGAAATAGGGCGAGTTGCGGAACTGTCCGGCCATGTCCTTCTCGAGCATGGGGATCTGCTCCTGCGGGACGTCGTAGGTCGTGTGCAGTTCGCCGGCGCGGAACTGCTTCAGCTCGGTGCCGTACTCCTCGACCGGGTAATAGAAGACGGTGTCGATCCCGACCTCGGCGGCATCGCGGAACCTTGGGTTCTTGACCGCCTTGATGTGCCCCTGGGGCACCCATTCCTGGATCATGTAGGCACCGTTGGACACGATGTTGCCCGGCCGCGTCCATTCCCTGCCGAACTTCTCGATGGCCTGCTTCGGCACCGGATAGGCCGAGTGGTGCATCAGCATCTGGAGGAAATAGGGGGTCGGCGACCGCAGCGTCACCTTCAGCGTGCGGTCGTCCACGGCCTGCGCGCCGATCTGCTCCTTCGGCACCTCGCCCTTGGTGATCCGCTCCGCATTGGTGATCGGCCACAGGATGAAGGCGTAGTTGGACGCCGTCGCCGGATCGACCATGCGCGACCAGGAATAGACGAAGTCCCCCGCCGTCAGCGGCGTTCCGTCGGACCAGACCGCGTCGGGCCGCAGCTTGAAGGTGTAGGTCAGCCCGTCGTCGCTGATCTCCCAGCTCTCCGCCACGCCGGGGCGCAGGGTACCGTCGGGGCCGGGATGCACCAGCCCCTCGAAGATGTCCATCTGGATGAAGGATTCCGGCACGCCGGTCGAGATGGCCGGGTCGAGGGATTCAGGCTCCGCGCCGTTGCCGCGCTTCAGGACGACCTCGGCATGCAATGAAGCGGATGTCGTCGCGGCGAGTGCCAAGGCCAGCCCGGCGCACGCCAGGAGTTTACGCAGATTCCGCATGTTTTGAATCTCCCTGTTTACGTAAACGTAAAGCACGACCTTCCGCGACCGCAACGCATTTTCCCGCGAACCCTTTACCGGGAAAGGAATTTGCAACTTTATTGTGTATCAACCCGCCGGCACGGCGTTTCCCGCCGGTTTGAGGTTATCCCGGCTTGTCAAACGTTAATACAACGATACGTCCCATCCCGGATGCCAAGCCGAAGTCCGATCCCCATGCCGCAGCCCGAGCCCCGCCGAAACTGTCCCGTTCCAGACCCGCTCGACACGTCGCCGCCGGTACTTCGGCCCGGCGCCACCTGCTGGCGCCTGGAACATGCCGACAGGGTCGCCTTCATCATCGACGCCGCCGACTATTACAGCGCGGTCAAGTCGGCGATGCTGAAGGCGCGGCACTCCATCATCCTGCTCGGCTGGGACTTCGACACGCGCATCGGGCTGGAGAGCGGCCCGGCCGACCCCAAGGTGCCCAACCGGTTCGGCGAATTCCTGGAGCGGCTGGTGGAGACCCGGCCGAATCTCCGGATCCATGTGCTGAAGTGGGACTTCTCCATGATCTTCGCGCTGGAACGCGAGATCTTCCCGACCGCCCTCCTGGACCTGATGACCCACACGCGGGTCTCGTTCCGGCTGGACGGCGAGCACCCCGCCGGCGCTTGCCACCACCAGAAGCTGGTCGTGATCGACGACGCGCTGGCCTTCTGCGGCGGCATCGACATCACGGCGAACCGCTGGGACACCAGCGAGCACCGGGACCACGACATCAGGCGCCGGCGGCCCAACGGCGACCTGTACGACCCGTTCCACGACATGATGATGGCGGTGGACGGGAAGGCCGCGGCGGCGCTGGGCGAACTGGCCCGCTACCGCTGGCACCGCGGCACCGGCGAGCCGGCGATGCCCCCGGCCACGGTCCCGTCGGACCCCTGGCCCGACCGGCTCCGCGCCGACCTGCGCGACGTCGAGGTCGGCATCGCCCGCACCCTGCCCCGCCATGGCGACCAGGCCGAGGCGCGGGAGGTCGAGGCGCTCTACGTCGCCTCCATCGCCGCCGCCAGGCACCTGATCTACATCGAAAGCCAGTACTTCACCGCGGAATGCGTCGGACAGGCGCTGCTGTCCCGGCTGGGCGCCCCCGACGGGCCGGAGATCGTCGTGGTCACCCCGCTGAACTGCCCCGGCTGGCTGGAGGAGGAGCTGATGGGCCGGGCGCGGCGCCATCTGGTCGACCGGCTGCGCCAAGCGGACACCTACGGCAAGTTCGCCATCTTCGGCGCGGTCACGCCGGCCGGGGTGCCGGTGACGATCCATTCCAAGACCATGGTGGTGGACGACACGCTGATGCGGATCGGCTCGTCCAACCTGAACAACCGGTCCATGGGGTTCGACACCGAATGCGACCTGGCGGTCGAGGCGGTTCCCGGCCATGCCGGCTGCGAGGCACGGCGCAAGGCGATCCGCCGTTACCGCGACCGGCTGCTGGCGGAGCACCTGGGAGCCTCCCGCGACGCCGTCGCGGCCAAGGTCGCCGAAACCGGTTCCCTGCTGGAGACGATCCGGCATTTCCACGACCCGAATGGCCGCCGCCTGGAACCGGTGACCGTGGATGATGTTGCCGGTGTCGACAGCTTCATCGCCGAGATCCACCTGTTCGACCCGGAGAAGCCGGTAACCGCAGAGGAACTGACCCGCCGGATCATGCCCGACCTTGAAAAGCCGACACCGCGCCTGAAGTTCGGACTGGCCGTCGGGGTTCTGGCCCTGCTGCTGGCGGGGCTCGCCGCCCTGTGGCGCTTCACCGGCCTGAGCGAACTCGCGACCGTGGACGGCGTGCTGGACTGGGCCCAGGGCGTGGCTGACATGCCGCTGGGACCGCTGATCGGCGTGGCCGTCTATGTGCTCGGCGGGTTCGTGATGTTCCCCGTGATGGTGCTGATCGCCGCGACGGCCATCGTGCTGGGCCCCGTCTGGGGGTTCGCCACCGCCCTTTGCGGCTGCCTCGCCAGCGCCGCCGTCCTGTTCGGGGTCGGCCGGTACGGCGGCCGGCGCTGGGTGCGGCGTTTCGGGGGCCGCTTCGTCAACAGGATCAGCCGGAGGCTCGCCGACCGGGGAATTCTGGCGGTCGCGGTGATCCGGGTCATACCGGTCGCACCGTTCAGCGTGGTCAATGTGGTGGCGGGGGCGTCCCATCTGCGGTTCACTGACTATATCATCGGGACGGCGATCGGCATGGCGCCGGGAGTGCTGGCGTTCAGCCTGCTCGGCAGCCAGCTCGAACGGACCCTGCGGGAACCCACTCCGGCCAGCATCGGGATCGCCGTCGGCATCGCGCTGGTGGCGGCCAGCCTGGGATGGATCGCGAACAAGCTGTTGGGCGGACGGGCGAAGCCGGGTCCGACGCGCAAGGGTGAAGCGGCAACGACAGCAAGGACGGGGGCAAGTAAAGCGTGACTGATCTGCTCGAAAACACCGATACCGACATCGAGAGCGTCGACGAGCGCGACGAGCGGCCGGGAGCGACGCCGCCCGGCCTGCGCTCGTTCCGAGTCGCGACCTACAACGTGCACAGCTGTGTCGGTGTGGATGCCAAATTCGCGCCCGACCGGATCGCCGGGGTGGTCAAGGGGCTGGAGGCCGACGTGGTCGGGCTCCAGGAGGTCGGCTGGCACCATCGGGGCGAGATCGGGCTGGACCAGTTCGAGTTCCTGGGCCGCGAGACCGGGCTGAAGGCCTATTCCGGCCCGACCAAGCACAACGAGCGCGCCCACTACGGCAACGCGCTGCTCAGCCGGCTGCCCGTGCTGGAGATCCGGCCGATGGACCTGTCCCTGCCCCACCGGGAGCCGAGGGGCGCCATCGACGCCGACATCCAGGTGGGCGACAAGGTGGTCCGGGTGATCGTCGCCCATCTCGGCCTGGACCCGTGGGAGCGCAACGCCCAGATCACCCGCGTCCTGAATACGGTGGAACGCGGAGCGGACCGGCCGACCGTGTTCATGGGCGACCTGAACGAGTGGCGGCCCCGGTCGCCCCGGATCAAGCGGCTGATGCACTGCTTCGCCGACTGTGCCGCGCCGCGCAGCTTCCATGTCCGGATGCCGACGCTCCGGCTCGACCGGATCTTCGTGTCGGACGGGCTGGTGCTGTCCAACTACGACGTGGTCCGAACGCCGGTGACCCGGCGGGCGTCGGACCATCTGCCGGTGCGCGCCACCGTCGCCCTGAAGAACTGACATCTTGAACGACCGCCTCCGCCGTTTCGCGCTCGCCGCCCTGCGTTTCGCCCTGTCGGGCCTGCTGCTCTGGCTGCTGCTGCGGCAGACCGACCTGGAGGCCCTCGCCGGGCGCCTGGCCGGCGTCGATCCCCTGTGGCTGGCGGCGGCCTTTGCCCTGACTGTGGTCCAGGTCGTGCTGATCTCGTGGCGCTGGGCCTTCATCATGGCCGGGCTCGGTGCCGCCATCGGCACCGCGCGGGCGCTGCGGATCAACCTGGCCGCCTTCTTCCTGGGCCAGGCCTTGCCGACCTCGATCGCCGGGGATGTCTGGCGGGTCTGGCGGCTCCGCGCGCTGGGGCACGGGGTCGGAACCGCCGTCCGCGGCGTCCTGGTCGACCGGACGACGGCGCTGCTCGGGCTGGTCGCGGTGGTCCTGGCCACCGGGCCGGCCCTGCTGGCGCGCATGCCCGATCCGGCGATGCGCTGGGGCCTGCTGGCCGGCCTGGGTATCGGAATCGCCCTGCTGGCCCTGGCGCTGACGGCCGACCGGCTGCCGGGCCGGTGGCTCCCGGGAAGGCTGGCCGGCGTCGCGGAATTCGGCCGGACGGTGCGCGGTCTCCTCGCCCGCCCCCTGACCGCCGTGCCGATCGTCGGCGTCTCGGCGCTGGTCCATCTGCTGGCCGGGGCGACCATGTGGCTGATCGCCAGGGGTTTGGACGTGCCGGTGGGTCTGGTCGATTGCCTGGTGCTGATGCCGCCGATCGTGCTGGTCGCGGGCATGCCGCTGTCGATCGCCGGCTGGGGCCTGCGCGAAGGCGCCGTCGTCGCGGTGTTCGGGCTGGCCGGCGTCCCGGTGGACGGCGCGCTCCTGATGTCGATCCTGTTCGGAGCGATGCTTCTGCTGGTCAGCCTGCCCGGCGGCCTGTTCCTGGCGCTGGGCGAAACCCCGGCGGCCGGCGCGGCTCTCAGCCCTCGCCGCGCCGGATCCGATAGGTGAAGACGCCGCCCTCCGCGGAATGCTCGACCAGCTCGTGCGCCGTGGTATTGCAGAAATGGCGGAAGTCGATGACCGACGCCGGGTCGGTGACCAGCACGATCAACTCCTCCCCCGCCGCCATGTGGTCGAGCTGACGGCGCGTGCGCAGAATCGGAAGCGGGCAATGGAGCCCCCGGATATCCAGTTCCCGTGCCATTCACTCTCCTCCTGTTGTCGGGACCGGAGGCGAGTGTAGCTCAGTTGGGCACGGCGAACACGGCCCGGCCGCTCATGCCCGCCAGCAGTTCCTGCTGACGGCCGCCACTCTTCTCCACCACCTTGCCGAACACCTTGATGGACTGGCTGACCGGATCGATCCGGGCGGACAGCCGGGTCACCTCCGCCGCGTAGGCGTGGCCGGTCTCCTCGATCAGGACCTTGAACCCGGTCCCCGGCACCAGCCAGGAGAGCCAGCGCGACGGCACGATCATCTCGACCTCCAGCTCCCGGTCGTCGAGGATCTCCATCAGCTCCTTGCCCTCGGTGACGAATTCGTAGCGCCGCACCTTCAGCTCGGCGATCCGCCCGGGGAACGGGGCAAGGACGACGCAGCGCTCGACCATGGTGCGCATCATGGCGGTCTCCGCCTCGGCCGCGCTGAACTGGGCCGCGGCGGCCTCCAGCTCCAGCGTGCTGACCGATCCCAGCTTGTCGAGCCGGGAATTGACCTCGTACAGCTTGCGGGCGGCCTGCTGCTGGGCGACCGCCTTGTTCAGCCGGGCGCGGTGGACCGCGCAGTCGAACCCGACGAGCTTCTGCCCCTCCTTGAACCGCTCGCCCTCGCGAAGGCCCAGGTCGTCGATCTTGGCCGCCAGTTCCGACGAGAGCATGGTGCTGCGCCGGGGCGAGATCTGCGCCCGGATCTCCGGCACGCCGCCAAGGCCGGTGCCGGGATCGAAAGACTGGCCGGCGGCCGGGGCGGCGGCGATCAGGAGGGCGGCGGCAAGCAGGCAGGAGAACCACCCGGTCATGGCCGTCTCCTCAGATCGGGTCGGCGATGAGCGGCTTCCGGCTCGGGCCGGTCCCCCGGACGGGACGCGGCTTGAGATCGACCGGCGGCGCCACCGCCTGGACCGCCACTGCCGGCGCCGGGGGAGCGGCTTCCACCGGCGGCTCCGCGCCGGTTGCTTCCCTGACCGGTTCGGGGATCGGTTCGGGAGCCGGGGCGGCGGCCACCGGTTCGGGAGCCGGGGCGGCGGCCACCGGTTCGGGAGCCGGAGTGGCGGCCATCGGCTCGGGAGCCGGAGTGGCGGCCATCGGCTCGGGCGCCGGGGCGGCGGCCAGCGGCACCGTCTCTACCGGAGCCACCGCCGGAACAGGCTGTTCGGCCGGCGGCTGCGGTGCCGGGAGAGCCACCGGAGCGGGCGCGGGTTCCGGTGCGGGCGGTGCGGGAGGCGGCGGCGGAGCGGGCGGAAGGATCCGGCCGGCCTGCCAGTCCGCGTTGATCGCGGCCAGCGCCTCGGTCAGGGCCTTGACGTCGTGGCTGGGCACGGTGGCGGGCAGCGGGTCCAGGCCGAGCGAGACGATCACGTTGGACGCTGCCGCCTGAAGGTCGGCATAGGCCCGGTCGCGCGCCAGCTCGGACAGGATCGCAGACGCCGCGGCGCGCACCCGCTCCAGCACGTTCTGGGCCTGGCCCGCCTCGGCCAGGCGGATGTTCTCGTACAAGCGCTGCTCGATCGAGTCGAGCTGGTCGGCCTGCTCGAAGTTCCGGCGTGCCCGCTGGTACTGCTGGTAACCCACATGGACCTGCGTCAGAGCCGCCATGCTCAGCGCCAGGCGCCGCGTCTCGGCCAGTTCCTGCTGGGCCTCGGCGACGCCGATCGACGCCGGCGCGGTCAGCAGGTTCAACAGGTTGAAGCTGACCCGCAGCCCCGCTTCGGCCCAGCTGTTGTTCACCAGATAGGAGTTCGTGTCCAGGTTGGCGGAGCCGGTGAAGGTGAGCCCCGGCAGCAGGCGGAGGATCGACTTGCGCACTTCGGCGGCGCTGATCCGGCGCTGGTAGTGCTCCTCCCGCAGTTCCGGCCGGCGGCTCAGCGCCAGGGTTTCCATCTCCTCGATCGCGAGGCCGACCTGGGGAATCTCTCGGCGGAAGCCGGCCGGCAGCGCCAGCGTGAAGGGCTGGCCCGGCGGCAGGTTCATCAGCGCGCGGAGCTGGGCCTTGGCGATGGCGAGGTCCTGCTCGACCGTCTCCAGCTGGCGCATGATCTCGATCAGCGCCTTCTGGTAGCGCAGCACCTCGACCGGCGGGCGCAGGCGCTGTTCCTCGACCGTCCGGGCGTCGCTCAGCGCCTGCCGGGTCTCCGCCAGGACCGGGCCGATCGCGGCCTCGATCCGCTCGGCCGACACCGCCTGCCAATAGGCGGCGCGGACCTGCTGGATCACCGAATGCACGACGCGCCGGCGCCGCTCGTCGGCGATCAGCGCGCGGTCCGCCTGCTGGCGCGCCTGATAATAGCTGACGCCGAAATCCAGCACGTTCCAGGACAGGGTCAGGTCGGTGGTGAAACGCTGCTGGTCCTGGCTGAGGGACGGGTCGGTGGACTTGACGCCGGTCCGGGTGTTCTCGCTGACCGACAGGTTCTCGTTCGACCGGGCGGTGCCCCCGGCGGCGGCCACCAGCCTGGGCAGCATGTCGTAGCGCGTCAGGTCGAGTTGCCGGTTCTGCAGCGCCTGGTCCATCGCGGTCAGCCGATAGTCCAGGTTGTACTTGATCGCCCGGGCCATCGCCTCTTCCAGGGAGATCGGGCCGGTCACCGGCTCCTGGTCCCGGAACAGGTTTTGCCGGTCCGCGGCGATCAGGGCGGAGCGCTCCTCCGGCGTGACGGGTTCGGGAGTGATCGCGCACCCCGATGCCGACAGCAGCGCGAAGCCGATTGCCGCGAACCGTAAATTCCGCCCGCTCCGCCGCCGACGTCGTCCCCGCCCGTCCGAAATGATGCCAGTCATATCCGCCCCATCAAAACGCCCAGCACGATAATCAACTATAGGGATTAACCCTTTTAGTTTATTTCATTAGGTGTAGTTGTTGCGAGTGTCACGGTCAATTGATTTTGTTGAAAAATTGACACGCGCGGCGATCACGCCGCGCGGTCCAGGGAATCCAGGCCCGCCGCCTTCAGCAGGCTCTCCAGCAGCGCCATCCCCTCGGTCAGAAGATCCTCCTGCCCGGCCGCCTTGAGCTGCGCGGTGAGCGACGGCTTGCCGGCGAGCGGAGCCTTCGTCTCCTGCTGGTCGCGCCGCGGCGCGGCGTCCGTGTTCTTCTGCCCTTCGGCCGGGGCGGTTTCGGGAGCCTGCTCGGTCGCCGGCGTTTCGGCCGAGTCGCCCACCTTCAGCTTGAAGTCCACCACGACCTCGGTGCCGGCGTTGTCGCGGGCTTTCACCCGGATCTCCAGCTGGCCCTCCGTATCGGCCGGCGGCGTTCCGCTGAACGTGCCGGACGTCGCGTCGAACTTCAGCCATGACGGGAGCGGCGAGCCGTCCGCCAGGGTGGCCTCGATGGTGATGACCGCGGTGGGGTCGGAATGGCCGAACACACCCGACGGCAGCCTGAAGCTGTTGGTGCCGTCGGTCCCGAACTGCCGATCCGGTATGCCGTTGAGCAGCTGGAGGCCGTCGGCCGCCCTTGTCCCGATGCTGACCAGCTCGGACTGGCCTGCCGGCAGGGTGAACGTGCCGGAGAAGGCGGCCTCGGTCCCGCCGGAGGAGGACGGAGACGACAGAGAGGACGGCAGCGAGGACGGGCTCGCCGACAGGGTGGAGGTCGACTGGACCAGCGGCAGGATGATCATGGCGGGCGGCGCGCCGGCCTGGACCGTCGTCGGGGTCGCCGCGGGGACCGTTTCGGCCGGCTTGGCGACCGGCGTGACCACCTTCGGCGCCGCCTCCGTGGTCAGCGTGAAGCTGGTGGAGGCGGTCGCCCCCGACGGATCGGTGGCGGTCACCCGCACCGTGACCTGCCCGACGTCGGTGCTGCCCGGCGTGCCGCTGAACGTGCCGGTCGCGGCATCGAACTTCAGCCAGCCCGGCAGGGCCGCGCCGGACGCCAGATCGGCCGACAGCGTCACCGTGTCGGAAACATCGGCGTCGGCGAACAGGCCGGCCGCCAGCTTCAGGCCGAAGGCTTCGGCTTCCCGGGCGCCCTGGGCGGCGATGGCGCCGGCCAGGACTGGCGCGTCGTTGGTCCCGACGATCGTGATCGTGGCGGTCCCGGCGGTGCTGCCGCCCTGCCCGTCCGAGACGGTGTAGCCGAACTGCTCGGTCACGGTCTCGCCGGCGGCCAGCCCGTCGTAGTTGCCGGCCGTATCCACCGTATAGGAGCCGTCCGCCGCCACGGTGACCCGCACGCCGGAGGCCAGGGTGACGGCGGTCCCGACCGCGGCGGCGTCCCCCTGGACCGCGGTCACCGTCAGCTTGGCCCCGGCATCCGCGTCCGTGTCGTTGGCCAGCAGTCCCTTGGCCGGGACGGCGAGGGCGGCGTCCTCGGCGACCTCGACGGCATCCGCGACCGCCGCGGGGGCCGCGTTGGCGCCCGTTATGGTCAGGGTGAGCGTCGCCGTGGCGCTGCCGCCCTTCCCGTCGGAGACCGTGTAGCCGACGCTGTCGGTCGTGCTCTGGCCGGCCGCGAGGGACGAGAAGGCCCCGTTGGTGTCGTAGACATAGCTGCCGTCGGCGTTCAGCGTGATCCGCGCGCCCGACGCCAGGGCGATCGCCTGCCCGACGCTGCTGGTCTGTCCGCCGACCGCGCTGACCGCCAGCGCGGCGCCGGCATCCGCGTCGCTGTCGTTGGACAGCACGCCGGCCGACGCCGCGACGGCCTTCCTGTCGCTCTCGCCCAGGCTCAGCGCGTCGGCCCTCGCCACCGGGGCGTCGTTGGCCCCGATGATGGTCAGGGTCACCGTCGCCGTGGCGGTCGCCCCGCCGGCGTCGCGCACGGTGGCGGTGAAGCTGTCGGTCGTGGTCGCCCCGGCCGCCAGGCTCTCGAACCGGCCGTTGGGGTCGTAGCGGTACGAACCGTCCGCGTTGACAGTCAGGAGCGCGCCCGAGTCCAGGGTGATCGCCTGGCCGACCGCCGATCCGCTGCCGTTGACGGCGGTCACGGTCGCGGTGTCGCCCTGGTCCGCGTCGCTCAGGTTGGACAGGACGCCGGCGGCGGCGCTTACGCTGACCGCCGAGTCCTCGAACACGGTGCCGGGATCGGGCTGCGGCACCGGCGCGTCGTTGATGCCGGTGATCGTGACGACCACCGTGGCGGTGCTGGTCGCCCCGCTGCGGTCGGACGCCGTGTAGGTGAAGCTGTCGGTCGCCGACTGGCCCAGGTTCAGGGCGGTGAAGCGGCCGTTCGGGTCGTAGACGTAGGAGCCGTCGGCGTTCAGCGTGAGCTTCGCGCCGGACGCCAGCGTGACCGTCCGTCCGACCGAGTCGGCGGACCCGTTGACCGCGCTCACCGTCAGGCTGTCGCCCTGGTTGATGTCGGTGTCGTTCGCCAGGACGCCCAGGGTCGGCACCGACAGGGTGGTCTTCTCGGTCACCGTCGCGCTGTCCGCGGCCGCCGTCGGGCCGTCGTTCACCCCGGTGATGGTGATGGTCGCCCGGCCCACCGCGGTCCCGCCGAAGCCGTCCGCGACCGTGTAGGTGAAGCTGTCCGTCGTGGTCTGCCCGGCGCCCAGCGTGTTGAAGGCGCCGTTGGGATCGTAGACGTAGGAGCCGTCCACCGCCACCGTCAGCTTCGCGCCCGAGGCCAGGGTGACCGTGCCGCCGACATCGGCGGCCGACCCGTTGACCGCGGTCACCCGCCGGGCGCCGTCGCCGCTGTCCGCGTCCGTGTCGTTGGCCAGCAGGCCGGCCGCACCGGTCGCCGTGACCACCTGCGACGCGGCCGTCGCGGCACCGTCCGCGACGGCCGCCGGCGCGTTGTTGACGCCGGTGATGGTGAGCGTCACCGTCGCGGTGGAGGTGGCGCCGGCCGCGTCGCGGACCGTGTAGGTGAAGCTGTCGGTCCGGCTCTGCCCCTGGGCGAGGTCGCGGAACGCGCCGTTGGTGTCGTACCGGTACGATCCCTCGGCGTTCATCAGCAGCCTGGCGCCCGAGGCGAGCGTGATGGTCTGGCCGACACTGGCGGTCTGGCCGTTCACCGCCGACACGGTCAGTGTGTCGCCCGTATCGATGTCGATGTCGTTGACCAGCACGCCGACGCCGGCGACGTTGAAGACGCTGTTCTCGGTCAGGACGGCCGTGTCGGCCGCCGCGGCCGGCGCGTCGTTGACGCCCTGGACGGTGATGGTCGCGGTCGCCGAGGCCGTGGCGCCGGCCGCGTCGCGGACCGTGTAGGTGAAGCTGTCGGTCGCGGTCGTTCCGGCGGGCAGCCTGTCGTACCGCCCGTTGGGGTCGTAGCTGTAGGATCCGTCGGCGTTCAGCCGCAGCAGCGCGCCGGACGGCAGGGTGATCTGGCGGCCCACCGCGTCGGTCGCCCCGTTGACCGTTGCCACCCGGAGCGTGTCGCCCGTGTCGGGATCGCCGTCGTTCGCCAGCAGGCCGGACGCGTCGCCGGTCAGCGTCGCGTCGGCTGCGACGCCCAAGGCGTCGTCGGTCGCCACCGGGGTGTCGTTGACGCCGGTGATGGTGAGCGTCACCGTCGCGGTGGCGGTCCCGCCGGCGCTGTCGCGGGCCGTGTAGGTGAAGCTGTCGGTCCCGGTCGTCCCGGCCGCCAGCGACGCGAAGGCGCCGTTGGCGTCGTAGCTGTAGGAACCGTCGGCGTTCACCGTCAGCCGCGCGCCGGACGGCAGGGTGAAGGCTTGGCCGACCCGGGCCGCCGATCCCTCGACCTCCGAGACGATCAGGCTGTCGCCCGTATCGGAGTCGCGGTCGTTGGCCAGCAGGCCGGCGGAAGCCGTGACCGACAGGGTCCCGCCGGCTCCCACCGCGCCGCTGTCCGCCGATCCGGTCGGCAGGTCGTTGACCGGCGTGATCGCGATGGTGGCGGTCGAGGCGGCCGAGTTCGGCGTGCCCCGGACCGTATCGACCATGACGTAGCGGAGCGTCGCGGCGGTGTCGCGGTCGGATGCGGGCGTGAAGCGCAGGTCGACCACGCCGGCGGTCAGCGGGATCACCGTGCCCGAGGCGCCCAGCACGATGGTCGTGCCGTCGGCCAGGGTCAGGGTTCCGCCCGAGGCCGACAGGATGCGGATCGCGTCGGGCGAATGGCCGTCGCCGTTGGCCACGACCGACGGCGCCAGCCTGATGTTGGCGGCACCCGGGGCGGCGCTGTCCTCGGGCAGGAACAGGGTCGTGTTGTCGGTGGCGGTCGCCGTGATGTCGCCGCCCGCTGCCGGCGGCTGCGAGGTGGACACGGTGAGGGCGATGGTCGCCGACGTGTCTTCGGTGCGGCTGTCGCCGTCCGAGACGGAGACCTGGAGCGACGGCGCCGTCGCCCCGGCGGTCATGGTGAACCTGAGGGTCTCCAGCGTCGCGGTAACGTCGGCCGGGCTGCCGGTGACGGTGATCAGGCCATCGGTCCCGAGGACGATCACGGCGGAACCGGACGCCGTCGCCTCGACCGTGCCGCCGGTCGGGACCAGCGTCGCGGTGACCGACGCGCTGTCCGCGTCGGATATCGAGAAGCCGTGCAGCTCCATCGGGACGCCCGCGATCGCCGTGCCGCCGGCCGGCAGCGTGACCTGGGACGGCGACACGACGGTGACGGCCAGCGTCGCCGTGACGTCGGGCGAGACCGGGTCGGAGTCGCCGGCGGTCAGGGTCACGCTGCCGGCCGCGGCGCCGGCCGCGGGCGTGAAGGTCAGGCCCGACAATGTGGCGTTGACGTCCTCCTTGGTGCCCGACACGGTCAGGCTCCCATCGGCCCCCGCCGTCACCACGGCGCTGCCGGCCGCGACCAGCCCGACGGTGCCGCCGCTGGGCGCCACGGTGACCGTCAGGTCCGCATCGTCGAAGTCGGCGACGGAAATGCCGGGTATCGCGCCGGTCTGGCCGGCGGTGACATGGATGTCGGCCTCGGCCGGAAGGGTGACGACCGGCGGATTGACCAGGGTGATCGCCAGGGTTTCGTCGATGGCGGCCAGCGACGGGTCGGTGAAGTCGATCTGGATCCGGAGCGAGGCTTCGGTCTCTCCCTGGGTGCCGTTGAAGGTCATCCCGGCCAGCGTGGCGTTGATGTCGCTGGAGTTGCCGATCAGGGTGAACAGCCCGCCTCCCAGGTCCGCGACCGCGGCGCCGCCCTGGGCGGCCAGCACCGGGACGCCGTTGGTGGCGGTCAGGCGGACCGTGACCAGGTCGGTGCCGGCATCGCTCAGCGAAATGCCGGCCAGGGACGCCTCGGTGCCGGCGGCCAGCACGACCCCGTCCGACGGAAGCTGCAGCTCGACCGAGCCGGTGATCGTGATCGACAGGGTGGCCTGCGCGTCGGCGGTGCGGCTGTCGCCGTCGCTGACGCTCAGCACGATGTTCGCGCCCGAACCCGCGCGGCCCGCCGTGAAGGTCAGCCCGGCCAGGGTGGAGTTCACCGTGGCGACCGCGCCGGTGATGGTGAGGGTGCCGTCGGACGCGGTCGAGACGGTGGCGCCGGCCGCCGCGGCGGCCGCCAGGGTGCCGCCGGTCGGGGCCAGCGTGACCGTGACCTCGCCCGGGTCGGCGTCGGCCACGGTGATGCCGCTCAGGGACACCGTGGTCCCGGCCACCACCGAGGGCTGGCCCGGCAGGTCCAGGGTCGGCGCGTTCAGGATCGTGAACTCCACCGTCGCCGTGGGGTCGGGGGTCAGCGCGTCGCGGTCGGTGGTCAGCACCTGGACGCTGCCGGCCGTGGAGCCGATGGTCCCGGTGAAGGTCAGGGTGGCGAGCGAGGCGTTGAGGTCGGCGATGGTGCCGGTCAGACGCAGCGTGGTGTCGTTCGGCCGGGTCAGCACGGCCGAGCCGACCGCGTCGATGCCGATCTGGCCGTTGGCCGGGACCAGGGTGACCTGGAGCTCCGCCGTGTCGAAATCGCCGACCGTGATGCCGGGAACCGCCTGGGGCACGCCCGCCACAACGGTCTGGGCGGTGGAGACGGCGCTTTCCGGGCTGGAGACGACGTCGATGCTCAGCAGGTCGCTGTCGTCGGCGGTCAGTTCGTCGGCATCGGCGGTGGTGATGAGCAGGCTGGCGCCGAGCACGTTCCGCTGTGCCGTGAATTCCAGCGAGGCCAGCACCTGGTTGACGTCGGCCACCGTGCCGGAGACCTGGACCCGATCATCGGACAGGCTTGTGACGGTCGCGGAGCCGAACTGGGTCACCGTGACGGTGCCCTGGCTCGGCGTCAGCGTGACGGTCACGCTGCCGCTGTCCGTGTCTGCGACGCTGATGCCGAAGATCTCGCTCGACACCCCGGCGACCACCGTCGGGCGTGCCGGCAGCGTGTTCTCCGGCGCCGACAGGATGGAGACCGACAGCCGCTCCGAGGCGTCGGCGGTGGCCGCGTCGCCGTCGGAGACCGCCACGTCGATCGCGCCCGTGGCGCTGCCGGAGTCGCCGGTGAAGCGCAGGGTGGCGAGCGTGGCGTTGACGTCGGCGACGCTGCCGGTGACCGACAGGGCGTTGCCCGATGCGGTGACCGTGGCCGGGCCGGTCAGGGCGACCGAGCCGTTGACCGGGGTCAGCGAGACGGTGACCGTGGCGCTGTTGCCGTCGGCGACGCTGATCCCCTCGATGGCGGTGGCGGCGCCGGCCAGGACGCTGGCGGTGCCCGGCAGGGTGATCCGGGGTGCGGCGGGGTCGTCGTTCAGGATGACGCCGAACGCGGCGTCGGTGGCCAGCGCCGCCGAGGCGGTCGGGTTGGACAGCACGACGCCGAAGGTCTCGTCCGCCTCGATGGCCTGATCGCCCGCGATCGACACGGTGATGGTCTTCACGGTCTCGCCGTCGGCGAAGCTCACCGTGCCGCCCGGCAGGGCGCCACCGAAATCGTCGGCGTCCAGGCTGTCGGTTCCGGTGACCTGCCAGTCTACGCTCAGCGCGCCGGACAGGTTACCCGACCGGGTCACGGTGAAGGTGTAGGCGGTGGTGCCGGCATCGCCTTCCGACTTGGCGGCGTCGGCGGCGGCGATGGCAAGGCGCGACGGCACCACGACGCCCACGGTGGCCTGGTCGACCTGGGTGTCGAGATTGGTGCCGGTGAAGCTGTCCACCGCGCCGGTCAGCCCGCTGCCCGCGGTGCCCTCCTGCAGAGCGGTCGCGGCGCTGCCCTGCGCCACCACCTGGGCCTGGGTGATGCGGGTCAGGTTCTCCAGCGCGTCGCCCGAGCTTCCGGCCGTCGCGGTGTCCACGGCGCCGTTGCTGGCGCCGATCACCCGGGCGGCGTCGGCCGCGACCGCCGCGACGCGGTCGGCGTCGATGCCGGACAGCCGGGCGGCCGCGTTGCGCAGCACGGCCTCGATGACCGTCTGCGAGGACAGGTCGATCGTGGCGCCGGACGGCAGGGCCGACACGGTCTCGGCCAGCGCCGCCAGCACCGCGCGGCCGGCGTCGCCCGAATCGATCGGCGTGCTGGCGGCCCCGGCCAGCACCGAGCTGCCCTGGACCAGCAGGTTGGCGATCTTGGCCGCCTCCGCCTGGGCAGCGACCGCCGTGGAGATTTCCCCGGCGGAACGGCCCGCGGTGGTCGCCTCGACGATCGGGTCGTAGGTCAGCAGGTCGATCCCGGCGTCGATGCCGAGCGCCGTCTTGACGGCCGTCTGGGCCGCCGCGATCTGCGGGTCGGTTGCACTGAGGCCGGCGACGCCGACCAGCAGCGTGGTCAGCGGGTTGATCACCTTGGCGCGCGGGGGCGCTTCGAAGATGCCCTTGAAGTCCAGCCCGGTGGAGATGTCGCGCCCGCCCACCAGGATATAGGGGCCGCTGCCGCCCAGGATCTCGAAGTTGCCCGAGCCGTCGGTGGTCGAGAAGGACTCGCCCTCGTCCAGCACGCTGTTGCGGTTGGCGTCGGCGAACACGGTGCCGCCCGTGATGTAGCCGTCGACCACCACGCCCTTGAAGGTGTTGACGATGACGTCGCCGGTCCGCAGCGCGCCGAGGTTCCGGGCGGCGTTGTTGCCCGCGGCGTCCCGGATCCTGCCGCCGTTCAGGTTGATGTTCTGGCCGACCGAGATGCCGTCCTTGTCGGCGTCCGACGGGGTGACGGTATAGGCGAATGTCAGCGTGTCGGCGGGCTGGCCGGCCACCTCGACCAGTTCGGCGAAGCGGGTGGTCCTGCCGATGGTCAGCGCCAGGCGCGGCGTGCCCAGGTTGGTCCGGTCGATCGCCTCGCTGAACTTGACGGTGAAGGTCAGGGTGTCGCCGTCCACGTAGTTGCCGGCCGCGGGGGCCGTGACCGACACGATGCTCGGCGGAGTCACGTCGCGGTCGTCGTCCAGGATCGTGCCCCGGGCGGTCTCGCGCTGGAAGACGATCTTGCCGTCGGCGAGGCTGGTGGCGACGCCGGTGACCGAGAAGGTGAAGGTCTCGTCCGGTTCCACCGCCGTGTCGGCGGCGACCGTTATGGTGACGTCCACGAAGCCGGCGCCGGATGCCAGCGTCGCCTTGCCGAACGGCAGCCCGCCGACGAAGTCGTCGCGGTCCGCTTGGCCGCTGTTCCGGGTCGGGTTGTCGATCTGCCAGTCGACCACCGTCTCGGCGCTGGTGTCGCCGGTCCGGGTGATGCGGAAGGTCAGCACGGTGTTGCCGGCGGTGCCCTCGCTGGCGACGGTGGCGACCGGCACCACGTCGAGCCGCTGGACGGCGGTCACGGTGATGCCGACCGCCTGCGTCGCCGCGGCGCCGCCGTCCGACACGCTGTAGGCCAGCGTGCCGGCATCGCCGCTGAAGCCGGCCGGCGGCGTGTAGGTCAGGTTGGCGAGCTGGGTCGAGCTCAGCAGCGCGCCGATCTGGACGACCGTCCCCTCGGCCGTCCTGACGGTGCCGGCGGACGGCAGCGCCGTGATCGTGATGGTCAGCGGGTCGCCTTCCGCGTCGACCGGGCGCGTGATGCTCAGCCCGATGGCCGAGCTGTCCTGGTCGATCGTCACGATCTTGTCCGGCTGCAGGACGGGGCCGTTGTTGCGGCCTTCCACCGTGATGAACAGGGTCGCGGTGGAGGTCAGGCCCCCGGCGTCGACGATGGTGTAGCGCACCTGCTCGACCACGGTCTCCCCGGCGTTGAGCCCGGCGTAGGCGCCGTTGGGGTCGAACGCGACGCTGCCGTTCTGGCGGATCGTGACCTGGCCGCCGCCGGCCAGCGTGATCGCCCGGCCGACGCTGGAGGCCAGCCCGTTCACCAGGCTGACGACGCGGGTATCGCCGGTGTCCGGGTCGGCGTCGTTGGACAACAGCCCCCGGGCGGCGGAGAGGGTGAAGGCGCTGCTCTCTCCGGTGGAGACCCGGTCGTCCGTCGCGACCGGCGCGTCGTTCACGTTCGCCACGGTGAGGATGAAGATGTCGGACGCGCTGGCGCCGGCCAGGTCGGTCACGGTCAGCCGGATCGTCAGGGTGCCCACGTCGCCGTTGCCCGGGGTGCCGCTGAAGGTCCGCGTTTCGGAATCGAAGGTCAGCCAGGCCGGCAGCGGATTGCCGTTGGTCAGCGTCGCGGTGCCGGTCAGCGGGTCGCCGTCGTCGGGGTCGCCGAAAGTGCTGGTCGGCAGGGTCAGGCTGAACGCCGAGCCCTGGGTGGCCGTCGCCCGGCTGACGCCGCGGTTGGCGAAGGGCGCGTCGTTGACCGAGAGGGTCCGGACGCTGGTCAGGCTGTCCGCCGTCCTGAACGTCCCGTCGGACACCTCGAGGGTGAACATCGTGGTCTCGACGGTGCCGGGAGTGACCCGGTTCTCGGTCGGGGTGAAGACGATGGCGCGGAGCGCGGCCTGGACCTGGGCGGCGGTGCCGGTGAAGCTCCACACGCCCGCGGCGGCGTCGTAGGTGCCGTTGAGCGAGCCCTTGGCCGGATCAATGGTGACCGTGGCGGTCAGCGTTTGGTTCGGACGGTCGGCATCGGTGACCACGACGTCCGGGAACGGCGTGGCGGTCGCCCGGTCCGTGGTGTCGATGGCGCCGGAGATGCCGGAGATCGCCGGGCCGTCGTTGGCCGAAGTGATCAGGACCGTCGTCGTGTCGTCGCTGGCGCTGGAGCCGGAAGCGTCGAGCGCGGTCACGGTGAAGCGCACGGTCTCGGTGGTGCCGGGGGCGAACAGGTTCTCGGTGGGCGTGTAGACGAGCTGGCGGAGGGCGGCCTGGGCCGCCGAGGCGGTGCCGGCGAAGGTGAAGCTGCCGGTTCCGGCCTGGGTGAAGCCGGAAGCGGTCAGCGACGCCGCGCTGAAGGTGCCTCGGCCGGGCACATCGATGCCGACCGTCAGGGTGAGGGCCTGGCTGGTGTCGGCGTCGGTGACGGTGAAGCCCTGGAAGGGCTGCAGGGTGCCCTTGTCGGAGACCGGCTGGCCGGACGCCGCCCCGCCGAGCTGCGGCGCGTCGTTGGCGGCCGTCGTGGTCACCTGGGTCGACGAGTCGGAGGCCGAGCCGCCGTTGCCGTCGCTGATCGTGACGGTGAAGGTCGTGGTTTCGGTCGAGCCGGGATTGACGCGGTTGTCCGCCGGCGTGAAGACCAGCCCGCGGATGGCCGCCTGGGCCGCCGACGCGATGCCGGTGTAGGTATAGACGCCGCCGCCCTGGCTGGTGAACCCGTTGAGCGTGGTGAAGCTGCCCTTCGCCGCGGCGTCCAGGGTCACGGTGACGGTCTGGGTCTGGTCCGGGCTGTCCACGTCGGCGAACAGGATGGAGGCGAACGGCAGGGCCGTCTGCTTGTCGGTGATCGACTGGGTGCCGGCACCGCCGATGGTCGGCGCGTCGTTCGCCGCGCTGACGGTCAGCGTGACGGTGGCCGGCGTCGGGCTGAGGCCGTTGCCGGCGCTGTCGCGCGCACCTTGGACCTGGAAGCTGAAGGTGCCGCCGTCGGCGGTGTTGGCGTTGCTGCTCGGCCTGAAATAGACCGTCGCCGCTTCCGCCGCGGTGATGACGTCGCCGCCGGCGATCGCGGTGGTGGCCGCGCTGTCCTTGTAGAGCGTGCCGCCGGTGATGGAGGAGATCTTGAAGTGCGTGATCTCCGACCCGTCTGTGCCGCTGCGGGTGATGGCGATGGCGCTGGACAGGGTGTCTTCGGTGGTGCTGGTGGCCCCCGAGACCGTCGGGGTCTCGGCGACTGCGTTGACCGTCACGGTGAAGCTGTCGGTCGCGGTGTTGCCGGCCTCGTCGGTCACGGTCAGGGTGATCACCGAGCTGCCGAACTGGTTGCCCGTCGGGGTCACGGTGACCGTGCGGTTGGCTCCGCTGCCGCCCAGCACGATGGCGCTGTCGGCCACCAGGGAGGCGTTGCCCGAGCCGCGGGTGAGCTGCACCGTTCCGGCCGAGGTCACGCCGTCGCCGACCGTGACGCTCAGCGCGCCGGTGGCGGCGTCCTCCTCGATGGTCTGGTTCGCCACGTCGGAGATGGTCGGCGCGGTCCGGTCGATGGTCACCGTCGCGGCGTTCGAGGTGGTCTGGTTGCCGGCCGCGTCGGTCGCCCGCACGGTGTAGCTGAGGCCGGTGCCCTCGGCGGCGCCGGTGTGGGTCAGCGTGTTGGTGCCGGCGGTGGAGGTCGCCGTGGCGACCACGGTGGTGCCGCGCAGCAGTTCCAGCGTCAGCCCGGCCTCGCCCACGGTCAGCGAGAAGGCGGGATTCGTGGCGTTGGTGATGCCGTCGGCGGACGAGCTGCCGCTGTCGGTCGCGGCCGTGAGGGCCGCGGTGCCCAGCGTCGGCGCGGTCGTGTCGATCACGATGGCCTTGTTGGCACCGAGCGAGCCGGTGGCGCCCGGCGTCGCGAGCGTCAGCGTCGCCGCGTTGCCGGCGCTGTCCAGGATGGTGCCGCCGTTGAGCGCCAGCGCCGCGGCCGAGGCGAAGTCCAGGTCGGCCGAGGTGTCGCCGGCCTGCACCGTGTAGGTGAAGGTCAGCGTGCTCGTGCCGGAACCGGAGACGTAGTTGACCGCCCGGTCGGTCGTGCCGGTCTCCAGCGTGAGCTGGGGCGTGCCGGTGACGGTCACGGCCTGGTTGAATTCCACCTGGATGCTGACGGTGTCGCCGGCCTTGTAGGAACCGTCGGTGGTGGTCGAGGTGACGTTGGTCACCGTCGCGGTCGCCGTGTCCACGGAGGCGCCGGTGGTGTCGGCGGCGGTGGTCGAGGTGCCGTTGGGGCCGCTCGCGGTGACGCTGACGTTGCGGCCGGTCGTCTCGATGGTGCCCGCGGCGATGGTGTAGGTGGCGGTCCAGGTGCCGGAGCTGTTGGAGGCGCTCACCGCCGAGCCGCCGCCGAACTGGCTGAAATCGACCGTGACGCCGGTCAGCGCGCTGTTGTTGTCGCCGGCCGACGTGCTGTTCCAGGTCGCGGTGACGGTGTCGCCGATCCTGAAGGCGCCGCCCGTGCCGGTGGCGCCCGAGATCGAGATGTTGGCGTCGGTGACGGCCGGGACCACGGTCAGGACGACGTCGTTGCCGGTGCCGCCGGCATAGGAGATCCGGTAGGACTTGGTGCCGACGGTCACCAGGCCGCCCTCGGCGAGACCGCTGAAGGTGCCGGTGACGAGGTCGCTGCCGTCATTGTCGATCAGCGTGAAGCTGTCGCCCTGCGCGGGCGTGAAGCCGGCGGTCAGCGTCAGCGTGGCGCCGGTGATGGTCACGGTGCCGGTGACCACGATCTGGTCGTACCCGGTCCCCGCGGTGGTGCCGTCCAGCTCCGCCGACAGGGTGCCGCCGGAGGCGATGGTCAGGCCGTTGTTCAGCGTCAGCGTGCCGGGGCTGTTGCCGGCCCCGATGGTGCCGCCCGAGGCGACCGAGACGGCGCCGGCCAGGGTGCCGGTGCCGCCCAGCGTGCCGCCCGAGGCGACCGAGACCGCGCCGGTGCCGGTGATCGACCCGTTGACCGCCAGCCTGCCCCCGCTGATCGTGGTGGTGCCGCTGAAGCTGTTGGCCCCGGTCAGGGTCAGCGTGCCGGTGCCGGTCTTGACCAGGTTGCCCGACCCGGTGATGGCGCCCGACAGGGTGACCGGGCCGGCGGTATCCAGCGTGCCGTGCCCGCTGCCCAGGGTGAAGTCGTTGGTGATCGCGGTGGCCGTGGTGGCGGTGATGGCGAGCGTGCCGCCGTCGAGCGTCACGGCGCCGCTCAGCGCCGAGGCGGAGCCGATGGCGACGTTGCCGGCGTTGACGGTCATGCCGCCGGTGGCGCCGGACACCGTCAGGGTGCCGGTGCCGATCTTCCGGAGGGTGAAGCCGTTGGCCGCGAGAGTGCCGCTGATGGTCACCGCTTCGTCGGTCTGGACCGAGGCGTTGCCGGTCAGCGTGGTGTTGTTGTGGATCGTCGTGCTGGTCTTGACCCGCAGCGCCGTGTCGGCGGCGAGCGTCACCGCGCTGGAGCCCAGGTTGACGTCGGCCGTCAGCATGACCACGCCGCCCTGGACCGAGGTCGCCCAGGCGGAGCTGTTGTTGGTGCTGCCGGTCAGGTCCACCGTGCCCGCGCCCGCCTTGGTCAGCGTCGTCGAGCCGGTGATGGCGCCGGACAGCGTCAGCGTGTCGGTGCTGCCGGTCTGACCGTAGAGGATCGTGCCGCCGCCGGTGCCCAGCGTGATGGCCTTGGCGACGGTTTGCGCGCCGGTGCCGGTGAACTCCAGCGTGCCGCCGGCCAGCGTCAGGGAGCCCGTGCCCAGGTTCGCGTCGGCCGACACGCTGAGCGTGCCCGCGGTCACCGAGGTGCCGCCGGCATGGGTGTTGGCGGCGGTGAGGAAGACCTTGCCGGTACCCGTGCTGGCGACGGTCAGCCCGCCGTTGCCGATGACGCCGCCGAAGGTCAGGGCGGCGGTGGTCGAGTTGTTGACGGTGCGGGTCGCCCCGCCCAGGTTGACGGTGCCCGTGAAAGTCAGCGCGCCCGAACCGGCCATGGTGAAGGTGCCGCCGATCGCGACGGCGTTGGCGAGCGTGAAGCTGCCGGACCCGCTGGCCCCGATGCCGCCGCCCAGCACGGACAGCGTGCCGGTGCCGAGCGCGGTGTTCGAACCGACCTGGACGACCCCGTTGTTGAGCGTCACGCCGCCGCTGTTGGTGTTGCTGGCGGACAGGGTCAGGACGTTGGTGGCGCTGGTGCCGCCGACCGCGAGCGCCCCGCTGCCGCTGATCACCCCGGCCAGGGTCAGGGAGGCGGTGGACAGGTCGATGGTGCCGCCGCCGGAGCCGAGGGCCATGTCGTTGTCGATGGTGGCGGCGGAGGTCGCGGACAGCGTGCCGCCGTTCAGCGTCACCGTGCCGGCGACCAGCGCGTCGTCGGCCGACACCGCCAGGGTGCCGGCCGAGACCGTCACGCCGCCGGTCAGCCCCGCCTCGTTGCCGGTGTTGGTCAGGGTCAGCTTGCCCGTGCCGGTCTTGGACAGCGCCTGCGCGCCGCCCGACAGCGCGCCTTGCAGGGTCACGTCGGCGTCGGTCCGGATGGTCGCGGCGCCGGTCAGCTCGATGGCGTTGTCGATCGTCGTGGCGGCGGTCACCTGGAAAATGGTGCCGGAGGCGAGGGTCAGCTTGCCGGTGCCCAGGCGGCTGTCGGCATCCACCGACAGCGTGCCGGCCGACACCGTGGTGGTGCCGTCGTAGCTGGACGCCGATGTGGTCAGCGCCACGGTGCCTTCGCCGGCCTTTGTCAGGTTGAAGGTCGAGGACCCGTCGGTGATCCCGCCCGTCAGGGCCAGGGTGGCGCCGGAGGCGGCGCCCAGCGTCGCGTCGGCCGCCAGGGTCACGGCGCCGGACAGGGTGCCGGTGCCGGACGCCGCGTGGAGCGCGCCGATGCCGCCGGCGCCGGTGCCGCTGATCGTCACCGCGTCGGCGACCGTCACGCCGGAGCCGATCCGGAGCGTGGCGCCGCTGGAGACGGTGGTGGCGCCGGTGGTGTTGCCGAGCGCGTTGTTGTGCCCGGCGACCAGGATTCCGGCCGATACCGTCGCGGACCCGCTATGGGTGTTGTTCCCCGACAGGGTCAGCGTGCCCTCGCCGTCCTTGGTCAGCGCGCCCGACCCGGAGATCACGCCCGACAGCCCGGCGGCGGCGCCGCTGGCCACCGTCACCCGGCCCCCGTCGGTGCCGATCGCCACGGCGTTGTTGACCGCCGCCCCGTCGCCCAGCAGCAGGGTCACGTTCGCGCCGTTCAGGGTCACCGTGCCGGACCCGAGATTGCCGTCGGCGCCGACGCTCAGCGTGCCGCCCGAGACCGAGGTGGCGCCATAGCCGTTGGTGCCGCCCAGCGCCAGCGTGCCGGACCCGAACTTGCTCAATGAGAAGCTGCCGGTGACGGCGCCCGACAGGGTCAGGACGTTGGCGGAGGTCTGCACCGTCGCGTTGCCGGTCAGCACCACCGCGTTGCCCAGGGTCAGGGTCGCGGCGCTGCCGAGGGTGGGAAGCTGGAGCGTGGTGCTCGCCCCCAGCGTGATCGTGCCGGTATTGGCCTGGCCGGCGGAAATCCCCGAGCTGTCGCCGAACTCCAGCGCGCTGCCGTTGGCGGCCACCGTGATGTTGCCGGCGAAGCTGGTGCTGTTGGACGTGTTGCTCAGCGTCAGCACGCCGCCGGAGCCGGTCTTGGTCAGCGTGACGCCGGACGCCGCGGTGATCTGGCCGCTCAGCTTGGCGTTGACCGTCGTGTGGATCGTGCCGCCGCCGCTGCCGATGGTGACGGCCTGGGCGAAGACCTGCTGGCCCTGTCCGCTGACGCTCAGGGTGCCGCCGTCCAGCGTCAGCGCCCCGGCGCCCAGGGAGTCCTTCCCGCTGACGGCCGACGGGCTGCCCTTGCCGACGGCCAGCGTGCCGCCGGACACCGTCGTGGCGCCCAGGAAGTTCGTCCTGTTGGCGGCGTTCTGCAGGGTCAGGGTGCCGTTGCCGGCCTTGGTCAGGCTGCCGCCGGCGGACGAGGTCAGGCCGCCGGTGAAGCTGGTGTCGGTGGTCTGACTGACGGTCAGCGCGTTGGCGCCGACCGCGACCGTGCCGGTCCCGGACAGCGCGCCGATCGTCTCGGCGGCGGACGACAGGGTCAGCGTGCCGGTCACCGAAACCGCGCTGCCGTCGGCCAGCGCCGTGCCGCTCGCGTTGTCGAGCGTCAGGCCGCCCGCCGAGACCGTGGTGGCCCCCGTGTAGGTGTTGACTCCCGTCAGGGTCAGCGTGCCGGTGCCGGCCTTGGTCAGCCCGCCGGTTCCTCCGATGACGCCGGAGAAGCTGGTCGAGGTGTCGGCGCCGCCGACGGTCAGGGTGTGCGAGCCCAGCGCCACCGTGCCGCCGCCGTCGAGCGAGCCGATCGCCTCGTCCGCGCCGAGCGACAGGGTGGCGCCCGTGGAGACGGTCGCCGCCGCGGCGTCGTCGAGGGACGAGCCGCCGGACAGCGCCAGGGTGCCGGCCGACACCGTCGTGGCGCCCGTCCGCGTGTTGGTGCCCGACAGGGTCACCGTTCCCGCGCCGGCCTTGGTCAGCGCAGCACTGCCGGCGAGCGGCGCGCTGACGGTCGCGGTGTCGCCGGTACCGTTGGAGAGGCTCAGCGCGCCGCCCAGCGTGATCGTGCTTCCGGCGATGGTGACGCCGTTCGCCTCGTCGAAGTCCAGCGTGTCGCCCGCCCCTGACGTGACGCCGCTGCCGAGCGTGACGGTGGAATTGTCGGCCAGCTTGACCTTGACGGTGTCCGCCCCCGCCTGCGCCGCGCCGCGTGCCAGCGCCTCGCGCAGCGAGAAGCCGTCGGCGGCGTCGCCGTCGCTGTCGCTGTCGGCGCTCAGGTCGGCATAGATCACCGAACTGGTCACCGTCAGGTCGGCGGTGGTGCTGGACGCGGCGGCGTCCGCCAGGGTGAAGCGGATCGTGGCGTCGCCATAGGGCGTGGCGTTGGCATAGCCGATGTTGCGGACCAGCGTCTGGACATTGCCAGAGGTCGCGTTGCCGTTGAAGGTGATCGACAGCAGGCCGGAGGCGCTGGTGTAGCTCCAGGTGGCGTAGGCGGTGCCGCCGCTGGTCAGGGTACCGGTCGAGTCCGCCCCTTTGGCGATGGTCCCGGTCGCCACCACGTCGGCGAGGAAGCTGAACACGTCGTTGACGCTGCCGTCGGCGGTCCCGCCCGCGGTCACCCGCCGCACCGTCAGGGTGCCGCCGTTCCAGTTGGCGTCCGCATCGCTCGCCGTGGCGGAAGCCAGACTGCCGCCGGCATCGGCCAGGGTCACGGTGGCCCCGGTCCCGTCGGCCGCCCCGTTCAGGTCCAGGCTGGGCGGCGAATTGTCGTTCAGGGTCAGGTCGTTGCCGGTGCCGCCCGCATAGCTCGCGCGGAAGGAGCGGCTGTTGCTGGTGAAGCTGCCGCCTTCCGCGACGCCGTTCAGCGTCCCCGTGATGGTGCCTGCCCCCGTCTGGTTCACCACCACGAAGCTGTTGTTGCTGCCGCCCGTCACCGAATAGGTCGGGACGGCGATGGCGGCGCTGGCGGTGGTGAGCGTCACCGCGCCGCTGACCGAGACCTGGTCGTGGTCGGTGCCGGCGGTGAAGTTCGGCGCCGTGCCGGCCAGATCGATCGACAGGGTGCCGGCCAGCGTCAGGTCGCCGGCGATGGTGAGCATGCCGATGCCGTTGTTGGTTCCGGCCACGCCGGGCGCCAGCGTCGCGCCGGAAGCGACCGTGACGTTGCCGGTGACGGTGCCGGTGCCGCCCAGCGTGCCGGCGGACACGGTGGCGTTGCCGCTCACGCCGCCGGTCACCAGCAGGGTGCCGGCGTCCACGGCGATGCCGCCGGTGGTGCTGCCGGTGCCGCCCAGCACCACGGTCCCGGAGCCGGACTTGGTGAGGGTCGAGCCCGCTGCGGAGATCTGGCCGCCCAGGGTGAGCGTGCCGGCGGAGGCGCCGAGGGTGAAATTGGCGGTCGCGGTGACCGCGCCCGACAGGGTATTGCTCCCGCTGACATTGTACAGCGCGCCGCCAGAGCTCAGGCCGGCCCCGGCGACGGTGACCGCGTCGGCCACGGTGACGCCGCCGCTGAAGCCCAGCGAGGCGCCGGTCGCCACCGTGGTCGCCCCGGTGGTGGTCCCCAGCGCGGTATTATGGGCCGCCACCAGCAGGCCGGCCGAGACGGTGGTGGCGCCTTCGTAGGTGTTGGCGCCCGACAGGGTGAAGGTGCCGGTGCCCGCCTTGGTCAGGCCGCCGGTGCCGCCGATGACGCCGGAGAAGCTGGTGGAGGTATCGTTGCCGCCGGCGGTCAGGGTATTGGCCCCCAGCGCCACGGCGCCTTCCCCGCCCAGCGAGCCGATGGTTTCCGAGGCGTTCAGCGTCAGGGTGGCCCCGCTCGCCACGGTGACCGCGCCGGCGTCGGCGATGGCGGCGCCGCCGCTCAGGCTCAGCCCGCCGGCCGACAGCGTGGTGCTGCCGGTGTAGGTGTTGGCGCCCGACAGGGTCAGGGTGCCGGCGCCGACCTTGACGATACCGCTGGTGTTGGTCGAGGAGATGACGCCGGAGAAGGTGGTGTCGCTGGCGTTGCCGACCGTGAGGGCATAGGTCAGGCTGACATTGCCGGCCCCGGCCAGCGACCCGATGGTTTCCCCGCCGCCGGTCAGGCTCAGCGTGGCGCCGGCCTCCACCGTGACGGCGCTGTCGTTGCCGATCGAACTGCCGCCCGACAGGGCCAGCGTGCCGGCGCCGACCGTGACCGAACCGGTATGCGTGTTGGTGCCGGTCAGGGTCAGGGTGCCCGCCCCCTGCTTGTTCAAGGCCCCGCTGCCCGAGATGATCCCCGACAGGGTGGCGGCGGCGGTGTTTTCCACCTTGCCGCCACTGCTGCCGATGAAGAGAGCGTTGTCGATCGTGGTGGCGCCGGTGACCTTCAGGATGGAGCCGGCGCCGTTCAGGGTGACGGTACCGGTCCCCAGGCTGTCGTCGCTCGCCACCGACAGGGTGTTGGTATTGGTGGTGCCGTTGCCGCCGCTGACGGTGGTGTTGGTGTGGGAGTTGTTGCCCGACAGGATGACGGCGCCGGTTGCCGCGCTGCCGGCTATGGTCAGGCTGCCGTTGCTGATCGCGCCGCTGAAGGTGAGGTCGGCAGGGATCGAATTGTCGATGGTGCGGTCGGCGCCGCCCAGGTTCACGGCGCCGGAGAAGGTGAGCGCATGGGAGCCTGAGAAGGTCAGGGTGCCGCCCAGCGTCACGGCGTTGGTCAGCGTCATGGCCGAGCCGACGCGGATCTTGCCGCCGTTGATGGTCAGCGTGCCGGTGCCCGCGGCGCTGTCGCTGTTCAATTGCAGGATGCCGCTTTGCAGCGTGGTGCCGCCCTGATGGGCGTTGGCGCTGCCGGAAAGGGTGAGGGAATTGCCGGCGGCGGTGCTGGTTACGGTCAGGGCGCCGGTGCCGGTGACATTGCCCGACAGGGTGGTGCTGCCGCCGGAGAAATCGACAGTGCCGCCGCCGCTGCCCAGGGTGATGCCCTTGGCATAGGTGACGGCCGCCGTGGCGGCCAGCGTGCCGCCGTCCAGCGTCAGGCCCGAGGTGGTGGAGATGTTGTTGGTCGCCCCGAACGCCAGCGTGCCGCCCGTCACGGCCAGGGCGCCGGTCAGGGAGTTGGAGCCCGACAAGGTCACCGTACCCGCCCCGGTCTTGGTGATGCCGAAGCCCGTCCCGGCGATCGTGCTGCCGATGGTGGCGGTGTCGGCGCTGCCGTTGGTGACGGTGACGTTGCCGCCCAGGGTCAGCGTGGAGCCGGTGATGGTCAGCCCGTTGGCCAGGTCGGTATCCAGCGTGTCGCCGGCCCCGACGGTGGCGCCGCTGGTCAGCGTGATCGTCGTGGTGTCGGCCAAGGCCACCTTGATGGTGTCGGCCCCGGTCTGGGTGACGCCGCGGGCCAGCGCCTCGCGCAGCGAGAACCCGTCGGCGGCGTCGCCGTCGCTGTCGGTGTCGTTGGACTGATCGACATAGATCGTGCTGCTGGTCACCGTCACGTCGGCACTGACCGCGTTGGTCGCGAACTTGTCGGTCAGCGTCAGGCGGATGATGGCGTCGCCATATGGCGTGGCGTTGCTGTAGCCGATGCTGCGCACCAGGGACTGGACGCGCGCGGTGGTGGCGTTGGTGTCGAAGGTGAAGACCAGCGTGCCGGTGCTGCTGGTATAGGCCCAGGTGGCGAACGAGGTGGCGCCGTCCGACACCGTGCCGGTGCCGTTCGAGGCCCGGGTGATGCTGTTGGAGATGGTCAGCCCGGCGCCGGTCAGGAAGGTGAACACGTCGTTGATCGACCCGTCCGCCGTGCCGCCCGAGGTCACCCGCCTCACCGTCAGCGTGCCGGTGTTCCACTGCCCCTCGGTATCGGTGACGGCGGCGTTCGCAACATCGGCCAGGCCGTTGGCGGCATCGGCCAGGGCCACCGTCCGCGTCCCCGAGGAGACCACCGTCAGCGTCGGCGCCGTGTCATACGGTGCCCGCAGCATGAACTCGTTGCCGCCCGACGTGGCGCCGGCATCGGTGGCGGCGTAATAGGCGGTCAGCACCGTGCTGTTGCCGCCGGCGGTCAGCGTGGCGGCCTCGGCCAGCGTGGTGCTCGGGTTCCCCGTGTTGAAGGTCCCGGTGATGCTGTCGGTGCTGTCGTTGGAAATCAGCCGATAGGTGTCGCCGTTGCCTGGCGTGTAGCTGTGATTGACCGTCAGGGTGGCGCCCGTGACGGTCACCGTGCCGTTCACCACCACCTGGTCGTATCCGGTGCCGGCGGTGGACCCGGCGATGTCCACCGACAGCGTGCCGCCCGACGAAATGGTCAGGTTGCCGTTGACCGTCAGCGTGCCGGCGCCGCTGTTGGCGCCCGCCACGCCGGGCGCCAGCGTGCCGCCGCTGCTGACCGTCAGCAGGTTGGACGAACTGGCGGCGAAGATGCTGCCGGTGCCGCCCAGCGTCGCTCCCGTGGCGACGGTGAGGCCGGAGGTGCTGCCGAGCGAGCCGGTGACCAGCAGCGTTCCGGCGCTCACGGTGGTGGCGCCCGTATAGGTATTGGCGCCGCTCAGGGTCACCGTGCCGACGCCGACCTTGGTCAGGTTGAAGCTGCCGCTGATCACGCCGCTGACGGTCAGGCTGCCGCCCGTACCGGCGCCGATCATGCTGGCGACGGTCATGGTCACGGTGCCGCTCAGCGTGGCCGTGCCGGTATCGACCCGCAACGCCCCGGCACTGGAAACGCCGGTGCCGGCGATGCTGACATTCTCGGCCACCGTCACGCCGTTGCCCAGTTCCAGGGCGGCGCCGCTACTCACAGTGGTGGTGCCGGTGGTGCTGCCGAGCGCCGTGTTGTGCGCCGCCACCAACGTGCCGGCACTGATCGTCGTCGTCCCGTCGTAGCTGTTGGCGCCGGACAGGACGAGCGTGCCGTTCGTGACGCCGGAGGCGTTGACCTTGGTCAGGTTGAAGGTGGAAGCGCCGTCGTCGATCACCCCGGAGATGGTCAGGGTCCCACTCGTGAGCACGCCGATGCTGGCGTGGCCGGCCAGGGTGACGGAGCCGCTGACCCCGCTGGTCCCGGAGCTCAAGAGAGCGCCCAGATTCCCAAGCCCGCTGCCGGTGATCGTCAGGTCTTCGGCGATCGTCACCCCGGCGATGGCCAAATTGGCGCTGTCCGCGACCACCGTCCCGGCGGCGGTCGACCCCAGGGCGTTGGCATGGCCCAGTTCGAGAGAGCCGACGGAAATGGTGGTGATGCCGGAATAGGTGTTGGCGCCGTTCAGCCGGACCGTCCCGGCCCCGATCTTGGTGAGCGCGCCGGCCCCGCTGATGATGCCCGAGAGGATGGCGGTGGCGGTGGTGTTCAACCCGCCGTTGATCGTGCCGCCGCCGGCCCCGAGCGAGATCAGGTTGTCATACGTGCTGGCGCCGGCCACGATCAGCGCGCCGCCGTCGAGCGTCACCGTGCCGCCGACCAGCCGGCTGTCGGAGCTTGCGGCGACCGCGCCGCCGCTGACGGTCAGCGCCGCGGCGGCGGCCGAATTGCCGGTGTTGTCGAGGGTCAGGGTGCCCGCCCCGGTCTTGGTCAGGGTGGCGGAGCCGGAAATCAGCCCGGTCAGGGTCAGCGCGTCGCTGCCACCGGTCAGACCGTAAGAGAGCGTGCCGCCGTCCGTCCCAAGGTTGAGCGCGTTGTCGATGGTCTGCGCGCCGGTCCCGGTCACCGTCAGCGTACCGCCGTTCAGCGTCAGCGCCCCGGAACCCAGGTTGGCGTCGGCCGCCACGCTCAGCGTTCCGGCCAGGACCGACGTCGTGCCGGTATGGGTCTGGGTGCCCGACAGGGTCAGCGTGCCGGCCCCCGTCTTGGTCAGCGCGCCGGAACCGCCGATCACGCCCGACAGCGTGGCCGCGTTGGCGTTGCTCACCGTGCCGCCGCTGCTGCCCAGCGTGACGGCGTTGTCGATGTTGGCGCCGGTGCCGGTCACCGTCAGCGTGCCGCCGTTCAGCGTCACGGCGTTGGAGCCCAGGTTGGAATCACCCGCCACGCTCAGCGTTCCGGCCAGGACCGACGTCGTGCCGGTATGGGTCTGGGTGCCGGTCAGCGTCAGGACGCCGGCCCCCGTCTTGGTCAGCGCGCCCGAGCCGCTGATCACGCCCGACAGGGTGACCGCGTTGGCGTTTTCCACCGTGCCGCCGCCGCTGCTGTTCATCGTGATGGCGTTGTCGATGGCGCCGGTGCCGGTCACCGTCAGCGTGCCGCCGTTCAGCGTCACGGCGCCGCCCACCAGCGTGCCGTCGCTCGCCACCGACACCGTACCGCCCCTCACCTCCAGCGTGGTGGCCCCGGCCGAGTTGCCGGTGCTGGTCAGCGTCAGGCCGCCGGTCCCCGTCTTGAGCAGGGCGTTGGAGCCGGTCACCGCACCTTGCACGGTGAAGGTGACGCCGCTGGCGACATTGATGGTGCCGCCGCCGGTATCCAGCACGATGCCGTTTGCATAGCTAAGGTCGGTCGTCACCGACAGGGTGGCGCCGCTCTTCAAGTTCACGGTCGTCGGCGTGCCGAGCGCGCCGGCGGAACCCAGGGTCAGCGTTCCGCCGGCGATCTCCACTTCATAGGTGAGGGCGTTGGTGCCGGTCAGCACCACCGTGCCCGCGTCGGCCTTTATCAGCTTGTTGCCGCCGTCCGTGATGACGCCCGAAACCGTCAGGCTGGCGCCGCTCGCGGCGCCGATCGCCGTGCCGTCTTCGTTCAGGGCGACCGTGCCGCTGAGCGTGGAGCCGACGCCGCCGACCAGCGCCCCGGCGCTGCCGACGCCCTCGCCCGAGATCGTCAGGTTCTCGGCGACCGTGATGTTGTCCGCGATCTTCAGCGTGGCGCCGTTGCTGACGGTCGTAGCACCGCCGGTCGTGCCCAGCGCCGTGGCGTGCCCGGCAACCAGCGTGCCGGTCGACACGGTGGTGGCGCCGGTATAGTCGTTGGCCCCCGACAGGGTCACGGTGCCGCTGCCGACCTTGGTCAGGGCGAAGGCGCCGGACACGATCCCGCTCAGGGTCAGCGAATCCCCGCTGTTGAAGGCGCCGACCGAAGCGTCGGCCGCCAGCGTGATGGTGCCGGTGACGGTGGCCGAGCCGCTGCCCTCGTTGACCTTCAGCGCGCCATAGGCGGCGTTGACGCCGGTGCCGCTCAGCGTCAGCGCGTCGGCGATGGTGAGGCCGTTGCCCAGCCTCAGCGTGGTGCCGCTGGCCACCGTGGTGCCGCCGGCCGACGTGCCCAGCGCGTTGCTGTGCGAGAGGATCACGACTCCGGCGTTGATGGCGGTGGCGCCGGTATAGGTGTTGTTGCCGCTCAGCGTCAGCGCGCTGCTGCCGGTCTTGGTGAGAGCGCCCGAGCCGGAGATCACGCCGGACAGGGTGACGGCGGCGGAAGCGCCGACCGTGCCGCCGTTCACCTCCAGCTCGATCAGGTTGTCGATGGTGGTGGCGCCGGTCACCGTCAGCGTGCCGCCGTTCAGCGTCACGGCGCCGCCGCCCAGGTTGCCGTCGCCGGCGACGCTCAGCCCGCCCGCCGACACCGTCGTCGCCCCGGTATAGGTGTTGGTGCCCGACAGGGTGAGCACGCCCGCCCCCGCCTTGGCGAAGGCGCCGGCGCCGCCGATCACCCCGGCCATGGTGGCGTCGCTGGCATAGGTCGCGGTCAGCGTCATGCCGCTGTCGATGGTCACGTCGGTGGCGGCCGAACCGTTGCCGGTCAGGGCGCCGATCGTTTCGTTGCCGCTCGCCTGGAACACGCCGGAGCCGGACAGGGTGACCGCGGCGGCGTTGCCGATAGCACTGCCGCCCGACGCCACCAGCGTCCCGGCGGAAACCGCCCAATCGCCGGAGTGGGTATTGCTGGTCCCGCTCACGGTCAGCGCCCCCGCCCCCGCCTTGGTGAGCGTGCCCGTGCTCGAGAGCGCGCCCGACAGCGTCACCGCGTTGGCGTTGGTGATGGTGGCGTTGTTGCTGGCGGAGATGGCGTTGGTGATCGTCACGCCGCTGCCGGTGATGGTCAGCGCGGTGTCCGACGTGTTGAAGGTGATGGCGCCGGTGCCGATGTTGGTCGCGCTGGCGATGCTGATCCCGTTGGACCCGCCGACCAAGGTGCCGCCGGAATAGCCGTTGGTTCCGCTCAAGGTCAGGAGCGCGCCGGTCTTGGTCAGGGCTCCCGTTCCGGTGATGTTGCCCGACACCTCGGCGGCACTGGTGGTGACGCTGATGATGCCGCCGGACGACCCCAGCTCGATGGCGTTGTCGGTACTGCCGCCGCCAAAGTTATTGAGGTTCAAGGTGCCGCCGTTGAGGGAGACGGTGCCGCTGGTCAAATTGCTGTCGGCCCCGACGGACACCGTGCCGGCCGTCACCGACAGGCCGCCCGACCAGCCGCCGGAATTGCTCGTGCTGCTGAGCGTGAGCTTGGAACCGCCGGCCTTGGTCAGGCTGCTGCCGGCCGTGCCGGTGATGGTGGCGGACAGGGTGCCGTCGCTGGACTGGGTGACGGTCAGCGCGTTGGCGCCCAGCGCCAGCGCGCCGCTGCCGGACAGGGTGCCGATCGTCTCGGCCGACGACGACAGGGTCAGCGTGCCGCCCGACAGGGTGACGGTGGCGGTGTCCGCCAGCGCCGTGCCGCCGCTATGGTTGAGCGTCACGCCGCCGGCGCTGACGGTCAGCGTGCCGGTGAAGGTGCTGGCCCCGGTCAGCGTCATCGTGCCGGTCCCGCTCTTGGTGACGCTGCCGCCGGTCCCCTCGATCACGCCGCTGAACGAGGTGGTGGTGTCGTTGCCGCCGGTCGTCAGGGTATTGGCGCCCAGCGACACCGTGCCGGCCCCGGCCAGCGACCCGATGGTGTCGCCGCCGGTCAGCGACAGGGTGGCGCCGCCGTCCACCGTCACCGCGCTGGAATTGCCGATGCCGCCGCCGCCCGTGGTGGCCAGCGTGCCCGCGCTGATCTGGGTGGCGCCGGAATAGGTGTTGGCGCTGTTGCTCAGCGTCAGCGTGCCGGCGCCGGTCTTGGTGATCCCGCCGCTGCCGGCGAGCGTGCTGGTGATCGTCGCGGTGTCGGCCGCCCCGTTCGTCACGGTCAGGACCACGCCCGAATCCAGGGTGACCGTGTCGCCCGCCAGCGCGAAGCCGCTGGCCGAGTCGGCGTCGATAGTCAGGCTTTCCGCCAGTGTCAGGCCGGAGGTCAGCGTGTTGGTCTGCGACGCCAGCGCGCTGGTCAGCACCAGCGTCTCCGCCCCCGCCGACTGCGCCGCCGCGATCGCCACCGCCTCGCGCAGGGTCACGCTGTTGCGGTCGGCGTCGCTGGTCTCGCCAGTCGCGTTGACGGTGATGGTGTTGCTGGTGACGGTGACCGTCCCGGTGGCGGCGGTGTTGCCGTCGCTCAGGCTGTAGGCCAGCGCCATGTTGCCGGTCGGGCTGTCGGTGCCGAAAGTCACGCGCCGCAGCACGTCCTGGACCAGGGCCGTGGTCGCCGCCGTCCCGGTGCTGTTGAAGTTGACGGTCAGGACGCCGTTGGTGCTGGTGAAGGTGGCGAAGGTGTTGCCGCCCGACTGGAGGTTGCCGCCGCTGACCGTGAACAGCGCGGCGTTGCTGCTGATGGAACCGGTGTTGAACCCGAGAGTGTCGGTCGTCACCGCCGTGCCGGACCGCTGGACGGTCAGGGACGCGCCGCTCCAGTTGCCGTTCCCGCCGTTCAGCGCGCCGAGTTCGGTATCCGCGACGGTCGCGTTGAAGCCGTCGTCCAGGGTCACCGTATTGCCCGTGCCGGCCCAGGCGACGCTGTTGGTGTCCAGGTTGGTGATCGTCGGCGTGGCGTTGTTGCCCGATGCCGTGATGGCGTTGGTGGTCAGGTCGGCGATGGTCACCGTCCCGTCGGCCCCGCGCGCCCAGTCCTCCGCCGCCGCCAGGTTGTAGGTGACGCTGCCGGTGGAGGTGAGGCCGTCCTTGGTCAGCCGCAGCGCCACGGCATTCTTGTCGGTCATGCCCAGCGTGACCGTGAAGCTGGTGGCGCTGGTGATCTCCACGTCGGCGGTGCTGGCGGTGGTCAGCGTATAGCTGCCGACATCGCCCAGGATGCTCAGCTTGGTGATGTCGATGTCGTTGGTGGCGCCCGATTTCGACAGGAAGCCGGTGCCGGTCACCACCAGGACGCCGGATGTCACGTTGTAGGTGGCGGACGTGATCGTGGGGACGGCCACGTTGCTGACGGTCACGCCGTTGCCGGTCGCGTCGACGTCGGTGACGCCGGCGGCGGCACCCGCCGCCCAATCCTCCGCCGCCGCGAGGTTATAGGTGGTGCCGCTGGTCGAGCTGGTGCCGGCCTTGTTCAGGAACAGGGCGACGGCCGCCTGATCGTTGGCGTTCAGCGTGACCGCGAAGCTGGTGCCGCTGGTGATCTCGACATTGGTCGAGGTCAGCGTGCGGGTCGCGGCACCTTCGCCGCTCAGGGTGAGCTTGGTGACGTCGATGTCGTTGGTGGCGCCGTTCAGCTTCAGGAAGCCGGTGCCGGTCACCGTCAGGATGCCGGTCGAGACGTCGTAGGTGGCCGACGTGATGGCCGGAACCGCCACGTTGCTGACGGTCACGCCGTTGCCTGTGAGATCGGCCACGGTGACCGCCGCGTCGGCGCCGGCCGCCCAATCCTCCGCCGCCGCGAGGTTGTAGGTGGTGCCGCCGGTCGAACTGGTGCCGCTCTTGTTCAGGAACAGCGCCACCGCAGCCAGGTCGGCGGCGTTCAGCGTCACGGTGAAGCTGGTGGCGCTGGTCACCTCGACGCTCGACGTGGTCAGGGTCCGGCTGTCGCCGCCCTCGCCGCTCAGCGCCAGCTTGGAGACGTCGATGTCGTTGGTGACCCCGCTCCGCTTCGTGAAGCCGGTGCCGGTCACCACCAGCGCGCCGGACGTGGCGTCGTAGGTGGCTGACGTGATCGTCGGAACCGGCACGTTGCTGACCGTCACCGGGGTGGTGCTGTCACTCGCTTCGTCGTTGATCACCGTGTTCCAGCCGCTCGCCGCGGCGAGGTTGTAGGTGGTGGCGCCGGTCGAGCTGGTGCCGTTCTTGTTGAGCAACAGCGCCACCGCCCCCTGGTCGGCGGCGTTCAGCGTCATCGTGATGCTGGTGGCGCTGGTCACCTCGACGTTCGACGTGGTCAGGACGCGGGTCCCCGAGCCCTCGCCCCTCAGGGTCAGCTTGGACACCGTGACGTCGTTGGTGGCGCCCGGCCAAGCCACGAAGCCGGTGCCGGTCAGCGTCAGCACGCCGGTCGAGACGTCGTAGGCGGCCGAGGTGATGGCCGGGTCCGCGACGCCGCTGACCGTCACGCCGTTGCCGGTGAGATCGGCCACGGTGACCGCCGCGTCGGCGCCCGCCGCCCAATCCTCCGCCGCCGCGAGGTTGTAGGTGGTGGAGGTGACCGAGACGGTGCCGTTGTAGTTGAGCAGGCCGTTGACCGCCAGCTTGTCGGCGGCGCTCAGCGTCACCGCAAAGCTGGTGCCGCTGGTGATCTCCACGCTCGACGTGGTCAGCGTGTAGCTGTTGTTGCCCTCGCCGGTCAGGCTGAGCTTGCTGACGTCGATGTCGTTGGTGGCGCCGCTGAGCTTGGTGAAGCCCGTGCCGGTCACCGTCAGGGTGCCGGTCGAGGCGTTGTACGTGGCCGACGTGATCGTCGGCGCGGGCACGTTGCTGACGGTCACCGCGTTGGTCGCGTCGGCGATGCTGGTGTCGGCGATCACCGTGTTCCAGTCGTCCGCCGCCGCGAGGTTGAAGGTGGTGCCGCCGGTCGAGGTGGTGCCGGCCTTGTTCAGGATCTGGTTGACCGCCGCCTTGTCGGTCGCGTCCAGCGTGATCGAGAAGGACGTGGCGCTGGTCACCTCGACGTTCGCGGTGGTGGTCAGGGTATGGGTCGCCCCGCCCTCGCCGGTCAGCGTCAGGGTGTTGGCCGTGATGTCGTTGGTGGCGCCCGACGCCGCCACCAGCCCGGTGCCGGTCACCGTCAGCACGCCCGATGTGGCGTCGTAGGTGGCTAACGTGATCGTCGGGGCCGTCACGTTGCTGACCGTGACGGCGTTGCCGGTGGCATCGACGTCGGTGACCCCTGAAGCGGCGCCCGCCGCCCAGTTCTCCGCCGCCGCGAGGTTGTAGGTGGTGCCGCCGACCGCCGCGGAGCCGTTCTTGTTCAGCAACCCGTTGACGGCCCGCTTGTCCGCGGCGCTGAGCGTGACCGAGAACGATGTGCCGTTGCTGATCTCGACGCTGGACGTGGTCAGCGTATAGGTGCCGCCGCCCTGGCCGGTCAGCGTCAGCTTGGACACGTCGATGTCGTTCGAGGCGCCCGACAGCGTCAGGAAGCCGGTACCGGTCACCGCCAATACGCCGGTCGAGGCGTCGTAGGTGGCGTTGGTGATCTCCGGCACGGGCACGTTGCTGACGTTCACCGCGTTGCCGGTCGTGTCGGCGTTGCCCGTGCCGTGCCAGTCGGCGGCACCCGCGAGGTTGTAGGTGGTGGCGCCGGTCGAGCTGGTGCCGGCCTTGTTCAGGATCTGGTTGACCGCCGCCTTGTCGGTCGCGTTCAACGTGATGGAGAACCCGGTGGTGCTGCTGGCCGTGATCGCGCCGGTCTCGGTCAGGGTATACGTCGTGCCGCCCTCGCCGGTCAGCGTCAGCTTGGTCTCGTCGATCGCGCCGCCGTTGGTCAGGGTGGCGCCGGTCACCGCCAGCACGCCCGTGGTGGCGTCATAGGTGGCGCTGGTGATCGTGGGGCCGCTGTCGTCGTCGGTGATGGTGCCGGTGGCGGTGGCGGTGGAGATCGTCGCGTTGCTGGGGCTGGACAGGGTGACCGTGAAGGTCTCGTTCGACTCGGCCGCGGCGTCGCCCGCGATGGTGACGGTGAAGGTTTTGCTCGTGTCGCCGGCGGCGAAGTTCAGGGTGCCGTTGGTGGCGGTGTAATCGCTGTTCGCCGTCGTCGCGGTGCCGTCGGAGGTGGCATACTGGACCGACACGGCCTGGCCCGACGCGGCGCTCAGGCTGACCGTGAAGGTCATGGTGGAACTGCCGCTGTTGCCCTCGGCCTGGCTGACATCGGCGATCGACAGGGTCGGCGTCGCGTCGTCGTCGGTGATCGTCACCGTCGCTTCCTGGGTGCCGCTCTCGGTGGCGCCGCCGCCGCCCGACACGGCCGTGACCTCGATGATGGCCGTCTCGTCCGCCTCGTCCAGCGCGTCCTGCACGGCGGTGAGGGTCGCCGTGCCGGTGGTGTTGCCGGCCAGGATGGTGATCGTCGTCGAGGACAGGGTGAAATCGTCCGTCAGCGTCGCGGTGCTGCTGCTCTTTCGGCCGATCGTCACCGTGGTGTTTTCGGAGGCCGCCGCGCTGAGCGTCGCGGTGACGGTGGAGGTGCCGGCCGCCTCGGCGGCGGTGGCGTTGTTGACGGAGAGCGAGACGGTCGCGGCCGAGGTGGTGACGTCCACCTTGGTGGCATTGGCCATCAGGTTGTTGGCGGTGTCCCTGCCGACCATGTAGAGGTCGTAGGCGGTGCCGGATTTCAGACCCGTGATGCTGGAACTGCTGGTGAAGGGGGACGAACCGACCACGGCATTGCCGCTCGCCAACGCGGCGCCGCCGCCCGATGCGGTCCCCGCCGCCACCTCCGCCGCGGTCGGCGCGGAGGCGCCATCGGCGACGACGACGTAATAGACGGTGCCGGACTCGTCGAGACTCGACCCGGCGGTGAATCCGGTGGTTGTGATGCTGGACGCGGCGGGGGACACGTCGAAGGTGGGGGCGGTATTGTCGGCAGCCACGATGTTGACGGTTATGCTGCTATCGGCGGTCCCGGTCGCCAGCGCCGTTACTGCACTGGCGCCGTTATCATTTACCGGTCCGCTGCCCAGGCTGACGGTATAGGTGTTGTTGTCCGCGCTGTCCCAGGTACCGCCGGGGGGACTAAACGTATAATCCACCACCGTGCTGTTGGTGCCGGACCCGGAAACGATGTTGGCTGTAGGCGTACCAAGACCGGCAATGGAAATGTCGTCATTGCCGATCGTCGAAGCATCGATGGTGCCATCGCTGTCGGCATAGGTGACGCGTACGACATAAGAGGAGCCGCCGGACGTGGTGACATCAGGGGCCGTGGTAATGGTGGCGGTGGGGGCGGAGTTGCTGACATCAGGCTCCGCTGCTGCCATAACCATAGTATCTATATGCCATGCGGCTTGGTTCTGAATGTCGCTGGCAAAGGTGAACCGAATTTCATCAATGTCTTTGAATGACCCGCTATCGGTAGTACCGAATGAAATCGTAGCATTGGAACCTGCTGTAACTGCCTTCGAACCGACTGCGGTACCGCCGCCATCCCTATAACCGGTAATCGTCACCGACGCACCGGAAGCATTGCCCGTCGCATGCATCACAAGGGACGTTAGCTTAAAATTAACTCCATCGTTCCTTTTGACAATAAACTCGCGGAAAAAATTTCCGGAAACAGATGAAGTATTTGAATACAGAACCCTATCCGAGGCGTTGCTGGATATTGTTGCCGCAGTGCCAATCGTTACCCGAGTTTTTCCAGTGAATGAAACATCCCAACCCAGACTGCCAACGTTGGTATAGGAGCCATTCGTGACATCTGTTCCCGATGGCGTTATCGATACGTTCGATCCAGTTTCAAATTCTTCAGTAGAGGGGAGCGTGAGCGCCAGGCTGCCTGTAAAATTGCCGACCGATTGAGAATCGATAATGGTTTCGGCATCAACCGACCCTGAAGAACGCTCTAGAACGAAGTCGCCCCCAAATTCAGGCGAAGCCGTCTGGTCGTCTGACGCGGCAACGTCCCCGCCGGTCAGTTCTGCCATTTTCGTGATGAAGTTCAGCCCTTCATCGCTTTCGCCTACAGAACAGCCGTAGAGCAGAATATCGCCTTGTTCCGACAGGGCGGTTCCCCAGTCCGCCAGTGAATCCGCATATTGGTCGATGTTCGCCTCTGACAGCAGGGTCGCCCCCAGTTTGACAACGCCCTTCCCGCCATGGCTCAGGATATGGATAGCATCAATCCCGGACCGCCCTTGCAGTGCTTTGGAGATCTGGGCTATGCCGTCGGTAGTCGGGTCGAGCTGGATCACCTCGACCCCAGGCGCCATGGCATTGCGTAGCGCTTCCCATCCCTCTACGCCCGTGTCGATAAAGATGATTTCTTGCCGACCGTTGTTCGCAGCGATGCCAACGAAGGAGGCCGGTAGCTCCGTCTGCTGAGCTGTTTCCGGCGCTACCGTTTCAGCGACAACTACCGCCGGGGGTTCCGATACGCTCGCCTGCGCCGCCGCGTCCAGAAGCGCCTGATCCACCACTTCGCCGGCGGTATCGAACAGCGGGTCCGCCCCCGTGTCCGGCACCGCCGAATCGACCGCCGTCGCGACACCCGCCGCGTCGAACATGAATCGCGGTTCCAGCGCGATGACGGATGTGGACATGTGCAGGTGATCCCGCATGCCGGTCAGACCGCCGCGCTTTCCCCGCCGACCAAGTCCCATCACACCCATCACGACCTCCCCACCTGACGCGAACTTCTTCGACCCACGCACCGACGCAATGGGTACCCCGTTTGTACAATATACCCATTCGGATCAAGTGTACAGGTTGGCCCTTATTAGTGAGGGTATTGCGGCGGGAAACTCGCGGCCGTGGTTGCGCGGAGCGCTATTTCCCGCGAATGCATGGCGCCCACGTCAACATCGACGCCGACGGATCGCGTTGGGCCACGGCCCAACCTACGGCGCCGACGCGCCATCCCGGCAAACGGAGACCGCGCAGGCGAGAACCGTAGGTCGGGACGTGGCCCAACTCACATCGTCAACGTCGGTGGATTGCGTTGGACCACGGTCCAGACCACGAGCTATTCCGCCAAGCCCATGTGAGTGAGCAGGGTGTTCAGCTTGCGATTCAATGAATGGGTATTCTCGGTGACGACCGCGATGTCGGCGCGCAATCTTACCTGCTCCTCGACGACATCGTCCAGCCGCCTCTCCAGCCGCGCCTGACCCTCGGCGACACCGTCCAGCCGCTTTTCAAGCCGCGCCTGACCCTCGGTCAGACGTGTATCCATGCCGTTGATCTTCCGGGCAATGGTCATCATCGTACCGACAACCACGCCCGCGCGCATCTGAGCAACCATCACCTACTCCCCGTCCGACATACGATGGAGTACCAAGCCTGCGCACCGACCGCAGCAAACACGCCGTGTGTCAAAAACCCTCGAAGCGGAACCCGTAAGGTTGGGCCGTGGCCCAACTCACACCGTCAACGCCGATGGATTGCGTTGGGGCACGGCCCAACCTACGGTTTATTCCGTCAAGCCCATGTGGGCGAGCAAGGTGTTCAGCTTGCGATCAAACGAATGGATGTTCTCGGCGACGATCGCGATGTCCGCCTTGAGTTCCGTCCGAACCTCCGCGATGTCCGCCTTGAGCTCCGATCGAAACTCCGCGATGTCGGCGCGCAGCCTTACCTGCTCCTCGACGACACCGTCCAGCCGCTTTTCCAGCCGCGCCTGCCCCTCGGTCAGGCATGTATCCATGCCGTCGATCTTCCGAGCGATGGTCGTCATCGTATCGACCACCACGTCCGCGCGCATCTGAGCAACCATCGCTTACTCCCCGTCCGACATACGATGGAGTACCACGCCTGCGCACCGACCGCAACAAACACCCCGCGTGTCCAACCCTCTCGAGGCCGGAACCGTGGCCCGACCCAAGCGCCGTTACGACAAGCCCATGCGGGCGAGCAGGATGTTCAGCTTGCGGTTCAACGAAGGGGTGTTCCCGGTGGCGGCCGTCGTGTCCGCCTTGGGTTCCGATCCGGCCTCCGCGATGTCTTCGCTCAGACGCTTTTCCGGCTGCGCCTGTCCCTCTGTCGGACGGGTACCCATGCCATCACCCTTCCGAGCGGCGGTCACCTTCTTATCGACCACTCCGCCCGCGCGCATCCGACCAACCATCGCCGCCTCCCCTCTCACATACAATGGAGTAACACGCCCGCCACCCGCGCGCCGGATACGGTCGATTTCCGTCCGCCGGACGTCAGGGGAACTCCGCCAGGTATTGCTGCACCGGCACGGTCCTTGCCACCGGGATCAGGGGAACGTAGGCGAACTCCAGCCCGTCCTCGCTCGTCAACTGGTAAATGCCCGGCGAAAGCCGTTCCTCCGACGGGTTGGCGAAGGTCAGCGTGAACGACACGTGGGAGGTCTCGAAATCCTCCTCCCCCTCCCTGACCCGGATCAGCCTCAGTTCGACCGGCCTCGGGATGGCTGCCGCCACGAAGACATTGCCCAGCTGCTTCTTGAAGTACTCGACGTCCATGGATGCCCATCCGTTCATGCCGGCCGCCTCTCGGCTGATGCCCCGCGCTTGCTCCTCCCGCATGCCTATATCGAAAGGACTAATTCTTCGCTAATGCGGGGAACTCGCCGTGTGGAAAATTTCCGCCGGTACCGGCCGGCACGATCCGAGTCGAAGCATGCCGCCTTTTCACCGGACCGCCAGGCGAGCCGGACAGGGCCTCCCAACGCCATGGTGGCATACGATGGTACCTCTGATTAGCACCAGGACAACTTCTTCCTCCAATCACGAGCATAGTACGATATCGATTCTCCTTTTCCGGCGCTTTATCGATTCAATCCGGACGGGATTTCGGGTAGCCATGGCTCGGGTCCCATGCCTTTCGGACGAGGCCAAAAGGCCGAGACGATCCGACGGATCGGGATCCGTTGGGGGGAAACGGCGGACACCCCGCGGGGCAGACCCGCGAAGCTTCGTCATCGCACCAGGAAGGAAGAGTCGACCATGTCCGATCCGTATATGGGCACAGTGATGCCCGTCGCGTTCCAGTTCGCTCCCCAGGACTGGCAGACCTGCCAGGGGCAGAATCTTCCGGTCAACCAGTACTCCGCCCTGTACTCGCTGCTTGGCACCACTTTCGGTGGCTCCAACGGCCAGAACTTCAATCTGCCCGACCTTCAGGGCCGGACCATCGTCGGCCAGGGCATCCTGAACCTCAATGGCAGCGTGAGCCAGTACGTCCCCGGCGCCAAGGGCGGTGCTGTCAACGCGACGCTGTCCACCGCCAACGTTCCGCTGGCGCCGCACGTTCATCCGGTGACCAGTTCGTCGACGACGGCGACCGTGAGCATCATGGGTTCGTCAGGAGAAGCGACTCTTCCGGGACCCGGCAATGGCAACGTGCTGGCGACCGCCAACTATGACGACCCCTCTGTTTTCGAGAAGAAGCCCGTCAGTATCTATGCCCCGGCCGGCACCCCCACCGCCACCTCGATCGGCACCGGCACCATCTCGCTCTCCGGCCTGACCGTCGGCGCCAATAACCCCACCGGCGCCACCCCGTTCAGCATCCGGGAGCCGTACCTCGTGATGTACTATATCATCGCGACCAACGGCATCTATCCGACCCGTCCGTGACCCGACGCTCCCGGGTCGCCGCTCTCCCCCGGGGGAGCGGCGGCCCGGCCGCCGGTCAGTTGAAGGCCACGTGATAGCCCATGCCGTTCTCCTCGCGGTCCGGCGTCAGGGTCGGAACGATGTGGAGGCCCAGCACGCCCGTGCCCTCCGCCTCGATATCGTAGAAGCCTTCCAGCAGGATCGGGTCGGCCGGCCCCCGGAACTGGAGGGTCAGCGGCTTGCGGAACCGGGGATGGGACGCCCCCTTGCTGGGATCGTAGACGTTGGTCAGCCTCAGCTTGAAGTCGGCTGATACGTTCGGATGCAGGATCGAGAACTCCTTCCCGATCCAGGGCGTGAAGACCTCCAGGGTAAAGATATCGGCGGCGGGGACGGCGGCCGGGGCGGCAACTGGGGCGGCGGCGGATTCAGTCATGGCGGAACTCCTTCCGGAAGTGTAACGTTCCGTCATTATACCCCCAAAGGCATATTACTCCAGCTTTCCGAAGCTACGAACCAAAGGGTTCTCCCGCATGATCCGCGATGGCGACCGAATCCTGACCACCAGGCCCGGCCTGACCCTGCGGCCCGAGCGGCCGGAGGACGAGGCGCTGGTCTTCCGCATCTTCGTCGCGTCCAAGGCGCTGGATTTCGACGGCATGCCCCTGCCGCAGCACCAGAAGGACTTCCTGCTCCGCCAGCAGCATGTCTCGCAGCTCTACAATTGGCGGCATCTCTATCCCGGCCTGGAACAGTGGATCATCGAGTGCGACGGCGAGCCGGTCGGCCGCCTGATCTTCTCCAACCCGCCGGACCAGATCCTGCTCCACGACCTCGCGATGCTGCCGGGACGCAAAGGCGTGGGCGGCGGGCGGATCGTGATCAGGGACGTGATCTTCGCCGAGGCGATCCGCTGCGGGAAGGTCGCGCGTGCCTCCGTCGCCCCCCACAATCCGGCGCGCAGGCTCTATGCCCGGCTGGGCGTGACCGAGCTGCCGATGACGCCCGGTTCGCCGATGATCCCGCTGGAATGGCTGCCCCCGGCGCTGCGCTGACACGGCCTCCGTGCCTGCGCCCCGGGGCGGCCCGGCCCTTCAGTTGTGAAGGACCTGGTATTCCTGCATCGGCCCGCTGGACTGGATCGGCGCCATGAAGACCTGCCGGAACTCCCGCCCGCTCTCGCTCTTGAAATCGTAGGTGCCTTCCAGCAGCAGCGTGTCGCGCGGGGTCGCGAAGATCAGCGAGAAGGGAATGCGGAAATCGCGGAGCGTCGGCACGCCTTCTTTCAGCCGGATCAGCTTGATCCTGACCGGCTTGGGCACGGTATCCACCCAGAACATGTTTCCGACCTCGCTCCGGAAGGTTTCCACCGTCAGCGACCCGAACACCACCATGACCCGCGCACTCCATCAGTTTCCCGTAAGTCTTACCACTAAACGCTTAGCCCTTCCGTCGTAAAGCGATAAATCTCCGCCGGAGGGGCGGCGTCCCGCCGCCCAAGGCGCGCGGGACGCGCCCCCTCCCGCCCGATGTTCCCGGCGCGTTCCTATGTCCTTGACAGGACACCCTATAATAGGATTAACATCCTTCACCACTCACCGCCGAAGGAAAGCCACGCCATGAACGCCCCCGCTCCCCGGCTCGCCGTCCGACAGGAACTCTTCTGCGAGGAGATCGCCGCCGGGGTTTCGGCGGCGGAAGCGGCGCGCCGCGCCGGCTATTCTCCGCGGGGGGCGAAGCAGCGGGGCCATTTCCTGCTGGGGAGGGAGGAGATCCGCGTCCGCATCGACGCGCTCCGCGCCGAACGGCGGGCGTTCCACAAGTCCCGCCTCGACCGCGCCGCGGAGGTGATGGAGACGGTCATCGCCGACGCCGTGGAAGCGAAGAAGCCGGGCATCGCCATGCGGGCGGTGGAGTTCCAGCTCAAGCTGCAAGGCGTCATCCAGGACCGCCGGATTTCCCACCATTTCCGCGACGAGCGCCAGTCGCCCGACGCCGACGTCGCGGGCCTGGCCCCCGACCCCTTGGAGTGGATGGACGCCATCGAGCCGGAGCCGATTCCGATGCCCGAGCCGGAGCTTGCGGCGGAGCCGGAGCTTGCGGCGGAGCCGGAGCTTGCGGCGGAGGCCCCGGCCGCGTCCCCGCCGGTGACCCAGATAGTGACCAAGGATGACCTTCGGGCGGTTCCGGAGGATGACCCCGCCCCCGCCGGCCTGCCGCCGGGCCTCCTGGAAGCCATGGCGGCGGAGCTTCCGCCCGACTTCCTGGAGGATCTGCCCGCCGACCTGCTGGACGACCTGCCGGACGAGATCGCCGGGCTGTCCTGGGCGGAGCTGAGCCGGCGCGTCAAGGAGGTCGAGGCCGCCCTGCCCGCGTGACCGTGCCGCCGGTTCAGGCCAGCTCCCGCAGCGCGGTCCGCACGCGGACGAACTCCGCCTGGATATCCTTCACGCGCCGGTAACCCTCTTCCGCCAGCTCGTCGCGCGACAGGTCGCGGCAGGACAGCAGCAGGCGCACCATGGGCGCCGCGCCGACATAGGACGCGCTGCTGCGCAGCGAATGCGCATGGTCCTTGAAGGCGTGGAGGTCGCCGGACGCCCAGGCGTGTTCCAGCTCGCCCACCAGATCCTCGGCGTCGTTCAGGAACTCGCGGGCGATCTGCGCCACGAAGGCCGGGTCGTCGTCGACCGACCGCAGCTTGTCCAGCGCGGCGGTGTCGATGCTCGGCTCGTCCTGTCCCGGCGCCGGTTCGGCCCCGCTCTGGGGGGCGGCGGGGCGGGCTCCGCCGTCCACCAGCCGGGCGATGGTCGCGAACAGCGCGGCGGGATCGACCGGCTTGGTCAGGAAGGCGTCCATCCCGGCGTCCGCGCACTGGCGCCGCGCCGCCTCGGTCGCCTCCGCGGTCAGGGCCACGATCGGCAGGTGCGGCCGCTCGGTGTGGGAGAAGCGGTACATCCGGGCGACGTCCAGGCCGCTGACCGCCGGCATGTTCATGTCCATCAGGACGATGTCGAAGCGGCTGCGGTCCAGCAGGTCCAGCGCCTCGTCGCCGTCGGCCGCGAAGACGGCCTCGTGCCCCGCCCGCTGGAGGATCTTCTCGATCACCCGCCGGTTGATCGCGTTGTCCTCCGCGACCAGGATGCGGCAGCGCCGCCCGGACGGCCCCGGCCCGTCGGCGCCGGACGCGCCCGCCGCGGCGGCGTCGGCCAGCGCCCGCGCCGATTCGAGCGCCCGCGCGACCTGCCCCGGCTCGTCGGGACAGCTCAGCACCAGCTCCGCCCGCCAGCCCCGGGCGCGCCGGGCCGCTTCCAACGGGGTGGCGCCGGCCAGCACCACGACGGCGCGCTCCACGCCGGCGGCGCTCTCCAGCCAGGCTTCCAGGGCGGTGGCCGGGTCGTCCAGCGCGCCGCGCGGGATCAGCAGCACGGGAAGCGCCGCGTCGTCCCGCAGCGCCGCGGCCAGCCGGGCCTCGGCCTCCAGGGAGTCCGCGATGACGGCCGCCTCCCCGCCCCGTTCCCTTCCTCCCTCCCCATCCGGCGCCCCGGCGACGAAAGGCAGGGTGATCCAGAACTCGCTGCCCCGGTGAAGCTCGCTCGACACGCCGATGGTGCCGCCCATCAGCTCGACCAGCTGGCGGGAGATCGCCAGGCCCAGGCCGGTGCCGCCGTAGCGCCGGTTGATGTCGTCCTCGGCCTGGGTGAAGCGGTCGAAGATGCGGTCCAGGTGCTGCGGCGCGATGCCGATGCCGGTGTCGGCGACGCGGAACTCCAGGACCCCGCGGTGCCGGCCCCGCTCCTGGGCGGACCGGGTCACGCGCACCGTCAGGGTCACGTCGCCGGCCTCGGTGAACTTGACCGCGTTGGCCAGCAGGTTGGTCAGCGCCTGCTGGAGCCGCCTTCCGTCCCCCGTCACCGTCCGCGGCACGTCGGCGCCGACCACCAGCCGCAGGGCCAGCCGCTTCGCCCTGGCCTGCCCGCGCAGCATCAGGCGCGTGGCGTAAAGCACGCGGTGCAGGTCGAAGGGGCCGGAATCGACGGTCAGCTTGGCCTCCTCCAGCTGGGAGAAGTCCAGCACGTCGGTGATCAGCGACAGCAGCTGCTTGGCCGACGCGTTGATGGTGGCCGCCATCTCGCGCTGCTCGCCGTCCAGCTTCGTCCCCATCATCATGTCGCCCATGCCGATGATCGCGGTCAGCGGCGTGCGCAGCTCGTGGCTGACGGTCGCCAGGAAGCGGCCCTTGGCGCGGTTGGCCGCCTCGGCCTGCACCTTGGCCTCGGTGAGCTGCCGGATCAGCCGGGCGACGTAGGCCGGCAGCACCACCAGCGCCGCCAGCAGGCCGTAGGCCACCTGGGGAATCTCCAGCCAGAACGGCGTCACGTGGATCACCCAGGCGAACCCGGCGGCGCCCAGCGCCGCCGACGACATCAGGAAACGGGGGCCGTAGCGGAAGCCGTTCCCGAAGGTCACCCACAGGTAGATCAGGTACCACGGCGCCGCCATGGCTCCGCCGACATGCAGGAAGGCGCTGGCCATCGACATGTCCAGCAGGTTGCCGACCACCCGGCGCGGCACCGACGGCGCGGGCTCCAGCAGCAGGTGGACCAGCAGCAGCCAGGACCCGGCGAACACGGTGGGCAGGATCAGCACCGACCGGACCAGATGGCCGGCGGCCCCCTCGGCCAGCACCAGCGCCAGCACATAGGCCAGGATCAGGCTGACCAGCAGGATGCGGATGACGATCTGCTCGTGCTCGGTGTCGGTGCGCGCGGCGAACAGCCGGCCGACGGCGGGCAGCCCGGTGCGGAAGGCCAGGAAGCCCGCCAGGGCCGGCGGCACGGCCAGCGTGACCGCCAGCCCGGCGACCTCGTGCCGCGCCGCCTCCCCGGCCATGCTCAGCACGAACTCGAACCCGCCGATACCGAAGACGGCGCAGATCAGCAGGATTACGCACCAGGAATGAATCACGCTACGCCGCCCGTCCCCATGGTCGGCACCCGCCCGACCGTTCCGTCACCCAAGATTGCGGTCCTGATTGTGGGGGAGCGGCCGGGCGGGCGCAACCGCGCCGCGCCGCCCGGCGCCTGCCGGGGAACCTCGCCCCGCCGTCGATGTTGTGGGGTGGAGCGCCGGCTTCGGCCGGCCGCAACCATCCAAGGGAGAGCGCCATGGCCGACACCACCGTGATGAAGGTCCACTCCGCCAATTCACCCAGGGGCGAGATGGGCCAGAAGTATCTGGCGTCGGGCAAGAGCCTGTCGATGCGCCTGTGGCAGGACGAGCAGCCCTCCGCCGCCGACTCGAAGGAGCCGACCGCCCGGGATTACGAGACGGTCGGATACGTGATCTCCGGCAGCGCGGAACTTCACCTCGAGGGGCAGATGGTCAAGCTGGAGCCGGGCGACAGCTGGTCCGTGCCGAAGGGCGCCAGGCATTCCTACAAGATCCTGGAACCCTTCACCGCGGTCGAGGCGACCAGCCCGCCGGCCCAGGTCCACGGTCGCGAATAGCGCCCCGGGAGAGTGCCGATGAAGATCATCTACAGCTACGAGGGCGGGCGGAACGAGGGTCTCGAAAGCTCCGTCCTGCGCGAGATCGGCGAGCGGTTCGGCGAGGCGACGGCCACTGGCAGCCACTCCGGCGAGGAAGGCCTGACCACCGTGACGCTCGACCTTCCCGCCGCCCGGGACTGGCAGCCGGTGGTCGACGCCCTGGAAAAGCGCGGCGACCTGGTCGAGGTCGCCGGCGAGTCCTTCGGCGAGGGGGCCTGACGGTGGGCCTCCGCCCCGCGGGACTCCTCCTGCTCGCGGCCGCCGGCCTGGCGGGATGCGGCACGCCGGACGAGCCGCCGGTCCGGCTGCCCGCCTCCGTCACGATCAGCCACCCGGCCGACGGGCGGCCCGAACCGGCGGTCGACGCGCAGGCCGAAGGCATCTGCCGCCAGTGGGGCCGCACCGCTTCCGTGGTCGAGCGCTACGGGAACGAATCCCGGAACAGCCGGGTCTCGGCCTACGACTGCGTCGCGGGGTGACCGGCACCCCGCTCCCGCACCATTCCTTTGCTTTCCAAATGAACGGCATCTAACGGTATGTGGCGATAACCACATTTTCGTATAATGTAAGTTAGATTGTCCAGGTAAGCGATTTTTCGGTGCGTGGAGCAGGTTCAAATGACCGGATTGATTGATGTCCGACGCCGGATCGACGGCGCGTCGTGCATGATTGCCGGATGCTTCGCTTTCAGCCTTTCCGGAGCCTCGGCGAAGTTCCTGGGGACGAAGCTCCCCCCGGTCGAGCTGGCATTCCTGCGGGCCGGCTTCGGCTTGCTGATCGTCATCGTGGCTTGGCGGGCCATCGCGGAGCTGCGCGTTCTGAAGGATCCCGCCTGGCATGCGGCCCGCGGCATCCTGGGCGTAACCGCCCTGTTCTGCATCCTGGTCGCTTTCACGCATCTCCCGATCGCCCTGGTCTCGGTCGTTCTCGCGGGGCGCACCTTCCTGCTGATCGGCCTGGCCGCGGCCCTGTGCAATGAGCGCCCCGGTCCGATCGTGTGGTCGGCGGCCTGCCTCGGCGTCTCCGGGGTGGCGATCGCCCTATGGCCGCAACTGAGTTCCGCCTTCGCCGACGACTTCACTCCGACGGTTGCAACGGTGGGCGCCGCCGCCGCGCTCGGGGCCGCGTTGACGTCGTCCGGCAGCCAGCTTGCGGTCCGCCGCCTGACCGATACCAATTCCCCGTCGGTCATCGTGATCGTCTTCGGAATCTTTGCCTTTACCGTGCTGTCGATTCCCGCCGCCTGGACCTGGACTGCGCCGGGTCCGGGCGATTGGGGCATCCTGATCGCCCTGGGAGTCTTTGGAGTCTGCTCCCAGTGGTGTTCGGCTCGCTGCTACAGCCGGATCGGCGCATCCAGGGCGGCCCCGATCGATCTCGCCCAGATACCGGTCGGCGCGTGCGTCGGGTGGCTGCTATTCAGTGAGGTTCCGGATATCTGGACCTTTGCCGGAGCCGTGCTGATCGTGACGGGCGCGCTCTTGGTAACGGCCGCGGATACGAAGTAATGCGGGCGGAGAAGCGCCGTGTCGAGACCGCCCCTCTTCCAAACCCTGCGGCATGCAAGCGCAATACATTCGGGTCGTGCAAGTCGGGCTTGTACTATGATAGAAATCAAGGAAGGCGATTAATTCCATCTTGGCTGATGAAAACCTTTGATTGAAGAGAGAACATCTTGAGCCATAGACCTGACACTCTTCTCTCCCGTCAACTTTACATTGGCTGCAGCGTGGTGAGTTTGACGCTCGAGGCCGATCTCTGGTTGGCGCTCGACCAGATCTGCGATGAAGAAAAGACCAGCCTCGAAACCATCATTCACAGGATTTCGGACGAGTGGCTCGGAGACGAGCTTCCATCGGCGCTATGGCAGTATGCAATCACCTATTTCCGGGTACGAAGCGATCCGACGCGTGGCAAGACCAAAACCGACATCGAGAAGATCCTGAGAGGTGTGCGCGGCGGCATGAGGGGTGATTGCTGAGTCAGTTGACCATGAAACCACGCGGACGAGGGGCACCGTGCCCGGCCGCTTCGTGGGCGGCGTCCTGCGTTTGTCCTTGCCCGTGGGCGGCTTCCGCATGCCCCCGCTCATTCGCAGCCTCGCGAAAATAGCGCAGGACGTAAAGACGAACGGCACTGGTCAGGCTGTTGCACTCGCTCCGGCTTCCCGCGATCTCCGTGCAGAGATCGTTCACGGATCGCCGCTCGCGATTGCAGATCTCGTACAGGGCATTCCAGACATAAGGCTCCAGCCGCATGCTGGTCCGATGGGATCCGATAGTGATGTTCTTGGAGACATACAGGTTCCGCCGGCCGGGCGACGGTTCATTATCATCTGACATGGCGCATCTCTTTCTACGGGAATGAACTGCAGCCCAAGGGAACAGTTGTCGTTCCGCGAGAAAGACATTAGCCCGCACAGCGAAGTGCATAAAGCTTAGTTCATTCGTATATGAGACGATCCATATCGGCTGATCCAGGACACCCGAGCTGTTGCCATATGGCAACGCCAACACTCAAGGGCGTACTTCACGGCGGGGGAGAACTCCCCCGCCGTGAAGAAAACAGAACTAGGCTGCTCGGTCACTCGTCACAGAACAGGGCGCCGCGCGCTCACTCGTCACAAAGCAAGGAGCCGCGCTTTCGGTCGTCACAAAGCAAGGCGCTTTATGCTCGCTGGAAGCTTCTTTCGAATTGTCATTCCGGGCGACTGCCGGATCGATACTGAATTTGGCCAGCATGAGTTCACGTGTGCGGTGCCACATGGCGGTCATCTCGAGCGATTCTTCCGCATGAGGCACGTGATGGACTCGCTTGCCGACTATCGACAAACAATCCTCATCAAAGCTTGGCATTTCCAGATGCCGATGCAGCACCTCATCCGCCAGTTTGGTCGGACGAAGCGACTCTTCCGTCGAACTCAGCAGAGCGAGCAGCCGGCAGTATTCATCAATGCCGACATTGATCTGTTCAACCGACAATTCATCATCGAGCATCAATTGGACAAGCTGCTCAATGGGCAGTTTTGCCTTAACCTGATCCACGTCCATCGATTTTTCCTTTGCTTTGTCCCCGTCAATTGTATTCAGCCCGGGGATGTGGCCGGCTCGCAAGCCGAAGCTTGGCCAGATTCGATATGACTTGTTGAAGCTTCGCGTCGGAGGTTGCACCCGTTTTCGCGTAAGCCGCTGACAACTGGTTGTTGACGGTTCCGGGTGACACACCACGAACCCTGGCAACTTCTTTTGCTGAAAGACCGGATCCAACAAGCAGGGCCACTTCCGCCTCCGCCAGGGACAATCCATACAGGGATCGAAGACAATCAGGATCGATTTCCGGCTTCTGATCAGGGTCTACAACCGATACAAGGGACATTGGTTCGGCCCCTCTGACGCTGGCCAGATGCCAGCGCGCTGGTTCGATCGATGCAATCAAAGACAACCCCCGTCGCCGGGGAATCTGAAGCAACGAAGACGCTGCCGCACTGCCGCCATCAGCATGATCGCGGATCGCACATCCCATAAGATCGTTCACGCCGATATCATCCACAATCAAACGTCCGGCGATAAGACGCAATCCATCGAACTGCTCAAGAAGCCGCACCATCGCATTGTTCGCATAGATGACGAGACCACAGGCGGAACAGATTGCGGACGGAACGGCTATCAGATTGAGGGAGTGCTCTATCGGCAGCGGTCCATCGTGATTGGCCCGCCTGATCATGCGTTCAACAGATCGGGGTGTGAGGGATTGGGCTCCTAGTATTTCATCAAGGTACATTCCGTCGAATGCAGGAATTTGTCCATCCATCGACCGCAGTTGAATCCAGGAACCATCAGGAGCATGAGCATGTATGACGTGACATTTTGCGCCCGTGTCTGCATGCCCCGCAGTGAATTCGATCAGAGGGCTACGATTGAAAATGCTTGTGACTTGGTAAATGTACTGTTCCGTATCGATATATGCGATCAGGTTACTGACACGTCCCTTTGCCACGCCCGAGCGCTGCCAATCGGCAAACCTGCTGCCATCGAAATCATGGAACGAGTACATCAGCTTTGCATGGTCGTTGACGTGAAGGAACTCACCTCCATCGGGTCCGACTACCCACAGCGCGAGCCCTGCCCTGTCCGCGAAACCGGCAAGCTTTTCGACTGGAGATGTCGTCGGCTTACAGATCCTTTTATGCGGCATTTAGGCAGGGTCCATCAGGTTGGTACTACTGACCTGGAAGGTAGCATAATTGGATGGACACCCATGCGCGACAATAAGTCCACACCGAAATATACTATTGTATAGCGATCTTAACCAATTTCCTTCGTATTTAAGGTAGAGGTTATTTCCACACGGCGCAACATTTCTGGAGATGTCGCCATTTGGACTGGCTTTTCCAGGCCCGACTCGAAAGATATAGGACAGGAAAAGATTTGAGTTCATATCAACGGAAGTTTCCTACTTGCTCCTCGCGCTCAATCCCTGAAAGCCCGGGCCGCCGCCGCGACCCTTGCCGCCGTCGTCAGCCAGCACAGGGCGCCGAAGCCCCAGGCGAGCCACGGGAAGGCGCCGGGGAACAGGCACATCGCGGCGAACAGCGCGATCGTCTCAGTCCCCTCGGTGATGCCGCCGACATAGTAGAGCGACTTGGCGCCGCGGATCTCGGTCGTGACGCCGCGCTTCGCCGCCAGGATCGCGTAGGCCAGGAACGACGAGCCGGTGCCGACGAAGCTGAACACCAGGAAGGCGGCGGCCAGCGCATCCTCCGGCCGGCCCACGGCGAAGAAGAACACCACGCCCGAATAGAACAGGAAGTCGCAGACGATATCCAGGTAGCCGCCGAAGTCGGTGGCCCCGGCATGGCGCGCGACCGCGCCGTCCAGGCCATCCATCGCCCGGTTCAGCAGGATCAGCGCCAGCGCCCATCCGTAGGCTCCCGCCGCCAGCGCCGGGAAGGACGCCGCTCCCACGGCGAACCCCGCCAGCGTCACGGCGTCGGCGGGAACGCCGCGCCGGGCCAGGGCCGCCCCGGCGCGGTCAAGCGGCGGGTCGATCAGCCGGCGCAGGCGGGCGTCGAGCATTCCGGGCCGGTCAGTCCGCCGGGCGGTCGCCGGCGGCGGCTTCGGCCTCCGCATCCTGATGCGCCGCCTCGTGCAGGCGCTCGGCCTCGCGGCGCAGCCTGCGGTACTGCCGCAGGCTGAACGGCAGGCTGGCCAGGTAGGCCAGGCCGATCAGGGCCAGGGTCAGCCAGGGGGTGCTGACCAGCATCGCGGCCAGCAGCCCGACCGCGGCCAGCAGCGGGATCACGTATTTCTGCGGGACCCGGATTCCCTTGAACGAGAAGGTCGGCCACTGGCTCACCATCAGCAGGGCGATCGCCGCGGCCCAGACCCCCACGAACAGCGGATGGCCGAACACCGTGGTGCCCGCCTCGAACGAGATCACCAGCGGCAGCAGCACCAGCCCGGCGGCGGCCGGCGCCGGGACCCCGGTGAAGTAGTTGTAGGCGTAGGGCGGCAGGTCCGAGTCGCCCAGCTTGCTGTTGAACCGGGCGAGCCGCAGCGCGGCGCAGACGCTGAAGGCCAGCACCGCGATCCAGCCCGGCGTGCCGGCCCCGGCCAGGACCCACAGGTAGAGGGTGATGGCCGGCGCCACGCCGAAGCTGACGACGTCGGACAGGCTGTCCAGCTCCTCGCCGAACCGGCTCTGGCCGTTCAGCAGCCTGGCGATCCTGCCGTCTAGGGCGTCGAGCACGGCGGCGATCATGACCGACACCACGGCTGCCTCGAACCTTCCCTGGATCGCGAAGCGCATGGCGGTGACGCCGGCGCACAGCGCCAGCATGGTCAGCATGTTGGGCAGCAGCCGGTTGATCGACAGGCCGCGCAGGCGGGGCGGACGGTTGCGGCGGCGGGCGCGTTCGGGACGGACGGTCATGTCAGCGCACCTCCCCCAGCCGTGCGGGCTCGGTCGAGTTCAGGTCGGCGATCACCGTTTCCCCCCCTATCGTGGTCTGGCCGACGATCACCTGCGGATGGACGCCGTCGGGCAGGTAGATGTCGGTCCGGCTGCCGAAGCGGATCAGGCCGTAGCGCTCGCCCGCAGCCACCGCCTGCCCCGGCTTCAGGTGGCAGATGATGCGCCGGGCCACAAGCCCGGCGATCTGCACGAAGGCGATCTCCCGCCCGTCGTCCAGCCGCAGCCGGATCGCCATCCGCTCGTTCTCCTCGCTCGCCTTGTCCAGCGCGGCGTTGAGGAAGCGGCCCTTGCGGTACTCCGCCGCCTTGACCGTGCCGGCGGCCGGTGTGCGGTTGACGTGGACGTTGAAGACGTTCAGGAAGATGCTGATGCGCAGCCGCGGCTCGGGCCCCATGCCCAGCTCGGGCGGAGGCACCGCCGGCACGATCATCTGCACCGTCCCGTCGGCCGGGCTGACCAGCAGACCCGGCCGGGCCGGCACGACGCGGTCGGGGTCGCGGAAGAAATAGACGCACCAGGCGGTCAGCAGCGCCCCGATCCAGCCGAGCGGCTGGGCGACGAAGGCCAGGACGGCCGTGGCGGCTGCGAACAGCGCGATGAAGGGCCAACCGGCACGGTTGATCGGAACGACGACGGATTGCAGAGCGGACATGGTCGGAAGCTGGTTCCTGCGCTGGTCTGAATTGAAAAGCGGGCTGGGCGGACACCGATACTTATGACACCGGAAGCCCGATGCAAACCACTTCCGGCGCCGCACCCCGGTTCCTTTACCCGATATTAAGGCGGGAGCCCCCACTATGCTTCCCCCGGCGGCGCCCTGCGCGGTCCATTTCCACAGCGGAGCGGATAGGATGCAGGCTCTCGTCGAAGTCTCCCAGGCGGCGTTGCCGCTCAGGCTGGGAACCGTCCATGTCACCCCGGACGGCATGCTCGGCATCGCCGCGATACCGTCGGCGTCGAGCCAGCGCTTCGTTATCGACGACCTCCTGTTCCAGGTCTCCACGACGCCGCTGGGCGACCGCATGCGCTTCCGCATCTGGGCTGAGATCGGCTGGGTTCCCTACACGGCCCAGTCGCCCCAGCGCCGCCGCGACGTGCTGACGATCCTCCGGGCGTCGCAGCACCTGGAACGGGCCTGCTTCGTGCTCGAAGACGGCCAGAAGATCCTGGTGATCGGCGAGTCCGAGGCGGAGGAACATCTCGACGTCACCGGGGTCGTTTTCGAGACCCTGCTTTTCCTCCGGGAGGTCCGGCCCTACCTGCGCATCCTGTCCGACTATCTGTGATCCATCGTCCTGCGATCTATCGTCCGGCCCGTCAGTTCGTCGGGGGCACGTTGAAGATCTGGCCCGGATAGATCAGGTCGGGGTCGCGGATATGCTCCTGGTTCGCCTCATAGATAAGACTGTATCGAACGCCGGATCCGTAGGTGCGCCGCGCGATGCGCCACAGGCTCGCCCCGGGCTGGACCACCACCGACTGGCCGGCCGGGAGCATCGCCGCCTGCTCCGCCATCTGGAACGGGATCTCGGCGCGGGCGGCGACCTTGCCGTCCTCGGCGACCTGGTCGGCGCGCAGGGCATAGCGGCCCGGCCGCACCGGCTGCTCGGGCGTCAGGGCCCAGCGCCCGTCGTCGCCCGACCGGGAGTTGCCGACCAGCAAATTATCCAGATACACCTGGACGCGGGTCCTCGGCGGCGCCCGTCCCCCGATATTCACCCGCCCGTCCGACCCGTAATCGACCACGTCGACCGACACGCCGCCGGCCGGCCGCGGCGCGATCGCCGGGACGGCGGCAGCCGGTGCCTGGAGGACGGCCGACGCGCCGGTGCCGTCCCGAGGGACCGCCAGGGCGATCGCGCCACCCGCTTCCTGGGCCGGCTCGGGCAGCACCAGCACCACCACGTCATCGGACGCAACCGGCGCCTCGGCGTCGGGCGCCCGCGCCGACAGGCTGAGCTGGCGGCCGCCCGGGCCGAGCGGATCGTCGGGGAGCAGCACCCACTCGCCCCGCTGGTCGGCGACCGCCCTCCCGATCGTCCGGCCGCCGTCGAGCACGGTCACGGTGGAATGCGGCTCGGCGCGCCCGGCGATGACGGCGTTGCCCTGCGGAGTGATCCTGACGACGTCGAAGCTGGGCGGCGCGCCGGATCCGGGCTCCGGCCTGGACGGCTCCGGATCCTTTTCAGGCGGTGCCGCCGGTTCAGGGACGGGTGGCGCAGCCGAAAGGGACGGCCCGGGACCGTCACTTTCGACCTTGGGCGGCATCGCGTCCATCAGCGATTCACCGGGCTGGTCGAGCAAGGTCAAGGCCAGGGCGGCGCCCAGCAGGGCGACGCCGACGGCACCGATTATGAGCGCTCTCTTCACGATCGTCCCGCTTGTTCTTCTCCGAACGATCCGACCCTCGTCCACCGCAAAGTCTATTCGGTGTAGATCAGAATGCATAGAAGTTACATCGACAGCCGAAATCCATCCGTCTAAATCATGGCGGGCCATCCGTCGAGCCGGTCTGTTCACGCCGTGAGCGCAAGGGGATGCGGCGGATCGTCATGGTCGCACTTGGCGCGGCGGCTCCGCCGTGAGAGGCTGGGAACCGCGGACGGATCGACCGCCGGCGGCAGGCGCCATGCCCGGTTCCGGCCGCCGCGGTCCGTAAGGGTGATGGAATGAAGGACTTGACTTCGATTTGTGTCTATTGCGGCTCGTCGAGCCGCGTCAGCGATACCTACAAGGATGCCGCGCACCTGCTGGGCACGCTTATCGGGCAGAGCGGACGCCAGCTCGTCTACGGCGGCGGCCGGGTCGGGCTGATGGGGATCGTCGCCGACGCCGCGATCGCGGCCGGCGGACCCGTCGTCGGGATCATCCCGGAGCATATCCAGGTGCTCGAGGTGGAGCATACCGGCCTGACCGAACTGCTGGTGGTCGACAGCATGCATACCCGCAAGCGGCTGATGGTCGACCGTTCCGACGCGTTCGTCGTCCTGCCCGGCGGGCTGGGAACGCTGGACGAGACGTTCGAGATCCTGACCTGGAAGCAGCTCCACCTGCACGACAAGCCGGTGGTGATCGCCAACATCGACGGCTACTGGGACCCGTTCGAAGCGCTGCTCGACCACATGATCGCCCAGGGCTTCGCCCAGCCAGGGCACCGCAAGCTGTTCACCGTGGTGAATCGGGTGGAGGACGTGATGCCGGCCCTGTCGCGCCAGCCGGAGTCCGTGATCAAGCCCGAAACCAAATGGCTGTGACCCGATAGGCGTTCCCTCCGGGACACCGGGCCTGCGACGCTGGACCGCTGCGGGCAAGTGCGCCTTCTTATGCGGAAGGGACGGTGCTATAAGACGCGCCGTCCAAACTTCTGGCACGCCGCACGACGCCTGCTGAACCGCCCCCGAACGGCGGCATCCAGGGCGCCCAAGAACCACACGCTACCCGCTCCAACCGGGAGATTTCATACATGGCAAAGATTAAGGTCGCTAACCCCGTCGTCGAACTCGACGGCGACGAAATGACCCGGATCATCTGGCAGTTCATCAAGGAAAAGCTGATCCTGCCCTACCTCGACATCGAGTTGAAGTACTACGATCTGGGCATGGAGTATCGCGACAAGACGGACGACCAGGTCACCGTCGATGCGGCCAAGGCAATCCAGCAGTACGGCGTGGGCGTCAAGTGCGCCACGATCACCCCGGACGAGGCGCGCGTCAAGGAATTCAACCTCAAGAAGATGTGGAAGTCGCCCAACGGCACGATCCGCAACATCCTGGGCGGCACCGTCTTCCGCGAACCGATCATCTGCTCCAACGTGCCGCGCCTGGTTCCGGGCTGGACCAAGCCGCTGATCATCGGCCGCCACGCCTTCGGTGACCAGTACCGCGCGACCGACTTCCAGGTCCCCGGCCCGGGCAAGCTGACCATGACCTTCACGCCCGACGGCGGCGGCGAACCGGTGACCTACGACGTCTTTCAGTTCCCCGAGGCCGGCGTCGCCATGGGCATGTACAACCTGGACGAAAGCATCCGCGGCTTCGCCCGGGCCTGCATGAACTACGGCCTGGCGCGCAAGCTTCCGGTCTACCTGTCGACCAAGAACACGATCCTGAAGGTCTATGACGGCCGCTTCAAGAACCTGTTCCAGGAGGTCTTCGACGCGGAATTCGCCGACGAGTTCAAGAAGCTCGGCCTCACCTACGAGCACCGCCTGATCGACGACATGGTCGCCAGCGTCATGAAGTGGGACGGCGGCTTCGTCTGGGCCTGCAAGAACTACGACGGCGACGTGCAGTCCGACACCGTGGCGCAGGGCTTCGGCTCGCTGGGCCTGATGACCTCGGTGCTGCTGAGCCCCGACGGCAAGACGGTCGAGGCCGAGGCCGCCCACGGCACCGTGACCCGGCACTATCGCGAGCACCAGAAGGGCCGCGAGACCTCGACCAACCCGATCGCCTCGATCTTCGCCTGGACCCAGGGCCTGTCCTATCGCGGCAAGTTCGACGGCACCCCCGAGGTCACCCGGTTCGCCGAGACCCTGGAGAAGGTGTGCGTCAGCACCGTGGAGGCCGGCTTCATGACCAAGGACCTCGCCATCCTGATCGGCCCGGAGCAGCCCTGGCTGACCACCAAGCAGTTCCTGGACAAGCTGGACGAGAACCTGAAGAAGGCCATGGCCGAAGCCGCCTGATCCGGCCCCGGCACAGGTTTCGTTTCATCGCGACCCCGCCCGATTCGATCGGGCGGGGTTGCTTTTTTCTGCCCGACGCGCAAAACTAGGGAGCTTTTCGCGAAATGGTATAAACCGGACGCGTCATAATACCGGGGGGCTACCTGTGTCCGCCGTGCAGAGGAATTGCAAAGATGCCACACAAGATCAGAATCGCGATCGTCGGGGCAGGTGAAACCGGTGCGCCGCTGCTTGAGCAGCTTCTCTCCGCAGATTTTGTAAAGGTTATAGGCATTGCCGATCTAAATCCCGATGCTCCGGGCATTGTATTGGCCCGGTCGAGAGGGGTAAAAACTTACAGCGACTTCCTGGAACTGGCCCGGATGGGCGAAGACATCGATATATTCATTGATGTGACAGGTGTACACAAGGTCCGCGATGCGCTGCAACATTACATGCAGGAGTCGGACAACCATCATACCGTGATCATGCATGAGTTGATCGCCGTCCTGCTCCTCTCCCTGTCCAAAGGCGAGTTGGTGCAGATCAAGCACGGTGACTTGGACTATTGAGCCGGAGATGGTCGGTTTGACTCTATCTTGATTATAGGGTTATGAAGCACTCGACTTCGGCTAGCCCCCGTGACTTTGTCGTTTCTGTCGTGTTTATACGGGGGCGGTGCTCCAGCCGGCCGCTCCGCGAAGCTTGTGGAAAACGTTTGTTTTCGGCAGGTTACTCCTCGTTCTGGATGTTACGGACTAGCCTCCGTTCTTCGGATCCGATAGGAACCGTGCCCGCGCCGTATGTGTTTTCCGCATTGGACTCTCGCGTGTACGCGTTATGTTGATGCACCAATTCAGCTCAAGGGAGAAGGTCGTGCGCCTTAATCAAATCGCTGCCTCGGGCGTCTTTGCGTTCCTGGCGATGTCGGTCGTTGCGCCCGCCAGCGTGCTGGCTCAAAGCGCCTCGGAAAAGTGCAACACTGTGGTGGACTCCACTGGCAAGCCCGTGGTTGCCGCCAACAACACTGCCGTTCTCCACGCCGGAAGCTATGACTGCCCGCCGCCGCCCGCAGCCGCCGCCGCCGCCCCGGCCGCAGCCGTTCCGCCGGCGGCTCCGCTGGCCAACGCCGTCTACTTCGTGTTCTTCGACTTCGACCGCTCGGCCATCACCCCGGCGGCGCAGGACATCCTGAACACGGTCGTCAGCGATGCCCGCCGGACCAACGCGTCCCGCCTGAACGTGCTCGGCCACACCGACACCTCGGGTTCGCCGGCCTACAACCAGCGTCTGTCGGAGCGTCGTGCGTCCGCCGTGCGCGAGGCCCTGGTGCAGCGCGGCGTCCCCGCCGGTCAGATCACCACCCGCGGTCTCGGCGAGACGCAGCCGCTGATCGCCACCGGCGACGGCGTCCGCGAGCCGTCCAACCGTCGCGCCGAGATCCGCTTCCAGTAATCGGGCGGGTTTCACGGGGTCCCTTCCAGCGGAGGGACCCGACAGGAGAAAGGGGTGCCGTCAGGCGCCCCTTTTTTCGTTGCCCGATGTTGCCCGATGGCTGGCGCCCGGTTCGCGCCTAAAAAAAAGCCCGCCGGCGGGAAGCCGGCGGGCCGTTCGGCCGTTTCGCGGAGATCGGATCAGGCGGCGCCGACTTTGCGCTCGCGTTCCTCATCGCGCTTCTTCGAGCTGGGCTGGTAGGCGATGGCCGCGTGCTCCGCGCAATAGGGCATGCCGGGCTGAGCGGTCTTGCCACAGAAATGGAAATCCGCGTGCTTGGGATCGCCAACCGGCCATTTGCACATGCGTTCAGTCAGGGCGAGGATCGTGGCGCCGCGCGACGGCTTCTTCTTGATCGGTGACGGCCGTCCTGACAATCCAAGGCGGTGGGCCTTGCCGATCACGGCGTTGCGCGTGACATCACCCAGGGTGTCCGCGATCTCGCTCGCGCTCATTCCCTGGCCCCAGAGTTGCTTCAGGCGCTCTACCCGTTCGTCAGTCCAACTCATGCCGCTGTCTCCACTCATCCGGGTCCCTATTATTTGTTGCCGACAGGAGTATGGCGGGCCGCATATGGCGTGCCGCTTTCCATAAAAACCTATATCTAGTGCCGACGCGGTGGAAGGCTACCAGATAAGCCCGCCGATGCCTAGGGGGTTGCTGTTACATTTATATGCAAAAGTGGTAAACCATTCGTTTAAACGACGTCCCTCATCAAGTCGAAAGCCATAGGCGACGGAATGACCATTCTGTTCCGATACAGCAGAGAAACCGGACACATGCCAATCATTCCAATGGAATACCGAAATCCGGGGTCTGGTGCACAGGCATCCATGCGCGGGGTCGAACTGACAATAGGGTAACTTTCGAGGCAATTACATGAACTGCCCTTTCTATTTCCGGCGGCTGCCGGACATGAAAACGATAATGCACCGTGACTTCGGAGCCACTCCGCAGGGCCTCGATCGGACGGCCACGGGAGGCGCCGTCCTTCCGGTCAGCGGTTCAGCTCACGCATCCCGGCATCCAGCCCGTCGAGGGTCAGGGGATACATACGCCCGCCCATAAGCCGCTGCAGGATCCGGGTGCTCTCCGTATAGCCCCAATAGGCTTCGGGTGCCGGGTTGAGCCAGATGGAGCGACTGTAGGTGTTGAGCAGGCGCTGGAGCCAGACCTGCCCGGCTTCCTCGTTCCAGTGCTCGACGCTGCCGCCGGGATAGACGATCTCGTACGGGCTCATCGCGGCGTCGCCGACGAAGACCAGCTTGTAGTCCGCCCCATAGGTATGCAGCACGTCCCAGGTGGAAGTGCGTTCGGCGTGGCGGCGGCGATTGTCCCGCCAGACGCCCTCGTAGACGCAATTGTGGAAGTAGAAGTATTCCAGGTGCTTGAACTCGCCCCGGGCGGCCGAGAAAAGCTCCTCGCAGATCCGGATATGGTCGTCCATGGAGCCGCCGATGTCGAGGAACAGCAGCACCTTGACGCTGTTGTGCCGCTCCCGGACCATCTTCAGGTCGAGCGTGCCGGCATTGCGGGCAGTGGAGCGGATCGTGTCGGGGAGGTCCAGTTCCTCCGCGGCGCCCTCGCGGGCGAACTTGCGCAGGCGGCGCAGCGCCACCTTGATGTTGCGGGTGCCCAGTTCGACCGTGTCGTCCAGGTTCCTGAACTCGCGCTTGTCCCACACCTTGACGGCCCGGCGATGGCGGCTGCCCTCCTGTCCGATGCGGATGCCCTCCGGATTGTAGCCGTAGGCGCCGAACGGCGATGTGCCGGCCGTCCCGATCCATTTGGAGCCGCCCTGGTGACGCTCCTTCTGCTCCGCCAAGCGCTGGGCCAGCGTCTCCATCAGCTTGTCCCAGCCGCCGAGCGACTGGATCTGCCGCTTCTCCTCCTCGGTGAGGTATTTTTCGGCGAGCTTGCGCAGCCACTCCTCGGGGATCTCGGAGGTGACCGGATCGGCCCCGTCGCCCGTGCTCTCCAGCCCCTTGAAGACGTGGCCGAACACCTGGTCGAACTTGTCGAGGTTGCGCTCGTCCTTCACGAGGCAGGTGCGGGAGAGATAGTAGAAGTCCTCGACGCTGTAGTCGGCGATGCCCTGGCGCATCGCCTCCATCAGCGCCAGGTACTCCTTCAGGGATACCGGCACCTGCGCCTTGCGCAGCTCGTAGAAGAAATTCGTGAACATGGCTCGTCGGTGAACTTCGGGCTGAAATCGTCGAAACCGCATAGTGCCATGTTTCAGCCCGATGATTCCGCCCTTATTTTCCCGGATCCTTGCGGGCGGGAGGCGGCACATAGGCGAGGCTGGTGGGAATTCGGCGGCTGATCTCCTTGACCCGGCTGCGCAACTCCGCCACGTCCAGGAGTTCCTCGATCCGCCGCAAGCGATCCTCAGCCGAGGTCATACGGGCTTCCAGCCGGACCAAGGTGTCGGACATCCGGACCTGCTCCTGCCCGACGCGCATCAACTCCTGGCTCATGCGGTCCTGTTCCGCTGACAGACGGACCAGTTCCGCAGACATACGCTTCTGTTCCGAAAGAATGCGTTCCTACTGTTCCAGGATGGTGGAAAGCATCGGCTCAAGCCGATTGAGAATCACAAGCGCTTCATCCGGCTTTTCCATGTCGCAGGCATCTTCCCAGGGCACTCACTCCCGGAGTTTAACCGTTACGACCGCATTCGTTACGAAGTTTCGAGGTATAACCTATCCCTTCAGCCGCCTCCCCGTTCGCGCCGGCTGAGAAAGGCCAGGCGCTCGAACAGGTGGACGTCCTGCTCGTTCTTCAGCAGGGCGCCGTGGAGCGGCGGGATCAGCTTCTTGGCGTCGCGGGTGCGCAGGGTTTCCGGCGACACGTCCTCGACCATCAGCAGCTTGATCCAGTCCAGCAGCTCAGAGGTGCTGGGCTTCTTCTTGAGGCCGGGGGTCTCGCGGACTTCGTAGAACAGGGTGAGCGCTTCCCGCAGCAGGTCGCCCTTCAGGCCGGGATAATGGACTTCGACGATGCGCGTCATCGTCTCGGGGTCGGGAAAGCGGATATAGTGGAAGAAGCAGCGGCGCAGGAAGGCGTCCGGCAGTTCCTTCTCGTTGTTGGAGGTGATGATCACGACCGGCCGCCGATGCGCCTTCACCACCTGCCGGGTCTCGTAGACGAAGAACTCCATCCGGTCCAGTTCGAGCAGCAGGTCGTTGGGGAACTCGATATCCGCCTTGTCGATCTCGTCGATCAGCAGCACCGGCGCCTCCGGAGCGTCGAACGCCTCCCACAGCTTGCCCTTGACGATGTAGTTGGCGATGTCGCGGACCCGCTCGTCGCCCAGCTGGCTGTCGCGCAGGCGGCTGACCGCGTCGTACTCGTACAGGCCCTGCTGAGCCTTGGTGGTGGACTTGATGTGCCACTGGATCAGCGGCCGGCCCAGCGCCCGCGCAATCTCCTCCGCCAGGATCGTCTTGCCGGTGCCGGGCTCGCCCTTGACCAGCAGCGGGCGCTGCAACGCCACCGCGGCGTTGACCGCCACCCGCAGGTCCTCGGTGGCGACATAGTTGTCGGTGCCGGTGAACTTCTTCGATTCAGGAGAGGTCATCTCAGGCAGCTCCCGCCATGGCCTGCTCTATCGCCGCCACGGCGTCACCGGCGTTGGCGCCGTCGGGTCCGCCGGCCTGAGCCATGTCGGGGCGGCCGCCGCCGCCCTTGCCGCCGACCGCCGCAGCACCGGCCTTGACCAGCTCGACCGCGCTGAAGCGGCCGGTCAGGTCCTCGGTCACCGCGACCACCAGCGACGCCTTGCCGTCATTGACCGCGACCAGCGCGATCACGCCGGAGCCGACCTGTTTCTTCATCTCGTCGGCCATCGGCTTCAGGTCCTTGGCGGGCATGCCGTCGAGCACGCGCGCGGCGAACTTGACGCCGGCGACCTCCTTCTCGCCGCCGCCGGCAGGGCCGGCTCCGCCGCCCATGGCGACCTGTCGGCGAAGGTCGGCAAGCTCCCGCTCCAGCCGGCGGCGCTCCTCGACCAGCGACGCGACGCGGGAGGGCACCTCGGCCGGCGTTGCCTTCAGGGCCGCGGCCGTCTGCTGGAGCAGGTGCTCCTGCTCGTTGAGGTAGGCCGCGGCGCCGGCGCCGGTCAGCGCCTCCACGCGGCGGACGCCGGCGGCCACCGCGCCCTCGCCGACGATCTTGAACAGGCCGATGTCGCCGGTGCGGCGGACATGGGTGCCGCCGCACAGCTCGATCGAGAACTCCTTGTTGGCGTCGGGATCGCGCCCGCCCATGGAGACGACCCGGACCTCGTCGCCGTACTTCTCGCCGAACAGAGCCATGGCACCCAGCTCGACCGCTTCCTGCGGGCTCATCAAGCGCGTCACCACGTCGCTGTTGCCCAGGACCCGCCGGTTGACCTCCGCCTCGACCACGGCGATGTCCTCGGCGGTCAATCCCACCGGCTGGCTGATGTCGAAGCGCAGGCGTTCCGGCGCCACCAGCGAGCCCTTCTGGGTGACGTGCTCGCCCAGCCGGCGGCGCAACGCCTCGTGCAGCAGGTGGGTCGCGGAATGGTTCGCCCGGATCGCGGCGCGCCGGGCGGTATCGACCCGCAGCTCGACCACGTCGCCGACCGAGACCGCGCCCTTGGCGACCTTGGCCTGATGGACCCACAGCGCGCCCAGCTTCTTCTGCGTGTCGTAGACCGGCACCTCGGCGCCGTCGGCCGTGAACATCACGCCGCTGTCGCCGACCTGGCCGCCAGACTCGCCGTAGAAGGGGGTCTGGTTGACGATCACCTGGACGTCGGCCCCGGCCTCGGCCTTCTCAACCCGCTTGCCGTCGACGATCAGGGCCAGCACCTTGCCCTCGGCCACCTCGGTGTCGTAGCCCAGGAACTCGGTGGCGCCCAGCTCGTCGCGCAGCTCGAACCACAGGGTCTCGGTCGCGGCCTCGCCGGAACCGGCCCAGGCCTTGCGCGCTTCCGCCTTCTGCCGGCCCATGGCCTGGTTGAAGCCGTCGATGTCCACCGTGCGGTTGCGGCCGCGCAGCACGTCCTGGGTCAGGTCGACCGGGAAGCCGAAGGTGTCGTAGAGCTTGAACGCGACCTCGCCGGGCAGCGATCCGCCTTCGGGAATGCCGGCGGTCTCCTCGTCCAGCAGGCGGAGGCCGCGCTCCAGCGTCTGCTTGAACCGGGTCTCCTCCAGCTTCAGGGTCTCGGTGATCAGCGGCTGCGCCCGCACCAGTTCCGGATAATGCGTGCCCATCAGCTGGACCAGCGCCGGGACCAGCCGGTACATCAGGGGCTCCTTGCAGCCGATGATGTGCGCGTGCCGCATGGCGCGGCGCATGATCCGGCGCAGGACGTAGCCGCGCCCCTCGTTGGACGGCAGGACGCCGTCGGCGATCAGGAACGAGGTCGAGCGCAGATGGTCGGCGATGACCCGGTGGGAGACCGCGTGCGGGCCGTCGGCCGCGACCTTGGTGGCGTCGGCCGAGGCCAGGATCAGCGTGCGCAGCAGGTCGATGTCGTAATTGTCGTGCTTGCCCTGGAGCACCGCCGCCAGCCGCTCCAGGCCCATGCCGGTGTCGATCGAGGGCTTGGGCAGGTCGATCCGACGGTCGGGCGTCACCTGCTCGTACTGCATGAACACGAGGTTCCAGATCTCGATGAAACGGTCGCCGTCCTGGTCGGCGCTGCCCGGCGGGCCGCCGGCCACCGCCGGGCCGTGGTCATAGAAGATCTCGGAGCAGGGGCCGCACGGGCCGGTGTCGCCCATGCGCCAGAAATTGTCGTCGGTCGGAATGCGGATGATCCTGCCGTCGTCCAGGCCGGCGATCTTCCGCCACAGGGCGGCCGCCTCTTCGTCGGAGGAGTGGACGGTGACCAGCAGCTTGTCCGCCGGAAGCCCGTACTCCTTCGTGATCAGGTTCCAGGCATGCTCGATGGCGCCATCCTTGAAGTAGTCGCCGAACGAGAAATTGCCGAGCATCTCGAAAAAGGTATGGTGCCGGGCGGTGTAGCCGACATTGTCCAGGTCGTTGTGCTTGCCGCCCGCGCGCACGCATTTCTGGCTGGTGGTCGCCCGGGAATAGGGGCGCGCCTCGGCCCCGGTGAAGACGTTCTTGAACTGCACCATGCCGGCGTTGGTGAACATCAGCGTCGGGTCGTTGCGCGGCACCAGCGGGCTGGAGTCCACGATCTGGTGCCCTTGGCTGGCGAAATAGTTCAGGAAGGTGGCGCGGATGTCGTTGGCGGTCTGCATGATGGCGCTCGGTTCCCAGGACGCAGGTATGGTGCGGCCCGTCTTCTGTTCAAAGGTTTCGGCCGACACGGGTTTCCCCTGCTTGTACCGTGCCGGCGGGGCCGATGTCCACCGATGCTGCGGAAGCCCCGGGGGAAGCCCCGGGCAATGCCCAAACGGAAAAGCCGCGCGGTCCCGAAGGTCCGCGCGGCTTTTCCGGTGCAGGATATGACGGCGGACCGATCAGTCCGGGCTGCTGGCCTCGCCGTCGGCTTCCGGCGTTCCCATCATGGCGTTGGCCACCAGGCCGGCGTTGGCGCGGATCTTGGCCTCGATGGAGTCGGCCACCTCGGTGTTCTGGCGCAGGAAGTTCTTGGCGTTCTCGCGGCCCTGGCCGATGCGCTGGCCCTCGTAGCTGAACCAGGAACCCGACTTCTCGACCACGTTGGCCTGGACGCCGAGGTCGAGCAGCTCGCCCACCTTGGACACGCCCTCGCCGTACATGATGTCGAACTCGACCACCCGGAACGGCGGGGCCATCTTGTTCTTGACCACCTTCACGCGGGTCTGGTTGCCGACCACGTTCTCCCGGTCCTTGATCGCACCGATGCGGCGGATGTCGAGGCGGACCGAGGCGTAGAACTTCAGCGCGTTGCCGCCGGTCGTGGTTTCCGGGTTGCCGAACATGACGCCGATCTTCAACCGGATCTGGTTGATGAAGATGACGGTGGTGTGCGACTTGGAGATCGAGCCGGTCAGCTTGCGGAGCGCCTGGCTCATCAGCCGGGCGTGCAGGCCGACGTGGCTGTCGCCCATCTCGCCTTCCAGCTCGGCACGGGGCACCAGGGCCGCGACGCTGTCGACCACCAGCACGTCGATGGCACCCGAGCGAACCAGCGTGTCGGTGATCTCGAGCGCCTGCTCGCCGGCGTCGGGCTGCGAGATCAGGAGCTCGTCCACGTCGACGCCCAGCTTGCGGGCATAGCCGGGATCGAGTGCGTGCTCGGCATCGACGAAGGCGCAGGTGCCGCCGTTCTTCTGGGCCTGGGCGATGGCATGGAGCGCCAGGGTCGTCTTGCCCGAGCTTTCCGGGCCGTAGATCTCGACGATGCGGCCGCGCGGCAGGCCGCCGATGCCGAGCGCGATGTCGAGGCCGAGCGAACCGGTCGAGACGACCTCGGCCTCCGTCGGAACTTCGCGGGCACCGAGCTTCATGATGGAGCCCTTGCCGAACGCGCGTTCGATCTGACCGAGGGCCGCGTCTAGTGCCTTTTGCTTATCCATGGGACTTTCAACCAAACGCAAGGGTGCGGACGACATGCTGGGGCCCCTCTTCTCTCATACGGTCGGCAGGAGTGCAACGTGAAGAGAATGTACTCTTTTCGTTCTCTTCTGCCAAGGGGCAATCGGAACATAGAGGGAACAAACCACCTGTCCCCCGTTCCGCAGCCGTACGGAGGAACCCGTTATGTGGAGACCGCCGCGGCCCGCGTCACCCGTCGCGCAGGACCTCCTTCACCTTGCCGGCGAGCTGCTTGAGGCTGAACGGCTTGGGCAGGAAATGGATATGCTCGCCGGCGTCGATCTGGTCGCGGAACTTGTCCTCGGTATAGCCGGAGATGAAGATCACCTTCATCTCCGGCCGTTTGTCGCGGACGTGCCGGATCAGGGTGGGTCCGTCCATGTGGGGCATCACCACGTCGCTGACCAGCAGGTCGACACGGTTCGACTCGGAGTTCAGCAGGCTGAGCGCCGCTTCGCCGCTGCGGGCCTCGAGCACCTGATAACCCTTGTTGCGGAGCGCCCGGGCGCTGAACACGCGCACGGCGTCCTCGTCCTCGACCAGCAGGATGGTCCCGGTCCCGGTCAAGTCCCCGGCCGACCGCTCCCGGGCCTCGCTCTCGGCTTCGGCCGTGGCGCCGGCGGCCTTGGCCGACTGGTGGCGCGGCAGGTATATGGTGAACTTGGCGCCCTCCCCCGGGGCGCTGTCGACGAAGATGAAGCCGCCGGTCTGGCGCACGATGCCGTACACGGTGGACAGGCCGAGGCCGGTGCCGGAACCGACCTCCTTGGTGGAGAAGAACGGCTCGAAGATGCGGGCGAGGTTTTCCTTGGGAATCCCGATACCGGTGTCCGACACCTCGATCGCGACATACTCGCCGGGAGGCATCTCCTCGTGCTCGCGGCGGGTCGGGCCGTCGGTCGAGACGTTGCTGGTCTGTATGGTCAGCCGTCCGCCACCCGACATGGCGTCGCGGGCGTTGACGGCGAGATTGATGATGACCTGTTCGAGCTGGCCCTGGTCGACCTTGATCAGGCCCAGGTCGCGGCCATGGGTCATCTTCAGCTCGATGTTCTCGCCGATCAGCCGGCGCAGCAGGTTCGACAGCTCGGCCAGCACGTCGGTGATATTGAGCACGCGCGGCTGCAGCGTCTGCTGGCGCGAGAAGGCCAGCAGCTGGCGCACCAGGTTGGCCGCCCTGTTGGCGTTCTGCTTGATCTGCATGATGTCGCTGAACGACTGGTCGCCCGGCTTGTGCCGGAGCAGCAGCAGGTCGCAGAAGCCGATCATCGCCGTCAGGAGGTTGTTGAAGTCGTGGGCCACGCCGCCCGCGAGCTGGCCGATCGCCTGCATCTTCTGGCTCTGGGCGAACTGCGCCTCCAGGCTCTTCTGCTCGGTCAGGTCGATGAAGTGCAGGATCATTCCGGAGCCGGAACCCGCCCCGGCATCCCCGCTCCCTGATCCATTGGCCGATCCATTGCCCGACCCGCCGGCCATCCGGCGGGCATAGAGCTGCGCCATCTTCTTGTCCCGGCCCAGGGCGCGCAGGTTCACCTCGAAAGGAGCGATCATATCGGAACCGGACTTGATCTGCTCCAGGCGGGCGACCACCGTGGACCGCTCGCCCGCGCTGAACAGTTCGGCCAGGGGGCATCCCATGATGCTGCGCAGCGGACGGCCGACCATGGTCAGGAAAGCCTGGTTGCATTCCGCCAGCCTGCCGCCCTCGTCGATCAGGGCGATGCCGATCGGCGCCTCCTCGAAGAAGCTCTGGAAGCGCTGTTCCGAAAGGTGCAGCGCCTCGCGCCATTCCCGCTCGGGCGTCAGGTCCCGCACCACGGAGCGGGTCCGCAGCGACCGGCCATCGCCCGACGCCACCACGGTCTGGACGACCGAGGCCTGGAACCGCCGCCCCCCGAGACCCTTCATGGTCACGTCGCCGCCGCTCTCGGCACCGGCGAACGGGCTGTGGGCCGCCGACGGGCTTGGCGGCGGTTCGGCCAGGACATCGTGCAGCCTGACCGAACCGCCGACCAGGTCGGCCGGCGTGCAGCCGAGCCATTCGGCCAGGGTGGCGTTGGCGTACAGGAAGCGGCCGTCCTGGTCGACCGAATAGAAGCCGATCGGCGCACTGCCCATGAAATCGGACAGGTTCGCCTGTTCGTCACGCAACTGCTGTTCGGCCCGCTTGCGTTCGGTGATGTCCTCCACCACCCACTTGACCAGCTTCTCCCCAGAGCCGGGGCCGACCCCGGCCGGGTCCGCATCGGCCAGCGGCATCACCCGGACCAGGAGCCAGGAGCGGCCCGGCCCGAGGGACAATTCGGCGGAGGCCCCGTCGCCGCGCAGCGCCGCCTCGACCAGCCCGCGGAAGCGGGAGGCCATGTCCGGAGCCTGATCGAAACGGAGCCGGAGCGATTCGAGCGGGTCCTTGCCGGCCGCGCCGGCCAGATGGCGGAAGGCGGCGTTGACCTGCACGACGCGGCCGTCACGGCCGGAGATCATGCGCCCCACGGCACCGGCCTGGAAGGCGCTGGCCAGCATCGCCCGCTCGACGTCGGCCTGCCCCCGGCCCGACGCCTGGAGCGACGAGATCCGCCTCGCCAGCACGGCGCCGCCGGCGGCCAGCAGGACGAACATGCCGCCGCTCAGGGCCACGGGATCGGTCACGATGCCCCCTGCCGCCAAGCCCAGCCCCGCGGCGCCGATCGCCGCCAGCCCGCCCGCCCCGACGAACGCGGTCCGGGTAAGGACGCCGTCGCGCGACGGCTTCTCCCCGGCGGACAGCCTCGGCCCCGCGAGGTCGAGGGCGGATGAAGAAACCTGCTCCTGCACTGCTGCCCCATGCCAATGATTACGTATCGATCCTACTACCTGCATGCGTTCCGCGCGAGGAACGGTTACCGTCCCGAGAAGCGATTTTTGAGCTTGAACACGTAGGATATGACCTCCGCCATGGCTTTGTAATGTTCCGGCGGAATCTCCTGGTCGATTTCCACGGCGGCATAGAGGGCGCGCGCCAGCGGCGGGTTCTCGACCAGCGGAATATCGTGCTCCCGGGCGATCTCGCGGATCTTGGCGGCGACGGCGTCGGCGCCCTTGGCCAGCACGACCGGCGCCGCCATGGCCGACTGGTCGTATTTCAGGGCGACCGCGAAGTGGGTCGGGTTGGTCACCACCACGTCGGCGCGCGGGACGGCCTGCATCATGCGCCGCCGCGCCTTGTCGAAGCGCAACTGGCGCAGGCGTCCCTTGACGATCGGGTCGCCTTCCTGCTGCTTGAACTCCTCCTTCACGTCATGCTTGGTCATCCGCATCTTCTTGGTGTACTCGAACCGCTGATAGAAGAAGTCGGCCATGGCCACGAAGAGCATGATGATCGTGACCCACAGGAAGAGCTTGACCACGAGGTACTGGGTCTCGGCCAGCAGCAGGTCCATGGGCATGCCGGCATAGTGCTCGACGCCGGTGATCACCGGCGTCAGGACGATCGCGCACACCACGCCGACCACCGCCATCTTCACGAAGCCCTTGACCAGTTCCAGGCTGTTCTGCATCGAGAACAGCCTCATGAAGGCGGGAAGCGGGTTCAGCTTGGTGAAATCCGGCTTCATCTTCTCGGCGGTGACCAGCCATCCGATCTGGAGAATCGTGCCCAGCACGCCGGCCGCCGCCATGATGATCACCGGCACCAGGATCGCCAGCAGGGCCGTCAACACGGTATCGGCCAGGATCAGGCCGATCATTCCCTGGTCGAGCCGCTCGGTGCCGGCCCGCTCGAAGAAGCCCACCAGCGCGTCGCTCAGCCTCCGGATCGACGCCGGCGCGGCGAGGGAAACCACCACCAAGCCGCCGAGCAGCATCAGCCAGTTCTTGGCCTCCTGGCTCATCGGAACGTTGCCCTTCTCGCGGGCGTCGCTCAGCTTTTTTCCGGTCGGGTCTTCCGTTTTGGAGGCGTCATCATCCTCCTCGGCCATCGGCACCTCCGAGCAGCCAAGGCATGCCACCGGTCATTTCGAAACCGGGACGACCGCATGTCCGGGGCGGGCTCAGCCGAGCAATCCTATCAGGGTGTCCTGGACCGTCCGCAGCCAGAACAGCATGGTCGCCGAGATGACGATCGCGAACAGCGCCAGGCCAAGGGCGACCTGCCCGCCCATGATCACGGCGAAGGCCTGGAACTGCGGCATCATCTTCTGGAGCAGGCCGACAGCCAGGTTGAACATGATGCCGACCGCCAGGAAGGGTGCGGCCATCTGGGCGCCGATCGCGAAGCTCTGTCCGACCATCTTCGTGGTCATTTCGGCGAAGTCGCCCATCGGCAGGGCGGCGCCGGGGACGAACACCTCGTAGCTCCCGACCACGGCGAGGATCAGGAGATGGTCAAGGTCGGTGACGAACAGCAGGACGACGCCGATATAGCCCATGTAGGCGCCGATCAGGGTGCCCTGGGACGCCAGCGCCGGATTGAACATGAAGGCGTTGGACAGGCCGATCTGCATGGAGATCAGGGTCCCGGCCGTATCCAGCGCCGCCGTCAGCAGCCGCGTGATGGTGCCGAGGAAGACCCCGATGAAGCCCTCCTTCACGATCAGCACGGTCATCCCCAGGGAGCCCGCGGGAACCGGCGGCAGCATGGGCATCAGGATCGGCTGGACCACCACGGTGATGGCAAGCGCCAGGAGCAACCGGATGCGGGCGGAAACATAGGCGTCGCCGAAGCCCGGCAGCAGCATGAAGGCGGTGCCGAGCCGCGAGAAGATCACCATGAAGGCGTAGATCTGTCCGGTCAGCGCCTCGTTCAGGCTCAGCAGTTCCATCGGCATGGGATCATGTGGCTCCCATGCCGATGATCCGGTCGGCCAACTGCTGGGTGAAGGTTATCAGGGTCGACAGCATGAATGGCATCAGCAGCAGCAGGGCGCCGAACACCAGGACCACCTTGGGAACGAAGGTCAGCGTCATCTCCTGGATCTGCGTCAGCGCCTGGAACAGGGAGATCGCCAGCCCGACGACCAGCGTCAGGATCATGATCGGGCCGCCGATCTTCAGCGTCACGACGATCGATTCGCGGACGACCTCCATCACGTCGGTCTCGTTCATGGGCCAGGCACCGGCTTCGGCTTCGGGGAAGGCTCAGATCGGCATCCGCAGGATTTCCTGGTAGGCCTGCACCACCTTGTCCCGCACGCTGGTCGCCGTCTGCAGGGTCAGTTCGGCGTTGGTCACCGCGGTGATCACCTCGGTCAGGTCGGCCTTGCCGACGACGGCGGCGGCGCTGACCTGCTCGCTCCGGTGAAGCTGGCCGATGCCGGTCTCCGCCGCCTCCCGGACGAAGGTCGCGAAGGACGGGCCAGCGTCGCGCGGCGCCATGCCCGGCGTGGTGCCGGTGGCGGCCATCTTGGCATAGGCGTTGACGGCGTTGGCGACGGTGGCGACCATGATTCAGGCTCCGGGCAAGGTCAGGTGATCAGTGGCGGACCGGCAAGGGCGGATCAGCCGCGCAGGATCTCGATGGTGCGCATAAGCAGCGTCTTGGACGCCTCGATGACGCTCAGGTTGGCCTCGTAGCTCCGCTGCGCCTCGCGCATGTCGTTGGTCTCGACCAGCGTGTTGACGTTGGGGAACAGCACGTAGCCCTCGGCGTTGGCGCTCGGGTGGGTCGGGTCGTAGCGCCTCTGGAAGTCGCTGCGGTCCTTGTCGATCTTGCGCACCCGCACGGTCTCGACGCCCATCTGGCGGTCCAGCGCGTTCTCGAAGGTGATTACCTTGCGCCGGTACGGCAGGTCGTTGGGGGTCTCGGCCGTCGAGTTGGCGTTCGCCATGTTCTCGGCGATCACCTTGATGCGGGCCCCCTGGACCTTCATGCCCGCGGCGGCGACGTTCAGGCTGTCGCGCAGATCCATCTCGTATCCTCCTTCAGGCGTCGGACGTCAGCGGTCAGACGCCGCCGCGGCCGATGGCCGTGCGCATCAGCCCGACATGCTTGCGGTACAGGTTCGTGACGAGCTGGTAAGTCATGCCGGTGTCGGCGACCTTGCTCATCTGCTCCTCCAACACCACGGCGTTGCCGTCCGGAGCGACCTCGAAATTGTTCTTCGGCCGGTCCTCCCGGACATCGTTGCCGCGCACCGCCACCGAACCGGACATGTGGCCGACCGCCGTCATACGCGGCGCCAGCTGGCGGGTCTGGCTCAGCGCGTTGTCGAAGGTGAACCCGGTCAGGTCGCTCGGGCGGTAGCGCGGCGTGTCGGCATTGGCGATGTTCTGGGCGAGCACCTGCTGGCGCTCGGTCAGCCAGTCCAGCTTGCCCTTCATGAGCTTGAAGAGCCCCGTATTGCCCAGATCCATGGTGCCACCACCCTTTGCAACGCAAGGTTCCAGAATTGCCCCAGCGCGTTAATTTGTCGTTAACGCCGCGCCGCGGCGGCCTGCCCGAACCTTCGCCAAGCCGCTTTCCACCACTAAAGCAAATTGCGAGCCAACACCGGACGCGCCCGGATTCCGCGGATCGTCGCGGGACACGCCGACGCTGACCGGCATTGCGGCAATTCCTGCCGGGTCAAGATTGCCTTGCCCTCCTTCAGATTTGGTTAAGCATGACCGGATTAGGGTGGCGATCGTCCCGCCCGAGCGGGCAATGTCGCAAACCCCGGTCGAGACCCCGTGGCCTATCCAGACCCTTCAGACGCCGGTCATTCCCGCAGCCGGCCCGCCAAGCCGCGCCGCCCGATCGCCGTGGCGCTCCAGTACGAACTGGACGGCCCGTCGCTGCCGCGCGTCGTGGCCAGCGGACAAGGGCACGTCGCGGAGCAGATCCTGGAAATGGCGTTCGCTTCCGGCGTGAAGGTGCGCGAGGACGCGGACCTGGCCGAACTGCTGTCGGTGGTCCAGCTCGATTCGGAGATCCCTGCCGACGCCCTGGTCGCGGTGGCCGAGATCCTCGCCTACATCTATCGGGCCAACGGCAAGCTGCCGCCCCGCGGAGGCCAGCCATGACCGGGCAACCACCGGCCCCCAGCCAGCAGGATGCCGCGGATATCCAGGCGATCGAGCTGGAACTGGAGGCGATCGTGCTGGCGGTGGCCGATGCGCAGGTGGCGTTGAGCGGCGGCGGCGTGATCGATCTGGCCGGGCTGGACGATCGGATCGCCGCCATCTGCGCCGCCCTGGAGACCCGATCCCCGGAAGCGGCCCGGGCGCTGCTGCCCAGGCTGCTGACCCTGGTGGAAGACCTCAACATGCTCTCGGCCGCCTGCGACAAGGTCCAGGCCGACACCTCGATCGAGCTGGAACGGGTCGCGACCCGCAACCGCGCCTCGCTGGCCTATGGCCGCCAGCCGGTGCCGCTACCGCCGCCGCCGGGCGACCCGACCCGCGAATAGCTTCCCGACAGTCCTGGAACCCGCCGACATGGAGATGGAAACCTATCTGCGCTTCGCCCTGGCCCTCGTTTTCGTGCTGGGCCTGATCGTCGTCGCGGCCTGGGTCATGAGACGGTTCGGCTATGGCGGAGCCGCTGCGCCCCGCCCCGGCCGCGAACGGCGGCTCGGCATCGTCGAGGTGACGCAGATCGACGCCCGCCGGAAACTCGTGCTGGTCCGGCGCGACGGCGTCGAGCATCTGGTGCTGCTCGGCATGAACGCCGACCTCGTCCTGGAAAGCGGCATCCGGCCCGCGGCGGATGCCGGCGGCACCGTGCCATGAGGAACCTGCCCATGAAGATGCCGCCCTTCAGGATGAGGATTCCCGCGGGAGCAGTCGTCGCGGGGCTGGCCCTCGCCGCGGGACTGGGCGCATGGCTCGCGGCGACCCCGGCCCTCGCCCAGAGCTTCAGCCTGGACCTGAACCGGGCCGGCGGGTCCAGCACGTCGCAGATCATCCAGCTTTTCGCCCTGCTGACGGTGCTGTCGCTCGCGCCCAGCATCCTGGTCATGGTGACCGCCTTCGTCCGGATCGTCGTGGTGCTGTCGTTCCTGCGGACCGCCATGGGCATCCAGCAGACCCCGCCGAACTCGGTGATGATCAGCCTGGCCCTGTTCCTGACCGCCTTCATCATGGCTCCGACCATGGACGAGGCCTATACGAACGGCATCGCCCCCCTGATCGCCAACGAGATCGACGAGATGGAGGCGTTCGACCAGTCGGTGAAGCCGTTCCACACCTTCATGATGCGGCATGTGCGCGAGGCGGACCTGATCCTGTTCGCCGACATCGCCAAGGTCGGCGAGATCCGCGCGCCCGAGGACACCCCGCTCCAGGTGCTGATCCCCGCCTTCATGATCTCCGAGCTGCGCCGGGGCTTCGAGATCGGTTTCCTGCTGTTCCTGCCGTTCCTGATCATCGACATGGTGGTGGCCTCGATCCTGATGTCGATGGGCATGATGATGCTGCCGCCTGCCGCGGTCGCCATGCCGTTCAAGATCATCTTCTTCGTCCTGGTGGACGGCTGGCACCTGATCTCGGGCACGCTGGTGCAGAGCTTCGGGACGATCTCCTAGCACCCCCTGAGTCGGCCCGGGGCGAGCAACTCGCTGTTCTTCCACAAACAATGACTAGATCGGAATACGGAAAAATGCGCATTCACCTCTGGATGCGCAAATATTTCAGAAAAATAAAACCTCTATCTTACTGATTAATCACTCCACATAGTGCGAACTTAGGCTCTCTCTCGAAAGAGGCTTAAAATTATTCTCACTCTTTATTGCATTCGAATAATAAAACTTCGGCAGCCCCGATTAAAATCAGGAACCCTGTGCGGTGCAGCATGTTTGTTTGCATGTGCGAGATGAGCCGGCCGACGGCTGATCCTCTCGCTCAAGACCACTACCGCAGACAATGACAGCAAACCATCGCAAGGAAATTTCACATGACCACTTCCGTCATCGGACTCTTCGAGAGCCGCGACGTCGCCAGCAAGGTTCTTGGCGAACTGACCAAGGCCGGCTTCGATAAGAAGGCGGTAGAAATCCTGCAGGGCGTCGCGGTATCCGAGATTTCCAGCCGGCTGGTCGACGCCGGCTATGAGCAGGACCGGGCCAAGAGCTACGGCCAGGCAGTCGAAAAGGGCGGCGCGCTTGTCGTCGCCGAAACAACCGACGACAAGGCCGACGAAGCCCTGAGCACCATGCGCCGCTTCGAGGTCCTGACCCCGGAGGCCCTGATGGAGAAGATCGGCGGCTCGGGAACCGAGAAGGCCCAGGTCATCGAGGAGGAGTTGGAGGTCGGCAAGACCCGGACGACCGGCGGCAAGCGCCTGGAAGTTTCGGTCAGCGAGCGGGAGGTCCAGGAGTCGGTGACCCTGCACGAGGAAACCGTCGATGTCGAGCGCACCAAGGCGGATCGCGTCCTGAAGCCCGGTGAAGCCGACAAGGCGTTCCAGGACCGGACGGTGGAAATGACCGAGATCAAGGAGAAGCCGGTCGTCTCCAAGCAGGCCCATGTGGTCGAGGAGGTCGCGCTGACCAAGCAGTCGGGCGAGCGTGAAGCCACCGTGAGCGGCACCGTCCGACGCCAGGACGTCACCGTCGAGGAAATCGACCGGAAGTCCGGCAAGTCCTGATCCGGTCCTTCCGATCGGCCCCATAGGTCAAGACCGGGCGGTCAAGACAGTGCGGTCAGGAGGTGGCGGGCTCCGCGCGCGCCCCGTCACCGCCTTCTGCCGCCTTGCCTTGGGCATCGTCGGCGGCAGCCACCCGCTCGGTGCCGTCGGCGACCGGATTGAGGCCCTTGTGCTCCGGGGCGAGATGGTCGCCGGAACCGCCGCTGCTCGATGCGGCGGCGGTCGGGCTGCCCGGGCCGGCTGCCTGCCCGGCCTTGATGCCGTTGGCATCGGTCTGCACCGCCTGGCCGGGGCGGAATCTCAGCCGCTCCGTCTGGTCGTTCCTGCTGTTCTGGTCGCTGATGCTCTGATCATGGTCTGACACGGTCGGCTTCTCCGGATCTCGTTCAGTCGGGAAGACTCAACAGGACCCGGACGACGTCCGTTCCGTCAATTCACCGCCTGCGCACCCTGCCGGCCGGAGAGGAACTTCTGGAAGGTGCCGACCTCCTTGACCCGTGACTGGATCGAGGCCAGGTCGACCAGCCCGCCGGACTGCCCCGGACGGGCCAGCACGCGGAAGGTGTCGGCGTGCGGCGTCCCCTCCATGGCCGCGGTGAACTGGCCGCGCAAGCGGTCGAGCCCGGCGGCGTCCCCGGCCAGGGACAAGGCCACCGCCTGGTTCAGCACCAGGTCGGCCTTGTCCTTGGAAAGCGGCGTCCCGGCCGGCGGCGGCGGGCCGATCACCTTGGCGAGGCCGGCCGCGGCCTCGATCCACTGGGCGCCGCGCCATGCGATGTCCACCCGCATCAGCTCCGCCGACTGGCTGGAGTCCTCCTTCAGGAGCGCCACCGCCTCGCCGTAGCGTTTCAGGTCGGCCAGCGCGCGGGCGCGCAGCACGCGCCGCCGGGCCACCATCTCCGCGGACAGGTCGGGAACCTCCGACTGGTCGAGCGCCGACAAGGCCCCGTCGGGCTTGCCGTCCTGAAGCCGGATCTCGGCCAGCCGGGCACCCACCTCGCCCTTCTCCACCCCCTGGAGCTTTCCCGCGACCTGGGCCTGCAGCAGGTCTCCGGCGCGCCCGAGCAGGTCGATCTCGACCATCCGCTCGGCCAGCATGCGGACCACCAGGTCGCCGCGCGCCCCCTCGGGGGCAAGGTCCTTGAACTGGTCGTACAGCCCCAGCGCCTCCACCGGCGGAAGCGCCGCGGCGCCGTCCTTGATGAACAGGTTGGCGAAGCTGTCGGACAGGCCGCGGGACAGTTCGGCCGCCCGCGGGCTTTCGGGGAACAGGGCGACGGCCTGCCGGATCGTGTTGAACCCTTCGGCGTAGTTGTTCGCCTTCATGTAGGTCTCGCCCAGGCGCTGCAGGATATCCAGTTCAAGGTCGTCGCCGCGCCAGGCGAAGCGCAGGCGCTCCAGCCGCGCGGCCGCGTCGGCCGGCGTCAGCTTTCCCTGCTCCAGTTCGATATCGACCAGGGCCAGTTCCGCGCGGGTCCGGTACAGCCGGTCGGTACCGTCCGCGGCCGCCCTGAAGGACGCCGCGGCGCCGTCCTTGTCACCGGCGAGCTGCTGGAGCTGGGCGCGGCGGAACTGCCCGGCCGGCTTCCTCTCGAACTCGCCGCCGGTCCGCCGCGCCAGGGTTTCCAGCATGCGGGCGGCGCCGGCACGGTCGCCGGTGCGGACGCGCGCATCCACCGCCAGCGCAGCCAGCTTGGTGAAGAACGGGTCCGGGTAGCCGTCGAGCTTGGCGCGGACGCGGTCGAAGTCGCGCGCCGCCGCCGGCCAGTCGCCGCGCGTCGCCGCCGCCGCGGCGCGCCACAGGGTCGCTTCCTCCTTCCCGTCGAGCGCCGGGTTGGCGAGGTCGTCGGCGGCCGATTGCGGGTCGCCGTAGAGCAGCCGCGCGGCACCGCGCAGCGCCAGGAACTCGGGTCGGGTTTCCAGGTCGGGCTGGTTGCCCGCGAGCAATCCCAGCAGGCCGAGGCTCTCCGCGGCATAGCCGTGGGCGAAGTAGAAATGCGCGAGATCCATGCGGGCCCGGTCGCGCTCCGCCTCGGGCGCCGTGACGACCGCCCGCTGGACCTCCTGGCGCAGCCTGTTGAACTCGTTGCTCGGGCCGCGCTTCCATTTCGCCAGATCGAACAGCCCGGTCGGAGACTGCACCTCCTTGCCCCGTCCACTCAGCCGGGTCGGCGAGACACCGACCAGGTCGCCGGGCGGCGACAGCATCAGTCCGCCGGCGGTGGTCACCTCCACGCCGTCGCGGATCGGCCGGACCGCGACCGTGTCCTCCAGCGGCTGGACGACGATGCCCTGCGCCGCCGGCAGCAGGCGGAGCTGGGCGAACCCGTGCGGCTCGGCCACCGCCTGCCCGGGATTGGGCAGCGGCACCAGCAGGAGCTGATCCCCCGCCACCGGGTCGTTCATCTGGACCACCTGACGGGCGTCGGGCACCCCGACCACCAGCCGGGCGCCGAGCGGGAAATCGCGCTGGGCATCGACCGGCAGCCCTTCGGGCCGGGTCGCGGCGCGCTGGGCCAGGGCGATGCGCCAGGTATTGCCGTCGCGCGCCACGGTCGGCTCCAGCCCGTCGGGAACCGCCATGCGGAACGCGGTGGCGCCCCGCATGGGCACCGTCTCCGGCCCTCCGAGCCCGGGGATCAGGGCATCCACCTTGATCCGGCCCTCCAGGTCCAGCGGCCGTCCGAATACGGCGTAGAGATATCCCGCCCGGACATAGACGGCCGCCGCCGCGGGTTCCTGCGCCTCCACCGTCACGGTGCCGCGCCAGGTCTCGGCGCCGCCCGGGGACAGCGGCTGCGCCGCCACGGGCTGGAGCGGGGCGGCCGAGGGCGGCGGCGGCTCCGGCACCGCGCGGGTAGCCGGAGCCACCGCCTGGGCCTGGGGCAGCGGTGCCGACGGCCGTTCCGATCTGGCCGGAGCGGGCGCAGCCGGAACCGGAGCCGCAGCCGGAGCTTTGGCCGGCGCCGGGGCGGCGGGCTGGGTGGGGGCCGGCGCCACCGCAGGCGTGGGGGCCGCAAGCGTGGGAACCGGAGGCGTGGGAACCGGAGGCGTGGGGGCGGCGGCTTCCCGGCGGGGGGGATCGACGATGTCGAGGGCCACGCCGCCGGCCCCGGTGCGGAAATCCTTGATCTCGCTGCCGGGCGGTATGGTGATCTGCACGATCAGGCGACCGTCGACGGCCGCCTGCCCGATCGTCGGCACGTTGCGCAGGCGGACCCGCTGAAGCCGCGAGAAGTCGGCCTGCCCCGGCCTGGAGAAGGTGATCTGGACCGTATCGCCCCGCCGGGCGATGGAATAGTCGACCGCTCCCGGCCAGTCGAACACCAGCCGGTTGCGGTCGGGATGCACGCCCGCGCGGACCCGGACCACGGTGTCCGAGGCCGCCGGGCCGGAGCCCGCGGGAGCGGCCTGCTGAGCCGCGGCCGGATCGGGACCCCCGGTCAACCCGGCGGCGAGCAGCATCGCGGCCCCGAGTGCCGCGCCCAGCCGGGTTGCCATGTCGGTTCAGTCGAAGCTGGCGAGCAACTTGTCGATCTCGCTCTGATCGATCGCGTTGCCCGGAAGCTGGGGACCGTTCAGCAGCGAGGACTCGTCGCCCGGGTCGGCCGCCGCGGCGGCGTTCCGGTGGGTTTTCTGGACCTCGTCGCCCAGGGCCTGGATCAGCACGTCGATCCTGCCCTCGATATGCTTGAGCGTGCGGACCACCTTGGTGATGCGCTGCCCGGTAATGTCCTGGAAGTTGCAGGCTTCGAAGATGGCGGTGACGGCGGCGGTCAGGGCGGCGCCGTTCTCCGGATCGACCTTGCTGGCGATGGCGCCGATCACGTCGCAGGAATCCATGATCCGGTTGGTCGCGTCCTCGGTGGCGCCGACCACGGCGTCCAGTTCGTCGGTGGCGCTCGCGATATGCTCGCTGCCGATGTCGTCCGGGCGGATCGCCGCGATCTCGCGCTTGGCATGCTGGATGTAGCGCGCCAGCGCCTCCAGCTCGCCGTAGAGCTTCAGGTCGGCGGCGGAGACGTCGCCCTCCATGGAGGTCAGCACGGCGGTCACGATCTCGGCGACCTCCTCCCGGGCGAAGGGTTCCCGGATTTCGTCGCGCGCCATCGCGAGGCGCTGGTGGAGCGGCGGGGTCGAGCCGATATGGGCGGTGGTCATCTTCTTCCTCGCTGGGCCGGCATGCGGGTCCGGTCTTGGGGGGCCGGTCTTCGGGGGCCTCGTTATTGAGGCATGGTGGGCAGGGCGCTGCGGTCGGCGAGGGATGCCGTGACCTCCTTGGCTTTCAACGGATCCATCGCCGCGAGGATCGGGGCGCTCTTGGCCTCCTTCATGCGCTCCATCACGTTGAGCAGCACTGGCATGTCGAGCGCCTCGAAGATCCGGGCGGCGTCCTTGGGCTTCATCGTCTCGTAGATCTTGACCAGGCTTTCGAGCTGGGCGGCCTGCTTCTCGTCGACCTGGCGGAGCAGCCCCTCAATGTTGGTCCGCAGTTCGGTCAGTTCGGCCACCTTCTGGTCGATCCGTTGCTGCGCCGCGGTCAGCAAGGCTTCGCGCTGGTCGAGCTCGCGGGCGCGCCGGTCCATTTCCTCCCGCCGCTCGGTCAGCCGCTGGAATACTTCGGCCTGGACATTGCCGAAGCCCTGCCCGTCGCTCTCGCCGGTCGAGGCGGTCATGGTCCGCAACGGCGGGATGGGCGCCAGGGCGGGTTGCGGCGACGGGGCCGGCGGAGCGGCCGCCGGGGAAGCCGGGGCCGGCGCGGCACCGGGCTTGGCCGCAGGCTCCTGGGCCTGGACGACGGCGATCGGATCGCGCATCCCGCCGCCGATCGCCAGCCAGATGTCGCCCACCCTGACGCCCAGCATCAGGACCGCGACGAAGATGGTGAACGGCAGCAGGCGCGGCCGGAAACGGGACGGCAGGCTCAGCGCCGTGACGGGGGCGGCCGATCGGGCGGGAGCCTTCGAGGGCTTGGCCGGAGCCGGAGGCTTGGCGGGACGTTTGGGTTTGGACATGGCGTGCGGCTCGACGCTGGATCTGGTGCGCTGTTAGCGCAGGTTTTCGAGGGCGCGCAGGAGTTCGCGTTCGGCCCGCGAGCGGGCCTCCTGCGGTGGCGCCGGGGATGGGGCGGGTGCCGGCTGGTCCGCATGGGCGGCGGGCGCGGCATGAAGCATCGCCGGGTGTTGCGCCCCGTTGGACGGGCCGGACGGGGGTGCCGCGCGGCGCGCGGGTCCTTCGGCCTTGACCGGCCGCGCGGGACCGGCCTGGGCCTGCGGCGATGTCGCGGCGGCCGGCTTCGGCATGGCCCCCGCCTTGATCGCGGCGGGGGCCGGGCCGGCCGCGGCGCGCAGCGTGTGGCTGCCGACCGAGCCTTCCAGGCGGCTCGCCAGGCTGTCGGCGGCCTCGATCATGAACTGCAGCTCGTCGCGCATGGTCTGGGCCCGGTCGATCGACTTCTGAAGGGTTTCGGCGACCTTGGCCGCCGTGTCCTTCATGCCGGCGACGCTGGTCTCGGCCCGGCCGGCCGCGTCGGCGAAGCCCTTGACCAGGGCGTCCAGCTCGTCCTTGCTGTCGCGCAGGCGGGTCAGCCGGCGGTTCAGCACGATGGCGAAGCCGATGGTCGCCGACAGCAGGACGACGATGAGGACGTCCAGGATGAGGGGGAACGTGATGGTCATCTCCGGGTGTCCTCCTCGCGCGGGGCCTCGCGCTCGATGCGGACCGCGATATGGCCGCCCTTGCGGCCCATGCGGCCGTCGAACATGGGTACGTCGCCGCAGCGCAGTTCGATCGTGTCGTCGGGCGTGGCGTTGAGCAGGATGCGGGTGCCGACCTTCCAGTTCAGCACGTCGTAGAGCTGCACCGTGATCTCGTCGAGGACGGCGCTGATCTGGACCTCGGTCATCCACAGCTCGCTCGCCAGGTGGGTTTCCCAGATCGAGTCACGGCCGAACTTCTCGCCCATGAACATCTGCAGCAGGAGCTCGCGCACCGGTTCCAGCGTCGCGTAGGGGATCAGCAGTTCCAGCCGGCCGCCGCGGTCCTCCATGTCGATGCGCAGCTTGGCCAGCACGGCGGCGTTGGCCGGCCGGGCGATGGTCGCGAAGCGCGGGTTCGTCTCCAGCCGGTCGAACCGGAAGGTCACCGGCGACAGCGGGTCGAAGGCGGCGGACAGGTCGCTGAGCACCACATGGACCATGCGCTCGACCAGGTTACGCTCGATCGTGGTATAGGGACGGCCCTCGATGCGCATCGCGGCGGTGCCGCGCCGTCCGCCCAGCAGCACGTCCACGATGGAGTAGATCAGCGCGCTGTCCACCACCATCAGGCCGTAATTGTCCCATTCCTCCGCCTTGAAGACGGACAGCATGGCCGGCAGCGGGATGGAGTTGAGATAGTCGCCGAACCGGACCGAGGAGATCTGGTCTAGGCTGACCTCGACGTTGTCGGAGGTGAAGTTGCGGAGCGACGTGGACATCATGCGGACGAGGCGGTCGAACACCACCTCCAGCATGGGCAGGCGTTCGTAATTGACCAGCGCGCTGTTGACCAGCGCCATCAGGCCGGAATTGTCGCCATCGCCCGAGCCGTCGCTGTCGAAGCCGAGGAGGCTGTCGATCTCGTCCTGGTTGAGCACGCGGGTCGAGGTTCCGCCCCCCGCGTCGCCGCCGCCGCCGTCGCTGCCCTCGTCGGCCAGCGCCGCCCATTCGGCGGCCAGCCGTTCCTCGTCGCTCAGCCCGTCCAGCTTAAGGTCGCTCATGACACGCTCCCCCGGCTCACTGGATCAGCATTTCGCGGAACAGGACGTCCTTGACCTGCACCGGCTGGGCGGCGACGCCGACGCGCATCAGCAATTCCTCGCGCAGGCGATAGATCCCGGCCGACCCGCGCAGGTCCTCCAGCCGCAGTTCGCGGAGGTAGACCTGGAAATTGTCGACGATGCGCGGCATGACCTTCTCGATTTCCGGCATATCCTCCGGCCGGCCGACCTCAATGCTGATGCTGATCTTGAGGAAGCTGGGTCGGCGTCCGGTGCTGTTCAGGTTGACCACCAGGTCCGGGACGTTGAAGAACACGCCGCCGGCCCCCGGCGCGCCATGTCCGCCGCCATGGCCGTCGTCCTTCGGCGCGCCGTGCCCGTCGTCGGCGGGCGCCGCCTCGCCGTGGCCTTCCTCGGCGGCGGGTTCGGCGGGGCTGAAGACGCCGGCGAAGAACGCGGCGGCCCCTCCGCCCAGTATGAGAAGCAACGGCAGGATGACAAACAGCACAAGCTTCTTGCCGCTGAACTTCTTGCGCGCCGGCGCTTCGCCGCCTGCCCCTTCATCTTCCTCGTGCGTTGCACCCGCCATAATCACTGGGCTCCCTGCGATCGCCGCGCGTGCGAAAAACTAGGTAAACACTTAGCTGCGGATAGTTAACAAGTCGTTGAAGCTACCCGGCATTATTAGGCGCCACTGCAGTTCTGCAAGCGGCGGACCAGTTTGGCGTTCAGAAACCTTTAAGTATAATTCTCCGCGATCTTCGGCCCGGCGCCCGGCAGGCAGCCCGGCAGGCGTGGGCCCGCTACCGGCACCCTTTGCCCCGACCCTCGGCGGGCACCGGCAATTTGTGCCGGGCAATCCCTTCCCCAGACCATTCCCGACGGCGGAATCCCGGCATCCGCGCGGTTTCCAGCTCTGGCACGGGGGATGCAAAGGTTATCGCGGCACGGCGGAGGGCGCCGGCCAGCAACCAGGATCGAGAGCGTCGGACATGGAAAACCCCATCTACATCGCCCTGTCGCGTCAGGACGCGCTGCGCCGGCAGATGGACGTGGTCGCCAACAACCTCGCCAACATGATGACGCCGGCCTACAAGAACCAGCGCATGATGTTCCTGGAATACCTGGCGAAGCCGGCGGCCACTCCGGTCGAGAAGGTCTCCATGGTGCAGGACTACGGCGTCCTGCGTAACACCGCGGTCGGCCCGATCAGCTCGACCGGCAACCCTCTCGACGTGGCGCTGCAGGGCGACGGCTACCTGACCGTCGAGACGCGCGACGGCCAGCGGTTCACCCGCAACGGCCGCCTGCAGCTCGACCTGGACCGCCAGATCGTCGACACCAACGGCCTGCCCGTGCTGAACGAGCAGGACCTGCCGATGACGGTCCCGCAGAATTCCGGTCCGATCACCATCACGGCGGACGGCACCGTCTCGTCCGACCAGGGCCAGATCGGCCGCATCAAGCTGGTCCGCTTCGAGCGCGAGCAGTTCATGACCGAGCTGGGCGGCGGGATCTTCACCACCGACGAGCCGCCGCTGCCGGCCCCCGGGACCAAGGTCGTGCAGGGCGCGGTCGAGGAATCCAACGTCCAGTCCGTCGTCGAGATGACCCAGATGATCGAGATCTCGCGCCAGTACGCGGTCAACCAGAAGATGATCGAAGCCGAGCACGAACGGCAGCGCAACGCCATCACCAAGCTGTCCCGGCTGAGCTGAAGCCCCGGCTACCCCTGAGAGGAAGAGGAACCCACCATGCGTAGCTTGAGCATCGGCACCACCGGTATGCTGGCCCAGCAGCTGAACGTCGAGACGATCTCGAACAACATCGCGAACATGACGACGACCGGCTTCAAGCGCCAGCGCGCCGAGTTCCAGGACCTGCTGTACCAGAACCAGCGCCGGGTCGGCTCGACCTCGTCGGACGCCGGCACGATCGTCCCCTCGGGCGTCCAGATCGGCGCGGGCGTCAAGGCCGCCGCCGTCTACCGGATCAACGAGCAGGGCAACCTGCAGGTCACCGACAACGCGCTGGACCTGGCGGTGAACGGCCAGGGCTACTTCCAGATCACCCTGCCCGACGGCGACACCGCCTATACCCGCGCCGGCTCGTTCCAGATCAACGCCGAGGGCACCGTGGTGACGGCGGACGGCTACACCGTGCAGCCGGGCATCGTCGTCCCGGCCGACGCGGTCGACATCACGGTCAACGGCAGCGGCGAGGTCCAGGTCAAGCTGGACGGCCAGATCCAGCCCCAGGTGGTCGGCCAGATCCAGCTCGCCGTGTTCCCCAACGAGGCCGGCCTGGAGGCGATCGGCAGCAACCTGCTGCTGGCGACCCCGGCGTCAGGCGACGCCGTCCCCGGCAACCCTTCGGCCCCCGGCTACGGCCGGCTGGTCCAGGGCGCCCTGGAGACCAGCAACGTCAACATCGTGGCCGAGATCACCAACCTGATCACCGCGCAGCGCGCCTACGAGATGAACTCGAAGGTGATCAGCACGACCGACCAGATGATGAACACCACCAGCCAGCTGCGCTGAGCGGAGGACCGATAGATGAACAAGCTCTCCCTGATCGCCCTGTCCGCCTCCCTCACCGCGGCGCTGTCCTTCACCGCCGCCGTGCCGGTCGACGCAGCGACCCTGCGGACCGACGCCACCGTCGACGGCGACACCGTCCATCTGGGCGACCTGTTCGACGACGTCGGGGACAAGGCCGGGCAGCCGGTCGGGCGCGCTCCCGCGCCGGGCCGCCGCGCCAGCTACGACGCCGGCTTCCTGGTCCGGCTCGCCTCCTTCCACCAGCTGGACTGGCGTCCGGCCAGCCAGTACGACCGGGTGGTCCTGACCCGCGGCAGCACGGTCGTCGGCGCCGAACGGATCCGCGACGTGGTGGCGCAGGAGCTGGCCGCCCGGTCGGAAGCCGACCGGCTGGACGTCGACCTGGACAACAAGCTGCTGGAGCTGCACCTGCCGAGCGACCAGCCGGCGACCCTGAAGCTCGAATCCGTGACCTACGACCAGATCCAGGGCCGCTTTAGCGCGGTCGTGGTCGCCCCCGCAGAGGGGCCGGAACAAGGCCGCACCGCCATCTCCGGCCGTGCCGCCGCGATCGTCGAGGTCCCGGTGCTGACCCGCCGGATCAAGCCCGGCGAAGTCATCACGGCTTCCGACATCGGCTACACCGAGGTGCGGATGAACCGGATAGGCGCCGAGCTGCTCCGCGACGCCGACGAGTTGGTCGGCCAGACCCCGCGCCGCCAGATCTCCGCCGACACGCCGGTCCGCGCCCGGGACCTCCAGCAGCCGCAGGTCGTCGCCAAGGGCGCGCTGGTCACCATGGTGCTGCAGCACAAGTCGATGATGCTGACCGCCCAGGGCAAGGCCCTGGAGGGAGGGTCCGACGGGGCGGTGATCCGCGTCGTCAACACCATGAGCAACCGCACCGTCGAGGCGGTCGTGGTCGGCCCCAACCAGGTCTCCGTCACCCGGCCCGGCGCCACCGTCCTGAACTGACCTCCTGCCGAAATCTCCGCCGTCCCAAGGAATACCGCCATGTCGCCGCTCGCCCGCATCGCCCTGATCGCCGCCGCCGCCGCTTCGCTCTCCGCCTGCAACGCCACCAGCCGCCTGTCCGAAGTGGGCAGCGCGCCGGCCCTGTCGCACATCGAGAACCCGAACCGCGCCCCCGGCTTCGTTCCGGTCAGCCTGCCGATGCCGGCGCCGCAGACCGGCGTGCGGGAGGCCAACTCGCTGTGGCGCTCGGGTGCCCGGGCCTTCTTCAAGGACCAGCGGGCGAGCCGGGTCGGCGACATCCTGACGGTGACGATCAACATCAACGACCAGGCCCAGATGAACAACCAGACCACCCGCACCCGGGCCAACAGCGAGAACGCGGGCATGCCGGAGATCTTCGGCTTCGACCTGAACAAGGTGCTGCCCGGGACCAGCGCCGCCAAGGCGCTGCTGGAAGGCAAGCTGGACGGCAACTCGACCCAGTACGAGCCGGGCGGACGCGAGAACCTGCTGGGCCTGAGCAGCGACACCAGCAACAAGGGCACCGGCCAGATCAACCGCCGGGAGACGATCACCCTCCAGGTCGCGGCTCTGATCACCGACGTGCTGCCCAACGGCAACCTGGTGCTCCAGGGCCGCCAGGAAGTCCGGGTCAACTTCGAGGTCCGCGAACTGCTGCTGGCCGGCGTGATCCGGCCGGAGGACATCAGCTCGGCCAACTCGATCAGCTATGAGAAGATCGCCGAAGCCCGCATCTCCTACGGCGGCCGCGGCCAGATCACCGACGTCCAGCAGCCCCGCTACGGCCAGCAGATCTTCGATATCATCATGCCGTTCTGACGAATGGTTCCGAAGGGCCGGTTATAACAAGGAGCGCCTTCCGCCATGTCGCATCCACGGCGGAAGGCGCTTTTCGATGCTCCCCTTCGCCGGCGGTGGTCGGAATGCGGTCACCGAAGTCCGACCGCTCCATTGCATGGGGTTCACCCTTCAGCCGCAGAACCCTTCAGTCGAAGAACCCTTCAGTCGAAGAATTTGACCGCCGCCAGGAATCCGCCGAGGGCGACGACCATCATTCCGATCTTGATGGTGATCGGCTGTTCCATCTCCTTCAGGTCCCGCCTGGTCGCGATGTCGTCGCGGAAGGCCTCCGCGAGGGCATCGGCGACACCTTCAGCCTGTTCGGGCGTGAGCTTCGCCTTGTCGCGAAGCGCCCGCGCCAGCTTCAGGGTGTCGAATGGAAGGGCGCTCATCGGGCTGTATCCTGGTATCGGGCCAATCCTACGCGTTCCGAGCCGATGAACTGGACTCCGGCGGATTTCCGGGCGCGTTGAAAAGCCTCAGGGGTGGCCCGTCGAAGAGAAGTTCGTTCGCCCCATGAATGCCGATGCGTTTCGTCACAGGACCATGTGGTGCCGGAGGCCCTGTACGAGTTCGCCCGCACCATGGCGCCGGTATCTCGGGAGAGAATGACCAAGAGGGACTCCACATGTGGACCCGAGCCGCAGCAGGAGGGCTGAGATGGCGAGATCGACATCTTCAAACCGGAACGAGATCGAGCGTCAAGCGTCCCGAGACCGATGAAACCGAACCGGCGCTTGGAAGGTCAGCAGATGGATGCTGAACAGGGGTTCGCCATCCGTCCAGGTCTCGTCGGCAAGCCATCCGGCGTCGCGCCCCAGGCTTCGAAACTCCTCCACCGTGTATTTGTGCGAGACCTCCGTGTGGATGGTCTCGCCCGCCTGGAAACGGAAGGGGACGCCCGCGACCAGGGCGGTCTGGGGCCTCAGGCTCTCCAGGTGCATTTCGATCCTCCCGAGGTCCCCGTTGTAGAAGGCGCGATGGGCGAAGGCCGCGATGTCGAACGTGCCGTCCAGCTCGCGGTTGATCCGCTCCAGCAGGTTCAGGTTGAACGCGGCGGTCACTCCGGCGGCGTCGTCGTACGCCGCCTCCAGTCGCCCGACGTCCTTCTTCAGGTCCACCCCGATCAGCAGCCTGCTTCCCGGACCGAGTTGCCGGCCCAGTCGCGCCAGGAATGCCCGCGCTTCCTCCGGCGAGAAGTTGCCGATCGTCGAGCCGGGGAAGAAAGCCAGGGTGCGTTCCGGCCCGCCCTTCACGGAAAGAGGGAAGGCCTGGTTGTAGTCGGCATGGATCGGCGAGACGGGTATATCCGGGTAATCGGCGGCCAGCCGGGCGGCCGATGCTTCCAGATGAGCTCCGGAGATGTCGACCGGGACGTAGGCCGCGGGCTGGTCCAGCACATCGAGCAGCAGGCGCACCTTGACGCTCGATCCGCTGCCCAGTTCCAGCAGAGTCACGCCCCGACCGACCCTTTCGGCGATATCGCCGGCGTGGCGGGCGAGGATGGCCGTCTCAGTGCGGGTCGGATAATATTCCTCCAGTTCGCAGATCCGGTCGAACAGCCGCGATCCCCGCTGATCGTAGAAATACTTGGCCGGCAGGGTCTTGACCGGCCGGCCCAGCCCGTCGAGGACGTCCTTGAGAAATTCCGTATCCAGGTCCGGCTCGGACGCGGGCATGGCAATGCGGCGGCTGGCAGTTCCATCCGTCATGTATCCTCCCCTGATCTTATTGTCGTCTGACGGCGGTGCTTAGCGGATCGGCAGGACGAGATCCTGGTACTCGGAATGGCGTTCCACATAGCCCTGCACGAAAGTGCAGTAAGGCTCGACCTTGAGGCCCCGGCCGCGGACGTCGTCCAGCACGCCGCGCACCAGCTTCGACCCGACGCCTTGTCCGGACAGGGACTCGGGCACCTCGGTATGGACAAGGGCGATGACGCCGTCCTTCAGCCGGTAGTCCATGAAGGCCACGGTGCCGTTCACGTCCATCTCGTATCGGTTATGCGCTTGATTGTCGCTGACTTCCGCCACGGGCGTTCTCCTCATGCAGGACTCGATGCCTTGCAGAGGAGAACACTCGGACGGGGGCTTGGTTCGACAGGAACCGCAATGCTTCCCGAGCCTACCCGATGGTTAGGCCGCGGCGGGCGTCTCCGCCCGCCAAACCGTGATCTGGCGCACCAGCACCGGTGCCAGGAGAGCCAGGCCCGCGAGCGTGGAATAGAGTTCCGGCGCGACCAGCAGGATCGCCGCCAGGGCCAGCAGCACCCGTTCCCACATCCGGGCCGTGGTGAACATCCAGCCGGCCAGGGCAGCACCCAGGCAGGTGATGCCGACGATGCACCCGACGAAGGCGATGATGAAGTCGGTCCAGGTGAAGCCGGGGGCGACCAGCAGCAGCGAGGGCGAGAAGACGAAGACGAAGGGCACCAGCGCCTTGCCCAGCCCCAGGCGGAAGGCCGTGTTGCCGGTCTTGAACGGATCGGCGCCCGCCATGCCGGCGGCGGCATAGGCCGCCAGCGCCACCGGAGGCGTGATGTCGGCCAGCACGCCGTAGTAGAAGACGAAGAAATGGGCCACGATCGGCGCCACGCCGAGCAAACCCAGCGTCGGGGCGGCGATGGTCGCCATGATGATGTAGTTGGCCGTCGTCGGGATGCCGCAGCCCATCAGGATGCAGACGATGCCGGTCATGATCAGGGTGAACAGCAGGGTCAGCGTCTGCGGCGCCGTCCAGCCCGCCGGCAGGAACGCCCCGACCCAACCGGCCATCTCGCCGGCGGTGGAGGTGACGATGAAGGAGATCTTGAAGCCGACGCCGGTCAGGGTGACCACGCCGACGATGATCCCGACCGTCGCCGCGGCCGCTCCCACGGCCAGCGCGTACTTGGCGCCGTCGCGCAGATCGATCACCAGGTCCGGGATGCTCATGCGGTTGCGTGGGTTCAGCAATCCGACCGCGATGCACAGCGTGATGCCCCAGAAGGCCGCCAGGTACGGGGTGTAGCCGGCCAGCAGGATGCCGACCAGGACGATCAGCGGGATCACCGTCGGCCAGTCGCGCCTGAGCGCCGCCTTGACGTCCGGCATCTCGTCCGGGCGCAGGCCGCGCAGGCCGGTGCGCTTCGCCTCGAAATGGACTTGGATCAGCACGCCGAAGAAATGCATGAAGGCCGGGACGATCGCCGCGATGATGATCGTGGTGTAGGGCAGCCCCAGGAACTCGATCATCAGGAAGGCGGCGGCCCCCATGATCGGCGGGGTGATCTGGCCGCCGGTGGACGCGGTCGCCTCGACGGCACCGGCGAAATGCGGCTTGTAGCCCAGCCGGATCATCGCCGGGATGGTCAGGGAGCCGACGGTGACCGTGTTGGCGACCGACGAGCCGGAAATCATGCCGAACAGGGCGGAACCGAAGATCGACACCTTGGCCGGGCCGCCGGCATAGCGTCCCGCGACCCACGCGGCGCAGTCGAGGAAAAGCTGGCCCAGGCCGATGCGGGTGGCAAGCACGCCGAACAGCACGAAATGGAAGACGTAGGTCGCGACCACGCCCAGCGCTATGCCGTAGATGCCCTGGGTGGTCAGGTACAGGTGGTCGACGAGCTGGGAAAAGCTGGCACCGGGATGGACCAGGATGCCGGGCATCGAGGGTCCCCAGATCGCATAGCCCATGAACAGCGACGCTATGATCGGCAAGGGCCAGCCGACCGAGCGGCGGGTCGCCTCCAGCAGGACGACGATCAGGAGTCCGCCCAGCACCACGTCGGTCGTGGTCGGGTTGCCGACCCGGAAGGCCAGGTCGTCCAGGGGAATCAGCGGAACGTGCAGCACGGCGACGACGGCACCGATGGCGAGCGCCCAATCCGGCAGCGAGATGCCGAGCGGCCGCAGGACCGTGCCGCGGGCCGGCTGGTCGTAGCCCCGCTTGGAGAGCGGGAAGACCAGGAACACCAGTCCCAGCACGAAGGAGAGATGGATGCCGCGGTGGGCCATCTCCGACAGCAGCCCGAAGCCCGCCGTGTAATAGTGGAACAGCGACAGCGCCACGAGAAGCCCGCCGACCAGCCAGCCGGCGGCGGGCGCCAGCGGCCGGAAGCGGATCTCGCTGTCGAATTTCTCCTCAAGCTCCTTCGCCTTTTCCGGGTCGAGTTCGAGCGAGGACTTGGTGAGGTGCGGCTGTTCGCGCGACGGGTCGCTCATCGGTATTCCAGAATCATGATTTCGACAGGATCCCAACAGGACGGACCCCCGCCCTCCCCCTACGAGAGTGAGGGCGAGGGCGGGGGTCCGGGGCGGCTACTGCTTCAGCACGCCCTTCTCGCGGTAGAACTTCTCGGCACCCGGATGCAGCGGGATCGCGATGCCGCTGGTCGCATTCTCCAGGGTGATCAGCTTGCCCTTGGCATGACCGGCGTCCAGGGCCGCGCGGGCGCTGTCGCTCCACATCGCCTTGACGATGTTGTAGACCAGCTCTTCCGGCTGCTTGGCGCTGGTGACCCACTGGGCGTTGACCGAGATGGTCTGGGTTTCCGGGACGTCGCGGTAGGTCCCGGCGGGTACCGTGTCCTTGGAGAAGAACTGGTACTCGGACAGCAGCTTGTCGGCCTGCGGGCCGGCGATCGGCACCAGGGTGATCCCGCTGGAGGTCGCCAGCTCGGAAATGGCGCCGGTCGGGTAGCCGCCGACGAAGAAATAGGCGTCCAGCGCGCCGTCGCGGAGGCGATCGCCCGCCGGACCCGGCTTGAGATATTCGGCCTTCACGTCCTTCTCGGTCAGCCCGTAGGCGCCGAGCACGATCCGCGCGTCGACCAGCGTGCCCGAACCGGGCTCGTCCAGCGACACCCGCTTGCCCTTGAGGTCCGCGACCGACTTGATGCCGGAATCCTTGGTCGCGACGAGGTGGATCGTCTCGGGATACAGGGTGGCGATGGCGCGCAGGTTCTCGATCTTGCCCTTGCCTTCGAACAGGCCGGTGCCGGTATAGGCCCAGTAGGCCACGTCGGACTGCGAGAAGCCCGACTCGAGCGAGCCGCCGTTGACGGCGCTGATGTTGGCGACGGAGCCGTTGGACGACACGGCGGTCGCCACCAGCCCGGGCACGCCGCCGCCGGTCGCCGAGATCGTGTTGGCGATCAGGCCGCCCACGGGATAATAGGTGCCCGCGGTGCCGCCCGTCCCGATGCGGAAGAAGGCCGGCGCCTGGGCCATGGCGACGGTGGTGCCGAGCGCGATGGCTCCGAGCATCGCCCCGATCGCCAGACGGCTTTTTCTTGTCATGAAGCTCACGGCAGTCCCCTCTCAATATGCAGTCCTGTCGGACTGTCTACCATTGGCCGATATGCCGGGGGATCATGGCGGTTGCCGTTGAGATTGTCACCATATCGGATCGTTGGCGGGACCGGGCGTTCAGCTTATGACCGGGGAACGTTGCGCTCCAGGTCGTCGAGCCAGGTGCGGGCGGTCGAGTCCGAAGGCGCCCGCCAGTCGCCGCGCGGCGACAGCGACCCGCCGCCGCTCACCTTGGGTCCGTTGGGCATGGCCGACCGCTTGAACTGGCTGAAGCCGAAGAAACGGCGGATGAAGACCTCCAGCCATTGCCGGATCTGCGGCAGTTCGTAGCTGCGCCGCCGCTCCGGCGGGAAGCCCGGGGGCCACGCGCCCCGCTCCGTGTCGCTCCAGGCATGCAGGGCCAGGAAGGCGATCTTGGCCGGCCGGTAGCCGAAGCGAAGCGTGTAGTACAGGTTGAAGTCCTGAAGCTCGTAGGGACCGACCTTGGCCTCGGTGCTTTGCGGCGTCTGGCCGGGCTCGACCGGCACCAGCTCGGGCGAGATCTCGGTGCCGAGAATGGCGTCCAGGGTCTCGGACACGTCCGACTCGAACTGGCCGGACGCGCTGACCCAGCGGATCAGGTGTTGGATCAGGGTCTTGGGCACGCCGGAATTGACATTGTAGTGCGCCATCTGGTCGCCGACGCCGTAGGTGCACCAGCCCAGCGCCAGCTCCGACAGGTCGCCGGTGCCGACCACGATGCCGTTGTTCTGGTTGGCCAGCCGGAACAGGTAGTCGGTCCGCAGGCCCGCCTGGACGTTCTCGAAGGTCACGTCGTAGACCGGCTCGCCGCCGGCGAACGGGTGCTTCATGTCGGACAGCATCTGCCGGGCCGCCGGGCGGATGTCCAGCTCGCGCCAGGTGACGCCGAGCGACTCCATCAGCCGGACCGCGTTGCCCTTGGTGTGGTCGCTGGTCGCGAAGCCCGGCATCGTGTAGGCCAGGATGCCGGACCGCGGCAGCCCGAGCCGGTCCATGGCGCGGGCCACCACGATCAGGGCGTGGGTCGAATCGAGGCCGCCGGACACACCGATCACCGGATGCTCGCAGCCGATCGCGCGAAGCCGCTGGACCAGCCCGGCGACCTGGATGTTGTAGGCCTCGTAGCAGTCCTGCTCCAGCCGCGCCGGGTCGGCCGGCACGAAGGGGAAGCGCTCGACCCGCCGCTCCAGGCCGATATCGGCCGAGGGCGGGTCCAACCGGAAACGGACCGTGCGGAAGTCGGCGGCGATGACGTCCTGGTAGCGGCGGTTGTCGTCGAAGCTGCCCATCCGGATCCGCTCCTGGCGGATGCGGTCCAGGTCGATGTCGGCCACGGCGATCTGGTCGCCGGTCGGGAAGCGGCCGGTCTCGGTCAAAACGGCGCCGTTCTCGTAGATCGAGGTCTGGCCGTCCCAGGCGAGGTCGGTGGTCGATTCGCCCGCCCCCGCGGCGGAATAGAGATAGGCCGCGATGCACCGCTCCGACTGGGACTGGCACAGCAGGCGGCGGGTGTCGGCCTTGCCGATCGTGATGTTGCTGGCCGACAGGTTGGCCAGCACGGTGGCCCCGGCCAGGGCGCCCGCGGAGCTGGGCGGCACCGGCACCCACAGGTCCTCGCAGACCTCCACGTGTACGGTGAAACCTTGCAGGTCCTCTGCGGTGAACAGCAGGTCGGGGCCGAACGGCACGTTCTGCCCGGCGACCCGGATCTCGCCGCCGCCGGTGCCAGCGCCCGACGCGAAATAGCGCTTCTCGTAGAATTCGCGGTAATTGGGCAGGTGGATCTTGGGGACGACGCCCAGCAGGCGGCCGCGATGGATCGCCAACCCGCAGTTGTAGACGCGCCCGGCGTGGCGCAGCGGCGCCCCGACCAGCAGGAGCGGCAGCAAGTCCTTGGACCCGGCGACCACGGTTTCGACCGCGCGCTCGACCGCGTCCAGGAGGGAGTCCTGATGGAACAGGTCGTCGATCGCGTAGCCGGACAGCGCAAGTTCCGGGAACAGCGCCAGCGCCGCCGAGCGGTCATGGCAGGTCCGGGCGACGCGCAGGACGGCTTCGGCATTTCCGGCGGGATCGGCCAGCGAGCAACGCATGGTGCAGGAGGCGACGCGCGCAAAGCCGTGCTGATAAATCGATCGGAACGTCATGTAAGCTTCCGGGCAGCGAAACGGGATGGATCAATGATCCAACACCAACAGTCTAGAGGATGATTCGTCGGCCGGCGAACCCCATGAAGTTCAACCCGCCAAGTTCGACCCGCGAAGTTTGGCGGGGGAATCCTCCGATGGCTCGGCGGGAACGGATGGTTCCCCACTTCATGTTTTTCGATGCGTTGGGCGGCTGCCCAACCCAAGGTTTTACGCAGGGCAGGGGTGATGAAGGCCGTCAATCTTAGGTTGGGCCGTGGCCCAACGCATGGCGACGAGTGGAGCGGGTCAACCCGGTCGGAAATTGCTGTAGCGCGCCGGAGCGGCGGAACCGTCATGATATGTCATCTCGACTTTGGCCATCCTAAATGGGACTACGAGCGGCTTCGGATTGGTTTTGATAGGTCAGGGGGCATAAGCGGCGGCCTGGACGAGCCTGACGTAGACGGTGCGAGGAATTTGGACGGTTTCGCCGGGATCCAGGGCTGTGACGAAATTCAGGTCGGTCCACAGGGCGATGCGTACGGCAGCCAGGGCGTCGGCGAAGGTCGGGGCGGTCTTGGGGTACCAGGCCGCCCGGCGCGGGGTCAGGTCGAGTTGGCCGGCGAAGGCCTGGACATGGAGCGCGACCAGCGAGTACAGGCCGAACAGCACCGGGGTGGTGCGGAACACCGCCTTGTCGGCGTGCTGGCGCTGGGTCTCGACGCCGAGGTGGGCGCGCGCCTCTTCATAGGTGAGTTCCATCAGCCAGCGCCTGGAGAACCAGCCGAGGATGACCAGCGGGTCGGCCGTCAAGTCGGTGCACGCCAACGCGTCGGGGTCGCGCTTGGACCCGGGATAGCGCACCAGGATCCAGCGGACCGCGACCGGCGGCTCCCCCGGGTGGTGCCACAGCGCGGTGCCGGAGATGAACTCCGCCTCCCGCGCGTGGCGACGCCCGGTGCGGACCAGCAGGGCGAAGCGCTGCCAGGGCTCGCCCGCGTCGTGCCGCCGCTTGGCCAGCTTGGTTTGGGCCTTGCCCTTGGTGGCGGGCCGACCGCCCCGGCCGGGCGGGCGCGGGGCCGGGAAGTCGAACAGCCGGGCGTCCAGGCGGAGCCGGGTCACCACGGTCATTGCGCGGCCCAACTCGCGCAGCAGGCCGACCGAGGCGAACTCGCCGTCCATCACCGCGACCATGGCGCGCCCCGGCAGCCAGCGCCGCACCAGGCGCAGCAGGCTGAGCGCCCACGCCGTGACCGGCCGGTATCGCCGGCCCTCGGCCTGGCAGAAGGCTTGGCTCGGCGCCAGCGCGCTGAGCATCGGCAGCGCCCAGACCTTGCGGGCGAACGGCACCTCGGCCAGCAGCATGGCCGAGACCCAGCGCAGGCCGCGGCTGGTGACCTTGCGCCCGCGCGAGGAGCGCACCGGGTCGTAGTAGTGTGCCGCCGGCCGGACCCGGGACCGCGCGCGGCGCTCCAGGGTGTGGTCGAGCCCGACCACCACCGGGCCGAGCGGGCGAACACGCGCACCAGCGCCCGGGTGAGCCGCCGGGCCAGCGCCAGCCCGGACCACACGTCGCGGCTGAGCACCCGGTGGAAGGTGGCGAAATCGGCCCGTCCGGCCAGGCCGAGCGCGCGTAGCGCGCCGGCCACGGTGCGCGGGCCAAGCGCCAGCAGGGCGCCGACCGCCAGCGCGGCGGCCTGGGGCCGGCAGGTCGGCGAGAACACAGCGAGCGCCGGGGCGAGCCAGCGGCAGAACGCCTCGGGCAGCGGCGGGTCAGGGCGGTCCATGGTCCCCTCCGGGCGGTTGGAGTGTTGGACCCAACAGTCCCGCCCCGCGGAGATCGCCATGGCCGCCAAGACCGACCCCGTGCTCCAGCGCATCCACGCCCACCCCTGGCCGCAAGGTGGCGTCCGCGCCCGGCGCGCCGGTCACGGCTACTCGCTGGTCAGCACCCGCACCGGCGCGCCGGTCGCCCGCCTGTGCCCGACCGGCGAGGACGACGAGGTCGAGTCCTCTGGTGGCGACGCGACGCCTGGGGACCCGCCGGTCCCTTCGGCGCCATCATGCCCCTTGATGACGCCCTCGACTTCATCGCCGAGGAACCCTTCTTCTGGATCAGGGCCTGATCAAAGTCCCATTTAGGATGGCCAAAGTCGAGGTCATCATTCGCGGGTTCTGCAGAGGGTGGCAAGCCATGAGAAGGGCAATGGCGACGACATCCGCAGGGCGGAATCGTAATCCTATGTCATCTCGACTTTGGCCATCCTAAATGGGACTTTGATCAGGCCCTGATCCAGAAGAAGGGTTCCTCGGCGATGAAGTCGAGGGCGTCATCAAGGGGCATGATGGCGCCGAAGGGACCGGCGGGTCCCCAGGCGTCGCGTCGCCACCAGAGGACCTCGACCTCGTCGTCCTCGCCGGTCGGGCACAGGCGGGCGACCGGCGCGCCGGTGCGGGTGCTGACCAGCGAGTAGCCGTGACCGGCGCGCCGGGCGCGGACGCCACCTTGCGGCCAGGGGTGGGCGTGGATGCGCTGGAGCACGGGGTCGGTCTTGGCGGCCATGGCGATCTCCGCGGGGCGGGACTGTTGGGTCCAACACTCCAACCGCCCGGAGGGGACCATGGACCGCCCTGACCCGCCGCTGCCCGAGGCGTTCTGCCGCTGGCTCGCCCCGGCGCTCGCTGTGTTCTCGCCGACCTGCCGGCCCCAGGCCGCCGCGCTGGCGGTCGGCGCCCTGCTGGCGCTTGGCCCGCGCACCGTGGCCGGCGCGCTACGCGCGCTCGGCCTGGCCGGACGGGCCGATTTCGCCACCTTCCACCGGGTGCTCAGCCGCGACGTGTGGTCCGGGCTGGCGCTGGCCCGGCGGCTCACCCGGGCGCTGGTGCGCGTGTTCGCCCTGCTCGGCCCGGTGGTGGTCGGGCTCGACCACACCCTGGAGCGCCGGCGCGGTCCCCGGGTCCGGCCGGCGGCACACTACTACGACCCGGTGCGCTCCTCGCGGGCGCAAGGTCACCAGCCGCGGCCTGCGCTGGGTCTCGGCCATGCTGCTGGCCGAGGTGCCGTTCGCCCGCAAGGTCTGGGCGCTGCCGATGCTCAGCGCGCTGGCGCCGAGCCAAGCCTTCTGCCAGGCCGAGGGCCGGCGATACCGGCCGGTCACGGCGTGGGCGCTCAGCCTGCTGCGCCTGGTGCGGCGCTGGCTGCCGGGGCGCGCCATGGTCGCGGTGATGGACGGCGAGTTCGCCTCGGTCGGCCTGCTGCGCGAGTTGGGCCGCGCAATGACCGTGGTGACCCGGCTCCGCCTGGACGCCCGGCTGTTCGACTTCCGGCCCCGCGCCCGCCCGGCCGGGGCGGTCGGCCCGCCACCAAGGGCAAGGCCCAAACCAAGCTGGCCAAGCGGCGGCACGACGCGGGCGAGCCCTGGCAGCGCTTCGCCCTGCTGGTCCGCACCGGGCGTCGCCACGCGCGGGAGGCGGAGTTCATCTCCGGCACCGCGCTGTGGCACCACCCGGGGGAGCCGCCGGTCGCGGTCCGCTGGATCCTGGTGCGCTATCCCGGGTCCAAGCGCGACCCCGACGCGTTGGCGTGCACCGACTTGACGGCCGACCCGCTGGTCATCCTCGGCTGGTTCTCCAGGCGCTGGCTGATGGAACTCACCTATGAAGAGGCGCGCGCCCACCTCGGCGTCGAGACCCAGCGCCAGCACGCCGACAAGGCGGTGTTCCGCACCACCCCGGTGCTGTTCGGCCTGTACTCGCTGGTCGCGCTCCATGTCCAGGCCTTCGCCGGCCAACTCGACCTGACCCCGCGCCGGGCGGCCTGGTACCCCAAGACCGCCCCGACCTTCGCCGACGCCCTGGCTGCCGTACGCATCGCCCTGTGGACCGACCTGAATTTCGTCACAGCCCTGGATCCCGGCGAAACCGTCCAAATTCCTCGCACCGTCTACGTCAGGCTCGTCCAGGCCGCCGCTTATGCCCCCTGACCTATCAAAACCAATCCGAAGCCGCTCGTAGTCCCATTTAGGATGGCCAAAGTCGAGGTCATCATTTTCCCAGTCTCAATCCAGGTTTCACTCCACTGTGACCGATCAGGTCGATCCGCCCGGGGGAGCCGGACCGATGCGTTGGGCCACGGCCCAACCTACGATCAACGGCTCCCATCACCTTCGCCCTGCATCAAACCGTAGCTTGGACCGTGGCCCGACGCATCGCGGCGAGTGGAACGGCAGGCTGCATGGACCGGAGCGGTTCGACCTGGTCGGAAGCCGCTCTAACGCTGGTCGCGCCGCCACTGCTCCCCGAAGTCGGCGGCGAGCTGGCGCAGGCCGGCGGCGACCGCGCCGGCATGGCTGCCGCGCGGCGTGCTCAGCAGCATGCCGCGGTCCCAGTAGAGCACCTGGACCGTCTTGCGCTGCTGGGTCGAGGGGAGCGTCAGGGTATGCGCCGACTGGGCCTTCAGGCTCAGCCAGGTCACGCACAGGGACGAGCTGTCCCGCAGCGTCGCGATGGTCGGGATCAGGTAGACGCCCGGAGTCACCGTGGTGAAGGGCTGGGCCTGGGACAGCAGTTCGGTCCGCAGGCCGGCGGACTGGACGGTGAGCTGGATCGACTCGTTGACCAGCTGCTCGGTCAGGCCGCATTCGGCGTTGGCGGCGCTGGAGGCCAGGTCGACCGGCATCACCACGGCCATGTTGACGCCTTCCAGCACGGCGCTCTCGCGCCCCTGACCGGGCACCTGGGCCAAAGCCGGCGGGCACGAGGCGGCGGCGAGCGCCAGGACGCAGGCGACGAGACGGAGGGCCGGGCGGCTAATCGTCACGGTGAGTACGTTCCAGCCGTTCATGCCTTTCCTGGGCTTCGAGGCTCAGCGTCGCGATGGGACGCGCCTCCAGCCGCCGGATGCTGATCGGCTCCCCGGTCTCCTCGCAGTAGCCGTAGCTCCCGTCCTCGATGCGCTCCAGCGCCGCGTCGATCTTGGAGATCAGCTTGCGCTCGCGGTCGCGGGTCCGCAGCTCAAGCGAACGGTCGGTTTCGAGCGAGGCCCGGTCGGCGATGTCGGCTTCTTGAAGCCCGCCTTCCTGTAGGCTTTGCAGCGTCTCCTCCGACTCGTGGAGGAGCTCCGAACGCCACTTCAGCAGCTTCCGACGGAAATACTCCGTCATCTGGGGGTTCATGAAAGGCTCGTCCTCGGACGGCCTATAGTCAGGCGGCGGAAACGGTGACGACATCCTCTAACACCCAAACCGGATGGCTGCCGAAACGGCGCGGAGTATATGGATCGGCAAGCCCCACCGCAACCATCGCGGATGGGCTTCTCGACCGGATACAAGCCTTTGGAAAAATGGCGAAATCCTGGGGGGATGAGCTACCCTCTGGGCGACAGCTTGGCAAGCTCGACCTGCGCCCTAAGGTCGATTTCGTCCAGAATCTCCACGAGACGGGGATCATCGACTTCCGCGCGGTGACTTTGGGCCACCTGCTGAAGGGCATTGAGTTTCGACTCCGGCAGGCCGCCGGACAGCAGGGCGTGCCTGATCTCGTCCAGCCGGTCCAGCAGCTCCTCCGCCCGGGCCTTCGCCTTGGACGGGCCGCTGGTCGAATCCTCCACCTCCTGTAGGTTGAGGAGCGGGTTGATCGCACCGGCCGCCTGGGCACCGTTGACGCCCGAAGCCGCCGCGTCGTCGGTGCCGTGCAGGGCCCGGGCGAAGGCGCTCGCCAGGCTGCCGTCGGAACGGCCGGTGCGTTTTGCCGCACCGCTGTTGCGCAGGGAACCGGGACCTTCGACTTTCATGGCACAAGATGCTCCAATACCGATTTCAGAGAGTGGTCAGATCTACCTTAATACCCGGTTAACGGGCGTAGCTTGATCACAGGGCGGGAGGGCGGCAGGAATTGCCGGGGTAGACCGGCACTCCTTGCCGCACGGCCGATCCCGGCCGGACGCCCTCCGGTGGCGGCGCGGGTTTCCGGAGACTGGCACGCAATTCGCTAGGGAGAGGGACGACAGTAGAGGAGCCGACCCGCCATGACACCGTTCCCCCTCCGAGACGCCGCGACTCGGACGCCGCTCCGGACCCGCTTCCGGAATGCCGTCCGGGCCATCCTGGCATTGGGCATCGCGGCGGTGGTCGTGGCGGGCGCCGGCCCGGCCCAGGCCAGCTCGCGCATCAAGGACATCGTCGATGTCGAGGGGGTGCGCGAGAACATGCTGATCGGCTACGGCCTGGTGGTCGGGCTGAACGGCACCGGCGACAGCCTGAACAACTCGCCCTTCACCGAGCAGAGCCTGATCGGCATGCTGGAGCGGCTGGGCGTCAACACCCGCGGCCAGTCCATGAAGACCCGCAACGTCGCCGCGGTGATGGTGACCGGCACCTTGCCCGCCTTCGCGGCCCAGGGCAGCCGGATCGACGCCGTCGTGTCGGCGCTGGGCGATGCCAAGAGCCTGCTCGGCGGGACCCTGCTGGTCACCCCGATGCTGGGCGCCGACGGCGAGGTCTATGCGGTGGCCCAGGGGCCGCTGGCGGTCAGCGGCTTCAGCGCGGCCGGCCAGGGCGCCTCGGTGACCCGCGGCGTGCCGACCTCCGGCAGGATCTCCGCCGGGGCCATCGTCGAGCGCGAGATCGAGTTCTCCCTGGCGGAACTGCCGGTCCTGCGGCTGTCGCTGCGCAACCCCGACTTCACCACCGCGCAGCGCGTCGCCCAGGCGATCAACGGCGTGTACGGGGCGAACACGGCGCGGGCGACCGACCCGTCCGCCGTCGTCGTGACCGTGCCCCAGATGCGGCGCGGCGACATCGTGGGCCTGATGACGGAGATCGAACAGCTCCGCGTCACCCCCGACCAGCCGGCCCGCGTCGTGATCGACGAGAAGTCGGGCGTGATCGTGATGGGCGAGAACGTCCGGATCAGCACGGTGGCGATCGCCCAGGGCAACCTGACCATCCGCATCACGGAGAACCCGCAGGTGTCCCAGCCCAACCCGCTGGCCGGCGGCCAGACCGTGGTGACCCCGCAGACCAACATCCAGGTCGACGAGCAGTCGAACAATCGGCTGGCGATCATGTCCAACGGCGTCAGCCTGCAGGAACTGGTCGAGAGCCTGAACGCGCTGGGCATCGGCCCGCGCGACATGATCAGCATCCTGCAGTCGATCAAGGCGGCCGGCGCGCTGCAGGCCGAAATCGAGGTGATGTGATGGACGGCACCCTGACTCCTCCGGCGCTCGCCTCCGCGGGCCTCGCCAACCAGGCGCCCCCGGCCCGTCCCCGGGCCGGAGCGGACGACAAGGCGGTCGCGAAGGCGGCCGGCGAGTTCGAGGCGCAGTTCGTGTCCCAGATGCTGAGCCAGATGTGGCAGGGCATCGAGACCGACGGTTATTTCGGCGGCGGCAACGGCGAGGAGATGTTCCGAGGCCTGATGATCAACGAGTACGGCAAGATGATCACCCAGAGCGGCCAGCTCGGCATCGCCGACCAGGTGAAGCAGGCCATGCTGAAGATGCAGGAGGTTTGAATGATGGAGGCATCAACCGCGGTCGCACAGACCTGCGAGACGATGGAAGCCTACGCCGCCCTGCTGGAGCGGGAGACGGAGGCGGTCAAGGCCAGCCGGCTGGAGGAGGTCGCCGGGCTGGGCGACGCCAAGACCGCGCTGGCCGGCAGGCTGGACCACCAGCTGAAGGTGCTTCGCCACAACAAGGCGGTGGTGGCGGGAGTGGACTTGACGCTCCGGCAACGGCTGGAGGCGCTGTGGAACCGCCTGAACGGGATCGCCGAGGCCAACCTGGCGGCCCTGAAGACCGCCGAGGAGGCCACCAAGCGGGTGATCGACATGGTCGTCGACGTGACCAAGCAGAACCGGCAGCAGCATTCCGTCGCCGGCTACGGCAAGCCGAGCGCCCGCTACCCCACCGGCAGGGCGCCCCAGGCGCTCTCGGTCGCCGTCAACACGACGCTGTGAACGGTCCCGGGGACCCTTCACCTTCCGGGAAGGCGGGCGGGACGCCGGGCGGTGTCCCGCCCGCCTTTTTTCCCACCGCTGGCGCAACCGGGAACGCCCTGCCGGGTACCGGGCAAAATCTTCCCGACACGGCCTGGACCGCAATTTCCTACCTTCTATAAAACTCAATAAATTCAGGTATTTAGAGGTTGGCCCGCGGTTTGCTTCACATGATCCCGTACAGCCAGCGAGGATGCCGTGGAGATCACCCAAACCATAACGATGCCCCAGGCGGCATCAACCGGGAGCGCCGGCGCAGCCGCTGCGGCCCCCACGGCCGGCGGGACCGCGGACGGCGGCTTCCTCGCGCTGGTCGCCAATCTCATGACCCCCCAGCCCTTCGCCCAGCAGGCTTCCGCCGAACCCGCGACGATGGAGGATGCCGACGCGGCCGAACAGGATGCCGGCGCCCTGCCGGACGGCCTGCTGAGCCTGATCGCGCCCGGCCTGTTCTCCAACCTGATGGTGCCGCAGCAGCAGCCGGTCGAGACCGGCCCCGCGGCCGGCGGCCTCTCCGCCGACGCCGGTGCCCCGGTACCCCCGGCCGATGCGTCCGACGCCGATCCGCTGCCGCCCGCCCTGCCCGGCATGTTCCCGATGCCGCCGGCCCAGCGCCCCGAGCTGCCCGTCAAGGGCATGGCGCCGCAAGCGGGCCAGGACGCCGACGAGGATGCCGCGGCGGCGGATGCCGATGCCCAGGACGGCGACGCGCCGCTGGACGAGGAAGTCCTGGCGAAGCTGGTCGACGAGGGCAAGGCCAGGCTTCAGGCCGCAGCCCGTCCCGCGGCGCAGTCCAAGGCGCAGGGGGAAGCCGCGCAGCCGAAGCCGGAGCAGGAAGCCGGCATCGCCGCGCGCCGTGATCCGGAGGATCCGGTGGTGGTCCAGGTGTCCCGCGATCCGGCGGCGCGCGAGTCCGCCGCGCAGCAGCCGGCGAAGGCGGAGCGCCAGCCGGAAACGGTGGCGCCGACCATCCGCGAAACCGCCGTCCAACAGCCGCAGCCTGAGCGCCAGCCGGTCGCCGCCTCCCCTGCCGCCCCGGTCGCGAACCGCCTGGAGACCGCCGAAGCTCCGGCTGAGGGCGCCACGACGGACGGAGCCGCGCTCGCCGCCGCGACCGCATCGGAAGATCCGGCCGGAGGCGACCCGATGTCCGAAGAGGCGGACCAGGAGGACAGCCACGGCAGCCGGCAGGCGGCGCGCCAGGCCGACCGTCACGAGCGTGCCGCCCTGCGGCAGGCCGGCGACGCTGCCGACGCCGAGACCTCCCGTCCCGATGACGCCGGGACGGAGGATACCGCGTCGGCCCGCCCGGCCGGCGGTCCCGCGGCGGCTCCGGCCGAAGGTGGTCCCGCGGTCAGGGAGCGCGGCGCCAAGGAGGCCGTCAGCTTCGAGGATGCGCTGGCCACGGCGGGCAACGGCAATGCCGTGCCGGTGGAGCCGGAAGCCGACCCCGCCCCGGCGGTGCAGGCCTCCGCACCCGGCCCGGCCGACACCGAGGCGGCGGACCGCACCACCCCCGGCCATCCCCGGAGCCCGATGCCCCATACTCCGGCCGAGCAGGTCTCGGTCCAGATCGGCAAGGCGGCAGCCGGCCGGATCGACCAGATGGTCATCAACCTGAAGCCGGTCGATCTGGGCGATGTCGAGGTCAAGCTGGACTTCGGCGCCGACGGCCGGGTGCAGGCCTCGATCCGGGCAGAACGTCCGGAGACCCTGGAAATGCTCCAGAAGGACCAGCGCACGCTGGAGCGCGCCCTGGCCGACGCCGGGCTGCGGACCGACGCGGGCAGCCTGAGCTTCGACCTGAAGGGACAGGGCGGCAACCAGCGCCAGTTCGCCGGCTACACCCAGCCGGCCGACCGCCGAGGCCGGAATTTCGGCGGGATCGAGGAAGATCTCAGTTTAGCGGCCGCCACCGCGACCCAGTACAAGCCCGGCGGCGCCAGCCGCAGCCGTCTCGACATCCGCATCTGAGCGCGAGCAGGAGAACGACCATGACGACGATCAACGGCACCGCCCAGACCGCGGCCCAGACGACCGCCGCGGCCACCACGAAGACCGAGGCGTCCCGCGCCAAGCTGACCCAGGACTATGACAGCTTCCTCAAGCTGCTGACCACCCAGATGCAGAACCAGGACCCGCTGTCTCCGATGGAATCGACCGAGTTCACCAACCAGCTGGTGCAGTTCAGCCAGGTCGAGCAGCAGATCAGCCAGAACGACAAGCTGGAAAAGCTGCTGACCATGCAGACCAACAACCAGACCCAGGCGTCGCTCGGGTTCATCGGACTCGACGTCGAGGCCAGCGGCAACGCCTTCACGTTCGATGGAAGCTCGGCCAGGATGTCCTACACCCTGCCGGAGGCCTCGACCTCCACGGCGATCCAGATCAAGAACGAGAAGGGCGTCGTGGTCCGGACCTTCGACGGGTCGCGCTCGGCCAACCGCCAGGAGCTGACCTGGGACGGCAAGAAGAACGACGGGTCCGCAGCGCCGGCCGGAAACTACACCCTCTCGGTGGTGGCACCCAACGCCGACGGCAAAATGCTCACCGCCAAGACCTCCGTCTACGGCCGCGTCTCCGGCATCGAGTCGGGCAACGGCAACACCACCCTGCTGATGGGCAACGTGCCGATCAGGATGGAGGACGTCGTTTCCGCCCGCCAGCCGACCGCGGCGGCCGCCTGATCCACCACACCCACAGCCCTTCGACCGATCCCATCCCTTCCGGCCTCCGCCCAGGCGTAGCAGGCCGCAGCAAAGACCAAGGAGAGTATCATGAGCCTGTTCGGATCCCTCTTCACCGGCGTTTCCGCCCTGAGCGCGCAGAGCCAGTCGATGAGCATGATCGCCAACAACATCTCCAACGTGAACACCGTCGGCTATAAGCGGAACGAGGCGGCCTTCTCCAGCCTGGTCACCCAGGCCAGCCGCAGCACGGTCTATTCGCCCGGCGGCGTGCGCGCCTCGACCGAGCAGACGGTCAACCAGCAGGGTATCCTGCAGCAGAGCGCGTCCTCGACCGACGTCGCGATCTCCGGCTCGGGCTTCTTCGTGGTCCAGGCGAGCCCGAACGGCAGCAGCACGCAGGAGACGCTCTATACCCGCGCCGGCTCCTTCTCGGAGGACGAGAACGGTTTCCTGCGGAACTCCAACGGCTACTACCTGATGGGCTGGGAGATCGGCGACGACGGCGAACTGGTGAACGCCACCGCCGACGTGGCCAGCCTGACACCGGTCAGCGTCGGTTTCGAGTCCGGCCGGACCAAGCAGACCACCCAGGCGGACGTGGTGCTCAACCTCGACGCGCGCCAGAACACCGGACTGGCCGGCCCGCACTTCAGCCGCAGCATGACCGTCTACGACTCGCTCGGCCAAGCCCAGCAGCTGGCGCTCGACTTCACGGCGACCACCACCGCCAACACCTGGACCCTCGACATCAGCGATCCGGCCGGCGGCACGCTGGCGACCCCGACCACGTCCATGACCCTGGTGTTCGGGACCAACGGCAAGATCGACGCCGTCGCCACCCAGGCGGCCAACCCGACCGACATGGTGCTCGACCCGGCCGGCGACCCGGATGGCAACCTGCAGCTGAACCTGACCGACATCGACTGGGCCAACAACTCCGATGCCACCCAGGACATCACGATCGACATCACGGGCTTCACCCAGTCCGCGTCCGACTACAGCGTCGGCACGATCAATCAGGACGGCGCCGAACTCGGGCTGCGGACCGGCATCTCGATCGACGCCGACGGCAACGTGGTCGCCAGCTTCAGCAACGGCCTGACCCAGAACCTGGCGCGGGTGCCGGTCGCCACCTTCACGAACCCCAATGGCCTGCAGGAGCGCAGCGGCAACGTCTATATCCAGACCAGCCAGAGCGGCGCCTACAACCTGCGCGAGGCCGGGACCGCCGGAGCCGGCAAGATCGCGACCTCCTCGCTGGAAGCCTCCAACGTGGACCTGGCCGACGAGTTCTCGCGCATGATCGTGACCCAGCGGGCCTACTCGGCCGGCACCAAGATCATCAGCACGGCCGACCAGATGCTGACCGAACTGCTGGGCCTCCGGTAAGGCCTGACGGATCGTTAATATTTCGTTAAGGTTGAACTCGACCGGGAGCCAATCGGCGCCCGGTCGAATTCAGGCACCTAAGTGCTGTGTCCGCGTGCGTGAAATGCTACTGTGCTCGCCGACCGACCACTTCCACATGGGTATCCGCAGTGTCGTTGAAGATTCGCCTGGCGCCGGAAGAACGCATCGTCGTCAACGGCGCCCTGATCCAGGCCGATGGCCGCTGCACTCTGATCTTCCTGAACAACGTCTCGTTCCTGACGGAAAAGCACATCATGCCGCCGCAGGCCGCGTCGACTCCGGCGCGGCGGATCTATTTCATGATCCAGAACTCATACATGGCGACCGACCAGGAACGGCCGCCGCTGCTCGAAACCCTGGAAGGCTTCGTCGACGATTTCCACGAGGCGACGACGATCCCGGCGATCAAGGAAACACTGGAGTCGATACGGTCCCTGGTGGAGCGGGGCGAATACTACCAGGCCCTGAAGCTGGCCGACGCCGTGATGAAGCACGAGGATCGCTTCCTCGACCAGCCCGGCTGGCAGGAAGCCAGGCGGGCCTGAACCGGCGTGGCGCTACACCGGCAGCGGCTCCACGGGCCCGTGGCGGAAGGGGATCCAGTCCTTCTCCTCCGGCCGCCAGCGCAGGCCGTAAGGCGATTTCAGGAAGATCCGGCTCGGCGGGTCGCCGCCCTCGCGGAGCGTCCGCTCCACATCCACCTGGTCGGACCCGCTGAAGAAGCCGGTCCAGTAATCCGCCGGGGAGGGATCGTCGCCCAGGGTCCCGGCTTTTTCCCGGGCGGCTTCGCTCAGTTGCCAAGCCTGCTCGACCTGTTCGTAGCTCATGCTGCTTCCTTCGGATCAGTCCCGCATGGGCAAGATGACGCGACCGGCCCCGGGGGTCAAGCGGACCGCACCGCACCGACCAGCACGACCATGGCGCGCACCGGCGGCCTTCGGAACCCCCGTCAGGGAAGGTGAAGTCCTTGATAGAACAGCTTGCAGCGGTAGCCCGCCGGCATCAGGCCGAGGGGAGACCCGACAAAGCCGAGGTCCTTTATCGCCAGGCCCTGGTCCTGGACGGTTCGATGGCCTCCCTCCACCGTGCCCTGGGCACCGCGCTGGAGGATCAGGGACGCGTCGAGGAGGCGGCGGGCTGCTACCGCCGGACCCTTGTCCTGGCGCCCGACGACGCCGACGGCTGGTGCGACCTCGGCATGGCCCTGCGGCGCCTCGCCCGGACGGAGGACGCGCTGGTCGCTTACCGGCGCGCGATCGCCCTGGAGCCCGGATTCGTGGAAGCCTGGTTCAACCTGGGAAACGCCTTTACCGGCCTCGGCCGCTTCGAGGAGGCGATCCGGGCCTATCGCCAAGCCCTTGCCCTGCGGGCGGGCGATCCTGAGATCTGGTGCAACCTGGGCAATGCGCTGCACGAGCGCGGCCGGATCGCGGAAGCCGCCGCGGCGGCGGGCACGGCCATGGCGCTTCGGCCCGACCACGCGCCGGCCCTGGTCAACCTGGGCAATGCGTTGATCGAGCAGGGCCGGTTCCTGGAGGCGCTGGCGCAGTTCCGCCGGGCGGCCCATGTCCGGCCGGCCGATCCGGCCTCCTTTGCCGGCGCCGGGATCGCGCTCCGCCAGCAGGGCTTGACCGAAGAGGCCAGGGCCTCGTTCCGGCAGGCCTGGAAGCTGGGTGGCGACCCCGGGCTGGAGGTCAGGATGGCGCTGTCTCTCCCGATCATCCCGGAGTCGGAGGCGCATATCCGCGAGGTCCGCGAGCGGCTGGCGGACGGCGTGGCGCGGCTGGCCGAACGCGGCATCCGGTTGCACGACCCACTCGCCCAGGTCGGCCAGACCTGCTTCTACCTGGCCTACCACGCCGCCGACGACCTGCCCCTCCAGCGGGCCGTCGCCAGCCTGTACGAGGCCGCCTGCCCCGACCTGCTCCAGGACCGCGCCGACCCGCCGCCCCGGCCCGACGGCCGCACCCATATCGGCTTCGTCTCCCAATACTGGCACCAGCACACCATCGCCAAGCTCAACCTCGGCCTGATCCGGAACCTCGACCGCGAGCGCTTCCACGTCACCCTGTTCACCACCCCCCACGCCGGCGACGCCATGCGCCACGCCCTGGTCCGCGCCGCCGACGCCACCGTCGAGCTGCCCCTCGACCTCAAGGCCGCCCGCGACGCCATCGCCGCCCGGCGACTCGACGTGCTGTACTACGCCGACATCGGCATGTCGGCCCTGACCTACTTCCTCGCCTTCGCCAGGCTCGCCCCGCTGCAGTGCCTGACCTGGGGCCACCCCGACACCACCGGCATCCGCAACCTCGACCGCTTCCTGTCGTGCGGCGCCATGGAGCCGGACGGCGCCGAGCGCCACTACTCCGAGCGCCTGGTCCGCCTGCCCGGGACCACCCTGCACTACGCAAGGCCCCGCCTGCCCGCCCGGCCCAAGCCGCGCTCGGCCTTCGGCCTGCCCGACGATGCCCGCCTCTATGTCTGCCCGCAGAGCCTGTTCAAGATCCATCCCGACTTCGACCGAGCCCTGGTCGACCTGCTGCGGCGCGACCCCCAGGGGCTGGTGGTCCTGCTCTCGGGGCGAGACCGCAACCTGGACGGCCTGCTGCGCCGCAGGCTCGCCGCCGCCGGAGCGGACGTCGCCGCGCGCTTCCGCTTCCTGCGCCAGATGCCGCTGCCCGACTTCCTCAGCCTGGTGGCGTGCAGCGACGTCATGCTCGACCCGCTGCACTACAGCGGCGGCAACACCAGCCTGGAGGCCTTCGCGCTGGGCACCCCGATCGTCACCTGGCCCGGCGCCTTCATGCGCGGCCGCCACACCTACGGCTTCTACCGCCTGATGGGACTGGACGACTGCGTCGCCCGGGACCACGGACACTATGTCGATCTCGCTCTCGCCCTCGCCCGCGAGCCCGACCGCAGGACGCACGTCATCCGAAGCGTCCTCGACCGCGTCCCCGTCCTGTTCGACGACACACATAGCGTCCGGGCCATCGAAAACGAAATCGTCGAAGCTCGCTGAGGCCTTCGCCAGCCAAAAAGGCCGGAAGAGGGTTGCCCCTCTTCCGGTCCCATGCCGCCTGTCCCCGGAACCGGGCGGTCAGGCCGGCTTCTGGGCGACGAAGATCATGCCGAACACGGGCCGGCCGCCGCTGTTGCGCAGCTGTTCGCGCGCGACCGACAGCACCTTGAAGCCGGCATCGGCCAGGACCTTCTGGACATAGGTCCGGCGGTGGGCGAATCGGCCGGCGGCGGAGACCTCGAAATCCGCCAGGAACGACTCCTCCACCGAGAAGGCGAACAGCCCGCCGGCTTCGGCGACCGCCGCTACCCTGGCGAAGAACTCTTCCAACCGGCCGATATAGCCGCACACGTCTGCGGCGACGATGACGGAGTAGGCCCGGTCGATCTCGCCCAGGGAGACCTGCAGGTCGGCGGCCTCGAGCTGGTCGTAGATCTCCTTCTCCAGGGCCAGCTTCAGCATGTTGCGCGAGATATCGACGCCCTTCTGGAAATCGGCGATATCGCGCAGCATGACGCCGGTCAGGCCGGTGCCGCAGCCGAGGTCCAGGACGGAGGCGAAGCGGGTCCTGCCGGGAACCGCCTTCAGCAGGTAGCGCCGGATCAGCCCCGGAACGCGGTAGCGCAGCTTCTCGATGACGTCCCGTTCGTAGTAGCTGGCATATTCGTCGAACAGCCCTTCCACGAAATTCGCCGGGATCGAGTCCATGTCCTCGTCCCGCAGCAGGGACAGCATGTGCTTCGACTTCCAGTTCGTCGGATCGAGCTCGACCGCCCGCTGGAACGCGGCCAGGGCTTCGGCGTTGCGCCCGGGAATCCGGTGCAGTGCGTTGCCCAGGTTATGGAACAGCTCGGGGGCCTCGACGATCGCCAGCGTCCGCCGGCAAGCCTCGACGCTGCGACCGTATTCCTTGAGCGAATTCAGTGCGCTGGACAGGTTGACCGCGGCGTCCAGCATATCCGGATGAACCGCCAGGACGGCCTCGAACAGCTCCACCGCAGCAAGGTGCTCGCCCTGCCCCATCATCGCGAGGCCCAGGTTGATGTAGAGCTGCGGATGCTGCTCCGGTTCGGAATTGTTGATCGCCTTGACATGGAAGACGACCGCCTCGTCGAACATCTTCATCTGCTGGAGATGGACCGCAAGGCTGTTCAGCAGTTCCCAGTCACGCGGCCGGGCCATCACGGCGGTGGCCAGATCCTGGATGCCGTCGCTCAGTTCCCCCTGCCGGGCCCGGCAGGTGCCGCGCAGCGCCAGAAGGTCGGCATCCTCGGGCTGATCGATCAGCGCGGCGTCGACCTCGGAGCGCGCGCCTTCCAAGTCGCCGCGCGTCAGCAGGATCGCGGCGCGTTGCTTGAGGTCCGCCAACTTGGCAGCGTCGGCCGGCATTTCCATGGTCATTTCAGCAGACATTCATCTTCTCCAGATCCCGGCACTCGGCCGGTGTTGCTGCGGACACCGCCGGCGCGGGGGAAAGCCGCCGCCAGGGCTGGGGTGTCCGGCATCTCACGCAAAGAGGTTCAGGACGTAACTGTTGGCCCCGGTCGCCGAGGAACCGTCGTCGGATGCCATCAGGAAACGCTGGGCCAGTTTGTCGACGAATTTTTCGTCCTTCAGATCGGACAGCTTCAACCGCTTCTCGATCGCCGCAGCCTGGGCTTCGACGGACTGGTTGGCGAGCTGCAACGGAAGGCCGAGCGCCGTGGTAACGACGTGGCGCATGCGCTGGTCACCGAGAATCTCGTACGTATTCTTGACGGACGAGGCGTTCTCCTTGAAATACAAGGCCAGTGGAACCGCGGAGTTCTGCGAGGCCAGGCCGGCGTCGTACTTGTTCTTGACGTACAGTTCGGCCAGATCCGCCTTGGTACTCTCGCGCTGGATCGTACCCAGGCCGTTCTCGCCCAGCTTGAGGAGGCTGGCCGCCGTCTTGAAGCGCTTGTCGACCAGCTTGTTCATCAGGGCGTCGGGGTCGTCGGCCTTCTGGGTCAGGACCTTCTTGATCAGGCCCATCTTGCCGGTTTCCTTGCCCAGGTCGACGGCGTCCAGCACGAACTGGATCATCCGCCTGTCCTTGAACAGGTCGTCGACGGACTTCACGCTCTGGATGTTCTTGTTGAAATAATCCACCTCGGCCTTGACGTCCTTGCGGTCCGCCATCTTCTCAAGCGCCGCGTCGCCCTGCTTCAGGGCCAGCTTGTATGCGGCGATCGCCGGCATTTTGGCGAAGACGAGGCTGCTGGACATTGGTCGGACTCCGCGGTGTCGTCTGATCTGCTTGGCCGGCTCCCTTATGCCGAGGGGATCTCGGTAGGCAGCCCCGCGGCGGCGGCCGTCTCGGGCTGGGCGGCAAGGCCTTCGATCATCTGGGTATTGATGTCGATCAGGAAATCGACATCGAGCGTGCCGGTGATGTTCTGGTCGATTTCGCGAATCACCGCCTGGCCGATCGAGATGATCTGCGCGCGGAGAGGAGCCGGCAGGCGGTTCTGGTCGTCCTGCAGCAGCTTGACGATGGTCATCCAGAGAAGCTTGTCGTCCGAAGCGGCGCGGACCAGGTCCATGCCGTTGGGATTTGCTTTGCCCTGGATCAGGCCAAAGGTAACTCGCTTGAAGAGATTGGCCTCTTGCGAGCGATAATCGGTCTTCATCATCGCCGCTTGCTTGTAGGCATTGATCTTCGAGTTCATTGCCACTTCCGTTCAGAACTGCGATTTTCTGATGTTTTGGGAGGGAGGGGATCGCCGGAAGGGCCTCGAGGCCATCGTGCCCCTCTCCGGGACGGTGCCCGGAGAGAGGCGGACGCGGCCTTAACGGAACAGGCCCAGCAGCGACTGCGGCGACTGGTTGGCGATCGACAGCGCCTGGCTGGACAGCTGCTGCTTCACCTGCAGGGACTGCAACCGCGCGCTTTCCTTCGCCAGGTCGGCGTCTACGATGGCGCCAAGGCCGGTGTTGGTCGCGTCTGCGATCGCATTGTTGAACCCGATCTGGTTCGTGATGCGGCGGCTGTCGGCGGCCAGCTGGTTCATGGCGCGGCCGAGGTTGCTTTCCGCGTTGGCGAGAGCGCCGGTCGTCGCGATCAATGCCGCGGCGGCCGTGTAGTCGGACGCGGCGGAAAGCTGCGAATAGACGGCGGTCGCCAGGTTCTGCGCCGTCACCGTGATGTTGCCGCCGTCGATGTTGGAGATGATCGACTGATTGGTTCCGGTATTGATCAGGGTGATGTTGTTGTACTTGGCGTCCTTGATGAAGTTGTCGATGTCGTTCTTCAGCGTGTTGTACTGGTTCTCGTAGTTCGTGCGGTCCGCACCGGTCAGCGCCTGGTCGGCAAGCTTGGTGAGGACGACGCGGACGTCCTGGAGCGACTTGGAGATGTTTTCGCCGGCCTTGACGGCGACGTCGATCATGCCCTTGCCGACCGCGAGACGCTCGTTCACCGCGCCGATCGCCTTGACGTCGCTGCGGATGCCTTCCGCGACGGCATAGGACGCGCCATCGTCATAGGCGTCCGCGACGTTCAGGCCGGTGCTGATGCGCTTCTGGGTGGTCGACAGCGAGTCGCTGACGTTGTTCAGGTTTTTCAGGGCGATCATCGCCCCGATGTTGGTATTAACCGAGTTGGCCATCGGTGCCTCCATTTTGGATAGATTGCGGTCTTCTTCCGCGAGTCGATGGTAAGCTCAGACCGTAAAAAGAGTCTTAATTGCCAGATTCCGTGAGGGGACATCCGCATCTTCAGTTGTATGCGGCACGCTAGGGATTCCGCGGCTTTCCGCCCCTCCGGGAAGGGGCGTGCCGAAGGCCGCCGGGGTCTTCTCACGGAAAAAGGGAAAGCAGCCTGTTAAAAAATGTCGCAGGGTTGTGATAGGCCCGGCACCGCTCGCCCGCGGCAGGCCCGAGCGCCCGCAGATCCCGCCAGTCGCCGGCCAGGCGGACGAGGGCCTCCTCGACCGAGTCCACGGTGAAATCGGCGGCGCGCGCGGGCGTGTGGCCGAGGCGGGCGGACTCCAGGTCCATCCAGGATCCGGAGGTGATCAGCACCGGCTTGCCGGTCCCGACCGCCTCCAGATAGACGTGGGACGTGCGCACGTCATAGATGTCGGGCTGGTAGGGAACCAGCACCGCGTCGGCGCTCGACAGCAAATCCAGATAATCCGCCTCGGACAGGGAGCGGTCGACGAAATCGACCTCGGGCAGGTCCTGGCGCCACTCGCCGAGCAACGGCCCGAGCAGCTCCGGCCGGCCGCACTGGATCGTGAAGTCGATGCCGACGAGTTCGGCGGGACGGCGGCGCAGCGACTCGACGATCAGGTGGATGCCCTTTTCCTCCCGCGCCTCGCCCAGATACACGAAATGGGGTCTTGAGGATCTTCCGTCCCGGGCGGTCACGGCCGGATAGCGAATCGGGATCGGCAGGCTCGGCATCTCGAAGCCGGCGAGCTTGCCGTAGAAACGGGCCAGACCGGCATTGTCGCACGCCATCATCACGCGCTCCGCCGGGAACTCGGTCCAGAGCGAGACTGCGTAGCGTTCCAGCGCCACCGCGATCTCGTGATACGGGCGCGCCAAGTGGAACCAGGGCGGGAATCGCAGGACCAGGCACACGCGCGGCTTCGGGTCCGGCAGGCTGCGGTACCACAGATAGAGGCCGACCATCTCGCTGCCCAGGACCGTGTGCATGACCACGATGTCGTCGGCTTCGAAATCCGCCGGCACGCCGTCGCACAGGTTGCGGCAGAAACTGGTGTTCTTGGTCGACCAGTTCTGGATCGGTGCCAGTTCCGGCAGGCCGGCGATCTTGGCGTAGGAGTGCAGGTCGAAGATCAGGCGGGCGTCGAACTGGTCCTCGATCACCGGATCCATTCCCTTGAACCCGTAGAACACCGACTCAATCCCGTGGGCGGCCGCCTGCTCCCGCAGCACGAGGTCCAGGTGGTAGTGGTGGCCGGCCGTGCTGTCCAGGCCGGGATCGAGGACGACGAGTTTCATCGGGTCTCCCGCGTGAGGTCACCGCGGGTGGTTAACACCGGGAGAGTTGACGAGTCGTGAACACCCGTCTCGCGGGTCGCCGCGCGGCCGGCACGGTTTTACAGGAAGTCGACCAGGTTCACCTGCCGCAGGGTCGAGGTCACCCTGTACGACGCCTGGAGCTGGGTCTGGATCAGCTGGAGCTTGGTGATCGCCTCGGCCATGTCGACGTCCTCGACGTCGCCCAGGTTCGTGTTCACCGTCTGGGCGGTCACATCGTGCTGGTTGTCGATCGCCTCCATCCGCTCGTAGGTGGAGCCCAGGATGCCGACATGGTTGTCGAGGTTCTTGGCGGCGCTGTCCAGCGCGTTGCGCGTGGTGTCCAGCATGGTGGTGTAGTCGGCGAAGGAGCCGGGATTGGCGGTATCGTAGGTCAGGGTCGCGGCGGTCGCCAGGCTGCGCAGGATCTCGCGGAACGGCGCGAGCTCTCCGGCGGGCGGCGCCGGGCTTTCCGGCCCGTTGGCACGGACCTGGTAACTCAGGTCGAGGTTGCGGTCCACGCGCGCACGGAGCGGCGACGGATCGGCGGCCTGGAGCGCCGTCGAGAAATAGGTGTCGTCGGTCGCGATCGCCGTGGTCGCCGCCAGGGTCGCCGTGGCGCCGTTGGCGGCGAAGGCGGTTACCTCGGTCTCGACGTCGGTGAAGAACTGGGCGGCATTGGGGAACGGCGGATTGTCGATGTCGCTGCCGGCGAAGATGTAGCGCCCCTCCACCTGGGTGCCGAGAAGCTGCACGACCTCGTCGTAGCCGCGTCGGGCGATGTCCTGGACCACCGTCTGGTTGGGTGGCGGGTTGCCGGTCAGCTTGGTCAGCTGCTCGCGCACGTCGCGCGCCACGTTCTTGATGCGGTCCATGGTCTCGACCGCGCTGGAGACCCGCAGCTTCGCGGAGGCGATGTTCTTCTGGTAGGTGTCCAGCTCGGTCACCTGGCCGCGCAGGTCGATCGACTGGCGCGCGTCGGCACCCAGCCCGCCGTAGACGGACGTCTTCTTGCCGCTCGACACCTGCGCGGAAGTCTCGGTCAGGCGCTGCTGGATGGCCAGGTTCTGGGTTTGCAGCCGCAGGAACTGTCCGTTGGTCGAGATCGAGGTCATGGCCGGACTCCCTGGTCGGATCAGCGCAGGATCGAGATGAGGTCGTTGAACAGCTGCCGGTTGGTCGAGACGACCTGGGCGGAGCTGGAATAGGAGCGCTGCAGCTGGATCAGGAGCGATACTTCCTGATCCAGGTTAACGCCGGATTGATCGGACAGCTTCGTCGCCAGATGGTCGCGCAGCGTCGTGGCGGGTTCGAGCTGGGCGGTGGTGCTGGCGCGCAGGTTCGTCTGGTGGCTGACCAGTTCGGCGGCGAACGACGCCAGCGTCGTGCTGCCTGGCAGCACGGTGCTCAGGTCGGCGTTGGGGCCGAGGCCGGTGGTATCGAAGGTCTGGTCGCCGCCCAGCACGCTGTCGACGATCGTGCGCAGCAGGTTGCTGTTCGCCGGGGCGGTGCCCGGCACGACCGGCGATCCGTCGCGCAGCAGGCTGGGCGTGTCGACGACCGCCTGGGCCACCTGGATCTGGTTGGCGAAGCCGACCGACGAGGTGGGCGGGGATGCCAGTGGGTCGTCCACCGGGACCACGCCCGTGCTGTCGGTGAACAGGAGCAGCCCGGCGCCCTCGAACGCCTCGCCCATGGTCTGGGCCATCTCGTCGAGCTGGGCCTGGAACTGCGGCAAGGTCTGGTCGCGCAGCGTGAGCAGCCCGCCCAGGTTGCCGCCTTGCGCCAGCCTTGCGGTGACGTCGGTTCCGGTCGAGGGATCGCCCAGGCGGATCGGGCCGATGGCGCCGGGATACGCCGCCTGCGGGTTGATCGAGACCTGGGAGATGGACAGGGGCTGATAGCCGGCCTCCAGATAAGGCTGGCCGAACCGGTCGAGGATCGAGACCGTGCCATCGCCCCGGCGCATCACGTTGACCTCGATCTGCTCGGAGATCTTCCGCAGCGCCTCGTCCCGCTGGTCCTCCAGGTCGGGCTGGGGCTGGCCGGTGGCGGTCAGCGAGCGGATCTGCCGGTTGAGGTCGTCGACCCGCTGGAACTGGTTGTTCAGGTCGGTCAGCGCATCCTCGATGTCGACCTGAACCTGGGTGCGGATGTCGTTGATGCCGTCGGCCACCCGGTTCAGCGTCCGGGCGACGGTGTCGGCCAGCGAGACCACCTCGTTCTGGAGCGGGACGGAGTTGGGCGTATCCATCAGCCGGGTGAAGCCGTCCTTCATCTGGTTGAGCACGTTGCCCAGGGAGCTTTCCGACTCGGGATCGCCATGCAGGGTCTCGACCTGGCCCAGGTACCGCTCCGTCACGCTCAGGTTGGCGACCCGGCTGCCCTGCTTGCGCACCTCGTTCTGAAGCGCCGTGTCGACCTCGCGCTCGACGTTGCCGGTCTGGACGCCGACGCTCTGGCCCTGGATGACCTGGGTATACTGGGTCTGGATCTTGCGCGTATAGCCGGGAGTGTCGGCATTGGCGATGTTGCGCGAGACGACGTCCAACCCTTGCTGGACAGTCCGAAGTCCGCTCATCGCCGTGCGCAGGGAAACGTCGAGGCCCATCTGATCCACCATCACCCGCAGGCCCGCCGGATGCGGAACCTGTCGCCACCTTCCAAGCAAACTCCGGGCCAGAAGTAGGATTCTTCGAGCGCAAAGGGCCTTCGCGGCGACGGCGACTGTCCGAGGGGTCGGCGCGGCGGCTGAGCCGGCGAGGAATCCCGGCAAAATCTGCCGGGGGCATGCACGCTTTGCCGGGGTGCCGGAGCAGGACGGACGCTATAGGGCCTATGCCATTTATGCTAATTTTGTTCCATGCCGTGACATGAAACCTTCTGCATCAGACCCTTCCGTGCCTGCTCCAGCCCGTGCATCCCAGCCTAGGACCGCGCAGCCATGCCACACCTGACGCTTCGCCAACGCCTGACCGGCCTTGCCGCCGGCCTGACAATCGCCGCCGGAGTCACGGGAAGCATCGGGGCCGCGGGTATCGTCGCGTCCAACCGGGCCGCCGACGACCTGACCGTCATGTCGGACGCCCTGGCCAGCCATCTGCTCGGCGACATGATGCACGACGCCCTGCGCGCCGACGTCCTGACCGCCCTGCTGTCCAGCGCCTACGGAACGCAGGAGAGCGACCATGACGCGACGCGGGAAGCACTCGACGAGCATGCCGGGACCTTCCGCGCGGCGCTCCGGGCCAATGCGGAGCGGGCCGGCCTCGACGGGGAGATCAAGGCGGCCCTGGACGAGGTCGAGCCGGCGCTCAACCGGTACATCGCCGCGGCGGAGACGATCGTCGGCCTGACGCTGACCAGCCCGGTCGAGGCCCAGGTCCGCATGCCGGACTTCATCGAGGCGTTCGAGACCCTGGAGGAGCGCAATGGCGCCATTTCCGACCTGATCGGGCGCCGCAAGGCGGAACGTGCCCTGCACAGCGCCACGACCGGCCGCTTCACGATCGCGCTGACCGCGGCGATCACGCTGCTGACCATCGCCGCGGCGCTGGTCCTGTCGGTGCTCAGCGTCAGATCGATCACCCGGCCCCTCGCGCAGGCGGCCGCCGCGATCCAGGCGATCGGCGCGGGGCGGCGCGACGTGGCGCTCGACGGAACCGGGCCCGACGACGAACTCGGGAAGGTCGCCAGGGCGATCCTGACCATGCAGACCCAGGCATCCGCGCTGGATGCGATGCGCGCGGCGGAGGACGCGCGGCGGGACGCGGCGTCGCGGGAAGCCCTGCGCATGGCCGAGGCCACCGGCCGTTTCAACGACGGAGTCGCCGGCGTCGTCGCCGCCCTCCTCGGGGCCGACCGGGACCTGCGCGTGGTCGCCGAAGGGATCTCGGCCCAGGCCGCCACGGCGAGCCGGCAGGCCCAGGCCGTCCAATCCGCCGCCGGAAGCACCGCATCGGCCGTCGAGAGCATCGCCTCCGCTTCGGAGGGTCTGGCGTCGTCGGTGAAGGAGGTCGGCGGCCGCACCGCCGAGGCGGCGGCCGTGACGCGCGAGGCGGTCGCGCATACCGGGCAGGCCGCCGCGCGCATCCAGGATCTGGAAGGCGCGGCGCAGCGGATCGGCGACGTCGTCCGCCTGATCAACGGCATCGCGGAGCAGACCAACCTGCTGGCGCTGAACGCCACCATCGAGGCGGCAAGGGCCGGAGAGGCCGGCAAGGGCTTCGCCATCGTCGCCCAGGAAGTCAAGGTGCTGGCGAACCAGACCGCCTCGGCGACGGCCGAGATCTCGACCCAGATCGCCGGCATCCAAACGGAGACCGGCATGGCGGTGGAGGCGATGCGGGAGGTCGCGGCGACGGTCGAGCGGGTCAATGCGATCGCGACCGCCATCGCCGGTTCGGTCGAGCAGCAGAGCGCCGCGACCGAACGGATCGCGTCGAGCATGGTCGACAGCGCCGGGGCGGCGCGGGAGATCACCGGCAGTCTCGGCAGCGTGACCCGGGCGATCCGCGAAACCGACGAGGCGGTCGGGCGGATGACCGGCTCCGCCGTGCAGATCGCCCGGCAGATCGACACCCTGCGGGCGGAGGCCGCCCGGTTCACCGCCGAGCTTCAGTCGGGGAAAGCCTGACCGGAGATCGGCGGTGAACCGGGCGGGACGGCGAAGGCCGGGATGTTCCCGGCGTCGCGCCGGTGTTACGGTGCGGCGGTCCAAGTCCCCACGGAACGATGCCTGCCGATGCTCGCCGACCTTCTCAAGACCGCCCAGCACCATCACGAAGCGGGACGCTTGGCCGAGGCGGCCCGGGCGTGTCGGCAGGCGCTGGACTTGGCGCCACCGGCCGGCACCCTGCTGGTGATCGGTCAGGTCGGCGCGCAGGCCGGCGACTGGGATCTGGCGGCCGACGCCTTCGGCGCCCTGCTGCTAGTGCGCCCCGACGATCCCGACATCCTGCTGGAATACGGGATAGCCCGGCGGCGCCAGGGACGCCCGGACGCCGCGGCCGAAGCCTACCGGCGGGCCATCGACCTCGAGCCCGGGATGGTCGAGGCCTGGCTCAACCTGGGCCACGCGCTTCTGGAGCAGGGGGATCCCGCGGAGGCCGCCGCCGCCTTCGGCACCGCCGCGGCGCTTGACCCAGGCAGGCCCTCGGCCCATGCCAATCTCGGCATGGCGCTGCTGGCCGCCGGCGATCCCGCCGGGGCGGAGGCCGCTTTCCGCGACTCCCTGGCGCGCGATCCGCTCGGCACGCCGGCGCTCGCCGGGCTGGGCAGCGCCCTGATCCGGCTGGGCCGCCTGTCGGACGCGACGGAGGTCCATCGCCATGCCGCGACCCTGGATCCCGCCCAGGCTTCCGCCTGGCACGACCTGGCCATGACCCTGATCGCCCGGGAACTGCCGGAACAGGCGGCCTCGGCCGCCCGCCGCGCGACCCTGTGCGACCCGGCCGACCCGGCGGCCCCGCTGACGCTCGGCAACGTCCTGCTCGTCCTGGACCGGCTCGACGGGGCGGAGCAAGCCTACCGGCGCGCCGCGTCGCTGCGTCCCGACGAAAGCGACGCCTGGAACAACCTGGGCTTCTGCCTGAACCGCCTGGGCCGGCACGGCGACGCCCGCGACGCCCTGGCCCGGGCCGCCGCCCTGGATCCCTGCTTCGCGGCGGTCTGGTGCAACCTGGGGGCCGCACTCGCCGGCCTCGGCCGCCATGGGGACGCCGCCGCGATGTGGCGGCGCACCCTCAGGCTCCGGCCCGACCATCCGGAGGCGCTGATCAGCCTGGCCAACGCCTTCCTGCGCGAAAACCGGCTCGGCACCGCGGCCGCGACGCTGGCCCATGCCCTGGCCCTGACGCCGGATTTTCCGCGCGCCCAGACGATGCTCGGTAACATGCTGCTGGACCAGGGCGACCTGGACCGCGCCCGGAAGGCCTTCCGCCAGGCCTATCGCCTGCGCGGCGACCCCGGGCTGGAGGTTAAGGAAGCGCTGGCTCTCCCGATCATCCCGGAGTCGGAGGCGCATATCCGCGAGGTCCGCGAGCGGCTGGCGGACGGCGTGGCGCGGCTGGCCGAACGCGGCATCCGGCTGCACGACCCGCTCGCCCAGGTCGGCCAGACCTGCTTCTACCTGGCCTACCACGCCGCCGACGACCTGCCCCTCCAGCGGGCCGTCGCCAGCCTGTACGAGGCCGCCTGCCCCGACCTGCTCCAGGACCGCGCCGACCCGCCGCCCCGGCCCGACGGCCGCACCCATATCGGCTTCGTCTCCCAATACTGGCACCAGCACACCATCGCCAAGCTCAACCTCGGCCTGATCCGGAACCTCGACCGCGAGCGCTTCCACGTCACCCTGTTCACCACCCCCCACGCCGGCGACGCCATGCGCCACGCCCTGGTCCGCGCCGCCGACGCCACCGTCGAGCTGCCCCTCGACCTCAAGGCCGCCCGCGACGCCATCGCCGCCCGGCGACTCGACGTGCTGTACTACGCCGACATCGGCATGTCGGCCCTGACCTACTTCCTCGCCTTCGCCAGGCTCGCCCCGCTGCAGTGCCTGACCTGGGGCCACCCCGACACCACCGGCATCCGCAACCTCGACCGCTTCCTGTCGTGCGGCGCCATGGAGCCGGACGGCGCCGAGCGCCACTACTCCGAGCGCCTGGTCCGCCTGCCCGGGACCACCCTGCACTACGCAAGGCCCCGCCTGCCCGCCCGGCCCAAGCCGCGCTCGGCCTTCGGCCTGCCCGACGATGCCCGCCTCTATGTCTGCCCGCAGAGCCTGTTCAAGATCCATCCCGACTTCGACCGAGCCCTGGTCGACCTGCTGCGGCGCGACCCCCAGGGGCTGGTGGTCCTGCTCTCGGGGCGAGACCGCAACCTGGACGGCCTGCTGCGCCGCAGGCTCGCCGCCGCCGGAGCGGACGTCGCCGCGCGCTTCCGCTTCCTGCGCCAGATGCCGCTGCCCGACTTCCTCAGCCTGGTGGCGTGCAGCGACGTCATGCTCGACCCGCTGCACTACAGCGGCGGCAACACCAGCCTGGAGGCCTTCGCGCTGGGCACCCCGATCGTCACCTGGCCCGGCGCCTTCATGCGCGGTCGCCACACCTACGGCTTCTACCGCCTGATGGGACTGGACGACTGCGTCGCCCGGGACCACGGACACTATGTCGATCTAGCCCTCGCCCTCGCCCGCGAGCCCGACCGCAGGACGCACGTCATCCGAAGCGTCCTCGACCGCGTCCCCGTCCTGTTCGACGACACACATAGCGTCCGGGCCATCGAAAACGAAATCCTCCGGGCCCAATGAAATCGGGCGGAGCCTGAACGTCCGCGAAGCAAACATCTTCCGCTGCCCATGAGCGTTCGCGCGCCGCCTTGCGCCCGGTCCGTGCCGTCCCGGCGTTTTCTCAAAAGTGTTACATCTTGAAGTGTAACTCTTTCTTGCAAGCTACTTTGAAGACGGACATAATCCCGGCTATCAACACCGGGCGGGGCAAGCTCTGAAGGCCACCCGCGATGCCAAGCAACGACCGCAAGCCAGCAACGACTGCAAGAGGGTGGCACGACAATGACCGAAACGATCGAAATGATTGCTCTCCCGCTCGAGCCCGGCGGCACCGTCATCGTCAAGGGCGTTCCGATCCACATGCAGGACGACGGCACGGTCATGGTCCCCAAGGACACCCCGACCCTGACCCGCGAACAGTTGATCCTGGACGAGAAGGATGCCGACACGGCGACCAAGCGCATCTATTACGCGCTTCAGCTGATGACGCTCGACAGCGCTTCCGCCGGCATGTACCACGGCAAGCTGATTTCGCTGCTCGACGACCGGGCGGAAGCGACCGAACTCCAGCCGGTGCTGCGCAGCCTGGCGATCATCTCGGAGCTGAGCCGTAAGGGCGAATACCTCGCCGCGCTGGAGGTTTGCCGCCACCTGATTCAGTTCGACGACGCGCTGGTCCGCGAGTTCCCGGCCGGCTGATGTCCGGCGCCATGGTGAGTCCGGGTTTCACCGGTTAGAGCATGTCCGATGAGCATTCGGCGGCCCGCGCTTCCAGGGCCGCCTCTTCCGCCGACCCGGTCGCGGCCCAGCACCCTTCAACTCCTCCCCTTCCGGCCTCCGCCCTGAGCGTCAGGCTGCTTGCCGAAGCCGAACGGTCCCTTCTGGCCGGGAATCTCGTGATGGCGGGCTGGCTTTGCGAGGAGGTCCGGCAGGTCGCGCCGGACTCCCCGGGCGCTTTGCATATCCTCGGGCTGATCGCCGAGCAGGAAGGGCGTCTCTGCGACGCGTCCCGGCTCTTTCGCCAGGCGCTGGCATCCGATACCGGCTTCGGCGCCGCCTGGCTCAGCCTCGCCTCGCTGCACCGGTCGAGCGGCAATCGGGAAGCGGCGCTGCTATGCTGCCGCAGCGCGCTCCTGATCGACCCGGCAGACCGGGACGGCTGGTACAACCTGGGCAATGTGCTGTTCGACGACGGCTGCGCTTCTGCCGCCGCCGAAGCCTATGGCCGCGCCCTGCGGATCGACCGCCACCACGACTCCGCCTGGCACAACCTGGGCATCGCCCTTCACTTGGCCGGCCGTCCCGAGGCCGCCCTGGCGGCCTTGCGCAATGCCGCCGTCTACCGGCCGGACAATCCGTCGACCTTTCACCAGATCGGGGTGGTCCGGTTCCGCGCCGGCGACTTGGACGGCGCCCTCCGGGCGGTGGAGCGGCAGGCCCGGCTCGATCCGGCACACCTCGACGGCAGTCTGATCCGGCTCCTGGCGATCGCCTTGCGCGACGCCGGGCGCACGGGCGATGCGATCCCGATCACCGCGCTGGCCGTGGCGCACCAGCCGGAGGATGTCGACCTGAGGCACTGCCTCGGGATGCTCCACCTGGCCATCCGCGACCTGTCGGCGGCCGAGGCGGTCTTCCGGGCCACCCTGTGCCACGGCCCGGCCGACCCCTTCGCGCTGAATTCATACGGCGTGATGCTGAACGGCATGGGCAGGTCGCGGGAGGGAGCGCGGCTGCTGCGGCGGTCCCTGCTGCTGCACCCCGGAAACGCCGAGATACACAGCAACCTGCTGCTGACCCTCCAGTATGACGGGTCGCTCGGCCCGGCCGACTTGAAACGTCTCCATGCGGAATGGTATCGGCGCCATGCGCCTCCCGAAACGCCTCCGACGCATCCGGAAGCATCGGCCGATCCGGAGCGGCGGCTCCGCATCGGCTATGTCTCGGCCGATTTCGGCCAGCACCCGGTAGGCTTCTTCCTGAGCGGGGTGGTCCTTCACCACGACCGGGACTCCTTCGAAGTCCACTGCTATTCGGCGCGCCGGCGGAGCGACGCCCTGACGGACCGCTTCCGCCACATGGCGGACCATTGGCACGAAATCGGCGACACCGACGGCGTGGAACTGGCCGACCGGATCCGCGGCGACGGCATCGACATCCTGGTGGACCTGTCGGGGCACACGGCGAACAACCGGCTGCGCGCCTTCGTCCATCGGCCGGCGCCGGTCCAGGCGACCTGGGCCGGTTATGTCGGAACCACCGGCATCCCGACGATCGACTACCTGATCTCCGACCCGCGCCAGACGCCGGACGGAGTCGATCGCCACTACGCCGAAGGGATCATGCGGCTGCCCGACTGCTATGTCTGCTACGAGCCGCCGCCCTACGCGCCGCCGGTCGGTCCGCTGCCGGCCCTCGGATCCGGCACCGTCACCTTCGGCTGCTTCAACAATCTCGCCAAGCTGGACGAGGCCAGCATCGCCCTCTGGAGCACCCTGCTGCGTGACCGACCCGACCGGCGGCTCATGCTCCAGACCTTCGCCCTCGACGTTGCGAGCGTGCGCGATGCCGTGACGGCGCGGTTCGCCGCCCACGGCGTGGCACCCGGCCAGCTCGATCTGCGGCCGGCCGCCGGCCACGTCGGCCTGCTCCAGGCCTATAACTCGGTCGACATTGCCCTCGACCCCCTGGCCTATTCGGGTGGACTGACCACGCTGGAAGCTCTGTGGATGGGCGTACCGGTGATCACGCTGCCCGGCGAGCGGTTCTGCACCCGCCACAGCCTGTCCCACCTGACCGCCGCGGGGCTCCCCGGCCTCGTGGCGGAGGACGCGCCGGGATATCTGGCGCGCGCGGAGGGGCTGGCCGCCGACCTTGGACGGCTGGCCGACCTGCGCGGCAGGCTGCGCGACCGGATGTCGGCCTCGCCGCTCTGCGACTCCGCCCATTTCACGCGGACGCTGGAAGCGGCGTTCAGGCGGATGTGGCGGGACCGTAGCCAGACTATGCCAAAATGATTAGTTAACCATTTCGGCATAGTCTGGCCACATCTTTCGGCGGCGTACCGCCGGTTTCGCCAGCGCGGAAATGTTCATGAAGATCCTGGTTACCGGAGCCGCCGGCTTCATCGCTGGCTATGTCGTGGCCGAACTGCTCAAGCACGGGCACCAGGTCGTCGGCATCGACAATTTCAGCAAGTACGGTCCCGTCGCCAAGGCCCACGACGGCCACCCCGACTACCGGTTCGTCTTCGGCGATTGCAAGGATGTCGGCCTGATGACGGAACTGGCCGCAGACTGCGACCGGATCATCGCCGGCGCCGCGATGATCGGCGGCATCTCCTATTTCCACCAGTATGCCTACGACCTGCTGGCGGAGAACGAGCGGATCACCGCGTCGACCTTCGACGCCGCCATCGCGGCGCACCGGGCGGGACGGCTCTCCAGGATCGTCGTGCTGAGCTCCAGCATGGTGTTCGAGAGCGCCTCCATCTTCCCGACGCCGGAGAGCGAGATCACCCGCGCCCCTCCCCCCGCCAGCAGCTACGGCTTCCAGAAGCTGGCCGTGGAATATTTCGCGCGGGCGGCCCACCAGCAATATGGGCTGCCCTTCACGATCGCGCGGCCCTTCAACTGCGTCGGCGTCGGCGAGGGCAAGGCGCTGGGAGATGCCGAGATCATGAGCGGCAACGTCAAACTCAGCATGTCCCACGTGCTTCCGGACTTGGCGCAGAAGGTGCTGAAGGGTCAGGATCCCCTGCATATCCTGGGGGACGGCGGCCAGGTGCGCTGCTACACCCACGGCAGCGACCTCGCCCGCGGCATCCGCCTGTGCGTCGAACGGGACGAGGCGCTCAACGACGACTTCAACCTGTCCACCCCGGAGCCGACCACCGTGCTGGAACTGGCCGCCCTGGTCTGGCGCGAAGTCCACGGCGACCGGCCGTTCCGCCACGCCAGCGACGCCCCCTTCGAATACGACGTGCAGCGCCGCGTTCCCGACACGGCGAAGGCCGCGCGGGTGCTGGGCTTCGCGGCCACGGTGCCGGTCGCCGACAGCGTGCGCGAAGTGGTCGGGTGGGTGCGCGCGGAACTCGCCGCGGGCCGCCTGTGAAGACCCAACCGGCGAGCGGGGGAGCCTCGGCGATGGACTACCAGCATGACCGCACCGTCTGCATCATCGGCCTGGGTTATGTCGGGCTGACGCTCGCCATCATCATGGCGGAAGCCGGCTACACGGTGCGGGGCGTCGAACTGAACCGCGACTTCACCGACCGGATCGTCACGGGAAAGGCGCACTTCCACGAACCCGGCCTGGACGAGCGGCTCGGCTTCCAACTCGGTGCCGGGCGGTTCCATGTCAGCAACACGCTGCCCGACGATCCCGCCATCTCGCTCTACATCATCACGGTCGGGACGCCGCTGGGGCCGGACGGAAAGGTCCGGCTCGACATGGTCCGGCGGGTCACGCGGGAGATCGCGGCCCAACTCAAGGACGGAGACGCCGTCGTGCTGCGCTCCACGGTCAAGATCGGCACCACCCGCGATATCGTCATCCCGATCCTGGCCGAAACAGGGCGGGACATAGACGTCGCGTTCTGTCCGGAACGGACCCTGGAAGGCCGCGCGCTCTATGAGCTGACCCATCTGCCCCAGATCATCGGCGCCACCTCGGAGCGCGGCTCGATCCGACTCGCCCAGGTCTTCAACGCCCTCACTCCGACGGTGATCCGGGTCCGCGACCCGGAAACCGCCGAGATGATCAAGCTGATCGACAACACCAGCCGGGACGTCGGCTTCGCCTTCGCCAACGAGGTGGCACGGCTGTGCGGCGCGATCGGCATCTCGGCCGCCGAGGTGATCACCTTCGGCAAGCTGGGCTATGCCCGGACCCAGCTGCCCATGCCCGGCCCGGTCGGCGGTCCCTGCCTGAGCAAGGACTCCCACATCCTGGTGGAGAGCATGACCGATCGCGGCGTCATGCCCGAGATCGCGGCGGCCGCACGCACGATCAACGAACGGTTGATGGTCGAGACCGCCCGGTACATGGCCGGCCAGGTGCTGCCGTGGCATCGGTCCGGTGACCTCAAAGTCACCTTGATGGGCCTTGCCTTCAAAGGCCAGCCGGAGACCAACGACCTGCGCGGCAGCACGGCGATCCCCCTGCTCGCGGAACTTCGCCGGCTTATGCCGGAAGCGGTTTTCTGCGGTTATGATCCGATCGTTTCAGCCCAGGATCTGAGCGCGCTCGGGCTGACCCCCCTGGCGGACCTCGCGGAGGCGTTCGAACAGAGCCACCTCGTCGTCATCCACAACAACCATCCGGCGTTCCAGGCCATGCCACTGTCACAGCTCTCGCAGGGAATGGCCCGGCCCGGCATGGTTTACGATTTCTGGAACAACTTCCTGCCAAAGCGGCTGACCCTGGATGCCGGCATCCGCTACGTGACGCTGGGAACCCATTCCATGGATGCGGGTGATACTGCGCCCGCCGGCAGCTCCTGACAGCGATGCCCTCCCGCGGGAGGGCATCGGCGAGGCCTGGATGGAATCAGGCCGAGATCGAGTTCAGCAGGGGTCGAGAAACGCCGAAAGCGGCTCCGCCACCCGAACCGGCCAACCGCGGCGAGGGCGTCGGCACGCCGATGGGAATGGCCTGGACAGCGGGACCGGACACCGGACTGGCGGAGGCGGCGATGCCGCCGGCCGGCTCGGCCTCCGATACTCCGGCCGAGGGCTGGCCGAAGGCGACCCGGATCGGTTCGCCCTGCCGCGCCGGCTTCGTCGCGTCGGCTTGCTCCTGCTCCTTCGACCGCTCGGCGATGGCCCGGTTCCGATAGGCTTCAAGCTGCTTTTCGGAGGGATACTGAACCAGCACCTTGCCGTCGGACCCGTCGCGATACTGGAGCACGGTACGCTGCGTCTCGCTGTCGAGACGGACGACCGGGCTGAAATACCGGGATGGTTCCGCCGCGGCACCGGCGGTCGGATCGGCTTCCTGCTGAGCCGTCCGCGGAACTGACTGCTGGGCGGGCGCGCGTACCGCGGCCGGTCCCTGCAGTGTATTTCCGATGGCGTCCATCATAGCTGACCCAATACTGGTGATCCATGTGCATGGTCCCGACTCTTGCGGGAGGAGTCAAGGGATTCTTAACTGCTGGCCGAAGAATCCCCCAGGCACTATACCGTTTGTTAACATGTGACTCACGAAGTGAGGGAAAGTTATTCAGCCCACGGACTTATGCACCATCGCACCGCCCGCGAACCCCGTCCGTCGGGTTACCCTACCCCTTTGGCGCGACAAGATTTCCGCGAGTTAGCAGTTTTTTAAATTGGCACTCGGATACTGACGCCCGCTGCCGACGGATGAGTAAGGATTCGCGAGGTAACCTGTCGCATGACAGCTCATAAAGAAGACCCGATGATGGACAGTGTCGTTGACCTGGCCTCGCGGGTAATGACGGAGGCAGACCTTCCGCCACCCGATACCAAGCGCTGGGTCATGAGGCGCAAGGCGGAAGTAGTTGCCGGGGTACGTTGCGGGTTGATCAGCCTTGAGGAGGCCTGCCGTCGCTACACGCTGTCGGTCGAGGAATTCCTCTCCTGGCAACGGCTGATCGACAGTCACGGGGTGCGCGGACTGCGGGCGACCCGCCTGCAGGATTATCGTCAGGGCGAGAAGGCGACCCTGGCCGAGTGAGGGGCTGCACGGGGCCATGTCCGGTCCCGGTCATTCCGCCGTTCGACCGTGACGGTCGATCCCAGACGGCGCCCCGCTTTCCACCGGCAATCCGGGGCCGGCCCCCTATCCCGGAAGCCCTCTCCAGCTAGGCAGAATTTGCCGGGCGAGCATCGAAAGAGGGCCATCTTAACCATCCATAAACGAAAATTTCGTTACATTTCAGGCGAGTGACGGCCTGGGCCGGCGGCTGCGTCCGCAGCCCGCCGAAGCAACCGGTTTTGTAAGCCGCCATTCCCAAGCCGCCAAGGGCAGTCCGCTTGAACACGTTCCTCCAGACCCTGCGCAATCTCGGCCCGGTACGGCTGGCCGCCATGGGCGTGGTGGCGCTGGGCCTGATCGGCTTCTTCGTATACCTGATGACCCGCCTGTCCACCCCGGACATGGCCCTGCTCTACAGCGACCTCGACCCCAAGGACGGGGGCGCCATCGTGCGCCAGCTGGAGGAGCAGAAGATCCCCCACCAGGTCAACGCGGAAGGCACCCGGATCATGGTGCCGGCCGATCAGGTCGGACGTCTTCGGATGGTGATGGCCCAGGCCGGGCTCCCGTCGGGCGGCTCGATCGGCTACGAGATCTACGACAAGCCCGAAGGGTTCGGCACCACCAGCTTCGTCCAGGGGATCAATCACCTGCGCGCGACCGAGGGCGAACTGGCGCGCACCGTCGCGACGCTGGGGCCGATCCAGCAGGCGCGGGTCCATCTGGTGCTGCCCAAGCGCGAGATGTTCAGCCGCAGCCAGCAGGCCGCCACCGCCAGCGTGTTCCTCAAGCTGCGCCCCGGGCAGCAGCTCAAGCGCGAGCAGATCGTCGCGATCCAGCACCTGATCGCGGCCGCCGTGCCCCAGCTCGAACCGAACCAGATCTCGATCGTCGACGACCGCGGCAACCTGCTGGCCCGCGGCATGGGGGCCGGCAGCGAACAGCTCCTGCAGGCCAGCGCCGACGAGAAGAAGCTGGCCTACGAGCAGCGCACCACCCGGGTGATCGAGGACCTGCTGTCACGCTCCCTGGGCTTCGGCAAGGTCCGCGCCGAGGTGACCGCCGACCTGGATTTCGACCGCATCACCACCAGCTCGGAGATCTTCGATCCCGAGAGCCAGGTCATCCGGTCGACCCAGACGGTCGAGGACAACAATGAATCGACCGACCGCGACGCGCTCGACCCCGTCACGGTCGCGAACAACCTGCCGACCGCCAATTCCAACTCCTCCGAATCCGCCGCGACCAGCCGCACCAAGGGCGCCCGGACCGAGGAGACGGTCAATTACGAGATCAGCAAGACGGTCAAGAGCCACGTCCGCGAGTCAGGCCAGGTCCGCCGCCTGTCGGTCGCCGTGCTGGTGGACGGCCTCTACGCGCCGGGCGAGGACGGCACGCCGGTCTACAGCCCCCGCTCCCGGGAGGAAATGGCCCAGATCGAGACGCTGGTCCGCTCCGCCATCGGGTTCGACGCCGTCCGGGGCGACACGGTCGAAGTGATCAACATGCGCTTCGCCACGCCGGACGCGGAGTTCGCCGACGCCGGCGCCACCTTCCTCGGCATGGCGAAGGAGGACCTGTTCCGCATCGCCGAGATGATCGTGCTCGCGATCGTCGCGATCCTGGTGATCCTGCTGGTCATCCGCCCGCTGATGGCCAAGGCCTTCGAGCGCGGCGACGACAGCGCGGCGGAGGAGGAGGCGGAGCGCCTGCTGACCGACCAGACCGCCGGCCAGGCCCAGCTCATGGGGCCGGGGGCACTGGCCCAGGACCTGGCGCTGGAAGACGCCCAGGCCGGCGAGGAGCTGGAGCAGATGATCGACATCAACCGCGTCGAGGGGCGCGTGCGCGCCTCGTCGCTCCGCAAGGTCGGCGAGATCGTGGACAAGCATCCGGAAGAGGCCGTCTCGATCATCCGGAGCTGGCTGTACCAGGAAACCTGATCCGGTGAACGGGGAGAATTGAGCCGTGGCAGCGCTGCGCATCCGTGAAGACTACCGCACCCTGACCGGGCCGGAGAAGGCCGCCATCATGATGCTGGCGCTGGGCGAGGAGCACGCGACCAAGCTGTTCACCCACATGGACGACGAGGAGATCCGCGAGCTGTCGCAGACCATGGCCAACCTGGGCACGGTCAGCGCCAACATCATCGAGCGGCTGTTCGTCGAGTTCGCCGAGCAGATCTCCTCCACCGGGTCGCTGGTCGGCACCTACGAGAGCACCGAACGGCTGCTCATGAAGGTGCTGGACAGCGAGAAGGTCAACCAGATCATGGAGGATATCCGTGGTCCGGCCGGCCGCACCATGTGGGACAAGCTGGCGAACGTGAACGAGACTGTGCTCGCCAACTACCTGAAGAACGAGTACCCGCAAACCGTCGCGGTGGTGCTGTCCAAGATCAAGGGCGAGCACGCGGCCCGCGTCCTGGCCCAGCTGCCGGAAAGCTTCGCCATGGAAGTGGTGATGCGCATGCTGCGCATGGAATCGGTCCAGAAGGAGGTGCTCGACGACGTCGAGCGCACGCTGCGCACCGAGTTCATGTCGAACCTGGCCCGCACCAGCCGGCGCGACGCCCACGAGATGATGGCCGAGATCTTCAACAACCTGGACCGCAACACCGAGAACCGCTTCCTGGCGGCCCTGGAGGAGCGCAACCGCGACAGCGCCGAGCGCATCAAGGCGCTGATGTTCACCTTCGAGGACCTGTCGAAGCTCGACCCCTCGGGCGTCCAGACCCTGCTGCGCGTCGTCGACAAGCCCAAATTGGGCCTGGCGCTCAAGGGCTCGTCCGAGACGCTGCGCGACCTGTTCTTCACCAACATGTCGGAACGCGCCGCCAAGATCATGCGCGAGGACATGGCGGCCATGGGCCCGGTGCGCCTGCGCGACGTGGATGAAGCGCAGATGTACATGGTCCAGGTCGCCAAGGACCTGGCCGCGCGCGGCGAGATCGTCATGGCCGAGGGCAAGGGCGAAGACGAGCTGATCTACTAGGACCGGCCGGAACCACGGAGATCAGACCCCGACCATGTCATCGACCCGCAAGTTCCTGTTCGACACCGAGTTCGACGTGGACGTCGCGCGCCGCCGCGAGGAGCGCCTGGCCGCCGAGGCCGTGATGCCGAAGCCGCCCCCGCCGCCCGAACCGGAGGAACCGCCCCCGCCGCCCGAGCCGGTGTTCAAGTCGGCCGACCTGCTGCAGGCGCACGAGGACGGCTACGCCGACGGCTTCGCCAACGGCAAGGCGCAGGCCGAGGCGGCGATGGCCGCCCGGATCGCCGCCACGCTCGACCGCCTGGCCGACCAGATCGAGTACATCGTGCAGAGCGCCGCCGAGAGCGCCGCGCGCCAGCGCGAGGGCGTGATCGAGATCGGCGCCGCGATCGCCCGCAAGCTGCTGCCCGAGTTCGCCCGGCGGCAGGGCACCTCCGAGGTCGAAGCCATGATCGCCGCCTGCGTCGGCGACCTGATCGACGAGCCCCGGCTGGTGATCCGGCTGGCCGACGGCGACCTGGACGCGTTGTCCGAACGGATCGACGCGATCACCACCCGGCGCGGCTTCGCCGGCAAGGTCGTCCTGCTGGCCGAACCGACCGTCGCCCCCGGCGACTGCCGGATCGAGTGGGCCGACGGCGGGGCGGAGCGCGACAGCGCCCGCCTGTGGCACGACATCGACAGGGCCGCGGCCCGCCTTCTCGACCCCGGCCTGCATCCGGCGGGCGCGAACCACGGCTCAGGCCATGCCCCGGGCCATGCCGCCCCCTTCCCGGCGGCAGCGCCGTCCACCGTAATCGACAGCTAGGAGAGGCCCGATGGCCAGCAAGGACAGCTTTTCGCTCGACGAACTCGACGGCGGCTCCCGCGATGTCGCCGAATTCGACAGCCATGCAGCCAAGGACCTGGAGGCGATCTACGACATTCCGGTCCAGATCTCCGCGGTGCTCGGCAAGGCGACCATGCAGGTCAGCCAGCTCCTCAAGCTCGGCCGCGGCGCCGTCGTGGAGTTGGACCGCAAGGTCGGCGAGGCGATCGACATCTATGTCAACAACCGTCTGGTGGCGCGCGGCGAGGTGGTGGTCGTGGAGGACAGACTAGGCGTGACCATGACCGAAATCATCAAGTCGGACCGGTCTTGAGCGCTTCGGCAGGAACGGTTTCTGGGGGATACGGGTCATGCGACTGCTGATCGTCGGCACGCTGGAAGGCTACATCACCGCGGCGGGCAGGATCGCCCACGAGCGGGGCGCCAAGGTCGCCTACACGGACGGCATCGACAAGGCCATGAACGCGTTGCGTGGCGGCCAAGGCGCCGATCTGGTGATGATAGACGTCAAGTTCGACATAGCGCGCCTGATCGACGCGCTGAAGCTGGAGCGCATCACGGTTCCGGTCATCGCCTGCGGGATCGGCACCGACGCCCAGGCGGCGGTGCGGGCCATCCGGGCCGGCGCCCAGGAATACATCCCGCTGCCGCCCGACGCGGAGCTGATCGCCGCCGTGCTGGAGGCCGTGGTCCAGGAAAGCCACGCGATCGTCAGCCGCGACCCCGCCATGGGATCGGTGCTGCGCATGGCAGACCAGATCGCGCCGAGCGACGCCTCGGTCCTGATCACCGGCGAGAACGGCACCGGCAAGGAGCTGATGGCCCGCTACATCCACCGCAAGAGCCGGCGGTCGGACAAGGTCTTCGTCGCGGTCAACTGCGCGGCGATCCCCGAGAACCTGCTGGAAAGCGAGCTGTTCGGCCACGAGAAGGGCGCCTTCACCGGGGCGCTGGCGCGACGCGTCGGCAAGTTCGAGGAGGCCAACGGCGGCACCCTGCTGCTGGACGAGATCAGCGAGATGGACATCCGGCTCCAGGCCAAGCTGCTGCGCGCGATCCAGGAACGGGAGATCGACCGGGTCGGCGGCAGCCATCCCGTCAAGGTGGACATCCGGGTGTTGGCGACCTCCAACCGCCGCCTGGAGGAGGAGGCCCGCGCCGGCCGCTTCCGGGAGGACCTTTATTTCCGCCTGAACGTGGTCAACCTGCGCCTGCCGCCGCTGCGCGACCGTCCGGCGGACATCGTCGCCCTGGCGGCCCATTTCGCGAAGAAATACGCCGAGCAGAACGGCATGCCGGAGAAGCAGCCGACCCCCGCGGCGCTCGACATGCTGAAGACGCACCACTGGCGCGGCAATGTGCGCGAGCTGGAGAACACCATGCACCGGGCGGTGCTGCTCTCCCGCGGGAAGGACATCGATACCGACGCGATCCTGCTGACCGACCCCGCTCCCGCCCCGGCCGCAGCCCCGTCTCCCTCCTACGCCCCGGCGCCGTCCTACGCACCCGAGGCGCCGCCGGCCGCCCATGCCGCGGCCCGCGCGGCGGCCGGCTATGCCGCCTATGGCGGCGGCCGGATCATGGCGCCGCCGCCGGCCGGCCCGCCGCCGGCCGCGTCCACGCTCCCCGGCAGCCTGACCGGCCTGGTCGGCCGGACCGTCGCCGACGTCGAGCGCGACCTGATCATCGACACGCTGCACCACTGCCTGGGCAACCGCACCCATGCGGCGACGATCCTCGGCATCTCGATCCGCACGCTGCGCAACAAGCTGAAGCAGTACAGCGAGGAGGGCATCGCCGTCCCGCCCCCGGGCGAAATGGAGAGGGCGAGCCTGTGAGGCACCGGCATAGGGCGACGCCATGACCGACCAGACCACCGGCGGCGGCTTCAACGCGGGGGACCTGTTCCAGACCGCCAAGTCCATGATCCTGCGCGGCGACATCGCGCTCGCGGTCGGCCTGGTCATGATCCTGGTGGTCATGATCCTGCCGATGCCGTCGTTCCTGCTCGACATGTTCCTGGCCCTGTCCATGACCATGTCGGTGCTGATCCTGATGACCGTGCTGTTCATCCAGAAGCCGCTGGAGATCAGCTCCTTCCCGACCATCCTGCTGATCACGACCCTGCTGCGCCTGGCGCTGAACCTGGCCTCGACGCGCCTGATCCTGTCCCACGGCCACGAGGGGCCGGACGCCGCCGGCGCCGTGATCGAGGCTTTCGCCGGCTTCGTCATGGGCGGCAACTTCGTGATCGGCGTGATCGTCTTCGCGATCCTGACGATCGTCAACTTCGTCGTCATCACCAAGGGTTCGGGCCGCATCGCCGAAGTGGCGGCCCGCTTCACCCTGGACGCGATGCCGGGCAAGCAGATGGCGATCGACGCCGACCTGTCCGCCGGCATGATCGACGAGCCGGAAGCCCGCAAGCGCCGCAAGGAGCTGGAGGACGAGAGCGCGTTCTTCGGCTCGATGGACGGCGCGTCCAAGTTCGTGCGCGGCGACGCCACCGCCGGCCTGATGATCACCTTCATCAACGTCATCGCCGGCATGATCATCGGCATCGCGCAGAACGACATGCCGTTCATGGACGCGGCCGACACCTATACCCGGCTGACCATCGGCGACGGCCTGGTATCGCAGATCCCGGCGCTGATCATCTCGGTCGCGGCCGGCCTGCTGGTCTCCAAGGCGGGCGTCTCGGGATCGGCCGACAAGGCGCTGTTCGGCCAGCTCAGCAACTACCCAACGGCGCTCGGGCTGTCGTCCGCCATGCTGTTCATGCTCGGCATGCTGCCCGGCATGCCCTTCGTCCCCTTCATGGCGCTGGCCGGCGCCACCGGCGCCGCGGCCTGGTACCTGCCGAGGATGCGGGAGAAGAAGTCCAAGGAACTGGCCGAGGAGGCCATGGAGCAGGTGGCCCCGGCCCCGATCGCCGACGAGCCGATCTCGACCGCCCTGTCCATCGACTCGGTCCGGCTGGAACTGGGCTACGCCCTGCTGACGCTGATCAACACGGCGAACGAAGGCTTCCGCCTGACCGACCAGATCAAGGGCCTGCGCCGCCAGCTGGCGGCGGAGGTCGGATTCGTGCTGCCGTCCGTCCGGATCCAGGACAATCTGCAATTGCCGCCCAACACCTACGTGGTGCGGATCAAGGAGATAGAGTCGGGTCGCGGCGACATCCGCCCGAACATGCTGCTGGTGATGGACCCGCGCGGCGAGGCGATCTCGCTGCCCGGAGAGGCGACGGTCGAGCCGACCTTCGGCCTGCCCGCCATGTGGATCGAGCAGAGCTACCGCGAGGAGGCGCTGTTCAAGGGCCTGACCGTGGTCGACGCCTGCACGGTCATCACCACGCACCTGACCGAGGTGATCAAGGACAACATGCCCGACCTGCTGTCCTATGCCGAGACCCAGAAGCTGCTGGACGAGATCGGGCGCGAGAGCCAGAAGCTGGTGGCCGACGTCATCCCGGCCCAGATCACCATGGGCGGGCTTCAGCGCGTCCTCCAGAACCTGCTGGGCGAGCGGGTATCGATCCGCGACCTCGCCACCATCCTGGAAGGCGTCTCGGAGGCGTGCGGCTTCACCCGCAACATCACCGCCATCACAGAGCATGTCCGGACCCGGCTGGCCCGCCAGATCTCGGAGTCGAACAGCAACGAGGCCGGCTTCATCCCGCTGATCACCCTGTCCCCGGAATGGGAGCAGGCCTTCGCCGAATCGATCGTCGGCGACGGCGACGACCGGCAACTTTCCATGGCACCGTCGCGCCTTCAGCAATTCATCACCAATGTGCGTCAGACTTTCGAACGTCACGCCATGATGGGCGAGACCCCGGTGCTGCTCACCAGTCCCGGCGTCCGGCCCTATGTGCGGTCGATCATCGAGCGGTTCCGGCCGGCGACGACGGTCATGTCGCAAAACGAGATACACCCCAAGGCCAAGATCCGGACCCTTGGGCAGATCTGATGGGGCGGGTGTGATGGCCTGGACGAAGGAAAGGCAAGGCCGGCGCGAACCAGCCGGCATTGAAAGGTGATTTAGGTGCGGCTGAAGAGCTTTCATGCTCCGACCATGGTTGAGGCGATGCGGCTCGTCCGCGACGCGTTGGGCGACGATGCCATCATCGTCGCGACGCGCGAGGAGGAGGGCGGCGTCCGCCTGACCGCCGCGATCGACGATGTGGAACAGCCGCTGCCGCCGCCGCCTTCCAGCCACGAGCCGGAACAGGAGCCCCCGGCCTATGGCCACGGCGGCCGCTCCTGGCGGCGCGAGCCGGAAATCGACATCGTCGACCTGATCTCCGATACGCTGACCCGCCACGGAACCCCCGCCGGCATCTGCGACCGCCTGCTCAACACCATCGCGACCTACGACACCGGCGATCCGGTGGAAGCGCTGAGCGGCGCCCTGGACAGCATCTTCACCTTCAAGCCGCTGCCCCACGGCCGCGCCCCCCGTCCCTTCATGCTGATCGGGCCGCCGGGAGCCGGCAAGACGCTGACCGTCGCCAAGCTTGCCGCCCGCGCGACCCTGGGCGGCCGCAAGGTCGGCGTCATCACCACCGACACGGTGCGGGCCGGCGGCGTCGACCAGCTCGCCGCCTTCACCAAGCTGCTGAAGCTGAAGCTGCTGGCGGTCGAGGACACCGACGCCCTGGCCGACGCGCTGGGCGTCCAGCGCGGGGTCGAGCAGGTACTGATCGACAGCGCGGGCCGCAATCCGTTCGACCCCGACGACATGAACGACCTGGGCGACCTGCTGAACGCCGCCGACCTGGAGCCGGTGCTGGTGCTGCCGGCCGGGTGCGACGCGGCAGAAGCTGCCGAGGTAGGATCTGCCTTCCGCGAGCTGGGAGCGCGCCGCCTGCTGCTGACCCGACTCGACATGACCCGGCGGCTGGGCAGCCTGCTCGCCATAGCCTACGAGGCGCGGCTAAGCTTTTCCGACATCAGCGCCACCCCGCAGGTCGCCGAGGGGCTGAGCGCGCTCGATCCCGAATCCCTGGCACGCCTCTTGCTTCCTTCCAGCGTGCAGCACGCGACACGATCCGCCAAGCAAACGGGAACTTTCTCATGACCGAAGCATCCTCGGTTTTCCCCGCCAACATCACCCCGCTGCGTGGCCACAACGTCGTCGCCGTGGCGAGCGGAAAGGGCGGCGTCGGCAAGACCTGGTTCTCCATCACCCTGACCCACGCGCTGACCAAGCTGGGCCGGCGCGCGCTGCTGTTCGACGGCGACCTGGGGCTGGCCAACGTGGACATCCAGCTCGGGCTGATGCCCAAGCGCGACCTGGGATCGGTGGTCGAGCGCCGCATGTCGCTCCAGACAGCCGCCGAACGGTTCGAGGACGGCGGTTTCGACATCATCGCGGGGCGGTCCGGCTCCGGCAACCTGGCCAACCTGACGGTACAGCGGCTTAACGAGCTGCGCGCCGACCTGCTGGAGGTGGCGCGGAACTATGACGCGGTCGTGATCGACCTGGGCGCCGGCGTGGACCGCACCGTACGCCAGCTTTCCGGCCCCGCCGGTATCACGCTGGTGGTGACGACGGACGAGCCGACCTCGCTGACCGACGCCTACGCCTTCATCAAGGTCACCCATGCCGCAAACCCGAACGCCGACCTGCGCGTGGTGGTGAACATGGCGAGCAGCGTGCGCGAGGGCGAGCGGACCTATGCCACGATCCTGAAGGCCTGCCAGAACTTCCTGAAGTTCTCGCCGCCGATGGCCGGCATCATCCGCCGCGATCAGAAGGTCCGGGACGCGATCCGCAACCAGGTGCCGCTGCTGATGCGCTCGCCCAGTTCCGACGCGGCCTCCGACGTGCGCAACTTGGCGGCGAAGCTGTTCACCGGGCCATGACCGGAACGGTGCCGCCCGCGGTCGCCGCGGCCCCTCCCGGTGCCGCCGGCACCGGAGCCGGAACGGCGGCGTCCGTGACGTCCCCGCCGCCCCAGCCGGCCGGCGAGGCGACGCTGGAGAAGCTTCCGGAAAAACTGAAGAACCTGATACGGACCATCGTGCTGTCCGGGACGGTGGTCGAGCAGGCGACCGACGGCAGCGTCAAGGTGCGTACCCAGGCGGGCGACGTAAGCCTGAAGACGCCCTCTCCGCTGCCGCCGGACCGCCCGGTGTCGCTCCAGATCCCGCCCGGCAACCCGCCCATGAAGGCCCTGGTCTTCATGCTCGGCCCGCCGGGTCCCCAGGCGCCCCAGCCGCAGGCCCAGCTCCCGCCGCAGGCCGCGCCCGCACCCGCCGCCGCGCCACCCCCGGCGCCGAAGACGTCCCCACCCCCCGCCGCGGCAATGCTCAACCATCCCCCCGTGGCGAATGCCGCCGCCGCGGCCCCAACGCCCGCGCCGCAGGTGGCGGTGGGGACGGTGATTCCGGCGACGGTCGTCTCCTCCAGCCCGCCCCCTCCCGTACCGCCGGCGCCAACGGCGGCACCCCCCGCCTCCGTCCCGGCGCCGTCGCAGCCACAGCAGCAACCGCAGGCCCGGACGCCGGCACGACCGGGTCAGGCACAGTCCCAGCCGGCGCAATCCGCCCCGCCGCCTCCCGCAGCCGCACCCGCCACAACGACCGCGGCTCCTTCGACCGCGGCCGCGCCGCCCCAGGCTGCGCCCGCGCCCCCGAATCCGCCGCAGGCACCCGCCGCGTCAGCGCCGCCGACACCACTCCGGCAGGCGCCGCAGCCGGCGCCGCTGTCCGGTACGCCGCCCGACCCTGCCCCGCAATCGTCCGCCTCGGGAAGGCCCGCCCAACAGGGTCCGGCTCAGCAACCCACCCCTCCATCTGCCACGACCTTGCCTCTTACGGCTCCGCCGCCGACGGCTTCGGCGCAGCCGCTCCCGATGCCGCTCCTGAAAGCGGGCACGCCGGTGGAGATCCGGGTGGTCGCGCTGCCGCCCCAGCCCCCAACGGCCCAGCCCCCAACGGCCCAGCCGGTCTCCACGCCGGCTCCTCCGCAGTCTCCTCCAGCGGGAGGCGCCGCGACGCTGCCGGCGACCGTGGCGGGCACGACCAACACCGGGCAGCCGATCCTGACCACGGACAACGGCGTCCTGGTCCTGAACACGCGCGCGCCGATGCCGCCGGGATCGCTGCCGCCGGGGACCCGGGTCGCCGTCAGCCTGCCCGCCCCTCCACCCGCCGCCGACCAGCCGTTCGACGCCTTGCGGGGGCGGGACTGGCCCGCGCTCCAGGACGCGCTCGACGTCCTCGCCAGGACCGATCCCGCCGGTGCCCGAACCCTTGCCAACGCGATCCTGCCCCAGGTCAACCCGCGCCTCGCCGCGACCCTGCTGGCCTTCGCGGGCCATGTGAAGAAGGGCGACGCCCGGAGCTGGCTGGGCGAGCCGGCCGCCCAGGCCCTGGAGTCGCTCGGCCGCCGCGACCTGGTCGAAAAGCTGGGTGAAGACTTCAAGCAACTCGCGCAGCAGGCGTCGGAGACCCTGCCCGGCGACTGGCGTTCCTATTCGATTCCATTTTCCGACGGCACGGAACTGGGCCGCATCAACCTGTATGTCAGGCACCCGGACGCCGACGAGGTGGACGAGGACGGCGAGAACGCGGCCGGAGGCTCGGCCCGGGCCAACCGGTTCCTGATCGACCTGACGCTCAGCCGGCTGGGCGAGCTGCAGCTGGACGGGCTGGTGCGCCCCCGGCGCTTCGACCTGATCCTCCGCACCCACCTGCCCCTGCCGCCGGAGATGCGCCGGGAGATCGGCCTGATTTTCCACGACTCCGTCGAGTCGCTCGGCATGACCGGGGTCGTGTCGTTCCAGGCGGGCAGCCATGGATGGGTCGCGGTCCAGCCTGGCTCCGGCGGAAGCGTCGGCTTCAGCGCCTAGGGAAAGAGCCTCAGCGCCGCCGCATGAAGCCGCTGAGCGCGGCCTCGTCGAAGGCGGCGTTCTCGCGCTGCTTGCGCTTGGCCTCGTCGCGCTTGTCGCGGCCTTCCTGGGCCAGCTCGTAGCGCTTCAGCTCCTGGAAGGCTTCCGCCATCTCCCCGGTCGCTTCGGCGATCTGCGATTCGACCTGGGCGATGGATTGCGCCAGACGCTTGCGCCGCTCGATCGACAGCTTGGCGAAGTTGCCGTAGCCGAACCCGGCCTCCGGCGAGCTGCGGGCGATCTCCTGCTCCGCCGCGATCTCCGCTTCCAGCCGTCCGGCATCGTCGGCCAGCTTGTCGGCCAGGGCCTGGAGTTCCGCCAGGGCCCGGCGCTTCTCGTCGAGGCGCCATTTGTGGAGACGGATCAATGTATGCAGGCCGCTGCTCATGGCCAGGGTTCACCCAGGATCTCGGCAAGCTGCGCATACCCCGTCGCCATGTCGGTGCGCTCGCGCTTGCCCTGTTTCAGGAAGGCCTCGATGGCCGGATTGTACTCGATCGCCTCGTCCACCAGCGGATCGCTGCCCCGGCGGTAGGCGCCGAGCCGGATCATCTCCGCCATGTCGTTGTAGGCCGACAGCAGCCGCCTGGCCCGGCCGACCAGCGCGTTCTCGCGGTCGGTGTTGCAGCCGGGCATGGTGCGCGAGACGCTGCGCAGGATGTTGATGGCGGGATAGCGGCCGCGCTCGCCGATCGCCCGCTCCATCACGATATGGCCGTCCAGGATGCCGCGCACGGCGTCGGCGATCGGCTCGTTATGGTCGTCGCCGTCCACCAGCACGGTGAACAGGCCGGTGATGTTGCCCTCTCCCACGCCGGGGCCGGCCCGCTCCAGCAGGCGCGGCAGCTCGGCGAAGGTGGTCGGCGGATAGCCCTTGGTGGTCGGCGGCTCGCCGGCGGACAGGCCGATCTCGCGCTGGGCCATGGCGAAGCGGGTGACGCTGTCCATCATGCACATCACGTTCTTGCCCCGGTCGCGGAAATACTCCGCGATCGACATGGTCATGTAGGCCGACTGCCGCCGCATCAGCGGCGCCTCGTCCGAGGTCGCGACGACCACGACGCTGCGCGCCATGCCGTCCTCGCCGAGGTCCTCGGTGATGAATTCCTGCACCTCGCGGCCGCGCTCGCCGATCAGGCCGATCACGTTGACGTCGACCGACATGTAGCGCGCCAGCATGGACATCAGCACCGACTTGCCGACGCCGGAGCCGGCGAAGATGCCCATGCGCTGGCCGCGGCAGCAGGACAGGAAGGTGTTCATGGCGCGGACGCCGAGGTCGATCTTCTCGCCGACGCGGCGGCGGGAATGGGCGGGGGGCGGGTTGTTGCGGATCGGGATACCGATCTTGCCGTTGAGCAGGGGGCCCTTGCCGTCGATGGGCTCGCCCAGCGCGTTGACCACGCGGCCGAGCCAGCTCTCGTCGGGAAACACTTCCGGCCCGCCTTCGGTGACTTCCGCCTTGCAGCCGAGCCCGACCCCGTCCAGACCGCCCAGGGGCATCAGGAGAGCGCGCCCCTGCCGGAACCCGACCACCTCGCAGGGAACCCGGCGCCCGGCCCGCGCCACGATCGTGCAGCGTCCGCCGATCGACAAAAGCCGCTCCACGCCGCCCACTTCCACAAGTAAGCCCAGCACGGCCGTTACGCGCCCAAAGTAGCGATACTCTGGTATGCGTTCAATTTCGTTAATAAAGTGGCTTTGCTGGAGGCGCACGATGTGAGATATCTATACGTGTATTAACCGTGTTGGCGGATGATTCGTCGGCAAATGCAGCGAAAACGAAGATATGCAGGAATGATTAACTTTCTGTAAACTTTGCTAACGGTAGCATTAAGCTGAATCGTCTGTTAATATGTGTATCATCTGGTTCGGCAGGGTTGTGTTCCTGCCCATCAACGTCGGGATGTCGCCATGAGGGTTCTGCTGGTCGAAGACGACTCCTCGGTCGCAAAGAGTATTGAATTGATGCTGCATTCCGAGGGCTTCATCGTCGATTCCACCGATCTCGGTGAGGATGGGCTGGAGATCGGAAAGCTGTATGACTACGATATCATCATCCTGGACCTGATGCTGCCGGACATCGACGGCTATGAGGTCCTGCGCCGGCTGCGGTCCGCCCGGGTCACCACGCCGATCCTGATCCTGTCCGGCCTGTCGGAGCTGGACCACAAGATCAAGGGGCTGGGGGTCGGCGCCGACGACTACCTGACCAAGCCCTTCGACAAGCGCGAACTGATCGCCCGCATCCAGGCCATCGTCCGCCGCAGCAAGGGCCATTCGGACAGCGTGATCCGGACCGGCCGACTGACGGTCAACCTGGACACCCGCACCGTCGAGGTGGACGGCCAGCCGCTTCACCTGACCGGCAAGGAATACGGCATCCTGGAACTGCTGAGCCTGCGCAAGGGCACCACGCTGACCAAGGAGATGTTCCTGAACCATCTCTACGGCGGCATGGACGAGCCGGAGCTGAAGATCATCGACGTCTTCGTCTGCAAGTTGCGCAAGAAGCTCGCCCAGTCGACCAGCGGCGACAACTATATCGAGACGGTCTGGGGCCGCGGCTACGTGCTGCGCGATCCGCAGGAAGAAGCGGTCCCTCAGAAGGCTCAGGCGGCGGGGTGACGAACCCCGCCGCCTCGGCGTTTCCAAATGCACTGATCCGGCCGCAAATGAACGGCGACGGGGGCAGCTACCACCCGGGTAGCTGCCCCCGTCGCCGTTGATCCGTGGTCGAGGGCGCTTCAGCCGGCCACGGCCCTTGCGGTCTGCGCGCCGGCGGGCTGGCTCATCACGTAGAGGCCGCGCTGGTTATCCATCGGCTTGAACCGCTCGGTGATGCCCAGGACCGTCTCGGCGCCGCCCAGATAGAGCACGCCGTCGGCAGGCATCAGCTTGGCGATGCTTTCCAGCACCTTGCCCTTGGTCGGCTGGTCGAAATAGATCAGAACGTTGCGGCAGAACACGACGTCGAACTGGCCGAGCGGGGTCAGATCGGTCAGCAGGTTGTACTCCCGGAAGGAGACCATCTGCCGGATCTTGTCGTTGAGCTGCCACTTGTCGCCGATCTGCTTGAAGTACTTGACCAGATGGGTGATGGGCAGGCCGCGCTGGACCTCGAACTGGGTGTAGATGCCGGCCTTGGCCTTCTCGACCATCTCCGACGACAGGTCGGTGCCGACGATCTCGAACCGCCACCCGTCCAGCTTGGCGCCCTCGTCCAGCAGCAGCATCGCCAGGGAATAGGCCTCCTGCCCGCTGGAGCACGCGGCCGACCAGATCCGGACCGAGCGGCGTCCGCCGCGGTTGGCCAGCATCATCGGCAGGACCACGTTGCGGAACTGATCGAACGGCTTCTGGTCGCGGTAGAAGGACGATTCGTTGGTCGTCATCGCTTCCGTGATGTCACGCAGCAGGGCTTCCTCGCGCCGGGTGCGGATGGCTACGGCGAGCTCGTCCAGGCCCTTCATGTTCCACTTGCGCGCGACCGGCATAAGCCGCGACTCGAGCAGGTAGGCCTTGTCGCGGGACAGGACGAGGCCCGAGCGCTGCTTCAGCAGGGTGCTGAACATGTCGAAGTCTTCGACCTTCATGCTGCGGTCCTCAAAGCAATCTTGCGGATAAAGGGTCCGATTTCACGCAACGGCAGGACGGCGCTGCACAGGCCCGCCGTGGATACCGCGCCGGGCATGCCCCAGACCACGCTGGACGGCTCGTCCTGGGCGATCACCATGCCTCCCGCCGCCACCAGCTCGGTGCAGCCGCGCATGCCGTCCTGGCCCATTCCGGTCAGGATGATGGCGAAGGCGCGGCGCCCGTAGATCTTGGCGATGGTGCGCATCATCGGGTCGACCGCCGGCCGGCAGAAATTCTCCGGCGGGTCCTTGTTGACCGACAGCACCGTCCCGGTTCCCCGGGTGGCCAGGGTCATGTGGAAGTCACCCGGGGCCAGATAGATGCGGCCGCCGACCAGCGGCTCGCCGTCCTTGGCCTCGGCGCAGGCGATGCCGCACTGGCGGGTGATGTGCTCGGCCAGGATCGTGGTGAAGGTGGCCGGCATGTGCTGGGTGATCAGGATCGGCTGGCGGATGCCGCCCTTCAGGTGGGACAGGACCTCGAACAGGGCCTGCGGTCCGCCGGTCGAGCTGCCGATAGCGATGATGTCCGGCGGCGGGACGATCGTCGGCATCGGCCGGAGCACCACGGCGGCCGGGTCCATCGACCGGGGTCGCGGCAGCGGGGCCAGGGGAGCCGCCACCCGCTCGTTGCGCAGGCTCGGCCGGTTGCGCGACCCGGCGCGCCGGGCCGAGGCGGCCAGCGCCTTGACCTTGCTGACCAGCTCCCGCTTGAAGGTATCCGCCGCCCCCAGCTCGCGGGTCGAGGACGGCTTGGTGACGTAGTCGGCCGCCCCGGACTGGAGCGCCTTCATGCTGACCTCGGCCCCCCGCAGCGTCAGCGTGGAAGCCATGATGATCTTCACCGCCGGATCGATCGCGACCAGCTTGGGGATCGCGGTCAGCCCGTCCATCACCGGCATCTCGATGTCGAGGACGATCACGTCGATGCTCTGGCGGGTCAGGGCGTTGATCGCCATCTGCCCGTCGCCGACCGAGGCGACGACCCGCAGCTCGGGGTCGCCCTCCAAAGCGCGGGACAGCAGGCCGCGGATCACGGCGCTGTCGTCGACCACCATCACCCGATGGGGGTCGTCCGCGACCGCTGCGGCACCAGCGGGTTTGCCCGGAATATCGCTCATGCTCCTCCGGGCCTCAGATCAGGCCGACCTGGGCGAACTTGGTCTGGATGATGTCGCTGTCGAAAGGCTTCATGATGTATTCGTTGGCCCCGGCGCTCAGCGCCTCCTGGATATGGGCCAGGTCGTTCTCGGTGGTGCAGAACACCACCTTCGGGGCGTCGCCGCCCGACATCTTGCGCAGCCGCCGCAGGAACTCGATGCCGGTCATGACCGGCATGTTCCAGTCCAGCAGGATCGCGTTCGGCATCTCCCTGGCGCAGGCTTCCATCGCCTGGCGCCCGTCCTCGGCCTCCGAGCAGGTGAAATGCAGTTCCTCAAGGATCTTCCGGGCCACCTTGCGGACAACGCGGCTGTCATCGACGACAAGACAGGATTTCATTAGGGAGACCTCGGCTATGGCGCTTGTTTCCGGGGCGTGGGGACGGGACCGGACGGGCGGATCGGCGAACCGTCCGCCGCCCGGTCCGGGCCGCCTACACCGCCTCCAGATTGGCGAAGTTCAGCAGCCGGGACACGTCCAGTACCACCAGCAGCGTCCCGTTCAGGCGATAGATGCCGGTGGACAGTTCACGCCAGCGGACATCGAGCGTCGACGGGTTGCGTTCGAAATCGTCGGACGACAGGCTCAGCACCTCGCCGACGCCGTCCACCATCAGGCTGTACAGCTCGCCGCGCAGGTCGACGACGATGCTCATGCCCGGCTTTTCCTTGGGCCGGGCCGGCAGGCCGAGGCGCAGCCGGACGTCGATCGCCGTGACGATCCGTCCGCGCAGGTTCAGGGAACCCGCGACTTCGGGCGGAGCCAGCGGGATGCGGGTGATGCGCTGGTGTCCGAGAACGTCCTGGACCTGGAGCACGGGGATCCCGAACAGCTGGTCCGCGATCATCATGGTCACGAAGTCTTCGTTCGCATTGACCGAGAAGTCGTCGTACTTGGTCTTCTTGGCCGGCAGGTTGGCACTCATGCGGCACCTTTGGTCTCGGAAAGGGTCTGCGACAGGGTGAACAGCAGGGCGTCACGGTCGAACTTCGCCACATAGTCGGTGAAGCCGGCCTGACGGCCGCGGTCCAGGTCGCGCGGCGACGCGTGGCTGCTGAGCGCCACCAGAGGGGTCGTGTTCCAGCGGGTATCCCTGCGGATCGCCTGGGCGAACTCGAACCCGCTCATGCCGGGCATCTCGATGTCGCTGACGATCACGTCGAAGTTCTCGCCCGCCTCGCACAGGTTCAGGGCCTCGTCGGCGCTCTCCACCGTGGTCACCTGATATCCCGCCACCGTCAGCAGCGGGGTCAGCAGGTTGCGGAAGAACGGGCTGTCGTCGACCAGAAGCACCTTGTGGGCCTTCTCCTCCTCGTAGGCGTCCCGGGCCGAGGAGCCGAACCAGTCCTTGTAGGCCTGGGTCAGGAAGAAGCCGGCGTCGATCAGGTCGGTCGCCTTTCCCGCGATGATCGCGCTGCCCATCATGCCCGGCCGGTCGGCGGCCAGCTCGACCTGCAGGCGGTCCTCGACGATGTCGACGATCTCGTCCACGATCAAGCCCATGGAGCGGTCGCCGTCGGCGAACACCAGGACCGGCTGGCGGCCTTCGCGCTTCATCTCCCAGCCGCTGTCGATCGGCACCAGCGGCATCAGCTTGCCGCGGTACTGGACCACCGGCATGCCGTTGCTGAGCTCCACGGCGCTGAGGTCGACGTCTTCCAGTCGGGCGACCAGCGAGAGCGGAACCGCCTTGGGGCTGACGCCGCCGGCGCGGAACAGCAGCAGGGCGATCTTGTCGTCCTGGCGGGTGGCGTGGGCCACCGCGGTGTCGGTCGCGGCGGCGTCGCCCACCGCCATCTCGCCGGACGAGGCGGCGGCGATGCCGTTGGGGTCCAGGATCATGATCACGCTGCCGTCGCCCAGGATCGTGTTGCCCGAGAACATCTCGATGTGGCGCAGGATCGGGGCGACCGGCTTGACGACGATTTCCTCGGTGTCGAACACCCGGTCGACGATGATGCCGAAGGTGTAGGTGCCGACCTGCGTCACGACGATGAAGGTCTCGGTGTCGTCGTGGGCCGGGCCGTCCAGCCGCAGCAGGCGCTGCAGCGAGACCAGCGGCAGCAGGCGGTTGCGCAGGCGCAGGACCGGCGTGCCGTTGATCCGCTCGATCGTGTGCTCGCTGTCGGCGGCGGCGCGGACCAACTCGACCACGCTGATCTGCGGGATCGCGAAGCGCTCGGTCGCGCACTCGACGATCAGGGCCGAGACGATCGCCAGGGTCAGCGGGATCTTGATGATGAAGGAGGACCCGCGGCCGTAGGTCGACTTCATCTCGATCGTGCCGCCGATCTTCTCGATGTTGGTCTTGACCACGTCCATGCCGACGCCGCGGCCGGAGACGCTGGTGACCTTCTGGGCGGTCGAGAAGCCCGGCTTCATGATGAAGGCCTGGATCTGGCTGTCCGACATGGCGGCCAGCTCGGCCTCGGTCGCCAGCCCGTTCTGGATGGCCTTCTGCTTGATCCGGTCGATGTTGAGGCCGCGGCCGTCGTCCGTGATCTCGATGATGATGTGGCCGCCCTCATGGTAGGCGTTCAGCGTGACGCGGCCGGTCTCGCTCTTGCCGGCGCGCAGCCGCTCGACCGGCGTCTCCAGCCCGTGGTCGGCGGAGTTGCGCACCATGTGGGTCAGCGGGTCCTTGATCAGCTCCAGCACCTGGCGGTCCAGCTCGGTGTCGGCGCCCAGCATCTGCAGGTCGATCTTCTTGCCCAGTTCATGGGCCAGGTCGCGCACCAGGCGGGGCAGCTTGGCCCAGGCGTTGCCGATCGGCTGCATGCGCGTCTTCATGACGCCTTCCTGCAGCTCGGACGTCACGTGGTTGAGCCGCTGGAGCGGGGCGGCGAACTCGCTGTCCTTCTGGCTGCGCAGGATCTGGAGGAGCTGGTTGCGGGTCAGCACCAGTTCCGAGACCATGGTCATCAGGTTTTCCAGCAGGTCCACGTTGACCCGGATGGTCTGGGCCGCGACCGCGGATTCCTTGTTGCCGGCGTCGCGCGTCTCGTCGGCGGTGAAGCCGGCGCCGGTCGGCGCGTGGGCGGCGGGGGCCGGGGCGGCCACCGGGGCGGACTCGTGGACGACCAGCTCCTTCGCGGCGGCGGCCGGGACTTCCGGCTCCGGCGCGCGGGCCGGGGCGACGGGGACCTGGGGAGTCGGCGCAGCGGGCGCGGGCGCCGCGACTGCCGCGGGAACGGCCGGCGGCGGCGGGGGTTCGGGGGCCGCGGGAGCAGCGGCGACGGGCTCCGGGACGGGCGGCGGCGGCGCGGCGGGTGCCGCGGCGGCTGCGGGGACGTCGCGGCCTTCGGCGATCGCGTTGAGGCGCGCGATCAGGTCGCTGTCGTCACCCGGCGGCTCGGCCTCGGTCGCTTCCAGGACCGACAGGATGAGCTTGATGGTGTCGAGCGATTCGAGGATCGCGGAGACCGCCTGGGGCGATACCGACAGCTCGCCGTCGCGGAACTTGCCGAGAACGTTTTCCGAAGCGTGGGCGACGTGCTCCAGGCGGGGAAGGCCGAGGAAGCCGCAGGTCCCCTTGATCGTATGGACCAGCCGGAAAATGTTGCTGAGCAGTTCGGGGTTGTTCGGGTTTTGCTCGAGCCGGACCAGCTCGACGTCGAGAACCGAGAGGTTCTCGGACGTCTCGGTCAGAAATTCGCTGAGCAGATCATCCATGACGATATTTCCCACGCCGTTTTTGGGCTTGCCGCTTTGCCATTCGGGCCCAAGAATGCACGACGCCACGCCGGCAGGCGTTCACTCCGGGACCTGTCAAGCCTGCCAAACACTGATTAAGAGTACCTTACTTTCGAGTTTACGAAAAAGTTCTAATTCAAGAGATATAGACAAAGCAAGCCATCGCTACCACTTATGGCGCGTAGCAATAGACACCTATTCTAGAAACAAGGGAAACCCGCCGGGGAACCCCGCGAAGCGGAGTGGTTTTATCCGACTTTTCTCGTCAGATATTCAACCTCAGGATGAATCGATCGGGTCCTTCCAGCTCACCGGAGACGCGCATGCCGTAATGTTCGGCGAAGCGTCCGGTGGCGTATGCATGGACCGTACGCGGGGTCAGGGACTCGATGTCGGCATGCCCCGACAGCGCCTGCAGGGTCTCCGCCCGCAGCCCGGCGGCGCGGCCGGCGGCGATCACGACAGGCTCGCCGCCGGGACCGGGCTCCACGCCGATCCGGCCGCCATGGGCCAGCGCCTCCTCACCCAGGATGACGAGGTTGAGAAGCACCTTGCCGGTTCCCAGCGGCAGCGGCGCCCCCTGCCCCAGGCGTCCCGGCTGCCACTCCAGCTTGTACTTGGTTCCGGCGAAATAGCCCTCGGCCGCCTGGACGACATCGGCCATTCCGGAGGTCTCGCCCGCGGCGCCATAGGCGAGACGCAGAAGCCGGAGCCGGCGGGATGCCTGGTCGGCGCTGTGCGCGATCAGGCCGATGGCCTCGTCGGCCATGTCGGCCCCCATCTCCTCGATCAGCTCGACGCCGTTGTTGATGGCGCCGACGGGGCTCACCAGTTCATGGCACAGGCGGGAGCACAGCAGCTCGACCACGCGGATATCCAGGTTGGTCTTCATCTCATCCCATCGAAGGCTGGAGCGATTCCTGACGTCGCCCGTTGAGTATATCATGGTACGAAATGGTTACGGCTGGAAGAGATCCTTTTCGACACCCGATACGGCACAGGACCGGACATGAGCGATCCGACCATGGTTCCCGGCGCCCTGGTGCGCCACCCCGCCCAGCCCGACTGGGGCCTGGGCCAGATTCAGTCCTCCATCGGCAACCGGGTCACGGTAAATTTCGAGCATGCCGGCAAGGTGCTGATCAATGCCGCCGTCGTCTCGCTCGAAGTGGTGGATCCCGACGACGACCTGCATTGACCCGACATCCCGGCTCACCAGGATCATCGTGCGGGAAGGCTACCCCCCGATCAGACTGACATGGGCGGCGACCACCCGCCAGCCCCCGGGCGTGCGCATCCAGGTCTGGCTCTGGCGCCCGGTGCGCGGGTTGCCCTCGCGGCGGAACTCGGTGTTTGCCGTCGCGAAATCGCGCCCGTAGGTCGTGATCACCGTGTTGAACAGCTCGCGCGCCAACCCGGCCGACGGGCGGGCGGCGCGGAACGCCGCTATGGCGTCGTAGCCGTACAGGTTCTCCCCGACGCCGTAGCGCAGGGTGCGGGGGCTGTCCCAGAACAGCTCGTCCAGCACGGCGACGTCGTTGGTCACCAGCGCGGTCTCGTACCGCTCGAACGCGGCGGTGACCTCCGCCAGGGTCCCGGGGTCGTTGATGTCCATGGCCTTCATCTCTCCCAGCTCGTCTCGCCGCGCGCCACCGGCGCCTTGCAAATACCCCTGGCTTCCAGCTCGGCCGCGACCCGGAAAGCCAGATCCTCCCGTCCCGGCGCGGCCACCACCTGGACCCCGATCGGCAGGCCGCCGGGCCGCGGCACCGGAACCGCCACGACCGGCAGGCCGATCAGCGACAGCGGCTGCGTGAAGATGCCGATGTTCGGCCGGACCAGCATCTCCACCCCGTCCAGAACCATGGTCTGCTGGCCGATCGGCGGGGCCGTGCAGGGGGTGGCGGGGGCCAGGATCACGTCGACGCGGGAGAACAACTCCATCACGCGGTCATGATACCAGCGGCGGAAGCGCTGCGCCTGGAGGTACCACGACGCCGGCACCATGGCGCCGGCCAGCAGCCGGTCGCGGGTCGCCGGATCGAAGTCCGCCGCCCGGTTCCGGAGCCGCTCCAGGTGCAGGTTGCCGCCCTCGGCGGTGGTGATGACATAGGCCGCCGCCCGCGCCCGCGCCGCCTCGGGCACCACGACCCTTTCCCCGGCGCCCAGGGCCTCCGCGACCGTCGCCACCGCCTCGAACGCCGCCGGATCGGCGCCTCGGGCGAAGTAGTCGCCGGCGACCGCGATCCGGAGCCCGTCCGCCCCCTGTCCCAGCACCGGCGACACCGGCGTGGCGGTTTGCGGTTCCTGCATCGCGTCGTAGGCCGCCGCGAGGTCGGCTGCGGAGCGTCCCAGCGGCCCCAGATGGTCGAGGCTGGAGCAGAACGGGAAGGTCCCCTCGCGGCTCAGCCGGCCGAAGGTCGGCTTAAGCCCGAACAGCCCGCAGAACGAGGACGGCACCCGGATCGACCCGTTGGTGTCGGACCCCAGCGCCAGCGGCACGAACCCGGCCGCGACCGCCGTTCCCGACCCGCCCGACGAGCCGCCGGACATGCGCGCCGGGTCGTGCGGATTGCGCGACGGGCCGTAATGGCTGTTCTCCCCCGTGAAGTCGTAGGCGTACTCGCCCATGTTGAGGGCGCCGACCAGCACGGCCCCGGCGTCGTTCAGGCGCCGGATCAGTTCGGCGTCCGCCCCGGCCGGCGGATGGCCGGCATTGATCTTCGAGCCCGCCAGGGTCGGCAGCCCCTTGATGTCGAACAGGTTCTTGACCGCGAACGGGACCCCGGCGAGCGGGCCCGGATCGCCTCCCGCCCGGACTCGCGCATCGACGGAGGCGGCCTCGTCGAGGGCGCGTTCCGCGGTGACCGCGGTGAAGGCGCCGAGATGGGCGTCCAGCGCCTCGATCCGGAACAGGGCGGCGCGCGCGACCTCGACCGCGCTGACCGTTCCGCCCTTCACCGCGGAGGCGATCTCCAGCGCGCCGCTGGCATGGTCGATCATCGGGACTCCTCCCCAGGCCGGAAGGCGGGCGCTGGCTCGACCGCGTCGGGCAGCGGGAACTCCGTGACCAGCCGGGCTATCTCGGCGGTGCGGGCCATGTTCGCGACGACGCCGGGCCGGTGATCCGGGTCGATCGCCAATCCCAGCGCCGCGGCCATATGATCCACATGGCTCCCGGCATCGAAAGTATTATCGGGCATGGTCCTCCCCTTTTGCTAAGGTCGTGGCCGTTCCCGACGCAACCGGCATGCCAATGGCAAAGGGTCCGGAATCGTTGGTCGAAGCGGAGGGTTCTGCATAAATGTTGTGCTGGCCGAAGGCGATGCTGGCCGAACAGGGGATCGGGTGACCGGGCGTGAGTGACCAGAGAATGGAGCTGAGGCGGACGCGGGCGGACGAGATCCGCGAGGCGGTCGCCGACGACATCATGTCCGGGCGGATTTTCCCCGGCGTCCGCCTGGACGAGCAGGAGCTGGCCGACCGCTTCGGCGTGTCCCGCACGCCGGTCCGCGAGGCGCTGAAGCAGCTGTCCGCCACCGGCCTGATCGTCCTGCGCGCCCACAAGGGCGCCGTCGTCACGCCGATGACCGACGGCGGCCTGTCGGAACTGTTCGAGGGGCTGGCGGAGCTGGAGGCCGCGTGCAGCAGGCTGGCGGCGGAGAAGATGAGCGGCGCCGAGCGGCGCGCGCTCGAGTCGGTCCACCGGGAGGTCGGCGACCTGGTCCGGCGCGGCGATCCGGACGAGTATCACCTCGCCAACATCCGCTTCCACGACATGATCTACCAGGGCAGCCACAACGGATTCCTGGCCGAAACCACCGTCGCGCTGCGCCGGCGGCTGTCGCCGTTCTCGCGCGCCCAGTTCCGTAACCTGGGCCGGATGGCCCGCTCCTTCGCCGAGCACGACCAGATCGTCACGGCGATCGTGCGCGGCGACGGGGACGCGGCCTTCCGGGCGATGCGCGCCCATCTGGCGACGGTCGAGCACGCGTTCGAGGATTATCTCGCGGAGGAAGGCCGGGCGGCCAGGGCGGTGGCGGCCACCCGGCGCCAGGCGCCCTAACGGGTCGGCTTGCCCTTGCCGCCGGCGGGGACGGCGCTGGCCGGGGGCAGGTCCTCGGACAGGATGGTGATGTGCAGGTCGTAGGACACCTCGCCCTCGTCCTCGTCCCTGTGGACCACACCGATGAACTCGTCGCCGATCAGCATTTCGATCGGCGCGCCGCGCTTGGGCGGAGGGACGATGGTGATCCGGTCGTTCCCGAAAGTCCGGCGGAGATAATCCTGGACCCTGGCGATTTCGTTGGGCGTCATCACACTCTCGACAGGCTGTTGCGGCGTCAATCCCCGATCCTGGTGCCGCAGGTCAATTGGCAACATCGGGCGGAGGCTCCGTGTTGCGGCACCGGACGCCGTTGCGCAAGTCCGGAATGTTGCGCGGCACGGATTTAGCGTCGCTCAAGCCCGTCCGGCGACATAGGCCCGCCAGCCGCCAAGATGCGAGATATCCTCCGCCCCGCGGGTGGCGAATGCTTCGCACAGGAAGCCCTTGACTGGCCCGATGCCGTCCACCAGCACCGTGCCGATGCCGAGCGGCGCCCCGATCCCGGCCATGAAGCGGGCTAGACCGGCATCCGGCACCGCCCACAGTTCGGCCTCGATCGCATGCCCGTCCTCCGGCCCGACACGCAGCAGGCCGGGCCGCGCCGGGGCCATCCCGGACAGGGCGAACAGGCGATAGAGGGGCTCGGTCCTGACCGCCGCGACCTTGCGGGCGCCCAGCGCCACCAGCTCGCCGTTCAGCGGCATGCCTTCCATATGCCCGCCGACCACCGCCACCAGCGTTCCGTCCCGCGCGGGAGCCTCGGCCGGCCGGTCCGGCAGGGCGGTGCCGGTGGCGCCCAGGGTCAGCCCGGTGGCGCGCTGCCAGCGGCTGCCCAGCGCCGCCAACGCCCGGTCGCGTCCGGCGGGCGCGATCAGCGTGACGCCGAGCGGCAGGCCGAGCGGGCCGAAGCCGTTCGGCACCGCGACGGCGGAGAGGTCCAGCAGGTTGGTGAAGTTGGTGTAGGCGCCCAGGTTGGTGTTGAGCGCCACCGGGTCGGCCTCCAGCTGGTCCACGGTGTAGATGGTTCCCGCCGTCGGCACCAGCAGCACGTCGATCTCCCGCCACGCATGGTCCGCCGTCCTGCGCAGTTCCTCCAACCGGTACATCGCCCGGAAGGCATCGACCGCGCTGTACCCATCCGCGGACTGGATGATGCGCCGGGTGACGGGATGCACGCTCTCCGGCCGGTCGCGCAGGAACGTTTCGATCGCGGCCATCCGCTCGGCGACCCAGGGACCGCTGTAGAGCAGCTCGGCGGTCTCCCGGAACGGGGTGAAGTCGATCGTGACCGCCTGCCCGCCCAGGCCCGACAGGCGCTCGACGGCGTCGGCGAAGAGCTGCGCCGCCGCTTCGTCGCCGAAGAAATGCAGGTCCTCGGCGCGCGGCACCCCGAAGCGGAAGCGCTCGGGCAGCGCCGCGTCCTGCACGGTGCGCGAATAGGGATCGCCGGCATCGAACCCGCGGGCGACGTCGAACACGGCCGCCGCGTCGGCCGATGTCAGGGCGAAGATGGACACGCAGTCGAGCGAGCGGCAGGCCGGCACGACGCCCGACGTGCTGAGGGCGCCGCGCGTCGGCTTCAATCCCACGATGTTGTTGAAGGCCGCCGGCACCCTGCCCGACCCCGCCGTGTCGGTTCCCAGCGCGAAGCCGACCAGCCCGGACGAGACCGCCACCGCCGAGCCGGAACTGGACCCGCCCGGGATATAGCGGGGATCGAACGGGTTGCGCGGGACGCCGTAGGGCGAGCGGACGCCGACCAGGCCGGTCGCGAACTGGTCCAGGTTGGTCTTGCCGACCAGCACGGCCCCCGCCTCCAGCAGCCGGCTCACCACGGGCGCCGTCGCCTTCGGCCGGTAGGCGAAATCGGGGCAGGCCGCCGTGGTCGGCATCCCCGCCACGTCGATATTGTCCTTGACCGCGAAGGGAATGCCGAAGAGCGGCAGCGCGGCGGCCTCGTCGCGGCCCAAGCCGTCCAGCTCCCGGGCGCGCCGCCGCAGGTCGGCCGGGTCGCAGCGGGAAATCCACACATGATCGTCGCCCGCCGCCTCGATCCGCCCCAGGACGCCCTCCACGACGGTTGCGACCGACAGGGTGCCGTCGGCGTACCGGTCGCCGAGAGTTGCCAGATCCAAGCTTCCGATCACGTCTTCCCCGCTCATCTCAATTCCCTTCCTTGCATTGCGTATGCGATCATGCATACAGCACGCCAGAAACTTTCCTCAGCAAAATCAATATATTACCTCACCTAGAAATCAAACATCCGAAAACGTGCTTAAATTTTGCGCTGCAAAGGCCTCGTCCGCCCAACGCTTATGCAGCCCTTGACTGACGCTTCCGCCGGAATCCCGCCGCCAAGCGGCTTATGACCCTTGGTATAAAGCTTGCACGATACCGGCCATCAAACGAATGAAAATTCCTGGATGGAGGGTTCTGATGACGGTGAATCAGGGCATTTCACGTCGCACGGCTCTGGGCGCCCTCGCGGGCGCCGCTGCGGGAACCGCGCTCTCGGGCTTCTCGCCGCTCTCACGGGCCCTCGCCGCCAAGAAGCTGATGGTCGGCTTCATCTATGTCGGCCCGCGCGACGACTTCGGCTATAACCAGGCCCATGCCGAAGCCGCCGCGGCGCTCCGCTCCCTGAGCGGCATCAAGGTCGTGGAGGAGGAGAAGGTCGCCGAGACCCTCGACGTCCAGAAGACCATGGAAAGCATGATCAACCTGGACGGCGCCGAACTGGTCTTCCCGACCTCGTTCGGCTATTTCGACCCGCACATGCTGAAGGTGGCGCAGAAATATCCCGAGGTGGAGTTCCGCCACTGCGGCGGCATGTTCAAGGCCGGCACCCACCCTGCCAACACCGGCAGCTATTTCGGCTATATCGACGAGGGCCAGTACCTCAACGGCGTCGCCGCCGGCCATGCGACCAAGTCCAAGAAGCTGGGCTTCGTCGCGGCCAAGCCGATCCCGCAGGTCCTGCGCAACATCAACGCCTTCACCCTCGGCGCCCGCTCGGTCGACCCGGCCATCACCACCCAGGTGATCTTCACCGGCGACTGGTCGATGCCGGTCAAGGAGGCGGAGGCGACCAACGGGCTGGTGAACGCCGGCGTCGATGTCGTCACCTGCCACGTGGACAGCCCCAAGGTCGTGGTCGAGACCGCCGAGCGGCGCGGCGCCTATACCTGCGGCTACCATGCCAACCAGGCGCCGCTGGCCCCCAAGGGCTATCTGACCGGGGCGGAGTGGAACTGGATCACCGTCTACAAGGACTTCGTGACCAAGGCCCAGGCGGGCGAGAAGCCGGGGCAGTTCGTCCGCGGCGGCCTGAAGGAGGGCTTCATCAAGACCTCCGCCTACGGACCGGCGGTCAGCCCCGAGTCCAGGGCCGCCGGCGAGGTGATCAAGGCGAAGATGATGGCCGGCGACTTCCCGATCTTCGCCGGCCCGATCCGCAGCAACACCGGGGCGGAGGTCATCCCCGCCGGCAAGACCTACGGCCAGACCGACCTTTGGCTCGAAGGGATGGACTGGCTGGCCGAGGGCGTCGTCGGCTCGACCTCCTGAGGAGGGCCGGGACGATGGTCAACCAGACCGCCCGGCTGCCGGGCGCCGCCGCGCCGCCCTTCGGCAACCTCCCCCTGGATGCGATCCGCAGCGCCGCCGAAGCGGTCCTGATCCCGGTCGGGGCCCTGCTCGCCACGGCGGTCGTCTTCGGGATCTTCGTGGCGCTGGCCGGGGCCGATCCGTTCGAGACCTTCGAGCTGATGTACCGGGGCGCCTTCGGCACCTGGTTCTCCTGGCAGAACACGCTCCAGCGGACGGCGCCGCTGCTTCTGACCGCCCTGTGCGTGGCCCTGCCGGCGCGGCTCGGCCTCGTCATCATCGGCGGCGAGGGGGCGCTGGTGATCGGCGGGCTGTGCTCGGCCGCCGCCGGGATGGCGATGGCGGGAGCGCCGCCGTGGCTGCTGCTGGGCGTCATGGCGCTGGCCGGCATGGCGGCGGGCGGCGCCTGGATCGCGCTGGCCGGCGCGCTCCGCCAGTTCCGCGGCGTCAACGAGACGATTTCCAGCCTGCTGCTGGCCTATATCGCGATCGCCCTGATGAACCACATGGTCGAAGGACCCTTGCGCGATCCGGCCAGCCTCAACAAGCCGTCCACGCCGCCGCTGGGGGAATCCTTCATGATCGGGTCGATGCCCGGCCTGGACGTCCACTGGGGGCTGGCGTTCGGCCTGATCGCCTGCGTCGCGGCCTATGTGCTGATGCAGCGGACCACCTTCGGCTTCGGCGCGCGGATGGTCGGCGGCAATGTCCGGGCCGCCCGCATGGCCGGGCTGTCGGTAGCGAAGCTGACCCTGGTCACCTGCTTCCTGGCCGGGGCCGCCGCCGGGCTGGCCGGCATGGTCGAGGTGGCGGCGGTCCATGGCAGCGCCAACGCCTCGCTGGTCGCGGGCTACGGCTATACCGGCATCCTGATCGCCTTCATCGCCCGGCAGAACCCGCTGGCGGTGATCCCGGTGGCCCTGATGTTCGGCGGCATCGCCGCCAGCGGCGGGCTGCTCCAGCGCCGGCTGGACCTGCCCGACGCCACCATCCTGGTGCTCCAGGGCATCGCCTTCGTCATGATCCTGGCCAGCGACACGCTCTACGGCCGGTTCCGCATCTTCCAGCCGAGGGGGTGACGCCATGGAAGATCTCGGCTGGTGGGGCGTGGCCCTGGCGGTGTTGGCGGGCGCCATCCGGGTCAGCACCCCTTTCCTGTTCGTAAGCCTGGGCGAGTTGCTGACGGAGAAGAGCGGGCGCATCAACCTGGGGCTGGAGGGCACGCTGGTGATGGGCGCCATGAGCGCCTACGCCGTCTCGTACATGACCGGCTCGCCCTGGGCGGGCGTGCTGGTGGCGGGTCTGGCCGGCGCCCTGTTCGGCCTGCTCCACGCCGCCATATGCAGCCTGCCGCGGGTCAACGACATCGCGGTCGGCATCGCCCTGATGCTGCTGGGCACGGGGCTGGCCTTCTTCCTGGGCAAGCCCTTCATCCAGCCGCAGGCGCCGATCCTGCCGGCGATCGACCTGGGCTGGTGGAGCGACCTGCCGCAGGTCCGCTCGGCCCTCCAGATCAACGTGCTGTTCATACTGGGGCTGGTGCTGGCGCCCTTCCTGCTGTGGGTGCTGACCAACACCCGCTGGGGACTGATCGTCAGGACGGTCGGCGACAGCGCCGACGCCGCGCGGGCCATGGGCTACCCGGTCGATCTGGTCCGGGCGGCGGCGACCATGGCCGGCGGCTTCCTCGCCGGGATCGGCGGGTCGTTCCTGTCGCTCTACTATCCCGGAAGCTGGAACGAGGGCCTGTCCAGCGGCCAGGGGCTGATGGCCGTGGCGCTGGTCATCTTCGCCCGCTGGCACCCGATCCGCTGCCTGGGCGCTGCCCTGCTGTTCGGCGGCGCCGGCGCGCTCGGCCCCGCCCTCCAGTCGGTCGGGGTGACGCAGGGATACTACCTGTTCAACGCGGCCCCCTACCTGCTGACCCTGGTCATCATGATCGCGACCTGCTCGCCGACCCGCACCCTGGCCGGCGCCCCGGGCGAACTGAGTATCACCAAATGACGCACATCGACTCCGATCCCTATCCCTGGCCCTACGACGGCGACCTGCGGCCGGCCAACACGGCGCTGATCGTGATCGACATGCAGACCGATTTCTGCGGCAAGGGCGGCTATGTGGATGCCATGGGCTACGACCTGTCGCTGACCCGCGCCCCGATCGGGCCGATCGGCCGGGTGCTGGCGGCGATGCGCCGGGGCGGCTTCACGGTCTTCCATACCCGCGAGGGGCACCGGCCCGACCTCGCCGACCTGCCGGAGAACAAGCGCTGGCGCTCCCGGCGGATCGGCGCCGGGATCGGCGATCCGGGACCGTGCGGGCGCATCCTGGTGCGCGGCGAGCCGGGCTGGGAGATCATCCCGGAGCTTGCCCCCGAACCCGGCGAGCCGGTCATCGACAAGCCGGGCAAGGGCAGCTTCTGCGCCACCGACCTGGACCTGATGCTGCGCCAGCGCGGCATCCGCAACATCGTGCTGACCGGAATCACGACCGACGTCTGCGTCCACACCACGATGCGCGAGGCCAACGACCGCGGCTACGAATGCCTGCTGCTGGAGGACTGCTGCGGCGCCACCGACCGGGGCAACCACGAGGCGGCGATCCGCATGGTCAAGATGCAGGGCGGCGTGTTCGGCGCCGTCGCCCGCTCCGACCATCTGCTGGGGGTCTTATCATGAGGTATGGGCCATGAGCTTCCTGCGCACCCATCCCAACGGCGCCCTCGGCCTGGAGGCCGTCGGCATGACCAAGCGCTTCGGCGGGCTCGCAGCCCTGGACGACGTGTCGCTGCGGGTCTCCGCCGGCAGCTTCCACGCGCTGCTGGGCGAGAACGGCGCCGGCAAGAGCACGCTGGTCAAATGCGTCATGGGCTATTACCACGCCGACCAGGGCCAGATCGCCGTCGGCGAGACGGAGCGGTCCATCGCCAACCCGCGCGATGCCCACGCGCTGGGCGTCGGCATGGTCTATCAGCATTTCACCCTGGTCCCCGGCATGACCGTGGCGGAGAACCTGGTGCTGTCGCGCACCCATGTGCCGGCCGTGGTGGACTGGGCGGCGGAGATCAGGGCGCTGGACGGCTTCATGGCCGGGATGCCGTTCCGGGTGCCGCTGGACGTGCCGGTATCGGCGCTGGCGGCGGGAGAGAAGCAGAAGCTGGAGATCCTGAAGCAGCTCTACCTGAAGAACCGCTTCCTGATCCTGGACGAACCGACCTCCGTCCTGACCCCCGGAGAGGCAGACGAGGTGCTGGGCCTGCTGCGCCGGATGACCCGGGAGGGCCGGCTGACGGTCCTGACCATCACCCATAAGTTCCGCGAGGTCATGGCCTATGCCGACGAGGTGACGGTGCTGCGCCGGGGCCGCTTCGCCGGGACCGGCAAGGTCTCCGACCTGACCCCGGCCGACATGGCGGAGATGATGATCGGCGCCAAGGAGATCCCCAAGGGCGCCGCCCGCCTCGGCACCGACCTGGGCGAGCCGCGCCTTCGGATCGCCGGGCTGAAGGCGCTGGGCGACGGCGGCCTGCCGGCGGTCGAGGGCCTGGACCTGACGGTCCGCGCCGGGGAGATCGTCGGCATCGCCGGCGTTTCGGGCAACGGCCAGCGCGAGTTGGTCGAGGTGCTCGCCGGCCAGCGCTCTCCCGCCGCCGGGGAGATCCATGTCTGCGGCGAGCGCTACGCCGCGACCCGCACCGAGATGAAGCGCCACCGCCTGTGCCTGCTGCCGGAGGAGCCGCTGCGCAACGCTTGCGTCGCCCGCATGAGCGTGGCGGAGAACATGTCGTTCCGCAACTTCGACGATCCGCCCTATGCCCGCGGCGGCTGGTGGCTGAACGGCGGCGCCATGCGCGGGGCGGCGCGCGAGCTGATCCAGCTCTACAAGGTTAAGACGCCCGGCCCTGACGCCGCGATCGGCACCCTGTCCGGCGGCAACGTCCAGCGCGCCGTGCTGGCCCGCGAACTGGCCCGCGACGTGCGGGTGCTGATCGTCGCCAACCCCTGCTTCGGCCTGGACTTCGCCGCCGTCGCCGACATCCGGTCGCAGATCATGCAGGCCCGCAACCGGGGCGCCGCCGTGCTGCTGGTCAGCGAGGACCTGGACGAGCTGTTCGAACTGGCCGACCGGATCTGCGTGATGTTCGACGGCCATCTGGTCCACGAGACGCCGACCGGACAGGCCGACATAGGCGTGATCGGCCAGCACATGGCGGGGCATTGACCATGACCGATATTCTTAACATACCGACCGCCAAGCCCTACCCCTTCGCCTTTCCGCCCGGCCGAACCGCGCTTGTCATCATCGACATGCAGCGCGACTTCATCGAGCCCGGCGGTTTCGGCGAGGCCCTGGGCAACGACGTGGCGCCGCTGGCGGCCCTGGTGCCCCATGTCCGCCGCCTGCTCGACGGCTGCCGGGCGGCCGGCCTGACCATCATCCACACCCGCGAGGCGCACGAGCCGGACCTGTCCGACTGCCCGCCGGCGAAGCGCCTGCGCGGTTCCTCCGACCTGCGGATCGGCGATTTCGGCCCGATGGGCCGCATCCTGGTCAAGGGGGAACCCGGCAACGCCATCGTGGACGACCTCGCCCCGCTGGCGGACGAGATCGTGATCGACAAGCCCGGCAAGGGCGCCTTCTACGCCACGCATCTCGGCGACATCCTGGCCGAGCGCGGCATCACCCATCTGCTGTTCGCCGGAGTCACCACTGAAGTCTGCGTCCAGACCACCATGCGCGAGGCCAACGACCGCGGCTTCGAATGCCTGCTGGTCGAGGACGCGACGGAAAGCTACTTCCCCGCCTTCAAGCAGGCGACGCTGGAGATGATCCGCGCGCAGGGCGCCATCGTGGGGTGGACCGCCGAAGTGGACGAAGTTGTGGGGGCGTTGGCGCGATGAGAGTTTTTTTTAGGTGTTCGGCCACAGAAGAACACAAGTAAACTCAGATATATTATTTGATTCGAAGTACACCGGCCGAAACCCGCAACATCGATCAATTGCTCATCTGAGTTGAATCGCGGTAGGGACGCCCGTTACCGGGCGCGCGTCCGCAGCGCCTTCATCCATAGGACAACGGCGTGGTAGCGCAGGTTCGAAAGGACCTTGTGTCTTGTCGGGACGGCGAAGCACTGAAAATATAAAGGCTTTGGCCGGCCTGCGTTTCCGTCGAAATCTCAGGCGTGGCCGGCTTCGCCCGACAGCATGGACAGGCTGACGCCCAGCTTGGCGATGGCGCGCTCCCACTTGGTATCCAGGTCGCGGTCGTACAGCAGGCTGTCGTCGGCCGGCGCGTTAAGCCAGCCGTTGGCCTGCATCTCGGCGTCGAGCTGGCCGGGTCCCCAGCCGGCATAGCCCAGCGCCAGCATCGCGTTCTTCGGCCCGCGCCCGTCAGCGATCGCGCGCAGGATGTCCACCGTGGCGGTCAGCGCGACGTCGTCGTCCACCGTCATGGTGCCTTCGCGGACGAAATCGGTCGAATGCAGCACGAAGCCGCGGCCCGACTCGACGGGTCCCCCGAAATGCACCCGCATGTTGGCCGCGTGGCCCGGCGTATCTATGCCGAGTTGCTCCAGCAGGTCCGGGAAGGTGATCGAGCCGAACAGCTTGTTTATCACCAGACCCATGGCGCCGTCCGGGTTATGGGCACAGATATAGATCACCGACCGCTGGAACCGCTGGTCCGGCATGGCCGGCATGGCGATCAGCAATTGGCCGGTCAGATATTGGGGCTTCCGCGTTGCATCAGTCATTCGTGCCGTTCCGTCTGCCTCAAGCTCCGAATGTGGTGGCTGATCTCACCGGATCAACGGGGCCTCATGAAAGTGTGACAGCACCTGCGACCGCTTGCCACCTATAATGCCGAACCATGAGACACAAAATCCAAGCCCCATGATCAGCAAAAGCACCCTGTCCAGCGTCGCCACCGGACTGCTCGTCCTGCTCGCGGCCCTGCTCGCCTCGATCCCGCCGGTCCATGGCGCCTCCGGTCCCTGGCAGGCGACCGAAACCGTCGAGGGAAGGCTGGTCGCCGCCGTGGACGGCACCGGCGCGCTCGACAGCGTTCCGCTCGGGCTGCACCTGAAGATGAAGCCGGGCTGGAAGACCTACTGGCGCTCACCCGGCGACGCGGGATTGCCGCCGCAACTCGCCTGGGACGGCAGCGCCAACCTGTCCGGAGCGGAGATGCGCTGGCCGGCGCCGCACCGCTTCACCCTGTTCGGGATCGAGACCTTCGGCTACGACGGCGAGGTGGTGTTCCCCATCGCCGCCCGCCCCGCGGAGCCCGGCCGGCCGCTCGACCTCCGCGCGTCGGTCGACCTGCTGGTGTGCAGCGACATCTGCGTGCCCCAGCGCCTGGACCTGATGCTGGCGATCCCGGAGGGGCCGGCAAGCTCGGCGGGCGCCGACGCCAACCTGATCGCCCGCTTCGCCTCCCGGGTGCCCGGCGACGGCGCCGCCTCCGGCCTGTCGATCGAGAGCGTGCGGACGGCGGACAAGTCGCTGCGGGTGGAAGCGAGCGCGCGGGAGCCCTTCGTCGATCCGGACCTGTTCGTGGAGGCCGGGCCGGCCGCCGCGTTCGGCGCCCCGAAGATCGAGTTTGCCGACGGCGACCGGCGAATCACCGTCACCCTGCCGGTCACCGGCGAGCCGGTGGCCATGGAAGGGATACCGGTGACCCTGACCCTGGTGGACGGGCTGCGCGCGATGGAGCGGGCGGCGACGGTCGGGGCGCCCGGCGCCGGGCCGGCCGGCAGCGCCGCCGGCCTAGCCGCCATGCTGGGCTTCGCGCTGGTCGGCGGGCTGCTGCTGAACCTGATGCCCTGCGTGCTGCCGGTCCTGTCGCTGAAGCTGCTGTCGGTGGTCAGCCACGGCGGAAGCGCGCCGCGCGAGATCCGCGCCGGCTTCCTGGCGTCGGCCGCCGGCACCCTGTTCTCCTTCCTGGTGCTGGCCGGCGCCGCGGTGACACTGAAGCTGACCGGGTCGGCGGTCGGCTGGGGCATCCAGTTCCAGCAGCCGCTGTTCCTGGTCTTCATGGTGGTGCTGGTCACGGTGTTCGCGGCCAACCTGTGGGGCCTGTTCGAGATCCCGCTGCCGCGCGCCATCGCCGACGCGGCGGTGGGCGGGCATGGCGGGCACGCCCCGACCCTGCGCGGCCATTTCGCGACCGGCGCGCTCGCCACCCTGCTGGCGACCCCCTGCTCGGCCCCGTTCCTCGGCACCGCGGTGGGATTCGCCCTGGCCCGCGGGCCGCTGGAGATCTTCGCCGTCTTCCTGGCGCTGGGTCTCGGCCTGGCCCTGCCCTTCCTGGCGGTGGCGGCGTTCCCCCGGCTCGCCGCCCGCCTGCCCCGGCCCGGCCGCTGGATGGTCGCGCTGCGCCGGGTGCTGGGCGGGGCGCTGGCCCTGACCGGCGTCTGGCTGCTGTCGGTCCTGGCGGCCCAGGTCGATCCGGCGGCGGCGCTGGCGGTCGGCGCTCTGATGGTCGCCGTCGTCCTGGCCCTGGCGGTCCGCCGCCGGCTGCCGGGCCGCATCCGGTTCGCCGGCGGCGTGGCCGCGGCCCTGCTGGCGGCCGCCGCCTTCGGAATGCCGCTGGCGCTGGACCGCCCGGCCTCGCAGGCGGCCGCCGCGACCGACGCCAAGTGGGTGCCGTTCGACCGGGCCGCCATCTCGGAGCAGGTGGCCGCCGGGCGCACCGTGTTCGTGGACGTCACGGCCAGCTGGTGCATCACCTGCCAGGCCAACAAGCGGCTGGTGCTGTCGCGGGATCCCGTCGCCGGAAGGCTGTTCGGCGGTGCCGTGGTGCCGATGCAGGCGGACTGGACCCGGCCGGACGACCGGATCGCGGCCTATCTGGCCGAGCACGGCCGCTACGGCATCCCGTTCAACATGGTCTACGGCCCCGGCGCTCCCGAGGGCATCCCGCTGCCGGAACTGCTGACCGAGGGAGCGGTGCTCGCGGCGCTGGACCGGGCGGGCTGATCGGGAACGCCGGACAGGAATGCTCCTTGCGACGCAACGCCGCACCGGTCTACACCTGTGCCCACGATTCACGCTCGGAGGGCCATCAGAATGACGATCAAGGTCGGCGACAAGTTTCCGTCCGTCACTCTCAAGCACCTGACATCCAACGGGATGCAGGAAATCAGCACCGAGGACCTGTTCAAGGGCAAGAAGGCCGTGCTGTTCGCGGTCCCGGGCGCCTTCACCCCGACCTGCTCGGCCAAGCACCTGCCGGGCTTCGTCAACCGCGCGGACGAGTTCAAGGCCAAGGGCTACGAGATCGTCTGCATGGCGGTGAACGATCCCTTCGTAATGGACGCCTGGGCCAAGTCGTCCGACGTCGGCGACAAGATCACCATGCTGCCCGACGGCAACGGCACCCTGACCAAGGCGCTTGGCCTGGAGATGGACGGCACCGGCTACAGCCTGGGCCACCGCAGCAAGCGCTTCGCCATGGTGATCGAGGACGGCACGGTGAAATCGGTGAGCGTCGAGGAGCCCGGCGCCTTCGAGGTCTCCAGCGCCGACGCCGTGCTCAACACGATCTGACGGCCGCCTCCGCCGGGCCGGGCGCCAGCGCCCGGCCCGGCAACGGGATCAGGCGAACAGGCCCTTGTGCTCGTCGCGCAGCAGGTTCTTCTGGACCTTGCCCATGGCGTTCCGCGGCAGTTCGTCGATGAAGAAGATCCGCTTGGGAACCTTGTAGTTCGCCAGCTCCTCCTTGCAGACCGCCGCCACGCTGTCCGCCGTCACGTCGCCGCGGCCCGGCCGGCGCATCGCCACGGCGACCACCGCCTCCCCGAAGTCCGGATGGGGCACGCCGACGACGGCGGACTCGACGATGCCGTCGATCGCGTCGATCACGCTCTCGACCTCCTTCGGGTAGACGTTGAACCCGCCGGAGATGATCAGGTCCTTGGCCCGGCCGACGATATGGACATAGCCCCTGCCGTCGATCTTGCCGACGTCGCCGGTGATGAAGAAGCCGTCCGGGCGGAACTCGGATTTCGTCTTCTCCGGCATCCGCCAGTAGCCGCCGAACACGTTCGGCCCCTTCACCTCGATGATGCCGACCTCCTCGGTGCCGACCGGCTCGCCGGTCTTCTCGTCCACCACGCGCAGCTCGACGTCGGGCAGCGGGAAGCCGACGGTGCCGGGCACCCGGTCGCCGTCCAGCGGGTTGGAGGTCAGCATGCCGGTCTCGGTCATGCCGTAGCGCTCCAGGATGGGGTGCCCGGTGCGCTCCTGGAACTCCCGGTGCGTGTCGGCCAGCAGGGGCGCCGAGCCGGAGATGAACAGCCGCATGGTCCGGCACAGGTCGGGCGTCACCCGCGGGTCCGACAGCAGCCGGGTGTAGAAGGTCGGCACGCCCATGAACACCGTCGCGCGGGGCAGCAGCCCGACCACCCGGTCCAGGTCGAACTTCGGCAGGAACAGCATGCCCGAGCCGTTCAGCAGGACGCAATTGGTCGCTACGAACAGCCCGTGGGTATGGAAGATGGGCAGGGCGTGGAGCAGCACGTCGCCGGGCTTCCAGCCCCAGATGCGGTGAAGCGCCTGGGCGTTCGAGGCCAGGTTCCGGTGGCTCATCATGGCGCCCTTCGACCGCCCGGTGGTGCCGGAGGTGTAGAGGATCGCCGCCAGATCGCCGGAGTCCGCCGGGACCGTGGCATGGTCGGGATCGAGGCCGCGCGCCCGCTCCGGCAGGGAGCCGTCGTCTTCCTGCCCCAGGGTGAGGACGTGGCCGACGCCGGCCTTGGCCGCCACCTCGGCGATTACCTGCTCGCTCTCCGGCCGGCAGACCACGACGGCGGGCTCGGCGTCCCCGACGAAATAGGCCACCTCCGCCCTGGTGTAGGCGGTGTTCAGCGGCAGGTAGGCGGCACCGGCCCGGAGGCAGGCGAGATAGAGGAAGATCGCCTCGGGCGACTTCTCGACCTGGACCGCGACCCGGTCCCCTTTGCGCACCCCCAGGTCGGTCAGCAGGCGGGCATAGCGGCCGGAGGTCTCGTGCAGGTCGGCATAGCTGTAGACCTGCCCGAGGTCGGTCTCGATGAAGGGGCTTGAGAGATCGGCAGGAAAACGGGACTGGAACAGGTCGTACAGGTTGTCGCTCATTTTTTCTTGGCTCCGGGGCTGCTTGGTCGATCCTCCACGCCCCGGGACCATAGCCGCCATGACTTGGGAATTGAAGCTCCCGAGCATAAGTTTGTGGCAGGCGAAGGGTCGGGGGACGGCCAAGGGGGACTGATGGCGGAGATCGCGCGGCGCACCTGGACATGGTGGTTCGACCAGCCGCCCGAGCGGCTCTGGCCGCTGCTGGCCGACACGCCCCGCTTCAACGAGGCGATGGGCCTGCCGCGCTACGAGGTGGAGGAGATCCCCCGGGACGACGGCACCCTGCTGCGCCTCGCCCGCGGCAGGATCGGCCGCTACGCCCTGGAGTGGGAGGAGCAGCCGTTCCAATGGGTGGCACCCCACGGCTTCACCCAGGTCCGGCGATTCCGCGCCGGCCCCTTCGCAAGTGTCGGGCCGACCCTGGAGCTGACGCCCGAGCGCGGCGGCTCGCGCGTATCCTACACGCTGGAGATAAGTCCGGCGAACTGGCTGGGCCGGCTGCTGCTCCGCCTGGGCTTCCTGGAGCGGTCGGGCCGGAAGTTCGAGGCGCTGATCCGCACCGCCGCCGGCCATGCCGCGGGAACCCGCCCGCAGCCCTTCGACTATGTGCCGCCCGTTCCGGACGCCGCCGTCGCGGAACGGGTCGCCGGAATGGTCCGGGCGCTGGAGGAGAGCGGCAACGGCCATGGCCTGTCGCGCCGACTGGCCGACCATCTGCTGGCCGCGCAGGAGGTGGACCTGACCCGCATCCGGCCCCTGGCCCTGGCGCGAAGCTGGGGCGAGCAGCCCCGGACCATGGTCGAGCTGTGCCTGGGAGCCGTCAAGGCCGGCCTGCTGACGCTGCGCTGGGACCTGTTGTGCCCGCGCTGCCGGGGCGCCAAGGCGGTGGCATCGACCCTGGATCGGCTGCCCAGCGGCGCCCACTGCCCGTCCTGCAACATCGACTACGGCAGGGACTTCGCGCGCAACGTGGAGCTGACCTTCCAGCCGTCGCCGGGGGTCCGGCATCTCACCGAGGGCGAATACTGCCTGGCCGGCCCCATGACCACGCCGCACGTCCATGTCCAGCAGACGCTCCGCCCCGGGGAGGCGAGGACGCTGGAAACAGTGCTTCCCGCCGGGCCGCTGCGCCTGCGCACTCTGGAGCCGGGCGGCAGCGCCGACCTGGACTGGCTGCCCGCCCCGGGCCAGGGCTTCCCCATGGTGACCGCGGAGGATGACGCGGTCAGATCAGGCCCTCCCGCCGCCCCCGGCCTGCTTTGCCTGGAGAACAGGACCGGCCGCCCCCTGACGCTGGTGGTGGAGGACCGCGACTGGATCGCGGACGCCCTGACCGCCCACCAGGTGACGACCCTGCAGGCGTTCCGCGACATGTTCTCGGACGAGGTCCTGCGTCCCGGCGACGAGGTCGCGATCGGCACCGTCACCCTGATGTTCACCGACCTCAAGGGCTCCACCGCGCTCTACGACCGCATCGGCGACGCCAGCGCCTACCACAGGGTCCGGGAGCATTTCGCGGATCTGGCGAAGGCGGTGCGCGACCATGACGGCGCCGTGGTCAAGACCATCGGCGACGCCGTCATGGCCGCCTTCGCCGACCCGGCCCAGGCGGTCCGCGCGGCGCTGGCGATCCAGTCGGCGCCCCGCGACGGGCTGGTGATCAAGATGGGCCTTCACGCCGGCGCCTGCGTCGCGGTGACCCTGAACGGCCGCCTGGATTACTTCGGCTCCACCGTCAATCTGGCGGCGCGCCTGGAAGGGCGGAGCCGGGGCGGCGATATCATCCTGTCCGAGAGCCTGGCCGCCGATCCGGCCGTTTCGGCTGTGATAACATCGTTGCATTCCGAGGTGGAATCGGCCGAGCTGAAGGGAATCGCGGCCCCTGTCACCTTCCGCCGTCTTGTTCCGGCGACCGTTAGTTCCTATACCGCCCTGTCTTGAAGAGGAGCCTTAGGGGGAAGCCGGGCGAGCCGGCCGCAACCCTGTCAGGAGGAGTGGATGTCGGATCTGCGGCAGGTGTTCGCCGCCATTCTACCGTTGCTGGTCAGTCTCGGTATCCTGGTCCTGGGCAACGGCCTGTTCTCCACGCTGCTCGCGGTGCGCATGGGGGCGGAGAGCTTCCCGGTCGACCGTATCGGCATCATCATGGCGGCATACTCGGTCGGTTTCGTTCTCGGAACATTGCGCTGCCCAAGGGTCGTCGAGCGGGTCGGCCATATCCGCGCCTTCGCGGCCTTCGCGGCGCTGGCCGCCGTCTCGGCACTGGTCCACGCGATCGTGGTGGACCAGATCGTCTGGCTGCTGCTGCGCGTCGTGGCGGGCTTCTGCCTGGCCGGGCTGTTCACCATCACCGAGAGCTGGATCAACGCCTCCTCCTCCAACACGGTGCGGGGCCGGGTGCTGTCGGTCTACATGACCGTCAACTATCTCTCCCTGGGCGCGTCGCAGTCGCTGATCACCGTGATGGATCCCAACGGGTTCCAGATCTTCAGCCTGGTCGCGATCCTGGTGGCGCTGTCGCTGGTTCCGCTGGCGCTGAGCCGGGTCCAGAGCCCGAGCACCGTCGGCACCAACCGGCTCCGCGTGATCGAGATCGTCCGGATCTCCCCGCTGGGCGTCGCCGGATGCATCGGGGCGGGGCTGATCAACGGCGCCTTCGGCAGCATGGGGCCGGTCTATGTCCAGGCGCGCGGCGGCACGGTGGAGGATGTCGGACTGTTCATGATGGTCGCGATCCTCAGCGGCTTTCTGATGCAGTTCCCGATGGGCCGCCTGTCGGACAGGTTCGACCGCCGGACCGTCTTCCTGGCGGCGATCGCCGGCGTTTCCGTCGCGGCCGTGGCCCTGGCCTTCGCCGACGGCGTTCCCAACCTGGTCTTCGCGGCGATGCTGGGCCTCTACGGCGGCCTCGCCTACTCGATCTACCCGATCGCCCTGGCCCATGCGAACGACTTCATGAGTTCGGACGAGGTCGTGCCGGCCAGCGCCGGGCTGCTGCTGATGTTCGGCGCGGGTTCCGTCGTGGGACCGGTGCTGGCATCCCAGGTCATGGGCGTGCTCGGGTTCAACGGGCTGTTCTTCTATATCGGGTCGATCGCCGCCGTCCTGATGCTGTTCACGCTCTACCGCATGACGGCCCGCCAGGCGAAGCCGCTGGAGGAACAGGGCGCCTTCGTGCCGATGCCCCAGACGGCGACCACGCCGATCGCGCTGGAAATGAACCCGCGCGCGGAGGCCGGCCCACAGGAACCGGACCAGCTCGCCTTCGACTTCGACCCGCCGGACCGGATGCAGGCCCAGGCGGCGGAGTGAGGGCGGTGGAGTGAGGGCAGCGGCCTTAGCCCGATCGGGCCGGAAATAAACCGGTCATGGCGGCGTTATTAAACGCGTAATGCCTTTACGCCATATTGAGGCCATCTCTTTCGTCTCAATTTGGTAAAGCGTCATTGCGCGGAACCGGCCCGTTCCGCTTCCGGATGCCCTACCCTCACTGGAAGGCCGTCTGCCGTGTTTCCCGTCCTGTCCGCCGCCCGGCGCCGCTGCTCACCGATCGCTGCGCGAACGGTCATCGGCATCCTGATGGCAGCCCTGATCGCCACGGCCATGACCGCGGTGCTGCTGGTCCCTGCACCGGGCGGACCGCGCGCGGACGACATCCGTTTCTTCCGGATCGGCACCGGCACCACCGGCGGCACCTATTTCCCGGTCGGCGGCATGCTGGCCAACGTGATCAGCAACCCGCCCGGCTCCCGCCCCTGCGACCGCGGCGGAAGCTGCGGCGTGCCCGGCGTGATCGCGGTGGCCCAGGCGACGCAGGGCTCAGTGGAGAACCTGAAGGAGATGCGGACCGGGACGCTGGAATCTGCGCTGTCCCAGGCGGACATCGCCTTCTGGGCCCGCGAGGGGACCGGCCCCTACAAGGGCCAGCAGCCGTTCGATCAGCTCACCGCCATCGCCAACCTCTATGTCGAGACGGTCCATCTCGTGGTCCGCGCGGAAAGCGACATCCGCAACGTCGCCGACCTGAAGGGGAAGCGGGTGTCGATCGGCGAGGAAGGGTCCGGCACGCTGGTCGAGGCGCGGGTGATCCTGGAGGCGTACGGGATCGCCGAAACGGAGATCGACGCCCGGTACCTGAAACCGGGCCCGGCCGGCGACCGGCTGGTCGAGGGCGGGATCGACGCCTTCTTCATCGTCGGCGGGCATCCAATCGCCGCCGTTGCCGAGGCAGCGGCCCGCACGCCGATCCGGCTGCTGTCCTTCGACGACGAGCAGGGCCACGGCCTGAAGGAACGGCTGCCCTTCTTCACCGAGTCGGTGATCGGCGAGGGCGTCTACGAGGGCGTCTCCGAAACGCTGACCCTGGGCGTCGGCGCCCAGTGGCTGGTCCGCGGCGACGTGCCGGAGGAACTGGTCTACGGCATCACCCGAGCGCTGTGGCATCCGAACACGAGGCGCCTGCTGGACAACGGCCATCCCAAGGGACCGTCGATCCAGCTCGCGACCGCGACGAAGGGCCTGGCCGCCCCCCTCCATCCCGGCGCCGCCCGCTATTATCGGGAAGCCGGCGTGCTGGAGGACGGCGGCGCCGAGCCGAAGGTCGAGCCGCGCCGTGAGCCGGAGCGCACCGAGGACGACCCCATGCCGGCCCTCCCGGTTCCCGTCCCCCCCGCTCCCCCGGCCCGGTAGGGGTTCCTCAGAGCAGCGCCCCCCAGGGTTCGGCGGAGCCGGCGGCGTACCATTCGCGCATGGCGGGAAGGCCCAGGATCGTGGCGACATAAGCCTGGGCGACCTCGTCCAGTTCCACCCCGTACGTGTCGAAACGCGTGCAGACCGGCGCGTACATGGCGTCGGCGGCCGTGAAGCGGCCGAACAGGAAGGGGCCGTCCGCGCCGAAACGCGCCCTGGCGTCCCGCCAGATCTGGGTGATCCGGGCGATGTCGGCCAGCACCTCCGGATTGCGCCCCGCCCCCGGATGCCTGTCGGTCACGTCCATCGGCATGTTCCGGCGCAGGTCGGCGAAACCGGAATGCATTTCCGCCGAGATGGAGCGCGCCACGGCGCGGGCGCCGCGGTCGTCCGGCCACAGGCCGGCATCCGGATGGCTCTCCGCGAGATATTCCAGGATCGCCAGCGAATCATGGACGGTCAGGTCACCGTCGCGCAGCACCGGCACCTTTCCGGCGGGGGAATGGCGCAAGATTTCCGCCTTCGTTTCCGGCTGCCGCAGCGGGACCGTGACTTCGTGGAACGGGATGCCGATCTGCTTCAGGGCCAGCCAGGGACGCAACGACCAAGATGACGAGGCCTTGTTGCCGATGACGAGAGTGAGGTCGCTCATGAAGAACCGCCCGATCTGCTGGGGATGAAGGTCGGGCGGGAGACTAGTTGCTGGCGCGCGGTTTCGAAAGCGTGGCGATGGGAAACGGCGCGAAGAACAGTTCCGTCTTTTCAGCGGCGCCCCGGTGATCCATGTTCTGGGCACGCCAACCGTAATCGCGACGAAGGAACAGCCACTTGCTGACCCATATGCGCCCGAAGGCCGGGACGGATTCGATCCCGCTCACCCCCGTGACGAAGGATGGCCTGGAAGGCTGGCTCGCCGATCAGCCGGCCGCCGTGCGCGCCTGGGTCGCCGGCATCGGCTTCAAGGCCGAATCCGGCAAGACGGCGCTTCTGCCGGGCGACGGCGGAAACCTCGCCCGGGTGCTGGTCGGCGTGGATGCCGACGCCGACCTCTGGGCCTATGCCGCCCTTCCCGCGTCCCTGCCGGCCGGCGCCTACCGGATCGACGCCGGCCTGGACGCCGGCACCGCGACCAAGGCGGCGCTGGGCTGGGCGCTCGGATGCTACGCCTTCACCCGCTACAAAGCCAAGAACGACAGGAGCTTCGCGACGCTGGTCTGGCCGGAAGGGGCCGACCGGGACGCGGTCGAGCGCACCGCGACCGCCACGTATCTCGTGCGCGACCTGATCAACACGCCCGCCTCCGACATGGGTCCCGCAGAACTGGCCGCCGCGGCCGAGGCGCTGGGCGCCGAGTTCAAGGCCAAGGTCAAGGTGACCGTCGGGGAAGACCTGCTGAAGAAGAACTATCCCGCCGTCCACGCCGTCGGCCGGGCCAGCACCCGGGAGCCCCGCCTGATCGACCTGACCTGGGGCGACAAGGGCGCCCCCCGGGTGACCCTGGTCGGCAAGGGCGTCTGCTTCGACACCGGCGGCCTGGACCTGAAGCCGTCCAGCGGCATGCTCCTGATGAAGAAGGACATGGGCGGCGCCGCGCACGTTCTGGGCGTCGCCCGCATGATCATGATGGCCGGGCTGCCGGTCCGCCTGCGCGTGCTGATCCCAGCCGTGGAGAACTCCGTCTCCGGCGACGCGTTCCGGCCGCTCGACGTCCTGGCGACCCGCAAGGGCCTGAGCGTCGAGGTCGGCAACACCGACGCCGAGGGACGGCTGATCCTGTGCGACGCGCTGGCGGAAGCTGTAACCGACAAGCCCGACGTGATCATCGACTTCGCCACCCTGACGGGCGCCGCCCGAGTCGCGCTGGGCACCGAGCTTCCGGCGCTGTTCTGCAACGACGAGGCGCTGGCCGGCGGGCTGCTGGCATCGGCCGAGACCCAGGGCGACCCGATGTGGCGGCTGCCGCTGCACCAGCCCTATGCCAAGATGCTGGAAAGCAAGGTCGCCGACCTGAACAATGTCGGAAGCGGACCGTTCGCGGGCGCCATCCTGGCGGCCCTGTTCCTGGAGCGGTTCGTCGACAAGTCGATCCCGTGGGCGCACCTGGACGTGATGGCCTGGAACCCGTCGTCGAAGCCCGGCCGGCCGGAGGGCGGCGAGGCCCTGGGCATGCGCGCGGTCTTCGCCTACCTGGAGGGCCGTTATGCCAATAAGAGTTAAATACTTGCCGATTTCAACTCGTTTCGGCACTCTCTCGGTCGAGACCCGATACGCGCGGGTTCGGTATCGGGAGTCAGCGCATGCCGCAGAAGCTTCAAGCCCTCGATCTCTGGCGCCACGTTCTCGTAACGAATGTGCGGCAGGCGGGGCCGGACCTGTCTTCCCGGCAACTGGCGCTGCTGCTGACCGTCTACCTGACGCCGCCGCCCCACACGGTTCGCGGCCTCGCCGCCACCCTGAACATCTCGAAGCCCGCGATCAGCCGCGCGCTCGACCGGCTCGGTCGGCTAGGCTTCATACGGCGCAAGCGCGACGAGGCCGACCGGCGCAACGTCCTGGTCCAGCGCACGGTCAAGGGATCGGTCTTCCTGACCGAGTTCGCGCATCTGGTGCTGGAGTCGCGGCATCTGACCCTGGGCGACGGATCGCCGGCCGACGGGCATGGCGCGTCCCCGCCGGACCTGGCGCCGGAACCCGCGACGGAGGCCGTCCATGACCGCGTCCTTGCCGGATCCTCGGACTAACCCCTACCGCCCGGATCTCGCGGCGGCGCATCTGCAAGGCATCGTCCAGGCCGACCGATTCATTGAGGGGGTCCCCTGCCAGGTCAGGGCCGGCTTCGCGACGGTCAAGGGATCACCCGACTTCGAGGCCCGCCAGACTACCCAGGCCCTGTTCGGCGAGACGGTCACCGTCTACGAGGAGCATGACGGCTGGGTCTGGGGCCAGCTTTCCGGCGACGGCTATGTGGGGTACCTGCGGCTCGACACGCTGTGGGAGGAAACCCCGGAGCCGACCCACCAGGTCACGGCGCTGCGCAGCTTCCTGTTTCCGGAGCCCGACCTGAAGACCCCGCCGCTCGACGTGCTGAGCCTGACCACCCGGGTGGCGATCGCCGGGGAGCGAAACGGCTTCGTGGAGCTGGCACAGGGCGGCTGGGTCTTCGCCGGGCACCTGGACGACCTCGCCGCTTACCGGCCGGACTATGTCGCCACCTCACGCCGCCTGCCCGGCGTTCCCTACCTGTGGGGCGGCAAAACCAGCCTGGGGCTGGACTGTTCCGGCCTCGTACAGATCGCCCTGGCGGCGGCCGGCATCGCGGCCCCGCGCGACAGCGACCAGCAGGGCGGCACGCTGGGACAGCCGGTGCCGGAGGGAGAGACGCTTCGGAGCGGCGACCTCATATTCTTCCCCGGCCATGTCGGCATCATGACGGGACCGGAACAACTGATCCACGCCAACGCCTTCCACATGATGGTGACCGAGGAGCCACTTTCCGACGTGGTCGCCCGCGGCGCCCGGATCACCGGAATGCGCCGGCTCTAGGCCCGGTCAGTAGCCGCGCGCGCGGTCGATCACGTTCTCGAGCGGCAATCCCGCCTCGAACCTTCTGATCTGCTCGGCGATGTGGCCGGCCGCCGTGCGGGCATGGGTCACGGCGGCCACGTGGGGCGTCACGATCACCCGCGGGTGGCTCCAGAACGGGTGGTCCGGCGCCAGCGGCTCCTCGGCGAAGACGTCGAGGCTGGCCCCGGCGATATGGCCGCTGTCCAGTTCGGCCAGCAGGTCCGATTCGTCCACATGCCCGCCCCGGGCGACATTGATGATGCAGGCCCCCCGCGGCAGTGCCGCCAGCGTTTCCCAGTTCAGGATGCCGGCGGTCTCGGGCGTGAGCGGCAGCAGGCAGACCAGGATCTCGGTCCGCGCCAGGAACTCCGGCAAGCCGGCGGCGCCGTGGAAGCAGGTGACGCCGGGAAGATCCTTGGGCGAACGGCTCCAGCCCGCGACGTCGAAACGCAGTTCCTTCAGGACCCGCGCGGCGTCGGCTCCCAGGACCCCGAGCCCGAGCACCCCGACGCGGCGCTCGCGGGCCAGCTTCTGGCCGAGCTGTCGCCACTCCCGCCGCTCCTGCTGCGCCCGGTAGGCCTCCGTCTGGCGGTGCCAATGGAGCACCTGGAGGACGACATACTCGGTCATGCCCTCGGTCAGGCCGGGTTCGACCATGCGGACCAACGGCTTGTCCGGCAGTTCGGGATCGCTGAGCACCCCGTCCACCCCGGCCCCGAGCGAGAAGATCACTTTCAGGTTCGGCAGCCGGCCGAGCACCCCGGCCGGCGGGCGCCACGCCAGGGCATAGTCGATCTCCGACAGGTCGCCGGCGTCCGGCCAGACCCTGATCTCCCGCCCCGTAATCCGGTTGTTCAGTTCTGGCAACCATTCGGCCGGATCGTCGGACGGGGACAGGAACAGGATAGCCATCGGCCGAAATCCTTCGAATATGATGGATTGCTGAGGCCGCCAGTCCTGGCACAGCTTTCCCCGTCCGGCAAGCCCGGGCGTGGGCCGGCGCGCTCCGCCGGCGGCAGACCGTTATGACGCAGCCGGCCCGCCCCGTTTCGCATCGTCATTCCCCGGCGTTCATGCGACTACTCACGCATGAAATTCCTATGACCGGCTGCCGTGATGCGATGCAAACCCGCCTGATTCATCGCCATGATCATTTCTTCAAGCATCTGCTCGACCAACCCGGAACAGCGGGCGCACTGATCCGCGAACGCCTGCCGGCTGCCGTCGCGGAGCTGATCTCGCAGGATGACCCCGTGCTTATGCCCGGGTCGTTCGTGGACAAGGAACTGCGGGAGTATCGGACCGACCGTCTCTACGGCGTCGGCATCCGGACCGGCGGCGCCGCGTTCATCTATGTGCTCATGGAGCACAAGTCCTCTCCGGACCCTCGGATCGACCTTCAGTTGCTGGGCTACGAGACGCGGATCTGGCAGGACTGGGACAAGCGCGAAGGGCGGGACGCCGAAGGCAGGATCAGGAAGCTGCCGCCGATCTTCCCGCTGGTGGTGTATCACGGCGAGGCGGAGTGGCGGATTCCGCTGAGCTTCGCCGACGGCCTGGATCTCGGGGACGAAGCCCTGCGCCCCCATGTCCTGGATTTCCGCTACTCCCTGGCGGATCTGGGGCGCATCGATGACGACCGCCTGTCGCGGGAGGAGAGGCTCCGTGTCGGGCTGCTCATCCTGAAACACGGCACCCGCGACGGCGACCTTCACCGCACCCTCGTCAAGCTCGGCCGAGCCGCATTCGCCCTCGGCCCTGATGACCTGATAGCCCTGGTGCGCTACATTCTTTCCGAGCCGAATTCAGTCGAAACGGCGATACTTCGCGATGCGCTGAAGGAAATCGTTCCAGGTGAGGAGACGAGGGTCATGTCGATCGCTGCGGAGGAATGGAAGGCCGAGGGTATCCTGATCGGCGAAGCCAGGGGTGCGGCCAGAGGCAAGGCCGAGGGAAAGGCAGAGGGCAAGGCCGACATCCTTCTGCGCCTGCTTCGGCGTCGTTTCGGCACCGTACCGGAAGCTGCGATCGCGACGATCCATAATGCTTCCGACGATCAGTTGAACGCCTGGGCCGAGAACATCCTCGACGCGGCAACCCTCGACGCCGTTTTCACCGGCCACAGGTCCAACTGATGCCGCCGCGAAACCGGCTTCCCCTCACCCCCGGGTCGTCGGCAGCTTGGCCCCGCTGGTGTCGCTGCCCTTCATCAGCGCCATGTTGACCCGGGCCCCAGTCAGGTCGGCATGGCGGAGAATCACGCCGGCGGCGGCGCGGCAGCGCAGGTCGCAGTCGTTCAGCCTGGCATATTGAAGGTTGGTCGGCCAAGGCCGTTCCAGGTCGCCGACCGGAACGCTGAGCAGGATGCTGTCCCGCAGGGACCCGCCGGTCAGGTTGACCCGGCGCATGCCGCACCCGGACAGGTTGGCGCCGCTCAGGTCCGCACCGCTCAGGTTGCTGTAGCTGAGGTCGGCCATCATCAGGTTGGAGCCGGCCAGGTTGGCATTGCGCAGGTTGCAGCGCTGGATCTTGGCGGCGGACAGGTCGACCTCGCCCAGGGGCGCGTCGCTGAGGTCGGCCAAGTCCAGTTCCAGCCGCTGCCCGGCCCGGCCTTCGCTGTCCAGCCACTCCTGGTGATGGGCCAGCAGTTCGAACAGCCGCTCGCCCAGCGACTCAAGGTTGCCGTCGGGGTTGATGCCGACCTGGGCCATGCGGGCGACGGCATCGGCATCCAGCACGGCGCCCGACAGGACGGCACCGGTCAGCGTCGTGTTCCTCAGGGTGGCGCCGGACAGGTCGGTGGAAACCAGGATCGCGCCGGTCAGATCGGCCCCGGACAGGTCGGCATCGACCAGCTCCGCCCCGGTGAGGTCGCAGTTCCCCAGGTTGGAGCCGACCAGGATCGCCCGGTTCAGGTTGGCGTCCATCAGCTCGGTGCGCCGGTTGACCGTGGTTCCGGCGTTGGCCCGCTGCTTGGTGCTGACCGCGCCGAGCGACCCGGTGCGCAGGTCGGCCCCGGCGAGGTTCGCCTCCGCCAGGTTGGCCCCGTTGAAGCAGGCGCCGCGCAGATCAGCGCCGAGCAGGTCGGCCTGGCTGAGATCCGCCCCCTCCAGTTCCGCCATCATCAGCACGGCGGCCTTGAGGTCGGCCCGGGACAGGTTGCTGCGGGCGAACGAGGTGCCGACCAGCTTGGCATTGCGCAGCACGACGCCGCCCAGCGGCAATTGCGACATGTCGTAGAAGCTGAGGTCGGCCTGCATGCCGCCGCGCGTGCCGACCACCCACTTTCGGTGGGAGTTCAGCCGCTTCTTCAGCTCGGCGATGTAGGCGGCGCTGTGGCCGGTAGCCGGAGGGGACATCGGGAGCTGCTGGCACTCAGCCTGGGGCGGAAGGATGCGGACGACTATCCGCCAAGAATCTTAAGTAGATAATAATTCAGGCCGGCGCGTCGTAGACGACGCGGGTCGAGCAGACCAGGTCATGAAGCGCCGTCTTGTCCCTGGTCCAGCCCGCCATCAGGTAGCCCAGGCCGAAGGTTATCGCCGACAGGATCAGCGCGAAGTACCGCCCGAGCGCCCGCGCCGGGGTCAGCCTGCCGCCGTCGCGGGTCATGACATGGATCCCGAGCACCCGCTTGCCCGGCGTAGCCCGGCGTTCGGACGAATGGAAACCGGTATAGTAGGCGATCGCCACGACCGTGCTCAGCACCTGCCCGACACCCTGGGCCGTCCCCTCCCCGATGCCGATCCACAGCATCGCGGAGACGACGACGATGCCGATGAAGGCCGATACCAGCCCCAGGACGAAGCCGTCGACCAGGGCCGCCGCGGCCCGGATCCAGAAGCCGGCGAACCGGACCCCGCCCGTCACATCCGCACGTCGGAGGTCTTGACCGCGACCAGGTTCAGCGCCGCGGCGATGAGGGCGCGGGTATAGTCCTGCCGGGGCGCCTCGAAGATCTGCCGCGTCGGACCCGATTCGACCACCTTGCCGTCCTTCATCACGATCACCTCGTTGGAGAGGGCCCTTACCACTTTCAGGTCATGGCTGATGAAGAGATAGGCCAGGTTGTGCTTCACCTGCAAGTCCCGCAGCAGGTCGACGATCTGCGCCTGGACGGACATGTCCAGGGCCGAGGTCGGCTCGTCCAGGACGACGAATCGCGGCTTCAGCACCATGGCGCGGGCGATCGCGATCCGCTGGCGCTGGCCGCCGGAGAACTCGTGCGGATAGCGGTTGCGGCTGGCCGGGTCCAGCCCGACCTCCTCCAGCGACCGGGCGATCATCGCCTCCCGCTCGGCCCTGCTGCCGATGCCGTGGATCTTCAGCCCTTCCTCGATGATCTGGGCGACAGACAGGCGGGGGCTGAGGCTGCCGTAGGGGTCCTGGAAGACAACCTGCATCTCCCGGCGCAGCGGGCGCATCTGCTTGGCCTGCCAGCCCTGGATATCCTTGCCGTCATAGCGGATGGCGCCCTGGCTGGCGTGCAGGCGCAGCAGCGCCAGCCCCAGCGTCGTCTTGCCCGACCCCGACTCGCCGACCACGCCGACGGTGTGTCCCTCGCGCACCGTGACGCTGATGCCGTCCACCGCCCGGACGTGATCGACGGTCCGGCGCAGCAGTCCCTTCCTGATCGGGAAATGGACCTTGATGTCCCGCGCGATCATCACGTCGGCCGCGTCCTCGGGCGGCGGCGCCGGGTTGCCCTTCGGCTCCGCCGCCAGCAGCCGCTGGGTATAGGGGTGGCGCGGACCGGCGAACAGCTCCGCGTTGGACCCCTTCTCGACGATCTCGCCCTGGTTCATGACGCAGACCTGGTCCGCCATCTTGCGCACGATGCCGAGATCGTGGGTGATCAGCAGCAACGCCATGTTGAAGCGGCGCTGGAGGTCCTTCAGCAACTCCAGGATCTGGGCCTGGATCGTCACGTCCAGCGCGGTGGTCGGCTCGTCCGCGATCAGCAGGTCCGGCTCGTTGGCCAGCGCCATGGCGATCATCACGCGCTGGCGCTGGCCGCCCGAAAGCTCGTGGGGGTACGCCGCCAGACGCTTCTCCGCTTCCGGCAACCCGACGAGGCGCAGCAGTTCCAGCGTGCGCCGCCGGGCGGCCGAGCGGGTCAGCCCCTTGTGCAGGAACAAGGTCTCGTTGATCTGCTTCTCGATGGTGTGGAGCGGGTTCAGGGAGGTCATCGGCTCCTGGAAGATCATGGCGATGCGGTCGCCGCGAACTTCCCGGAGCGTCTTCTCCTCCGCCCCCACCAGCTCGGTCCCCTTGAAGCGGATGCTGCTGCCGGCCGGATGCGCCGCCATGGGATAGGGCAGGAGCTGCAGGATCGACAGGGCGGTCACCGACTTGCCGGAACCCGACTCGCCGACCAGCGCCAGGGTCTCGCCCGCCTTGATGTCGAACGACACGCCCCGGACGGCACGGACCTCGCCGCCCGACAGCCGGAAATCGACCGCCAGGTCGCGGACGGAGAGCAGGTCGGTCATGCTGATGGTTTCCCTTTGTTCATTCCGGGCCGTTCATTCCGCCGCCGCCTTCTTCTCCGCCGACGCGGCGGCCGGGTTGGCCGTCAGCCCTTTGCGGGGCAGCGGGCCGACCGACTTCCGGGGATCGAAGGCGTCGCGCACCGCCTCGCCGATGAAGATCAGCAGGCTCAGCATGATGGCGAGCGTGAAAAAGGCGGTCAGGCCCAGCCAGGGTGCCTGCAGGTTGGCCTTGCCCTGGGCCAGCAGCTCGCCCAGCGACGGCGAGCCGGGCGGCAGGCCGAAGCCCAGGAAGTCGAGCGCGGTCAGGGTAGTGATCGAGCCGTTCAGGATGAAGGGCATGAAGGTCAGCGTCGCCACCATGGCGTTGGGCAGCACATGCTTGACCATGATCAGCACGTCGCCGGCGCCCAGCGCGCGGGCCGCCCTGACATAGTCGAAGTTGCGGGCGCGCAGGAACTCCGCCCGGACGACGCCGACCAGGCTCATCCAGTTGAACAGCAGCAGCAGTCCCAGCAGCCACCAGAAGTTCGGCTCGACCACGCTGGCCAGGATGATCAGCAGGTAGAGCGTGGGCAGTCCCGACCAGATCTCGATGAAGCGCTGGAACAGCAGGTCGGTCGTGCCGCCGAAATAGCCCTGCACCGCTCCGGCCGCGATGCCGATGATCGAGGAGAAGATCGTCAGCGTCAGCCCGAACAGGATCGAGATGCGGAAGCCGTAGATCAGCCGCGCCACCACGTCGCGCCCCTGGTCGTCGGTGCCCAGCCAGTTCTCGGAGGACGGCGGCGCCGGGGCCGGGACGGTCAGGTCGTAGTTGATGGTCCGGTAGGAGTAGCGGATCACCGGCCAGATCATCCAGCCCTTCTCGTCGATCAGGTCGCGCACGAACGGGTCGCGGTAGTCGGCCTGGGTCTCGAACTCGCCGCCGAACGTGGTCTCCGGATAGACCGTGAAGATCGGCATGTAGAACGCGTCGTCGTAGCGGATCAGCAGCGGCTTGTCGTTGGCGATGAACTCGGCGAACAGGCTCAGCGTGAAGAGGATCAGGAAGATCCACAGGGACCAGAATCCCCGACGGTTGGCCTTGAAGTTGTGCAGCCGCCGCCGCGTGATCGGCGTGATGCGCATGCCCAGGAAGCGGTCCGCCGGGGCGGCGGGGGGAATGGTTCGGGCATCGTCCATCACGTCCTCCTCGCCTCGAAGTCGATGCGGGGATCGACCGCGACATAGGTCAGGTCGCCGATCAGGTTCATCAGCAGTCCCAGCAGCGTGAAGATATAGAGCGTCGCGAACATCACGGGATAATCGCGGTTGATCGCCGCCTCGAAGCCCAGCAGCCCCAGCCCGTCCAGCGAGAAGATCACCTCGATCAGCAGCGACCCGGTGAACAGGATGCCGATGAAGGCTCCGGGGAACCCGGCGATCACGATCAGCATGGCGTTGCGGAAGATGTGGCCGTACAGCACCCGCCCCTCGCCCAGCCCCTTGGCCCGCGCGGTGATGACGTACTGCTTGTTGACCTCCTCCATGAAGCTGTTCTTGGTCAGCATGGTCAGGCCGGCGAAGCCGCCGATCACCAGCGCCACCACCGGCAGGGTGATGTGCCAGAAATAGTCCAGCACCTGCTGCCACCAGGGCATCAGGTCCCAGCCCTCGCTGGTCAGCCCGCGCAGCGGGAACCAGTCGAGATAGCGGCCGCCGGCGAACAGCACGATCAGCAGCACGGCGAACAGGAAGCTGGGAATGGCATAGCCGACGATGACCACGCCGCTGGTCCAGATGTCGAACTTCGACCCGTCGCGCACCGCCTTTCGGATGCCCAGCGGGATCGAGATCAGGTAGGTGATGAGCGTGGTCCACAACCCCAGGGAGATCGACACCGGCAGTTTGTCGATCACCAGGTCGATCACCCGCTGGTCGCGGAAATAGCTGGTCCCGAAATCGAAGGTCAGGTAGCTGGCCATCATCTGGAGGAAGCGCTCGTGCAGCGGCTTGTCGAAGCCGAACTGCCGCTCCAGCTCCTTGATGAACTCGGGGTCCAGTCCCTGGGCGCCCCGGTAGCGGCCGGTGACCTGCTCGCCGCCCGACTGCTGGGCCTGGGGCGGCAGGTCGCCGCCGCCCGACGTGCCGCCGATCCGCGCCGTGGCATCCACCCCCGTCCCCTGGAGCTGGGCGAGCGTCTGCTCGATCGGGCCGCCGGGAGCCGCCTGCACGATCAGGAAATTGATCACCATGATCCCGAGCAGGGTCGGGATGATCAGCAGCAGGCGGCGGACGATGTAGGCCAGCATCCTCGTCTCCTCAATCGCTGCTTTCTGGAATTCCGCTTCAACCGGGCGAGCGGACGGACGCCTGCTTGCCGGTATCTACCCACCAGGTGGTGGGGAAGCCGATCGTGTATTTCGCCATCGTCTCCGGATAGCCGAACTTGTTCCAGTAAACCAGCCAGGACTCGTCGTTGTACCATTGCGGGATCTGGTACCAGCCCCAGGACAGCACCCTGTCCAGCGCGCGGTTGGTCGCGGCCAGCGTATCCAGGTCCCGGGCGGCGATCAGCTCCTCGATCAGGCCGTCCACGACCGGGTCCTTGATGCCGGCCAGGTTGCCCGAACCCCGGGTCCCGGCGGCGACCGACCCGAAATAGCTGCGCTGCTCGGCGCCCGGCGGCGGGAAGAAGTTCAGCGCGACCGACAGCAGGTCGTAGTCGAAATCGTCGATCCGCACCTGGTACTGGGAGGTGTCCACCACGCGGATCGAGGCGTCGATGCCGGCGCGCCTGGCGTTCTGCACGAACGGTTCGGTCAGCCGGACCAGCGCCGGGCTGACCAGCAGGATCTCAATCCGCATCTGCTCGCCGGCCGCGTTGACGAGGCGGTTGTTCTTCAGCTCCCAGCCGGCCTCCCTGAACAGGCGGAGCGACTCCCGCAGGTTGGCGCGGATGTTGCCGGACCCGTCCGTCACCGGCGGCTCGTACGCCTTGGTCAGCACCTCCGGCCGGACCTTGTCCCTGTACTTCTCCAGGATCGACAGTTCCTTGGGGTCTGGCGGACCGCTGGCGCCGAACTCCGAGTTGGGGAACCAGCTCTTCACGCGCTTGTACTCGCCGAACAGCAGGGTCCGCTGGATCGCCTCGAAATCATAGAGGAGGGTGATCGCCTCGCGCACCCGGACGTCCTGGAACTGCGGCCGGCGCAGGTTGAAGATATAGCCCTGGGTCCCGCGCGGCGTCTGGTCCGGCACCACCCGCTTGATCATGCTGCCGTCCTTGACGGCGGGCACATCGTAGCTCTGGTTCCAGCGCTGGGCGCGGTTCTCCTGCCGGAAATCGATCCGGCCGGACATGAAGGCCTCCGCCAGCACGGTGTCGTCCAGGTAATAGTCGTACCGGATCTGGTCGATATTGTTCAGGCCGCGGTTCACCGGCAGGTCCGCCGCCCAATAGTCCGCCACCCGCTCGTAGGTGATCGAGCGCCCGGCGTCGATCGCCTTGATCCGATAGGCGCCGCTGCCCAGGATCGGCTCCAGCGTGGTCTTGGTGATGTCGCGCCCCTCGGCCGTCCACCAGTGCCGCGGCAGCGGGGAGCTGGACGCCACGGTCAGCAGCGGCTTCATGCTGTCGCGCGTCTTGAAGGTGAACTTGAGCCTCCGGGGGTCCAGCACCTCGACGCCGCTGACATCCTCGTAGAAGCTCTGGAGGAACGGCCGCCCATGCTCCTTGATGGTGTCGAACGCGAACTTGAAATCGTCGGCGGTGATCGGATGGCCGTCGTGCCAGCGGGCCTCCGGCCGCAGGTTGAAGATGATCCAGCTCTTGTCCTCTGGATACTCGGCGGTCTCGGCGATCAGGCCGTAGGCGGAGGACAGCTCGTCGCCCGACCCGGTCATCAGGCTGTCGGAGATCAGCCCGATGCCGGTCGGCCAGCTCCCCCGCAGGATATAGGTGTTGAGGCTGTCGAAGCTGCCGAAGGCGCCCAGCACGACCGAGCCGCCCTTGGGCGCGTCGGGGTTGGCATAGGGCCAGTGCCGCATGTCCGGGCCGTAGAGCGGTTCGCCGAACTCGGCCATGGCCCAGGTCCGCGTGATCTTCTCTCCCGCATCCTGGGCCAGGACGGGAGCGGTCCCGCCCATCAGCAGGGTTCCCAGGCAAACGGCGGCGGCAAGCAGTCTCTTCATCCGGCCCTCATCTCTCCCGCGGCAAGGCCGCATCCTTGCGTGACAATCGTTCCGGCATTCCCGTACTTCTGCGTTTTGCAGCCGAATCGGGCTTAATCAAGGCGAAACCGATCCGGGGCGGACGGTTCAGCGCGCCGCCTCCTTCGACCACCAGGTCGACGGGAAGCCCACCTCGTAACGGGGCTTGCGCTCCGGCCAGCCGAACTTGGTCCAATAGGCGATCCAGGTCTGGTCGTTGTACCATTGCGGGATCATGGCGTGCTGCCACAGCAGCACCCGGTCGAGCGCCCGCGACGTCGCCTGCAGGGTCTCCAGGTCCTTCGCCGCGACGACCTCCTCAATCAGCGCGTCGACCACCGGGTCCTTGATGCCGGCATAGTTGGCCGACCCCTTCACGTCGGCCGCGGCCGACCCGAAATAGCTGCGCTGCTCGGTGCCCGGCGGCGGGAAGAAGTTGAAGAACACCATCACGGCGTCGAAGTCGAAATCGTCCGTCCGGGCCTGGTGCTGGGCGCTGTCGACGATCCGGATCGACGCGTCGATGCCGACCCGCTGGAGCGCCGTGACATAGGGCTGCATCACCCGGACCATCGACTGGTTGTCGTCCAGGAACTCGATCCGCAATTGCCGCCCGGTCCCGGCATCGACCAGCTTGTTCTCGCGTGTCTGGAAGCCCGCCTCGCGGAACAGCGCCAGCGCCTTCCGGACATTGTCGCGGTTGTTGCCCGACCCGTCGGTGGAAGGCGGCTCGTAGGCGGTGGTGAAGACCTCCTCCGGGACGCGGCCCCGGTACTTCTCCAGGATGGCGAGTTCCGCCGGCGTCGGAGCACCGCTGGCGCCGAAGTCGCTGTTGGGGAAGTTGCTCTTCACCCGGCGGTACTGGCCGTACAGGATATTCTTCTGGAGCCACTCGAAATCGTAGAGGTATGACAGCGCCAGGCGCACCCTCGGATCGGCGAACTGCGGCCGGCGCATGTTGAAGCGGATTCCCTGCGCGCCGAACGGCCGCTCGTTGGCGATCGTGCGCTTCTCGATCCTGCCGTCCTTCACCTGGGGAATGTCGTAGCCCGAGGTCCAGCGCTGGGCCCGGTTCTCCTGCCGGAAATCGTAGGCGCCGCCCTTGAACGCCTCGAACATCACGTCGTCGTCGCGGTAGAAGTCCGTCCGCACGGTGTCGAAGTTGTTCTGGCCGACATTGATCGGCAGGCCGCGGCCCCAATAGTCGGGCACCCGCCCATAGGTGATCGACCGGCCGGGATCGACCGCCGTGACCCGGTAGGGTCCGCTGGTGAGCGGCGGTTCCAGGGTCGTCTTGGAAATGTCGCGGTTCTCCGCGGTCCACCAGTGCTCCGGCACCGGCGTCAGGATGCCGGCGGCGCGGATCAGGGGCTTCATCTCCCCCCGGCTCTTGAAGCTCACCTTCAGTCGATGCTCGTCCAGCGCCTCGACCGCCGCGATATCCTCCAGGAAGCTCTTGAGGAAGGGCCTTCCATGCTGCTCGATGGCTTTCCAGCCGAACACGAAATCGCCGGCCGTCACCGGATGGCCGTCATGGAACCGGGCCTGCGGGCGCAGGTTGAACACCACCCAGCTCTTGTCCTCGGGGTATTCCGCCGTTTCGGCGAGCAGGCCGTAGACCACGTCCAGCTCGTCGCCGGACCCCGTGAACAGGGTCTCGGAGACGATGTCTAGGCCCCGGGGCACCTGTCCGCGCAGGATGATCGGGTTGAGGCTGTCGAAACTTCCCGGTTCCGCCGTGACGACGGCGCCGCCCTTCGGAGCCGCGGGATCGACATAGTCGAAATGGGCGAAGCCGGCGCCGTACCTGGGCGTGCTGAACTCCGCCAGCGCATGCGTCCGGATGACGGGATCTTCGGCATGGCCGCCGGAAACCAGGACGAGCAGAAGCACCGGGACGGCGAAGAGGAGTTTCATCCGGGAAGATTCCTCGCAAGCGGAGCCAATGCCGGGGGCCGGAGCCGCCGGCTCATTCGTCCTCGTCTTCGTCGTCGTCCTCTTCGCCGTAGCGTTCGTCCATCATCTCCAGGATCGCCTCGTAGTCGGGCGTATCGTCGACGAACTTCTGGAAGCGCTTCATGTTGGCGCCCTTCTCCAGCCAGGACTGCGCCGCCTCGGTATGCTCCGGGTGACACGACAGCAGATAGAAGGCGGCCTGCTCGGGGCGCTCGATCTTGGTCTCGCCCAGCCGCTCCAGGACGGCGCCGACATAGAAGGGCAGCACGTCGGCGAATTCCTCGACCACGACCGCATCGTCGTCATCGCCGTCGTCGGCCGGAACCACGTCGTCGGCGTGCCAGCCGTTCACCTTCCCGTCGGCCGCGGCCTGCGACTCCACATACTCGTCATCCTCGTCATCGAACTCATCCCCGTCGAGTTCGTCGTCCTCATCCAGGTCGTCGTCGTCCAGGTCGGCCGCATCCAGCCCCTCGGCCTCCCCGTCATACTCTTCGTCCGCATCCTCGTCCCCCTCGAACGCCAGTTCCAGGGCGTCGATGATCTCGAGGAACTGGGTGCTGCGCTGTTCCCAGGAGGGGGTGGCCTGAAGTTCGGCGATCATCCGGTCGAGCATCTCGCGGATGTCAGTGTCGGCATTCTCGTAAGCTGACTGGGCTGGTTTCGGGATCAGCATGGCGGACATTCCCTGGTCTCAGGCGCAAGGGTTAGGGAGCGGCGCAGCCGGTCGGTGGCCGCGCGGACTCGACTCTTATCAGATGGCGATGGGGGATGGGCAGGAGAAAGCGAAAAGATTGCCGGGATATCAACCGAATGGCATAACGCCGAGGCGCCGCAGCGCCTCCGTATGACCGGCCATATCACCGGCGGCCAGCACGCGGCCGTCGGAGCCCGGGCCGAGCGGCGCTCCCGCCCAATCCGTCATGATCCCGCCGGCCCCCTGGACCACAGGGACCAGCGCCGCAAAATCGTACAGCTTCAGCCCGGCTTCGACCACCAGGTCGACGAATCCGGCGGCCAGCAGCCCGTAGGCGTAGCAGTCGCCGCCGTACATGGTCAGCTTGACCTCGTCCGCGACGCGGCGGAAGGCGGTGAAATCGTGCTGCCCGAACAGGTCGGGCGAGGTTGTGTTCAGGGTGGCGCGTCCCAGAGTGGGGCAAGCCCGCACCCGGACGGCCTTGCCGTTCAGCGTGGTCGGGCGCCCTTCGACGCCGACCCAGCGGTCGCCGACGATCGGCTGGTCGATCACGCCCAGCACGGGAACGCCCCGGTGAAGCAGAGCCACCAGGATGCCGAAGGTCGGGCGGCCGGTGATGAAGGACTTCGTGCCGTCGATCGGGTCGATCACCCACAGCCAGTCGGCGTCGGGGTTGGTCGTCCCGTGCTCCTCGCCGACGATGCCGTCGTCCGGCCGCTCCGCGGCCAGGATCGATCGGATCGCCGCCTCGGCCTCGCGGTCGGCGACGGTGACCGGCGAATTGTCCGGCTTGTCGTCCACCTCGAACGGAGTGCGGAAGTACCTGCGGATCACGCTGCCGGCGGCATCGGCGAGGCGGCACGCGAGATCCACCGTCCCGCCCGACGGGGTGACCGGTTGATCGGTATTGTATGAAGCCGTCATGTCTCTGGTCATCCGGTCGGACGGGATTGGAGCGTCAGCAGGTTACTGAGGCAGCGGCGCCGGCTCGTCGGCCTGGGTGCGCAGCCAGGCGATCAGGTTCGCCCGATCCTCGGGCTTCTTGATGCCGGCGAAGTTCATCTTGGTACCGGGAGCGTACTGCTTGGGATTCAGCAGGAAATGGTTCAGTGCCTCGTAGTCCCAGTTGCCGGGCATGTCCGCGATCGCGGCGCTGTAGGCGAAGCCTTCCATATGGCCGTGCGGACCGCCGACGACGCCCCATAGGTTGGGGCCCACCTTGGCGGCGCCGCCCTTCTCGAAGGAGTGGCAGGAGGCGCAGGCCCGCGCCGCGCGCTCGCCGGCCGTCGGGTCGGCCGATGCGAGCAGCGGTGCGATCGGCTCCGGCTCGGCCGGACCTTCCTCGGCAGGGGCCGACGCGGTGACCGCGCTGGTGTCCACGACGTAGGCGTTCTGCTCCAGATGCTCCGGTGCGACCAGTACTTCCGCGATGAATCCGGACATCATCGCGATCAGGCCGCCCAGAAGGACGGCGCCGGACAGTTTGTTGAATTCCATGCTCGACATGCCGCGAGTCCCCAATTCCCTTGTAATCACCGCACGATAGCGGCCGGGCCGGCTGCTGTCACGCGCAGCGGCTTGTTGTTTCCTTGTCCGCAACATAGGGTCCAGAGGCGCGGGGGTCAGCCGCCTTGAAGCTTGACCCTCGGGACGAAATGTCGCACGCACAGCTATAACCCAAATGTCGCAGATGGCCACCATGCCAACCAATCCTGCTCAGAACAATCCCGCCCAAAGTGATGGGGACGTGAAAAATCCGGGAATCCCGGGCAACGGGCCGGGCAATCCGGTCATCATCGTGCCCGCGCGACTCGCGTCCACGCGGCTGCCCGGCAAGCCGCTGGCCGACATCAACGGCGAGCCGATGATCGTCCATGTCTGGCGCCGCGCCACCGAGGCCGAGATCGGCCCGGTCCTGGTCGCCTGCGCGGAGGCCGAGATCGCCGACGCGGTCACCAAGGCCGGCGGCCAGGCCGTGCTGACCCGGCCGGACCATCCCTCCGGCTCCGACCGGATCTTCGAGGCGCTTCAGTCCTTCGACCCGGAGGGCAGGTTCGACGCGGTGGTCAATGTCCAGGGCGACCTGCCCACGATATCTCCCGCTACGATCCGCGCCGCCTACGCGCTGCTGGACGAGCCCGGGGTCGACATCGGCACGCTGGCGGTGGAGATCGAGGACGCGACCGAGCGCGGCAATCCTAACGTGGTCAAGGCGGTGGTCGAGCGGGCGCCGGGCGCCCTGCGCGGCCGGGCGCTCTATTTCACCCGCGCCACCGCGCCGACCGGGGAAGCGCCGCTGCTGCACCATATAGGCCTCTACGCCTACCGGCGCTCGGCCCTGGCCCGATTCGTGTCGCTGCCGCCGTCGCACCTGGAACAGCAGGAGCGGCTGGAGCAGTTGCGCGCCTTGGCCGCAGGCATGCGGATCGACGTGGCCGTCGTTGACGCGGTTCCGCTCGGCGTCGATACTCCCGCCGACCTCGCCCGCGCCCGGGTGCTTCTCAAGCGCTGAACCCGGCCCTTTCCCCGTCCTCGAGTTTCCTCCGGTCCCATGTCCAGATCCAGCCTGATCGCCTTCCAGGGTTCGCCCGGCGCCTACTCCGACCTGTCCTGCCGCAACGTCTTCCCCGACCGGAAGACCCTGCCCTGCGCCACCTTCGAGGACGTCTTCGCCGCGGTGCATGGGGGAGAGGCCGAACTGGGCATGATCCCGGTCGAGAACTCGGTCGCGGGGCGGGTCGCCGACAACCACCACCTGCTGCCCCAGGGCGGGCTGCACATCATCGGCGAGCACTATCAGCGGGTGAACCATCACCTTCTGGCGCCGCCGGGGGCCACGCTCGACACCATCAAGGTGGTGCGCAGCCACATCCAGGCCCTGTCCCAGTGCCGCAAGGTGACCCGGGCGCTGGGCCTGCGCGAGATCACCCATGCCGACACCGCGGGCGCCGCGGCCGAGATCGCCCAGCGCGGCGACGTCACGGAAGCCGCCATCGCTTCGGAGCTGGCCGGCGAGATCTACGGCCTGAAGTCCCTGAAGCAGGGGATCGAGGACGCCGAGCACAATACCACCCGGTTCCTGATCATGGCGCGGGAGCCGATCCATCCCGCACCCCATTCCGGCCCGGTGGTGACGACCTTCGTGTTCCGGGTCCGCAGCGTGCCGGCGTCGCTCTACAAGGCGATGGGCGGGTTCGCGACCAACGGCGTCAACATGACCAAGCTGGAAAGCTACATGGTGGACGGCCGCTTCACCGCCGCCCAGTTCTACGTGGACGTCGAGGGCCACCCGGAGGAGCGCCCCCTGCGCCTGGCGCTGGAGGAATTGGAGTTCTTCGCCCGCGAGGTGAAGATCCTGGGCGTCTACCCGGCCCATCCCTTCCGCCGCGAGCAGAGCCAGGCCCACGGCGACGATTGAGCAACCCGCGGGTGCCGGGCACCTCGCGCACCCGAACCTTGAAATCACTGATGAACACGGATCAGGCACGGATGCACACGGATCAGGGCATGGTCAGCGACCTTCGTGCCTGATCCGTGCTGAAACTCCGCCTCAGCCGTGCAGCCAGTCCTCGATCAGCCGGCGCGAGATCGAGTCGGGGCGCGGCAGGCGGTGGGTCCCGCCCTCGCCCCACGTGGTCAGGATCTCGTCGCGGCTGAACCAGCCGGCATCTTCCAGTTCGTCCTGCTCGATGCTGATGTCCCGGCTCACCGCCTCGGCGTGGAAGCCCAGCATCAGCGACGACGGGAACGGCCAGGGCTGGGACGAATGGTAGGTCACCTCACCCACCCGGATGCCGGTCTCCTCCAGCACCTCGCGGGCGACCGCCTCTTCCAGGCTCTCGCCCGGCTCGACGAACCCGGCCAGGGTCGAATACATTCCCGGCGGAAACCGCGACTGGCGGCCCAGCAGGCAGCGGTCGCCGTCATGGACCAGCATGATCACGGCCGGGTCGGTCCGCGGGAAATGCGGCGTGGCGCAGTCGGGGTTGGTGCAGCGACGGACATGGCCGCCTTCCGCGCTGACCGTGGGATGGCCGCAGACGCCGCAGAACCGGTGGCGGGCATGCCACCAGGTCAGGCCGCGGGCGTAGGCCAGGATATTGCCCTCCTCCGGCGCCATCAGCGGGCCGAAGCTGCGCAGGTCGGCGAAGCTGCCCCGTTCGGAAAGGCCGGGATGGACCGCCGGGTCCTCGACATGGGACAGGTCGGCGGCGAAATAGGCCGTGCCGTCGCGCAGGCCCAGCAGCACGTATTCCGCCCCCTCGGGCAGATCCGCCGCCGAGAGCAGCCCCGCCTGAGGCAGGTCGGCTCCTCCGGCCACGAAATTCTGGGCGCGCCAGATCGGCACGATCCTGGTCTCGGCCGCCGCGAACATGGCGTCGATCCAGCTCTGGTCCTTGCGCTGCGCCGATACCCTGTCGAGCACGCCGCCGGCGTAGAAATTTGGCTTGTTTGGCATGGGCATATAGGTGGCACACCGGATCGGTTTCGGGAAGGGAGTTCATCCCGGATCTGTGCCCTGCGCGCGGCGGCGGCGCGTTTCCCCTTGCTCCGCGCGCCGCCGCGCGCCATATAGGCGGTGGGAGGTTGGCGGCGGACGAGTCCCTCGCCAACCCGGTCAGGTCCGGAAGGAAGCAGCCGTAACGAGTTTCGGCTCGGGTCGTTCGTCCAGCCTCCCACCCAACTTATCTCCCTCGCATCACCCGACACTCCGCGCCGGTTCGTCTTTCCGCTTCGACATGCCGCCGTCGGGGATTAGACTGGCCGCAACGCCGTTGCCCGACGCCAGAGTATCGTGTTGACCGACCAGACCCTCCCCCCCCTGACCTCCGCGCCGGCCGACGGCGCGTCCGAAGCCGGCGGCAAGGCCTATCGGGTCCTGGCGCGCAAGTACCGTCCGCGCGACTTCTCCGAACTGGTGGGCCAGGAGGCTCTGGTCCGCACGCTGACCAACGCCATCCGCTCGGGCCGCCTGGCCCATGCCTTCATGCTGACCGGCGTGCGCGGGGTGGGCAAGACCACGACCGCCCGCATCATCGCCCGCGCGCTGAACTGCACCGGCCCGGACGGGACCGGTGGGCCGACCATCACGCCCTGCGGCGTCTGCGACAATTGCCGCAGCATCACCGCCGACCGGCACGTGGACGTGATGGAAATGGACGCCGCCAGCCGGACCGGCGTGGACGACATCCGCGAGATCATCGACGGCGTGCGCTACGGCCCGGTGTCGGCGCGCTACAAGGTCTACATCATCGACGAAGTCCACATGCTCACCAAGAACGCCTTCAACGCCCTGTTGAAGACGCTTGAGGAGCCGCCCGAGCATGTGAAATTCATCTTCGCTACGACGGAGATCCGCAAGGTTCCGGTCACCGTGCTGTCGCGCTGCCAGCGATTCGACCTGCGCCGGATCGACAGCCAGACGCTGGTGAAGCATTTCAACCGCGTCGCCGAGGCGGAAGGCGTGACGGTCGAGCCGGACGCCATGGCGCTGATCGCGCGGGCCGCCGACGGCTCGGCGCGCGACGGGCTCAGCCTGCTCGACCAGGCGATCGCGCTGGGCGGGGAACGGCTGACCGCGGTCCAGGTGCGCGACATGCTGGGCCTGGCCGACCGCGCCCGGGTGGTCGACCTGTTCGAGTCGGCGATGACCGGGCAGCCGCGCGACGCGCTGGACATCCTGTCCGACCTGCACCGCAGCGGCGCCGACCCGGTCGTGGTGCTCCAGGACCTGCTCGATTTCACCCATTTCCTGACCCGCTTCAAGGTGGTGCCGGAGACCGCGACCGACCCGGGGACGCCGGAGACGGAACGGGTCCGTGGCGGCGAACTGTCGGGCAAGCTGGGCATGCCCGCGCTGACCCGGGCCTGGCAGATCCTGCTGAAGGGCCTGGGCGAGGTGCAGAGCGCGCCGGTGCCGTTCGACGCGGCCGAGATGGTGCTGGTGCGCCTGGCCTATTCCGCCGACCTGCCCAACCCGGCCGACCTGATCCGCCAGCTCCAGGGCGGCGCAGCCTCGGGCGGGCCGGCCGGCGGCAACGGCGGCGGAGGGGCCGGTGGAGGGGGCGGCGGTGCCCGGGCAAACGGGCCGGCGCTGGCGGTCGCCCACTCGGCCCCGCCCCGCGTCCAGTCCGGTTCGGCCCAGCCGGCGGCGGAAACTGCCGTGACGGCGCAGGCCGCCCCCGAGCAGGCCCCTTCGGAACAGGCCGGAGAGGCGGAACCGCTGCCGGAACCGAAGACCTTCCGCGAGGTGGTCGAGTTGTTCGGCGAGATGCGTGAGGGCTCGCTGTACGGCCAGCTCTACAGCAGCGTCCACTGCGTCCGGTGCGAGCCGGGCCGGCTGGAGATCCGCCCGAAGGACCGCGCCATGGCGGAGCTTTCCGGCCGGGTCGGCAAGCTGCTGACGGAATGGACCGGCCGGCGCTGGATGGTCACGATCTCCGGCGCCCCCGGCGAGCCGACCCTGGGCGAGCAGGACCGCAACGCCAAGACCCGGGCGCGCGAGGAGGCGGCACGGCATCCGGTGGTGCGCGCGGTGCTCGACATCTTCCCCGGTTCCGAGATATCCGAAGTGCGCGATTTGACGGAACCGGAACCCACCTCCGACGGAGCGCTTGCGGAAGACGCCCTTGAGACCGATTTCTACGAGGAAGCCCCGTCCGACCTGGACGACATAGGAGAATTTTAAGCCATGAAGAATCTCGGCCAAATGATGAAGCAGGCCCAGGAAATGCAGACCCGCATGCAGCAGATGCAGGACGCGCTGGCCGAGGTCGAAGTCACCGGCCAGTCCGGCGCCGGGATGGTCAACGTCACGCTCAACGGCAAGGGCGAGATGAAGAAGCTCAAGCTGGACAAGTCCGTGGTCGATCCCGACGACGTCGAGGTGATCGAGGACCTGATCGTCGCCGCCTTCAACGACGCCAAGCTGAAGGTCGAGCAGCATGTCGCCGAGGAGACCCAGAAGCTGATGGGCGGCATGAAGCTTCCGCCCGGCATGAAGCTGCCGTTCTGAGCGGAAGGGCTGCCTCTCCGGTCGCGCCGGCCTTCCTCTTCGTCGTGGGCCGGACTACTGGCAACGGCCTCCTTTTCGTCATGACCGGGCTTGACCCGGTCATCCCCGGGCGTTCAGACGATCCCGTTCCCGCCGGGAGATAGCCGGGTCAAGCCCGGCTATGACGGGAGAGCGCAATTCTCCGGCAAAGCCAGGGAGCGAATTTGAGCAGTTCCGAGATCGACCGCCTGATCCAACTCCTGGCCAAGCTGCCCGGGCTGGGGCCGCGATCCGCGCGGCGGGCGGCGCTGCACCTGATCAAGCGGCGCGAAAGCCTGCTGGGCCCGCTGGCCGACGCCATGCACGAGGCGGCGGACGCTATCAAGACCTGCTCGGTGTGCGGCAACCTCGACACCCGCGATCCCTGCTCCGTCTGCGCCGATCCAAGGCGCGACGGCGCCCTGATCTGCGTGGTGGAGGAGGTCGGCGACCTGTGGGCGCTGGAGCGCACCGGCTCCTTCAAGGGCCTCTACCACGTGCTGGGCGGCACCCTGTCGGCGCTGGAAGGCATCGGCCCCGACGACCTCAACGTCACCGGCCTGATCAACCGCGCCCGCCGGCCGGAGGTGACGGAAGTGATCCTGGCGATGAACGCCACGGTCGAGGGCCAGACCACCGCCCACTACATCACCGACCGGCTGGCCGACTGCGACGTGACGGTATCTCGTCTGGCCCACGGCGTGCCTGTGGGCGGCGAGCTTGACTACCTGGACGACGGGACCCTGACTGCGGCGCTCCGGTCCCGGCGCCCGTTCTAGCCGTGCCGCCCTAGGCGGCGAGCGGGATGGCCTCGACCTTGCCGTCCAGAGCCATCAGCAGCAACTCCACCGCGAGGTCGGGATGCTTGGCCGAGATCGCCGCGGCTAGCTTGCGGAGTTGCTGGGCGTGGGCCTTGGTCTCCGTCTCCGTATCCTTGGCCGTTTCCGGACCGAGGAACAGCTTGTAGGCGCCGCAGTCGCGGTGGTCGATGATCATGACCTTGTGGATGTCGTGCAGCTTCTTCGCGGCGTCCACATGCCCCCAGAATGTGGCTCCCCACTCCGGCTTGGCGTCGACCAGAGCGCCGAGCGAGGCGCCGGCCAGGATGACATGGTCGTATTTGTCGGTCAGGCCGCGCCCGTCCATGTAGCGCGCGATGTCGTCGAGCAGGCGGTAGTCCATGCAGCTCAGGAGAAGGACCTCGGCCTTGCCCCCGGCCCGCGCCGCCGACACCGGCAGGCCGGCCGACATGAGGGCGGCTCCGGCCCCGAGCGACGCCAGTTTCAGGAATGTACGACGGGGATGCCCGGCATGCGCGTCGGCGCAGCCATGATGACAGGAGCGGACGTTTTCCACTGCGGTTCTTCCTCTTGGTTGGAAAGATGAATGCGAATGTATCCGATACTCCTTAAGATTTCTTCTAATTAATGCCAAAAGGCATGCGTTCTTCCCCTGTTCTCTTTCTCCGCCCGATCCGGTAGCATCCCGTCACTTGGTGGAAGGAGAATGGATGCCGTTCGCGCTCGACGTGCTGTCGCTGATCCTGGGCTTCGTCTTCGGAGCCGGAATCGTCCTGCTGCTGCGCAGCGGCGGCATCGGCCAGGCGGAGGCCGGCCGGCTCGCGGCGGAGGCGGACTTCGCGTTGCGCCAGAACGACGACCTGCGGGCCGATCTGGCGGAGCGGGACCGGGTGCTCTCCGCGCTCCGCGCGGAGCTCGGGCGCGCCCAGACCGGCCATGCGCAGCTCCAGACCCGGCTGGAACAGGAGCGGCTCGCCTCGGCCGAGAAGATCGCCCTGCTGGAGCGTGCCGAAGCGAAGCTGTCCGACGCCTTCAAGGCGCTGTCGGCCGAAGCGTTGCGCAGCAACAACCAGAGCTTCCTCGATCTCGCCCGCACCACGCTGGAGCGCTTCCAGGAGAATGCCCGCGGCGACCTTGAGCAGCGGCAGGCGGCGATCTCCGACTTGGTGGCGCCGGTGCGCCAATCGCTGGAGAAGATGGACGGCCAGATCCAGACCCTGGAGAAGGAGCGGATCGGCGCCTACGAAGGCTTGAAGCAGCAGGTGCTCTCCCTGCTGGACAGCCAGCGCGAGCTGCGCGGCGAGACGGCCAGCCTCGTCCGGGCGCTGCGCTCGCCGGTCGCCCGCGGCCGCTGGGGCGAGATCCAGCTGAAGCGGGTGGTCGAGATGGCCGGCATGGTCGACCATTGCGATTTCTTCGAGCAGCAGACGGTGACCGGCGACCAGGGCAACAAGCTGCGCCCCGACATGGTGGTCAAGCTGCCGGGCAACAAGACCATCGTCGTGGACGCCAAGGCTCCGGTCGAAGCCTATCTCGACGCCAACGGCTCGGCCGAGGATGCCGGCCGGCGCGACGCCCTGATCCGGCATGCCCGCCACGTGCGGGAGCACATGAAGCAGTTGGGCGGCAAGGCCTACTGGGACCAGTTCGCCGCCTCGCCGGAATTCGTCGTGCTGTTCCTGCCCGGCGAGAACTTCTTCAGCGCGGCGCTGGAGCATGATCCGAGCCTGATCGAGGCCGGCATCGACAACGGCGTGATCCTGGCGACGCCGACGACGCTGATCGCGCTGCTGCGCGCCGTGGCCTACGGCTGGCGGCAGGAGCACCTGGCCCGCAACGCGCGGGAGATCAGCGACCTGGGCGCGGAGCTGTACAAGCGCCTGGGCGACCTGGGCGGCCACATGGACCGGCTGGGCAGCCAGCTCGGCAAGGCGGTGGACTGCTACAACGGCGCGGTCGGCACGCTGGAGACCCGCGTGCTGGTCAGCGCGCGGCGCTTCCGCGACCTCCACGTGGCGCCGAACAACGCGGAACTGCCCGAACTCCAGCCGCTCGACCAGGCGCCGCGAAGCCTCCAGGCCCAGGAATGGCGGCTGCCCGCCCCGCTTCCCTGAACAGGCCAGCTTGCGGCTTGACGCACGGCCCCGGAAATCATATCTGCAACAGTCATCCCGCAATAGACCGAATTCGCTACAGGGCTCCATGGCCATCCGCCCCATCATCATCGCGCCCGATCCCGTCCTGAAGACCAAGGCGAAGCCGGTCGAGGCCATCGACGGCTCCATCGCCACCCTGATGGACGACATGCTGGAGACCATGTACAAGGCGCCCGGCATCGGCTTGGCAGCGCCGCAGATCGGCATCCTGAAGCGGGTCATCGTGGTGGACGTGGCGGAGAAGGAAGAGAAGCCCCAGCCCTTCGCCATGGCGAACCCCGAGATCCTGTGGCAGTCGGACGAGAAGTCGGTCCATAACGAGGGCTGCCTCTCCCTGCCCGACCATTATGCCGACGTGACGCGCCCGAAGCAGGTGCGCCTGCGCTACCTGGACCGCGACGGCGAGGTGCGGGAACTGGACGCCGACAATCTGCTGGCGACCTGCATCCAGCACGAGATCGACCACCTGAACGGCGTGCTGTTCATCGATCACCTGTCGCTGCTGAAGCGCAACATGATCCTGCGTAAGCTCCAGAAACAGAAGCGGTCGCAGGAAACGGTCTGACTTTGGCCGATACTTCCGAAACGCCGCCCGGCCAGTCGCAGCACGGCCGCATCTACGGCGCCGCGCGCTACTACGACATCGCCTTCGCCTATCGCGACTTCGCGCAGGAATGCGACTTCCTGACCGCCGCCGCGGCCCGGCACCTGGGCCGCGCTCCGGAAAGCGTGCTTGAACTGGCGGCGGGACCGGCGAACCACGCGATCGAGCTGGCGGGGCGCGGGCTCCGGGCGGTAGCGCTCGACCGCGAGCCGGCCATGGTCCGTTACGGCACCGAAAAGGCCGAGGCGGCCGGGGTCGAGATCGCCTACCAGGAAGGCGACATGACCGGTTTCGCGCTGGACCGGCCGGTCGATATGGCGCTGCTCCTGCTGGGCTCCGCCGCCTGCCTGCTGACCAACAGCGCGGTCATCTCGTGCCTGCAACGGGTCTCCGAGGCGCTGACCCCCGGCGGCGTGCTGATCGTCGAGCTGCCCCACCCGCGCGAGCTGTTCAACATCGACGACGCGACCGAGGACGGCTGGGAGGTCACCCGCGACGGCACGCGGGTGCGGGTCCGCTGGGGATCGCCGGGCGACAGCCTCGATCCCGTCAGCCAGGTCGCCCAGGTGACCACGACGCTGACCATCTGGGAAAGCGGGCGCAAGCAGGTGATCCGGGACAAGGCCTTCCAGCGCCGCTTCACGGTGCAGGAACTGGACGCGCTGGCGCGTGCGAGCGGATGCCTGGAGGCGGTCGCCTGGTTCGGCGGGCTGGACCTGGACGTCGCGATCGACGATCCGGAGGAAGCCTGGCGCATGGTCGCCGTCTTCCAGAAGCCGCCCCTTCGCTGACCCGAGTTCGAGGACCCGGACATGACCCCTCTCCGCCTCGCCTTCATGGGCACTCCCGAGTTCGCGGCGGTCGGCCTCCGCGCCCTGATCGACGCCGGACACGAGATCGCCTGCGTCTACAGCCAGCCGCCCCGGCCCGCCGGCCGCGGCCACCAGACGCAGCGCTCGCCGGTCCATGTGCTGGCGGAGGACCGCGGCATCCCGGTCCGGACGCCGAAGTCGCTCCGCAATGCCGAGGCCCAGGCCGACTTCGCCGCCCTCGGCCTGGACTGCGCGGTCGTCGCCGCCTACGGCTTGATCCTGCCGCAGCCGATCCTGGACGCGCCGCGCCTCGGCTGCCTGAACATCCATGCCTCCCTGCTGCCGCGCTGGCGCGGCGCCGCCCCGATCCACCGCGCCCTCCTGGCGGGAGATTCCGAGACCGGCGTCACCATCATGCGGATGGATGCCGGCCTGGACACCGGGCCGATGCTGCTGAAGGGCAGCGTTCCGATCACGGAACGGACGACCGCGGTCGAGTTGCACGACGCGCTGGCCGCCGTGGGCGCCGACCTGATCGTGACGGCGCTCGACGGTGTTTCGGATGGAAGCCTGACGGCGGTGCCGCAGCCGGAGGAAGGCGTCACCTATGCCGCCAAGCTGACCCGCGAGGACGGCAGGCTGGACTGGAACCGTTCCGCTGCCGAGACGGAGCGTCAGGTGCGGGCGCTGAACCCCTGGCCCGGCGTCTGGTTCGACCTGGGCAAGGAACGGATCAAGGTGCTGGGCGCCGAACCGGCCGGCAATCCCGCCGGCGCCGCTCCCGGCACCCTGCTGGACGATCGCCTGACCGTGGCCTGCGCTGAAGGCGCCGTCCGCCTGACCCGCGTGCAGCGGCCCGGCAAGGCGGCGGTGGACGGGGACGCCTTCCTGCGCGGCTTCCAGCTGCCGGTCGGGACCGCGCTGACGGCGCCATGAGCCGCTGGAAGATCACCGTCGAGTATGACGGCCGCGGGTTCGTCGGCTGGCAGCGCCAGGACAACGGTCCCTCGATCCAGCAATGTCTGGAGGAAGCCGTCGAGAAGCTGTCGGGCGAGACCGTACGCGTCCATGGCGCCGGCCGTACGGACGCGGGCGTACACGCGCTGGGGCAGACCGCCCATTTCGACCTGGGGAAGGTCCTGACTGAACGCGCCGTCCGCGACGGGCTGAACTTCTATCTGCGGCCGGCTCCCATCGCGGTGCTCGATGCAGAACCGGTCCCCGACGATTTCCACGCCCGAATGTCCGCCGTCGAGCGCGGCTATGTCTACCGCATCGTCAACCGGCGGGCTCCGCTCGCCCTGGACGACGGCCGCGCCTGGCAGATCGGCCGCCCCTTGGACGCCGAGGCCATGGACGCGGCCGCCAGGATCCTGATCGGCCGCCACGACTTCACGACCTTCCGCGCCAGCCTGTGCCAGGCGAAATCCCCGGTGAAGACCCTCGACGTGCTGACCGTGACCCGATCCGGCCCCGAGATCCGCATCACCGCCCGCGCCCGCTCCTTTCTCCACCATCAGATCCGCAACATCACCGGCACCCTGGCGCTGGTCGGCGAAGGCCGCTGGCCGGTCGAACGCGTCCGCACCGCCCTTGAAGCGCGCGACCGCTCGAAAGGCGGCCCCACGGCGCCGCCGGACGGGCTCTATTTCACCGATGTGGTGTACGATGCAAATCGGCGAGTGGGATGATCGGCCATGGACGGCTTTCCGCTCGACCTGACGACCCCAGATCGGTAACGTCTTTCTCAATTTGAGCCGAGTTGCCGTATGGAAACCAAGGTGCTGACCGCGCACGTGCCGCTGTCGCTCGCCGAGAAAGTGGATCAGTTGGCAGCGCGCCTTGATCGCTCGCACGATTGGATCGTCAGGCAGGCTCTGTCAGCCTGGGTCGGACAAGAGGAAGAGCGGAGGCGCCTGACCCTGGAGGCACTGGCCGACGTTGACTCCGGCTGGGTCATCGACCATCAGTCTGTGCAAGCCTGGGCCGACAGCCTCGGTACCAGGATATCAGCCGAGGGTGCCATCCTTCCCCGTGATCAGTAAATCAGTGCCGTAGGTCGGCCTTCGGCCGAGGCCGACCTACGTTCCTCAGCCCCGCCATTCCTCCCGCAGGATCGCGTAGAGCACGTGGTCGCGCCAGGCGCCGTCGATGCGCAGGTAGCCCCTGGCATAGCCCTCGTACTGGAATCCCACCTTCTCCAGCAGGCCCCGGCTCGGCGCGTTCGTCGGAAGGCACGCCGCTTCGATCCGATGAAGTCCCAGCTGGCCGAAGGCGAAGTCCAGGGTCAGGCGGGTCGCCTCGCTCATGTAGCCGCGCCGGGCGTAGGTCTCGCCGACCCAATAGCCCAGCGTCCCCGTCTGGGCCACGCCGCGCCGGATGTTGCTAAGGCCGATGCCGCCGACCACCCGGTCGGTGCGGCGCTCCACGGCCAGGAAGCTGTAGGCCTCGTCGTCGCGCCACTCGATGATCTGGCGGCGCAGCCGGCGCAGATAAGCCGTCCGGGCCAGCGCGTCCGCCGGCCAAGTCGGTTCCCACGGCGTCAGGAAGGCCCGGCTGCGCTCGCGCAGGTCGGACCATTCCTGCCAGTCGCGCGCCAGCGGCGGCCGGATCGAGACCCGCTGGCCCTCGAGCCGGATGGCGGGCGAACTGATCAGACCGTTCCTCAGCAATCCGATCACGGCCCTGCGCCATCCCCCGGATGAATCTTCCATGGCGGGAACACGGCGTCAGGACAGGCGCGCGGCGATCCGCCCATAATCCTCAAGCCCGTCCAGGGGTCCCAGCGCGGTCACGGTCGGCGCCTTGGCGCGCAGGCGCAGGGCGGCGCGGCGCACGGCGGCGGCATCGACCGCGTCGATCTTCTCCACCATCTCGGCGACCGGCACGGGACGGTCGAAGATCACCATCTGCTGGCCCAGCTGCTCGCAGCGCGACATGGTGCTTTCCAGCGCCATCAGCATGCCGGCCTTCAGCTGCGCGCGGGCGCGGCGCACTTCCTCGTCGGTGACGTCCAGCGCCACCTTGCACAGCTCGTCGCACATCACCGGCACCAGCTCGCCGATCTTCTCCGGCCCGGTCCCGGCATAGACGCCGAACAGCCCGCCGTCCTCGTAGGCGCCGGAGAAGGTATGGACGCTGTAGGCCAGCCCCCGCTTCTCGCGCACTTCCTGGAACAGCCGGGAAGACATTCCGCCGCCCAGCAGGGTCGACAGCACGGAATGGGCGTAATAGTCCGGATCGTGGACGCCGACGCCTTCGAAGCCCAGCACGATGTGCAGCTGCTCCAGGTCGCGGTCCTCGCGGAAATCCCCGCCGGTGTAGCGCGCCGGGTCGAGCGCGGCGGGATCGGCCGGGGCCGGCAGGTCGCGGAAGACCTCCGCCGCCTTCTCGACCAGCCAGCCGTGGTCGATCCGGCCCGAAGCCGCCAGCACCATGGTGCGGCCCGAATAGTTGCCGCCGATATAGTCGACCAGCGCGTCGCGCGGCAGGGCGCCGATGATCTCCGGCTGGCCCAGGACCGGGCGGCCGAGCGCCTGGTCGGGGAAGGCGCGGGCCTGGAAATGGTCGAAGATGATGTCGTCGGGCGTGTCCTCGGCCTGCCCGATCTCCTGCAGCACCACGTCGCGCTCGCGGACCAGTTCGTCCTCGTCCAGCAGGCTGTGCTGGAGCATGTCGCCGATCACGTCCAGGGCGAGGGCCGCGTCCTCCTTCAGCACCTTGGCGTAATAAGCCGTGTGCTCGCGGGTGGTATAGGCGTTCATGTGGCCGCCGACCGCCTCGATCTGCTCGGAAATGTCGAAGGCTGTCCGTGTCGGCGTGCCCTTGAACACCATGTGCTCGACCAGATGGGCGACGCCGTTGACCTCGGCGCGCTCGTTGCGGGTGCCGACTCCGACCCAGACGCCGAGCGACGTCGTCTCCACATGGGGCATGCTGTCGGTGGCGACCCGGAGGCCGTTGGGAAGAGTCGTTACCTTGATCGTGCTCATGCGCTCCTCTGCCCTGCGGCGGTGCGTCGGGCTCGGGATCGGACGAAGGCCTGGACGGCCTTGAGATCGTTGGGCAGCACGGTGACGCGCTCCTCGCGCTCGTAAAGGTCGGCCAGACGGGGCGGCAGCGGCGGGCGCACGCCGGTCGCCCGTTCGACCGCATCGGGGAATTTGGCGGGGTGGGCGCAGGCGAGCGCCACCAGGGGAACGGCGGGATCGATATGGGGCTGCTCGGCGCGCGCGGCGGCCAGGCCCACGGCGGTGTGCGGATCGATCAGCAGGCCGCCGGCCAGCCGCCTCGTCTCCGCCATGGTCGCCCGGGTCAGATCCTCGTCCACCTTGTGCCCGTTGAACACCAGGCGGGCGCGGTCCAGCTGGGCCGGGGTCACGGCGAAGGAGCCGCCCGACCGGAACCGCCCCATGCACTGGTTCAGCGCCGGGCCGTCGCGGTCGTAGAGGTCGAACAGCAGCCGCTCGAAGTTGCTGGAGATCTGGATGTCCATGCTGGGGCTGATGGTCGGCATCACGGCCTGGGTCTGCATCGTGCCCGTGGCGAAGAAACGCGCCAGGATGTCGTTGGAGTTGGTCCCGACCACCAGCCGCTGGATGGGCAGGCCCATGGCCCGCGCGCCGTAGGCCGCGTAGACATTGCCGAAATTGCCGGTCGGCACGGCGAAGGAGACCTGCCGGTCCGGCGCCCCCAGCTCGATCGCCGCCGCGAAGTAATAGACGATCTGGGCCATGATGCGGGCCCAGTTGATCGAATTGACCGCCGACAGGTTCTGCTCGTCCCGGAAGGACGTATCGTTGAACATCGCCTTGACCAGGTCCTGGCAATCGTCGAACGAGCCTTCCAGCGCGATGTTGTGGACGTTGTCCGACAGTACCGTCGTCATCTGGCGGCGCTGCACCTCCGACGTGCGGCCCTTGGGGTGCAGGATGAAGATGTCGACCGCCTCGCGGTCCCGGCAGGCCTCGATCGCCGCCGACCCCGTGTCGCCGGAGGTGGCGCCGACGATCGTCACGTGCTCGGCCTTCTTGGCCAGCACATGGTCGAAGAGGCGGCCGAGCAGCTGGAGCGCCACGTCCTTGAAGGCCAGCGTCGGGCCGTGGAACAGCTCCATCACCCAGGTGCTCTGGTCAAGCTGCACCAGCGGCGTCACCGCGGCATGGTCGAAACCGGCATAGGCGTCGCGCACCAGGCCCGCGAACTCCGCCTCGGTCACCCGGCCGCCCAGGAAGGGCGCCATGACCCGGACCGCGAGTTCGGCATAGGGAAGTCCGCGCATCGCGCGGATCTCGTCGGGGGTGAAGGTCGGCCAGGTCTCAGGCACGTACAGACCGCCGTCGCGCGCAAGCCCGGCGAGCAGAACTTCGTCGAAGGCGAGAGTCGGGGCTGCGCCCCGCGTGCTGATGTAGCGCAAACTGAAAAGTCTCCACGTGCGTGCCCGGTCCATCGGACATCGTACACTAGCCAGTGAGCCGGTGCGGGCGCAAGGGCCGGGCATGTCTCCATGGAACAGGGCAGCGAAACAAAAGGCGCATGGATCGGGTTGTTGCGGGCGTATCCCTGCCCAACCCAGAAACGGACCCTCCGGCGATGCCCCAGCCTGCGACCACCCCCGACCTCAGCCTGGATGCCGCCCAGCGGGAAACCGAGGAGTTCCTGACGGTCCAGATGCCGTCCATCCTGTCCTCGGTGGAATACGACATGCCCCGGTTCAGCGAGGAGGCCCGGCCGCAGACGCTGGCCCACGTGACCCGCGCCAAGGTGGAGACCCGGCACGTGACCGGCACCTCCGACGCTGCCTACCTGATCCACGCCTTCGGCGAGGATCTGCTGATGAAGATGCAGCTGAACGTGCGCCGCTTCGTCGTGGTCTACTCCATCCCGGTGATCAAGCCGATCGGGTCCACCACGGTCGCCCCTCATTTCGAGCGCTGGGCGACCGGGGCCGGCCATGCCGGCTGGATGATCGGCTGGCGCGACGCGGCGTCGCCGACCGAGCCGGACCAGACCTGGGTCGAGACCTACTGCTACGCCAACCTGGAACCCGACTTCCTGGTCAACGACCTGCACAAGCTGTACTGGCGCACCGACACGCTCCAGATGACCCGCTACTTCATGCTGGAGGCGATCCGCGCCAACGTGCCGCTTTCCCCGCTGCGCGCCGGATACCGGATCTGAGGGTCCCTTGCCACGGATGACGGCGATGGACAAAGATATCATCCGGATCATCCCTGCCCGTCGCCGTCGTCCGTGGCCGATCATCTCTCTTGCAGCCCGGCAACTCAGGCAAGGCCATCCACCACGCCGCCCACGAGGTTGATGCCGAGCAGGCGCTCGCTGTCCAGCTCCCTCCCCGCGCCCGCCGGAGCCAGCCATTCTCCCATCCGGCCGAGCATCGCCTCCCAGTTCCGGCGGACCGCCACCGCCTCGGCCGGATCGACGGCCTGGAACCGGACGGTATTCCCCGGCCGCGCCTGGGCCAGGGACGGCAGGTCGGGCGTTATGACGGTCGCGATCTTGGGATAGCCTCCCGTCGGCTGACGGTCGGCCAGCAGCACGATGGGCTGGCGGGTGCCGGGAACCTGGATGCTGCCGGCCGCGATCCCGTCGGAGATGATGTTGAATCCGCCGGCATGCTCGATCTCCGGCCCGTTCAGCCGATAGCCCATGCGGTCGGCATCGGCCGTCACGGCATAGGCACCGGTCAGGAAGGTCTCGATCCCGGCGGCCGTGAAATGATCGTCCTGCGGTCCCAGCACCACCCGAAGGATCTCGCGCCGGGGCGGCAGTGCCTGCGGGTCGAGGGTCATCGGCGGCCCGGCGGGCGCTGCGCCGGCAGCCAGCGGCAAGCGGTCCCCCGGCCGCAGCACCCCGCCGTCCAGCCCGCCCAGGCCGGAGCGGACATGGGTGGACAGGCTGCCGAGCCGAGGCGGCAGGGCGAAGCCGCCGCCGGCCGCCAGATATCCGCGCAGGGCGTCCGGGGCGGCGCCGATCCTCAGGCGCCGCCCCGGCTCCAGGTCGAAGCCCGTCCAGGGCGGCACCGGCTCGCCGTCCACGGTGACCTGGAAATCCCCGCCCGCGACGGCCAGGCGCAGCGTGGCCCCCTCTGCCTCGTACTCCCCGCCCGCCAGGGTGAACTCGACCGCGGCGGTCCCGGGCGGGTTGCCGGCCAGAAGGTTGGCGGCGCGCAGCGAAGGAGGGTCCAGGGCTCCCGCCGCGGCGATGCCGAAGCGCTGCCAGCCGACCCGGCCCAGGTCCTGGATCGTGACCTGGGGGCCGGGCTGGACGACTATCAGGTCGGCCATCGCCTCAATCCTCCCCTCCTCCGGCGGGTCCGTCCGGCTCCGGCAGGTAGCCGCCGGATTCCGCCAGGGCATCCAGCCGTTCGAACTCCTCCGCGTCGATCCGGACGAAACGGATCCGGTCGCCGGGCCGGAACAGGAACGGGTCGGGCCGCCGCAGGTCGAATCCCCGGACCGGCGTCCGCCCCAGCAGGTGCCATCCCGACGGGATCGGGGTGGAACAGACCGCCGCCTGCATGCCGCCGATGGAGATGGTCCCGGCCGGCACCCTCATCCGGGGATCGTGCCGGCGCGGCGTGTGCAGCGCTTCCGGCAGCCCGCCCAGATAGGCGAAACCGGGCGCGAACCCGATCATGTAGACCCGGTAGTCGCCGGAGAGGTGAATCCGCACGACCTCCTCCGCCGAGATGCCGTGGTGGCGGGCGACATCCTCCAAATCGATGCCGTGCTTGCCGCCATAGGCGACCGGGACGGTCCAGCGCCGCGCCGCGGCCTTCCCGCCATCGGGGGCGGGTCCAAGGGCCGCCAGCGCCTCAGCCAGCTCGGCATGGGTCAGCACGGCCGGATCGAACTGCACCAGGAGCGAGCGGTATGTCGGCACCGTCTCGACCACGCCGGGCAGCGCCGCGTCCGCCAGGGCCGCGTCGAGCGCCAGGACCCGCCCGTTGATGTCGGCGTCGATCGCGGCGCCGAACTCGACGATCAGCGCCGCGTCGCCCGCCGGCAGGAAGCGCGGCTGATCACCAGCCGCTCCGGATTCGATTCCGGCCATGGCTCAGCGGCCGATCATCTGGGCCGGCAGCCAGGTCACGATGCCGGGAAAGACGGTGACCAGCACGATCGCCGTCACCAGGATCAGGAAGAAGGGGAAGGCCGCCCGGGCGACATAAAGGATGTCCCGCCCCGTCAGCCCCTGCAGGACGAACAGGTTGAATCCCACCGGCGGGGTGATCTGGGCCATCTCGACCACCAGCACGATATAGATCCCGAACCACAGCGGATCGATCCCGGCGGCCTGGACCATCGGCATGACCACCGACGTGGTCAGCACCACCATGGAGATCCCGTCGAGGAAGCAGCCCAGCAGCACGAAGAACGCCGTCAGCGCCGCCAGCAGCGCCAGGGGCGACAGGCCCAGGTCGTTGATGAACTGGGCCAGCACGCGCGGGATTCCGGTGAAGCCCATGGCCACCGTCAGGAAGGCGGCCCCGGCCAGGATGAAGGCGATCATGCTGGAGGTGACCATGGCGCCCATCAGGCTTTCCCGGAAGCTGCTCCAGGTCAGCGTCCCCGACGCCGCGGACAGCACCAGGGCCCCGGCGACGCCCAGCGCCGCCGCCTCGGTCGCGGTGGCGATCCCGGAATAGATCGAGCCGATCACGGCGGCGATCAGCACCACCACCGGGATCAGCCGGCGCGAGGCCTGCAGCCGCTCGCCCAGGGTCGTCGCCGGCCCGCCGGGCGGCGTGCGGTCCGGATTCATCAGCGACCAGACGGCGACATAGCCCATGAACAGGGCGATCAGCAGGATGCCGGGCAGCACCCCGGCGATGAACAGCCGGCCGATCGACACGTCGGCCGCGACGCCGTAGACGATCATGATGATCGACGGCGGGATCAGCAGTCCCAGCGTCCCGGAGCCAGCCAGCGTGCCGATGCTCATCCGCTCGTCATAGCCGCGCCGCTTCAGTTCCGGCAGGGACATCCGGCCGATCGTTGCGCAGGTCGCGGCGGAGGAGCCGGACACCGCGGCGAAGATCCCGCAGCCGACGATGTTCACATGCATCAGCCGGCCGGGCAGCCGCGCCATCCACGGGGCCAGCCCCTGGAACATGTCCTCCGACAGGCGGGTGCGGAACAGGATCTCGCCCATCCAGATGAACAGCGGCAGGGCCGTCAGCGTCCAACTGGCACTGGCCCCCCAGACGGTGGTCGCCATGACCAGCCCCGACGGGGCGGAGGTGAAGAACACCATGGCGATCAGCCCGACCGCCAGCAGCGACAGCGCCACCCAGATGCCGCTGGCGAGCAGGAGCAGCAGCAGGATGATCAGGACGGCGGAGAGGATCAGGGGGTCCAAGGGCGAGGCCTTTTCCTGCAATCAGAGCTTCGCATCGGGGCCGGCCGCCAGCTTCTCGGACTCGAGCAGGTCGCCCTCGGCTCCCTCGTAGCTGGCGGGCTGTCCTTTCGCCACCGCGACGAGGTCGTCGACCAGAGCCACGCAGATCAGCCCCAGGCCCAGGGTCATGGTGCTCTGGGGGATCCACAGCGGGATCGGCAGCAGCCCCGGCGAGACGTCGCCGAAGGTGAAGAACTCCCAGGTCATGGCGCCGCTGTACCAGGCGAAGTAGCCGGTCAGCAGGCTTCCCGCCCCCAGGCTCCACAGCTCCGCCCAGCGGCGGGGGCCGCCGGACAAGCGCTGGAGGATCAGGCTCACCCGGATGTGCCCGCCGGCCCGGAGCGCGTAGGCCAGGCCCAGGAACGACGAGGCCGCCATGGCGAAGCCGGCCAAGTCGTCGGCGGACGGGATCAGCACCCCGACCATCCTCCCTCCGACCTGGAGCAGGATCAGGACGGCGATCGCGACCAGGAAGAAGGCCGCGAGCCAGCCGCACAGCCGGTAAAGCCCGTCGAGGACCCTGCGCATCGGCCGTTACTTCAGCGCGTCGGCGATCTTCTGCCCGTCCGCTCCGGCCTTCTTGACCCACTCGTCGATCATGGTGCGGCCGACCGCGCGGATGTCGCCCATCAGGGCATCCGGCGGCGTGACGATGGTCAGCCCGTTCTGACCCATGGTCTTCTTGGTCTCCTCGGCGATCCGCTCGCTCTCGGCCCAGCCGCGCGCTTCCGCCTTGGCGGCGATCTCCAGCACGCTGGTCCGCACCTCTTCCGGAAGGCGGCGCCAGGCGCGCTCCCCGATCATCACGGCGTTGCGCGGGTGCATGGCCGAGGTGTCGTAGTAGAACTTGGAGAACTCCCAGGCCTTGGTATCCACGCCGGTGGCGCCCGACGTGATCATCGCGTCGACCACGCCGGTCGCGAAGGCCTGCGGCACCTCGGCCTGCTGGACGGTGGTCGGCGCGGCGCCCAGCAATTCGGCGAGCCGCGCGGTGGCGGCGTTGTAGGCCCGGAACTTGATGCCGCGGAAATCGCCGACCTGGGTGATCTCGCGCTTGGTGTAGATGCCCTGCCCCGGCCAGGCGACCGAGTAGAGCAGCCGGATGCCCTGGTCGGCCAGGCGCTTCTCCAGCAGCGGCTTCTGCGCCTCGTACAGCTTGCGCGCCGCCGGATAGCCCGCCGCAAGGAAGGGGATGGCGTCGGCCTCGAACACCGGGTCCTCGTTGCCGTAGGCGGACAGCAGGATCTCGCCCGCCGGCACTTGGCCCGTCTGGACCGCCCGCTTGATCTCCGGCATCTTGAACAGGGACGCGTTGCTGTGCAGCGTGATGTCGAGCTGCCCGCCGGTGGCGCGCCGGACCTCGTCGGCGAACCAGCGCAGGGTCTGCGTGTGGAAATTGCTGTCGGGATAGGCGGTGGGCAGGTCCCACTTGGTCTGGGCCCAGGCAACCGCGGGCATCGCCGCGGATACCATGAAGCTCGCCGCCAAGCTCGCTGCAGCCACGGCAGCGGTCACCATACGTCGCATCGGCACATCCCCTGTTGTAACCGTGAAGCCCCGGGCATCCGGCCCCGAGCCCGCCATTTTGTCGCTCCAGGCGGTATGGATCGATGCTCGCCTGTCGGGGAGGGACGGTCAAGCGTCCAGACAGGGCTGCCGGTACGAACGGCAGTAGCGGGAATTGCCCGAAATGAATCGCATATACCGGGTTTTGCCAAGCACGCCTCCGCATGGTAGTTCCTCCGCGCGGCCCGTGGACGGCTTTCGAGGTGCCGGAGCAAAAATCCGGATGCCAGACGCGACAAACCACACCGTATATCGTTGAGACTAATTGCAGCACCCAAGATATAGGGATACCCATAAGCCTTGGGTCGGTCGCCCCTGTGGAGGCAAGATATGGACCATAAAACCCGCCTGATCGTTGCGGAAAATGATCCCCTGATCGCCTGGGCCGTGCGATTCGGACTGATGGACCTCGGTTACGAAGTCTGCGCCTGGGCTGATACCGCCCCGGACGCCGTACGGCTGGCCGAGCTGCACCGCCCGGACGTGGCCGTCGTGGACGGCGGCCTCTCCGACCGGAACGAGGGCATCGACGCCGCGCGAGAAATCTCGGGCCGGCTCGGGATTCCCGTGGTGATCTGCCGCGGCAACGCGATCGACGAGGTGATCGGGACCGGTCACGACGCGTCGGCCCCGGCAGGCTGGGTCGCCAAGCCTTACCGGATCAGCGACCTGGACCGTCTCATCGCGGCGGCAGCCCGGCATTAATCGACCAGCCCGTCCCCCACCAGCCGCTCCGCTTCCGCAAGGTCGTCGGGGCGGTTCGTGTTGAAGAAGGGATCGACCGGATCGGCGTCGAAATCGGCGACGGCCAGCCGGTACCGCGCCGTCCAGACATCGACCTTTCGAACCTGCTCCTCCACCATCGCCCGGCGCAGGTCGTGGCGCAGATGGACCGGCCACAGGCCGAACACCGGATGCTCGCGGCCGCCGGAGCGGGCGCAGGCCATGTCGGCGCTCTCGCGCTCCACGGCGGCCAGCAGCCGCTCCACCAGGTCGGGCGGCTGGAAAGGCGCGTCGGTCGCGAAGCTCGCCACCCAGCGGGCGCCGGGGGCGTTTTCCGCCGCCCAGTCCAAACCGCTCAGCACGCCGGCCAACGGCCCGGCATAGTCCGGCACCACGTCGGGCACGACGTCCAGCCCCGTCATGGCGAATCGCGCCGGGTCGCCGTTGGCGTTCAGCACGAGCCTGCCGACCTGCGGCCGGACGCGGTCGATGATCCGGTCCAGGATCGGCCGGCCGGCCAGCGGCCGCAGCGTCTTGTCCCCGCCGCCCATGCGGCGCGACAGCCCGCCGGCCAGTAGCACGCCGACGACGCCCTCCGCCCTATTCCCCGTCATCGCCGCGGCTCCCCTTCCTGCGATGGGTGGTGGGTTCGTCGTCTCCCTCCCCCGAAGCTTTCTCCCCCGGCTCCAGGTCGAACACGATCCGCTCCTCCCCGGCCAAAGCCACGAAGCGGCGCCCGCGGGCGCGTCCGATCAGCGTCAGGCCGGCCTCGCGCGCCAGTTCCACGCCCCAGGCGGTGAAGCCGCTGCGCGACACCAGGATGGGAATGCCCATCTGGACCGTCTTGATCACCATCTCCGAGGTCAGGCGCCCGGTCGTGTAGAAGATCTTGTCCTCCGGCGTCAGGCCGTGCCGCCACATGTAGCCGGCCACCTTGTCCACGGCGTTGTGGCGGCCGACATCCTCCATATAGACCAGCGGCCTGTCCTCCTGGCACAGGACGCAGCCGTGGATCGCGCCGGCCTCCAGGTAGAGGCTGGGCGCGGTGTTGATCTTGCGGGTCAGCGCCGCCAGCCAGGAAGTCTTGAGCCGCGCCTCCGAAGACAGGCGGATGTCGCCGAACTTCTCCATCAGGTCGCCGAACACGGTGCCCTGGGCGCAGCCCGAGGTCAGCGTCTTCTTCTTCAGCTTCTGCTCGAAGTCGGTCGGGCGCTCGGTCCGAACCACGACGGTCTCGATCTCGTCGTCATAGACGATGTCGGTGACGCTGTCGTCGGTGCGCAGCATGTTCTGGTTCAGCAGGTATCCCAGCGCCAGATATTCGGGATAGTCGCAGATCGTCATCATGGTGACGATCTCCTGACCGTTGAGGAACAGGGTCAGGGGCCGCTCGACGGTGACTGAGGTTTCGATCGGGGCGCCGGTCTGGTCGATGCCGGTGACCCGCTTCGTCAGGCGCGGGTCGGCAGGATCCGGGCGGACGACGAATTCTTCCTTGGGGGATTCTTCCATGGGGCGAGCGTAATTCGACCGCCCCTGTTCAGGCAAGCACGGTCAGGCAAGCATGGCGCGCGACAGCGCACCCGAAGCCGGACCGGCCGATCAGATCACGTCGAGCAGGAGATGGGTCGCCACGCCGATCAGCGAGGCCGCCACGACGCCGATCGCGGTGTACCGCTCGGCGACAGACCACCGTGCCCAGTCCTTGACGAAACTGTCCATCTTGGAGTCTCCGTTACTCCGGTTCCTGCGCTCTGCCATGACCATGCCCAAGAAAAAAGCCGCCCGTCATGAGATACATCAAATTCATGGCAAGGTAGCCTCAATCAAAAGGCGGGTTTTACACTTTGTCGCAACCTGATGCCGCGTTGCAACATAGACCGTTCGGCCGAGTCCCCATGGATCAGAGAATGCCGCGATATCCGGACGGACCCTGTGACCTGCATCACGGATTTATACGAAAAAGGCGCGAAACCACCCTAAAGTGAGAGATCCCGGAACATCGCCGCCTCGCCGGCTGCCGCTTGTGCCGGGAACTCAACACCTCTATTGAGATGCGGTACGGGTGCAACAGCGGGTCGGCGCATGGGACTGAAGACTTCTCACATCCTCTTTCTGGCCGCCGCGGTCGTGGCGTCGGCCGGCTGCTCCTCCGCCGGGAGCGAGCCCCTGCCTGTTCCGGGCGTCAAGCCGCCGCCGGGCGCCACGGACCGGGCGGCGCCCCTGACGGCCGACCCGGCAGCGCAGGAAACCGATTTCGAGACCTGGCTGGCGGGCTTCCGGGCCGATGCGCGCGCCGCCGGGATCGGGGCCGCCACGGTGGACCGGAATCTGTCGGGGCTGCGCATCCTGCCTGAAGTCCTGGCATCGGACAGCAGCCAGCCGGAATTCGTTCGCCCGGTCTGGAGCTATCTCGACGGCGCCGTCAGCGAGACCCGGATCACCCGCGGCCGCGAACAGCTCTCCGTGCAGCGCGCCCTGCTCTCGGGCGTCGAGCGCGACTACGGGGTGCCGCCCGAGATCGTCGTCGCGATCTGGGCGATGGAGAGCAATTTCGGCGGCAACATGGGCAGCTACAACGTGGTCGAGGCGCTGGCCACGCTCGCCTGGCACGGCCGCCGGGCCGACTTCTGGCGCGAACAGCTGCTGGAGGCGCTCCGCATCATCGACCGGGGCGACGCGCCGCAGGGCCGCCTGGTCGGGTCCTGGGCCGGCGCCATGGGCCATACCCAGTTCATCCCGACGACCTACGCCGGCCACGCGGTGGACCGGGACGGCGACGGCCGGCGCGACCTGTGGAACAGCCTGCCCGACGTGTTCGGCTCGACCGCGGGATATCTGCGCGACGTCGGCTGGCGCGCGGGAGAGCCCTGGGGCGCCGAAGCCGTGCTGCCCACCGGGTTCGACTACGAATCGGCCGACATGTCGGTGCGCAAGCCGGTCGCGGAGTGGCGCCGTCTCGGCGTCCGGCAGGCGGCCGGCACGCGCGCCCTGCCCGACCAGGCCGAGGCGTCGATCCTGCTGCCCGCCGGCCACCGGGGCGCCGCGTTCCTGGTGATGAACAATTTCCGCTCGATCCTGCGCTACAACAATTCCAGCAGCTACGCGCTGGCGGTCTCCTACCTGAGCGACCGGATGGCCGGCCGGCCCGGCGTCCAGGGTGCCTGGCCGCGCGACGAACGGCCGCTCAGCCGCGACGAGCGGTTCGAGCTGCAGCGCCTGCTGGGCGCGCGCGGCCTGCCGGTCGGCAATCCCGACGGCATCATCGGCGCCAATACCCGGGGGGCGATCCGGGCCTTCCAGAAGTCGCAGAACCTTCCCGCCGACGGCTTCGCGTCAAGCACGCTGCTGGACCGGCTGAGGACGACGGCCTCGGCGTCCTGAAAGCCGGAAGGGCTGGTGCCTAGCGCACCAGCTCCGCCTGCTGGGATGCGGCCTGTGAGGGGGCTGCGAACATCGCGGCCCCGCGCACGATGTCGAGCGCCCGGGTGAGCTGGTAATCCTCGGGTTTGGCCCCGGCCTGGATGCCCGCCTCGGACCGGGCGCCCACCGGCATCACCTTCGCAGCCTCCACGACGACATCCGGCGTGATCCCCAGCGCCTGGATCGAGCGGCCCGACGGCGTGTAGTAGCGCGCCGTGGTCATCCGGGTCGCTCCCCGGTTGGACAGCGGCGTGATGGTCTGGACCGACCCCTTGCCGAAGGTCTGGCTGCCCAGGACGACGGCCCGGCGCTGGTCCTGCAGGGCGCCCGCGACGATCTCCGAGGCGGAGGCGCTGCGGCCGTTGACCAGCAGGACGATCGGCTTGCCATGGGCGAGGTCGCCGGGCGTAGCCCAGTAGCGCCGCTCCGACAGCGCGCCCCGGCCGCGCGTCGAGACGATCTCCCCCTGGTCGAGGAAGCTGTCGCAGACCGAGATCGCCTGCTTGACCAGCCCGCCCGGATTGTCGCGCAGGTCGATCACGTAGCCGGTCAGCCGGTCGCCCAACCGTGCGTCCAGCGCCGCCAGGGCCTTCTCCAGGCCCGGCTGGGTCTGCTGGGTGAAACCGCTGATCTTGATGTATCCGACGGTGCCTTCCGCCCGCCAGCGCACCGCCGGGCTCTTGACCATCTCGCGCACCAGGGTCAGCTCGAAGGTCTTGCCGTCCGGACCGCGCTGGATCGTCACCGTCAGGGGCGTGCCGACGCTGCCGCGCATGCGGTCCATCGCCTCGCTCAGGGTGACGCCGCGGACCGGCTGGCCATTGATGTGGGTGAACAAATCGCCGGCCAGAACGCCGGCCCGGAAGGCCGGCGAGTCCTCGATCGGCGCCAGCACCTTCACCAGCCCGTTCTCGACCGCCATCTCGACCCCGACTCCGCCGAACTCGCCGCTGTTCTGCGCCTTGTTTTCCGCATAGCGGTCTGGATTGAGATACTTGGAATGGGGATCGAGCGATGCCAGCAGCCCTCCGATGGCCGCCTCCACTAGCCTGTCGGCATCGACCTGATCCACATACCCTGCCCGCAGATCGGCGAAAGCGGCGTTGAACAGCCTCAACGCCTGCGACCGGGACATCTCCTCCGCCGATGCCGCCGCCGTCTGCCCCCAGGCCTGGAGCGGGGCGAACAGAAGCAGGGAAGCGACGAGGGCGACGCGGGTCCGGCTCATAGGCGCATTCCTTTTCCACGAGAACGCAAGGGAATGAGCCAAGCCTACAGAGCTTAAGGTTAAAATTTGGTGTGAAATTATGTCCCGGTCGGCGCCGCTGAGAGTCAGTGGCGCGGCTGGGCCAGGATGGCCTCGAGATCGGCGGCGGTGAGGGTCGGCGCGTCGATAACGGCGTCGAGCCAGCGGTCGAGGTCGGCGACCGTCGCCGCGCGGATGCGGCGCCCGGTTTCCTCCGGCACGGCGACGCGGCGGCGCTCGACCAGCCGGAGAAGTGCTTCCGCCCTGCCTTTGGCCTCGCCCTCCTCCAGGCCCTGGGCGAAGATCTCGCTGAGGTAGGGGTGTTCCTTGATGTTGAACTGGATCGCCATGGTCTCCAACTCCTCCTTGACGACCGGGGTCGCCCTGCGCAACTGGGACAGGATCAGCAGCTTGGCCGCGGCGTCCGCGCGCTCGCGCCGGGGCAGCGGGGCAAGGCGGGCCAGGATGCGCCGGACGCGCTCCCTAATATCGTCGCATCGGCAAAGGATTGCCAGCACCGCGTCCTCCGGCGCCGGGCTGTCGAGCAGCGGCCCGGCGTCGAGGTCGGCGATGTAGCGCACCTCGTAGCGGAAGTTCAGGTTGGGGTGGCGGATGCCGGGCGGGCCGCCCTCGCCGCGCTCGCCGAGATGGAGCACCAGCTGGGTCACCGGGGCGCCGCCATGGTGCCGGGAGATCAGGGCGTAGTATTCCAGCATGCGCCAGACCATGTCCTCGCGGCCGACCTGGAACTCCATGTGGAACAGGCCGCCGCCGTCCAGCTCGGCGACCATGTCCGGGCGGCGCTGGCGCACCGTGGAGAACTCGGCCGAGAGGAAGCTGGCGACCCGGTCGCCTGCCAGCAGCTTCAGCAGGGCCGGGGCGCCGGCCCAGACCAGTTCCTTGATCGTCGCGTCGTAGCCGTTCGCCATGCCCCCGCCCCTTGCCGCATGCCGGGGCATGCCCAGCGGGCAATTCATCGCGGGTCTGCACGCGCCGGTCCATGCGGTGCGGTGACGCGGGGCGGGCTTTATATATCGGCCGCAGATGCACGCAGATGCACCCAGATTAAGAATCCTGGATCAGCGCCGGCGGGCAGCGAGCGCATCCGTCTCCGGAACCTATCTGTTTCCAATCGCGGTAGGTACGCCCGTTACCAAGCACCCCCCTCCGCGCAGAACCGAACGACGGATTCAGTTCGCGTATCTGCCACATATTGACGAGAAGGCCAGGGACGTTGATCGCATCCCCGGCCTCCCCTCTCCTTGAACCGGCCTACACGTCGGTCCCCTACTCCGCCGCCTCCCGCTGTTCCACCTCCGGCACCCAGCGCAGCACCGGCTTCCGCGCGGCCCCCGTCTCGTCCAGCCGCCGCCTCGGCGTCATGCGGGGCGCGCCGAGGAAGTGGTCGGCGTCGCCGGACTTGGCGCGTTCGGCAAGGCCGCGCATCACGCGGATGAAGGCGTCCAGGCTCTGCTTGCTCTCGGTCTCGGTCGGCTCGATCAGGAAGGCGCCGTGGACGACCAGCGGGAAATACATGGTCATCGGGTGGTAGCCCTCGTCGATCATCGCCTTCGCGAAGTCGAGCGTCGTGACCCCCGTCCCCTTCAGGAACCGGTCGTCGAACAGCGCCTCGTGCATGCACGGCCCCTCGAACGACGGCGTCATCACGTCGCCCAGGCTCGCCATCACGTAGTTGGCGTTGAGCACAGCGTCGGAGGCCACCTGCCGCAGGCCGTCGGCGCCGTGGCTCAGGATATAGGCCAACGCCCGCACGAACATGCCCATCTGGCCATGGAAGCCCTTCAGCCGGCCGAACTCCTTGCCGGTGGAGTCCTCGTCCGCGGTGCTTTCCACCAGGGAGAAGCCGTCCGGGCCGTGGACCACGTAGGGCAAGGGCACGAACTTCGCCAGCGCGTCGGACAGCACGACCGGGCCGCTGCCCGGGCCGCCGCCGCCGTGGGGCGTGGAGAAGGTCTTGTGCAGGTTGATGTGCATCGCGTCGATGCCGAGGTCGGCGGGACGGACCCGGCCGACGATGGCGTTGAAGTTGGCGCCGTCGCAGTAGAAATAGGCGCCGGCCGCGTGCACGGCTTCCGCGATCTCGACGATGTCGCGCTCGAACAGCCCGCAGGTGTTGGGGTTGGTCAGCATGATCGCGGCGACGTCGTCGCCCAGCTTCGCCTTCAGCGCCTCGACATCGACCCGGCCGGTGGCGTCGGCCGGGATCGCGTCCACGGTGAAGCCGCAGGCCGCCGCCGTCGCCGGATTGGTGCCGTGGGCGGATTCGGGGACCAGCACGCGGCGGCGCTGGCTGGTGCCGCCGTCGCGGTCCTCGATGGCGGCGCGGATCGACATCATGCCGCACAGCTCGCCGTGGGCCCCCGCTGCCGGCGACATGGCGACGGCCGGCATGCCGGTCAGCGTCTTAAGCCAATGGGCCAGCGTGTCGATCAACTCCAGCGCGCCCTGCACCGTCCGCTCCGGCTGGAGCGGGTGGATGTCGCTGAAGCCCGGCAGGCGGGCCAGCTTCTCGTTCAGGCGCGGGTTGTGCTTCATGGTGCACGACCCCAGCGGATAGAGCCCGCTGTCGATCGCGTAGTTCTTCTGGGACAGTCGGGTATAGTGGCGGATCACCTCGGGCTCGCTGAGGCCGGGCAGCCCGATCCGCCCGCGCTCCCGCACTTGGCCCAGGCGGCTCTTGACGGCGGGCGGCTCCGGCAGGTCCACACCGGTGGTGCCGGGGCTGTCCTGTTCGAAGATCAGGGGTTCTTCCAGCATCAGCGCGCGGTTGCCGCTGATCGTGCCGGCCGCGGCGGAAGCGGCCCCGCCACCCTCGACGCCCAGCGCGTCGATATGGGTCTTGCGTCCCTGGGTATTCATAACAGTGCTTCCTTCAGGCCGGAGGCCAGGGCATCCATGTCGGCGTCGGTATTGGTCTCGGTCGCGGCCACCAGCAGCAGCTCGGCCAGGGCCTCGTCGCCCGGATAGAGGCGGGAAACCGGGACGCCGCCCAGGATGCCGGCCTTGGCCAGCTTGTTGACCACCTTCGCGGCGGGCTTCTTCAGGTGGACGGTGAACTCGTTGAAGAAGCTGTCGCTGACGATCTCGACGCCCTTCAGCGCGTCCAGCCGGTCGGCGAGCCGCACCGCCTTGGCATGGTTCAGCCGGGCCAGGCGCGTGAAACCTTCCTCGCCCAGCAGGCTCATGTGGATCGTGAAGGCCAGCGCGCACAGCCCGCTGTTGGTGCAGATGTTGCTGGTCGCCTTCTCGCGCCGGATATGCTGCTCGCGGGTGGACAGCGTCAGCACCCAGCCGCGCCGGCCCTCGGCATCCACGGTCTGGCCGGTCAGGCGGCCGGGCATGTGGCGGACATATTTGTCGCGCGTCGCGAACAGGCCGACATAGGGGCCGCCGAAATTCAGCGCGTTGCCGATGGACTGCCCCTCGGCCACCACGATGTCGGCGCCCATCTCGCCCGGCGGCGTCAGCAGCCCGAGCGAGACCACCTCCGCGACCGCGACGATCAGCAGCGCGCCCTTGGCGTGGACGGCGGCGGCCAAGTCGGTCAGGTCGCGCACCTGCCCGAAGAAGCCCGGGTTCTGCACCACGACGCAGGAGGTCTTGTCGTCGACCAGGGCTGCCAGGTCCTCGTTCCCGTCCGGGTCGGCGGGAGCCGTCACCACCTCGAACCCGTGGAAGCGGGCGTTGGTCGCCGTCACGTCGCGGTAGTGCGGGTGAAGGCCGCCGGACAGCACGGCGCGGCTGCGCCGGGTCACCCGGTTCGCCATCATGACCGCCTCGGCGCAGGATGTGGCGCCGTCATAGAGCGAGGCGTTCGCCACGTCCATGCCGGTGATCAGGGCCACCTGGGTCTGGAACTCGAACAGGTACTGGAGCGTGCCCTGGGTGACCTCCGGCTGGTACGGCGTATAGGAGGTCAGGAACTCGCCGCGCTGGATCAGGTGGTCGACCGCCGCGGGCACGTGGTGGCGGTAGGCGCCTGCGCCGAGGAAGCTGGGCACGCTGCCAGCGGCCACGTTCTTGGCCGCCATGGCAGCGATCGTCCGCTCGACCTCCATCTCCCCGGCATGGGGGGCGAGGCCGTCGATCGGCGCCGCCAGCCGGGCCGATTCCGGCACGTCGCGGAACAGGCTGTCGACCGAGGGCACGCCGATGGTGGCGAGCATCGACCGGCGGTCGGCCTCGGTCAGGGGCAGGTAGCGCATCAGTGCAGGCCCTCGCAGTATTCCTTGTAGGCCGCCTCGTCCATCAGGTCGTCCAGGTCGGACTGGTTCTCGATGCGCAGCTTGACGAACCAGCCCTCGCCCATGGGATCGCGGTTGACCAGGGCGGGGTCGTCCGCCAGCGCCTCGTTGACCTCGACCACGTCGCCGGCGACCGGCGCGTAGACCTCGCTGGCGGCCTTGACCGACTCGACCACGGCGGCTTCCTTGCCGGCAACGACGTTGCGGCCGATCTCGGGCAGTTCGACGAAGACCACGTCGCCCAGCTGCTGCTGGGCGTAGTCGGAGATCCCGACGGTGGCGACGTCGCCCTCGACGCGGATCCACTCGTGGTCCTTGGTGAACTTGATGGTGCTCATGGCGGATATCCCGGAATTGAAAACCTGAGGAAGTAGGACGGCCGGAGAAACGCTTATCCCCGGTAATAACGCTGGGCGACGAAGGGCATCTCGGCGACCCTGGCCGGAATCGCCTTGCCCCGGACCATCAGGTTGACCGGCGTGCCCGGCGCCGCGGCCGGGGTCGCGACGTAGCCCATCGCGACCGGGCCGTTGACGCTGGGGCCGAAGCCGCCGCTGGTCACCTCGCCGATCGGGGCGCCCGAGGCGTCGGTGATGGGGGCGTGCTCGCGGGCAGGCGCCCGGCCGTCCGGGCGGATGCCGACGCGGCGGCGCGCGGTGCCGTCGGCGAGCTGGCCCAGGATCACATCAGCGCCGGGAAAACCGCCCTCGGCGCGGCGGCGCTTTCCGATCACCCAGTTCAGACCGGCCTCGACCGGGGTGGTCGTGGTGTCGATGTCGTGGCCGTAGAGGCACAGCCCCGCCTCCAGCCGGAGCGAGTCGCGCGCCCCCAGGCCGATCGCCTCGACCTCGGCCTCGGCCAGCAGCAGGCGGGCGACGGTGTCGGCCAGCACGTCGGGCATCGAGATCTCGTAGCCGTCCTCCCCGGTATAGCCGGAGCGGGTGATCAGCACCGCCACGCCGCGGAAGTCGGCCTCGATCGCGCTCATGAACTTCATGGTCGCGGCCTCGGGCACGAACCGGGCCAGCACCTCGGCCGCCTGCGGCCCCTGGAGCGCCAGCAGCGCGCGCTCGCCCAGGTACTCGACCGCGATCCGGTCGCCGATGTGCCGGCGCAGATGGGCGATGTCGGCCTCCTTGCAGGAGGCGTTGACGACCAGGAACAGGTGGTCGCCCATGTTGGTGATCATCAGGTCGTCGAGGATGCCGCCCTGCTCGTTGGTGAACAGGCTGTAGCGCATCCGCCCCTGCCCCAGCGCCTGGACGTCGCCGGGAACCAGGGTCTCCAGCGCCGCCGCGGCGCCTTCGCCGATCAGTCGGACCTGGCCCATGTGCGAGACGTCGAACAGCCCGGCGGCCGCGCGGGTATGGAGATGTTCCTTGAGGATGCCCAGGGGGTACTGGACCGGCATGTCGTAGCCGGCGAAGGGCACCATCTTGGCGCCCAGTTCCACATGAAGGGCGTGGAGCGGCGTCGTCAGCAGGGGGGCGTCACCGCCAGTTGAGTCACTCAAGGAACATTTCCTCCGACAGGGTCCCATTCCGCGCGAACGGCGCGGTCACGGCCCCCTCTGTCGCGGACCTGAGAGATTCACCGGCGCGCCATTCGGCAGGACCAGCTTACTCCTTCGGTGAGGTGTGTCCGAGTCGGATCGACCGACCGGCATCCTGCTTTCCAGAGTGCTTCCCTCTGCGGTCCTTTTGCCTGAGAGTTTCCGGGGGCGGTTGCTCCTTCGGCGCCACCGGGACGAACGCCCGGCGATCTCTCCCGCGAGAGGTCTTCAGCATGTTCGCCTAAGCTAACGGGTGCGGTGCGAAAGTCAACGCGCCTCTGCCGTTTCCCCTGCGGCATCCGCGCGGTATAGAGCCCCCATGATCCTTCAGTTCATCCATGTGGTCTGGCCGATCTTCGCGTGCGCCGGGCTGGGCTGGCTATGGCAGCGCCTGGGCCAGCCGTTCGACGAGAAGTCGGTTTCGGCCCTGGTGGCGTATCTGGGGGTGCCCAGCCTGCTGCTGACTTCCCTGTCGAAGACCGAGGTGCGGCTCGACGTGCTGCTGGAGACGCTGCTCGCCGGCGGGCTGGCGCTGGCGCTCTGCGCCGCCGCCGGGGCCGCGGTGCTGAAGCTGGCGCGGTTGCCGGTGCGGCCCTACCTGCCCTCGATCATCCATCCCAACACCGGCAACCTGGGCCTGCCGATCGTCTTCTTCGCCCTGGGCGAACCGGCGATGCCCTACGCCATCGCCTTCTCGACCCTGGTCCAGATCAGCCATTTCACGGTCGGCGTCGGGCTGGCCTCCGGGCAGATGTCGTGGCGCACCGTGCTCGCCTCCCCGCCGCTCTATTCGCTGGCGGTGGCGCTTGCGCTGATCGGCACCGGCACGCCGCTGCCCCGGTGGGTGCTGGACGTCACGGGCCTTCTCGGCGGGATGACCGTGCCGCTGATGCTCCTGCTGCTCGGCGGGTCGCTGGCGAAGCTGAAGCTGTACCGGCTGGGCCGGCCGGCGGCGCTGTCCGTCCTGCGGGTCGGGCTGGGGCTGGCAGCCGGCCTGGCGGTGTCGAAGGCGCTGGGGCTGGACCCCTTGCCGGCGGGGGCGCTGGTGATCCAGTGCGCGATGCCGGTCGCCGTTTTCAGCTATCTGTTCGCCGTCCGCTACAACGGCCCGGCCGACGAGGTCGCCGGCATGATCCTGATCTCCACCCTGCTGGCGCTGGCTGCCTTGCCGCTGATCCTGATGGCCGCCGCGTGAGGCAGGTGCGTGAGGGGGCATCGCAGGCATTCCGGTGCCGCGCTTGACCCCCCGGGGCGCGAGGCCGATATTCGGGTACAGGTTTACGTATACGTAACATAGAGCACAGGTCCAGATGCCGCTTTCAGCACCCGCCCCGCGCGAGCATATCCATACCCGCCGGGTGACATGCCAGGGATTCCGCCGGACCGACGGGCTGTGGGACATCGAGGGCCATATCACCGACGTCAAGACCTACCCGTTCGAGAACGACTTCCGCGGCCCGATCGAGCCGGGCGATCCGATCCATGACATGTGGATCCGGCTGACGGTGGACGACCGGTTCGAGGTCAGGGCGGTCGAGGCCGTGACCGACAAGAGCCCCTATGCGGTGTGCCCGGCGATCACGCCCAACTTTCAGCGGTTGATCGGATTGCGCATCCGCTCCGGGTGGACCCAGAAGGTCAAGGAACTGCTGGGCGGCGTCGAGGGCTGCACCCATTTGGTCGAACTGCTGGGGCCGGTCGCCACGACGGCGTTCCAGACGATCTTCCCCGTGCTGGCGCGCGAACGGGCGCGGGGCGGGTCGGTGGACGGCGATTCGCCATCCGCCCCCGCCGCGCGCAAACGCCCGCCGCTGCTGCTCAACACCTGCCACGCGTTTCGGAGCGACGGCGAGGTCACCCGGAAACAGTGGCCGGAACACTACACCGGCAACGACTGAACCCCGGCGATTACTCGGCGGCGTCCGGCGTCTCGAACGGTGTCTGCTGGAACGGTTCGCCATGCCCGTGGGAGGCACGGGCATGTCCCTCCTCGGTGGCGGCCGCCCGGAAATAGGCCAGCGCGAAGACCCGGATCGCGGCGGTCAGGGACGTGGCCGGCTCCTTCCTCTCGCTGATCTGGGTGCACAGCGTGTGGATGGTGATCCGCTCGCGCCGGCAGATGTCGTACAGGGCGTCCCACATGAAGGGCTCGAGACGGCAACTGGTACGATGCCCCGCGACGGTGACGTTCCTGCTGACCAACGTGCTCGGCTTCAGGGCCGCCTCCAACCGGGAAGACCCGGATTCGTCGCGCTCCGTCGCGAAATCGGCAGGCTGGTTGTCGCGAATGCCCGCCGGTTCGGAGGCGACCTCTGGCGCCGGGGCGGCTAGCGCCTGATCAGAATGCATGCGGTGAATCCCTCTTAATCGATCCCACGGAATACGCCGCCGTCCGATCGACAGGGGCCTCGAAAACCCATATCAGCCGAATGGTTGCGCAGGTGTGACTTTACGCACTTTCGAGGTAATTTCAACCAATGTCATACCCCTTTTGGAAGATATTTCTCTGCCTCTGCTATCGCTCTGGTTGCTCTCGTATGCAGTCCCCCGCCGCCTGCATCCCGTCGTATTCGGCTTCCCGGATCAGACATCCTCCGTGGGTGTCAGCGTCTTGAGGCTCAGGGCGTGGACCCGCTCGCGCAGTTCCTCCGCGACGGCCTCGTAGACCAGGCGCTGGCGGGCGACGCGGGACTTCCCGTCGAAGGTTTCCGACACGATCAGGATGTTGAAATGGGTTTCGCCCAGGGGGTCCGCGCCGGCATGGCCGGCATGGCGGTGGGAATCGTCGACGATTTCCAGCCGACTCGGGCGAAAAGCCTCGGTCAGCTTGTTGCGCATGCGGGTCGCGTAGTCCCCGGACTGGGTCGCCGTACTGGTCATGATGAAACCGCCTTGCCCATGGGGCTGTTGAGGTGCGTGGTCCGACGTGCGGCGGATGCAGCATCGCCGCCCTTTGAAAAGTGCTATCGTCCCGTTCCCACTGTCAAGGAAGCCCCTGATTGTCCGATCCCGGTTCCACCCGGCCCGCCCTTTCCTCCCCGGGTTCCCCGTCCGGCACGGCCGGGATCGGGACCAGCGCAACCGTCTCGGCCCGAAGCGCCTACCTGCTGCTCGCGACCGTCATCCTGCTCTGGGGAATCAACTGGCCGGTCATGAAGCTCGGCCTGGCCGACATTCCGCCCATGACCTTCGCCGTGATCCGGATGGTGCTTGGCGCGCTCTGCATGTTCGGCGTGGTGGCGGTGCGCGGCGGCATCCGCCTGCCCGACCGCCACGACCTGCCGATCGTGCTGTCGGTCGGGCTGCTCCAGATGGGAGCCTTCCTGGCTCTGGTGACGGTGGCGCTCCAGTTCGTGCCGGCCGGCCGGTCCTCCATCCTGGCCTATACCACCGCCCTGTGGGTGGTGCCGGGCGCCGCGATATTCCTGGGCGAACGGCTGGGCGGCCGGCGCCTGATCGGGTTCCTGCTCGGGATGGCGGGCGTGGCGGTGATGTTCAACCCGGCGGCGTTCGACTGGACCGACCGCGACGTCCTGATCGGCAACGGCCTGCTGATGCTTGCGGCGCTGGCCTGGGCCGCCCAGATCATACAGGTGCGCGGCCATACCTGGCACGCGTCGCCCCTTCAACTCGCCCCCTGGCAATTCACGGTCGCGGCGGTCGCCCTCCTGCCGTTCGCCATCTTCCTGGATGCCGGCAAATCCATCGATTGGACCGCGCAGCTGGCCGCGGTCCTGTTCTACAATGCGCCGATCGCCACGGCGTTCTGCTTCTGGGCGGTGGTCACGGTCAACCGTGCCCTGCCCGCCATCACCACGTCGCTGGGCACGCTCGGCGTACCGGTCGCGGGCGTCTTCGCCTCGGCCGTGATGCTGGGGGAACCGGTGACCTTGACCAATCTGACGGGACTGGTCCTGATCCTCGGGGGGCTGACTTGGCTGGCCCTCGCGGACCGCAGGCCGTCCCGCGCGCCATAGCCGCGCTGCGAGCGGGGATGCTTGCCAGCGCCTCAACCTCTGACCATACTTTTCCGATGCACAAGAACCGTGTCCAATACTCGACCCGTTTTTCCGAGGAGGCTCCGCCGGCGGCCCGCTGCTGCGACATGCCCACATGCACGGCCACGGGCGAGTACCGGGCGCCCAAGGGGCGCGAGCGCCTGAACGAGTATTTCTGGTTCTGCCTGCAGCACGTGCGCGAGTACAACAAGGCGTGGGACTATTACGCCGGCATGTCGGAGCGCGAGATCGAGCGGCATGTCCGCAGCGACGTGACGTGGCAGCGGCCGACCTGGCCGATGGGCTTCTGGCGTACCCGCGAACGGACGATGCATGACGAGGCGATGCGCCAGTACGGCTTCCGCGACGCCGGCGACGGGACCGGCGCCCGGGGAAACGGCCGCAACGGCCATGCCGACGGCGCCGCCAACCGGATGCGCACCCCGGAGGAGGAGGCGCTGGCCGACCTCGACCTGGAGCCGCCGGTGGACTTCGCGCGGATCAAGGCCAGATACCGGGAACTCGCCAAGATCCACCATCCCGACATCAATGGTGGCGACAAGACCGCGGAAGAGACGTTAAAACGGATAAACAGGGCCTACTCGGTACTGAAAACCAGCTACGGGGCCTGAGACGGCTTCCCCCGGATCCTCTGCAAGGGGGATCCTCCGCACGACAGAACCGGCGCCCGAGCCGTCCATCCAACCGATGAATGAAGCGACAGACACTATGGCCTCCGAAACGAACCAACAATCAGCGCTGACCGGCTCGCTCCCGGACATCAAGGTCTCCGTCCGGCAGACTTTCGGGATCGACAGCGATCTCCAGGTTCCCGCCTTCAGCGCCAATTCCGAGCATGTGCCCGACGTGGACGACACCTACCGGTTCGACCACGACACCACGCTCGCGATCCTGGCCGGCTTCGCCTACAACAGGCGGGTCATGGTCCAGGGCTACCACGGCACCGGCAAGTCGACCCATATCGAGCAGGTCGCCGCCCGCCTCAACTGGCCCTGCATCCGGATCAACCTGGACAGCCACATCAGCCGCATCGACCTGATCGGCAAGGATGCCATCGTGCTGCGCGACGGCATGCAGGTGACCGAGTACCGCGAGGGCATCCTGCCCTGGGCGCTCCAGCACCCCTGCGCGATCGTGTTCGACGAGTACGACGCAGGCCGCCCCGACGTCATGTTCGTGATCCAGCGCGTGCTGGAGGTCGAAGGCAAGCTGACCCTGCTCGACCAGAACCGCGTCATCCGGCCGCACCCGGCGTTCCGGCTGTTCGCCACCGCCAACACGGTCGGCCTGGGCGACACCACCGGCCTGTACCACGGCACGCAGCAGATCAACCAGGGCCAGATGGACCGCTGGAACATCGTCGCCACGCTCAACTACCTGCCGCACGACGACGAGGTGAAGATCGTCGCGGCCAAGGTCCAGGGCTACGACGACGAGAAGGGACGCCAGCAGATCGCGGCCATGGTCCAGCTGGCCGACCTGACGCGCGCCGGATTCATGTCGGGCGACATCTCGACCGTCATGTCGCCCCGCACGGTCATCACCTGGGCCGAGAACGCCAAGATCTTCAACGACATCCCGTTCGCGTTCCGGATCACCTTCCTGAACAAGTGCGACGAGGTGGAGCGGTCGACCGTGGCCGAATACTACCAGCGCTGCTTCGGCACCGAGCTTCCGGAGACCGGGGTTCGCGCCAACCTGGCGTAAGGAAGACGGGGGCACCGATCCGAGGGTCGGGTGAAGGACGCCCCGACCCGCGCGAAACAGCAGAGCCGAAGATAGACATGTCCGACAAAGAAAACCCCGTCGAGATCTTCAAGCGCGCCACGTCGGCCACGATCCGGGCCATCGCGGAGCGCAACGATCTCCAGATCGGCTTCAGCGGCGAGCCGCCGGGCGTGGCCGGGGCGCGGGTCCGGGTGCCGATGCCGGCGCGCGACCTCAATCCCCGGGACGTCGCCACCCTGCGCGGGGCGGCCGACGCGGTGGCCCTGCGCCTTCGCCACCACGACAGCGGCATCCACACCCAGCGCATGCCCACCGGCGACACCGCCCGGGCGGCGTTCGAGGCGCTGGAGCAGGCCCGCTGCGAAGCCCTGGGCGCCCGCGCGATGCCGGGCGTCGCGTCCAACCTGGGGGCGGCGCTGGACGAGCGCTACCGCCGCCAGGGCTTCGAGCGGGTGACCGAGCGCGACCAGGCTCCCCTGTCGGAGGTGATGCGGCTGCTGGCCCGCGAGGCGCTGACCGGCGCGCCGCCGCCGGCCACCGCCCGCTTCGCGGTCGACCTGTGGCGCCCCTGGGTCGAGGAGCGGATCGGCAAGGACATGAACGAGCTGGCGGCGCTGCTGGACGACCAGGACCGCTATGCCCGCGAAGTCCGCAAGCTGCTGTCCCACCTGGACATGGAGGTCGGCGGCGAGCCGGAGGCGACCGAGGAGGACGACGAGGAGCAGCAGGAGGGCGAGCCGGACGAGAACGAGCCGAACGACGGCCAGTCCCGCGGCGGCGAGGATTCGACCAGCCAGACCGAGACCATGACCCAGCCCGACACCCGCGAGGTCGACCAGGACGACGGGGCGGAGGGCGCCGACCAGATGGACGGCGAGATGGCCGAGGGCAGCGGGTCGGAGGAGCCGGGTTCGCCCGGGCAGCCCTGGCGTCCCGACCACGGCCGCCGCAACGAGGTCGATCCCGACGCCTACAAGGCGTTCACGACGGAATTCGACGAGGTGGTCGAGGCCGACGACCTGTGCGACCCGGACGAGCTGACCCGGCTGCGCGCCCTGCTCGACCAGCAGCTCCAGCACCTGCAGGGCGTGATCTCCCGGCTGGCCAACCGGCTCCAGCGCCGGCTGCTGGCCAAGCAGACCCGCGCGTGGGAGTTCGACCTGGACGACGGCCTGCTGGACGCGGCCAGGCTGAGCCGCGTGGTGGTCAACCCGGTGCTGCCCTTGTCCTTCAAGCGGGAGAAGGAGACCGACTTCCGCGACACCGTGGTCGGCCTGCTGATCGACAATTCCGGATCGATGCGCGGCCGGCCGATCACCATCGCCGCGATGAGCGCCGACATCCTGGCGCGCACCCTGGAGCGCTGCGCGGTCAAGGTCGAGATCCTGGGCTTCACCACGCGGGCCTGGAAGGGCGGGCAGGCGCGTGAGCGGTGGATCGGCCGGGGCAAGCCGGCCAATCCGGGCCGGCTCAACGATCTGCGGCATATCGTCTACAAGAACGCCGACGCGCCGTGGCGGCGCGCCCGCAAGAACCTGGGCCTGATGCTGCGGGAAGGCATCCTGAAGGAGAACATCGACGGCGAGGCGCTGCTGTGGGCGCACAACCGCCTGATGGCCCGGCCGGAGCAGCGGCGCATCCTGATGGTGATCTCCGACGGCGCGCCGGTCGATGACTCGACGCTGTCGGTCAATTCCGGCAACTACCTGGAACGGCACCTGCGGCAGGTCATCGACACGATCGAGACCCGCTCGCCGGTCGAGCTGGTGGCGATCGGCATCGGCCACGACGTCACCCGCTACTATCGGCGCGCGGTCACCATCGTAGACGCGGAGCAGCTTGGCGGCACCATGATGGAGAAGCTGGCCGAACTTTTCGACGAGGACACCAGGGCCGGCCAGCCTGCCGGGGGACGGCGCGGAGGGGGCGCGGCCAACCGCCGCGCCCGTTGATTTGCAAATGCTTCTCAAACTCGCTTGACAGGCGCGGCGTGTCCGAACATGGTTCGGGTCGTTGCGAACGCATCTCATTCACGCCGGCCTGTCGAGGGAAACCGATGAACTTCTTCACTCGCGGCACGCTTGCCGCCACTTTCGGCGCCGTCATGCTGGGCACGGCCTTCGCCGCCCAGGCTGCCGAAGTCAACGTCTATTCGTCGCGCCACTACGACACCGACAAGGCGCTCTATACGAACTTCACCCAGCAGACCGGCATCAAGGTCAACATCATCGAAGGCAAGGATGACGAGCTGATCGAGCGCATCCGGACCGAGTCCGGCAACAGCCCGGCCGATATCCTGATCACCGTCGATGCCGGCCGGCTGTGGCGCGCCCAGAACGCCGACATCCTGCAGCCGACCAAGTCCCAGGTGCTGGAGCAGGCCGTCCCCGCCCATCTGCGCGAACCGTCCGGCCTGTGGTTCGGCCTGACCAAGCGGGCGCGCGTCATCATCTACAACAAGGCGGCGGTCAAGCCGAGCGACCTGTCGACCTACGAGGACTTGGCCGACCCGAAATGGAAGGACCGCCTGCTGATCCGGTCCTCGACCAACGTCTACAACCAGTCGCTGGCCGGCTCCATGCTGGCCGCCCACGGCGAGAAGAAGACGGAAGAGTGGGCCCGCGGCATCGTCGCCAACTTCGCCCGCCCGCCCCAGGGCGGTGACAGCGACCAGATCAAGGCGGTCGCCGCCGGCGAGGGCGACATCGCGGTCAGCAACACCTATTACTTCGGCCGCATCGCCGGGTCGAGCAAGCCCGAGGACAAGGCCATCGCCGAGAAGGTCGGCGTCTTCTTCCCCAACCAGAACGACCGCGGCACCCATGTCAACATCAGCGGCGCCGGCGTCCTGAAGAACGCCCCGAACCGCGAGAACGCCGTCAAGTTCCTGGAATACCTCGTCAGCCCGGCGGCCCAGAAGATCTTCGCCGAAGGCAACTACGAGTACCCGGTCCTGAAGCAGGCGGAGCAGTCGCCGGTCATCGCCTCCTGGGGCTCCTTCAAGGAGGACGAGCTGAACGCCTCCGTGTTCGGCAAGAACAACGAGGAAGCCCTCAAGATCATGGACCGCGCCGGCTGGAAGTGAGCTGGCGGTCCGGCGCTGGCCCTACGGGCCGGGGCCGACCTACGAAACGTGAATCCGATCATCCCTCAGGGCGCGACCACGGTCCGGTCGCGCCCTGTCGCTTTTGCCTGGTACAGCGCGCGGTCGGCCCGCCCCAGGGCCTGCTCGATACTGGCGTCCTCGAACCGGCAGCCGGCCACGCCCATGCTGACCGTGATGCCGAAGGCGGCCCCGTCGTCGGCGGCGACCTCCAGGTCGGCCAGGTTCCGGCGGACCCGCTCCGCGATCCGCAGGGCATCCTGGTCCGTGGCGTCCACCAGCAGGAGCGCGAACTCCTCCCCACCGAGACGTCCGACCAGATCGGTATCGCGCAGCATGCAGCGGCAGCTCTTGACCAGCAGGATCAGCGCCGCGTCGCCCGCGGCATGGCCGTGCGAATCGTTCACCCGCTTGAAATGGTCGACGTCGAGCATGACCAGCGACACCGGCCCGCCGTAGCGCCGCAGGCGGGCAAGTTCGAGTTCGGCCCGTTCCATGAAATGCCGCCGGTTGGCGGCGCCGGTCAGCGCGTCGGTGGTGGCGAGCCGGACCAGTTCCTCCTGCGCGCGGCGGCGATCCGTGGTGTCCCGCACGACGGCGGTGAAAAGCCGCCCTCCCGGCGATGCGAAGTGCGAGATGGAGACCTCGGCGGCGAACTCGGTACCGTCGCGGCGCAGCCCCATCACCGCCGGGCGCTCGGTCATGGTGCTGGAGCCTGGACCGGTGCCGGCGAATTGCTCGACATGGTGCCGGTGAGCCTCGCGCGCCCGCTCCGGCAGCAGCAGGTCGAGGGGCTGGCCCAGGATCTCGTCCGCCCGGTAGCCGAACAGGCGTTCGGCCGCCGGGTTGAACAGCGAGATGCGGTGGCTCCCGTCGATCACCAGGATGCCGTCATGGGCCAGGTCGATGATCCCCTTCAGGCGCTCCTCCGACAGGCGGACGCGTTCCTCCAGGGATCGGCGCGTGATCGCGTAGCGGATCGCCCGCCGGATGGTCCCGCCCTCGAACTGTCCCTTGACCAGGAAATCCTGGGCGCCGGCCTTGACCGCCTCCACCGCGAAGTCGGCATCGTCGAAGCCGGTCAGCACGATCAGCGGCAGGTGCGACGCCCGGGCGCGGATGCTGCTGATCGTGCCGAAGCCCTGGCTGTCGGGCAGCGACAGGTCGAGCAGGACCACGTCGCTGGTGCCGGCCGCCAGCCGCTCGACCGCGGCTCCCAGGGAACCGACATGGTCCACGACGAAGCGGCCCTCCTCCTCGCCGAGCAGTTCACGCACGAGGCGGGCGTCGCCGGGATTGTCCTCGACCAGCAGGACCTGGATGGGCGGCATCTCGGGCATTCCGGACCGCGACGGGATCAGCCGGACGGCAGCCGGACGGCGGTAAGCCAGAAGTCCTTCAGGAGGGTGATCATCCTGATGAAATCCTCAAGCTCCACCGGCTTGGTCAGGAAGCAGTTGGCATGCCGGCTGTAGGCACGCTGGACATCGGAATGCACGTCCGAGGTGGTCAGGATGATGACCGGCAGATCGGTGAGGCCGGCGTCCGCGCGGATGTCCTCCAGCACTTCCCAGCCGTCCTTCCTCGGCATGTTGAGGTCCAGCAGCAGCAGGTCCGGGCGCGGCATGGCCTCGTAGGGGGGCTGCCGGCGCAGGAACGCCATCGTCTCGACCCCGTCCTCCACATGGTGCAGCTTCGCCAGGAACCTGCCCTCCTTCATGACCTCCTCGACCAGGCGTGCGTCCGCCCGGTTGTCCTCGGCGAGAAGGATGTTCAGGCCATGGGAGAGCTGATTCACGCTGAAGCCCCGATCCGTCGGTGAGCAAAGGGATTCCTTATGATGACGCCGGTCCGGCGGCAAGCTCGCCGCGCAGGCCGTGGTCATCCGCCGCAGCCGCGGGAAGGGTGAAGGAGAAGACCGAGCCGGAACCGGCCACCGACGATACCGATATGGTGCCGCCGTGGCGTTCCACGATCTTGCGGCAGATCGCCAGCCCGATGCCGGTGCCGGGATGGACCCGCTGGTTATGCAGGCGCTCGAACACCACGAAGATCCGGTCGAAATACCGGGCCTCGATCCCGATGCCGTTGTCCGAGACCGAGAACTCCCAGGCGGAGCCGGCCGCCTTGACGCCGATGCGGATCTTCAGGCCGCGGTCGGGCGCCCGGTACTCGATCGCGTTCGCCAGCAGGTTCCGGAAGATCTCGGTGATCTGGCGGGCATCGCCCGGCACATGGGGGGTGCGGTCCGGCAGTTCGACGGTGGCGCCGATCGCATGGACGATGTCCTTCATCCCGTCCACGGCCTCCCGGACGCAGGCACCGGTATCGGCCAGCGACGCCGGGGGATCGCTCCGCTCGATCAGGGAGTAGCGCAGCAGGTCCTGGATCAGGCACTTCATGCGCACGCTGCTCTCGACGATGAACCCCAGGAAATCGTCGGCATCCTTGTCGAGCCGGCCGGAATAGCGGCGGACCAGAAGGTTGGCGTAGCTGACCATGATTCGCAGCGGCTCCTGAAGGTCATGGGCCGCCACCTCGGCGAAGCGGGCCAGTTCGACGTTGGAGCGCTCCAGCTTCTCGACCGTCCGGCGCAGCCGGTTCTCGATTATCTTCTGGTCGGATATGTCCTGCGCCACGCCCCGGAACCCGGTGACGTGACCGTCGGCATGCAGGATCGGGATGCCGCTTCCCCACAGCCACACCGTCCTGCCGTCCTTGCCGATGCAGCGGTACTCCTCGTGGCGGAACGGGCGCGCCGTGGCGGCGTGGTTGCGCAGCACGGCCGTCATGCGGGCGCCGTCTTCCGGCGCCATCATGTCGACCATGGCGCACTGCAGGAGTTCCGCCGGGCTGTGCCCCAGCACGTCCTGGACCCGGTCGCTGACGAAGGTGTAGCGGCCGGCGATGTCGCTTTCCCAGATGAACTCCCCGGCCATGCCGACGATGTCCTGGAAGCGCCGGTTGCTCTCCCGCAGGGTGTTTTCGATCTCGATCCGCTGGGTCAGGTCGTGGGTGACCACGGAGAAGCCCAGCAGACGGTCCTCGCCGCCATCCCCGGTCTTCTTCCGGCCGCCCTCCCGGATGCCCGCGACGGTGGTGACGCAGGGGAAGCGCGAGCCGTCCCGGCGCAGATGCCAGCGTTCGGTCGAATGCCGGCCCTTCTCGCGCGCGACCGCCAGCTCGGCCTCCGGCACGCCGGCCCGGACCGCGTCGGGAAGGAAGAACAGGCCGTAGGGCCTGCCGATCACCTCCTCCGCGCCGAAACCCACGATGCGCCGGGCGCCGTTGCTCCAGCTCGCGACCGTGCCGTCAGGCCCGAGCATGTAGATGGCGTAGTCCTCGACGCTGTCCACCAGCATCGATTGGCGGCGTTCGCTGAGCAGGACGGTCTCCCGCGCGGCGGCCACCTCACGGCGGAGGTTGATCGGGTCCCGGACCAGCCGCCACGCCGCGAACCCGCAGGCCGCGGCCAGCAATCCGCCGACCAGGCGCAGGCTGGCGCCGTAGGGGGACCGGCTGGACCAGCCGTCGCGCGGCAGCGCGCCGAGTTGCCAAGTGCCGTTGGGCAAGGTGATGTCAGTCAGCACCGGGGAGTTGCCGAAAAGCTCGGGCCGCCCCAGGAAGACTTCCCCCGACGCTCCCAAGCCGTCCCGGCCGCGCATGGCGAACTCGATGGTCTCGTCCCCGTCGCCCGCCGCTCCCGCCTCGCGCAGGATGGTCTCCACGTCGATGATGATGGCCGCCAGTCCCCAGACCTTGCCGCGCGGAGTGGCCTGGATGGCCGCCGTCGGGCTGTCGGGCAGCACCACGGGCAGCCGCCCGACCAGGGCGACGCCGCCCTGCAGCAGGGGCACCGGACCCTGGATCAGGAAGCGCCGCTTGCCGAGGACCTCCATGATGGCGGCCCGCCGGTTCGGATCTGCCAGCAGGTCGTGGCCGATCGCCTGCTCGTTGCCGGCCAGGGGATAGAAGTGCGTCGCGACCGCGTTGCGCGCCAGCGCCAGGCTGCGCACGCCGGTGATGCCTTCCGCGGCGGCGGCGGCGGCCTCCTCGAACTCGGTCTGGGTCAGGTCAGGGTTGCTGCGGACCAGCGCCACGAGGCTCCGGACCAGGAACAGGCGGGTATTCAGGGCCTGTTCGACCCGGGCGCGGATCGCCGCGGCCCGTATGGTCACCGTGGCGGTGGTCTGCTCGGCATAGCGCCGCCCCTCCGCCGCGTCGATCAGGAACACGCCGCCTAGGACCAGAAGCACGACCAGCGCGGCCGCCAGCCCCGGCAGCAGGTCCTCCCAGCGCGCTTGCCTCATGGAACGGTCCGCCGGTCGGCGCGTTCGGTCGGCGGGAGGTGGTGCCCGCGACCGGCCGCAGGAAGCTTCGACCGTCCGTCCATTCCGATGACCCTCCCGATGCGCCCCGCAGCGGCCTTGCGCCGACATCCGCCGCGGACAGCCTATGTCTGCGACGTCAAACGGTTCGTACCGTTACCATAACGGGTGCAAACTTTCAGGGTCCGCGACTTATTGTCCGGATCGGCGTTATCATTTGAATGTTAAGCAGTACCCGGACTAGCTGGCGCAACCCATTCACCACAGGGCATCCGGGGTCTATCCTGAACGGCGGAACATTGAAACGGCATGCCGCCTCGGCCGTGGCGATCGCCTCCCTCGCCATCATGGCCGGCATCATGGCCGGGTCCGGGGGCGGGGCGCCGCCGTCGACCGTCGCCGTGGCGGGTGCCGCCGGGGTGATCATCCTGGCGCTCCTGCGCCGGATCGATCGGCTGTCCGAAAGCGGGCGGGCGCTGGCGGAGCAGCTGCGCCTGCAGCAGGCGGCGATCGACTCGGCCGCGCGCGACGATACCGAGCGGAAACGGGCGGAAGCTGCGCTGCGCGACCAGGTGGCATTCCTCTCCACCCTGCTCGATACCATTCCCAGCCCGATCTATTACAAGGACGCGGCCGGCGTCTATCTCGGCTGCAACCGGGCCTTCGCGTCGATCCACGGCCGCACGGTGGACGAGGTGGTCGGACGGCGCGCGGCGGACCTGATGGGACCGGCCATCGCCGGGCTGGACGACAACACCGATACCTGCCTGGCGGCCCTGGAAGACCCGTTCCAGGTCTACGAGACCCAGATCGACTTCGCCGACGGCTCGCGCCACGACATCCTGTTTTCCAAGGCGCTCTACCGGCAGTCGGACGGCTCGGTCGGCGGCCTCGTCGGCGTGATGAGCGACACCACCGACCGGACCCGGCACGAGCAGCAGATCGCCGACGCGCGCGACCGGATGGCCCGTCAGGCGGAGGAACTGAGGCGCTCCAACGCCGAGCTGGAGCAGTTCGCCTATATCGCCTCCCACGACCTGCGCGAGCCGCTCCGCATGGTCACCAGCTATCTGTCATTGCTCCAGCGCCGCTACGAGGACAGGCTGGACGACGATGCCCGGGACTTCATCGGCTTCGCCCGCGACGGTGCCACGCGGATGGACCGGCTGATCCTGGACCTGCTGGACTATTCACGGGTCGGCCGGCGCTCGAAGCCGATGGCGCCGACCCCGGTGGCCGACGTCATCGCAACCGCCTGCCACAATCTCCAGGTGGCCCTTGACGAAAGCGCCGCCGTACTCCGGATACCTCCCGACCTGCCCGTGGTGCCGGCCGACGACAACGAACTGGCGCGGCTCTTCCAGAACCTGATCGGCAACGCGGTGAAATACCGCTCTCCAGGCACGGTGCCGGAAATCTCGATCGACTGGGCCGACGAGCCCGGCCGCTGGCGCTTCGGCGTGACCGACAACGGCCTCGGCATCGCGGTGGAGCATTTCGACCGCATCTTCATGGTGTTCCAGCGGCTCCACGGCCGCGGCGACTACGACGGCACCGGCATAGGCCTGGCGATCTGCCGCAAGATCGTCGAGCACCATGGCGGCCGGATCTGGGTCACCTCCGAACCCGGCCAAGGCAGCACCTTCCACTTCACCCTGGCGAAGTCGACGGAATGACCGCCCGAAGCGGCTGTCAGCGCACGCCGTCGAGGAAGATCCCGACCGCTGCCTCGACATGGCGGGCCATTTCCTCCGGCGTCGCCAGTTCGGACGGGCGCAGCAGCATCTTCAGGTACTGGTCGCCATGCAGCAGCCCCATGAAGGTGGCGGCGGCCCGGTCGGGATCGGCGACGTTCAGTTCGCCGCGCGCGGTGGCCGACCGCAGGTAATCGGACAGGATGCCCTTGATGGTGGCGGGGCCGCCCTTCAGGAAGGCGTCGATCGCCCTGGGCAGCTGATCGGCGTTGGCGATCATCAGGCGCATGATCTTCGGGCTGTCCGGCGACAGGATGCCTTGGACGAAGTTCATGCCGAAGTCCGCCAGGGCCCGCTCGGGATCACTGTGGTTGAACGGGATGTTGCGGAAACGCTCGACGAACTCCTCGCATTTCAGGGTGATCACGGTCTCGAACAGACCGTCCTTGTCGCCGAACGCCTCGTAGACGGTCGACCGCGACCCGCCCGACAGGGCTATGATGTCGGCCAGCGTGGTCCGCTCGAAACCCTTCTCCAGGAACAGCGTCCAGGCGGCGTCGAGTATGGCGCGGCGCCGCGCGTCCCCTCGCGGCCCGCACATCTTGAAACATCCCTCGAGCGTCATGAGCGCACCGCCGTGCCCCGTCCCCCATGCACCCCGTCGCCCCCTGCCATTCAGCATCCTCCGATCAGACAGACTTGTTCTTTGCACCTGCGCACTATACTGTATCGTACAGTACAGAGCCGTCCGGTTCAATGCGGGTGTGCGTCCTGCCGCCCGCCGGGTCGCTTCTTCAAGAAAAACAGACAGGTCATGGGGCTGCGATGATGAATTTCTGGTCAGTCAGGAACTCCTCGATTGCCGTTGCGATGCTTTTTCTCGCGACGGGGTGTGATGACACGGGCGCCGTAACCCAACAGGGTGGCCAGGGCCGCCCGCCGGCGGAGGTGGGTGTCGTCACGCTGCAGCCGCAGTCGGTCGATGTCACCACGGAGCTGCCGGGACGGACCACGGCGGCGCGGCTGGCCGAGGTCAGGCCGCAGGTCAACGGGATCATCCTGAAACGCCTGTTCGAGGAAGGCGCCGAGGTCGAGGCGGGGCAGCAGCTCTACCAGATCGACCCCGCCCCCTACCAGGCGTCGCTCGACACCGCCAAGGCCGAGCTCCAGCGCGCCGAGGCAGCGGCCAAGTCGGCCCGGACCAAGGCGGCCCGCTACCGCGACCTGGTCAGGTCGCGCGCCGTCAGCCAGCAGGACTACGACGACATCGCCGCGACCCTGCTGGAGAACGAGGCCCAGGTCGCCTCCGCCAAGGCGGCGATCCGGACGGCGCAGATCAACCTCGACTACACGAAGGTCGCCTCGCCGATCGCCGGCCGGATCGGCCGCTCGACTGTGACCGAAGGCGCCCTGGTCACCGCCAACCAGACCCAGGAGCTGGCGACGGTCACCCAACTCGACCCGATCTACGTGGACGTGACCCAGTCGAGCGCCGAGATGTTCCGCCTGCGCCAGGCCGTCAGCCGCGGCGCGATCCAGAGCGTCGAGGGCAAGGCGCCGGTCACCCTGCTGGTCGGGGGATCGAACGATGCCGCCTACCCGCACCAGGGCGAGCTCCAATTCTCGGAAGTCAGCGTCGACGAGACGACCGGCTCGGTCCGGCTGCGCGCCGTGTTCCCGAACCCGAACCAGGACCTCCTGCCGGGCCTGTTCGTCCGGGCCAAGGTCAACTGGGGCGCCGCCGAGGACGTCTTCATGGTGCCGCAGCAGGCGGTGGTCCGCCGGCCCGACGGCAGCGCCTTCGTCTGGGCGGTCGGCCCCGACGGCAAGGCCTCCCAGAAGACGGTGAGCGCGGAGCGGGCGATCGGCGACAAGTGGCTGGTCACCCAGGGCGTGGCCCCCGGCGACCGGGTCGTCGTCGAGGGCACCCAGAAGGTGGCGCCCGGCGCCCAGGTCAACGCGGTGGCGCTCGACGCCGGCCAGCCGGGCGCGGTCGCCCAGGCGGAAGACGCCCGGTAAGGGCCGGGCCTAGATCACGGATCCAACATGTCAAAATATTTCATCGACAGGCCGGTCTTCGCCTGGGTGATCGCGATCGTGATCATGCTGGCGGGCGGCCTGAGCATCCTCGGGCTGCCGATCGAGCAGTACCCTTCGATCGCCCCGCCGTCCATCCGCATCAGCGCCACATATCCGGGCGCATCGGCCCAGACGCTGGAAGGCACGGTGACCCAGGTCATCGAGCAGCAGATGAACGGTCTCGACCATCTGCGCTACATCTCTTCCAACAGCGACAGCTCCGGCACCGCCCAGATCACCCTGACCTTCAACCCGGAGGCCGACCCCGACATCGCGCAGGTGCAGGTGCAGAACAAGCTGCAGCTCGCCATGCCGCGCCTGCCGCAGGAAGTGCAGCAGCAGGGCGTCCAGGTCTCCAAGGGCAACAACACCTTCCTGATGGTCATGGGGTTCGTGTCGTCCGACGGCACGATGCCCCAGAACGACATCGCCGACTTCGTGGCCTCCAGCGTCCAGGACCCGATCAGCCGGGTGACCGGCGTCGGCACCGTCACCCTGTTCGGCGCCCAGCACGCCATGCGCATCTGGCTGGACCCGAACAAGCTGATCAGCTACGGCCTGACCACGACGGACGTGGTGGGCGCCATAACCGCGCAGAACGCCGAGGTGTCGGCCGGCCAGCTTGGCGGTGCCCCGGCCACCCCGGGCCAGCAGCTCAACGCCACCATCATCGCCCAGACCCGGCTGCAGACCCCCGAGGAGTTCAGCCGGATCCTGATCCGGGTCAATACCGACGGTTCCCAGATCCGGCTGTCCGACGTGGCCCGGGTCGAGGTCGGGGCGGAGAACTTCAACACGGTCGCGCGCTACAACGGCAAGCCGGCCGCCGGCATGGGCATCAGCCTGGCGACGGGGGCCAACGCGCTGGACACCGCCGCCGCCGTGCGGGAGCGGATCGAGGAGCTGAAGCCCTTCTTCCCCGCCGGGGTGGAGGTCGTCTACCCCTATGACACGACCCCCTTCGTCAAGCTGTCGATCGAGGGCGTGGTGCATACGCTGCTGGAGGCGATCGTCCTCGTCTTCGTCATCATGTACCTGTTCCTCCAGAACTTCCGGGCGACGCTGATCCCGACCATCGCGGTGCCGGTAGTGCTGCTGGGAACCTTCGGCGTGCTGGCGGCGGCCGGATTCACCATCAACACGCTGACCATGTTCGCCATGGTGCTGGCGATCGGCCTGCTGGTCGACGACGCCATCGTCGTGGTCGAGAACGTCGAGCGCGTGATGGCGGAGGAAGGCCTGTCGCCCAGGGAGGCGACCCGCAAGAGCATGGGCCAGATCACCGGCGCGCTGATCGGCATCGCGCTTGTCCTGTCCGCCGTGTTCGTGCCCATGGCCTTCTTCGGCGGCTCGACCGGCGCCATCTACCGCCAGTTCTCGCTGACCGTGGTGTCGGCCATGGCGCTGTCGGTGGTGGTGGCGCTGGTCCTGACACCCGCGCTGTGCGCCACCATGCTGAAGCCGGTCAAGGGCCACGGCCAGCCGCGCAAGGGCTTCTTCGGCTGGTTCAACCGCACCTTCGACCGCGGCAACGCCAAGTACCAGCGGGGCGTCGGCCACATGATCCACCGGCGCGGCCGGTACCTGCTGATCTACCTGCTGATCGTCGCCGGCCTGGGTGTGCTGTTCGTCCGCCTGCCGGCCGCCTTCCTGCCCAACGAGGACCAGGGAATCCTGCTGACCCAGATGGCCCTGCCGCCGGGCGCCACCCTGGAACGGACGCTGGAGACCGTGGAGGCGGTCGAGCGCCACTACCTCGAGGACGAGAAGGAATACGTCAACGGCATCTTCGCGGTCGCCGGCTTCAGCTTCAGCGGACGCGGCCAGAACACCGCCATCGCCTTCGCCAACCTGAAGGACTGGGAGGTCCGCGGCAGCGACGAGGGCGCCGTCAGCGCCATCGCCGCGCGCGCCATGGCGTCGCTGTCCAAGGTCCGCGACGCGATGATCTTCGCCTTCACCCCGCCGGCCATCATCGAGCTGGGCAACGCCACCGGTTTCGACATGCAGCTGGTCGACCGCGGCGGCCTGGGCCACGAGGCGCTGATGCAGGCGCGCGGCCAGCTCCTCGGCCTCGCGGCGCAGAACCCGTCGCTGGTCGGCGTGCGGCCCAACGGGCTGGACGACAATCCGCAGCTGAGGATCGACATCGACCGCGAGAAGGCGAGCGCGCTGGGCCTGTCGCTGGCGGACATCAACACGACCCTGACCGCCACCTGGGGCTCCAGCTACGTCAACGACTTCATCGAGAACGGCCGGGTCAAGCGGGTCTACCTGCAGGCCGACGCGCCCTACCGGATGCTGCCGTCCGACCTGGACCGCTGGTACATGCGGAACGCCGCGGGCGAGATGGTGCCGTTCTCCACCTTCTCGACCACCCACTGGGACTACGGCTCGCCCCGGCTGGAACGGTTCAACGGCGTCTCCTCGATCAACATCCAGGGCCAGGCGGCTCCGGGCGTCAGCTCGGGCGAGGCCATGGCGATCATGGAGGACCTAGCGCGCCAGCTGCCCGAAGGCATCAGCTTCGAGTGGCAGGGCCTGTCCTACGAGGAACGGCTGTCCGGCTCGCAGGCCCCGGCCCTGTACGCGATCTCGATCCTGGTCGTGTTCCTGTGCCTGGCCGCCCTGTACGAGAGCTGGTCGATCCCGGCCTCGGTCATCCTGGTGGTGCCGCTGGGCGTCCTGGGCGCCGTCGTCGCGGCGCACCTGCGGGGCCTGCCCAACGACGTCTATTTCCAGGTGGGCCTGCTGACGACCATCGGCCTGTCGGCGAAGAACGCGATCCTGATCGTGGAGTTCGCCAAGGACATGCATGACGAGGGCATGGGCCTGCTGGAGGCGACCATCGAGGCCTGCCGCCAGCGCCTTCGGCCGATCCTGATGACGTCCTTCGCCTTCATCCTGGGCGTGCTGCCGCTCGCGATCAGCACCGGCGCCGGCTCGGGCAGCCAGAACGCCATCGGCGTCGGCGTGATGGGCGGCATGATCTCGGCCACCGTGCTGGCGATCTTCTTCGTGCCGGTGTTCTTCGTGGCGGTGCTGAAGCTGGTCGCCCGCTGGGCGCCCAAGGAGCGCCAGGGCACACCCGAACCGGCCCAGGCCGACTGACGAGGCGAAGGAAATGACGGACAAGACCATGACGAAACGGCGCCTCGCCCCGGCATCCCTGGCCCTGCTGCTGCTCGGCGGATGCTCCTTCATCCCCGAGTACATCCGGCCCGCTTCGCCGTTGCCGCAGTCCTGGCCGGCGGGTCCGGCATACGCCGACTCGGCGGCGGCCGTGCCGGCGAGCGCGGGACCGATGCTGGCCGACCTGGGCTGGCAGGAATTCTTCCGGTCGCCGCGCCTGCAGGAGCTGATCGCGACCGCCCTGGACAACAACCGCGACCTGCGGGTCGCGGCGCTCAACGTCGAGCAGGCCCGGGCCCAGTACCGCATCGAGCGGTCCGCGCTGCTGCCGGCGGTCGATGTCGGCGGCAGCCTGACCCGCCAGCGCACGCCGGCCGACCTGTCGCGCACCGGGCGGGCGTCGGTCGGCAGCCAGTGGGAAGCCAGCCTCGGCACCACCTCGTTCGAGCTGGACCTGTTCGGCCGCATCCGCAGCCTGGAGCAGTCGGCGCTGGAGAGTTTCTTCGCGACCGAGCAGGCCCAGGCCGCCACGCGGATCGCGCTGATCGCCGAGGTCGCCAACGCCTACCTGACCCTGCTGGCCGACCAGGAGCTTCTGAAGCTGACCGAGGACACGCTGCGCACCCAGCAGCAGTCCTTCGACCTGACCCGGCGCAGCTTCGACCGCGGCGTCGGCACCCAGCTCGACGTGGCCCAGGCGCGCACCGCGGTGGAGACGGCGCGGGCCAACCGGGCGGCCTATGTCCGGCTGATCGCCCAGGACAAGAACGCCCTGGCGCTGCTCGCCGGCACTCCGATCGACGATTCCGTGCTGGACGGGGCGCCGTCGCTCGGCACCGGCGACTTCGTCGCCGACCTGCCGGTGGGACTGCCCTCCGACCTGCTCCGGCGCCGCCCCGACATCATCGAGGCGGAGTACAACCTGCGGGCGGCCAACGCCAACATCGGCGCCGCGCGCGCTGCCTTCTTCCCGACCATCGGGCTGACCGCCTCGGCCGGCACGGCCAGCGCCGCCCTGTCGGGCCTGTTCGACGGCGGCAGCGGCGCCTGGAGCTTTCTGCCCCAGATCGGGCTGCCGATCTTCGACTACGGCCTGCGGGAAGCGAACCTGGAGAGCACCAAGGTGCAGCGGGAGATCGGGGTCGCCCGGTACGAGCGGGCGATCCAGGTCGCCTTCCGCGAGGTTTCCGACGCGCTGGCCGCCCAGGGCACGCTGGACGACCAGCTGGAGGCCCAGAGCGCCCTGGTCGACGCGACCCGGTCGAGCTATGACCTGTCGATCCTGCGCTACAACCGCGGCCTGGACAGCTTCCTCAACGCGCTGGACAGCCAGCGGTCGCTCTACGCGGCCCAGCAGGACCTGATCAACGCGCGCTTGTCCCAACTCGGCAATCTCGTCACCCTGTACAAGGTGCTGGGTGGCGGCGTCCCGGCCGAACCCGTGAGGATGGCGGGCGATCCGGGACAAGCCCCGCCGACCCGGATTGCAAAGGGAGGAGACCAGCCATGAAGCAGGTGATGTTCGTCGAGCTCGGCATGGGCGCCGACCTTCACGGTCAGGACGTGACCAAGGCGGCGGTGCGGGCGGTGCGGAACGCGATAGAGCGCAACTCCATGCCGGGGATGCGCACCCTGGTGGACGGCGACACCAGCCGCATGCAGGTGCGGGTACATCTCGCCGTGCCGGCGGACGCCGAGAAGCTGGACCACGACGCCGTGCGCGCCGTCTTCCCCTACGGCCAGGTCAGCATCGAGGTGGTCGCCGGCGGCATGCTGGCACCCAGCGGCATCTTCCTGGCGGACAAGGGCGACGCCAACGAGATGATCTACATCGTCAACGCCGCCGTCGAGGTCGGCATCTGAAACCGATGCGGAGGGGCGGCGTCACGCCGCCCCTGGCGCTCGGGACGCGCACCCTCCCTAGATCCGGCACAGGTCTTCCAGCTTCCGGCGCAGTTCGTGGGAGGCCACCGGCTTGTGCAGGAGGTCGAAGCCGCCGCCCTCGACCTCGTCGAGCAGTTCCTGCGCCGTGTCGCCGGTCAGGATGATGCCGGGAATTTCCGCACCCGTGGCGGCCCGCAGCTTTCCGATCGCATCGGGTCCCTTGACCCCGTCGCCCAGGCGGTAGTCGGCGATGATCAGGTCGGGCACCCCGTCGTCCGCCACCCGGCGCAGGGCGTCGCCCGGGTTCCGGGCCGACAGCACCCGGTAGCCCCAGCTCTCCAGCAACAGCCTCAGCCCGATCAGGATCACCGGCTCGTCGTCGAGGATCAGGGCGAGTCCCCGTCCGCGGGGGTGCTCGGGCACCGGCGGCGCGGTGACGGCCGCGGCGACCGAAGCGACCAGCGGCACGTCGATCGAGAATCGCGAGCCCCGGCCCGGCGTCGAGGTCACCGAAACGGGATGGCCGAGCAGCCCGGCGAGCCGGCGCACGATGGCGAGACCCAGCCCGACGCCCTGTGCCTCCTCCGCGGCATCGCCGCCCTCCCCCGGGTTGATGCGGTGGAACTCTTCGAAGATGGACTCGGCCTGGTCGGCCGGGAAGCCGATGCCGGTGTCCCGCACCTCGATGCGCAGGGTGTCCAGGTCGATCCGGCGGCAGCCGATCAGGATGCGTCCCCGCTCGGTATAGCGCAGCGCGTTCTCGATCAGGTTGCGCAGGATCCGCTCCAGCAGAATGGCGTCGCTCCGCACGGTGCCGTTGGACAGCACGACCTTGAGCCGCAGCCCCTGCCGTTCGGCACGGTGGGCGTATTCGGCCCCGAGGCGGCGGAGCAGGTCGTCGGCCGGCATGTCGGTCACCTGCGGCGTGATCACGCCGGCATCCAGCTTGGAAATGTCGAGCAGCCCGTCGAGCAGCAGCTTGAGCGCCTCGGTCGCCTGATTGATGCTGCCGACCAGCGGCAGCATGGGATGGTCCTGAAGCCCGTTGGCCAAGGCCGATCCCAGGAAGAACAGGGATTGCACGGGCTGGCGCAGGTCGTGGCTCGCGGCTGCCAGGAACTTCGATTTCGCCAGGACGGCCCGCTCCGCCTCCGCACGGGCGGCCACCGCCTCGTCGCGCGCCGCCTGGATCGCGGCGTCGGTCCGCTGGCGCGCGGTGATGTCGCGCATGAAGCCGGTGAAGAACCGCTGCCGCCCGTCGGACCACTCGGCGACCGACAGTTCCAGCGCGAAGACCGTGCCGTCCTTGCGCCGCCCCTCCAGGTCGCGCTTCCGCCCGATCACGTTGCGGTCGGCGCCGTGCCGGTAGTTCCAGATGTGGCCGTCATGGACCGCGGCGTCGCGGTCCTGCATCAGGACGGTGACGTTCCGGCCGATCACCTCCGCGGCGGCATGGCCGAACATGCGCTCGGCCGCCGGGTTGAACGACTGGATGATCCCGGTGTGGTCGATCACGACCATCCCGTCCACGGCGGTGTCGACGATCGCCCGGTAATGGGCCTCCGCCCGCTCGATGCAGAGTTCCGTCTCGCGCCGCTCCGTGATGTCCTGGAAGGAGACCAGCAGGCCGTCCCGGCATGGCATCAGCCTGACCGACAGCCAGCGCGAGAGCGGCGCCGGATAGGCCTCGAAGCTGACCGGGACCTGGTCCGCGAGGGCCCGGGCGCATTCGGTCCGGAAGGTGTCGGCCAGCGCTTCCGGAAGGGCCTCCAGCAGCGGCATGCCGACCAGTTCCCGGTCGCCGCCCAGCAGGGTCCGGCACTGCTGGTTGGCGTAGGTGATCAGCCCGCCGCCGTCGATCTCGCAGATCCCGTCGGCGGTGCCTTCCAGGACGGCGGCCATCCGGTCGGCCGCCGCTTCGGCCCGCTCCCGTTCCTGCCGGCTGCGCTCCAGCGCGTCGGCCATGGCGTCGAAGGTCCTGCCCAGGGTCCCGAACTCGGACGTGTCGTCGCTGGAGAAGGCGCCCGCCCTTGCATCGCCGGCACGCCACAGGTCGGCGGTACGGACCAGGGCCGCGACCGGGTGGAGGACGAGACGGTAGGCCAGCGCCGCGGCGGCGGCCAGGGCCGCCAGCAGCCCGGCGCCGATCATCAGCGTCCGATGCCGCATCACTTCGTCGAGCCGCTGGCGGATCTGCTCCGGGTCGATGCCGATGCCGATGCCGACGAAAAGCCCCCGGACCGCGGCGGAGGGACGGACCGTCGCCATTACCTCCGGGGTCTCGGAGCCGGGCGCCTTCGCGTGGGCCGACCGGACCGCCAGGATGGTCCCGGCGCGGTCGGTGACGATCAGGGAAACGCCGTCGGGCAGCGGGACCTCGTCGGGAACGGCGTTCCACCATGCCACATCGAGCAGCACGGTCACGATGCCGCCCGCCTGCCCGGCATCGTCACCGTAGCGCAGGGCGAACGGCAAGGCGCCGCCGCCGGCCGTCGAGTCCGGTCGGATGAACTCGCCGACCACCATCTCCTCGGTCTTCAGCGCCGCCATGATGTCGGACCGGTCGCCGATCGAGCGCCCGACCTGGTCGGGCCGGCTGGAGCAAAGCAGGACGCCCTGCCGATCGGTGACCGAAATGGTCAGGTGGGGAGACAGCCGCTGGACGGTCCTGTTCAGCTGCGCCTGGCATTGGGCATGGTCGGCGGTGCGGACGGCATCGGTGGCCGCGACCAGGGCCGCGATCTGGCGGATGCCGTCGAAGACGCGCGCCTGCTCCCCCTGGACCCGGTCGAGCAGCCTTGAAGCCTCCTCCCGAACGGCCGCCTCGGCCAAGTTCCGGGCCTCGTGATCGGTGAAGATGCCGATACCGACCCCGGGGACCAGGATGGAGAGGAAGATCAGGATCAGGCGTGAGAGCAAGCTCATCTGGACGCGCCGCGGCCGATCGGCAGTTGAGGGGCGTGAGGCGCCGGTTGTCGATGGATTGCGCCGCCGGTTCGAATCGGCCCGTCCCTCGGGGACGAGACGGAAAGGTCGTTTCGGTATCGCTACGGATCCGAAGACTCGACCATCATAGTTAATATACATTTAATCTGATCCGGAGCGTCAGCGCCCCGGCACCGCGCCGGATCGCCTGGGCACCGGCGCCGCGTGCCAGACGCCGAGGCATTCCTCCGCCGTCGCGGCCGACCCGATGCAGCGCGTGCCGCCTTCCCGGAACCACAGCCGGTAACGGCCGCTTCCATCGCGCTCGAAGATGAAGACGGGATCCTCGATCCCAGGCAGCGAGATCAGCAGCCTGTCATGGTGCCGGCCGGTCTGGCGGGCGACGGCGGCCCAGGCGCCCCGCGAGCATTTGGGCAGCGCGATCCGGTAGAAGGCTACCAGATCGGCAGGCGTGAAGCGGCAGGCGGGAAACGGGATCACAGTCATCGCGGCGCTCCTGGCTTTCCTGGTGCCCTTCGACTTCCGATAGAAATCCAAGGGATGAGGACTGGCGGGAGAGTGGCCCCGGATCGGGGGCCGCGCTGTGAAATGGTTCACTACACGTTGACGCCCCTCGTTTTTTTTTCAGTCGACGGTTTTTCGGGCGCCGCTTCGCGCCCTGGTTGCCCGGCCGGTCGCCTCAGGCGAAGGTCCTGCCCCGGCAGGGCTCGACCTGGCACGGGTCCCGCTCCAGCTGGATCGTCGAATGCTCGATGTCGAAGCGGCGCGCCAGTTCCTGGCGGAGCCGTCGCAGCACCTCGTCCTGGTCGGCGCCTGCGGCGAGGCTGGCGTGGAAGGTGATCAGCGGACGGTCGGGCGTCAGGGACCAGGCATGGACATGGTGGACGTCCGCCACGCCGGGGACGGCGTCGGCCAATTCCCGGCTGAGCCGGTCGATGTCCAGCCCTTCCGGCGTTCCCTCCATCAGCACGTGCCAGGACCTGGAGACCAGGGTCCAGGCGCTGCGGAGGATCAGCAGGGCGACCAGGACCGAGAGGATCGGATCTATCGGGGTCCAGCCGGTCCACAGGATGACGCCGGCGGCCAGGATGGCGGCGACCGAGCCCAGCAGGTCGCCCAGGACGTGGAGCGCCGCCCCCCTCATGTTGAGGTTCTCCTGGTCGCCGCCGTGCAGGATCAGGAACCCCGCGACGTTGACCGCAAGGCCGGTCGCGGCGATGGCGAGCATGGTGGTGCCCATGACGGGGACGGGATCCAGCAGCCGCTCGGCCGCCTCCAGGACGATCCAGGCGGCCACGGCGATCAGCGTGACGCCGTTGATCAGGGCGGCCAGCACCTGGAACCGGTGCTGCCCGTAGGACCGGTCCGCCGTGGCCGGCCGCCGGCTGACCCTGAAGGCGTACCAGGACAAGGCCAGCGCCGCGGTGTCGGTCAGCATGTGCCCGGCATCGGCGAGCAGGGCGAGCGAGCCGGCCAGGATCCCGCCGACCGCCTCCACCACCATGAAGCCCCCGGTCAGCAGCAGGGCCAGCAGCAGACGGCGCTCGTTATGGGAATGGCCATGGGAGTGGCCGTGCCCGCCGCCATGATCGTGGTGGGGATGGGGGTGGGAGTGGGAGCCCATGCCAGGCACCTCCGAGGTTCAGGAGACCGTCGGTGGCCGGCGGCGGGCATCGGGCTGCCCGCCGCCGGCCGAACCGTTTCTCCATTAAACCATGGACGGAGCCGATCGTTGTCAACCGCGCAAAGTGCCGCCGGTCGCCTTCGATACCGCGGCGACGATCTTGGTGCCGATCGCGTCGATCTCCTGCTCCGTCAGCGGCTTGCCGGTGGGCTGGATGGTGACCGTGATGGCGAGCGACTTGGTGCCCGGTTCGATCCCCTGACCCTGGTAGACGTCGAACACGGATACCTCGGTGATCAGCGCCTTGTCCGCCCCCTTGGCCGCCCGCACCAGCTTTTCGGCCTCGACCGAGGCGTCGACCAGGAACGCGAAGTCGCGCTGGATCGGCTGGAACAGGGAGAGCCGCAGCAGGGGCTTGGCCGTCCCGCCCTTCTTCTTCGGCACCGGCACCGCGTCGAGCATCACCTCGAACGCCGCGACCGGCCCCTTGGCGCCCAGGGCGTCCAGCACTTCCGGATGCACCTCGCCGAACCGGGCGAGCACCGTCGGGCCGAGCCGCAGGACGCCGGAGCGCCCGGGATGGTACCAGGCAGGAGCGTCGGCCGTGACCTGCAGGTTGCCCGTCGGGGCGCCCGCCGCTTCCAGCACCGCCAGGGCGTCGGCCTTGACGTCGAAGGCGTCCACCGGGCGCTGCTTCTCCGCCCACTGGCGCGGCACCAGGGTGCCGGACCGGACGCCGGCGGCGACCGTGTCCTGCCCCTGCGGCGACGGGTCGCGGAAGACCGGCCCGACCTCGAACAGGCCGACATCGGGATAGCCCCGGTCGGCATTGCGGCCGACGGCCTGGATCAGGTTGGGCAGGATCGAGGGACGCATGACGTCCAAGTCGGCGCTGATCGGGTTCAGCAGGCGCAGCCCGTCCGTCACGCCGCCGAACAGGTCCACATGGGCCGACGACATGAAGGACCAGGTGACCGCCTCCGACAGGCCGCGCACCGCCAGCACGCGCCGGGCCATGGCCGTGCGCTTCTGCCTGGTGTTCAGCGCGGGGCGGGTGATCGCCGCCGTCCGCTCCAGCGGGATCGCCGGGATGTGGTCGTAGCCGTGGACGCGCAGCACTTCCTCGACCAGATCCGCCTCGCCATGGATGTCGGCGCGCCAGCTCGGCGGCAGCACGGCCATGACGCCGTCGCTCCGCCCCGTCACGCCGAAGCCCAGTGCCTCCAGGATGCGCACCTGTTCCGGAACCGGAACGTCCACCCCGCCCAACTCCAGGATGCGGCCGGGACGCAGCGTCAGCTCGCGCCGCCAGGACGGCTCGGACCCGGCGACCACCAGTTCGCTGGCAGCACCGCCGCAGGCCTCCAGGATCAGCCGCGTCGCGATCTCGACGCCGGGGATCACGAAGGCGGGATCGACGCCGCGCTCGAACCGGTAGCGGGCGTCGCTGTCGATCGACAGCTTGCGGCCGGTCCGCGCCGTGCGCACCGGGTCGAACAGCGCCGCCTCCAGGAACACGTCGGTCGTCGTCTCGGTGACGCCGGTGCTCTCGCCGCCCATGACGGCACCCAGGCTGACCACGCCGCTGTCGTCGGCGATCACCGTCATGCCCTCGTCGAGGGTGTATTCCTTGCCGTTCAGGGCCAGCAGCGTCTCGCCCGCGCGGGCCGGCCGGACCGTCAGCCCGCCCCGCAGCTTGCCCGCGTCGAACACGTGCAGCGGCCGGGCGATGTCATGGGTCAGCAGGTTGGTGATGTCGACCAGGGCCGAGATCGGCCGCAGCCCGATGGACAGGAGCCGATCCTGCAGCCAGCGCGGACTCGGCCCGTTCCTCACGCCGCGGATCAGGCGGCCGACGAACATCGGGCAGGCCGACACGTCCCCGGGCCCGAAATCGAGCGTGACGCCGATCGGGCTGGCGAAGGTGCCCGGCACCGGCGTGGTCTCCAGCGGCCTCAACTCGCCCAGGCCGGCCGCGGCGAGGTCGCGGGCGATGCCGCGCACACCGGCGCAATCGGCCCGGTCCGGCGTCAGCGAGACGTCGATCAGCGGATCGTCCAGGCCGACCACCGTCGCGAAGGGGGCACCCACGGGGGCGTCGCCGGGCAGGTCGATGATGCCCTCGTGGGCATCCGACAGCCCCATTTCACGCTCCGAACAGAGCATCCCGTTGGACTCGACGCCGCGGATGACGCCCTTCTTCAGCTCCACCCCGGTCGCCGGGATGACCGAGCCGGTCGGCGCGAAAACGCCCTTCATGCCCGTGCGGGCATTGGGCGCGCCGCAGACGACCTGGACCGTTTCGGACCCGGTATCGACCATGCAGACGCGCAGCTTGTCGGCGTCGGGGTGCTTCTCGGCGGAGACCACGTAGGCCACGCGGAAGGCTTCGAGCCCCTTGGCGCGGTCCACGACCTCCTCGACCTCCAGGCCGAGTGATGTGAGCTTCGAAGAGATCGTCTCGACGTCGGCCCCGGTGTCCAGGTGGGCCTTCAGCCAGGAAAAGGTAAGCTTCATCGTCGGCTGTCCTTATCGGTTCAGGCCCTGGGCCAGGGAAGGCACGTCGAGGGGCACGAAGCCGTAATGCTTCAGCCAGCGCAGGTCGGCCTCGAAGAAGGTGCGCAGGTCGGGAATGCCGTATTTCAGCATGGCGATGCGCTCGATGCCCATGCCGAAGGCGAATCCTTGGTACTTCGTGCTGTCGATGCCGCAGTTCTCCAGCACGTTGGGATGCACCATGCCGCAGCCCAGGATCTCCAGCCAGTCGCCGAAGTTCCCGATCTTCAGTTCGCCGCCGCGGCGCAGGCAGCCGATATCGACCTCCGCAGACGGTTCGGTGAAGGGGAAGAAGCTGGGCCGGAAGCGCAGCGGCAGATCGTCCACGTCGAAGAAGGCGCGGCAGAACTCGATCAGGCAGCCGCGCAGGTGCGCCATGCTGGTCTTTTCGTCCACGACCAGCCCCTCGACCTGATGGAACATCGGGGTGTGGGTCATGTCGTAGTCGGACCGATATGTCCGGCCGGGGATGATCACGCGGATCGGCGCCTTGTCGGCCAGCAGCGAGCGGACCTGCACCGGCGAGGTGTGGGTGCGCAGGAGCATGCGGCTGCCGTCCGTCGGACGGTCCGGCAGGTAGAAGGTGTCGTGCATGTCGCGCGCCGGATGGCCGGGCGGGAAATTCAGCGCGGTGAAGTTATGGAAGTCGTCCTCGATGTCCGGCCCCTCGGCCACCGAGAATCCCATGTCGGCGAAGATCGCTGTCAGCTCGTCGATGGTCTGGGTGATCGGATGGACGCGGCCCTGGCTCTCCGCCCGGACCGGCAGGGTGACGTCGATTCGCTCGGCCTCCAGGCGCCGGGCCAGTTCCGCCTTGTGCAGCTCGGCCTTGCGGGCGTCCAGCGCCGCGCCGACCTCGTCCTTCAGGGCGTTCATCAGCTGGCCGCGTTCCTTGCGCTCCTCGGGCGAGAGGCTGCGCATGTCGGCCATCAGGCCCGTGATGCGGCCCTTCTTGCCTAGTGCGGCGACGCGGACCTCTTCCAGCGCGGCCAGATCGGCGGCCTGGCTCACCGCCGTCAGCAATTCCGTCTTCAGCGCTTCGAGAGCGGACATGGGTTCCTCGTCAAGGTTGGGCGCCGCCGGAAACCGGTGCGGCAAGCGCGAAAAGGGGGCCAGCCCAGCCGGGCGGCCCCCTAGTCAATCGCCGTCGATCGCTCTGGCGCCCCTATGGATGGGCGCCCGAAGGGATCAAGCAGCCTGGGCGAGAGCGGCCTGGGCCTTGTCGACCAGGACCTTGAACGCTTCCGGCTCGCGGGCGGCGATATCGGCCAGGACCTTGCGGTCCACGTCGATGCCTGCCCGCTTCATGCCGTTCATGAAGCGCGAATAGGTCAGGCCGTGCTGACGGACGCCGGCGTTGATACGCTGGATCCACAGGCCACGGAACTCGCGCTTCTTGTTGCGGCGGTCGCGATAGGCGTAACGGAGCGCCTTCTCGACCTTCTGGATCGCAATGCGGAAGCACTTGCTGGACCGGCCGCGATAGCCCTTGGCCAGCTTGAGGATCTTACGGTGACGGGCGTGAGTGGTTACGCCCCGCTTGACACGTGCCATGGTTCAGGTCTCCCGATCAGGCGTTGCGCAGGAAGTTCTTCAGGATGGTCTCGCCATCCTGCGGCGCCAGCACCATGGTGCCGCGCGCGTTGCGCTTCATCTTCTGGGTACGCTTGACCATGCCGTGGCGCTTGCCGGCGGCCTGGGCCTTGACCCGGCCGGAGGCCGTCACCTTGAAGCGCTTCTTCGAACCGCTGTGGGTCTTCAACTTGGACATTTCTGCTCCCAAGAACCTGGAGTGAGATATCAGAGCGGTTGGGCATGTCCGTAGGGTCCAACGACCCGGCCTCGCCGCCCGAATGAGCCGTGGGTTATAGTGGGGCGCGTGGGCGAAAGCAAGCAGCCAGTGCGCCGGCCGGCGACTCCTCCCGCAGTCCCGGTCCGCGGAGTCCGGGCGACCGTCAGGCCGCGCGGACCCCAGAGGCCGTCAGGCCGCGCGGACCCCAGAGGCCGTCAGGCCGCGCGAACCCCGGAGGCCGTCAGGCCGCGCGAACCTTGGCGAGGAACGCCGTGACCTCCTCGCGCAGGCCGGATGCCGACCGGGACAGTTCCCTGGCGCTCGACAGCACGCGGGTCGCGGCCGAACCACCCTCGGCGGCGGCCCCGCTGACCTGGACGATCGCGTCGGAGACCTGGGAGGTGCCGGCGGAAGCCTGCTGGACGTTGCGGGCGATCTCCTGGGTCGCCGCGTCCCGCTCCGCGACCGCCGTGGCGATTTCGGACGCGATGGCGCTGCTTTCGGCGATCACTTCGGCGATCTCCCGGATCGAGCTCACCATGCGCTGGGTGACGCTCTGCACGTCCGCGATCTGGGCCGTGATGTCCTCGGTCGCCTTGGCGGTCTGGTTGGCCAGGTTCTTCACCTCCGACGCGACGACGGCGAACCCCTTGCCCGCCTCCCCCGCCCGCGCAGCCTCGATCGTGGCATTCAGGGCCAGCAGGTTGGTCTGCTGGGCGATGTCGTTGATCAGCTTGACCACTTCCCCGATGTTCCGGGTGGCGGAGACGAGGCCCTCGGTCGTGCCCTGCGTCGCTTCGGCGTTGCGGACGGCGCGGTTCGAAATCTCCGACGACTGCCGGACCTGAAGCCCGATATTGCGGACCGATACCGCCAACTCCTCGCAGGCCAGCGCCACCGTCTCGACGTTGGCCGTCGCCTGGGTGGCCGCCGTGGCCACGGTGCCGGCCTGGTCGTTGGTCTTCTCCAGCGTTCCGTTCAGGATCTGGGCCGCCGCTTCCAGTTCGGACGCGGCGGACGAGACGAGGCTGACGATGGAGCCGACGCTGCGCTCGAACTGATCGGCCAGATCGTTCATGGCCCGCCGCTTCCCGGCTTCGGCGCGCCGCTCGGCCTCGGCCGTCTCCTCCTCCAGCCGCTTGGCGCGGACCATGTTGTCCTTGAACACCTGCACCGCCTGGATGATGTCGCCGACCTCGTCCCTGCCGGTCGCCTTCGGCAGTTCGGTCGTCAGATCGCCGCCGGCCAGGCGGAGCGTCGTCTCGGTCAGCCGGCGCAGGGGCTTGACCGAGTGGATGGACCACCACGCCAGTCCGGCGCCGACGCAAAGCGTCGCGCCGCACAGGGCGAACATCAGCATCTGGAATCGCTGCGCGATCGATCGGGCGTCTTCCGCGACCTTGCGGTTGTCCTCTTCCTGCAGGTCGATGAACCGGTTGATCCGGGCAAGCCACTCGATGAACGCCGGACGGGCCTGCCCGACCAGGATATCCCTGGCCTGGGCGACATCCCCCGCCTGGCGGGCATCGATCACCCTCCGGATCAGCGGCAGGGTCTTGGCCTCGGTCTCCTTGATGCTCGCGAGGATCTCGCGTTCCCGGGGCGAGACGTCGCTGCGCGCAAGGAACATCCTGTCCAGCAGATCCGCCGACCGGGCATAGTCGGCGGAGAGCCGGTCGATAGTGCCGAGTTCGGCCCCGATCTCTCCGCCGTCGGCCAGCAGCGTGACGTCGCGCAGGCTGATCGCCCGATCATGGACGCTTCCCCGGAAATTGATCGCGTATCTCTGTTTGACATTGTTGACGTCGTTGATCGTCGACAAACGGCTGCTGATAGTGTTCACCTCCTGAACGGCTATCTGCGTCAAGACGAGCAGCAGAACGAGAATGCCGCCGAAACTGAATACAAGCCGGGCGGCTATCTTTGAATTCTTGAACGCGCTGAGCACGTTTCCCCCAGAAGCATGAGATTTCGCCGTCAAGCCGCTCATTCACATCGTTGTACGGCTGCGACGCCCAGTCATGTCTAGGGAAAATAGGTTAACTGTCTCTTGAGATAATTATTTATGGAACATGCCGGCGCTTTCGCGCCCCGCTCCGGCCGTGGCGTCCCTCAGGACATCACGCCGGGTGGTCGAAGCCGCGCACTCGGCCCATGCCAGGCGGGCGATACGCTCGGCCGGCGACTGGGTATGGCTACCGTCCGTCGGGGACGGCAGTGCCGGAGGTTCGCAGGATGCCACGGCCCCCTCCCCTCAGAAGACGGCGTCGAGCAGGCGACGCGTCAGGCGGTCGGCCGGAGGGATCGGGCGGTCGGCACCGAAGTCGCGGAGCGGCTTTGCCGATTCGAAGCCCCGAAGTTCGGGAATTGACGGGAACGCTACCGCCGCCTGCGGCGATCCGTCGGAAGCCGGATCCTGATAGGGTCTGCGAAATGCGCGATGGTCCGACATGGCTGTTCTCCGGTCTGCATATCCGAATAAAGGATACGCGCGGAGCCCCGGCCGATTAACCCGGACGCGGTAGTATACTGCTAAAATTAGAGGCATATGCGCCCGCGCACCGTCGTTTCAGGTGCGCCGGGCCCGGCGACCGCCGTTACTTCGCGCCGAACGGCACCGCCAGCGTGAAGTTCAGCACGTCCCCGCCATATCCCATCGAGGTGCCGTCCTGGGCCGGGTTGGTCACGTGGAAATATGTCGCGCCCAGCCGCCAGTCGTTCGAGAACTCATAGGCGGCGGCGATGCCGGTCCGGATCTCGATCTGCCCCCGGTGCGGATCGGTCGGGTCGCGCACCTCCCCCTTGTCGGCGACTCCGGCGGCGATGCTCGGCGTGAAGATGAAGCTGTCGCCCAGCGACAGTTCAAGGCCGATGCCGCCCTGGGTGCCGCCGGGCGTTACCGCGTTGCGGTCGCTGGGCGCCAGGGCGGAGCCGGCGGATTCGGGCACGAACAGCCAGTATTTGAGGCCCAATCCCCACTCCAGCTGGACATTGGAGCTGGGCTCGGCCGGCTTGAGGTCGAAATAGCCGACGCCGCCGGTGATGTATTCCGGCTTCGGCTGGGTGGAACCGACCTGGGCCGCAGCCTCGACTGCCGTCAGGCAGAATCCAAGCGCGACCACGACTGCCATCATGCGACGCATCTGGATCACGGAGCCCCCTGTGAACAACGACGGGACCAGCATATAGGTCAAAATGTAACATCTGGTAAATGGTTCATGCGGCGCCGCGATACACTCACCGTCAGGCCAGATTCCTGAATTTTTCCGTAGCCGAAACGAGGGCAGCCCGAATGCCCGGCTCCATGGCCGAATGTCCCGCATCCGGAACGACCACGTAGTCCGCTTCGGGCCAAGCCCGGTGCAACTCGTCCGCGGTGGCGATCGGGCAGACGATGTCGTAGCGGCCCTGGACGATCACCGCGGGGATGCCGCGGATCCGGTCGATGCCTTCCAGCAGGCGGTTCTCCGGCGTGAACATGTTGTTCCGGAAATAGTGGGCCTCGATCCGCGCGAGACCGAGCGCGTGGGTATCCTCGCCGGAAGCCGAGAGAAGCTCCGGGCTGGGAAGCAGGGTCGAACAGGCGCCCTCATAGACGCTCCAGACCCGCGCCGCCGCCATGCGCATGCCGTAGTCCGAGCCGGTCAGACGGCGGTAATACGACTCGAGCAGGTCCCCGCGCTCTTCCGCGGGCAGGAAGTTGGAAAAGTTGGCCCAGGCTTCGGGAAAGATCGTCCTCATGTGGTACAGGAACCACTGGATCTCGGACCGGCGCATCAGGAAGATGCCGCGCAGCATCAGGCTGATGCAGCGCTCCGGGTGCGCCTGCGCGTAGGCCAGCCCCAAGGTGCTGCCCCAGGACCCGCCGAACACGTGCCAGCGCTCGATGCCCAGTTCGGTCCGGAGTTGTTCCAGGTCGGCGATAAGATGGTCGGTGGTATTGTCCCGGATCTCTCCCAGGGGAGTCGAGCGTCCGGCGCCGCGCTGGTCCATGATGACGATGCGGTAGTGGGACGGGTCGAAGAAACGCCGGTGCGTGGGCGACGCCCCGGCGCCCGGGCCGCCGTGAAGGAAAACCACCGGTACGCCGCGCGGGTTGCCGGACTGTTCCCAATAGAGGGTATGGACCGCATCGACCTGGAGCAGACCGGTCTGGTATGGATCGAGCGGGGGGAACAACTCGGTGCGGGGCATAGGAGCGGGCCGTATGAAGTGGAGCGGATTCAAGTTTATGGGACGGCGCGCACCGTGGCAAAGCCGCGTTGCGCGGGCAACAGAAAACGGACCGGCCATTTTGGCGCGGGCGGTCGCGCTGTCCATCCTGCTGTTCCAGTCCTGGACCGGCGCGGCCTCGGCGGATTTGACCCAGGACTTGGCCAGCGACCTGGCCAGGGGAGCGAGCGCGACCGTAGTGGAGGTGATCGACGGCGACACCGTGGTGCTGGACACCGGCGGCGAGGTGCGGCTGGTCGGCATCCAGGCGCCCAAGCTCCCGCTGAGCCGGCCGAATTTCAAGGAATGGCCGCTCGCGCGCGAAGCGAAGCAGGAGTTGGAAAAGCTGGTGCTCGACCGGCGCGTGACACTGTCCCACGGCGGCGCCCGGGGCGACCGGCACGGCCGCACGCTTGCCCACCTGCATACCGACGACGGCACCTGGGCGCAGGGGGAGATGCTGAGCCGTGGCCTCGCCCGAGTCTATACCTTCCCCGATAACCGCGCCGCTGCGCGGGAGATGCTCGACCGGGAGGCGGCGGCCAGGGCTGCGAAGCGCGGGATCTGGGCGCTCGGCTACTACCGCGTACAGGACGCGGACGGCAGGGTCGGGCCGCCGGACACGTACCAGCTTGTCGAAGGTACGGTCAGGCAGGTCGCGGACGTACGGGGCCGGATCTTCTTGAATTTCGGGGAGGATTATCGCACGGACTTCACCGCCACGATCGCGCCCCGGGACGCGCGCACCTTCTCGGCGTCCGACATGGACCTCAAGGCCTTGGAAGGAAAGAGGCTGAGGCTGCGAGGCTGGCTGTACGAGCGGAACGGTCCCGCCATGGACCTGACGCATCCGGAACAGGTCGAGGTGCTGGACTGACGGCACCCTGGGGCCGGCCCGCCGGATCGGCAAAGAAAAAGGGCGGCCGGGTCTTCCGACCCGGCCGCCCTCCACCCGAAAGGTTCGGTCCCGTCAGGCCGTACGGCGCTGGGACAGCAGGCGCAGCGGCTTGGCTTTGCCTTCGACGGCCTCGCGGTTGATCACCACGCTGTCGACGCCGGTCATGCCCGGCAGCTCGAACATGATGTCAAGCAGCACGGCTTCCATGATGGACCGCAGGCCGCGGGCGCCAGTCTTGCGCTGCATCGCCTTGCGGGCGATCGCCGCCAGGGCGTCCTCGGTGAACTCGAGGCTGACCTGCTCCAGTTCGAACAGCCGCTGGTACTGCTTGACCAGGGCGTTCTTCGGCTCGGTCAGGACCTTGATCAGGGCGCCCTCGTCCAGGTCCTCCAGGGTCGCGACCACCGGCAGGCGGCCGACGAATTCCGGGATCATGCCGAACTTGAGCAGATCCTCCGGCTCGACCTCGCGCAGCAGTTCGCCGACGCCCCGTTCGTCCGGCCCCTTCACGTCGGCCCCGAAGCCCATGACGGTGCCGCGGTTGCGCTGCGCGATGACCCGGTCCAGGCCGGCGAACGCGCCGCCGCAGATGAACAGGATGTTGGAGGTGTCGACCTGGATGAACTCCTGGCCCGGATGCTTGCGGCCGCCCTGGGGCGGAACCGAGCAGACGGTGCCCTCGACGATCTTCAGCAGGGCCTGCTGCACGCCCTCGCCAGACACGTCGCGGGTTATCGAGGTGTTCTCGCCCTTGCGCGAGATCTTGTCGATCTCGTCGATATAGACGATGCCGCGCTGCGCCCGCTCGACATTGTAGTCGGCCGCCTGGAGCAGCTTCAGGACGATGTTCTCGACGTCCTCGCCGACATAGCCGGCCTCGGTCAGCGTGGTCGCGTCGGCGACGGCGAAGGGCACGTCGATGATGCGGGCCAGGGTCTGGGCGAGCAGCGTCTTGCCGGAGCCGGTCGGGCCCAGCAGCAGGACGTTGGACTTGGCGATTTCAACCTCGCCCCGCCCGGCGCCCGCCCCGTTGGCGAGGCGCTTGTAGTGGTTGTGAACCGCTACCGCCAGCACCTTCTTGGCCTGGGCCTGCCCGATGACATAGCTGTCGAGCGTCGCCGCGATCTCCCTCGGCGACGGGGTGCCGACCGCCTTGGTGTCCCGTTCCTTGTTCTCCTCCCGAATGATGTCGATGCACAGATCGACGCATTCGTTGCAGATGAACACGGCCGGGCCGGCGATCAGCTTCACCACTTCATGCTGGCTCTTGCCGCAGAAGGAGCAGTAAAGGGTCTGGTTCGAGTGTTCTTTCGTCATATCCGGGCTGTACCTTGGTCCCTGCGAGCAACCGGAACTGCATCACGACTCGATGCGGCGAAGCGGTGTGGATTATCCGCGTCTATCCACAATGTATGGTGCATCCCCAACAGTTAACAGTTCCGAGGTGGATTTTCTGCGTAGAAGGTTCCAGCCTGTTGCAGCACTGCATGATCATACCAGTCCTGCACACCTTTCATGCCAGCGTCAACACGACGCATGACATAGAACGCCTTGGGCCTGTAAGCGGTTCGGCATGCCGTGGCACGCATGACACGTTATCACGCCTCCGGTCACACGCCATCATGCAAATCCTCCATAAGCGCTGGCGGACCAGCCGAAGCAGCCGGTCGCCCCCCCTACGATCGCGATTGCCGCCCAGGTCCCCACCGGGTAAGTTCCCGGCCATGACCGAAGCGGCCAACGACGCACCGACACCCTTGGTCGCTCCCCCCGCCGCCCTGATGACGACCTCCCCGATCACCGGTCAGGTCGTCGGACGGCGCCGCCGCCTGCGTCTGCCGATCGCCGCCGTCCTGGTGGCGGGGTTCGGCACCCTGATGCTGGCCGCGGTGGCAAGCGTCCTCATCCTGGGGCTCAGCAGCGCCGGGCGCAATACTTTTGCCTTGCTGAACGACAAGGCCGACCTGGCGATCGACAACGTCGTGGTAAGGGTCCGCCATCAGCTCGATCCGGCGCGCGATCAGATCACGTACCTGAACGGGTTGATCGAAAGCGGAAAATTGGATCCGGACGATCCGGAAGCGATGCGCGACACATTGCGCGGGGCGCTGGCCGCGACACCCCAGGTTACCGGGATCGGCTTCACGCCTCTGAACCAGATAATGACGAGGGCCGGCCGAATCAACGGCGAGATGGTGGAGAGCAAGCTCGACCTCTCCGCCTCGCCCGATATGGCGGCGGCCCTGGCTGAAGCCAGGGACCGACAGGGTCCTTTCTGGGTCGAACCGGTCTGGTCGCCCGACGTGAGGACGACCCTGCTGACCGTACGCATGGGGGTGCGGCGCGACGACCGCTTCATCGGCATGCTGATCGTCGGGGTCTCCATCGGGGACCTGTCGCGCTTCCTGTCCGAACTGTACGTCGACGAGGGGCTGAGCGCCTTCGTGCTCTACGGCCGGGAACACGTACTGGCCCACCAGGCCCTGCGCTACAAGGAGTTCGACTTCTCCGACCATGGCGCCGGGCTGCCGCTGCCGCGCATCGACCAGGTCGACGATCCCGTCCTCGCCAGCCTGTGGCGCGACAGCCGGCCGGCGGACACCTTCGTGATCCCCGGACGCAACTCCGCCAACACGGAGGTGGTCGAGATCGGCGACGACAGCCACCTGTTCCTGCTGCGCACCTTGGAAGGCTACGGCGCCCAGCCCTGGACCGTCGGAATCAACTATCGCCTGGACGAGGTCGGGGTCGAGATCGAGCGGCTGTGGACGACCGGGCTGGTCGGCCTCGGCATCCTGCTGGTGTCGGTCGGCGCCGCCCTCTGGATCGGGCGCGCCATCAGCCGCCAGATCTCCCGGCTGGCCGCCGCCGCCGCCAGCGTCAGCGCGCTCGACTTCCGAAGCGCCCCGACCCTGCCCGACAGCCGCTTCCGCGAGCTGGCGAACGCGGCGGACGCCTTCAACGCCATGGTCGCCGGGCTGCGCTGGTTCGAGACCTATGTTCCCAAGGGGCTGGTGCTGCGCCTGATCCGCCGGAGTGCCCAGGGCGGGGCAACGTCGGCCCTGGTCTCGGAGGAGCGGCAGGTGACCGTGATGTTCACCGACATCCGGGGATTCAGCACCCTGGCCGAGGATCTCGGCGCCGCCGAGACCGCCGCCCTTCTGAACAGCCACTTCACCCTGCTGGCCACCTGCATCGAAGCCGAGGGCGGCACGGTGGACAAGTTCATCGGCGACGCGATCATGGCGTTCTGGGGCGCGCCGGAGGTGCAGCACGACCATGCCGCCCGGGCGCTCCGCGCGGCCCGCGCCATGGCGCTGGCGCTCCGGGCCGACAACGCCAAGCGTCTCGCGGTCGGCCTGCCGGCGGTCCGCATCCGCGTCGGGCTGCACAGCGGCCCGGTGGTGGTCGGCAATATCGGCTCGGCCAGCAGGATCAACTACACGATCGTCGGCGACAGCGTGAACACCGCCGCGCGGATCGAGGAATTGGGCGCCGCGATGCAGGGCGACGCCGAGATCATCGTGCTGGTGGGCGCCACGACCGCGGAGGAGAGCGGCGGCTGCGTTCCCCTCTGCCCCCTGGGTGCCCAGAGCCTGCGCGGCCGGAGCGGCCGGGTCGAGGTGTTCAGGCTGGACGCCTGATCACCCCGGGCCCTTGTCCTTCCCGGCCGGCGCCTACGCCGCCAGGCCCAGCCCCTTCTCCATCACCAGCGCCAGCCGGCGCGAGAACGCGGCCGGATCGGGGATCGGCTCGCCCTCGACGATGCGGGCCTGGTCGAGCAGCAGCCAGGCCACGTCCTCGATATTGTCGGATATCCCGTCCTTCGCCGCCATGCCCGTCAGCCGGCGGATCAGCGGGTGGGTCGGGTTGACCTCCAGGATGCGCTTGGCGCCGCCGTCGAGCTGGCGATGCTGCTTCAGCAGGCGCTCCAGGTGCATGTCCATGTCACCCTCGTCCGCCACCAGGCAGACCGGGCTGTCGGTCAGCCGCTCGGAGATCCGGACGTCCTTCACCGAGTCGGCCAGGGTCAGCTTCAGCGCCGCGACCAGGCTGCCCAGGTCGTTCTCGGCGGGCTTCTCCTCGTCCTTCTTCTCCGGCTCGCTCTCCGCCTTGATCTTCGACAGGTCGGCGCCGCCGCGGGTGACCGACTTGAACTTCTTCTCCTTGTATTCGGAGACCGACGGGATCCAGAACTCGTCCACCGGGTCGGTCAGGAGCAGCACCTCGACGCCCCGCGCCTTGAAGCCTTCGAGCTGCGGGCTGCGGCGAAGCGCCTCGATGTCGTCGCCGGTGATGTAGAAGATCGCGTCCTGGCCTTCCTTCATGCGGCCGACATAGTCGTCCAGCGAGACCAGCCCGTCGGAGCCCGTGGAGCGGAAGCGCATCAGCTTGGTGAGCTGCTCGCGGTGCTCGTAGTCCTCGTACAGGCCCTCCTTCAGCACCGCGCCGAAGTTTTCCCAGAACGACGCATACGACTCGGCCTGCTCGGCGTCGTCGGCCTTCTTCACGAGGTCGCCCAGCACGCGGCGGACGATGCCGGCGCGGATCTTGGCCAGCATGGGGTTGTGCTGGAGCATCTCGCGGCTGATGTTCAGCGGCAGGTCCTCGCTGTCCACCACGCCGCGCAGGAAGCGCAGGTACGGCGGCAGCAGCCCCTCGGCCTCGTCGGTGATGAAGACGCGCTTGACGTACAGCTTCACCCGGTGCCGCCGGTCGGGGTTGAACAGGTCGAACGGCTTCGCCGAGGGGACGAACAGCAGGCTGGTGTACTCGATCTTGCCTTCGGCCCGCCAGTGCAGGGTCAGCCAGGGATCGTCGAAGGCGTGGCCGACATGGTGGTAGAATTCCTTGTACTCGTCGGCCGTGATCTCGTTCCTGGACCGGGTCCACAGCGCCGAGGCCTTGTTCAGCGCCTGGGCGTCGGCGGCGTCGCCGAACAGGATCGGCAGAGCGATATGGTCGCTGTATTTCTGGACGATTCGCCGCAGCCGGTGCTCCTCCAGGAACTCGCCCTCGTCGGCCTTCAGGTGCAGCACGACGCGGGTGCCGCGCGGCGCATCCTCCGCCTCGCTGACCGTGAACTCGCCGCGTCCGTCGGAGACCCAGCGCCAGCCCTGGCTCTCGCCCGCCTTGCGGGTCAGCACCTCGACCTTTTCGGAAACCATGAAGGCCGAATAGAAGCCGACGCCGAACTGGCCGATCAGGCCGATGTCCTTCTTGGCGTCGCCGGTCAGCTTGTTCATGAAGGCGGCGGTGCCCGACCGGGCGATGGTCCCCAGGTTCTCGATCAGGTCCTCGCGGTTCATGCCGATGCCGTTGTCCGCCACCGTCAGGGTCTTGGCTTCGGCGTCGGTCAGCAGGCGGATCTTGAGGTCGGGATCGTCAGCCGAAAGCTCCGGCTGGGTCAGGGCCGCGTAGCGCAGGCGGTCGCACGCGTCGGATGCGTTCGAGATCAGCTCGCGCAGGAACACCTCCTTCTCGCTGTAGAGGGAGTGCGCGACCATGTCGAGCAGGCGGCTGACCTCGGCCTGAAAACTGAGCCGTTCCTCGGACATTGCAGTATCACCTTCGGATATAGGTTTGGTGCCTTGACCAGGCTGATGCGTAAGGTGCGCCAGATATGTGAAATGCCGCGAAAAGCTGCAACCCCTTCCCGCTCCGGAGCTGGACGGGGTGATAACGGCCCTTGCAATGCAGCACCCGAACCCCAATGCTCTCCCCCATGAGCGCAGCATCTTCCGGCGTGGCCTTTCAGCACCAGGGTCAGCATCAGGGGCGGGTCACCGCCGTTCTTGGGCCGACGAACACCGGCAAGACCTTTCTCGCCATCGAGCGGATGCTGGGGCACCGGTCCGGCATGATCGGATTTCCACTGCGCCTCCTGGCGCGCGAGAACTACGACAAGATCGTCAAGGCGAAGGGCCGCCACGCCGTGGCCCTGGTCACCGGCGAAGAGAAGATCATCCCGCCGCGCGCCGTCTATTTCGTCTGCACGGTCGAATCGATGCCGCTGGACCGGCCGGTCGCCTTCATGGCGGTGGACGAGATCCAGCTCTGCGCCGACCCCGAGCGCGGCCACATCTTCACCGAGCGGCTGCTCCACGCCCGCGGCATGGACGAGACCATGTTCCTGGGCGCCGACACGATCCGGCCGCTGATCCAGAAGCTGGTGCCCCGGGCCGAGTTCATCAGCCGGCCGCGGTTCTCGTCGCTCACATATGCCGGGCACAAGAAGCTGACCCGGCTGCCGCCGCGGTCCGCCGTGGTCGCCTTCTCCGCGACCGACGTCTACACCATCGCCGAACTGATCCGCCGCCAGCGGGGCGGCACCGCCGTGGTGCTGGGGGCGCTCAGCCCGCGCACCCGAAACGCCCAGGTGGCGCTCTACCAGGCGGGCGAGGTCGATTACCTCGTCGCAACCGACGCCATCGGCATGGGGCTGAACATGGACGTGGACCATGTGGCCTTCGCCCGGTTGACCAAGTTCGACGGGCATGCGCCGCGCAAGCTCCGCCCGACCGAGATCGCCCAGATCGCCGGCCGCGCCGGCCGCCACATGACCGACGGCACCTTCGGCACCACCGGCGACCTCAACGGCCTCGACTCGGAGACGGTCAACGCGGTCGAGAACCACCATTTCGAGTCGCTCAAGGCGATCATGTGGCGGAACACCGCGCTGCGGTTCGAGACCCCGGGCGCGCTGATCAAGTGCCTGGAGCAGCGCCCTCCCCGGCCGGAGCTGATGCGCGCGCGGGATGCCGACGACTACCTGTCGCTGGTGGCCCTGTCGCGCGACCAGGAGATAGCATCCCTGGCGACCAACCGCGCGGCCGTGCGGCTGCTGTGGGAGGTCTGCCAGATCCCCGATTTCCGCAAGGTGCTGTCGGACGCCCATACCCGGCTGCTGTCACAGATCTATCGCCACCTGATGACGCCGGAAGCCCGCCTGCCGGAGGACTGGGTCGCCAAGCAGGTGGCGCGGATGGACAGGACCGAAGGCGACATCGACACCCTGGTCTCGCGAATCGCCCATATCCGGACCTGGACCTACATCTCGCACCGGCCGGACTGGCTGACCGACCCGGCCCACTGGCAGGCCGTGGCCCGCGCGATCGAGGACAAGCTGTCCGACGCCCTGCACGAGCGGCTGACCCAGCGCTTCGTCGACCGGCGCTCCGCCGTGCTTGCCCGCACGCTGGCGGGCGGCGGCGAACTTCTCGCCGCCGTCACCGCCGCGGGAGAGGTGCTGGTCGAGGGCCACCATGTCGGCCGGCTGGAGGGTTTCCACTTCACCCTCGACCCGGAGGTGCGGGAAGACGACGTGCGCGCCTTCATGAGCGCCGCGCGCCGGGCGCTCCGCGACGAGATCGGCCGGCGCGTCCGCCTGCTGGAGCAGGCGGGCGACGACAGGATCGGCATGGGTCCCGACGGCATCCTGACCTGGGACGGGCATCCCGTGGCGCGCCTGGGGCCGGGAACCTCGGTGCTGACCCCGGCGGTGATCCCGCTGCACGACGACCTGTTCGAGTCGGGCCAGCGCGACCGGGTGCGGGCGCGGCTCGGCCGCTGGGTCGAGCAGTTCGTCAAGGACCGGCTGGCGCCCTTGTTCAAGCTGCGCGAAGCCGACCTGTCCGGCCCGGCGCGCGGGCTGGCCTTCCAGATTTCCGAGTCGCTGGGCAGTCTCGCCCGGCCCGACCTGGAGCCGCTGATCACTGGCTTCAGCAAGGCCGACCGGCAGGCGCTCAACCGGCTCGGCGTGCGACTGGCGACCAGCCAGGTGTTCATGCCGGCCCTGATCAAACCCAGGGCCGTGGAGATCCGCGGCCTGCTGTGGGCCGTCCTGCACGGCGGGCACGCGGCGATGCCCCTGCCCCCGCCCACTCCGCCGGCCGGCCGGGTCTCGGTCGCGACCGACGCCGTGCCGCCCGGCTTCTGGGAGGCGGTGGGCTATCCGCCCGTGGGGCCGCGGGCGCTCCGGGCCGACATCCTGGAGCGGTTCGAGCGCGAACTGTACAAGCGGTCCAGCGAAGGCCCGTTGACCGCGGCGCCCGATCTGGCCCAGATGATCGGCAGTACGCCCCAGGACCTGGAAGGGGTGCTGGCGGCCATGGGATATCGCCGCAGGCAGGACGAGGCCGGCGCCGTCACCTGGGCGCGCGGCAAACCGCCGCGCCGCGACCAGGCTCGCAAGGGCCGGCGGCGCGGCGCCCCGGCCAAGCCACGCGCCGACTCGTCCCCGGACTCTCCTTTCGCCAAGCTGAGGCAGATCGAGTTCATGCGATGACAACGGAAGAGGATCGGGACGACGATCAGGGCGACGGCGGGGCCGCCACCGCCCAGGAGCTGGCATCCGGCCGGCTGCGCCTCGACAAGTGGCTCTGGTACGCCCGCTTCTTCAAGACGCGAAGCCTGGCCGCGAAGCTGTGCGCCGCCGGCGCCGTCCGCATCGGCGGCGCGCCGGTCACCAAGGCGCATCACGCGGTCAAGCCGGGCGACGTGCTGACCTTCGCCCAGGGCCGTCATATCCGGATCATCAAGGTGATGGCACTGGGAACCCGGCGCGGCCCGGCTCCGGAGGCCCAGGCGCTGTACGAGGACCTGTCGCCGCCGGCGCCCGAGACGGCGATGGCCCGCCCGGCGGAACGTCCCCCCGGTGCCGGTCGGCCGACCAAGGCGGAACGGCGGGCGACCGAAAGGCTCCGCTCGGACTCCTGAGTCGATTCCCTGGAAAAGGCGAGGAACTTACCTGCTGCTGCCCGGTTCTCAGCGCGCCATGCCAGACATCCTCGCAGATCCCCAGACCTGGGCCAGCCTGTTGACATTGACCGTGCTCGAGATCGTGCTCGGCATCGACAACATCATCTTCATCTCGATCATGGCCGGGCGCCTGCCGCCGGAGCAGCAGGCTCGCGGACGGCAGGTGGGCCTGGCGCTGGCGCTGGTCACCCGCCTGGGCCTGCTCGCCTCGATCGCCTGGATCTCCACCCTGACCAACCCGCTGTTCACGATCGCCGGGTACGACGTGTCGATACGCGACCTCGTGCTGATCGTCGGCGGCCTCTTCCTGCTGGCCAAGGGGACCACCGAAATCCATCACAACCTGGAAGCCGAGGACGAGGAGACCTCGGGGAAAGGCACCGCGACCTTCACCTCCGTCGTGGTCCAGATCATGTTGCTGGACATCGTCTTCTCGCTGGACTCGGTGATCACCGCGGTCGGCATGGCCCAGCACCTGGAGGTCATGATGGCCGCCGTCATCATCGCCGTGGGCGTCATGCTGTTCGCGTCGGGTCCCGTCGGCCGGTTCGTCAACACCCATCCCACCGTCAAGATGCTGGCGCTCAGCTTCCTGCTGCTGGTCGGCGTCGCCCTGATCGCCGACGGCCTGCACTTCCACATCCCGAAGGGCTACCTGTACTTCGCGATCGCCTTCTCGATGCTTGTCGAGTCGCTCAACCTGCTGGCCAACCGGAGGCGGCGGCGCAAGCGCGACCTGGTCGGCAGGCCCTCGTCGAGCCGGCGGGTCGCGGAGTGACGGACGGCGATCGCGGGCCGGCCTGCGGAACTCGCCCCTCAACCCCGGCGGAAGACCACGGACAGGTTGTTGGCCGGCATCTCGATGACCTCGTCCAGGGTCAGCCCGGCGTCCGCCGCCACGGCGCAGACCTCTTCCAGGTCGCGCACCCCCCACTCCGCATTCTGAGCCCTCAGGGATTGGTCGAAATCCTCGTTGCTCGGCGCGGTGTGCCGCCCGTCCCGCTTGTACGGGCCGTAGAGATAGAGCGGCGCTCCCGTCGGCAGGGTGCGCCCGGCCCCCGCCATCAGGCCCAGGGTCGCGGGCCAGGGCGAGATATGGATCATGTTGATGCAGACGATGGCGTCGGCGTGGGTGACCGGCCAGGCGCGCGCCGAGGCGTCCAAGTTGGCCGGGACCGTGACGTTGGTGACGCCGGTCTCGGCGATCCAGTCGCGGATGCTGGCCCGGTTGTCCGGGTCCGGGTCGGTCGGATGCCAGATCAGGTCGGGCAGCGATCCGGCCAGGAAGACGGCGTGCTCGCCGCTTCCGCTGGCGATCTCGAGCACGGTGCCGGCGGCGGGAAGCACGCGCCGCAGCACATCCAGGATGGGTTGCCTGTTGCGCTGGGTCGCCGGGGCGTGGCGGCGGTGGTCTGGGCCGGCTGCGGTCATCATGCCTGCAGGCTAGTGCCTCCCGCACCGGAGGGCAAGGGTCGGCAGGGGTCGTCATCGTCAGGACAGTCCCCATATCAGACGGACTGCATGGTTTCGCGATACCGGCCGCATGGACAGGCCGCAAGGATGGGATTTCTTTGATGCTGGCTCGATTGAAAGCGCTGTTGATGGATGCCGACGACACGACCCGGCGGGCCGGTCGGCACTCTCGCGACGAGGTGCAATTGGCCGCCGCGACGCTGCTGGTCGAGGCGGCCCGCATGGACGACCAGATCGGCGACCGCGAGCGCTCCCGCATCCGCGGCCTGCTGGAACAGCGCTTCTCCCTGTCGGGCGCCGAGGCGGACGAACTGCTGGCCTCGGCCGAGACGGTGACGGAAGGGCCGGCCCAGTGGCATCGCTTCACCTCCACCCTGAAGGACCGTTTTTCCGACGAAGAGCGCATTCAGATGATTGAAATGCTCTGGGAAGTGGTCTACGCCGATGGCGAACTGCACGATCTGGAAGCCAGCCTCTTGCGCAGGGTGGGCGGACTGCTCTACGTCTCCGACCGCGACCGTGGTGCGGCCCGGATGCGCGTGCTTCAACGACTGGGCATCGCCGACTCCACGCTGGAGGCGCCGACCGGAGAGAGCTCGATCCAGAGATCTCCATCTGATTGAACTGCTGCCGGCACCCGGAACGAGGACGAAGTCCGGGTGTCTTAAGAGGAAAAGGGAAAGCGAGCATGCCCTACGTCGTCACCGAACAGTGCATCAAGTGCAAATATACCGACTGCGTCGAGGTGTGCCCCGTCGATTGCTTCTACGAGGGGGAGAACATGCTTGTGATCCACCCCGACGAGTGCATCGACTGCGGCGTTTGCGAACCGGAGTGCCCGGCCGAGGCGATCGTTCCGGACACCGAGCCCGATGCCGAGAAGTGGCTTGAGCTGAACCGGGAATACTCCCTGCAGTGGCCGAACCTGACCCGCAAGAAGGACGCGGCGCCCGAGGCCGAAGAGTTCAAGGGAGCTTCGGACAAGTTCGAGAAATTCTTCAATCCCAAACCGGGATCCGGCAACTGAACGTTGGGCTGACGATTTTTTCGTCACCCTGAAAGTTTATTCTTACATTCCGCCATGCAATTCCCGCAGGTCCGCCATCGGGCGACCGGCGGGAGCTTGCTTATGACCAAGACGTTATATCTTTGTAACGCCCTCCTCACTTCCTATATAATGGCGGCCCTAAGCCCGGTCGCTTTCTCGCGCGTTCCGGGCTTGCGATGCTCCAGGCTCGAATTGCCTAATTCGTCGGCCCTTACCCGTCATGGGGGCTGGTGGATGGCGCTTCAGCCTTTCGTTGTCCCGAGGCATCCGGCCGGGACAGCCGGGTGCCAGCGAGCGTGAAGTGAGAGCCAACAGGAATGATGAACAAGCTTGAGTTCACGGCCGGTGATTTCGTCGTCTACCCGGCCCACGGGGTCGGTCGTGTCGAGGGAATCGAAACGCACCATATCGCCGGCCAAACCGTAACGCTTTACGCCATCACCTTCGAAAAGGAGCGCATGACGCTGAAGGTACCGGTGGGTAAGGCCAAGGACTCAGGTCTCCGCCGCCTCAGCTCCAAGGACCGGATCAAGGTCGCGCTCGAGACGCTCCAGGGCCGCTCGCGCGCCCGTCGCGCCATGTGGAGCCGCCGCGCTCAGGAATACGAGGCCAAGATCAATTCCGGCGACCCTGTCTCGATCGCCGAAGTGGTGCGTGACCTGTATCGCGGCAGCGACCAGCCCGACCAGTCCTACAGCGAACGCCAGATCTATCAGGCGGCGCTGGAGCGGCTCGCCCGGGAGCTGGCCGCGGTCGAGAAGATCGACGAGATGAAGGCTACCGAACGGCTCGAAGCCGTCCTGACCAAGACCGCCGCCTGAACTGCGGAGAGGCTGGAGGCCGGGGACCGCAACAATCCCCGGCCACTCCCTTTTATCGGCTTTTGCTGGGCACGCCGGGCGCCTAAACTCCGGCCACAGTCCAAGCCGGACCGGAGTTGCGTTTACGCGTCCTGATGTCAGACAATCAGAAATTTGCAGATATCGGCCATCCCAAGCGGATCTGGGCCGTCGGTGCCGTCCATGGCGAAGTCGACCGGCTGGCGGCATTGCATGCCGACATCGGCCGACGCTTCACGCCGGGCGATCGGCTCGTCTACACCGGCAATATGATCGGCCGCGGGGCCGCGGTGCGGGAAACGATGGACGAGTTGCTGTCGTTCCGCCGCGCCCTGATCGCCATGCCGGGCATGCTGGCGGAGGACGTGGTCTATCTCCGCGGCGCCCAGGAGGAGATGTGGCAGAAGCTGCTCCAGCTCCAGTTCGCACCAGATCCGGCCGTCGTCCTGCGCTGGATGCTCCGGCAGGGCGCCGAGTCGACCCTTCATGCCTACGGCGGAAATCCGGACCAGGGATTGGCCGCCGCGCGTGACGGGGCCGTCGCGATCACGCGTTGGACCAACAGCCTGCGGGGCGCCATGCGTGCCCATCCCGGTCACGAAAACGTGATGAGCGCGCTGCGCCGCGCCGCCTACACCAGCCAGCCGGGCGGCGGGCCGGCCGAACGGGTCCCGGTGGGCGTACTGCTGGTCTCCTCCGGTATAGAGATCTCCCGGCCGCTGGCAGCCCAGGGCGACACCTTCTGGTGGGGCGGTACCGGATTCGGGCGCATCGACCAGCCCTACGACCAGTTCCGCCGCATCGTCCGCGGGTATGACCCAGGGCGCGGAGGTATCCAGGCTGGTGATGTCACGGTCACCCTGGATGGCGGGTGCGGTTTCGGCGGCCCGCTGGTTTGCGGTTGCCTCGCCGCCTCAGGAGAAATCCTGGAGCTGATCGAGGTCTGAAGAGGCATCGGACCGGCTGAAAAAAACCTTCTTCCCCATGTGATCCGGCCTTGTCCGGGCTGCGTATCTGAAGCAACAGACGGCACCAGCCGGTGTTGACCCTGCCAGGACAGGGCCATCGCCGAGGTCGCGCGTCCACCAGGGGGAAGGGACAGGACGATGGCGCATATCGATGACCCGGAGACACAGCGGGCCAATCTGACTTTCATCAAGGCCTCTATGCGGGAACCTCTCCTGTCCCGCGACCACGAATTCGAACTGGCGCGCAATTGGCGGGAAGACGGCGACGAGGCGGCGCTTCACGACCTCGTCCGCGCCTACACGCGTCTTGTCGTTTCCACCGCGTCGCGCTTCCGGAACTACGGCCTGCCTATGGGCGACCTGGTCCAGGAGGGCAATGTCGGCCTGATGCAGGCTGCCGCCCGGTTCGAGCCGGACCGCGAGGTGCGGTTCTCGACCTACGCCGCCTGGTGGATCCGCTCGGCCATGCAGGACTATATCCTGCGCAACTGGTCGATCGTGCGGACCGGCACCACCGCGGCCCAGAAAAGCCTGTTCTTCAACCTGCGCCGGCTGCGCGCGAAGATCGAGGACGCCTCCAACAACGGCGCCCTGACGCAGGCCGGCCGGATGAAGATCGCGACCGAGCTGAAGGTCGAGGTCCATGAGGTCGAGGCGATGGAGATGCGCCTGAGCGGCGCCGACCAGTCGCTGAACGCCCCGATCAGCGACAGCAGCGAGGACGACTGGCAGGACTTCCTTGCCGACCAGCGGCCAAGCCCGGAAGACGTCGTGATCGGCATGCGCGACAGCAATACACGCTCCAAGTGGCTCGCCGAAGCCCTGGGCGAGCTGAGCCCCCGCGAACGGACCATCATCTCTCAGCGCCGCCTGCGCGACGACGGCGCCACCCTCGAGGAACTGGGCAGGGAACTGGGCGTCAGCAAGGAGCGCGTCCGGCAGCTTGAGCATCGCGCGATGCTCAAGCTCAAGGAGTCGATGATGCGCCGGGTGGAACTGTCCAGCGATCTTCTGCTGGAGATGTGAGGATCCACCCGAAGTGCGGTCCTGCGCCCCGGAGGGCGCGGGGACCTCACCGGAAGGGTGCAGCGCTTATGCCGCTTCCTTGGTCAGCTTCTTGAGCCTGCTGTCCAGGTACCACCAGGCCATCCGCGTGGCCGCCCGGTACAGCGTCGTATGGGGCTTCAGGCCGACCGCCTTGAAGATCATCGCGACACCTCGGTCCACGTGGGTCGGCCGGTAATAGGCATAGGCCCGGCGCATATAGGCGCGGGTGTTGGTCTCGCGGTCGTAGGGCGCGCCGGAGCCGTTGGCCGCGTAATAGGCGTAGGCCAGTTCGTCGTCCTCGGACTCGTTGATCCGGCCCAGCGCAATGCGCAAACGGGACAGCCGTCCCAGGTCCTCGCGCTCCATGTAGCGCTTGAGATGCTGGTAGAACAGCTTGTAATGGCGGAGTTCGTCGGTCGCGATGCGCCGGCAGATCTCCTTGAGCACCGGCTCGTCGGTGGCATCGCCCAGCGCCGTATAGTATGAGCTGGTGCCGGTCTCGACCATGCATCGGGCGATCAACTCCCCGCTCCGCGATCCGCGAACCGACTCGGTCGCTTCGAGCTTGATCTTGTAGCCGTCGGTGAACCGCCTGAAGGCGTCTTCCAGGGAGAAGGACGGATCGATGACCTCGGCCCAGCGGCCGAGCGCAGCACCGTGCTGGACCTCCTCCTCCGCCCAGTCCCGCGCCACCTGCTGGAACTCGGGATCGTCGTTGAAGACGTTGCACAGGTAGGTCGCGTAGTCCCTGCCGTTGTACTCTACCAGGGCCGCGGCCTTGATGATCTTCAGGATCTCAGCGTCCGCTTTGGACCGGTCGATCCGGTCCCAAGGGAGATCGTCCAGCGTCCAGTGTTGATAGCCCATTCTTCCCCAAGCCGAATTTGTTGACCCCCGAAACACCGATGGCCCGGCCTCGGCGGCCAGGCCATCGATATCAGGTCTGCAGATTATCCCTCTATGCACGTTTTACAACGGCATGGCGGGCATATCAGTGCGCGGTGGTGCCGGTGATCGCCTCGAGCTTGGCGCGGGCGACCGCCAAGCGGCCTTCCGCGACGGCGCGCTCGCTGTCCGACTTGGCATCCTCCACGTCCTCGCCCACGTCCTTGACCTCCTGCTCGACCGCGGCGCGGTCCAGTTCGTTCAGGTTGGTCGCCTGCTCGGCCAGGACCGTGCAGCGGGTCTCGGTCACCTCGGCGAAGCCGCCGGCGACGAAGATCCGGTCCACGACCCGGTCACCCTCGAAGATGTCGATGACGCCGGGGCGCACCGTGGTGATCATCGGCGCGTGACCGGCCAGCACACCGAAGTTACCCTCGCCGCCCGGCACCACGACCATGTCGACCGGCTGGGAAACCAGCAGCTTTTCCGGCGAAACCAGCTCGAACTCGACTTTGTCGGCCATGGATAGCTCTCGTTCCTGAGTTAGGCGTCAAACAAGGCGAAGGGGCAACGAAGCCCCCTCGGCCTCCGGTACTTAGGCGGCCTCGGCGGCCATCTTGCGGGCCTTCTCGACCGCTTCCTCGATCTTGCCGACCATGTAGAAGGCGGCTTCGGGGAGGTGGTCGTACTCGCCGTTGACGATGCCCTTGAAGCCCTTGATCGTGTCTTCCAGGCTGACCAGCACGCCCGGGGTGCCGGTGAACACCTCGGCGACGTGGAACGGCTGGGACAGGAAGCGCTGGATCTTGCGGGCGCGGGCGACGACCAGCTTGTCGTCTTCCGACAGCTCGTCCATGCCCAGGATCGCGATGATGTCCTGCAGCGACTTGTAGGTCTGCAGGACCTTCTGGACCGACCGGGCGACCTGGTAGTGCTCGTCGCCGACGACGCGCGGGTCGAGGATCCGGCTGGTGCTGTCCAGCGGGTCGACAGCCGGGAAGATCGCCATTTCGGCGATCGAGCGCGACAGCACGGTGGTGGCGTCCAGGTGGGCGAACGACGTGGCCGGCGCGGGGTCGGTCAAGTCGTCGGCCGGCACGTAGATGGCCTGCACCGAGGTGATCGAGCCCTTCTTCGTGGAGGTGATGCGCTCCTGCAGGGCACCCATGTCGGTCGCCAGCGTCGGCTGGTAACCCACGGCGGAGGGGATGCGGCCGAGCAGCGCGGACACTTCCGAGCCCGCCTGGGTGAAGCGGAAGATGTTGTCGACGAAGAACAGGACGTCCTGGCCTTCCTCGTCGCGGAAATACTCCGCCAGGGTCAGGCCGGTCAGGCCGACGCGCGCGCGGGCACCCGGCGGCTCGTTCATCTGGCCGTAGACCAGCGCCACCTTGGAGCCCGGGCCGTCGGTCTTGATGACGCCGCCCTCGATCATCTCGTGGTAGAGGTCGTTGCCCTCGCGGGTCCGCTCGCCCACGCCGGCGAAGACCGACACGCCGCCGTGCGCCTTCGCGACGTTGTTGATCAGTTCCATGATCGTGACGGTCTTGCCGACGCCGGCGCCGCCGAACAGGCCGATCTTGCCGCCCTTGGCGTAGGGCGCCAGCAGGTCGATGACCTTGATGCCCGTGACCAGCACCTGGGCTTCCGTCGACTGGTCGACGAAGTCCGGGGCGGAGCGGTGGATCGGCAGGGTCGAGGTGTGACCGACGTCGCCACGCTCGTCGATCGGCTCGCCGATCACGTTCAGGATACGGCCCAGGGTGGCCGGACCGACCGGCACCGAGATCGGGCTGCCGGTGTCGTTGACGGGCTGGCCGCGGACGAGACCGTCGGTCGTGTCCATCGCGATCGCGCGCACGGTGTTCTCACCCAGGTGCTGGGCCACTTCGAGCACCAGCGTCTTGCCCTCGTTCTGGGTGTGCAGGGCGTTCAGGATCGCGGGCAGGTCGGCTTCGAACTGGACGTCGACGACCGCGCCGGTGATCTGGGTGATCTTGCCGATGGCGTTGCTGGGCGCGGCGTTGCTCGGCGTGGTGCCGGTCTGGATTGCAGCAGTCATGTGGGTTCGCTCCCTCGGAACCAGATATCAGTGTCGGACGCTCGGTGAACCTGACGGGCCTCAGATCGCCTCGGCACCGGAGATGATCTCGATCAGCTCCTTGGTGATGACGGCCTGGCGGGTCCGGTTGTAGGTCAGCGTCAGCTTGTTGATCATGTCGCCGGCGTTGCGCGTGGCGCTGTCCATCGCGGTCATCCGGGCGCCCTGCTCGCTGGCGGCGCTTTCCAGCAGCGCCCGATAGACCTGGATCGACAGGTTCTTCGGCAGCAGGTCGGCGAGGATCTGGTCCTCCTCCGGCTCGAACTCGTACAGCGCCTTGGCCTCGCCCTGGTCGGCGGCCTCGGCGGCCCCGGCGGCGTCGCCTTCCGGCATGGCGAACGGGATCACCTGCTGGACGGTGACGACCTGGGTCATCGCCGACTTGAACTTGTTGTAGATCACCGACGCAACGTCGTATTCGCCGGCCTCGAACAGCTCGAGCACCTTGGCGGTGATCATGTCGGCCTCGGCGAACGACAGCCGCTTGCGCCCGATGTCCTCGTAGGACTGGACGACGGTCTTGGGATTGGTCCGGCGGAGCTGGTCGCGGCCCTTGCGGCCGACGGTCAGCACCTTGACGGTCTTCCCCTCGCTTTCGAGCCGGGCGATCTGGCGCCGCGCCTCGCGCACGATGGTTCCGTTGAAGCCGCCGCACAGGCCGCGGTCCGACGTGATGACGACCAGCAGGTGCACGTCCTGCTTTCCGGTACCGGTCATCAGCTTCGGACCTTCGCCGTTGCTCGACACGTTGGCGGCGAGCGACGCGAGCATACGGCCCATGCGCTCGGCATAGGGACGGCCGGCCTCCGCCTGCTCCTGCGCGCGGCGCAGCTTGGAGGCGGCGACCATCTTCATGGCGGCCGTGATCTTCTGCGTCGACTTGACGCTGGCGATACGGTTTTTAAGGTCCTTAAGGCTTGGCATTCGAGGCCTTCATCACACCGGGGGTTGGAGCCCTGCCTTCCTGGTCCCCGACGCCGGCTTCCTGAAATGCTTCCGGAAGCCAGCGTGCAGGAACCGCTTCGAGCTTAGACGAACACCTTGGAGAAGTTGTCGAGGAAGCCCTTCAGCTTCTCCTCGGTCTCCTTGGACAGCGCCTTCTCGGTGCGGATGGCGTCGAGGATGTTGGCCCCCTTGGAGCGGACCTCATCCAGCAGCTTCGCTTCGTACCGGTTGACGTCCTCGACCTTGACCTTGTCGAGGTATCCGCGCACGCCGGCGAAGATCGAGACCACCTGCTCTTCCACCGGCATCGGCGAGAACTGGCCCTGCTTCAGCAGTTCGGTCAGGCGGGCGCCGCGGTTCAGCAACCGCTGGGTCGAGGCGTCCAGGTCCGAGGCGAACTGCGCGAAGGCGGCCATCTCGCGGTACTGAGCCAGTTCCAGCTTGATGGTACCGGCGACCTGCTTCATCGCCTTGATCTGCGCCGCCGAACCGACGCGGCTGACCGACAGGCCGACGTTGATGGCCGGGCGGATGCCGCGGTAGAACAGGCCGGTCTCCAGGAAGATCTGGCCGTCGGTGATCGAGATGACGTTCGTCGGGATGTAGGCGGACACGTCGCCGGCCTGCGTCTCGATGATCGGCAAGGCGGTCAGCGAACCGGCGCCCTTGCTGTCGTTCATCTTCGCCGCCCGCTCCAGCAGGCGGGAGTGCAGATAGAACACGTCGCCCGGGTAGGCTTCGCGTCCCGGCGGACGGCGCAGCAGCAGCGACATCTGGCGATACGCGACGGCCTGCTTGGACAGGTCGTCGTAGACGATCAGCGCATGCATGCCGTTGTCGCGGAAGAACTCGCCCATGGCGCAGCCGGTGTAGGGCGCCAGGAACTGCAGCGGCGCCGGCTCCGACGCGGTCGCGGCGACCACGATCGAGTATTCCAGCGCGCCGGCGTCTTCCAGGGTCTTGACGATCTGGGCGACGGTCGAGCGCTTCTGGCCGACGGCGACATAGATGCAGTAGAGCTTCTTGCTCTCGTCGCCGCCCTGGTTGATGCCCTTCTGGTTCAGGAAGGCGTCGATGGCGACGGCGCTCTTGCCGGTCTGGCGGTCGCCGATGATCAGCTCGCGCTGGCCGCGCCCGATCGGAACCAGGGCGTCGATGGCCTTCAGGCCGGTCTGCATCGGCTCATGGACCGACTTGCGCGGAATGATGCCGGGTGCCTTCACCTCGACGCGGCTCATGACCACGTCGGTCAGCGGACCCTTGCCGTCGATCGGATTGCCCAGGCCGTCCACGACGCGGCCCAGCAGGCCGCGGCCGATCGGAACCTCGACGATGGCGCCGGTGCGCTTGACGACGTCGCCTTCCTTGATGTCACGGTCGTCGCCGAAGATCACGACACCGACGTTGTCGGTCTCGAGGTTCAGCGCCATCCCCTTCAGACCGTTGGGGAACTCGACCATCTCGCCGGCCTTGACGTTGTCGAGGCCGTAAACGCGGGCAACGCCGTCGCCGACCGAGAGGACCTGGCCGACTTCGGCGACATCCGCCTCATTCCCGAAATTCGCGATCTGTTGCTTGAGGATCGCGGAAATCTCCGCGGCGCGGATTTCCATCAGCCAACCCCTTTCATGGCGATTTGCAGCTTGTTCAGCTTGGTGCGCACGGAGCTATCGACCATGCGCGAACCGACTTTGACGATCATGCCACCGATCAAGGAGGGGTCGACGGTGACCCGGACCTCGATCTTGGACCCCATCTGGGCCCTGAGGACATCGGTGAGGGCCTGGACCTGAGGATCGGACAGGCGGTAGGCCGAGGTCACGTCGGCGGTCATCTGACCGCGGCGGCGCGCCAGTTCGGCCAGGTAGCCCTCGATCATGCCGCGCAGCGCGAACAGCCGGCGGTTCTGGGCGACCAGACCGATGAACCGCTGGGTCAGCTCGGATACGCCGGCCTGTTTGAGGAGAGCGCCCATCGCCCGGCTCTGGTCGCCGCGGGACAGCACGGGGCTGCGCACCATGCGGTCCAGTTCGGGACTCTCGACGAGCATCTGCTTGATGGCGGCCAGATCCTGGGCGACCTGGTCCAGCGCCTTGTTTTCGTCCGCAAGCTCAAACAGGGCAGTCGCGTATCGCCCTGCCAGCCCGGATACTCCTGTACCTTCGGATGCCACGCGGTACCTCGGTTCGGTCCATAGACCTTGTTGATTTTTAGGGCCTTGGAGGAGAAGACATGCGTCGGGCAGGCCCCCTCCCCTGACGGCGAGCGGTCACATAACACAGGGAGCGGGTGCGCGCAACCGACTCAAGTCCAGCAAAACCGGGCAGTTGGGGCCGAAACGCTCCCGGCTTTACCGTTCCGGTGGCCTCTCCGCCCAGCCTGCGACACTAAGGCCGGGGCAAGGGAGCGATCCGCCCTCCGATTAAGCGCAAATTAACTTTGGATGCGCATCATTGGTGGTGCCGCCGGCTGGCGGCGCGGCGACCGGTCCCGCCGGCATCGCCACTTCGGATTTTCCCTCTGATCACGCCACCGGATCACCTGACCATGACCGTCGTCGCCTTCAGCCTGGCCCGCTTCACCCCGGCCGACCTTGCGGAGTTCTACGAGATCGCCCGGCCGCGCATGGAGCGCGGACTGTGGGCCGGCGTGTCCCGCCAGACCAGCCCCGACGGCGACCTGCTGCTGGTCACCTTCCCTCACATGGACCGCCCGGTCTTCCGGTTCGAGCGCGACCGGCGGGGGACCTATACCCTTTGGTTCCACGACCGCCAGGGCTGGCACAGCATCGGCTCCGGCTCCACCTCGACCGAGTGCCTGTCGATCTGGCGCACCCGCCCGGCCCGCGTCCCGGCCCCGGCGCTGCGGGAGGCGTGAGGGCGGCTCAGCGGGACCGGCCGCCGTTCCGCTGGCTTTCCACGAAGGCGCGCAGCACGGCGTTCATGCGGCTCTGCCAGCCGCGCCCCTGGGCCTTGAAGAAATCCACCACCTCGGCGTCGTAGCGCACCGTGACCTGGCGCTTGTTCTCCCGCGACGGCAGGGGAAAGGGAAAGCCGGGCACGGAAAGCTCCTCCCAGTTGTCCGGCACCGCCAGATCGGGATCGGAAGCGATCTGGGCCTCGATCTCCTCGTCGGTATCCTCGCGCGACCAGTCGGTTCGATCCTCGCCCCTCGCGATCATCGCGTCAATTTCCGATGCCGTATACCGTACGGTATCGTCTCTCTTCACCATACCTTGCCCTCCTGGCGGAAATGATCCGGATGCGCTCTTCCCGGATCGTCCAGACCACGGCAAAAAACTTGTCCTCGATCCGGCCGACACTGACCCAGCGTTCTTCCGCGCCACGGGCCGAAGGATACATGACCACCGGTCTTCCATCGAAAAGCTCGCGCATGCGGAGAAAATCCACGCCACGAGTTTCCAGCTTCGCTTGCCGCTTAGCCTCGGACCACTCGAACTCCAGGTCCATGACGCCTCGCGTGTAGGTGCATTGTAGTTACAAATAGAGCTGAATCGCAAGGCTGGCCTATAACACTTTCGATGGGCCGAACACAATCGCAGGCTCCCTATAGAAAGCTGTAGGGGTCGATATCCACCTGCACCCTGACCGTCCCCGGCACCTCCACCCGCGCCAGCCAGTCGGCGATCAGCGGTTGGACCGACACGGCGCGGGGCGCCTTCAGCAGCAGCCTCCGCCTGTGCCGGCCGCGCAGCAGGGCATAGGGCGCCGGCGCGGGTCCCAGCACCTGGACGGTTTCGGACCTCGGCGCCACACGCCCCAGGGCCCGGGCGACGGCGTCCACCGCCCCCTCCTCCTCGCCGGACACGATCAGCGCGGCCAGCCGGCCGAAGGGCGGCATGGCGTGGACATGGCGTTCCTCCGCCTCGCGCTCGTAGAAGGAATCCCGGTCCCCCGACACCAGCGCCTGCAACACCGGATGCTCCGGCATGTAGGTCTGGAGGAAGACCCGTCCCGCCCGCTCCGCCCGCCCCGCCCGGCCGGCGACCTGCTGGAGAAGCTGGTAGGTCCGCTCGGCCGCCCGCAGGTCGCCGCCGCCCAGGCCCAAGTCGGCATCGACCACGCCGACCAGCGTCAGCATGGGAAAATGGTGGCCCTTCGCCATCACCTGGGTGCCGATCAGCAGGTCGATCTCGTGGTCCTGGACGCGGCGGACCATCTCGCGGATCGCATGCGGGCCGACCAGGCTGTCGCTGGTCATCAGCGCGGTGCGCTGGTCGGGGAACAGCTGGGTCACCTCCTCGGCGATGCGCTCCACGCCGGGACCGCAGGCGGTCAGCGAGCCCTCGGCGCCGCAGGACGGGCAGACGTCCAGCAGCTTCACCGTGAAGTCGCAGTGGTGGCATTGCAGCTTGCCGGCCAGCCGGTGCTCGACCAGCCAGGCGGTGCAGTTCGGGCATTGCAGCCGGTGGCCGCAGTTGCGGCACAGGGTCAGCGGCGCATAGCCCCGCCGGTTGAGGAACAGCATACCCTGTTCGCCAGCCGCAAAGGTCTCGGTCAAGGCCTGGACCAGCGACGGCGCCAGCCAGCGGTTGCGCGGAGGGCGGTCCAGCCGCAGGTCGATCAGCTTCATCTCCGGCATGCTGGCGCCGCCGTGGCGGGCCGGCAGGTCGATCCGGCCATAGCGGTGGGACTCGGCGTTGATCGCCGATTCGAGCGACGGAGTCGCCGAGACCAGGACGATCGGGATGCCGGCCAGATGCGCCCGCGCCACCGCCATGTCGCGGGCGTTGTAGATCACCCCGTCCTCCTGCTTGAACGAGGGATCGTGCTCCTCGTCGATCAGGATCAGGCCCAGCTCGGGATAGGGCAGGAACAGGGCGGACCTCGCTCCCACCACCACGCGCGCGGCGCCGGTCGCGACGTCCCGCCAGGTGGCGCGCCGCTGGGCTCCGGACAGGTCGCTGTGCCACTGGTGCGGCGGCGCCCCGAAGCGGAGGGCGAACCGCTCCAGCCATTGGGCCGACAGGGCGATCTCCGGCAGCAGGACCAGCACCTGCCTGCCTGCCTCCAGCGCTGCCGCGATCCCTTCGAAATAGACCTCCGTCTTGCCCGACCCGGTGACGCCGTCCAGCAGGGTGGCGCTGAAGGCGTCGGCCGCGACGCGGGCGCGCAGGGCAGCCGCCCCGACAGCCTGCTCGCCCGACAGATGGGGGCCGGGAAGGCTCCAGTCCGGAAGCGGCAGGTCGCGGGTGGGATGCAGCAGCACCGGCTCCAGCACCCCGGCGTCGGCCAGCCCGCGGACGACGCCGACGCTGCATCCGGCATCCAGCGCCAGTTCGGCCGGCGGACGCGGCGGACCGTCCGCCAGAAGGTCGAGCACCCGCCGTCGGGCCGGGGTCATGCGCAGCTCGGCCAGCCGCCCGGGATCGCCCAGGCGATAGGCGGTCACCGGCTTGGGCGGCTCCATCCCGCCGATCGCGCTCAGCGCCATGCGCAGGACGGCGCCGGGCGGCGCCATGGTATAGGCCGCCACCCAGTCGATGAAACGCCGCTGGATTTCCGGCATCGGCGGCACGTCGAACCGCTGGGCGATCGGCCGCAGCTTGCCGTCGGCCACCTCCCCCGCTCCCGGCCCCCAGACGACGCCCAGCAGGTGGCGGGGGCCGAGCGGCACCTCGACATAGTCGCCGGGAGCGATGTCGAACCCGGCCGGCACCTTGTAGTCGTAGGCTTCCGGCAGAGGTAGCGGCAGCAGCACGGCGACCCGCTTCGGGGCCGAGGGCCGCGCCTCCGCGCCGTCGCCGAAATCGAATCCGGGGGCGGAACTGGAACCCTGGTCCACCATGGGCTAGAGTGTTCCCGAGTTTCCGGGCCGGCCGCCGCCCAGGCGCCCGCCGCAATCGCCGCTTCGTTTTTTCAAGGATCTTTTCCTGATGAAGTTCTTCATCGATACCGCCGACCTCACCGAAATCCGGGACCTCGCCGATACCGGCCTCCTGGACGGTGTTACCACCAACCCTTCCCTGGTTGCCAAGTCCGGCCGCAACTTCATCGAGCTGGTCAAGGAAATCTGCCAGATCGTTCCCGGCCCGGTTAGCGCCGAGGTCGCCGCGATCGATTTCGACACCATGCTGGCCGAGGGCAAGTACCTTGCGACCCTGGCGCCGAACATCGCGGTCAAGGTGCCGCTGACCCCGGCCGGGCTGAAGGTCTGCAACATCCTGTCGTCCGGCGGCACGATGGTCAATGTCACCTTGTGCTTCTCCGCCGCGCAGGCGCTGCTGGCGGCCAAGGCCGGCGCCACCTTCATCTCCCCCTTCGTCGGCCGGCTGGACGACATCGGGTATGACGGGCTGTCGCTGATCTCCGACATCGTGCAGATCTACGACCAGTATCCCGGCATCACCACCGAAGTGCTCGTCGCCTCGATCCGCCACCCGATCCACATCGTCGAGAGCGCCAAGATGGGCGCCCACGTCGCGACCATGCCGCCGTCGGTGCTGCGCCAGCTGTTCAAGCATCCCCTGACCGAGAAGGGCCTGGACCAGTTCGTCGCCGATTGGGCGGGCACTGGACAGACGATTCTGGACAAGGCCGCCGAGTAGGCTCACAACGTTAACGCCTGATGGAGTAAGTTCCGCTCGGAACGGGCATGGAGTTCGACAATGGGAGAGGGCCGACGCTGATGGCTCGGGAAACCGGACATAGCCAAAGGACGATGGACGCGCTGACTGCGGAGGATGTCGCGGCTTATCTGCGCGAACATCCCGATTTCCTGACCCAGCACGCCGACCTTGTCCAGCACCTGACGCCTCCGGCCATGGCGCACGGCAAAGGGGTGGTGGATTTCCAGTACTTCATGGTCGAGCGGCTTCGGGGCGAGGTCGGGCGCCTGAAGGAGCAGCAGCGGGAGCTGATCACCACCACCCGCGCCAACATCAACAACCAGAACCGGATCCACGCCGCCGTGCTGTTCCTGCTGGACGCGCGGTCGTTCGAGCAGCTGATCCAGACCATCACGACGGATCTGGCGGTTCTGCTGGACCTGGACGTGGCCGGCCTGGTGGTGGAGGCGAACGGCGAGGACCGGCCGCACGTACACACCTCGGGCGTACGGGTGGTCGAGGCGGGTACGGTCGACGGCTGGCTCGGCCGGCGCGACGTGATGCTCTATTCCGACACCCGCGGCGATCCGGCGATCTTCGGCGCTGCGGCCGGGCTGGTGCGCTCCCAGGCGCTGATCCGCATCCAGGTCAGCGAGGATACGCCGCCGGGGCTGCTCGCCTTCGGCAGCCGCGATCCCGACATGTTCCATTCCGGCCAGGGCACCGAACTGGTCTGCTTCCTGGGCCGGGTGATCGAGCGCAGCATCCGGGCATGGCTCGACCTGCCGGAGTAATCGGCTTCTCCTGCGCCGAGGACGTCACGGCGGCCATAGCCGCCTGGCGCCGCTGGCTGGAGATCGAGAAGCGCGTGTCGCGCCACACGCTGTCGGCGTACACCGCCGACCTCTCCGGATTCCTGGAGTTCCTGACCGGATATCATGGCCGCCCGCCGGCGCTGAACGACCTCAGCGCCGCCCGGCTGATGGACTTCCGTGCTTGGCTGGCCCGGCAGGCGGCGGACGGGCTGGGCACGGCGAGCCGGGCGCGAGCGCTGTCGGGCATCCGCAACTTCTTCCGCTGGCTCGACCGCAGCGGGCGCATGCACAATGCCGCCGTCGGGCTGATCCGGGCGCCCAAGCTGCCCGACCGGCTGCCCAAGCCCCTCACGGTGGCCGACGCCGCGGCGTTGCTACCCAATGCCGAGGCCTGGGCCAACGAGCCCTGGGTCGGCAAGCGCGACCGCGCGCTGTTCACCCTGCTCTATGGCTGCGGGCTGCGCATCGACGAGGCGTTGAGCCTGAACCGGCGCGACATGCCGGCCGACGATACCCTGATGGTGACGGGCAAGGGCAGCAAGCAGCGCATGGTGCCGGTGCTGCCGGTGGTGCGCGACGCCCTGGCGGACTACGTCGCCGCCTGCCCCTATGCCCTGTCCGCCGACGGGCCGCTGTTCGTCGGCGTGCGCGGCGCCCGGCTCCAGGCCGCCGTCGCCCAGAAGCAGATGCGGGAGATCCGGCACCTGATGGGCCTGCCCGACACCGCGACTCCCCACGCCCTGCGCCACAGCTTCGCGACCCACCTGCTGGCCGACGGCAGCGATCTGCGGGCGATCCAGGACCTCCTCGGCCACGCCTCGCTGTCGAGCACCCAGCGCTATACCGAGGTGGACGCGGACCAGATGCTGGGCGTCTACGACAACGCCCACCCCCGTGCCCGGAAGAAGACCACCGAGGATTAATGGCCGAGGATTAACGGCCGAGGATTGGCGGCCGAGTATCAGCGCTTGTCGCCGCCTCCCATGTCGCCCAGGACGAGCAGGGCCACCGGCCCCAGCGCCACCATCAGCCCCTGGGAGACGAAGGCCAGCCCCCAGGCCAGCTGGCTGCTTCCACCGCCCGCCGCGTCCAGGACCACGCCGAACATGACGGAGCCCACGAAGGCCGCCGTGAAGCCGAGGAAGGAGTGGACCGCCATGGTGGCGCCCCGGCGGCCCGGCTGGGCGTTGGTGACGGCGCCGACGGTCAGCGACGCGCTGTCGGCCGTCACGGTGACGCCGTACAGCGCCACCACGCAGACCGCCAGCCAGAACGGCAGGCTCGCCGCGAAGCCGACGCCGCAGGCCAGCACCGCCGACCCCGCCATGATCGCGATCAGGACGCGGCGCCGGCCGTACCGGGTCGCGGCCTCGTTGCCGAGGATGCTGGCCGGTAGCCCCAGCAGGAGGATGACGGTACCGATGGTCGTCACCACCGCCGGCACGCTTCCGTCGGGCACGGTCCCGGCGTTGGTCGCCAAGGCGAAGGCGAGGAAGGCCACCAGCCAGGCCCGCAGGCCGAACAGCTCGTAGCAGTGCGCCGAATAGGCCAGGATGTAGCCCATGGCCGCCCGGTGGCGCAGCACGGGCCGGAAATCCAGCAGCGCCGTCTCGGCCGCCGGACGGTCGGCCGGTGCCCGCGGTATTCCCCACCAGGCCAGCGCAAGCGCCACGGCGGTCGCCGCCGAGGAGGCCAGGAAGGCTGCCCTCCAGCCGAACTCGGCCCCCGCCAGCCCGGCGATCAGCACGGACGCGCCGGAGCCCAGAGCGTAGCTGGCCGTGTAGAAGGAAAGATAGCGCCCCTGCCGCGGACCGGCGGTATGGTCGGACAGGATGCGCAGCCCGGGCATATAGGTCCCGGCCAGACCCACGCCGCCCAGGGCGCGGAACAGCATGGCGGTCCAGAACCCGTCCGCGAACAGGGCGAAGCCCAGCAGCGCCAGGGCGGCCAGCGCCGTCGAGAACAGGTATATCCGCCGGGGATCGATCCGGTCGGTCAGGGTGACCAGGACCGGCACGGCGGCCACGTAGCCACCATGGAACACGCCGTTGATCCAGCCGGCCTCCACCGTGCCCAGGCGCCACTCCGCGAAGAAGGTCGGCAGCAGCGCCGGAAAGCTCATGGTGCCGGCCATGCCGAGGACCTCGGCAAGGCACAGCACCAGGGCCAGCCGGCCGGGAGAAGCCCTCCCGACCGCCGGTCCGGATGGCGCCGGATCAGATGTGGAGGGCTCGGCCATCCACCGCCAGGGCCGCTTCCTTGACCGCCTCGTTCAGGGTCGGGTGGGCGTGGCAGGTCCGCGCGATGTCCTCGGCGGACGCACCGAACTCCATTGCCAGGGCCAGCTCGGCGATCAGGTCGCCGGCGCTGGCGCCGACGATGTGGACGCCCAGCACGCGGTCGGTCGCGGCGTCGGCCAGCATCTTCACGAAACCGTCGGTCATGCCGAGCGCGCGGGCGCGGCCGTTGGCGGTGAAGGGGAACTTGCCGACCTTGTACTTAACGCCGGCGGCCTTCAGCTGCTCCTCCGTCTTGCCGACGGTGGAGGCTTCCGGCCAGGTGTAGACCACGCCGGGAATGGCGTCGTAGTTGATGTGGGCCGACTGGCCCGCGATCAGCTCGGCCACCGCGACGCCCTCGTCCTCGGCCTTGTGGGCCAGCATCTGGCCCTCGATCACGTCGCCGATGGCATAGACGCCGGGAACGTTGGTCTCCCAGTGGTGGGTGGTCACGATCCGGCCGCGCTGGTTGATCTCGACGCCGATCTCCTCCAGGCCCAGCCCGGCGGTGTAGGGCCGGCGGCCGATCGCGACCAGGACCACGTCGGCCTCGATCTGCTGCGCGTCGCCGCCCTTGGACGGCTCGACCGTCAGGGTGACTCCCTCGTTGCCCACCGCGGCCGCCGTGACCTTGGTGTTCAGCTTGAAGGTCATGCCCTGCTTGCCCAGGATGCGCTGCATCTGCTTGGACACCTCGCCGTCCATGCCGGGCAGGATGCGGTCCAGGAACTCGATGACGGTGACTTCCGCGCCCAGCCGCCCCCAGACCGAGGCCATCTCCAGCCCGATCACGCCGCCGCCGATCACCGCGAATCGCTTGGGCACCTCGGCCAGTTCCAGCGCGCCGGTGGAGGTGACGATGCGCTGCTCGTCCACCTCGACGCCGGGGACCGGCATGGATTCCGAACCGGTGGCGATGATGATGTTCTTGGCGCCGACCGTCTCGCTGCCGCCGTCGCCCTCGATCGTCACCTCGTTCCTGGCGGAGATGCGGCCGCGGCCCTTCAGCCAGTCGACCTTGTTCTTCTTGAACAGGAACTCGATGCCCTTGGTGTTGTCGTCGACGACCTTGTTCTTGTTGGCCATCATCGCGGGCAGGTCCAGCTCGACCGACCCCAGCTTGATCCCGTGCGACGCGAAGCTGTGCTTGGCTTCCTCGAACTTCTCCGAACTGGTGAGCAGCGCCTTGGACGGGATGCAGCCGACATTGAGGCAGGTGCCGCCCAGTGTCTTGCGCATTTCCACGCAGGCCGTCTTCAGGCCGAGCTGAGCTGCGCGGATCGCGGCGACATATCCGCCGGGACCGCCGCCGATGACTACAACGTCGTAGGTTTTCTCAGGCATTTTTCTTCTTCGCCTCCGTGGGCAGCTCGCGAGCGTGGCCGTGCTTTGCGGATGCGATTTATGGCCTCTGGAGCGGTCCGTGGCAATCGTCGTGACAGTCACAAGTCCATGGAAATGCCCGAAAACCTTGATATCCGGCGGGTCTCGCGCCGCGCAGGGCAGCTACGCGGCGATGGGTCGCACGCTCGCCGCCGGAGCCATGGCATCGCCGTAAATCTTCCTTAACCGGGACGGCGCTCATCATGGATGCGCAATGGGACGGAGCGCATAGGACGTCGCATTCCGGCACACATTTGAAGCAAGAACATGGCCGACGAGACGTTTCATCAGACCCAGCACGATCTGGCGAGGACGCTGATCCGTACCTTCTACGAGGCGCTGGCGGTCCAGTTCGAGCGCAAGGACCACATCACCCGCGACGAACTGGACCGCGCCTTCACCCTGATCGAGGGGTTCTGGCCGAAGACGCTGCCCGCCTTCAAGGCCAATTGCCGGCTGTGCCTGGACAAGCACGGCGCCCGCGCCTACAACCCCGACGCCCGGCGCAAGGACTTCCTGACCCGCTTCGTCTTCTCTCTCCTGATCACCAACATCCCGTCCCGCATGGACCCGATCAGCGGCAAGTATTTCCCCCAGGTCATCGTCCGCGGCATCCAGCGCAACGTCACGACCCTGTTCAGCAACGCCGAGTACGAGATGCTGAACAGCCAGGCCCAGGCGATCTTCGCCACCATCGGGACCGACGACGATACCCAGATGTGGCCGCTGATCAGGGCGGACGAGACCATGAGCATGCTGGCGGACAAGATCTTCATCCGCATGCTGCTGCGCTTCAGGCAGTTCAACCACCAGCGCCAGACCTTCACCGCGGCGATCGTCGGTAGCATCGAGCCCAGCGTCTACAAATTCACCGACCAGGATTTCTGTACCGTCTTCGAAGTGATGTTTAGCCGCTACGAGTCCCTGATCCGCACGCCCGAGGGGCGGATCAAGATGGACGTCTATTACGGCGACGGCACGGCGGACGGGATCTCCAGCATCTTCTTCGCCTTCGAGCAGTTCAAGAAGGATCTGGCCGCCCGCGAGGGCCGGACCAAGGGGATGCTGTCGGCGCGCCGCCGCTAACCCCGGGTGATTTCGGTAGGATTTTATTAACCATACAGCGGCCATTCTCCCTCTGGTTGATTTGCCAGTTCGGGGAACCCATGACCTGCATCGTTGGATTGATCGAAGGCCGCCGCGTATGGATGGGCGGCGACAGCGCCGGAGTTTCCGGTCTGGACATCACCGTGCGCGCCGACCCCAAGGTCTTCCGCAACGGCGACTTCCTGATCGGCTTCACCAGTTCGTTCCGCATGGGCCAGCTGCTGGCGTTCCGGCTGCGTCCGCCGAAGCGGCCCGAGGGGATGGACGTGTTCAGGTTCATGGTCACCGACTTCGTGGACGAGGTCCGGAACTGCCTGAAGGAGGGCGGCTACGCCCAGCGCAACAACGACGCCGAACAGGGCGGCAGTTTCCTGGTGGCCTACGAGGGTCGGCTGTTCTCGATCCAGAGCGATTACCAGGTCTGCGAGACGACCCGCGGCTTCCACGCGATCGGCTGCGGCGCCGACTACGCGCTGGGCTCGCTGGCCTCCACCGCCGGCCAGCCGGCCGAGCAGCGCGTCCGCAAGGGGCTGGAATGCGCCGAACTGCTGAACGGCGGTGTCCGAGCGCCTTTCCGCATCGAATGCCTGGACGCCGAGGAGGACAACCTGACCCTGCCGCTGCTCAGCGCCGTGGCTTAGCCCGGTTCGGAAGGCCCGGTTCGGAAGATAGCCCGGTTCAGAAGATGGTCTGGCCATGACCGACATATTGCGGCGCCATGACGCGGAAGCGTGACCAGACCTTCTTGAGGTTGGGCTGCTGGACGGGCTTGAGCAGGTAGTCGTCCGCCCCCATGGACCGCGCGTCGCGCACGGTGTCCATGGATGCGTCCGACGTCACCATCACCACATAGGCGTCGCGCCGCAGCGCCTTGATCGCCTTCAGCGCCTGGATGCCCGTCATGTCCGGCATGTGGACGTCCAGGAAGACGATGTCGAAATATTCGCGGTTGCAGGCCTCGACCGCCATCCGGCCGTCGTCGGCGCCGGTCACCATGCTCTCGATCCCCAGCAGGTCGAGCCCGCGCTTCAGCAGCGCCTGGCCGGTGCGGCTGTCGTCGGCGGTCAGCACGGCGAAGGGCCGCCGGATCTCCTCCAGGCTGGTCATGATCCGGCTCAGCGACCCGGCGCTGATCGGCTTGGTCACGAACCCCAGGGCGCCGTAATCCTGGGCGGTCCCGCTGGCGGCCGCGCTGGTGTCCGACGATATCATGAACACCAGCGCGCAAGCATCGTACGACCGGATCGCGTGCAGCACCTGCAGCCCGTCCATTCCCGGCATGTGGATGTCGAGCAGCACGAGGTCGTACCGCCGCGCGCGGTAGGCGGCCAGCGCGTCGGTCCCATTGTCCACTTCGGTGAACTGGAAGCTGGTGCCCGGCCAGACGAAATTGCCCTTGATGAGCGCCCGCATGGCCCGTGAATCGTCGGCCAGCAGGACTTGGACCTTGGCGGGAAGCTTCACGGCTCGCCGACCCGATGCTCGATGATTTGAACCACGATGAACCGCCCCAGGAATGGATGGACCAGATTAACCGCGACGCCGCCCGCAGGGGATGCGGTATGGTGGCCCACCGCCTCGGGTCCGCGCTCGGCCACGGAAGGCAGCGACAGGACGGCGGCGCCGCGGACCAGCCCCTTCACGTTTCCCGCGACCGTGTTGCACAGCTCGGCCACCACGTCGGTCCGCTCGGCGGGCGTGGTCTCCTCGGCGGGGATTCCGAACAGGGCGGAGGCGAGGCAAGCCGCCAGCGGCGCGGGCACCCGGAAGGCGACGGTACCGTTCCAGGCGCCGGAAATCCTGGCCTGGGCAAGCACGACCCGCGCGTCGGTCCGGCTCAGCGTCGGCGACGGCGGCTCCGGAAACGACGCCAGCGCCTCGGCGACGAAGGCGGTGACCACCTCCTCGGTGATGCCGTGCTCCAGAGCGTTCATGCTGCCTTCCGCCCCTGCCCGATGGGGATAGAACGACGCCCCGGCCATGGGATGGCCGGGGCGTGGACTTCAACTGCGCCGTGACGCGGGATCAGACATCCAGCAGGATGCGCTGCGGGTCCTCGATGCACTCCTTGACGCGGACCAGGAAGGTCACCGCTTCCTTGCCGTCGATGATGCGGTGGTCGTAGCTCAGCGCCAGGTACATCATCGGGCGGGCCTCGATCTTGCCGTTGACCACCATCGGGCGCTCCATGGTCTTGTGCATGCCCAGGATGGCCGACTGCGGCGGGTTGATGATCGGGGTCGACATCAGCGAGCCGTAGACGCCGCCGTTGGAGATCGTGAAGGTGCCGCCGGACAGCTCCTCCATGGACAGCTTGCCGTCCCTCGCCTTCTTGCCGAGCGCGCCGATGGTCTTCTCGACCCCGGCGAAGTTCAGCTTGTCGGCATCGCGCACCACCGGAACCACCAGGCCGCTCGGCGTGCCGACGGCGACGCCGATGTCATAGTAGTTCTTGTAGATGATGTCGGTGCCCTCGATCTCGGCGTTGACCGCCGGGAGCTCCTGGAGCGCCGTGATGCAGGCCTTCACGAAGAAGGACATGAAGCCCAGCTTGACGCCGTGCTTCTTCTCGAACACGTCCTTGTAGGAGTTGCGCACGGCCAGCAGGTTGGTCATGTCCACCTCGTTGAAGGTGGTCAGCATGGCCGCGGTGTCCTGGGCCTCCTTCAGGCGCTCGGCGATGCGCTGGCGCAGGCGCGTCATGCGGACGCGCTCCTCCTGGGCGGCACGGGCGCGCGGGCCGGCCGGAACGGCGGGCTTCGGCGCCGGCTTGGCCGCGGGGGCCGGAGCGGGGGTGGCCGGCATCTCGGTCGGGCGGCTCTCCAGGTAGCGCAGCACGTCTTCCTTGGTCAGGCGGCCGTCCTTGCCGGTCGCCTGGATGTCCGACGCCTTAAGCTTGTTGTCGTCGATCAGCTTGCGCACCGCCGGGGACAGGGTGTCGTGCTGCTCGGCGGCCGGGGCGGCGGGAGCGGCCGGCGCGGGGGCCGGGGCGGGCTCGGCCTTGGCTTCCGGCTTCGATTCCGCGGGCTTGGCGGCCGGGGCGCCGGCGCCGTCGGACAGGGTGCCCAGCAGGGCCCCGACCTCGACCGTGGCGCCTTCCTCGGCGACGATCTCGGCCAGCGTGCCGGCGGAGGTGGCGTTGACCTCCAGCGTGACCTTGTCGGTTTCCAGCTCCAGCAGGGGCTCGTCCATGGCGACCGAGTCGCCGACCTTCTTCAGCCACTTCGCGACGGTGGCTTCGCTGACCGATTCACCGAGGACGGGGACCGTGATTTCCAGGGCCATGATTTCAAACCTTTTTATGTGAGCGGTTCGCTCGGATTTGTTGGGAAGTGCGGGGGGCGGCCGCCGGGCGGCGCCCCCCGCAGGTCCGGTTACTTGACGGTCAGCGCCTCGTCGACGAGCTGGGCCTGTTCGCGGTTGTGCCGCTTCAGCAGGCCGGTCGCCGGGGAGGCCGCCTCGATGCGGCCGGCATAGAGCGGACGGCTCGCCTTGAGCTGGGCCGCCACCATGCAGTCCTCGAGCCGGCGGTCGATGAAGGTCCAGGCCCCCATGTTGCGCGGCTCTTCCTGGCACCAGACCACGTCGGCGTTGGCGTAGCGGGACAGCTCGCGGGTCAGCGAGGTGCGCGGGAACGGATAGAGCTGCTCCAGCCGGACGATCGCCACGTCCTTGATGCCCCGCGTCTCGCGCTCCTGCAGCAAGTCGTAATAGACCTTGCCGGTGCACAGGACGACCCGCTTGACCTGATCGTCGGCGACCAGCTCGTACGGCTCGCTCAGGATGCGGTGGAACGAGGTGCCCGGACCGAAATCCTCCAGCTTCGACACCGCCAGCTTGTGGCGCAGCAGCGACTTCGGCTCGAACACGACCAGCGGCTTGCGGAAGTCGCGGCGGACCTGCCGGCGCAGCGCGTGGAAATAGTTGGCCGGCGTCGTGCAATTCAGGATCTGCCAGTTATCCTCGCCGCACATCTGCAGGTACCGCTCCAGCCGGGCGGAGCTGTGCTCCGGCCCCTGCCCCTCGTAGCCGTGGGGCAGCAGCATCACCAAGCCGGACATGCGCAGCCACTTGGACTCGCCCGAGCTGATGAACTGGTCGATGATCACCTGGGCGCCGTTGGCGAAGTCGCCGAACTGCGCCTCCCAGATCACCAGCTCGTGCGGCTCGGCCAGCGAGACGCCGTACTCGAAGCCCAGCACCGCCGCTTCCGATAGCGGGCTGTCGTGGACCTCGTAGATCGCCTGCCCGTCGCGGATGTTGTTGAGCGGGATGAACCGCTCCTCGGTCTCCTGGTCGACCAGAACCGAGTGGCGCTGGGAGAAGGTGCCGCGGCCGACATCCTGGCCGGACAGGCGGACCGGCGTGCCCTCGACGCACAGGGTGCCGAACGCCAGCGCCTCGGCGGTCGCCCAGTCGATGCCCTCGCCGCTCTCGATCGCCTGGGCCTTGGCCTTGAGCTGGCGGGCGATCTTGGAGTTGATCTTGATGTGCTTCGGCTCGGCCGAGATCGCCTTGCCGACCTCGCGCAGGACGTCCAGCTCGACCGCGGTGTTGCCGCGGCGGTCGTCGCCCGACGCCGCCTCCAGGCCCGACCACTTGCCTTCCAGCCAGTCGGCGCGGTTGGGCTTGTAGTGGCTGGCGACCTCGAACTCGTCCTCCAGCTTCTTGTAGAAGTCGGCGACGATCTTCTCCGACTCCTCGGCCGTGATGACGTTCTCGTCGACCAGCTTCTTCGCGTAGATCTCGCGCGTCGTCGCGTGGCTGCGGATCGCCTTGTACATCAGCGGCTGGGTGAACGCGGGCTCGTCACCCTCGTTGTGGCCGTGGCGGCGGTAGCAGAACAGGTCGACGACCACGTCCTTCTTGAACTTCTGGCGGAACTCGATCGCGATCCGCGCGACGTGGACGACCGCCTCCGGGTCGTCGCCGTTGACGTGGAAGATCGGCGCCTGGATCATCTTCGCGACGTCGGTGCAGTACGGCCCCGAGCGCGAATAGCTCGGCATCGTGGTGAAGCCGATCTGGTTGTTGATGATGAAGTGGATCGTGCCGCCGACGCGATAGCCCTTCAGCTCGCTCATCATCAGCGTCTCGGCCACCAGTCCCTGGCCGGCGAAGGCCGCGTCGCCGTGCAGCAGGATGCCCAGCACCTCGTCGCGGCTCTCGTCGGTCGGCGGGACGGTGCCGCAGCGCTGGATCTGCTTGGCGCGCACGCGGCCGATCACGACCGGGTCGACCGCTTCCAGGTGCGACGGGTTCGGGCTCAGCGACAGGTGGACGGAGTTGCCGTCGAAGTCGCGGTCGGACGAGGTGCCCAGGTGGTACTTCACGTCGCCCGAGCCCTGGACGTCCTCCGGATGGGCCGAATTGCCCTGGAACTCCGAGAAGATCGCCTTGAACGGCTTGCCCATGAAGTTGGCCAGCACGTTGAGACGGCCGCGGTGGGCCATGCCGAGCACGACCTCGCGCAATCCCAGCTGGCCGCCGCGCTTCAGCACCTGCTCCATGGCGGGCATCAGGGCCTCGCCGCCGTCCAGGCCGAACCGCTTGGTGCCGGTGTATTTCTTGTCGAGGAAGCGCTCGAAGTTCTCGGCCGCGGTCAGGCGCTCCAGGATCGCCTTCTTGCCGTTGACCGTGAAATCGGTGTGGTTGCGGCCGCCCTCGATGCGCTCCTGGATCCAGGCCTTCTGCTCGGGGTCCTGGATATGCATGAACTCGACGCCGATGGTGCCGCAATAGGTCTTCTTCAGCACCTCCAGGATCTGGCGCAGCGTCGCCGTCTCCATGCCGAGGACGTTGTTGATGAAGATCGGGCGGTCCCAGTCGGCGTCGGTGAAGCCGTAGGTCTTGGGATCCAGTTCCGGATGCTGCTCGCGCTTCTCCAGCCCCAGCGGGTCAAGGGTGGCCTGGAGATGGCCGCGGACGCGGTAGACGCGGATCAGCATCAGCGCCCGCAGGCTGTCCAGCGTGGCGGCACGGAGCTGGTCCTGGTCGATCACGGAAGCCGGCGCCGCGGCGCCGTTCGGGGCGGCGTGGCCGTTGGCCTTGGCCTGCGCCGAACCGTTCGGCTTGGCGGCGGGGGCGGGTTCCTCGCCGATCACCGCCGTGGTGTTGGGCGCCCAGCTCGCCCCGCGCAGTTCGTCCAGCACCTCCCGCGCGTCGTCGTTCAGTTCGCCGAAGAAGCTGCTCCAGCTCTGGTCGACGGACTGCGGGTCCTTGAGATAACGGGCGTACAGCTCGGCGATGAAAGTGGCGTTCGAGCCGAAAAGGAACGATGACTGATCAGGGGTCGCTGCGGTCGCTGACATTTTGTTAATGACGCGGGCGTTGGCGCCCGCGCCCTCTTTCTGGCAAGGGTTTACGGCTCCGGCGGGTCGGTCGGGGACCGGCCCGGGCTGATCGGGATCAACCCTTCAGAGCCTTCAGCATGGTGCTGCCCAGGCTGGCCGGGCTGTCGGCAACGTGGATGCCGGCGGACTTCAGCGCCTCGACCTTGAAGTCGGCGGTGTCGTTGCCGCCCGAGATCACGGCGCCGGCATGTCCCATCCGGCGTCCCGGAGGAGCGGTGCGCCCGGCGATGAAGCCGACGACCGGCTTCTTCGTCTTGCTGTCCCTCAGGAATTCGGCTCCCTTGACCTCGGCGTCGCCGCCGATCTCGCCGATCATGATGATGCCTTCGGTCTCCGGATCGTCCAGGAACAGCTCCAGGCTGTCCACGAAGTTGGTGCCGTTGACCGGGTCGCCGCCGATGCCGATGCAGGTCGACTGCCCCAGGCCCGCCGCCGTGGTCTGCGCCACCGCCTCATATGTGAGGGTGCCGGAGCGGGAGACAACACCGATCTTGCCGCGGCGGTGGATATGGCCGGGCATGATGCCGATCTTGCACTCGTCCGGGGTGATGACGCCCGGGCAGTTCGGCCCGATCAGGCGGGTCTTGGAACCGGCCAGGGCGCGCTTGACGGTCACCATGTCGAGGACGGGGATGCCCTCGGTGATGCAGACCACCAAGGCGATCTCGGCGTCGATCGCCTCCAGGATCGCGTCGGCCGCGAACGGCGGCGGGACGTAGATCACGCTGGCGTTGGCGCCGGTCGTGTGGACCGCCTCGGCGACGGTGTCGAACACCGGCAGGTCGAGGTGCTTGGTGCCGCCCTTGCCGGGGGTGACGCCGCCGACCATCTGCGTGCCGTAGGCGATCGCCTGCTCGGAGTGGAAGGTCCCCTGCGCGCCGGTGAAGCCCTGGCAGATGACTTTCGTTTGGGAATTGACGAGGACAGCCATTTACGCCGCTTCCTTCACCGCTTTGACGACCTTTTCCGCCGCATCCGCCAGATTGTCGGCGGACAGGATGGGGAGGCCCGATTCACTGAGGATCTTCTTGCCCAGGTCGACGTTGGTGCCTTCGAGGCGGACGACGAGCGGGACATGGAGGGAGACTTCGCGGGCCGCGGCGACGACGCCCTCGGCGATCACGTCGCAGCGCATGATGCCGCCGAAGATGTTGACCAGGATGCCTTCGACGTTCTTGTCCGACAGGATCAGCTTGAACGCGGTGGTCACCCGCTCGCGCGTGGCACCGCCGCCGACGTCGAGGAAGTTGGCCGGCTCGCCGCCGTACAGCTTGATGATGTCCATGGTCGCCATCGCCAGGCCGGCGCCGTTGACCATGCAGCCGATCGAGCCGTCGAGCTTGATGTAGTTGAGGCCGTGCTTGGCGGCTTCCAGCTCGGAGGCTTCCTCCTCGTCGGCGTCGCGCAGCTCCTCCACGTCCTTGTGGCGGAACAGGGCGTTGTCGTCGAAGTTCATCTTGGCGTCGAGCGCGATGATGTCGCCGGCGCCGGTCACGACCAGCGGGTTGATCTCGACGATCGAGGCGTCCAAGTCCACGAAGGCCTTGTACGTCGCCAGGATCAGCTTGACCGCGGCGTTCACCTGCTTGCCTTCCAGGCCCAGGCCGAAGGCGATCTTGCGGGCGTGGAAGCCGGAGATGCCGGTCGCCGGGTCGACCGCGACCTTCAGGATCTTCTCCGGCGTGTTGTGGGCGACCTCCTCGATCTCCATGCCGCCCTCGGTCGAGGCCATCACGGTGACGCGGGAGGTGGCGCGGTCAAGCAGCAGGCCCAGGTACAGCTCGCGCTTGATGTCGCAGCCTTCCTCGATGTAGAGGCGCTTGACTTCCTTGCCGGCCGGGCCGGTCTGCTTGGTCACCAGGACGTGGCCGAGCATCTCCTTGGCGTTGGACGCGACGTCCTCGACCGACTTGACGACGCGGACGCCGCCCTTGCCGTCGGGATTGTCGGCGAAGCGTCCGGCGCCGCGGCCGCCGGCGTGGATCTGGGACTTCACCACCCAGACCGGCCCGCCCAGCTCCTTCGCGACCTGTTCGGCCTCGGGAATGGTATAGGCGACGCCGCCGCGCGGCACCGACACACCGTATTTTTTCAGCAGGTTTTTGGCCTGATATTCATGAATGTTCATGGACGTCCGTCTATCTGATGGCGGCTATCTGGTGACGGGTGGCAAACGAGGCACCCCGGCTTAAGAATACCTGGCCCGTACCGTCGGGATCGCGGGGGTGCCGGCCGCTCAGTCTAGCACCCTCCGCGCCCCGATTGAACCGGGCCCGGCCGTACCGGCTATGCCGGACGGCCAGTCGGGATACAAAAAAGGCCGCCCGGAGCGGCGGCCTCCCGAAGGCCGCTGTCAGGCGGACTTCTCGCTTTCCATCTTCTTGACGACCTCTACCAGGGTCTTCACGGCCCCGACCGAGTGGTCGAACATGGCCTTTTCGTCGGCGTTCAGCTCGATCTCGACGATCTTCTCGACGCCGCCCGCGCCGATCACCACCGGCACGCCGACATACATGTCGTCCACGCCGTACTGGCCGGTCAGGTGGGCCGCGACCGGCAGGACGCGCTTCTTGTCCTTCAGGTAGCTGTCGGCCATCGCGATGGCGGAGGCGGCCGGGGCGTAGAAGGCCGAGCCGGTCTTCAGCAGCTTGACGATCTCGGCGCCGCCGTCGCGGGTGCGCTGGACGATCGCGTCGAGCTTTTCCTGGGTGGTCCAGCCCATCTTGACCAGGTCGGGGAGCGGGATGCCGGCGACGGTGGAGTAGCGCACCAGCGGCACCATGGTGTCGCCGTGGCCGCCCAGCACGAAGGCCGTCACGTCCTCGACCGAGACGTTGAATTCTTCCGCCAGGAAGGTCCGGAACCGCGCGCTGTCGAGCACGCCGGCCATGCCGACCACCTTGCTGGTGGGCAGGCCGGATGCCTGCTGAAGCACCCACACCATCACGTCGAGCGGATTGGTGATGACGATGACGAAGGCGTTCGGGGCGTACTTGCCGATGTTCTCGCCGACCGTCTTCATCACGCCGGTGTTGATGCCGATCAGGTCGTCACGGCTCATGCCGGGCTTGCGGGGAACGCCGGCGGTCACGATCACGACGTCGGCGCCCTCGATGATCGAGTAGTCGCTGCCGCCGACCATCCTGGCATCGAACCCCTCGACCGGGGCGGACTGGGCGATGTCCAGCGCCTTGCCGTCCGGCATGCCTTCCGCGATGTCGAACACGGCGATGTCGCCGAGTTCCTTCAAGCCTGCCAGCAGGGCGAGCGTGCCACCGATCTGGCCGGCGCCGACGAGCGCGATCTTATTGCGTGCCATGAAGCGTTCCCCAAGTGTTGCCGAGCATTGTTTACGAGGGAGCGAGGGTCGCTTTGGTCCGGGCCGGCCGGTCCTGAGATCGGCCCTCAAATCCGCGCGGCTACGTACTCCGATTCCGTGCCGAGGGCAAGGGGGACGGGCCGGGCGTAACCGAGCGCCGGTTGAGTAGCACCCGCTCACGACCATCGCGCCGACCCTCCCCGGAATCGCGCTTCGGGAACCCTCGGGCCGCGCTTAAGGTTTGGATGGTAATACCAAATTTGGCTGAGGAGAGCGCTCATGTTGACCTGGACTTCCCGCTTGTGCGGTGCGGCGGCACTACTCGCCGCCTCGCTGCCGGTACAAGCCCAAGTGGTATCACCATCGCCCGGGGCGGCCCCCGATCCGGCCTCCCGGCAGGCCCAGCCGACCCCGCCCGCCTTCACCTCGGTGACCCCCGGCTCGGATGCCGCGGAAACCTTCGAATGCAGGTCCCTGCTGACTTTGCTGCGGGTCGACATACCCTCCTGGGAGCGCGCGACCGCCTGGTTCCTGGAACCGTTCGTCCGGGACCAGCCGACGCTCGAACAGCTCGCCGCGCGCCAGCGCTGCTTCGACGTCATGGCCTCCCCGGTCGTCACCTTCCAGGAAAACGTCCCGGTCGAGCGGCCCGTGGACCGGGTGCCGCGTCCGGGCATGTGAGCACCGCCGGTCCCCGCGCGCAGGCTCCCGAGGGGCGCCCGGAAGGCCGTTCCGGGACGCTTCGGGAGCAGTTTCCGGTTGTGGCGGCAGATTGACGCAGTGCCCGAAAGTCGGCCGGATCGGGGGCGGTTTGGACAGATTTGTATAGCTTGCCGCCCTTGGCAAGCAACTTCCCGCCGGAAGGCTGGCAGTTCCGGCAATCTTCGCATCAATACCCGCCGGAGAGGCATCCCGGGGCCTCAGCCGATCCGGCCGAGCGCGGGCACGGCGTCGAGCAGCCATCCCGCCACCGTCGGCATGGCTCCCGACAGCATCAGCGCGCCGGTGCCGATCAGCGACAGGCCGATGCCCCCCTCGATCATCGGCATATGCCGCCGCAGCCGTTTCGCGAGGCGGAGGAACGGCCGCACCGCCAGGGCGGCCGCCAGGAAGGGAATGCCGATGCCGGCCGCGTAGACGGCCAGCAGCAGCGCGCCGCGCGCCGCGTCGGCCTCGCCGCCGGCGACGAACAGGATGGCGGCCAGCACCGGCCCCACGCAGGGCGTCCAGCCGAAGGCGAAGGCCAGCCCGACCACATAGGCGCCGGCCAGGCTTCCAGCCACCCGGCTCCCCGGATCGATCCGCCAGTCGCGGTACAGCGCGGTGACGCGGAAGACGCCGAGATAATGCAACCCGAGCAGGACGATCATCGCGCCGGCGATCCGGGACAGCGGCTCCAGATGGTCCGCGACCAAGCGGCCCAGCGCCGAGGCCGTGGCGCCCAGGGCCACGAAGACCGTCGCGAAGCCCAGGACGAAGGCCAGCGCCGCCGCGAAGACGCGCGCCTGCGTCCCCGGCGGCGGCCCGCCGCCGCCTTCTCCGTCCGTCCCTTCCCCGCCGGTCAGGCGGTCGAGCGAGACGCCGCCGAGGAAGCACAGGTAGGCCGGCACCAGCGGCAGCACGCAGGGCGAGGCGAAGCTCAGCAGGCCGGCCGCCAGGGCGCCGGTCCAGGTGATGTCGATCCCCATCGGCGCGATCCCGGAAGACGATCCCCCGAACCGGGGCTCAGAAGCCGCTCACCTTGACGGTGTCGTTCTCGGGGATGTTGACGACCTGCCGGCGCTCGATGAAGCTGCGCACCAGGTCGTAGACCGGCGGCCCCTCCGTCCCCTCGTTCACCGAGGCCCATCCGGCCACAGCATAGCTCGCCGAGGCGTCGATCGCCTGCCCGGTCCGCAGCAGGGTCAGGGCGCCGATCCTCTGTCCCATGGGCTTGGAAACGTCGATCGCGTAGCCCAGGCCGCCCACCCGCACCATGTCGCCGCCCTGCTGGTAATAGGGGTCGGGGTTGAACAGGTTGTCGGCGACGTCCTCCAGGATGTCCTTGATCTGCGCCCCGGTCATCTGCATCCGGTAGGCCGCGGGATAGGTTATGGCCGTCTGGTTGTAGACGTCGTCCATGGTGATGTCCTGGCCGGGAAGCAGCGTGGCGCCCCAGCGGAAGCCCGGCGACAGCGAGATCTCGGCGTCCCGCTCCTCGATCAGCGCCCGGCAGATCAGGTCGTCCCAGGTGCCGTTGAAGTTGCCCCGCCGGTACAGCAGCCCGTCGGTCCGTCCGACCACGCGGGAGAGCTCGGGCTTGAAGGGGGCCCGCAGCCCCTCGATCACCCCGGCCATGTCCGGGTCGGGCGCGATGGCGTCGGAGAACACAGGGATCAGCTGGAACCGGTAGTCCTTGACTTCCCCGCCCCGCACGTCGAGGTCCAGCCGCGACAGGAACTTGCCGTGCGAGCCCGACGCCACGATCAGCGTCCTGCCGACCGGCACCACCGCCGGGACCGCGTCATGGGTATGGCCGGACAGCACCACGTCGATGCCGGCGACCCGGCTCGCCAGCTTGCGGTCCACGTCGAACCCGTTGTGCGACAGCAGCACGACCAGCCCGGCGCCCTCGGCCCGCGCCGCCTCCACATGCTTGCGGACCAAGTCCTCGCGGATGCCGAACGACAGCGTCGGGTTCATGTAGCGCGGGTTCGCGACGGGGGTATAGGGGAAGGCCTGGCCGACCACCACGATCTTCACGCCGCCCCGCTCGTACATCTCGTAGGGCTTGAAGGCCTGCTCGTCCCACTCGGTGTCCAGCACGTTGCCCGCGACGAAGGGACAGCCCAGTTCCTCGATCAGTTCCTTGACCCGTTCGGTGCCGTAGGTGAACTCCCAGTGGAAGGTGCAGCCCTCGACCCCCAGAGCCTTCAGCGCCGCCGCCATGTCGCCGCCGCGGGTCTTCAGCGCGCCGTAGGATCCCTGGAGGCTGTCGCCGCCCTCCAGCAGCAGGGTCTTGCCCGGCCGCTCGGCGCGGATCGCCTTGACCAGGGTGGCCATGCGGTCCAGCCCGCCGACCCGGCCGTACTCCGCCGCCAGCCCGGCATAGCCTTCGCTGGAGAAGGCGTAGGCCTCGGCCGAGCCCTGCCGGATGCCGAACTTCTTCAGGAAGGCGTCGCCGGTGACGTGGGGCGCCACCCCGGCCGCCTCGCCGATGCCCAGGTTGACCGACGGCTCGCGGAAGAAGATCGGCACGAGCTGGGCGTGGATGTCGGTGACGTGCAGCAGGGTCACCGTGCCGACGGGATCGAACCGGAGCAGCCCGTCCTGGGTGATGGCTCCCTCGGCGATGGCCTGGCTCAGCGAGCCGGAAAAGCCGGTCAGGGTGGTGGCGGCCGCTGCCACCTGCAGGAAATCGCGGCGATTGAACATCGCTTCCGCCTCTTGGATATGTCTTCTCGTGGACAGGCGCTCGGGACGGGCGGCCGGAGGGGCCACCCCGCTCAGCCGACGGTGATTTCCTTGACGTCCTTGTAGACGGTGCCGTCGTCGTCGGTCCAGGCGAACTCGAACTTGCCGCTCTCCTCCATCTTGACGAGGAAGGTGATGTACGGGTTGGCCGACAGGGACGGGTAAAGGTCGGCCTTGAACACCTGCCGGCCGTTGAAGGTCGCGACGAAGCCGTTGATGATCTGGCGCGGGATCGGCTGGCCCTTGTCGTCCTTGCGCTGGCCCGATTCCATGGGGTGGGTGATCAGCGTCTTCACTTCCAGCAGTTCGCCCTTCGCTGCGGTCTTGGGCAGCTTGATCCGGGGCTTGGCGTCGATGGCCATGGTGGCACTCCTCGAATGGGTTGCGGCCGGCAGGTTGCGGCCGGGTCGGGACTTGACCGGGTCGAGACTGGGCCGCGGGATCAGCCGCCGCAGCCGCCGATGGTGACCTTGACCTCGGTCTTGTCGATGTAGACCGATCCGTCCTTCATCTCCGCGACCGCCCAGACGTTCTGCGTGGTCGACATGCGCATCCGGGTCGTGATCTCGGCCCGGCCGTTGGCCGGCGACAGGTGGAACGAGGCGACTTCCGGCGCGGGATTGCCGTCGGCCATGATGTGGATGACCTTGACGTGGTCGGCGTCGGTCATGGGGCTGTCGACGGTGACCGCGACCGGCACGGTGTTCCCGTTCTCCGCGATCTCCGGCATGGTCAGCTTGACCCGGCCCGCGACGGGGGTCCGGTTGCCGATCAGGCTCGCCATGAACTTGGTGGCCGCCTCGACCGTGGCATGGGCGGGCGGCGGCAGGAAGACCGTGCCCGCGGCGGCGATCACGCCGGCGCCGGCGGTGGCGAGCAGGCCGCGGCGGCTGATGCCGGCGGCCGGGTTAGAGTTCGGCATTGGGGCCTCCTCCTTCGTTGGTACGGTTGAACTGTCTCTGCATGGAGCCGAGCGGCACGGGCATTCCGCGTCCGGTTGAACTCCATGCTGGCATTCGCCTTTATATTATGTTTCTCTTATATAATCCAGCATCAATGACCGGCCACAAGGAATAGGGAGCCGCCATGATCGCCCGCGTCCTGAGCCTCCTCGCCTTCCTCTCGCTCCCCTTCGGCCCGTCGCTCGCCGCCGAGCTGGTGATGTTCGAAGCGGAAGGCTGTGCCTGGTGCGCGGCCTGGGACCGGCAGATCGGCCCCGTCTACCCGCTGACCGACGAGGGCCGGCGGGCGCCGCTGCGCCGCGTCGACCTTCATGGTCCGCGGCCGGACGACCTCGGGCGGATCACGGGGGTCGTCCATACGCCGACCTTCGTCCTGACCGAGGACGGGCGCGAGATCGGCCGCATCCGGGGCTACCCGGGCGAGGATTTCTTCTGGGCCATGCTGGGCGACCTGATCCGCAAGCTGGATCCCTGATCCGGCACCAACCGGGCCGGACAGGCCCACCGATCCCACAAGGAAGGAAACACCATGAAGAAGCGCATCACTCTTGCCGCGGCCCTGCTGTTCGGCATCGCCGTTTCCCCCGCGCAGCCCCGGGCCGAGGGCGAGGCCCTCGTCACGTTCCGCAGCCTCAGCCCCGCGGCGGCGCTCGATCTCGCGCGGGCGGTCCTGGACAGCTGCCACCACAAGGGATTCCAGGTGGCCGTGGCGGTCGTCGACCGGTTCGGGACGCCGCAGGTCATGCTGCGCGACCAGTTCGCCGGTCCGCACACGCCGGACACCGCGACGGCCAAGGCCTGGACGGCGATCAGCTTCCGCTCTGACACCCTGAAGCTGGCGGCGTCCACCGCGGGCGACCAGGCCCAGTCGGGCGCCCGCTTCATCGCCGGCGCGGTCATGCTGGGCGGCGGGCTCCCGGTCGAAGCCGGCGGATCGATCGTCGGCGGCGTCGGCGTGTCCGGCGGCCCGTCGGGCGAGGCGGACGACGCCTGCGCGCGCACCGGGATCGCCGCGATCGAGGACAAGCTGTTCTGACCGCGGCAGCGGGACCGCACCCCCGGGGCGCCTCATGGCCGGACATAGACCCAGCCGGCCAGCTGGCGCTCCACGATCTCGGCCACGCCGGCGGTCACCACCTCGACCCCGGGGATCAGGTCGGCGGGGGTGCGGTTCTGGGTCTTCATGGTGTTGGCGCAGCCGATGAAGGCGACGCCGTACCGCATCAGGCTGCGGACCCGTTCCGCCACCGGCGAGACGTCGGCGTAGAGCGCCTGCATGCCGGCGCCGAAGGCGACGATCACCACCTCGGCATTGTCCTGGCCGTAGAAGTCCTGGACGTTCACCGCATTGTAGAAAAGGTTATTGATATCCTTCTCGTCCGAGCTGGTGAGTTGCAGCAGCAGCCGGCGGGGAGCCTCCGGGCTCGGCTCCGGGCTGGCCAGCACGGTGTCGGCCGACGCCGGGGAATGCCCCGCGCCGCCGAAAGCCGCCCCGGCCAGGACCAGGGCTGCCGCCAGGCGCCTGACCGCCGGACCCATCACTTGCCCGCCGGCGCGATGTCGGGCGTGATGTTGGCGTCCACCGCGCGGGCGGTGATCCTGACCGGCTCGCCCTTGCGGCAGTCCTTCATGCACGGCTCACCGGCGGGGACGTCCGGACGGGGGTCCTCTTCCAGGAAGCCGTCCCGGTTGGGCATCCTGATCGACACCAGCTTGGCGGCGTCCAGCGTCTCGTCCTGGCCCAGCAGGTCGTTCAAGTAGAGGATGTAGGCGACGATGCCGTAGGTCTCGTCCGCGGTCAGGCTGTGGGCCTGGCCGAACGGCATCGAGGTGTAGATGTAGCTGAAGACGCCCGGCGCGTAGGGCCAGAAGCTGCCCACCGTGCGCACCGGGTCGGCCGTGGCCAGCGTGTCGAAGCCCCCGGCCAGCGGCAGGTAGCGGGTGCCCTCGCCGAAGTCGCCGTGGCAGACGGCGCATTTTTCCGAGAAAACCTCCTCGCCGTCGGTGGCGTTGCCGCTTCCGGCGGGCAGGCCCAGCCCGTCCTCCGCCCGGACGGTCCGGTTCCAGCCGGCGACCTCCTCCGGGGTGACCGGGCGGCCGAAGCCGTAGCGCTCGCCGGCCGAGGCGGCGCCGGACAGCAGGGTCGCGGCGAGCAGGCCGCCCAGCAGGACGGAGCGACTTTTCGCTTTCTCAGGAAATCTGGACATTCTCGACCTCGCCGCCGGGCAGGACATGCCACGTGTAGATGCTGTTCTTGTGGTAGATGCTGTTGGTGCCCCGGACCGCGCGGAGCTGCGGCAGCGAGGGCTGGACATACCCGGTCTCGTCGATCGCCCGGCATTGCAGGAAGGCGTCCTTGCCGTCCCAGGTCCACGGGATCTCGAACCGGGTCAGGCACTTGGACAGCACCGGCTCGTTCAGCCGGGCGGGCGTCCAGGTGTTGCCGCCGTCGGCCGAGAAGTCCACCCGGCGGATCTTGCCCCGGCCGCTCCAGGCCAGGCCCGACACGTGGTACAGGCCCGGCCCCTGGCGTATCGGCTTTTCAGGGCAGGGGAAGGTGATGACCGAGTTGGCCTCCTGCATGAAGGTGAACTTGCGCGCCTTGCCGTCCGCCATCAGGTCGGTGTAGCGCGACGTCTCCTCCCGGCTGTGCCAGGGCTTGTCGCCGACCTCCAGCCGGCGCAGCCACTTGACGCTCATGTTCCCCTCGTAGCCGGGCAGGAACAGGCGGATCGGATAGCCCTGCTCGCGCCGCAGCCGCTCGCCGTTCTGGCCCCAGGCGACCAGCGCGTCGTCCAGCGCCTTGTCCATCGGGATCGAGCGGTGGTTGCCGGCGGCGTCGGCGCCCTCGGCCAGGATCCACTTGGCCCCGGGCTTCACGCCGCACTCGTCGAGCAGGACCGAGAGCGGCACGCCGGTCCATTCGCAGCAATGGATCATGCCGTGGGTGTATTGCAGGCGCGTCATCTGCGCGCCCTTCCACTCCATCCCGCCGTTGGCCGGGCACTCCAGGAAATGGATGCGGCTGACCGAGGGGAAGCGGGTGATGTCGTCCATGGTGAAGATCATCGGCCGGTCGACCATGCCGTGGATCATCAGCCGGTGCTCGTCCGGGTTGATGTCGGCGCAACCGCCGTGGTGGCGCTCGAAGCATACGCCGTTGGGCGTGATGATGCCGGACAGGTCGGCCAGCGGCGTGAAGCTGATCGAGGCGATGCGGTCCGCCGTCAGCCAGTCGACGTTGCGCCGGACCACGTTCGCCTCGTAGGGCGACGGCATGCCATAGGGGTATTCGACCACCCCGTAGCCGGCCGTGGTCGTCCAGGGCGGATTGTTGGGCGGCAGGTTCGCCGGATCGGCCGGGCCGGCCAGCGCCGGGCGGGAGGTTCCCGACAGCAGCGCCGGCGCCGCCGCGAGGCCGGCGGTCCCGCCCGCGACCTTGCGCAGGAAGGAGCGGCGCGACGGGCTCTCCCCGGGCCGGACGGCCGTCGGGGTGCGCGGAGGGGCAGTTTCGTCTTGGTCGTTCATGGTGCGCTCCCTGGAGTCGTTCCGCGGGTTCATTTCTTGGCGGGCAGGGTCTGGGCGTAGGCCAGGATGCTGCCGATGGTTTCCGCCGGCATCGCGCGGAGCGGCGGCATGGTGTCTCCGGGATGGCCGTTGTAGACGCTGTGCAGCGATCGCCACGGGTCCGACGCGACCATCCGGCCGAGCGGCGGCATGGTCCGGACGGCGCGGCCGTCCTTGCCGTGGCAGGTGGCGCAGATGGTTTGGAAGAAGGGTTCGCCGGCGGCGGCGTCGCCCTTGAACCGACGCTCCGCACCGTCGATGAAGGCCGCCATGTCCACCTGCCCCTGCGTCACGAAGCGCGCCAGGTCGGTGAGGTCGCGGACCGACAGCAGGCCGCCGAACTGGTGGACCTGGTCCGACAGCGCCGCCGCCACGGCGGCCGGGTCTGTCCCCTCCAGGTTCCGCAGCCCGGCGATGCCGTCGCGCCCGCGATAGTCCCAGCCGTGGCACTCGACGCAGCGCCAGGTGGATTGCGGGCGAAGTCCCTCGTCCTTGGCCGCCCGGGCGGCCGGGAACGAGGGGTGCAGCCCCGCCGGCGGCGTCCGGCCGTTCTCCTTGAACCAGTTGTCGTAGAGCCGGCCGCCGCGGACCAGCGAGGCGGTCGGGTCGCGCTGGGGAAGGGTCTGGAGATAGGCCAGCGTGTCGGTCAGGACGGCCCGGTCCAGCGCCCGAAGCGCCGACATGCTGCCGTTGGGATGGCCGTTCATCATGCTGTGCAGGGCGTGCCAGGGCTGGTCGCGGCCAAGCTCGCCCAGCGGCGGCATGCTTTCGACCTGGAGCCCGTCGGCACCATGGCAGTTGGCGCAGATCGTCTGGAAATAGACGGCGCCCCGGGCCGGCTCGCCCCGGGCCCTGAGGGTCGCAGGATCGATGTGGTCCGTCATGGCGACCTGGCCGCCGGTAACGAAATTGGCGAGGTCCTGGATGTCCTCCGCGTCGAGCAGCGCGCCGTAGCCATGGGACGGGTGGCGCAGCAGCGCCGCGACCGCCGCCGGGTCGCCGCCCTGGAAGGCGCCGAGGCCCCTGGCGGTCCCGCCCGAGGCGCCGTCGGCGCCGCGGTAATCCCAGCCGTGGCAGTCCACGCAGCGCCCGGAACCGGTCCCGGCGGCGCCCTCGGCCCGCTCCTTGCCGAGATGGGAGATCCGGCGCTCGTGCTCGCCGGTCTCCACGTGCCAGTTGTCGTAGAGCCGGCCGCCCCGCGCGATCGAGGACAGGACCTCCTCCGCGCCGGCCGGGAGGGCCGCGAGAAGCGCCGCCAGGATCAGGACGGCCGGAGCGATGATGCGGACGGGCATGCTTGCCTCCAGTCGTGCCGGACTCACTTGGGGTCGTATCCGGCGGGCAGCTCGTGGACGATGCCCTTGTGGCAGTCGATGCAATGCTTGCCTTCCTGCATCGCCACGGGGTGCCGGACCTTGGCCCGCCGCCCCTGCTCGCCCAGGTTCATGGCGTCGAAGGCGTGGCAGTTCCGGCACTCGCGCGACTGGGTGCTTTCCATGCGCGCCCAGACGCGGGTCGCCATCTCCAGCCGGTGGGCCTCGAACTTCTCGGGCGTGTCGATGGTGCCCAGCAGGTGATGCCAGACATCCTTGACGGCCACGACCTTGGCGACCAGCTTGGGGCCGAACTCCTTGGGGACGTGGCAGTCCTCGCACTCCGCCCGGACGCCGGTGCGGTTGGTGAAATGGATGCTCTTGCGGTACTCGGCATAGGTCCCGGTCTCCATCTCGTGGCACGAGATGCAGAACTCCATGCGGTTGGTGTATTCGGCGAAGACGGTGAACCCGCCGAGGAACACGACCGCGGCGGCCACGCCCGAGAAGATCAGGACCATCCCGCCGCCGAAGACGGGCCACGGGCGCGCAAGCCGATTCCAGAGACGGCCGAACATGGGGAATTCTCCGGTTCAGGGGAGTGCCCGCCGATCCCTTCGGCGCGAAGCTTCCGGGCGGCGGGACGGGCTCAGCCCCAGGCGTCGTGGCGGATATTGTCGAACCAGCTGTAGGCGTACATCAGCTCCCGCCGGCGGTCCTCGGCCGACGCGCCGAGCGGCGAGATGCCGCCGGCATCCGGCAGTTCGACGATCTTGTTGTCGGCCGCGCTGTAGCCGTAGACCCCCGCGATCGAGAAGCAGTGGTCCGTGCCGGCCACGGAATAGCAGGTGTTGATGTAGGACGGCTTCGGCGGCTCCTGCCCCTTCAGCGCGGAGACCACCGCCGCGGCGGCGACCTTGGCCTGGGAATTGGCGCCGTAGGCCGACTTGGGCATGGTCGCCGCGTCGGCGGCGTCGCCCATGACGTAGACCCCGGGGAGCTTCTTCGCCTCGAAGGTCCCCTTGTTGACCGGAACCCAAGCTCCCTCGGTCAGGCCGGCATCGACCGCGATCCGGCCAGCGCCCTGCGGCGGGATCACGTTGACCACGTCGCCCTTGAAGGTCCCCGCTTCAGCCGTCACCGTCATGGTGCCCGGATCGACCTTCAGCACCTTGCCGCCCTCCTTGAGGGGGACCCAGGTGATCATGCTGTCGGCCGTGCCGAAGCCGTAGAACTTCTCCCAGGCCTCCTTGAACAGCGGCTGCTTGGAGAAGGCGTCCTTGGCGTCGAGGATGATGACCTTCGACTTGGGCTTGTGGTGCTTGAAATAGTTGGCGATCAGGCTGGCGCGCTCGTACGGGCCGGGCGGGCAGCGGAACGGGTTGGCCGGGGCGACCATGACGAAGGTGCCGCCGTCGGGCATGGCTTCGAGCTGGCGGCGCAGCAGCGCGGTCTGCGCCCCTGCCTTCCAGGCGTGCGGCATCTTCTCCGCCGCCTCGACGCCGTAGCCTTCGAGGCCGGCATAGTTCAGCTCGATCCCCGGCGCCACGACGCAGCGGTCGAAGCCGAAGGTCTGGCCGCCCTTGGTGGTCACGGTCCTGGCCGTGCCGTCGACGCCGGTCACCAGGTCGTGGACCACGGCGATGCCGTGCTTCTTCAGCCCGTCATAGCCGATCGCCAGGCTCTCCAGCTTGCGCTCGCCGCCGATCACCTCGTTGCTCATGAAGCAGGTGTGGTACTGGGGGTTGGCCTCGATCAGCGTGACCTCGACCGAGGGGTCGAAATGCTTCAGGTATTTGGCGGCGGTGGCTCCGGCCGGCCCGCCGCCGACCACGACCACCTTGGGTCCGGCGGCGCGGGCGATGCGGGGCATCGCGACCACGCCGGCCGCGGCGGCTCCCGCGAGGTTAAGGGCCGCGAGCTTCAGGAAGGTCCGGCGTCCGGTGTTCTGCATGGCGGCGGCCCTCACTTCACGCTGGCATAGTAATGGAGGATCGCGTCGAACGCGTCCCGGCCCTGGTCGGCGAGCAATGCGTCGAACTTCTGCTTCTGGCGCTTTTCCATCGCGCGCCGGCCGGACAGGAAGTCGGTCACCGAGAACTGCATGTAGGGCAGCCGCTGCCCGGCGAGCACGCCGACGCCCTCGCCGACCTTGCCCTCCTCCTCGTGGCAGGATTCGCAGTATTTCTTCGCCAGCCCCTTGCCGGCATCGACCTTGGCCTGATCGACGGCCTGTCCGGGCCGGTCGAACGGCTTGCCCTCGAAATACTCGGCCAGCTTGTCGATCTGGGCGTCGCTGTAGCCCTTGGCGATCCGCCCCATGACGGTGGAGGGCCGCGTCTCGGTCTTGTAGGCGATCATGCTGTCGACGAAGTATTCCGGCGACAGGCTGGCGATCGTGGGAGTCGCGATACCGATGCTGCTGCCGTCGGTTCCGTGGCACGCCGCGCAGGACACGGCGAGCAGTTCGGTCTCCAGATCCGCCAGCGCCGGCGCCGACCACAGGATCGCGCCGAGCAGGAGGGCGGACCCCAGGCGGCGGCTTGGGATTGATGGCCTCACGAGCATGTCCTGGGAACCTCCCCGTTCCGTTTCGTTGGTCCGGACGGATGCTCCGCTGGCCGTGAAGCTGTCGCCTTCGCCTGAACGGCCGCCCGAATGGACGCCTTATATCAGGCTCTGCGTATATAATGGATTCAGAATGTAAGGAAGCGCACGGATGCGGCGTAAAAATGATCCAGATCAATTCCGTTGGGAAATTGGAGACCCTCCACTCCGCAACCGGAGCGGGCGCTACAGCCTGACCCCGTAGAACTCCAGCTGCCAGGTCATCTCGACCGGGGTCAACGGATAGTCCACGCCGTTGCGGGCGTTCAGCAGCATGCGCGGCGGAATATTGGCGGCGCGCGATTGGAGCTGCATGGCGCAGCGCATGCTGAGGCCGGCCCGCCAAGCCAGCGCGGTGACGCCCTTGGGGCTCTGCGCCGCGATGATCTCCTCGACCAGGGACGGCGCGATGCCGGCCATCAGCGCCAGGCCCAGCTTGACGAACACCATGTCGTTCCACGACAGCGCGTCGCTGATGGCGCTCTCGTCGAGCTGGCCGACCGCGAAGAGCCGCCGGACGCGGTGCTCCGGGGACTCGCCGTCGGACCGCTGGTCCAGATAGTCGATCCTACGGCGGGCGACGCTGACCACCTCGGCCGCGGTCTCGCCGTCCAGGTCGCGGCGCTGGCGCAGGATGGTCAGCACGTGCTGGTCGACGAACTCGGCGAGCCGGACCGCAAGCCGGCCGGGCAGCCTGGGGCGCTTCGCCAGAGGCTCCTGCCACGACGGGCGGGCTGTCGACTGCTCGACCATGCCGGACAGGGTATGCTCGGGAATCAGGGCGCCGTGATTGTCGAGCAGCGCGGTCGACGCGGGGATGTCGCCCGTCTCGTACAGGGCCGCCGCGACCGGACCGGAGACGCCGTCGCGCTGGGCGATGGCGCTGAGCACCCAGGATTTCGGCTGATTGGCGATGATGCTCAGCAGATCCTGGTCGGTCAGCGTGGCGCAGTAATGCAGGATCGGCTCGGCAACCCCCCGCTCGACGTCGCGGGCCAGATGCGCGCAAAGGTCGGGCGGCGCACAGGCGACGTCCTTGAGGCTGGACGCCAGCGCCTGCCGGACGCCGACCGCCTGGTCGCGCGCCAACTGCTCCAGCGTCCGCACCGTCAGCTGGAAAAGTTGGCCCTGGGCCTCGCGCGAGAGGTCGGGCAGCAGTCGGGCCAGCTTGTCCGCCAGCAGGCGGCGCACGCTCTCGTCGCTGTCGCGGGCCAGCACCGCGCTGGCCTGCGCCGGTGCCGACCGGTTGGCCGCCACTTCGCGGCGCACTTCGACCGCGGGATCGATCGCGAGGTAATAGAGCAGTTCCGGCCTGACATCCTCGCGCCCGGCGACCTGGGCGCGGACGGCGGTGTCCTCGCTCTGGGCCATGCGCTTCGAGGTCTCGTAATCGAGCTGGCCGTCGGGTGGCGGTTTCTGCTCTCTGCTGGGCACGATATATCCTGGTCTGCCGGCTTGGTCTGCCGGGCGCGGCGACTGCCAGCCGCGCCGATCCCGATCCTTTATCGGCGATCGGAGTTTCCAGAAGATGAACTTGGGGGATCGCCCCTACAGGCCCGTGGGCGGCGGCGGTTCGGGTTCCGGGTTGGTCGCCGGGCTGAACTCGTGCTCGCGGCGCCGGCTGTCGAACTCGTCCAGGGCCCAGCGCACGGTCGGGAAGGCGATCTGGTCCCAGGGGATCTCGTCCCACCTGAAGAGCCCCACCTCTAGGCTCTCCGGTCCCGCCGCCACGTCCGGCGACCGGAGCCGCGCGCGGTAGATGAGCTGGACCTGGCTGATGCGCGGGATCTCGTACACGGCGAGCAGGCAATCGATCTCGATCCTGGCCCTCGCCTCCTCCCAGGCTTCGCGGGTCGCCCCCTCGGCGGTGGTCTCGTTCAGCTCCATATAGCCGGCCGGCAGGGTCCACAGCCCCTTGCTAGGCTCGATCGCCCGGCGGCACAGCAGGATGCGGTCCTCCCACGCGGCCACCGAACCCACCACGATCTTCGGGTTCTCGTAATTGATGAAGCCGCAATCGGGGCATACGAGGCGGTGACGGTCGTCGCCCTCGGGGATGATGCGGACTGTCGGCCCGCTCGGCTTTGGATCGGAAGTCATACCCGTAATGTGGCGCAGCCCGTGGGGGTGGGCAAGCGGAACGCGCCGACGCCCTCGGACCTGGACTTCAGACCGTGATGTTCACGTTCCGGCCGCGGGTGGCGAAGGGATCCGTGACCGGCCGGTTCTCCGGAGTGCCACCCTGAGGCCCGCCGGCAGCCTGGCTGCCGCCCGAGCCGCCCTGCTGTTCTTCCTGGGGACGGGTCGCGGCGGATTGAAGCGGGCTGGAGTAGCCCGATGCGGGACCGACTCCCGATGCTTGGACTTGCATGGCAATCTCCTGGATGCGCTGCGGAAGCCGGACGTCACACGGACCCGGGCCATTCCTAAGAGGGGTTACACCATCGTGAGTATAACCCGCACGGGAGGGATAAAGCCATACCCATCAGGCTGCGGCACCATCGCCTTTCAGCGCCCTGAAAAACGTTCGGCGCCCTATTCTCCAGCGTTCGGCGGGTTCGAGGCAAATCGTTTAAAATGCTGACAATTCCGGAATCGAGACACGGGTGGGGTGATCGCGGACCGCCGGATTAACATTTTACTAAGGAAGATTCCGCATGCTCGTCACGCTGCGAAGTCAGCGGGAACACGGTTCCGATCCAATGACCGGCCGACCAGAAGGGTCGCGAAGATGAAGTGTTTGGTTTTGGTTTCCCAGGCAATGCCGGCCGAGCGGAGGGTCCTTCCCGTGCCGCACCGCGAGGGCGGCCGGAGAATCTTCCGGGGCCGTCCCGGCGGAGGACGCCGATGAACGGCGGCACGGTGGAACCGGGATCGGAAACGGGAACAGGCGGCGGTACAATGGCGCATCTGGCCGATCTGTTCGAGATGGCACGGGACAGGAGCCAGACCGGACGGCGGGCTCTGGCCGACAAGGTCGGCGATTTCTATTTCGCGGGGCACAGCCTTTCCGACCGCGAGCGCGCCCTGGTGATCGATATCCTCCGCCAGGTTCTGCGCGACGCGGAGATGGACGTCCGGCGGTCGCTCGCCGAACGGCTGGCGCCCCACGCCGAGGCACCCCGGGACCTGATCGTGACCCTGGCGAACGACCAGATCGAGATAGCCCGGCCGATCCTGATGCGCAGCGAGGTGCTCGAGGACGAGGACCTGATCGCCGTCGTACGCGCCCACGCGGAGGCCCACCAGCTCGCCGTCGCCGGCCGGCCCAGGATCAGCGCGGCGGTCAGCGACGTCCTGATCGAAACCGGCAACACGCGCGTCGCCGAGACGCTGCTGGGCAACTTGGGCGCCAGCCTGTCCGGACAGGCGATGATCCGCCTGACCAATGTCGCCCGCCGGGTGCCGCCCCTGCGGTCGCCGCTGCTGGGCAGACCCGAGCTGACGCCGGAACTGGCGACGAAGATCTACTGGCTCGTCTCCCAGGAGCTGCGGCGGACTATCCTCGACCGATTTCCGATCCCGAGGGCGCAGCTCGACGCGGCGCTCCAGGCGACGCTCCAGGATCTGATCGACGGGACCCGCGGGCGGACCAGCCTGACCGCCGACCAGCTGGAAACGGTCGAACGGATGGCCGAAGCCGGCGCCATCACGCCGCAGGTCCTGATCCAGACGCTGCGGCTCGGCCAGATCGACCTGTTCAAGGCGCTGTTCGGCCGGATCGCCGGCCTGGGTCCGGAGGCCATGCACCAGCTGATCGCCGAGACCGGCGGCGAAGCCATGACCCTGGCCTGCCGGGCGCTGAGGATCGACAAGGGATTCTTCGCCTCGATCTTCCTGCTGAGCCGCGCGGCCCGGCCGGGCGAGCAGATCGTCGATCCGCGCGAGCTGTCGCGGGTGCTGGCGCTCTACGACCGCCTGACGCCGGAAACGGCGCTGCCGATCCTCCAGGGCTGGCGCCAGAATCCGGCCGCCATCAACCTGGTCCCGCTGCGCCGCCGCGAGCGCCCGGACGCCTGACCGGTCCCCCGCCGGACCATCCTCAGGAGTTGGTCGTCGGGATCCAGGGAATGCGCTCGACGGTGATGCCTTCCTCCTTCAGCTCCGACGATTCGGCTTCCGTCGCCTCGCCGTAGATCCCGCGGCTCTCGACCTCGCCATAATGGATGCGCCGGGCCTCCTCGGCGAAGCGGTCTCCGACATAGTCGCAGTTCTCCTCGACCTTGCGGCGCAGGTCCTTCAGCTCGCGCAGGATCTCCGCCTTCCGCCGGCTCGCCTCGTCGGCGTCCTTGGCGGAGGCGTCGCGCGACTTGGCGATGCGCGGCGCCATCGGCGCCTTGGCGATCCGGACGTCCCCGCAGATCGGGCAGGAGATCTCCTGCGCGGACGCCTGCGCCTCGTAGGCGCCGCCGTTCCTGAACCAGGCCTCGAAGACGTGGCCGGCTTGGCACTTGAGATCGAAGAGGATCATCGACCGTTACTCGTTCCGCTCCCGGCGGCGGCGGCGCCGCATGTTCACTGATCAGCCTGATCTGTCATATATGTACGAATTGGTTAGGCCAAGATGAAAGCACAAGCGGGTACCGGACCATGGACCACCCTTCCCCTCCGCCGCCTTCCCCTCCGCCGCCCTCCCGGTGGGTGATCCGCTTCGCGCCGCTGGTCCGGCAGGGCGGGCCGGTGCTCGACCTGGCCTGCGGGTCCGGCCGGCACACGCGCCTGTTCTCCGGGCGAGGGCACCCGGTCACTGCGGTCGACCGGACCCTGGCGGGCGTCGCCGACCTGGCCGGCCAGCCGTCCGGGCCGGAACTGATCGAGGCCGACCTGGAGGACGGCGGCCCCTGGCCCCTGCCGGCGCACCGGCGCTTCGCCGCTGTGGTCGTCACCAACTACCTTCACCGCCCCCTGTTTCCCAGGCTGCTGGGCTCGCTGGAGCCCGGCGGAGTGCTGATCTACGAGACGTTCATGCGGGGCAACGAGCGGTTCGGAAAGCCCTCCTCGCCGGACTTCCTGCTGGCCTCCGGCGAACTCCTCGACCGCATCGGCCTCCAACTCCAGGTCGTAGCCTTCGAACAGGGCCTGACCGATTTCCCGAGGCGGGCGGTCGTCCAGCGCCTCTGCGCCGTCGCCGATCCCGCTCCCCGGCCGCTGCCGCCGCACGCCATGGGATAGCCCCTACCGTTCAATAGGACGAGACAAGGCCCCGGCCTTTGGCTTACAATTATTAACCTTGTTTGCGTTTCTCGACCGGGCGGGAGGCCGGCTTCCGGTAACCGCGGCGCCCTGAATACTGCGATATCGAACCGGAAACTGGATGGAACCCTTCTTTCGCGCCCTCGGCGAGCCCGACGACTTTCTGCCCCATGGCCTTTGCTTGACTTGGCGACCGGAGCTGATCTGGACCCATCTGCTGTCCGACCTGCTGATCGGCCTCGCCTACTTCTCCATTCCGGTCGGATTGCTCTACTTCGTCTGGCGGCGCCAGGACCTCGCCTACAAGTGGATCTTCCTGATGTTCTGCGGCTTCATCCTGGCCTGCGGGATAACCCATTTCTTCGGCGCCTGGACGTTGTGGAACCCGGATTACGTCGCCCAGGGCGCGGTCAAGGCGTTCACCGCCGCGATCTCGGTCGTGACCGCGGTCGTTCTCTGGCCCCTGATCCCCCACGCGCTCGCCCTGCCCAGCCCGGCCCAGCTCCGCGACGCCAATTTCCGGCTCGAGCAGCAGATCCGGGAGCGGCAGCGCGCGGAAGCTGAAGTCCGCCATGTTAACGGGGAGCTGGAGCGCCGGGTCGCCGAGCGCACCGCCGAGCTGGAGGCGGCCAACGCGGCGCTGCAGCGGGCCAACGAGACGCTGGAGATCCGGGTCGCCGAGCGCACCGCCGAGCTGTCCGACGCCAACCGCCGGCTGCGCGCCAGCGAACTGCATTATTCCAGCATCTTCCACCATCTGGCGGAGGGGCTCTTCGTCGTCCGGGTGGAGGGACCCGGCGAATTCCGGTACGAAGCGCTAAATCCCAGCCACGAGCGCCAGACCGGCCTGCTCTCGACGCAGGTGGCCGGCCGCACGCCGCACGACCTTTTCCCGCCCGCCCTCGCCGATCATCTGGTCGAACGCTATCGCGCCTGCTGCGAGGCCCGGCAGCCGATCCAGTACGAAGAGACGCTGGATCTTCCGGAGGGCACCCGCATCTGGCAGACCAACCTAGCTCCCGTGCTCGACGCCGAGGGCCGTCCGACCAAGTTGCTGGGCACGTCGCGCGACATGACCGAGTACCGCACCCTCCAGGAGGAACTGGCCCAGACCTCCAAGCTGGCCACCCTGGGCACCCTGGCGGCCGGCATCGCCCATGAGATGAGCCAGCCGCTGAACATCATCAGGATCACCGCCGACGACAACCGCCTCCTGATGGAGGAGGACGGAATGGAGGCCGACGCGGCCTATCTCCGCCAGGGGATGGAACTGATCTCGACCCAGGCGGCCCGCATGGGCGAGATCGTCGACCAGATGCGCTCGTTCAGCCGCCGAGACGGACCGGAGGTCGTGCCGTTCGACCCCGTCCAGCCGGTCAGGCGCGCCGTCGCCCTGCTCGATCGCCACTTCGCGACCGAGGGCACGGTCCTGGCCCTGTCGACGCCGCCGACCGCGTCCGCCGTGGCCGGCCGGCCCGGCCGCCTGGAGCAGGTCGTGATCAACCTGTTGAGCAACGCCCACGACGCCATCGTCGCCCGCCGGGGCATCGATCCGGGCTTCGAGGGCGGACTCATCGAGGTCGGCCTGTCCGAGGAGCAGGGGCCGCACCAGATCCGCATCACCATCAGCGACGACGGAACCGGCCTGCCGCCGGGAATGGCCGACCGGATCTTCGACCCGTTCGTCACCACCAAGGAGGCGACCAAGGGGGTCGGTCTCGGCCTGTCGATCTGCGCCAGCCTGATCGGCGCGATGGGCGGGCGGATATCCGCCGAGAACCTGGCCCAGGGAGCCCGCTTCACCATATTGCTGCCGGTCCGCAGCAGACCACCGCATGAGAACCCGAATGCCTGACACCGATGCCGTGACGCAAGAACAGCCCAGGAGCCATGTCCTGGTCGCGGACGACGAGGTGATCGCCGCGATGGCGCTCGAACGGTTCCTGACCCGCAAGGGCTATCGCGTCACCACCGCCTGCGACGGCAGGGAAGCCCTGGCGATTCACCGGCAGGATCCGGCCGACATCGTGGTGACCGACATGCGGATGCCCCGCGGCGGCGGGCACGAGCTGATCGGCCATCTTCGCTCCACCGACGGCGACCTTCCGATCGTCGTGATGACCGGCTACATGTCGCCGAACGAGGAGGAGACCATCCCCGTCGGCGACAGGCTGGTGGTGTTGCAGAAGCCGATCGAGGTCGAACGGCTCCTGCGGATCATCCGGAGCTTCACGGGCTGACGCTCAAGGCACCGCGTCGGGGGGGGTCGATCTCGCGGTCGTGCTTCAGTGACGGCACCTGGGCGCGGGCCTTGGCGACCTCCCCCAGGTCCAGACGGGCGGTGACGACGCCGGGCTCCTCGCCGCCGTCGGCCAGGATCTCGCCCCAGGGGCTGACGATCAGGGAATGGCCGTAGGTCGTGCGGCCGCCGTCATGGGTGCCGCACTGGGCCGGAGCCACCACGAAGCAGCCGGTCTCGATCGCCCGGGCGCGCAGCAGCACGTGCCAATGCGCCCGGCCGGTCGGCACCGTGAAGGCGGACGGAACGGTCAGGATCGACGCGCCGGCATGGGCCAGCATGCGGTACAGGTAGGCGAAGCGCAGGTCGTAGCACACCGTCATGCCGACCCCGCCCCAGGGCGTCGCGGCCAGGACCGCCCGGTCGCCGGGCCGGAACGTCGCCGACTCGCGGTAGCTCTCTCCCCGCGCCAGGTCGACGTCGAACATGTGGATCTTGTCGTAGCGCCCCGCGATCTCGCCCTCGGGCGAGAACAGCAGGCTGCGGTTGGCGACCCGCTCCTCGTCTAGCTTGACGGCGAGGGAACCGGCCAGCAGCCAGGCCCCGGTCCGCCTGGCCATGTCGCGGAAGAAGGGAACCGCCGGATGGTCGCTTTCCGGCTGGGCCCGCCGCAGGACGCGGCTGCGGCCCAGCACCATCATGCTGACATTCTCCGGCGTCGTGATGAAGTCGGCCCCGGCCTCCCGCGCGCGCAGGATCAGGTCCCCGACCGCGTTCAGGTTGGGTTCGATGTCCGGCCCGGCGTTGACCTGGACGCAGGCGACGGTGAGCGAGGCGGCGGGCGGCGGGTCAGCGAGGGCGGAGCCGGTCATCACGCGCGGCCCAGCATGGGGTCGAGCTTGCCGGCCCGGTCGAGCGCGTAGAGGTCGTCACAGCCTCCGATCGGCTTGGCGTCGATGAAGATCTGCGGCACCGAGGTCCGTCCTTCGGCCAGCTGGGTCATCTCCACCCGCTTGCGCGGCTGCATCATCACGTCGATCTCCTCGAACTGGACGCCCTTCTCGGTCAGCAGCTTCTTGGCCCGCGTGCAATAGGGGCACCAGGGACTGGTATAGATGATGACTTCGGCCATGGACTCCGGCTCCACTGTGGATTGACTATCCCGTTATATGATCGGTACCGCCGATTTCGCTAGACGCCGGACCGTATGACGCGCGCGAGCGTGAGCACGTCGACCCTGGCCGCCCCGGCGCGCAGCAGGACCCGGGCGCACTCGGAGACGGTGGCCCCCGTCGTCAGCACGTCGTCGACCAGCACCACCGGGCGCCCGTGGATGCGTTCCGCCAGCCCGGTCCTTACCCGGAAGGCGCCGCGGACGTTCCGCTGCCGGCCGGTCCGGGAATGGCCGCCCTGCGGCGTGGTCCGGCGCTGGCGCACCAGCAGGCCGGGCAGCACGGCGACGCCGGAGCGGCGGCCCACGTCCCCGGCGAGCAGGGCCGCCTGGTTGTAGCGCCGGGCGAACAGTTTCCAGCGGTGAAGCGGCACCGGCGCCAGGACGGCGTCCGGCGTCAGCAGTTCGGCCCCGGACCGGGCGAGCCAGCCGCCGAAGGCGACGGCGGCATAGGTCTGGTCGGCATGCTTGAAGCCCAGGATCATGCCCCGGCTGCCGTCGTCGTAGCGGAGCGCCGACCGGGCGCGGCCGAACGGCGGCGGGCTCCCGACGCAGCGGGCGCACAGCAGCGACTCGGCCTGTCGCGTCTCGTCCTGTCGCATCTCGGGCGGGCCGGGATCGACGACGCCCTCGAACGGCTCGCCGCAGCAGGAGCACCAGGGCGGCGCCAGGAAGGTCAGGGCGCCCCAGCAGCGCATGCACAGCGTCCCCTGCCGGTCGACCGACTCGGCGCAGGACAGGCAGCGCGGCGGCAGCACCGCGTCGAGCGCCGCGCGCGCGAAGTTCGTCAGGGAGGCGGCGAGCGGCCACGAAGTCATGGTGGAGGATCGCACCGTCCCGCGCCGGCGGCAACGGATCGGATGCCGCACCCGGCGTGTGTTGTGCGGCGCGGCGGAGTCTCCATATAGGGGGAATGGACGACAGCGACATCATGAACGTGTTCGACCGCGCGATGGTCCGCCGCCACCGCGACCGCGCGGCCGCCGGCTTCGCCGGTTACGGCTTCCTGTTCGAGGAGATCGCGGAACGGCTGGCCGACCGGCTGGACGACGTGGTCCGCGACTTCCCCACGGCGCTGGACCTGGGCTGCCACACCGGCGAGGTCGGCCGCGCGCTACGCGGGCGGAAGGGGATCGAGCGGCTGGTCCAGTGCGACCTGTCGCCCGCCATGGCCGCCGCCGCCGGGGGCCTGTCGGTCGCTGGCGACGAGGAGCTGCTGCCGTTCGCCGACGCCAGCTTCGACTTGGCAATCAGTAACCTCAGCCTGCACTGGGTGAACGACCTGCCGGGAGCACTGCTCCAGCTCCGCCGCGCGCTGAAGCCGGACGGCCTGTTCATCGGCGCCATGCTGGGCGGCGACACCCTGTTCGAGCTGCGGCGCTGCCTGATGGAGGCCGAGCTGGACCTGACCGGCGGGGTCAGCGCCCGCATCTCCCCCTTCGCGGAAGTGCGGGACGCCGGCGGCCTGCTCCAGCGCGCCGGTTTCAGCCTGCCGGTGGTGGACAGCGACACGCTGACCGTGACCTACGAGAGCGCTTTCAAGCTGATGGCCGACCTGCGCGGCATGGGCGAGACCAATGCCGGGCTGAACCGCCGTCGGCAGCCGACTCCGCGGGCCTTGCTGATCGACGCCGCACGGCGCTATGGCGAGCTGTTCTCCGAACCCGACGGACGGGTGACCGCGACTTTCCAGGTGCTCTATCTCGCCGGCTGGTCGCCGCACGAGAGCCAGCAGAAGCCGATGCGGCCGGGCAGCGCCCAGGCGAGGCTGGCCGACGCCCTGAAGACGGAGGAACGGCCGGCGGGCGACAAGGCGGAACCCTGACGGCCGGAAGAGGTCAGACGCCTTCGGCCATGTCGTAGATGCCGTCCATGTCGGCGATCTGGATCCGGTTGCCCTCCTGGAGAGAGATCGCCTGGGAGGTCTTGAGCTGGGTGAAGGTCCGGCTGACGGTCTCGGTCGTGAGGCCCAGATAGTCGGCGATGTCGGCCCGGCTCATCGGGACGTAGACCGGGTTCTCCTTGTGGCCGCGGCGCGACTGCCGCTGCGACAGCATCAGCAGGAACGAACAGATCTTCTCCCGCGCGGTCTTGCGTCCGAGCAGCAGCATCTGGTCCTGCGCCGCCGCCAGCTCATTCGACGCCATCGAGAAAAGGCGCCGCTGCATCTTCGGGAACTCGTCCAGCAGCGCTTCCATCTTGCGGCGGGGGAACCTGCAGAGCGAGGTGGGCGTCACCGTCTCCGCCGAATAGGCGTAGCTCTCGTTCATGGCGAGACCGAGGAAATCGCCCGTGACCAGGAACCCCGTGATCTGCCGGCGCCCGTCGGGCAGCAGCTTATAGAGCTTGACCGTGCCGGAGGTGACGTTGAACAGGGCGTCGGCCTGGTCGCCCTCGGCGAAGATCGTCTGGTTGCCTTCCAGGCGCTGCATCTGGACGATATCGGCGAGCCGGCGCACCTCGTCCACCTCCAGCGCCGCACAGACCGTCAGCGTCCGAACCGGACACGCGCCGCAGGGCGTCGTCTCCGCCGCGGCACCCTTGTCGCGCACCCTGCCCATGTCGAATGGAGGCATCGCAGTTCCCCCCGCCCTTCTGCTTCCCTATTCCATTCTGGTTATAAATTGGATTTTTCGCAAGATTGCAACACGCCTGAATATAACCATTCTCATAGTGGTTATTTTTGGTCGTTTCGCGGCTGCGGTGTTGCACGCTCGTCATCGTCGAACAGGATGCGGTTGGCGGCTCCGTCGAGATCGTCAAACTGGCCGGACTTCAGGCACCACAGGAAGCCCAGAAGGCCCAGGAGTCCCAGGCCCACCGCCAAGGGAATGAGATATATGAGCACGTCCATGGGACTGTCCCGGGTTGGCCCGGCGCCGGGCCAGGCGCAGGGCGTTGAGGATGACGATCAGCGACGAAGAGGACATGGCGAGCGCCGCGATGAGGGGAGTTACCAGCCCGGCGACCGCCACCGGTATAGTCAATAAGTTATAGAGAAAGGTCAGGGCGAAGTTCTGGCGGACCAGGCGGTCCGACCGGCGGGCCACGTCGAGCGACTCCAGGATCGGCGTCAGCCTGATCCCCTGGAACACCACGTCGGCCGCCGTCTGGCTGACGTCCGCCGCGGTGGCCGGCGACATGGAGACATGGGCGGCCGCCAGCGCCGGCGCGTCGTTGAGGCCGTCGCCGACCATCAGTACGGTGGCCCCGGAGCGGGCCAGCTCCTCCAGGCAGGCGGCCTTGTCGGCCGGCGCCTGGGCGGCCCGCCATTCCTCGATCCCGAGGCGGGCGGCGCAGGCGGCGACGGCCGGCCGGCGGTCGCCCGACAGCAGCAGCACCCGCTTGCCGCCGGCCAGCAAGGCCGCCACCACGGCGGCGGCGTCGGGCCTCAGGGCGTCGCTGAAGGCAAAGCGCACGGGTGGGCGGCCGGGCCGGGCCAGCCACAGCTCGGGACCGCCCGACTCGCCGGCAGGATCACCGCCCGACCCACCAGGCGCCCCGCCGTCCTCCGGGACGCCGGTGAAGCGGCGGCTGCCCAGGCGGATCTCCCCGTCCGGCCCGTCGAGGCCGAGCCCGGCGCCGGGCACCTCGCGCACGCCGGCGGCGACCGGAACCCCCGGCACGGCGCGGCACAGCGCCCGCGCCAGGGGGTGGCGGCTGGCCCCGGCGATGGCGGCGGCGAGCCGCAGGTCGTCCTCCTCCGCCCCGTCCGTGCCCTGGAGTTCGGGTCGCCCCTCGGTCAGGGTGCCGGTCTTGTCGAACACGACGGTGTCGACCCCGGTCAGCCGCTCCAACGCGGTGGCCGACTTCAGCAGGATGCCCTGGCGCATCAGCCGGCCGCTGGCGATCACCTGGACCACCGGCACCGCCAGCGCCAGCGCGCAGGGGCAGGTGATGATCAGCACCGCGATGGCGTTGAGCAGGGCCGGCTGCCACGGGCTGCCGGCCAGGAGCACCCAGCCGAGGAAGGTCGCCAGGGCGGTCAGGTGGACCACCGGCGCATAGGCCCGGGACACCCGGTCGGCCAGGGCCACGTAGCGCGCCCGGCCCTGCTCCGCGACCTCCATCATGCGCACGATCTCGGCCAGCAGGGTGCCTTCGCCCACGGCGGTGACGGTCAGCCGCAGCGGCGCGGTCAGGTTGAGGGTCCCGGCGAACACCTGGTCTCCGACCCGGGCGGCGCCCGGCACGCTCTCCCCGGTGATCAGGCCGGTGTCGATGTCGGAGACGCCGTCGAGGACGCGGCCGTCCACGGGGATGCGCTCCCCGGCCGCGACCAGCACCGTCATTCCCGCGGCGACCTCGCCCGGCCGGACGACGCGCCCGCGCCCGTCGGCGTCGAGCACGGTGACGGCGGCGGCGCCCAGCGCCAGCAGGTGCTCGGCCGCGGACCGCGCCCGGCCCCGCGCCCGCATGTCCAGGTAGCGCCCGATCAGCAGGAAGAACAGCAGCGTCACCGCGCTGTCGAAATAGGCGTGCTCCGCGCCCCGGATCGTCTCGGCCAGGCTCATCCCGGTCGCGAGCGTCACGCCGATCGAGATCGGCACGTCCATGTTGGTGCGCCGGGCCGACAGCGCCGCCCAGGCGGAGCGGACGAAGGGACGGGCGGCGTAGAGGATCGCCGGCATCGCGATCATGGCGGAGACCCAGTGCATCAGGTCGCGGGTCGCCGGCCCCATCCCCTGCGCATGGCCGGCCCAGATCGCGACGGACAGCAGCATCACGTTGGCGGCGGCGAAGCCGGAGACGCCCAGCGCCCGCAGCAGCTCGCGCTCCTTCGAGGCTTCGGCCGCCTCCATCTTCGCCGGATCGAACGGCACCAGCCGGTAGCCCAGCCGCACCACGGCGCCGGCGACCCGGGCGGCGTCCGTCGCCGCCGGGTCCCAGGTCACGGTCAGCCGGCGGGTCGTCATGTTGAGCCGGGCGTGGGTGACGCCGGGCTCACGCCGCAGCACCGTCTCGATCAGCCAGACGCAGGCGGCGCATTGCAGCCCGTCCACCATCAGGTGCAGGCTGGCCCGCCCGTCGGCGCCGGCCGACACGTGGGCCGAGAAGTCGGCGGGGGCCGCGTCCCCGTCGGGGCGGATCGGCCGCGCGTCGGGATCGATGCAGCGGCGGGCGTAATAGGCGTCCAGCCCCAGGTCGCGGATCAGCGCGTAGGCGGCCTCGCAGCCGGAACAGCAGAAGCCGGCATTCCGGCCGGAAATCTCCTGGCCGCAATGCAGGCAGGCGCCGGGAAGCTCGCCGGAGGACAGGGAGACGGAGGCGGAGGCGGTGGAAAGGGAAACGGCGGAGGTGCTCATGCCCGGGTCTTCACCCCTTGACCACGACTCGGCGGACTTCCTGGTAGTCTCCCTGGGGATGGTCGGCGACGACCCGGATGTCCCACTGGCCGGGCAGCGGCATCGCGAACTCGGCGCCGTAGCGGCCCTGGCCCTGGTAGGTCAGGTCGACCGTGAAGTCGTGCCCCTCGCTGGTCGGGCGGACGACCAGGGCGGTCACGCTGGCCCCGCCGAGGGCGTTGCCGTGGCGGTCCTTCAGGTCGACCGTCAGCCGGGCCTGCCGCGCCGCCGGGGCCTGGAAGTCGATGCCGACCTGCCAGCCGCGCTCCTGCTGGCGGCGGGCGCCCTCGATCGCGGCGTTATAGGTGGTGCCGCGCTGCCAGTAATGCTGGGTTTCCAGCCCGGTCCAGGTGTTCATCGCGAAGTACACCATCGTCGCGTTGACCGCGACGGTGACGAAGAAGAAGGCGACGAAGATCCACGGATACCACCACCCCGGTGATCTTCCGCCGGGGCGGGACTGCTGCTGGTCGATGTTCATGGCGCTGCTCATGGGGTCCATCCGGGCGTCACTTGTCGGGACCGATGAAGACCGAGTCGTAGTCCGCCGAGTCGGAGGTCTGCTTGTCGGTCAGGGTGAAGGTCACGGGTGTCGAGGTCGCCTTCAGGGCGGCGGGCGGGGTCCGCACGTAGATCCGGTAGGTCGCGACGGTGTCCGGCTTGGCGGAGAGTTCGATCCGGTCCAGCTTCTCGTCCTGACCGATCACCGACAGGGTGGCGTCGGGCACGCCGGCGAGCCGGAGGCTGTATTCCTTCTGGTACCGCGTCATGTTGGAGATCTTGAAGGTGTAGCCGTTACGGATGTCGCCGTCGGACAGGGTGACGAACAGCGGCGCGCGGTCGCGCAGCACGCTGATGTCGAGCTGCGGCCGGAAGATCAGGCCGGCGACCATCAGGCCGACCAGCACGACCAGGATCAGCCCGTAGATGATGGTGCGCGGCCGCAGCAGCTTGACGCTGGTCTTCTCGCCGCAAGACCGGGCGACCTGGTTGTTGTGGGTGTCGAAGGTGACCAGGTTCAGAGGCCGGCCGATCTTCCTCATGATGTCGTTGCAGGCGTCGACGCACAGGCCGCAGCCGATGCATTCCATCTGGAGCCCGTCGCGGATGTCGATGCCGGTCGGGCAGACATGGACGCAGGCCTTGCAGTCGATGCAGTCGCCCCGCCCTTCCCACGACTGGTCCTTGCGCTTGGCCCCGCGCGGCTCGCCCCGCCAGCCCTCGTAGGTGACGATCAGGCTGTCCTCGTCGATCATGGCGCTCTGGAAGCGCGGCCAGGGGCACATGTAGGTGCAGACCTGCTCGCGCGCCCAGCCGCCCAGCAGATAGGTGGTGAAGGTCAGCAGGGAGATGAAGAAGATCGACTGGCTGTCGAGCTGGAAGTGGAACAGGTTGTAGACCAGCGTCGGCGCGTCGGTGAAGTACATCGCCCAGGCGCCGCCGGTCAGGAAGGCGATGACCAGCCAGGACGAATGCTTGGCGATCTTCTTCAGCATCTTGGAGCCGGTCCACGGCCCCTTGTCCAGCCGGATGCGTTCCGACCGGTCGCCCTCGATCTTGCGCTCGACCCACATGTAGAGGTCGGTCCACACGGTCTGCGGACAGGCGTAGCCGCACCAGATGCGCCCGGCCAGCGAGGTGGCGAGGAACAGCCCGACGGCGGCCATGATCAGCAGGCCGGTGAGGTAATAGATCTCCTGCGGCCAGATCTCGATGAAGAAGAAGTACAGGCGCGGCCCCGTCATGTCGACCAGCACCGCCTGGTCCGGCGCGGTCGGCCCGCGGTCCCAGCGGATCCAGGGAACGAGGTAGTAGATGCCGAGCAGGACGACGACGGCGGCCCATTTGAGCTTGCGGAACTTGCCCGCGACCGAGCGCGGGTAGACTTTCTCCCGGTTCTTGAAAAGCGACTTGGGAGCCTGTTCCTCCGCCGCGCCGTGGGTCTGGGTAGTCGTCGTCATTCCGTCCGCCTCGGGTCTACGTCACCGTCTCCGCCGGCGAGCACGCGGCGGATCACGGAACGCAGTGTGAACCGGACAGGTCAGTCCCGGCATTGCGATACATCAAAGCCCGACGGCGATATTCGGCGCTTTCGGGGGACACTCCGCATTTCAGCGCCCGCGGCCCTCCAGCTATCACCGCACCGTGATTCTGATTGGCTCGCCGTAGGTCGGCCTCGGCCGAAGGCCGACGCCGACAGCATGGCCGAGGCGTCGATGCAGGGTGTCGGCGTTCGCCCTGACGGGCGAACGCCGGCCTACGGCAAACCCAACGTGATCACAGCACGGAACCGCTACCGGCCTTCCCACACCGGCGGGCGCTTGGCGAGGAAGGCGTCGATCCCCTCCTCCGCGTCGCGGGCCAGCATGTTCCTGGTCATGACGTCGCTGGCATAGGCGTAGGCGTCGTCCAGGCCCATGTCGAGCTGGCGGTAGAAGGCTTCCTTGCCGATCGCCAGGGTCAGCGGCGACTTGGACGCGATCCGGGCGGCGAGGTCCTGGACGGTCGCGTCCAGCTCGGCTTCGGGCACCGCCTGGTTGATCAGGCCGAACATCACGGCGTCGCCGGCGCCGATCATGTCGCCGGTCAGCAGCATCTCCATCGCGTGCTTGCGGCCGACCGCGCGGGACAGCGCCACCATGGGGGTGGAGCAGAACAGGCCGATATTGACGCCCGGCGTCGCGAAGCGGGTCGTGTCCGCCGCGATGGCGAGGTCGCAGGTCGCGACCAGCTGGCAGCCGGCCGCCGTGGCGATGCCGTGGACGCGGGCGATCACCGGCTGGCGCAGGCGGGTGATCGTCAGCATCAGGCGGGAGCACTGGCGGAACAGCGCCTCGTAGGTCTCCCGCCCGGGGTTGGCCCGGATCTCCTTCAGGTCGTGGCCGGCGCAGAAGGCCGGGCCGGCCCCGGCCAGCACCACCACCGCGATCCCGGCGTCGTCGCGGATATCCTCCAGCTCCTCGGTCAACAGGGTCATCAGCTCCATGGAGAGCGCGTTGCGGGCGGCGGGCCGGTTCAGCGTCAGCGTCGCCACGCCGTCGCGGACCTCGCGCAGGAGGATCGGTTCCGCGGGGCGGGCGGCGGCCGGGGCCGAGCCTGTGGCTGTCATGGTGGCGTTCTCCCGTTCATTTCGGCTGTGTGTTGGTGCGCTTGGATGGTGACGCGCATGGGAAACCATGCGACGAAGGGATTCAAGAGACGAGATGACGGGGGCCTGGGAAATGGGTGAGTCGGCGATCGCGGCGGCGGAACTGGAAACGCTGATCCGGGAGGGCGTGCCGCTGGTCGGCAGCTATGGCGTCGCAGTGGAGAGCGTGGGCGCCGGGACGATCCGGCTGCGCATGCCCTACCGCCAGGATTTCGTGCGGCCGGGCGGCACCGTGACGGGGCCGGCCCTGTTCGGCCTGGCCGACGTGGCGCTCTACGGCGCCGTGCTCAGCCTGATCGGCCGGGTCGAGCTGGCGGTCACCACCAGCATGACCATCAATTTCCTGCGCAGGCCCGGCCAGCGGGCGGTGATCGCAGAGGCGCGCGTGCTGAAGCTGGGCAAGCGGCTGGCCTATGGCGACATCCTGCTCTATTCCGACGGCGAGGACGACCCGGTCGCCCACGTCACCGGCACCTACAGCATCCCGCCCGACCGCCCTCCCGTCACCATGCTGGCGTGAGGCGAGTGCGGTATCTGCATACCGCATGGTGAAACCAATCGGAAAAAGCCTTTTCCAACAAGGGCATAAGAGGTGCGGTATCGTGATACCGTGAGCCTAAATCCCTGCCATGGCGGCACTTTTCCGGTTGACTCACACCCTGCCGGCGCCCTAGAACAGCGCCCAACTTCGGCAGGGGAGTCCCGCTCTCGTGCCGTTACCGGTATTTCTTGAGAGAGTGGCAATGAAGACCCTGTCCCTGAAGCCGTCCGAAGTCGAAAAGAAGTGGTTCGTAATCGACGCGGAAGGCCTCGTCCTCGGACGTATGGCGAGCATCATCGCCAACATCCTGCGCGGCAAGCACAAGCCGTTCTATACCCCGCACGTCGACTGCGGTGACAACATCATCGTCATCAATGCCGAGAAGGTCCGCCTGACCGGCAACAAGCGCAACGACGACATCTTCTACTGGCACACCGGCTACCCCGGCGGCATCAAGGGCCGTTCCAAGGGGCAGATTCTGGATGGCAAGTATCCCGAGCGCGTGATCATCAAGGCGGTCGAGCGCATGGTTCCGCGCGGTCCGCTGGGCCGCAAGCAGATGGGCAACCTGAAGGTATACGGCGGCACCGCCCATCCGCACGAAGCCCAGCAGCCGGAGGTGCTGGACATCGGCGCCCGGAACCCGAAGAACAAGAGGATCGCATAATCATGGCGCAGGTCACCACCACCCTTGCCGATCTGAAGAACCTGACCGGCGGCGCCTCCTCCTCGGTCACCGCCGTCGACGCCGTCGCCGCGGCGCCCGAGCCGAAGATCGACGCCCAGGGCCGCGCCTATGCCACCGGCAAGCGGAAGAACGCGGTCGCCCGCGTCTGGATCAAGCCCGGCTCCGGCAAGGTCACCGTCAACGGCCGCGACATCGGCGTGTATTTCGCCCGTCCGGTGCTGCGCATGCTGCTGAACCAGCCGTTCGAGATCGTCGCCCGCATCGACCAGTACGACGTGACCTGCACGGTCGCCGGCGGCGGCCTGTCGGGCCAGGCCGGCGCCGTTCGCCACGGCATCTCGAAGGCGCTGACCTACTACGAGCCGGGCCTGCGCTCGCCGCTGAAGGCCGCCGGCTTCCTGACCCGCGACGCCCGCGTCGTCGAGCGTAAGAAGTACGGCCGCGCCAAGGCCCGCCGCAGCTTCCAGTTCTCGAAGCGCTAACGGGTACCCAGGGCACCAAGCCCCGCATTTCTGTTATACTGCGGCAGGGCGTCCCGATCGGGGCGCCCTGTTCGTTTTCGTACTTGCCGCCACTATCCCCGTTCTTCTGTCCCGCTCTTCGCCTTTGGGAGTTCGTTCCATGCCCGAAACGGTCGACCGGATCCGGATCGCCATCCTGGGAGCCAGCGGTTATACCGGTGCCGAACTGGTCCGCATGCTGGCCCGCCACCCCGCCGCCGACATCCGAGTCCTGACGGCCGAGCGTCAGGCCGGCAAGCCGCTGTCGGACGTCTTTCCCCACTTGGCCTATTTGAAGATGCCGGACCTGGTGAAGGTCGAGCAGGTCGACTGGTCGGAGATCGACTTCGTCTTCTGCGGCCTGCCCCACGGCACCACCCAGGAGATCATCCGCGCGCTGCCGAGCACGCTGCGGGTCGTCGACCTGTCGGCCGACTTCCGGCTGTCGGACGCCGCGACCTACGCCGAGTGGTACGGCCACGAGCACCAGGCGGTGGAGCTCCAGGCCGAGGCGGTCTACGGGCTGACCGAGTTCAACCGGCAGGGCGTGCGCAACGCGCGGCTGGTCGCCAACCCCGGCTGCTACCCGACCGCCACCCTGATCCCGCTGCTGCCGCTGGTGCTGGACGGGCTGATCGAGACCGACGACATCATCGTGGACGCCAAGTCCGGGGTCAGCGGCGCCGGCCGCGACGCCAAGCAGCAGAACCTGTTTTGCGAGGTCAGCGAGGGCATGCACGCCTACGGCGTCGGCCGCCATCGCCACATGCCGGAGATGGAGCAGGAACTGAGCCTCGCCGCCGGCAAACCGGTGACCATGGCCTTCACCCCGCACCTGATCCCGATGAACCGGGGCGAGTTCGTCACGACCTATGTCAGGCTGGCCGGCGCCAACACGCCGGACGACCTGCGCGCGGCGCTGGCGGCGCGGTTCGAGGCGGAGCCGTTCGTCCAGGTGCTGCCGGCCGGCGTGGTGCCGCACACCAAGCATGTCCGCGGGTCGAACCAGATCCACATTTCCGTGTTCCCGGACCGGATCAAGGGCCGCGCGATCGTGCTGTCGGTGATCGACAACTTGGTCAAGGGCGCCTCGGGCCAGGCTATCCAGAACATGAACGTGATGGCCGGCCTGATCGAGACCATGGGCCTGGAGCAGGCGCCGCTGTTCCCGTAGGAGCAAGAGGGGTTTTGCCACAGATGAACGGCGATGGAGGGAGATACTGTCCGGATCATCTCCGTTGATCGCCGTTATCTGTGGCCGAACCTTCTCCCTTTTGGCTTATCAACTAAAACGTGTATAACCGTAGGTCGTCGTCAGATAATCAGAAGTGCGTCCAGCCCCGGGACGGAAGCGGCAGGGGCTGGCCGGCGGCGTTCAGGACGGTGACGCTTCCCGGCTCGCCGCCGGGGACCAGCCGGCCGATCTCGGTCACGTCGGCGCCGGTGGCGAGCAGCGCGTCGCGATCCTGCGGCTTCACCGTGAAGACGATTTCGTAGTCGTCGCCGCCGGTCAGCGCCGTCGCCAGCAGGCTCGCGTCGGCGGCCACGACGGCACGGGTCGAAGCGGACAGGGGGACGCGGTCGGCGTGGATGACGGCGGCGCGGCCCGAGACCTCGCACAGATGCCCCAGGTCGGCGACCAGGCCGTCGGACACGTCGAGGCCGGCGGTGGCGAAGCGCCGCAGCACGGGCACCAGGGACAGGCGCGGCTGAGGGCGGCGGTAGCGGTCGATCAGCGGCTGCGGGTCGGCGGCTGTCAGGTTCCCCTGGAGCACGCCCAGGCCGAGCACGGCGTCGCCGATGGTGCCGCTGACGAAGACCAGGTCGCCTGGGTCCGCCCCGCCCCGGCGCAGCGCCTTGCCTGCGGGCACCAGGCCGAAGGCGGTCACCGACAGGGTGACGGGGCCGGGCGTGGACACGCTGTCTCCGCCCATCAGGTGAATGCCGTATTCTCGCTGGTCCTCCGCCAACTGGGCGGCGAAGTCGGCCAGCCACGCGTCGCCCAGGCCTGCGGGCAGGCTGGTGACCAGGGAATAGGCCAAGGGCTCGGCGGCCATGGCGGCAAGGTCGGACAGGTTGACCCGCAGCATCTTGGCGGCGATGTCGGCCGGCGGGTCGTCGGCCAGGAAATGCACATCGGCGACCAGCGCGTCGGTGGTCACCACCAGCTCGTGCCCGGCGGGAATGCCAAAGACCGCCGCGTCGTCGTTCAGGCCGAGCGCGCCGGGAAAGCCCGCCGCCAGCGGCTTCAGGTATCGTTCGATCCGGCCGAATTCACCGAGCGGCACGGGAAGGATCCGGCGTCGCCAAGTCCTCGGCCCGGATCGCGCGGGCCAGCTTGTCCAGCACGCCGTTGACCATGGCCGGCTCGCGCCCGGCGAAGAAGGCGTGCGACACGTCCACATACTCGCTGATCACGATGCGGGGATGGGTGTCCACATGGACCAGGAGCTCGAAGGCGCCGGCCCGCAGGATCGCGCGCATCAGCAGTTCCAGCCGGTCGATCGGCCATTGGGCGTCCAGGCAGGTGCCCAGCATCTCGTCCAGTTCGGCCCGGCGGGCGCTGGCGCCGCGCAGGATGTCGGAAAACAGCTGGGGGTCGGCCGCGACATAGGTGTCGCCGTCCACCTCGTGCCCCAGCCGGTGCTTGATGAATTCGCCCAGGACCGACTCCGCGTTGGTGCCGGTCAGGTCGATCTGGTAAAGCGCCTGCACGGCCGCCAGCCGGGCCGCCTTGCGGCGCGCCTTCGCGGAACCCCCGCCGCTGCGGCGTGACCCCGAACCGGAAGTGCCGCGCTTGGGCGGGGCGCCGTCGCGCGCATCGTCGGACTGTGCCATGGTGGAGCTTTTCAACCGCGTCTATGTCTGATTCGAACGTCCCGGTCAGGACGTGAGGCCGAAGTGGCGCTTCAACCGGATCATGTCAAGACACGCGTTGGCGACCGCCCCGCCCTTGTTCTTCTGATCCACCTTGGCGCGCGCCCAGGCCTGGTCGTCGTTCTCGACCGTCAGGATGCCGTAGCCGATCGCGGCGTTGTGGCGCAAGGCGAGATCCTGCAACCCTCTGGCGCTCTCCACGCAGACATAATCGTAGTGTGTCGTCTCGCCCCGGATCACGCAGCCGAGCGCCACGTAGCCGTCGTAGCGCGGCGGCGCCCCGGCCTCGTCGTTCGCATGGGCGGGGGCATGGGTGGCGTCGCCGCCGGCCAGGATCGCGAAATTGATCGCGGCCGGAATCTCGAAGGCGCCGGGCACCGCGATCCGGTCATAGGTCGCTCCCGCCGCCTCCAGCGCCAGGATGGCGCCGCGCACCAGTTCGTCGGCGATGTCCTCGTAGAAGCGGGCTTCGACGATCAGGACGTGGGGACCCATGATCTGGGTTACTGAGTCGGAAACGGCGGACATGCCTCAGTCGGCTCCGGAAGTGGTTGCGTCAGGACTGGTGAGCGGGATGGGCTGCTGGCCGACCACGGTCAGGCCGTAGCCATCGAGCCCGATGATCGTCTTCTTGTGGTTGGACAGGAGGATCATCTCCCTGACGCCCAGGTCGAACAGGATCTGGGCGCCGATGCCGTAGTCGCGCAGCTCGCCCGCCGGGTTGGGCATGCCTTCGAGCTGGGCCTTGACGCGGCTGGACAGGCTGGTCGCCTGCGGCTCGCGCAGCAGCACGACGATGCCGCGGCCGGCCTCGCCGATCGCCCGCATCGCCGCCTGGAGCTCCCCGCCCCGGCCGCAGGACCGGTCATGCAGCACGTCGTCGAGAACGTTCAGCGCGTGCATGCGGACCAGCACCGGGCCGGGCGCCGTGATGTCGCCCTTCACCAGCGCGATGTGCTCGGCGTACTGCACCTTGTTGACATAGACCATCATGCGGAACTGGCCGCCGTAGCGGCTGTCCAGCACCGTCTCCAGCGTGCGGTCGATGATCGTCTCGGTCCGACGGCGGTGCGCGATCAGGTCGGCGATGGTGCCGATCTTCAGCCCGTGGAACTGGGCGAACTTCACCAGGTCCGGCAGGCGGGCCATGGTGCCGTCGTCGTTCATGATCTCGCAGATCACGCCGGACGGGTTCAGGCCGACCATGCGGGCGACGTCGACCGCGGCCTCCGTGTGGCCGGCGCGGACCAGCACGCCGCCGTCGCGCGCCATCAGCGGGAACACGTGGCCGGGAGTCGCGATGTCGTCGGCGCCCATCTCCGGGTCGATCGCGACCTGGACGGTGCGCGCCCGGTCGGCCGCCGAGATGCCGGTGGTGACGCCCTCCCGCGCCTCGATCGAGACGGTGAAGGCGGTCTGGTGGCGCGAGGCGTTCTGCTTGGCCATCAGGGGCAGGCGCAGCTTCTCGATCCGCTCGCCGGTCATGGCGAGGCAGATCAGCCCGCGGCCGAACTTCGCCATGAAGTTGATCGCCTCCGCCGTCGCCATCTGGGCGGGGATGACGAGGTCGCCCTCGTTCTCCCGGTCCTCGTCGTCGACCAGGATGAACATCCGGCCCTGCCGGGCCTCCTCCAGGATTTCCTCGGTGGTCGAGAGATATTCCGTGTCGTGGGGGCTGCGCAGGCCCGCGACGAGGTCGGTCTTGTTGACGGTCCGCATGATCTAAAGGCTCTCCGCCAGGCGCGCGACGTAGCGGGCCAGCATGTCCACTTCCATGTTCACCCTGCTGCCGGGACCCAGCGTCCGGAAGGTGGTGTGGGTCCGGGTATGCGGGATGATGTTGACGCCGAAGCGGCGCCCCTCGACCTCGTTGACGGTCAGCGACACGCCGTCCAGCGCCACCGAGCCCTTGGGCGCCACGAAGCGGGCCAGGTCGGCCGGCACCTCGAACAGGTAGCGCCAGCTGTCGCCCTCCTGCGCCGCGGAGACCACGTCGGCGACGCCGTCCACGTGGCCGGAGACGATGTGCCCGCCCATCTCGTCGCCGAGCCGAAGCGCCCGCTCCAGGTTGATCTCCGTCCCCTGCTCCCAGGTGCCGAGCGTCGTCTTGGACAGGGTCTCGCCGGAAGCCGAGATGGTGAACCGGCCGGGCGCCTTGTCGATCACCGTCAGGCAGCAGCCGCTGCACGCGATCGAGGCGCCCATGTCGACGGTGCCCATGTCGAAGGCTGTCTCGATGGTGAAAAGGGTATCGCCCCGCCGCTCCACGGCGGCGACGCGACCCACGTCTGTGATGATTCCGGTGAACATGGGCACAAGCCTAGCAGCTTCGACGGATGCCGGCCACGTAACGGTAAGCCGCAGGGGTCATGACATGGCATCCGCCACAGCGCCAGTCAACCGCGGATGGGGCGGCCGGCGGCGGCCTTGCCGCGGGGATTTCGGGCGGCGGATTCGGAAGGCTTAGGGCAATGCCCATCCCAAGCGCAGCTTTTCGAGTAAATTTTCATGACTGTCCCGAACAGATCGGGGCGCCATGGTACCGGCGCCTCCGGTCTATTCCGCGGGTCCATGATATCCTGGAAGTCCCATGGGGAACATTACGCCGGACACACCCTTCCATTTCCTGTGGATTGTGTACTGGAAGATATTCGCCATGCGCGATAAATTCAATATTGATGAGTTGCGGGGATTCGCCTGCCTTTTGCTGGTATCGCTGCATGTGATCGGGCACGATCCGTCCGTGGCGATGCGGGTCCCGGACGACAGCTGGTACCGGTACGCCGTGGACAGCTGGCTGTTCGTGCGCATGCCGCTGTTCACCTTCCTCTCCGGCCTGGTGTACGCGCTCCGCCCGGTGCGGCGGGAGCATCTGGCGGGTTTCTACGGCAAGAAGCTGCGCCGGCTCGGCATCCCGCTGCTGATCGTCGCACCCGCCTTCTTTCTGCTTCAGGCGGTCACGCCGGGGACGACAGCGTCGCCGGACTGGTACGAGTTCCTGACCATCCCGGTGCTGCCCTACCAGCATTTCTGGTACCTGCAGGCGCTGCTGCTGATCTTCCTGCTGGTCGGGTTCCTGGACGCGCACGGCGCGCTGTTCCGGCCCCGGCCGTTCCTGGCGCTGTCGGCGGCCGCGGCGGTGCTGAACCTGACCTTCGGCGGCACCTTGTACAAGACGGTGGACCTGTTCTCGGTCAGCCAGGCGGCGTACCTGCTGCCCTATTTCCTGCTCGGCGTCGCCTTCACGCGGTTCCACGGCGCCCTGTCCACTCCGCCCGCCAGGATCGGGGCCGTGGCGGTTCTTGCGGCCGGCGCGCTGATCCACCAGGCTTCCCTGTGGCATCTGATCCCGGTGGAATTCGGCCGGACCAGCCTGCTGGCCCTGGTCACCGGATCGGCGGCGGCGCTGGTCCTGGTCCGGGCCATGCCGGCGGTGCCGCTGCTGCGCACCCTCGGCCGGCACTCCTACGCGATCTTCCTGCACCACATGTTCTTCCAGGCCGCGGTGCGCATCCTGCTGATGCGGCTGGGAGCGGAGGACTGGCAGATCTTCCTGCTGGCGACGGCGGGCGGCTGCGTCGGGCCGATGGTCCTGCAGCGCCTGGCCTCGGTGAACCCCTGGACGCGGACGGCGTTGCTGGGAGCGGCCTGAGCGCCGCCCTCAACGCCGATAACTCTCCATCACGTCGTCGCCGGCCCGGCGGACGCCGACGCGGATGAAGTCGGCGGTGTCCTCCAGCAGGTCCACGCCGAAGCCGACGACGGCGGGCAGCCCGTCGCCGCCGATCATGCGCGGTGCCCGGAACCATTCCAGCCGGTCGACCAGCCGCTGCTGCATCAGCGAGGCGCTGAGCCGGGCGCCGCCCTCGACCAGCAGGCGGGTGGTGCCCCGGGCCGCCAGCGACTTCAGGGTCCCGGCCACGTCCAGCACGCCCGACGCGTCGGGCACCAGGGACACCACCTCCACCCCGCAGTCGGTGAAGGCGCGGGCGCGCTTGGGATCGACACCCTGAAGGGTGAACACCAACGTCGGCGTCGTGCTGGCGCCGCGCACCAGCTTGGAGGTCAGCGGCAGGCGCAGCCGGCTGTCCACCACGACCCGCAGCGGCGAGCGATGGCCCAGGCCGGGAAGCCGGCAGGTCAGCTCCGGGTCGTCGGCGAGCGCCGTGTTCAGCCCGATCATGATGGCGTCGTAGCGGGCGCGCAGCCCGTGTCCCCAGGCCCGCGCGGTCGGGCCGGTGATCCACTGGCTTTCGCCGGTGCGGAGCGCGATGCGGCCGTCCAGCGACGTCGCCAGCTTCAGGGTCACCAGCGGGCGGCCGTCCCGGATGCGGCGGAAGAAGCCCTCGTTCAGCTCCGCCGCCTCGTCGGCGCAGAGGCCGACATCCACCTGGACGCCGCCGTCCCGCAGCCGGCGGATGCCGGAGCCGGAGACGCGGGGGTCGGGGTCCTCGCACGCGACGACCACCCGGCCGACGCCGGCTTCCAGCAGCGCCTCGGTGCAGGGCGGGGTCTTGCCCCAGTGGTTGCAGGGCTCCAGCGAGACATAGACGGTGGCGCCCCGCGCGGCCGCGCCGGCGCGCCTCAGCGCCTCGGTCTCGCCATGGGGCCGGCCGCCCGGCTGGGTCCAGCCGCGGCCGACCACCACGCCGTCGCGCACGATGACGCAGCCGACCGACGGGTTGGGAGCCACCGTGCCCAGGCCGCGCCGCGCCAGGGCTATGGCCGACCGCATGAAGCCGGCGTCGGCTGGCGCGTACGGTACGGGCGGGGGCGGAACTGGCATCGGTCGCTGATCCTGGTCGGAAACCCGGATTGCCGGATCGTCAGGAGACTTCCGGCTTCAGGGTTCCGACGAATTCGTTGAAATCGGACGCCTCGCGGAAATCCTTGTACACCGAGGCATAGCGGACATAGGCGACCTGGTCCAGGTTGAACAGGGCGTTCATCACCATCTCGCCGATCTGCTTGGACGGGATCTCGCTCTCGCCCGACGATTCGAGCTGGCGGACCAGGCTGTTGACCAACCGGTCGATGCGGTCGGCATCGACCGGCCTCTTGCGCAAGGCGATGCGCATGGAGCGCAGCAGCTTGTCGCGGTCGAAGGGTTCGCGCTGCCCCATGCTCTTGATCACCGTCAGCTCCCGCAGCTGGACCCGCTCGAAGGTGGTGAAGCGGGCCCCGCAGCCGGGACAGAAGCGGCGCCGGCGGATCGCCGAGTTGTCCTCGGTCGGCCGGCTGTCCTTAACCTGGGTGTCGTCGTGTCCGCAGAACGGGCAGCGCATTTAGGTCATCGCCTCACAGGGTTGGTCTTGGAGCGGGGCGGCCCTGGTAGATCGGGAACCGCCGGCACAGCGCGCGGACGCGCTCGCGCACCTGGGCCTCGATCGCCGCGTTGTCGCCCGAGTTGCTGGCCGCCAGGCCGTCGAGCACTTCCGAGATCATCTCGCCGACCTGGGTGAACTCCGCGACGCCGAAGCCGCGGGTGGTCGCCGCCGGGGTGCCGAGCCGGACGCCCGAGGTGACCATCGGCTTCTGCGGGTCGAACGGCACGCCGTTCTTGTTGCAGGTCATGCCGGCATGCTCCAGCGCCGCCTCCGCCGCCTTGCCGGTCAGGTTCTTCGGCCGCAGGTCGACCAGGACCACGTGGCTGTCGGTGCCGCCCGACACGATGTCGACGCCGCCCTCGATCAGCCGGGCCGCCAGCGCGCGGGCGTTCTCCACCACCGAGCGGGCATAGTCCTTGAACTCCGGCCGCAGCGCCTCGCCGAAGGCCGCCGCCTTGCCGGCGATGACATGCATCAGCGGGCCGCCCTGCAATCCCGGGAAGACCGCGGAGTTGATCTTCTTGCCCAGGTCCGGGTCGTTGGACAGGATCATGCCGCCGCGCGGGCCGCGCAGCGTCTTGTGCGTGGTCGTGGTCACCACATGGGCGTGAGGCAGCGGCGACGGATAGGCGCCGCCGGCGACCAGGCCTGCGAAGTGGGCCATGTCCACCATGAAGATGGCGCCGACCTCGTCCGCGATCCGGCGGAAGCGGGCGAAGTCGATCTGGCGGGGATAGGCCGAGCCGCCCGCGATGATCAGCTTCGGCTTGTGCTCGCGCGCCAGCGCCTCGACCTGCTCGAAGTCGATCCGGGCGTCGTCGCGGCGCACGCCGTACTGGATCGCCTTGAACCACTTGCCCGACTGGTTGGCGGCGGCGCCGTGGGTCAGGTGCCCGCCGGCGTCCAGGGACATGCCGAGGATGGTGTCGCCCGGCTGGAGCAGCGCCATGAAGACCGCCTGGTTCGCCTGCGCGCCCGAGTGGGGCTGCACGTTGACGAAGGCGCAGTCGAACAGGGCCTTGGCCCGGTCGATGGCGAGCTGCTCCGCGACGTCGACGAACTCGCAGCCGCCGTAGTAGCGGCGGCCGGGATAGCCTTCCGCGTACTTGTTGGTCAGGACGGAGCCCTGGGCCTCCAGCACGGCGGCCGAGACGATGTTCTCCGACGCGATCAGCTCGATCTGGTCCTGCTGGCGCGACAATTCGCGCGCGATCGCCGAGGCCAGCTCGGGATCGCTCTCGGCCAGGGCGGCGCCGAAGAAGCCGGAAGAGGGTGAATAGGATTGGGGAAGGGAGGACATGGAAGAATTCCTTAGGATCTGCCGCTTCGGGATCTGCCGCTTCGGGGCGCCTGGACTGCGGTAAGGAAGGGCCGTTCAGCCCATCTTGTCAACGCGGCGGCTGTGGCGGCCGCCTTCGAACGGTGTGGCGAGGAAGGTCGCGACGCAGTCCTTCGCGACTTCGATCCCGGTCACCCGGGCGCCCATCACGAGGACATTGGCATCGTTGTGCTGCCGGGAAAGCCTGGCGCCCGTCGTATCGTGGCACAGCGCCGCGCGGATGCCGGCATGCCGGTTCGCGGCGATGCTGATGCCGATGCCGGTCCCGCAGATCAGGATGCCGCGCTCGGCGGTCCCGTCCCTGATGGCGGCGGCAAGGGCCGCGGCGATGTCGGGATAGTCCACTGAATCGGTGCTGTGGGCGCCGAGGTCGACCATCTCGTAGCCTTGGCCGGCGAGCGAGTCCTTCAATGAAGCCTTGAAGTCGAAGCCGGCGTGATCGGACGCAATGACGAGTTTCTGTTTAGACATCGAAGCAAACCCATTTCCGGAGACCCTGCGGAACCCTCGTGGCCCGGCGGGTGGCCTGAACCTCCCGCCATCCCCTCCGAAAGCTGGCCATAGGGGCATCGTGTGCGCGACACTACCAGATATCGGCGCGGCACGCCAGAATCGCACCGGGCGCCGCTGCCGGGCAGATCTGCGCGGGGCGCACGCCGGAGTTGAGCCATGCGCCCGGCGCGTGGCGGCCATGCATCCCGACAAACTATGCTTCTGAAGCAAAAGCGCTGTTCTCGCTTCTGGCCTCGAATTCGTGGGCAAGTGCCGGGGCGACAACGGAGCTCAAATGCCATTCCGGCACCACTAAAATATCTTTAATGCTGTTCGCTGCTCAATTCGGCCGGCGAACTAGCGGTTTCCAATCTTGCCGTGTGGATGAAAACCTCGGCCGAGTCAAAATAACCTTTGAACCACTTGCGGAAATTTTATTGACACCCAAATCCCCATGTGCGACTTGAAGAGCATCGAACACAATGAATAATCAGGATACTGGGCATGAGTGACCAGCTTGAACACGACGCGCCGGACGGTGCCATTCTGAGGATGACGGCGGACATAGTATCCGCCTACGTCAGCAAGAATGTGCTTCCGGCGACCCAAATCCCGGAAGTCATCAATACGGTTTTCTCCTCGCTGACCGGTCTGAACGGCCAGCCGCGGGAGGTTCAGGCCGAACCGCAGAAGCCCGCGGTGCCAATCCGCAAGTCGGTGACGCCCGAATACATCGTTTGCCTGGAAGATGGCAAGAAGCTGAAGATGTTGAAGCGGCATCTCCGGTCTACATACGGCATGACTCCGGATGAGTACCGCGCGAAGTGGAACCTGCCGCCGGACTATCCGATGGTGGCGCCGAATTACGCTGCCCAGCGGTCCGAATTCGCGAAGAAGATCGGCCTCGGCCGTTCTTCCGGTCGCCAGACGAGGCGCAAGGCTTCCTGATCCACGCCGCTTCCCGGCATCGCCACCGCCCGTCCCGACGGGAAGGGAGAGCGGCCGTGCCGGGGAGCCGGACGAAATCGGAAGCCTGCCCGGCGTTCTGACAAGTCGACAGGTATGCATTGACTGGCGGACAGGTGGAGCGGATGAGACGTCCGATTGCCTGTCCGTTTTTATTTTACGACCTCTTGATGTACGCCCCGTGTCGTCGTGACGCAGGCCGGGAAGCGCTCAGCGTGGCAGGCTCAATGTGGCGGGCTCAGCGGGGCGGATTGCCGGCCTTCTTCGCCAGCACATATTCCAGCTTGGCCACGGCGGTGCGGCGAAGCATTTCCTGGCTGTGGTTCAGCGGACCGAGCACGGTCACTTCCGTCAGCGTTTCAGGGTCCATCGCGATCGCCTTCATGTACATGCCGACGCGCTGGAACTCCAACAGGACCTCGCGCTCTGGCGGCTTGGCCATCACAGTCTCCCTTTTAAGCAATCGAGCGCATCGATCCAGGTGGATAGTGCCGCCGGCGTTTCGATTCGGTAAATTCCCCCCAGTGCCGGGCACCCCTTTCCCGGGTACCCGGAGTTCGACTCGGAGAATCAAGAATGACCGCAAACCCGATCGTCGCAGCAACCGATGCGGCAAAAGGCGACGAAACCGCGAAGCCGGCGCAGGCCGCCCGTTTCCAGTGGGAAGACCCCTTGCTGCTGGAGGAGGAGCTTTCCGAGGAAGAGCGGATGGTCCGCGACAGCGCGCGGAGCTATTGCCAGGACAGGCTGATGACGCGCGTGCTGGAAGCGAACCGGCACGAGCATTTCCATCGCGAGATCATGACCGAGATGGGCGAGCTGGGCCTGCTCGGGCCGACCATCGAGGGCTATGGCTGCGCCGGCGTCGGCTATGTCAGCTACGGCCTGATCGCCCGCGAGGTCGAGCGGGTGGACTCGGGCTACCGCTCCGCCATGTCGGTCCAGTCCTCTCTCGTCATGCACCCGATCCACGCCTACGGCACCGAGGAGCAGCGGCAGAAGTACCTGCCGAAGCTCGCCAGCGGCGAGTGGGTGGGCTGCTTCGGCCTGACCGAGCCGGACGCCGGCTCCGACCCCGGCTCCATGAAGACCCGGGCGCGCAAGGTCGACGGCGGCTATTCGGTCAGCGGCTCCAAGCAGTGGATCACCAACTCGCCGATCGCCGACGTGTTCGTGGTGTGGGCCAAGGACGATGCCGGCGACATCCGCGGCTTCGTGCTGGAGAAGGGCATGAAGGGGCTGAGCGCCCCGAAGATCGAGGGCAAGTTCAGCCTGCGCGCCTCGATCACCGGCGGCATCGCGATGGACGAGGTGTTCGTTCCGGACGATAACCTGCTGCCCAACGTCAAGGGTCTGAAGGGACCGTTCGGCTGCCTGAACAACGCGCGCTACGGCATCTCCTGGGGCGCCATGGGAGCGGCGGAGTTCTGCTGGCACCAGGCGCGCGACTACGTGCTGGAGCGCAAGATGTTCGGCCGGCCGCTGGCGGCCAACCAGCTGATCCAGAAGAAGCTGGCCGACATGCAGACGGAGATCACGCTGGGCCTGCACGCCGCGCTGCGGCTGGGCCGGCTGAAGGACGAGCACCGCGCCCCGCCGGAGGCGATCAGCCTGATGAAGCGCAACAACTGCGGCAAGGCGCTCGACATCGCCCGGGTCGCCCGCGACATGCTGGGCGGCAACGGCATCTCGGACGAGTACCACGTGATCCGCCACGTCATGAACCTGGAGGCGGTCAACACCTACGAGGGCACCCACGACATCCACGCCCTCATCCTGGGCCGCGCCCAGACCGGCATCCAGGCCTTCGGCTGAAAGGCATGACGGGACCGCGGATCATTGGCGAAGAAATGACGCGGGCGGAGAAATGACACGCGAACGTGCCGGGCCGCCCATCGGGCGGCCCGGCCGACGACGTGCGAACCGGGCCGTCCGGGTCAGGCGGCCGACGTGACCGGATAGCCGCTGTAATCCAGCGACGAGGACCAGAAACGCTCCAGCTTGCGCATGGTCTCGTTCGCCTTGATCAACTCCTCGTCGTTGAGGCCGGCCTTGTCCAGCGCCTTGATCTGGCGTTCGAACATGTTGCTGATCTTGTCGCGAAGATCGAGCCCCTTGTCGGACAGGCGGACCCGGACCGACCGGCGGTCGTGGGGCGAGCGCTCCTGGCCCAGATAGCCGTTCTCGACCATCTTCTTCACGTTGTATGACACGTTCGAGCCAAGATAGTAGCCGCGCGCGGTCAGTTCGCCGACGGTCAGCTCGTCGTCACCGATGTTATAGAGAATCAGGCTCTGGACGTTGTTGATGTCCTGGATTCCCAAACGGTCCAGTTCGGTCTTCAGCACTTCCAGAAAGTGTCGATGCAGACGCTCGATCAGGAGGATGCTGTCATAGTAGGGCTGTCGCACGGCGTTCTCCATTCTCCCGGTTCCGGAATTCCTTGAGGCCAAGGACTCCGTAGCCTTTCAAGTAATACGTTAGCTCAACAAGCTCCGCGAAGCATCTTGATAATCGCGGAAAAATCCAGTTTGCCGTTGCCGTTATTGGCGAACACCGTATAGAGCGCCGCCGCTTCGGCCCCCAAAGGCGTCGCCGCTCCGGAATTATTGGCAGCCTGCTGCGCAAGCTTGAGATCCTTCAGCATCATCTCCGCCGTGAAACCGGGTTGATAGTCCCGATTGGCCGGCGAGGTGGGTACGGGTCCGGGCACCGGGCAGTACGTGGTCAGGGACCAGCACTGTCCGGATGATTTGGAACTGATATCAAACAATTTTTGGTGGTCCAAGCCAAGCTTTTCGGCGAGCACGAAAGCTTCGCCCACGGCGATCATCGAGATCCCCAGGACCATGTTGTTGCAGATCTTGGCGGCCTGCCCCGTCCCGGGGCCGCCGGCGTGGATCACCGCCTTGCCCATTTGCGACAGCAGCGGCTCGGCCCTGGCGAAGGCGTCGTCCGTTCCGCCGACCATGAAGGTCAGGGTACCGGCCGCGGCCCCGCCCACGCCGCCCGACACCGGCGCGTCGACCATGGCGAACCCCGCCCCGGTCGCGGCATCGGCGACCGCCCGCGCGCTGTCCACGTCGATCGTCGAGCAGTCGATCAGCAACGCCCCCGGCTTGGCCGAGGCGATCACCCCGCCCTCGCCCGTATAGACCTGCCGGACATGCTGGCCCGCGGGCAGCATGGTGACGACGGCGTCGGCCCCGGCGGCCGCCTCGCCGGCACTGGCCGCCGCTTTGCCGCCGGCCCCCGTCAGGCCCTCCAGGTTGGACGCGGACACATCGAACCCGACCACCTCGTGCCCTGCCTTCACGAGATTGAGGGCCATCGGCAATCCCATGTTGCCCAGGCCGATGAACGCTACCGTCGCCATTTCAGATGCCTCCCCCGTCTTGTCATGCCCGTCGTATCGTATGATCCAGGCGATTCATGTCATTCAGCGAAGCTGAGGTCGCTGTCGCCGAGCGGCGCGAAGTGACGTTCCACGTCGGCGGCGCCGACCTCGCCCAGGCTGGCCGGGCGCCACTTGGGCGAACGGTCCTTGTCGACCAGCAGGGCGCGGATGCCTTCGTAGAAATCATCCCCCCGAATGAACGCCTGACTCATCCTGTACTCCATGATCATCGCATCATCGAAAGACAGGTTCTTCCCGAGCCTGACCTGCCGCAAGGTGACCTTGAGGCTTGTCGGAGACATCTGGCTCAAATTTTTCAACGTGGACACCGCCCAATCTGTTCCGTCCTTTTCCAGGGCGGCCCAAATCTCCTCAACCGAATCAAAGCGGAAGCAGCGGTCGATGGCCTCGCGATGGGCCGCCAGCGGCGGCTCTCCGGCCGACCCGGCGGCGACGGAAGCCAGGGCGCCGTCCACCACGGCCCGGCCGTCGCCCGACCAGTCGGCGGCGGCCATCGCGTCGATCAGGTCGCCCAGCGCGGCACTCGGCACGTAATGGGTGGCAAGGCCGACATAGAGCGTGTCGGCGGCGTGCAGCCGGGCGCCGGTCAGCGCCAGGTAGGTCCCGATCTCGCCCGGGCAGCGCGGCAGGTACCAGCTTCCGCCGACGTCGGGAAACAGGCCGATGCCGGTCTCCGGCATGGCGAACAGGGTCTTCTCGGTCACCACCCGGTGCGATCCCGGCACGGAGATCCCGACGCCCCCGCCCATGGTGATGCCGTCGAGCAGCGCCACGTAGGGCTTGGGCAGGGTGTGGATCCGACGGTTGAGGACATATTCTTCCCGGAAGAAATCGCGGGCGAGATCGCCGCCCTCGCGTCCCTCCTTGAGCGCCCGGCCGGCATCCGCCACGGCGCGGACGTCCCCGCCGGCGCAGAAGGCGCGGTCGCCGGCACCCCGGACCACGACCGCCTTGACGGCGGGGTCCTCGGCCCAGGCGGCGAGACGGGGATCGAATTGGCGGATCATGCCCAGGGTCAGCGCGTTCAGCGCCTTGGGCCTGTCGAGCGTCACGACGGCGACGGCCCCCCGCCGCTCGAAGGAGATCCCTTGCCGGGAGTCCGGTCCGTTCTCCGGAACGCTCCCGGTTCCGGATGGGGAATTCGCTGTATCGGTCATGGCGTCCGTTCTTGGTCGTTGGCAGGCGTCTGATCGGATGGGCGGGAAAGCCGAAAGTCGATCAGGATAGGGGAGTTCAGGCCGAGAGCAGGCGGCGGGCGATGATCAGGCGCATGATTTCGTTGGTGCCTTCCAGGATCTGATGCACGCGGACGTCGCGCATGTAGCGCTCCACCGGATACTCCTTGATGTAGCCGTAGCCGCCGTGAAGCTGCAAGGCTTCGTTGCAAATCCTGAAGCCGGCATCGGTGGCGAAGCGTTTCGCCATCGCACAATATAGCGTGGCTTCGGAGTCGCCGTCATCCAACTTCGCGGCGCCGCGATGGACCATCAGCCGCGCGGCCTCCAGGTCGGTCGCCATGTCGGCCAGCCGGAACTGGAGCGCCTGGAACTCGGCCAGCTTGCGGCCGAACTGGGCGCGGACGTTCATGTGGTCGCGCGCCAGCTCCAGACAGGCGCGGGCTCCCCCCAGCGAGCAGGCGGAGATGTTGAGCCGGCCGCCGTCCAGCCCCTTCATGGCGATCCTGAAGCCTTCGCCCTCCGCCCCCAGCCGGTTGGCGACCGGAACGCGGCAGTCCTCGAAGATCACCGCCGCGGTGGGCTGGCTGTTCCAGCCCAGCTTCTTCTCCTTCTTGCCGAACGAGAGCCCCGGCGTCCCCTTCTCGACCACGATGCAGGAGATCCCCCTGGGGCCGGGCTCGCCGGTACGGACCATGGCGACATAGATGTCGGACACGCCGCCGCCGGAGATGAAGGCCTTCGTCCCGTTCAGCACGTAGTGGTCGCCGTCGCGCTCGGCCCGCGTCTTGAGCGACCCGGCGTCGGACCCGGCGCCGGGCTCGGTCAGGCAGTAGCTGGCGAAATGCTCCATGGATGTCAGCTTGGGAAGCCAGCGGGCGCGCTGGGCATCGTCGCCGAAGCTGTCGATCATCCAGGAGGCCATGTTGTGGATCGAGATATAGGCCGAGGTCGAGACGCAGCCGGCCGCCAGCTCCTCGAAGATCACGGCGGCATCCAGCCGCGACAGTCCCGACCCGCCGAACTCCTCGCGGCAATAGATCCCGGCGAAGCCCAGTTCGGCGGCTTGGCGCAATGTTTCCGTCGGGAAGACCTGGTGCTCGTCCCACTCGGCCGCATGGGGCGCCATGTGCTCGGCGGCGAAGGCGCGGGCGGTTTCCTGGAATGCGCGCTGGTCCTCGGTCAGGTCGAAATTCATGGCGGCCCTGCTTCCTCCCGTTTATCCGGTTAACCCGTTTGTTCGGGCCGGATGATAAAGCCGGCGGGGTGGCTGTCAATCGAGGCGCACTCCGCCGACGCGCGGGGCGGGAATGCGCGGAGAGCCGGGCCTTCTGGAACACCGGCCATCTGGAACACCGGACCTGCACCCGTGTTGAACCCCAGGTGCGTGGATGATTTCCCTTTTTCAAGCCGTTCCGAAGTGGAACCTGTCACATGAAAGTCACCGTCGTCCTCAATGGCGCCGCCGGATCCCTGGTGGGCCAGCCGATCGAAGACTCGGTCAGCGAGGTGAAGCGTCTGTTCGAGGAGGCCGGACACACCGCCACGGTCACGGCGGCGTCCGGACCGGAGATCGTCGCGGCGATCGACCGGGCCGTGGCGTCGGACGCCGAGGTGGTCGTGGTCGGCGGCGGCGACGGCACCGTGGCCACCGCGGCCGGCAAGCTGATGGGCACCGACAAGGCTCTGGGCATCCTGCCGCTCGGCACGCTCAACCTCTACGCCAAGGACCTGGGCATTCCGCTCGACATCGCCGAGGCGGTGCCGCTGCTGGCCCACGGCCGGATCAAGCCGATGGATATCGGCGACGTCAACGGCACCGTCTTCCTCAACCATTCCGTCCTCGGCCTCTATCCGATGATGGTGCAGGAGCGCGAGGAGGTTCGGGAGGAGCGCGGCCTCAGCAAATGGCCGGCCATGGCGATCGCCATGTGCAAGGCGCTGAAGCGCTACCCGCTGCTGCGCGTCCGGCTGGAGACCGACAAGGGCACCCGGCGGATCACCACCCCGATCCTGGCGGTCGCCAACAACCCCTATGACGAGGGCTTCGGCTCCTTCCTCAAGCGTTCCCGCCTGGATACCGGCGAATTGGCGCTCTACGTCGCCAAGCATCGCCAGCCGCTGCGGATGGCGCGGATGATGGTGGCGCTGGTGCTCGGCACCTGGCAGCGCGACGCCGAGCTGGAAGTGATGCACATGACCGAGTTCACCGTGAAGAGTCGCCGGCGGACCCTGAAGGTCGCCAACGACGGGGAGGTCCACCGCATGGAGGCGCCCCTGCACTATCGGATGCTGGCCGGCGGGCTGAGGATGCTGGTCCCGGCGGAAGAGGCCGATGTCCATGGGGCATCCCCCGGGGAGCGTCTGGCCGAGGAAGCCGAAATAGCGCGGGCCGAGAACGCGCGGAAGGAGAGCGCCTGAGCCAGGGCAAGAACTCCACCATGCGCACCGTCGCCCACATCTCCGACCTGCATTTCGGCCGCATCGACCCCACGGTGGTCGAAGCCCTGGCCGAAGACCTGGCCGAGCAGAAGCCGTCGCTGGCGATCATCAGCGGCGACCTGACCCAGCGGGCGCGGAGCAGCCAGTTCCGCGAGGCGCGCGCCTTCCTGGACCGACTGCCGATGCCCTACATGGTGATTCCGGGCAACCACGACATACCGAACTTCAACATCCTCGGCCGTTTCACCGACCCTTACCGCAACTACAAACGCTACATCAGCGAGGACCTGTGCCCGATCCACCAGGACGACGAGCTGGTGGTGGTCGGCATCAACACGGTCCGGTCATGGATCCTGGATTTCGCCGAAGGCCGGATCAACCGCGCCCAGATGAAGCGCATGCAGGAGGTGCTCCACGCCGCTGGTCCGGAGCGGTTCAAGATCTTCTTCACCCACCACCCGTTCCTGCCGCCGCCCGACGCGCCGGAAACCAGGCTGGTCGGCCGCGCCCGCGAGGCCCTGCGCCGGCTGGAGGAGGTAGGCGTCGATCTGATGCTGGCCGGGCACCTGCACCGGGCGTACAGCGGCGACATCATGAGCCACCACACCAAGATCGCGCGCTCGATCCTGGTGGCCCAGGCCTCTACCGCGACGTCGACCCGGCTGCGGAACGAGCCGAACGCCTATAACTTCATCACCATCGAGGGAACCGGCGAGAACGCCAGGGTCACTTTCCTGGTGCGATCCTGGGAGGGTGCCCGTTTCACGCCGGGGCTGAAGAGCCAATATGTGAAGCGGGGGAACCGCTGGGAACTCCAGGCGCAAGATCCGGGATTGAGCCCGGTATCCTGAACGGCGTACAGTCCCTGCCGGAGCCGGCAAGCCCCTTCCCCCGATACCGGGCGCCGACTCCGAGTCCCGGTTCCAAGCCCCCCGTTCCAAATCCGAGTTCCAGGCCCGATGTTCACCAAGATGTTCAACCGGCAGCCGCCCCGGCCCGCCGAACTGCCGCAGACCGAAGCCGCCGCGGCCCGCCAGCTCAGCCTGCGCATGAGGCCGCGCCGCAACCGCGCGGATGCCTGGACCCGTCGGCTGGTCGCCGAGAACCGGCTGAGCACCGACGACCTGATCCTGCCCGTGTTCTCCGTGGACGGCGAGAACCGGCGCGAGCCGGTCGCCTCGATGCCCGGCGTGGAGCGGCTGTCGCTGGACTTGCTGGTCGGCCACGTGGCGGAGGCGGTGGAGCTGGGAATCCCGGCGGTGGCCCTGTTCCCGGTCACCCCGAACGAGCTGAAGACGCCGGACGGCGCCGAGGCCGCCAATCCCGACAACCTGATGTGCCGCACGATCCGCACGCTCAAGGGCCAGTTCCCGGACCTGGGCCTGATCGGCGACGTGGCGCTCGACCCCTATACCAGCCACGGCCACGACGGGCTGATGCGTGACGGCGTGATCCTGAACGACGAGACGGTGGAGGTGCTGGTCGCCCAGGCGCTGGCCCAGGCCGGCGCCGGAATCGACATCCTGGCGCCGTCCGACATGATGGACGGCAGGATCGGAGCGATCCGCGACGCCCTGGACGCCCGCAACCACCATCTCGTCCGCATCTGCTCGTACGCCGCCAAATACGCCTCGGCCTTCTACGGCCCGTTCCGCGATGCGCTGAACTCCGGCGGGTTGCTCAAGGGCGACAAGCGCACCTACCAGATGGACCCGGCCAACACCGACGAGGCCCTCCGCGAGGTGGCGCTCGACCTCCAGGAAGGCGCCGACATGGTGATGGTCAAGCCCGGCATGCCCTACCTGGACATCGTCTCCCGGGTGAAGCAGACCTTCTCGGTCCCGACCTTCGTCTACCAGGTCAGCGGCGAGTACGCGATGCTGAAGGCCGCCACGGCCAACAGCTGGCTGGACAACGACAAGGTCGTGATGGAAACCCTGCTGGGCTTCAAGCGCGCCGGCGCCGACGCGATCCTGACCTACTCGGCGATCGAGGCCGCCAAGCTGCTGCGCGAGATGCGGGGGTAAAGAACCGCTCGCGCGCGCCGGTCACCCGACCGGCACGCCCTCCGGGTCCTCGCTGCCGCTGCGGTAGCGGTAGGTGCCCTCGCCCATGGCGATCAGGTTGCCCTCGGCGTCGAAGACCTCGCAGCTTGCCATGAAGATCTTGCGGCCGCCACCGCGCCGGCGGCCGACCGCGCGGAGCGTGCCGCTGCTGGCCTGGCCCAGGAAGCTGGTGGTCAGCGACAGGGTGACAGTGCCGCGCTTGTTGCCCGGCACGGTGCAGAAGGTCCCGGCGAAGCCGCCGACGGTGTCGATCAGGGTGGCGAGCACGCCGCCATGAACGACGCCGCCGCGGTTCAGGTGGCGCGGCAGCAGGTCCAGCACCAGCACCGCCTCGTCGGGCTTCCACTCCGCCAGCCGGTAGCGGATCGTCCGCTGGAAGGCGGAAGGCTGTTCCGGCGCGAGCAGGGGATCGGCGAAGGGTTCCAGGTCGTTCGGCTCGTCGTCGTGAGGGCTCGGCGGCATCGTCATGGGCAGGGTACCTGTCAGCGGTGCGTGGAAGGTCGAAACCACAGGGTAACGCGCCGCACCCCCGTCCCGACAGCATGCGCTCGCGGCATACTGGAAATTCGCGGCCATCGGTTATCATCCGCCGGCAATCATCTGACGGCAATCATGGGCGGCCATGTTCGACCGCCTGCGGCATCCGGAGGCACCATGCGGCTTTATGACGATCCCTGTTCGGGCAACGGGTACAAGGTCAGGCTGATGCTGGCCCTTCTCGGGCAGGAGTACGAATACGTCCCGCTCGACATCGACAAGGCCGAGACCCGCACGCCGGAGTTCCTGGCGAAGAACCCGAACGGCCGCATCCCCTTGCTGGAACTGGACGACGGCCGGCTGCTGCCGGAATCGAACGCCATCCTGCACTATCTGGCCGACGGCACGCCATACCTTCCGGCCGACCGGTTCGCCCACGCCCAGGTGCTGCAATGGATGTTCTTCGAGCAGTACAGCCACGAGCCGAACATCGCGACCGTTCGCTTCTGGCTGACCCACGGCGTCGAGATGACGCCCTGGCGCGAGGAATCCGTGGTCCAGAAGCGGATCGCCGGTTATGCGGCGCTCGACGTGATGGAAGCCCACCTGGCGCTGAACCGGTTCTTCGCCGCCGATACCTACACCGTCGCCGACATCGCGCTCTATGCCTATACCCATGTCGCCCACGAGGGCGGCTTCGACCTGAAGCCCTATCCGTCGGTGCTGGCCTGGCTGAGCCGCGTGGCTGCGCATCCCGGACACGTGGCGATCACCGAGATTCCGGGGCGCTGATCCTGGACACGGCCGGTCAGCCGGGCAGCCAGACCTCGATCGTGCGCTCGCGCGGCTTCGGATCGTAATGGGTGAAGTCGACGACCCGGAAATCCTGGCCACCGAACCTTTCGCCATAGAGGCCGCCGAGCCGCTCGGCGAGGCTGGCCGCCGCGTCCCGGTCCTCGGGAAAGAAATAGCGTACGTTGCCGGAGGAGATGCTGCCCTGGACGGTGCGCGTATCGATGACGGTCAGCCCGTCGGACCGCAGGGCCCCGACCACGTCGGCGGCGACCGCCGCGAGCGACGGAACGGCGTAGTGATGCACGAACAGGCGCGCACCGCTCAACGGCGTCGGCGCCGCCGGCTCGGGCGGCGGAGCTTCCTCGGCCGGCGGCGGCTCCGGCTGCGGTTCCGATTCCGGCTGCGGCGCGGCTGCATCCTCCCCTCCCAGGGGAAGCGGGGCGCCCAGCATTTCCGGTTCGATCACCACTGCGGTCGGCGACGCCGGACGGGCGGGACCCAGCACGTCGACGATCAGCACATAGGCCGCGATCCCCAGGCCGATGCCCGCCAGCAGGAAGCCCGCCAGGAAGCCCAGCAGGAAGCGTCCTCTCCGGCGTGGCGGCGGGGGCGATGGCAAGGGCGGGGGCGGGGATCTTCGCACCGGAGGGGCCGGATCCGGATCTGGAGCCGGTTCCGAGGGCCGTGCGGCGGCGCCCACGGGCCGCTTGAAACGGGGGAACTCCTCGTCGGACCAGTCCGCTGCGTCGGGAGGCGATAGCGGTCTGCGCGAAGTCATGTCGAGAACCCGATCTGGCTGGCGGTCCCTCTACAACTCCGGATCGGGTCCAAGGTTCATGCGAGAGGGGATATCTCCGCCGATCACGGCCTTATGGATGATAGGCATGGGTGATCGGCGGAGACGCGTCCCGGTTACGCCCGCACCAGCGGCTTGTACTTGATGCGGTGCGGCTGGTCGGCCTCGTGGCCCAAGCGGCGCTTGCGGTCCGCCTCGTAGTCCTGGTAGTTGCCCTCGAACCATTCGACGTGGCTCTCGCCCTCGAAGGCCAGGATGTGGGTCGCGATGCGGTCCAGGAACCAGCGATCGTGGCTGATCACCACGGCGCAGCCGGGGAAGCCTTCCAGCGCGTCTTCCAGCGCCCGCAGCGTATCGACGTCCAGGTCGTTGGTCGGTTCGTCGAGCAGCAGGACGTTGGCGCCGGACTTCAGCATCTTCGCCAGATGGACTCGGTTGCGCTCGCCGCCGGAAAGCTGGCCGACCTTCTTCTGCTGGTCGCTGCCCTTGAAGTTGAAGGCGGCGACATAGGCCCGGCTCGGCATCGAGCGCTTGCCCAGCTCGATCACGTCCAGCCCGTCGGAGACCTCCTCCCACACCGTCTTGTTCGGCGCCAGCGTGTCGCGGCTCTGGTCCACGTAGCCCAGCTTGACGGTGTCGCCGACCTTGAAGGTGCCGTCGTCGGGCTGGTCCTGGCCGGTGATCAGGCGGAACAGCGTGGTCTTGCCGGCGCCGTTGGGACCGATCACGCCGACGATGCCGCCGGGCGGCAGGCGGAAGCTCAGGTTCTCGAACAGCAGCCGGTCGCCGAAGCCCTTGGCGATGTTCTCGGCGTCGATCACCACGCCGCCCAGCCGGGGCGGAGTCGGGATGATGATCTGCGCGTCGGTGTTCTGGCCCTTGCCGCTCTCCGCCAGCATCGTCTCGTAGGCGGAGATACGCGCCTTGCTCTTGGTCTGGCGGGCCTTGGGCGACTGCCGGATCCATTCCAGCTCACGCGCCAGGGTCTTCTGGCGGTTGGCCTCGGTCTTGGATTCCTGCTCCAGCCGCTTCTGCTTCTGCTCCAGCCAGGCGGAATAGTTGCCCTCGTACGGGATGCCCTGGCCGCGGTCCAGCTCCAGGATCCAGCCGGTGACGTTGTCCAGGAAGTAGCGATCGTGGGTGACCAGGACGACGGTGCCCTTGTAGTCCTCCAGGAACTGTTCCAGCCAGGCGACGGACTCGGCGTCGAGATGGTTGGTCGGCTCGTCGAGCAGCAGCAGGTCGGGCTTCTGGAGCAGCAGCTTGCACAGCGCCACGCGCCGGCGCTCGCCGCCGGAAAGCTTGGTGACCTCGCTGTCGGGCGGCGGGCAGCGCAGCGCGTCCATCGCGATCTCGACCGTGCGCTGCAGGTCCCAGGCGTCGGCCGCCTCGATCTTCTCCTGCAGTTCGGCCTGCTCGTCGATCAGCGCGGTCATCTCGTCGGAGTCCTCGACCTCGCCGAGCTTCATGCTGACCTCCTCGAACCGGTCCAGCAGCGCCTTGGTGCCCGCCAGGGCCTCCATGACGTTCTCCTGCACGGTCTTGGACTCGTCCAGCTGCGGCTCCTGCGACAGGTAGCCGACGGTGGCTCCTTCCGCGGTCCAGGCCTCGCCGTTGTAATCCTTGTCCATGCCGGCCATGATCTTCATCAGCGTGGACTTGCCGGCGCCGTTCGCGCCCAGCACGCCGATCTTGGCTCCGGGGTAGAAAGACAGCCAGACGTTATCCAGCACCTTCTTGCCGCCGGGGTAGATCTTGGTCAGCCCCTTCATGACAAAGACGTATTGATAGGACGCCATGCGTCTCTCCGACCATATTCACGTGGATCAGGGTGCGACGGGACGCCACCGCAACGGCCTCCCGTCGATGTTGCGCCTTATGTAGCGCAAGGAGCGTGGATTGGCGAGGTTTGACTGGCCGGCCCGCTCAGTCGTTGGCCTGGATGATCATGCGCAGCATGGGATAGACCTGCCCCGACCAGCGCCGCCCGTTGAATACGCCGTAGTGGCCGGCCCCGGCCTGGAAGTGGTGGTGCTTCAGGTGCGGGCGCAGGCCGGTGCACAGGTCCTGGGCCGCCAGGGTCTGGCCGACGGAACAGATGTCGTCGTTCTCGCCCTCGACGGTGAACAGGGCGGTGCGGCGGATCGCGGCCGGCTCGACGCGTTGGCCGTGCCATTCCAGCGTGCCCAGCGGCAGCGCGTGCTCCTGGAAGATCAGCCGGACGGTCTGGATGAAGAACTCGGCCGGCAAGTCCATCACGGCCAGGTACTCGTCGTAGAAGGTGCGGATCGCGTGGGCCTTCTCGTCCTCCCCGGCGACCAGATGCTCGTACAGGTCGCGGAACGCCTTGACGTGCCGCTCCAGGTTCATCTGCATGAAGGCGGCGAGCTGCACGAACCCGGGATAGACCCGCCGCATGGCGCCGGGATGGCGCAGCGGAACGGTGGAGATCATCTTCTCCTCGAACCACTCGATCGGCTTGCTCATGGCCAGCTCGTTGACCTTGGTCGGGCTGACCCGGGTATCGATCGGGCCGGCCATCAGGGTCATGCTGCGCGGCTGGGAATGGTTGTCCGACTGGGCCATCACCGCGACCGCCGCCAGCACCGCGACCGAAGGCTGGCAGACCGCCACCACGTGGCAGTCGCGCCCCAGGAACTCGAAGAACCCGATCAGGTAGTCGACATAGGAGTCGAAGTCGAACCGGCCTTCCGACAGCGGCACGTCGCGGGCATTGTGCCAGTCGGTGATGTAAACGTCGTGCTCGGCCAGCATGGTCTGACAGGTGCCGCGCAGCAGGGTCGCGAAATGCCCCGACATGGGGGCGACCACCAGCACCCGCGGCTCCTGGACCGGCAGGTCCTTGCGGAAGCGGACCAGCGAGCAGAACGGGGTGCGGTGGACCACCTCCTCGGTCACCCCGACCTCGCGGTGGCCCACGGTCACGGAGCGGATGCCGAAATCGGGGCGGGTGTGGGTGGTGCCCATGCAGGACAGGACCTCCAGCGCCGCCGACAGCCGGCGAGCCATCCCGCCCGTCCCGATCCCCGGCCAGGGCTGGCCGAAGACGGCGCTGGAACTCCGCGCCATCCAGCGGAGCGGATCGAGGATGTCGGACTGGTGCTGGTACATCTGGTAAATCATACGCGCTCACCCGATCCGCTGAGGGGAATGCTTGATTTCAAAACGAACGAATGATCCGCCGAAAACCCGGCTGCACAAGAAATCGGCAACTCGCCGAAGAAATAAACGTCGTGAAACCCACTTCCCCGCCTATACGAAATGATAGGCAAAACCTCCGCCAAGCAACAGCGTTTCTTCTGGACTTGCAAGCGCCCCGCACGCAATCCTTGGGGCATCGAACGGCACCCCGCCCGGAAGGGATCCCAGCCATGGCCGACGCCACCCTCGTCATCAGCAGCAAGAACTATTCCTCGTGGTCGCTTCGGGGCTGGCTCCTGGCGCGGATGTCGGGGCTGAAGTTCGAGGAGCGGATCATCTCCCTCGACGACTCCTCGGCCAAGGCGGAGATCCTGCTGCTGTCCCCGTCGATCCTGGTGCCGTGCCTGATCCATGGCGGCAACTCGGTCTGGGACACGCTGGCGATCGGCGAGTACCTCAACGAGGTCAGGCCGGCCGGCAAGGGCCTGCTGCCCGAGGATGCGGGCGCGCGCGCCCATTGCCGATCGATCTGCGGGGAAATGCATTCGGGCTTCGCCGGGCTTCGCTCGGCCCTGCCGATGAACCTGAAGCGGCGCTATCCCGGCTTCAAGGTATGGGCGGGGGCGCTCGCCGACATCGAGCGGATCGCCGACATCTGGCGCGACTGCCTGGGAAAATACGGCGGCCCCTACCTGTTCGGCACGACGCCGACCATGGCCGACGCGATGTACGCGCCGGTGACCACCCGCTTCCAGACCTACGACGTCAAGCTGGACAAGGTCTGCGCGGGTTATTGCGCCAATATCCTGTCCCTGCCCGACATGGCCGAATGGTTCGAGGCCGCGAGGATGGAACCCGACGAACTGCCTGAGCTGGACGCGGAGTTCTGAGAACCCCGCGCCGCGGGCGTCACTCCGCCCAGGGATCGTAACTCCCGAAGGTCCAGACATGGCCCTCGGGGTCGCGGCAGGTATAGTCCCTGCCGCCATAATCCTGGTCCCTGATGTCGATGGCGATCCGCGCGCCGGCCGCCCTGGCACGGGCGTAATGCGCGTCGACATCCTCCACCACCACATAGATGCCCTGGGTATTCGCCCCGCCCAGCTCGTCCGGCTGGCGCATCAAGGCCCCATAGTCGCTCTCGACCGCGGAACCGAGCATGACCATACCCCGACCGCCGGTCCGACCCGTGGAAATCTCGGCATGGGCGATGGTGCCGTCCCCGTTCGGGTAGACCGCATGCCGCTCGAAGCCGAAGGCATCGCACAGCCAGTCGATCGCGGCGGGCGCATCGCGATAGCGCAGGCAGGGAACCGCGCTGCCGGTCCCGGTCCCGGTCCTGGAAGAGCCGGCCATCACGCGCCCGCCGCGTCGATCGCCAGCGCCCGCTGGAAGGCCGGGCGGTCCAGGCAGCGCCTGACATACTCCTCGAACGCGGGGCGGCGCGGCACGACGCCGATGATGTCCATGCCGTAATGCAGGTCGATGCCGAGCAGCACGTCGGCGGCGGAGAAGCGTTCGCCGAGGATCCAGCCGCCCCGATTCCCGGCATCGGCCAGCGCCTCCTCCAGGACCGCGAAGACCCGGTCGAAACTGCCCCATCCCGTGGCGGCGCTATCGGTCGTCCAGCCGTTCATCCGCTCGGAAAAGGCGGGGTCCACGCAACCGGCGGAGAAGAACAGCCATTGGAGATAGCGGCCGCGCGCCGGATCGCCGACCGGGGGCGCCAGGCCCGCTTCGGGAAAGCGGTCGGCCACGTAGGCGCAGATCGCCCCCGACTCGGCGACGACGGCCTCCCCGTCCACCAGCGCCGGGACCTTGGCCATGGGATTGACGCGGCGGTACTCCGGCGTGGACTGGGCCCCGGTGGAAAGATCGACCAAGACCCTTTCATACGGGCATCCCGCCTCCTCCAGCAGCCAGAGCGCCCGCATGGACCGGGTCCGCGGCATCCAGTACAGCCTCATCACAGTCATGGCCCTCGCCTCCCATCAGGTTCGAAAGACATTCAACGACCAGAACAATACGTGAACATCCATACCCTGTCCAGCCACGCCGGATGGACCTGTACGACCGAGTGTATATGACGATAGGATCGTCCGGATCACCGCCTGAAATCGGGAGGAGGCCATGACGGCTTCGCCGAAGGACCGGAGAATCCAGGGTTCCTGGCACGACAATGCCGGGCGGTGGACCGCCGCGGTGCGGTCGGGAGCGATCACCAGCCGCCGGGCGGGAACCGACTCGGCCATCCTCGGGGCCATCGTCGAGGCCGTCGCCCGCCTGCGTCCCGCCTGTATCCTGGGCCATGTCCTGGATCTCGGCTGCGGCGAGGGCTGGCTCACACGCCGCCTGCGCGCCGAAGCGGGTTGCCGGGTCACCGGTGCCGACGGCAGCGCCGAACTGGTCCGGCTGGCCCGCGAGGCCGATCCGGACGGCCGCTATCTTCATGCCGATTACGCCGCGATCGCCGCCGACCCCGGTTGCCTCGGCGGACCGTTCGACGCCGTCGCGGCCAATTTCGCGCTTCTGGACGAGGATCTGTCGGGCCTGCTCCGGGCCCTGGCGATCTGCGCGCCGGCAGGGTCGCTGGTGATCCAGACCGTGCATCCCTGGACCGCGTGCGGCGACGGCCCCTATGCCGACGGCTGGCGCGAGGAGAGCTTCGCCGGGTTCGGCGGCCCCGGCGGCGAGGCCTGGAGCCCGATGCCCTGGTATTTCCGGACGCTCGAAACCTGGATCGGGGACCTGCGGGACGGCGGCTGGCGGGTGGCCGACCTGCGGGAGCCGGCCGACCCGCAGACCGGCCGGCCGCTCTCGCTGGTGCTGACCTGCGCGGCGATCACGCCGGAACGCCGGGGCCGGGTTACGGCATCACCGCGCGAAGCACCTGCCAGCGCTCCCTGAACAACGCGCCGCCGACCACGGCCAGCCCCAGGATCGTCGTGCCGAGCAGGGGCGAGTACCAGCCCTCGTGTAGCACCATGGTGAAGAACAGGCAGGCCCCCAGCATGATCTCCGGAATGCCGGTCGGGCCGGCGCGGCGGACCGCCGCCGCGGGGATCGCGGGCCGCGCCGGGCCGCCGCCCATCTTGGGCGTGCGCACGAAGGGCGACTGCCTGCCCACGGCGGCCTCGTACACCGCGCGGGAGTTGGACAGGATCAGGCCCGAGGTCAGCGTCATCGCGGCCAGCACGCTCAGCGGGACGGCTCGCAGCGGCCGGCGGCCCAGCGCCACCTGGCCCAGGGTGACGAAGGTGGTCGCCGAGAAGACGCCCATGGCGGTCGCGACCAGACCCAGGACCGACAGCGCCAGCGGCTGCTGGCCGGCCTCCATCCAGAGCAGCGACAGCGAGGTGGTCAGGCACAGGGCCGCCAGCGGGCAGAACAGCGACTGCCCGACCTCCAGCGTCAGCGCCAGCTTGGACAAGGCCGGCAGACGGGAGCGCCAGACCGCCGGCAGCAGCTTGCGGGCGACCTGGGCGAAGCCCTTGTTCCAGCGGTGCTGCTGGGTCCGCCAGGCGGCCAGCGTCGTCGGCAGCTCGCCGGGCGCCGCCACGTCGGGCGCGTAGGCGGCGCGCCAGCCGGCGAGATGGGCGCGCACCGAGAGGTCCAGGTCCTCGGTCAGCGTGTCGGCGGTCCAGCCGCCCGCGTCGTCGATCGCCTCGCGCCTCCAGACGCCGCAGGTCCCGTTGAACGGCAGCACCAGCCCGGTCGCCGAGCGGACCGACTGCTCGACCCCGAAATGGGCGTCCAGCATCACGGCCTGGGCGCGGGTCAGCAGGTTCTGGCCGGCGTTCAGGTGCTCCCACCGGGCCTGCACGAAGGCGAGGCCGCGGTCCGCCGCCAGGATCGGGACGGTGCGCTTCAGGAAATCGGCCGGCGGGACGAAATCGGCGTCGAAGATCGCGACGAAGGGGCTGTCGTCGCGGTCCAGCCCGTTGGCCAGCGCGCCCGCCTTGAAACCGGTGCGGTCGCGCCGGTGGATCACCGTGATGTCCAGCCCGGTGCGGCGCAGTTCGTCGGCGAACCGCCTCGAGATCTCCTCGGAACCGTCGGTGCTGTCGTCCAGCACCTGGATGGCGAGCCGGTCGCGCGGCCAGTCCAGGGCGGCGGCGCGGATCGCCCGCTCGATCAGCATGCCCTCGTTGAAGGCGGGCAGTTGAACCAGGACTTTCGGATGATCTTCGGGAGCCGTGACGACCAGGCGCTCGGGCCCAGTGCGCAGGGCTCCCCGGCGGGAGCGCAGGAAGGCCACGGAAAGGCCGAGCAGGTTGCAGCTGAGGGCGAACAACATGACGAGGGAGAGGGAGAGAAGGAGGTACAAGAGCCACTGAACGACGGTCACGACAGGCATTCCCCGATCACCCTCTATGGTTTCCACGAACGGCCGGCCAACCGATGAACATACGGCGATGAACATCCGGCTGCCGGCGCTTAGTCCCGGTACAGGCATCGAACTACATCTCCGGATATGCAGTCACGCTGTGCCAAGGCGGTGATATCGGCGTCGCAAGGATGTCCCCGCGATAGCGCCCCGCCCGAGGATTGAAGTGCCGCCCCGGCACCCCCAAGTAGTTTGATATCGGGGGTCCGGGCCCCTCTGGCGGCAGCTCCAGCAAGCGCCGCGATGTCGGACCTCTCCACCTGCACGCCGTGCATCTGGAGGGTTCGGACCATGGTTCCTTCTCAGAAACCGCAGGCTGCAGGTTACCGTCAGCCCTTTCTCCCGAGGAGACCGCCGATGCCCGCTTCCCATCATAAGCATACCGTCCCGGAGCTTGACGCTCCCTGCCCGTTCGACGCGACCGACGGCTATGTTACCGCCCGCCGCAACCTGCTGCTCGGCCTGTGGGCCGGCCGCAGGCTGTCCCTCACCGGCACCGACCTGGAGACCTATGCGCGCTCCGTCGTCAAGGCCGACCGCGACGAGCCGGGGCACGAGGACGTACTGCGCAAGGTGCGCGCCGATCTGGAGCGGGCCGGCTGCCCGGTGCCGGAAGCCGAGTTGACCAGCCGGCTGGTCGCCTGCCATGCGGAGGCGAGCCGCCAGTGCGCCGCGACGGACTGACGCCGGATCCGGCTTTCGGACCCCGCTTCGAACCCTTGCCGGCCGCCCGCACCGCAGGCGGCACGGCACGGCGGGTGGGCGTCGAGATCGAGTTCATGGGCATCGGCGTCGCCGAGGCGGCGCGGGCCCTGGCCATAGGCCTGGGCGGGCTGCCGCTGGAGGAGGACCCCCATGCCTTCACCGTCCGCGGCACCGGGATCGGCGATCTCGCGGTCGAGCTGGACCTCCGGCACACCCATCCCCAGCGCCATGCCGGCGCCCTGCGGCTCCGGCCGGGTCCCGCCGGCGCCGCCTGGCTGGGCAGGATCGCCGGCGGCATCGTCCCGCGCGAGCTGATCACGGCACCGCTGCCGCCGGACCGCCTGCCCGAGGTGGACGAGGTCGTGGCGGTGCTGCGGGACGCCGGGGCGACCGGGAACGGCGCCATCCGGTTCGGCTCGCCGGGCTTCGGATCGCCCCAGTTCGGTTCGCTCGGCCTGCACTTCAACATCGACGTGCCCGGGCTGGAGGTCGGATGCCTGCTGGCCCATCTGCGCGCCTTCATGCTGCTCGACCGCTGGCTGCGCACGCCGCAGCCGGGACCGCGCGGGGTCTTGTCCGGAACGCGGGCGGCCACGCCGCCCCCGTATCCGGAGGAGTATGTCCTGAGGGTCCTGCATCCGGACTACGCGCCGGATCTCGACGGCTTCATCGACGACTATCTCGCGGCCAACCCGACCCGCGACCGCGGGCTGGACCTGCTGCCGCTGCTGCTGCACATCGATCCCGACCGGGTCCGGCAGCGGTTGCCGCGGGAGAAGATCGGCGCGCGCGCCGTCTTCCATTACCGCGTGCCGCAGGCCCATGTGGGCGTGCCGGGCTGGAGCCTCGCGCCGGAATGGAACCGCTGGGTGGCGGTCGAACGGCTCGCCGGCGATCCGCTCCGGGTCGACCGGCTCAGCCGGGCCTGGCTGCTGTTCCGGGGACTTCCGGTCGGGGGGGACGCCGAGGATGGCGACGATCGCGGGGACGGCCGCGGGGAGGGCGGCGGCCGGGATCAGGCGGTCAGCCGGTCGTCCATCAGGCGCGCGGGCGGTAGTCCGACCCTGACCGTCGTGCCCCAGCCGAGCGAGCTTTCGATGACGAGCCGCCCGCCATGGGCATTCACCAGATGGGCGGTCAGCGGCAGCCCCAGCCCGGTGCCGCTGTGGCGCCGGCTCAGGGCGCTCTCGATCTGGCCGAAAGGCTCCAGCGCCTTGGCGACGCCTTCCGGGGACATGCCGATGCCGTTGTCCTCGACGCGGATCTCGGCGCCGCCGTCGGCCTGACGGCCGACCCGGATCCGGACCTCGCCGCCGGGGGCGGTGAACTTGATCGCATTGGTCAGCAGGTTGAGGATGATCTGGCGCAACCGGAGCTCGTCGGCCCAGACCAGCCGGACCGACCGGTCGGCGAACTGGACGGCGATGTCGATGTTGCCGTCGCGGGCCATGGGTTCGACCAGGTGCCGGCAGGTCGCGACGGCCCGGGGCAGGTCGACCGCCTCCTCGTGCAGTTCGATCCGCTCCGCCTCGGCCTTGGAGAAGTCCAGGATGTCGTTGATCAGGGCCAGCAGATGCTGGCCGCTGCGGTGGATGTCCTCGGCGTAGTCCTGGTACCGGGCGCTGCTGGCGCCGAACATCGCGTCCCGGATGATCTCGGAGAAGCCGATGATCGCGTTCAGCGGGGTGCGCAACTCGTGGCTCATGGACGCCAGGAACTGGGTCTTGGTCCGGCTCGCCTGCTCCGCCGACCGGCGCGCCGTCTCGCTCTCCTGGATCAGGCTTTCCACCTGGCGCAGCAGGGCGTCGAACTCCCGGGCGAGCGCGCCGATCTCGTCCCCGCGGTCCACCAGGCCCGGCCGGGCGAGATCGCCGGTGGTGCGGATCGACAGGATATGGCCGGTCAGGGCCAGCACCGGCGCCAGGATCAGGCGGTTGAGCATCAGCCAGAGGATCACCAGGGCGCCGCCGCAGGCGACCACCAGCAGAGCCATGGCCAAATGCACCGTTCGCCCCGCCGCCAGGGCGGCGTCGCGCGGCATGGTCATCCGGGCCAGCATCGCGTGATGGCCGTGCATGTCGTCGATCATTCCGGTGACGACCAGCACGTCGTCCCGGCGATCCAGCACCAGCGGGTGATCGTGCCCGCCATGCTCCGGGAAGGCGGCGCCGGTCGCCGGATCCTTGAACAGGAACTCCACGTCGATCTGGACCCGCCGGCGGACGGCGGCCACCGTTTCCCGGTCGATGACGCGCCCGAACACCAGCGTGCCCAGGGCGGGGCCGCTCCGGTCGGTCGGCTGGATCGCGCGGGCCGCCATGATGATCGGCCCGCGGTCGCTCAGGACGATCCCGTCGATGGAACCCGGAGTACCGTCGGGAGCATCGTCGGCAGGCGCCAGGGGAAGGATCTCGCGGGACAGCCCTGCCGGCACGCCTTCGCTCAGCCGGTCGCCGTCGAGCGAGGTGCCGTAGAGCAGGCTGCCGTCGGTCGCCACCACGAGCAGGACATCGACACCCATGTCCCGAAGCACCGCCGCCGAGATGTTGCGCTCCGGAAACTCGGGCAGCGCTCCGGTCACGAAGGCCGCGGTCTCGTCCCACTTCGCCCAGTCGTTCGCGTTCCGGCCGAACGCCTCGTTCTCCGCCGCCAGCGCCTGCTCTACCCGAAGCAGGTTGCGCCGGGCTTCCTCCGCCTCGAGCATCTCGAATCCGGGAACCACGAGGGATTGCAGCAGGATCCAGCTCACGGCGATCATCAGCGCGGCGATCAGTGCCATCACCGAGAGAATTTTCAGGCGCAGCGACATCAACGAACTCCGGGGCGGCGGTCCCCAGGTGAGGAACTCTCGAAACCGGTACCTATCCTAGCCCAGCTCTTCCTTTTTTTGTAGTGATAGGCTACCTATTTAGATAGTATTATGTAAATATTCGGAGAGGATCAGAAAATTGCCGCGACCCGGCAAGCTATCGTCCGGCCAAGCTCTTTCCTGCACCTCATTCGGCGGTCCGATAGGTGCTCTCGATCCCGGCGATCAAGGACTTCCCCTCGGCCAGCAGGAAGCGGCGAAGCTGGGTATGGACCGGCAGCAGGGGCATATGACGCCGCCAGGCCACGAACCAGTTCCGCATCAGCGGCAGGCCCTGCACCGGCAGGACGGTCAGCAGGCCCATGCGCAGTTCCAGCACGATGGTATGGCGGGAGATCAGGGCCACGCCCATCCCGGCCATGACCGCCTGCTTGATCGTCTCGTTGCTGCTCGACGTCAGGGCGATATGGGGCGTGAAGCCGGCTCCCCGGAAGAAATTCTCCATCAGCGCGCGGGTGCCGGAGCCTTCCTCGCGGACTATGAAGCGCTCCTCCGCCAGCCCGTCCAGCGGGATGTCCGCCTGCCCCGCCAGCCGGTGCCCCGGCGGGGCGATCAGGACGGACGGATGCGGCGCGAAGGGATCGGCCGCCACGTCGGCGTCGTCGGGCGGCTTGCCCATGACCGCGATGTCCACCTCCCCCGACAGCAGGGCCGCGATGATGTCGCGCCGGTTGCCCTCGTGCAGGTGGATGGCGATCCTCGGATACTCGGCCTGGAAGCGCGACAGCATCCGGGGCATGATGTATTTGGCGGTGCTGACCAGCCCGATCCGGGCATGGCCGCCGCTCAGCCCCTTCAGCTCCCGCATCCGCTCGTCGGCGTCCGACAGGGCCTTCAGCACGACCGAGGCGTATTCCAGCAGGGCCGCCCCGGCCTCCGTCAGGACCACCCGGCGGCCGACCCGCTCGAACAGGGCGAAGCCGCACAGCCCCTCGATCTGCTTGATCTGGAACGATACCGCCGCCGGGGTAAGCCCGAGCCGCTCGGCCACGCGGGCGAAGGACAGCGTGTGCGCCGCCTCCACGAAGACCTGGAGCTGACGGATCGTGGAATGCCGCAGGGTCATTGACAAGGGATCCCTAGGGTAAACGGTCAAAACATTTGAATTTTACTTAACGTCTTCCGCTGATACCGTCAAGGTCAAGTCAATCGTGGCACGCCTGGAAACCTCCAGGTCGATCGCGGGAGGAAACGAATAATGGAAGTGGTCGCGGATCGCGTCATCACCGACAAGAAGGCCCGCTACAAGCCGGGTGTCCTCAAGTACAAACAGATGGGTTACTGGGATCCCGACTACGAGGTCAAGGATACCGACATCCTCGCCGCGTTCCGCATCACGCCCCAGGACGGCGTCGATCCGGTGGAAGCCGCCGCGGCCGTCGCCGGCGAGTCATCCACCGCGACCTGGACCGTGGTCTGGACCGACCGCCTGACCGACTGCGAGAACTACCGCGCCAAGGCCTACCGGGTCGATCCGATCCCGGGCGCTCCCGACCAGTACATGGCCTACATCGCCTACGACCTCGACCTGTTCGAGGAAGGCTCGATCGCCAACCTGACCGCCTCGATCATCGGCAACGTCTTCGGCTTCAAGCCCCTGAAGGGCCTGCGCCTCGAGGACATGCGCATCCCGACCGCCTACCTGAAGACCTTCCAGGGACCGGCGACCGGCATCATCGCCGAGCGCGAGCGGCTGAACAACTATGGCCGCCCCCTGCTGGGCGCCACCATGAAGCCGAAGCTGGGCCTGTCGGGCCGCAACTACGGCCGCGTCGTCTACGAGGCGCTGAAGGGCGGCCTGGACTTCACCAAGGACGACGAGAACATCAATTCCCAACCCTTCATGCACTGGCGCGACCGCTATCTCTACTGCATGGAAGGCGTCAACAAGGCGATCGCCGAGACCGGCGAGATCAAGGGCACCTACCTGAACGTCACCGCCGCCACCATGGAGGACATGTACGAGCGGGCGGAGTTCGCGAAGGAGCTGGGCAGCGTCATCATCATGATCGACCTGGTGATCGGCTACACCGCCATCCAGTCCATGGCGAAGTGGGCCCGCAGGAACGACATGATCCTTCACCTGCACCGCGCCGGACACTCCACATATACCCGGCAGAAGTCCCACGGCGTGTCGTTCCGGGTGATCGCCAAGTGGATGCGCATGGCCGGCGTCGACCATATCCACGCCGGAACCGTCGTCGGCAAGCTGGAGGGCGACCCCAGCGTGATCCGCGGCATCTACGACACCTGCCGCGAGACCCATGTGCCGAAGCGGCTGGAGCACGGCATCCTGTTCGACCAGCCCTGGGCCAGCCTGAAGAAGATGATGCCGGTGGCGTCCGGCGGCATTCATGCCGGCCAGATGCACCAGCTCCTGACCTACCTGGGCGACGACGTGGTGCTCCAGTTCGGCGGCGGGACCATCGGCCACCCCGGCGGCATCCAGGCCGGGGCCGTCGCCAACCGCGTGGCGCTGGAGACCATGGTCAAGGCCCGCAACGAAGGGCGCGACATCTGGAACGAAGGGCCGGAAATCCTGGCCAGGGCGGCCAAATGGTGCCAGCCGCTGCGCGCGGCGCTGGACACCTGGAAGGACGTGACGTTCGACTACGCCTCGACCGACAGCGTCGACTACGTCCCGACCCCGACGCCCGCCTTCTAGGCTCCGTTCCAAGAGACGCCTTCCCCCGTCCCCCTTCCGCTCCCCCCGGAAGGCCGAAGGTCCCCGGTCGTTCCTCCCCTGTCCTCCAGGGGACCCGGGACGGGGGAAGGCTTCCCCGCCTGTTCGCCGCGAACCCAAGAAGGACCATTCCCATGCGCCTGACCCAGGGTCAGTTCTCGTTCCTTCCCGACCTGACGGACGACGAGATCAAGCAGCAGATCACCTACGCGCTCAGTCAGGGCTGGGCCGTCGCGATCGAATCGACCGACGATCCCCACCCCCGCAACACCTATTGGGACATGTGGGGCACCCCGATGTTCGACATCGCCGATGCCGCCGGCGTGATGATGGAGGTAAAGGCCTGCCGCAAGGCGAACAAGGGCAAGTACATCAAGGTGCTGGCCTTCGACGCCGGCAAGGGCTTCGAAAGCATCCGCATGTCCTTCATCATCGACCGCCCGGACGAGGAGAAGGGCTTCGAGCTGGTCCGCGCCGAGGGACCCGGCCGCCAGGTCAACTACACCGTCCGAAGCTACGCGACCGAGAAGCCCACGGGCGCACGGTACTGAGGGAGCGGCACCATGAGCAGCGGCGGCTTCCGGATCGCCCCCAGCATCCTGTCGGCCGACTTCGCCCGGCTGGGCGAAGAGGTCGAGAACGTCATCGCGGCGGGAGCGGACATCGTCCATTTCGACGTGATGGACAACCACTACGTTCCCAACCTGACCATCGGGCCGCTCGTCTGCGAAGCGATCCGGCCCCGCACCCGCGCTCCGATCGACGTCCACCTCATGGTCAAGCCGGTGGACGCGCTGGTGCCGATGTTCGCCAAGGCGGGCGCCGACATCATCTCGTTCCACCCGGAAGCGTCGGAGCATGTGGACCGTACCCTGGCGCTGATCCGGGACCATGGCTGCAAGGCGGGGCTGGCCTTGAACCCGGCCACCCCGCTCCAGCACCTGGACCACGTGATGGATCGGCTCGACCTGATCCTGGTCATGTCGGTCAACCCGGGCTTCGGCGGCCAGGGCTTCATCCCCGAGGCCCTGGCCAAGATCGCCCTGATCCGCCGCCGGATCGACTGCCACGCGGCGGAAAGCGGGCGGGAGATCTGGCTGGAGGTGGACGGCGGCATCAAGGCCGGCAACATCCGCGCCGTCGCGGAAGCCGGGGCCGACACCTTCGTCGCCGGCTCCGCGATCTTCGGCGCCCGCGGAACGGACGGCTCCTACCGGGAGGTGCTGGCCGACTTGCGCAACGCCCTGGAACCGGCAGCGCGGAGGGCGGCATGACCGCGCTGGCAACGGACACCCGGACATCCGTCGATCTCGACGCGCTGTACGCCGCGTCGAACATCGGCGAGATCCTGGACCAGCTCGACCGCGAACTGGTCGGCCTCGTCCCCGTCAAGGCCCGCATCCGCGAGATCGCGGCCCTGCTGCTGATCGACCAGGCGCGCCGGCAACTCGGCCTCGCGACCGACCCGCCGTCGCTGCACATGAGCTTCACCGGCAATCCCGGCACGGGCAAGACGACGGTCGCCCGGCGCATGGCCGGCATCCTGCACCGCCTGGGCTATATCCGCCGCGACCATGTGGTCTCGGTGACCCGCGACGACCTGGTCGGCCAGTATATCGGCCACACCGCGCCGAAGACCAAGGAAGCCCTGAAGAAGGCCATGGGCGGCGTGCTGTTCATCGACGAGGCCTATTATCTCTACCGGCCCGAGAACGAGCGCGACTACGGGCAGGAGGCGATCGAGATCCTGCTCCAGGTGATGGAGGACCACCGCGACGACCTCGTGGTCATCCTGGCCGGCTACAAGGACCGGCTGGAAACCTTCTTCTCCAGCAATCCGGGCATGGGATCGCGCATCGCCCACCACGTGGATTTCCCGGACTTCCGGTCGGACGAGCTGTTCGACATCGCGGAATCCATGACGGGATCGATGCATTACCGCCTGTCCGGCGGGGCCGCCGCCGCCCTGCGGGAATATATCGAGCGCCGCATGGAGCAGCCCCGCTTCGCCAACGCCCGCTCGATCCGCAACGCGCTGGACCGCGCCCGCCTGCGCCAGGCCAACCGGCTGTTCGCCCGGGGCGGCGTGCTCGACGCCGATACGCTTCAGACCATCGAGGAGGCCGACATCCGCGCCAGCCGCGTCTTTACTCAATAGCCTCGCTACGCTTACAAACAAAAGCAAACAATAAGAACGACGATTTCCCAGGGAGAAGTCACATGCCGCATCGCAGCATGACGTTCGCGAAGTTCATCATCGAGGACCAGCGCCGACGCGGCGGTCCGGACGCCGAACTGACCGCGCTGCTGAACGATGTCCAGACCGCCTGCAAGCTGATCGGGATCACCGTGTCGCGCGGGCCGCTCCACAAGCACCGGACCGCTCCCGGCACCGTCCCCGGGATCAACGTCCATGACGAGGAGCAGAAGCCCCTCGACGTGACCGCCAACGAGATCATGCTGGATACCTGCAGCTGGGGCGGCAAGGTCCGCGGCATGGCGTCGGAGGAGATGGCCGAGTTCTACGCCGTCCCGCCGCCGCACCGGAAGGGCCGCCACCTGCTGGTGTTCGACCCGCTCGACGGCTCCTCCAACATCGACGTCAACGTGACGGTCGGCACCATCTTCTCGATCCTGCGGGCACCGCCGGGCGACGCCGACCCGACCGAAGCCGACTTCCTGCGGCCGGGCACCGAGCAGGTGGCGGCGGGCTTCGCGCTCTACGGCCCGACCACCATGATCGTGGTCACCCTGGGCGCCGGCGTCCACGGCTTCACCCTGGACCGCGAGGTCGGCAACTTCATCCTGACCCATCCCGACATGCGCGTGCCGGAGGAGACCGGCGAGTTCGCGGTCAACATGTCCAACGAGCGCTATTGGGAGCCCCCGGTCCGGCGCTACGTGGAGGAATGCGTCCAGGGCCAGGCGGGCCCCCGGGGCAAGGACTTCAACATGCGCTGGATCGCCTCGCTGGTCGCCGAGGTCTACCGCATCCTGATCCGGGGCGGGCTGTTCATGTATCCATGGGACACCCGCGACGTCTCCAGGCCGGGCCGCCTGCGCCTCCTCTACGAGGCCAACCCCATGGCGATGATCCTGGAGCAGGCGGGGGGCGCCGCCTCCACCGGCCGGGAACGCATCCTGGACATGGTGCCGACGGCGCTCCACCAGCGGGTGCCGCTGATCCTGGGCTCCAAGGCCGAGGTCGAGCGCATCGTCCGCTACCACGAGGCCCACGACCGGGGCGAGGACGCGGTGTTCGACTCGCCCCTGTTCAACACCCGCTCGCTGTTCCGCCTGCCGGCCGGCGCAGCAGGAGGTTCATGATCCCATGTCCGTCAAGCATCCCATCATCGCCATCACCGGGTCGTCGGGCGCCGGCACCACCACGGTCCGCCATACTTTCCAGCAGATCTTCCGCCGGGAACAGATCACCGCCGCGATCATCGAGGGCGACGCCTATCACCGCTACGACCGCGCCGAGATGCGCCGGCGCCTGGCCGAGGCCCAGCGCCAGGAACAGACCAGCTTCAGCCATTTCGGCCCCGAGGCGAACCTGTTCGAGGAGGTCGAGACCCTGTTCCAGCGCTATGGAGAGACCGGCGCCGGCACGACCCGCAAATACCTGCACAGCGCGGAGGAAGCGGCGCCCTACGGCCAGGAGCCCGGCACCTTCACCCCGTGGGAACCCCTGCCGGAGCCGACTGACCTGCTGTTCTACGAGGGGCTGCACGGTGCCGTGAAGACCGAGACGGTGGACGCCGCCCGCCATGCCGACCTGCTGATCGGCGTCGTGCCGATCATCAACCTGGAATGGATCCAGAAGCTCCACCGGGACAAGATCTCCCGCGGCCACAGCCAGGAGGCGATCGTCGACACGATCCTGCGGCGGATGCCCGACTACGTGAACTATATCTGCCCGCAGTTCTCGCTGACCGACATCAATTTCCAGCGGGTGCCGACGGTGGACACGTCCAACCCCTTCATCGCCCGCGATATCCCCAGTGCCGACGAGAGCATGCTGGTGATCCGCTTCCGCAACCCGCGGGGCATCGACTTCCCCTACCTGCTGTCGATGCTGAAGGACAGCTTCATGTCCCGGCCCAATACCATCGTCTGCCCCGGCGGCAAGATGGCGCTCGCCATGCAGCTGATCATCACGCCGCTCATTTGGCAGCTCATGGACCGCAAGAAGAAGGCCCACTGAAAAGGGCGATCGAAAAAATACCCGCGGAGGAAACGCGATGACTGAGACGCTGACCGCCGAGGCCCAGGCCCCGGCGACGGACCGACGTACCCTGGCGAATGCGCTCCGCATACTCGCTATCGACGCGGTGGAGAAGGCCAAGTCCGGCCATCCCGGCATGCCCATGGGCATGGCCGACATCGCGGAGACCCTGTGGAACCGCCATCTCCGCCACGATCCCGCCGACCCGCGCTGGCCCGACCGCGACCGCTTCGTGCTGTCCAACGGCCACGGCTCCATGCTGCTCTACGGGCTGCTGCACCTGACCGGCTACGACCTCCCGCTTGACGAGTTGAAGGGCTTCCGCCAGCTCCATTCCCGCACCCCCGGCCATCCGGAATGGGGGATCACGCCCGGCGTGGAGACGACTACCGGCCCGCTCGGCCAGGGCATCTGCAACGCGGTCGGCATGGCGCTGGCCGAACGGCTGCTCGCCGATGAATTCAACCGCCCCGGCCATGTGATCGTCGACCACCGAACATTCGTCTTCGTCGGCGACGGCTGCCTGATGGAAGGTATCTCCCACGAAGCCTGCTCCCTGGCCGGCACGCTGGGGCTGGAGAAGCTGGTCGTCTTCTACGACGACAACGGCATCTCGATCGACGGGCATGTCCAGGGCTGGTTCACCGACGATACCCCGGCCCGGTTCGAAGCCTATGGCTGGCGCGTGATCCGCGACGTGGACGGGCACGATCCCGCGGCCCTGGACGACGCCTTCGCCCGGGCCTTGGCTCCCGACGGCAAGCCCGTCCTGGTCTGCTGCAAGACGGTGATCGGCTGGGGCGCCCCGAAGAAGGCGGGAACCCACGACGTCCACGGGGCACCCCTCGGCGCCGACGAGACCGCCGCCACCCGGCAGGCCCTCGGCTGGCCCCATCCCGCCTTCGAGATCCCCGCCGAAATCCGCGACGCCTGGGACGCCCGTGCGCGCGGCGCCAAGCTCCGGCAGGACTGGCAGCGGCGCTTCGACGCCTACGCCGCCGAGCACCCCGACCTCGCCGCCGAATTCACCCGCCGCATCGCCGGCCGGCTGCCGGACGATTTCGCCGAGCGTGCCGACGGCTTCATCGCCGCCACGGCGGAAGCGGCCCAGGCCGCAGCGACACGCAAGTCGTCCCAGCGCGCGATCGAGGCGCTGGCCCCGCTGCTGCCCGAACTGCTCGGCGGCTCCGCCGACCTGACCGGCTCCAACCTGACGAACTGGCCGGCCTGCCGGACCGTCTCGGGCACCGGCGGCGGCAACTACGTCCATTACGGCGTGCGCGAGTTCGGCATGACCGCCATCGTCAACGGCATCGCCCTGCATGGCGGCTACATCCCGTTCGGCGGCACCTTCCTGGTGTTCTCCGACTATTCCAGGAACGCGCTCCGCCTGTCGGCGCTGATGGGGCTGGGCACGATCCAGGTCTTCACCCATGACAGCATCGGCCTGGGCGAGGACGGCCCGACCCACCAGCCCATCGAGCACGCGGCCAGCCTCCGCCTGATCCCGAACATGGATGTCTGGCGCCCCTGCGACGCGCTGGAGACCGCCGTCGCCTGGCGCGCCGCCGTGGAGCGCCGCGACGGCCCGACCAGCCTGCTGCTCTCGCGCCAGAACCTGCCCGCCCAGTCGGGAGGCGCCGAACGGGGCCGGGCTGCGGCACGGGGCGGCTACGTCCTGGCGGACCCCGAGGCCGGAACGCCGGAACTGGTCCTGATCGCAACCGGCTCCGAGGTTCCCCTGGCGATGGCCGCGCGCGACCTGCTGGCGGCGGACGGCATCGCGGCGCGGGTGGTGTCGATGCCGTCCACCACGGTGTTCGACCGCCAGGACGCCGCCTACCGGAATGCCGTGCTGGGGACCGGCGTCCCCCGTCTCGCGATCGAGGCCGGCCGCACCGACGGCTGGTGGAAATATGTCGGGCTGGACGGCGCCGTGATCGGCATCGACCGTTTCGGCGAATCCGCCCCGGCGGAGGCGCTGTTCCCCTTCTTCGGCCTGACGCCCGAGCGCGTCGCCGAAACCGCCCGCGCGCTGCTCCGATAAATCGAAAACCGACACCGGAAAACAGAAGAACTCCACGGAGGAAACCATGGCTCTCGTCGCGATGCGCCAGCTGCTGGACCACGCCGCCGAACACGGCTACGGCCTGCCCGCCTTCAACATCAACAACATGGAGCAGATCCGCGCGATCATGCTGGCGGCCGACGCCTGCGACAGCCCGGTGATCCTCCAGGCCTCGGCGGGCGCCCGCAAATACACCGGCGAGGCCTTCCTGCGCCATATGGTGGAGGCCGCGGTCGAGACCTGGCCGCACATCCCGATCGTGCTCCACCAGGACCACGGCGCCAGCCCGGCAGTGTGCCAGCGCTCGATCCGCTCGGGCTTCACCAGCGTCATGATGGACGGCTCCCTGCGGGAGGACATGAAGACGCCGGCCAGCTTCGAATACAATGTCCGGGTGACCCGGCGGGTGGTGGAGATGGCCCACCCCGTCGGCGTCTCGGTCGAGGGCGAGCTGGGCTGCCTGGGATCGCTGGAGACCGGCCAGGCCGGGGAGGAGGACGGCTCCGGCGCCGAGGGCACCCTGGGCCGCGACCAGCTGCTGACCGATCCCGACCAGGCGGCCGACTTCGTCCAGGCCACGGGGGTGGACGCGCTGGCGATCGCGATCGGCACCAGCCACGGCGCCTACAAGTTCTCCCGCCGCCCGACCGGCGATATCCTGGCGATCGACCGCATCCGGGAGATCCACGCCCGCCTGCCCAACACCCACCTGGTGATGCACGGCTCCTCCTCCGTGCCGCAGGAATGGCTGGACGTCATCCGCGAGCATGGCGGCGAGATCAAGGAAACCTACGGCGTCCCGGTCGAGGAGATCCAGAAGGGCATCCGCTACGGTGTCCGCAAGGTCAACATCGACACCGACATCCGCCTCGCCATGACCGGCGCGGTCCGCCGTCTTCTGTCCCAGAAGCCCGACGAGTTCGACCCCCGCAAATTCTTCGCCGCCGCCCTGACCGCCGCCAGCGACCTCTGCCGCGCCCGGTTCGAGGCGTTCGGCAGCGCCGGCCAGGCGTCAAGGATCAGGCCGATGACGATGGAGCGGGTGGCGGAGAGCTACATGGTCGCGGCGTGAGGGGGGACGGCTCTATCGGTATCGCCAGGGAAAGGCCGATGCCCTATTCCCCCGCGCCGACCAAAGGCACATGCTCCAGCTTCGCCGCCCGCGTCAGCGCGTCGTCCAGGGTCGCCAAGGGCGCCGCCTCCCGCTGTGCAAGCTCCAGATAGGCAGCATCATAGACGGTCAGGCGATGGCGTCGCGCAAGGCGCAGCACGGACGCGCTGTCGGCAAGGTGGTCGAGCCTGATCGGCAATTCGGACAGCAGGGCCAAGGCCCGCGTTGTCTTCTCACCGTCCATGCGCCACCGGCGTTCATTGACGATGAACAAGTTGCGCATCTCGAACCACCATAAACCGGGAGCCAGCGCGTGGTCTTCTACAAGGCGCTCGAACGCGGCCGCCGCGATGTCGTGCCCCTCGTCGGAAAGCAGCCAGCTTGCGGCGATCGACGCGTCGATGACGAAAGGCATCAGTAGTTGTGCCCCTCATGGCGCGCCGACAGGATTTCCTCGACTGAAAGGCGGGGCATGGTCTGGCGGAAAGCGGCGATCCGATCCATGGTCTTGCGGATCTCCGCTGCCCGGTTATCGACCTCGGGTACGATCCTGGCGATGGGGCGGCCGTGCCGGGTGATGATGACCGTTTCCCCGCGCTCGACCTCGTCGAGGATCTGAGGCAGGCGAGCCTTTACCTCGGAGGATTGGATTTTCCTCACGGCGACCGTCCTTCCGAAATTTCGGGCTTGTCAATCTGACCGGTCCAAATCTAGCAGAATCGAAGCAAGCAACGAAGCGGATAAGGAGCCGGCGCATCGGGACCGCCCTCGCTTGCACGCAAAATCAGTGGCCTCGGGACTGCCTGCCGCGCGTCTCTCGGAACTTGGGTTCGCTGTTCGACTGCCATCTCAACACCCCCCGCACGGCTGCTACGGAAAGATCGATCTGCCGCCGGTGCGCCCGGTGGTAAGATAGGTCGACCGGTGCGCCGGCCATTACCCGATTGCCCATGTTGCAGCGGCGTCACCCTGGCCCCGGTGCCCGAGGGCGGCTCGCCTTTCGGGGTGTCAATCCTGGTGGTGGCGCTGTGTCCGCGCTTTGTTCAGGTGCTCAGCTATGGCCGTTGCTTACGCCCGATCGAAGAAATCCGCAGGTTAAAGTGGTTTGGTTCGTCGCAAGAAGTACTCGCCAGATTATCCTGAACGTCCACCGGCAAAAGGTCCGGGTCCCGCATCAATCGAGTTGCATCGCGTACTGGTAAAGAAGCTGCCAGTCCGGCTTTTCGGTTATGCGGTTGTTGATGACAGACGATATGTCGGCTGCCGTGCGGACACCCGAATTGACATGGATTTCCGAAGACGCGTTCGCTCTGGCGGCTTGCAGTTCGCGGATGAATTGGCTGTTGCTCTTCTTTATGTCGGCCAACTTCATCGGTCGCGCTCTTCCCCAAAACTTCACATGCAGGATACCACTTTCGACGCAGGATTAGCAGTGGAACGGCAGATCGGTCAAAGGGTTTCAGGTGAGCCAGGCCGCCGCATCGATGCGGTTGCTTCCCCTCGCCCGCACGCAAAAAGGGCGGGGTTGCCCCCGCCCTTCCTGGGAATATTCTGTTGCTAGGCCATTCCAGCCCCGCCTAGTTTCACCACGGCCACCGTTAGGCAGCTACGCGGAGATCCTGAGCATTGTGGTTGTCATTTGCGACATTCACAAGTTGTCGGACGAGCCTTTCCCCGAAGGGATCAGCGGGCGTACCTCACCCAACGTCTAAACGACCCTTATTCACCCACGTCGATCCTAATTCGCCCCCATCGGACAAGCCCTCACTCCGCAGAGGTTTGGCCTGATGGCCCGCAGGCCATGCCCCGCTCATCACGAGGTCTTTTGGTGGAGGCGGGGGGCATTGCAGCCCCCGTCCGCCAGGTCTTATATGATCGCAGTCTCGGACGGCCCGAGGGCCGCCCTGCAACGCTATCCTCTAGATAAGCCTTGGCGGCGGGATTCGCAAGCCCTTCCCGGGACCGGCCAGCCTCACAGACGGTAGGCCTTCTTCGCCAGCCGGTAGGCCAGATCGACCGCCACCTCCCGCGCCTCGTCCTCGTCCAGCCGGTGCTCCGCCACCAGGCCGGCCAGATAGGCGCAATCGACCCGGCGGGCGACGTCGTGCCGGGCCGGGATCGACGGGAAGGCCCTTGTGTCGTCGTTGAAGCCCACGGTGTTGTAGAAGCCCGCCGTCTCCGTGGTCTGCTCGCGGTAGCGGCGCATGCCCTCCGGGCTGTCGTGGAACCACCAGGCCGGGCCGAGCCGCAGGACGGGATAATGCCCGGCGAGCGGCGCCAACTCGCGCGCATAGACCGTCTCGTCCAGCGTGAACAGGATGACCGTGAGGTCCCGCTCGTTGCCGAACCGGTCGAGCAGCGGCTTCAGCGCGGTGACGAACTCGCCCCGGACCGGGATGTCGTCGCCCAGGTTCGGCCCGAAGGTGCGGCGCATCCAGTCATTGTGGCCGCGGTGGACGCCGGCATGGATCTGCATGACCAGCCCGTCCTCCAGGCTCATGCGCGCCATCTCCGTCAGCATTTGGCCGCGGAACAGCTCGGCTTGGGCGGGAGTCGCCCGGCCGGACACGATGGTCTCGAACAGCGCCGCCGCCTGGTCCGGGGGCAGGTCCGCGGTGAAGGCCGTGGGGTGGCCGTGGTCGGTCGCGGTCGCCCCGCACGCCATGAAGTCGCGCCGCCGCCGCGCCAGGGCCGACAGGTAGCCCTTCCAGCCCAGGGTGTCCTCGCCGGTCATCCTGCCCAGCGCCTCCAGGTTGGCGAGGAAGCCCGGGGTGTCCGGATCGACCACCGGGTCGGGCCGGAACGTCGTCACCACCCGCCCCCGCCATCCCGACGACTGGAGCGCCTTGTGGTGCTCCAGCGTGTCGAGCGGGGATTCCGTGGTGGCCAGCACCTCGATGTTGAACCGCTCGAACAGGGCGCGCGGCCGGAACTCCGGTTTCGCCAAGCACTCGGCGATCCGGTCGTAGATCGCGTCGGCGGTGGCCGCCGACAGCCGCTCCGTCACGCCAAACACGTGCTCCAGCGAATACTCCCACCACAGCCGGGTCGGCGTCGCCCGGTACAGGTGCCAGTGCTCGGCCACCGTGCGCCAGATCCGCCGGGGGTCCGTCTCGACCGATCCTACCCCGGCCGCCGCCCCGTCCCGAGGCCGCACGCCCAGGCTCTCCAGCGGGATGCCCTGGCTGTAGAGCATGCGCAGCAGGTAATGGTCCGGCACCACCAGGAGGGTGGCGGGATCGGAAAACGCCTCGTCCAGGGCGAACCAGGCCGGGTCGGTATGGCCGTGCGGACTGACGATGGGCAGGTCCCGGACCTCGGCATAGAGGCGACGGGCGATCCCCCGCGTGCCGGGATCGGCCGGGAACAGTCGGTCTTCGTTCAGCATGGCGCTCTCACATCAGGGCGTTCGGCAGGAACAGGACCAGTCCGGGCCACAAGGCGAGGACCGCGACCAGCAGCAGGATCGTGAAGATGAAGGGCAGAGATTCGACCACGTACTCCTCCACCGGGCAGTCCAGCAGGCTGCACACGGTGTACATCGCGACCCCCACCGGCGGCGTCATCGACCCCAGCGTGACGATGGTCATCATCAGGATGCCGAAATGCACGGGATCGACGCCAAGCGGCGTCACGATCGGCAGGAAGATCGGCGTCAGCAGCAGCACCAGCACCGTGCTCTCGATGAACAGCCCGGCGACGAACAGGAAGAACAACACCAGCGCCACCACAAGGATCGGCTCGCGAGTCAGCCCGGTCATCGCCTCGGCGATGCTCTGCGGCGCCTGCTCGAAGATGATGGCGTAGCCGACCATGCCGGAGAACAGGATGATCAGCATGATCAGCCCGGTATCCACCACGGCCTCGTACAGGGATTCCATCACCCCGGCCCAGGTCAATTCCCGGTGCAGCAGGAAGCCGACGACGGCGGCATAGATCACCGCGAATGCGCCGACCTCCGACGGGGTGAACAACCCGCCGCGGATCGCGACCAGCAATGCCACCGGGAACAGCAGAGCCCACTTGGCGTCGGCGACCGCCGCCCAGACCGACCGCAGGGTCGGCCGCTCGGTCAGTTCGGCGCGGTAGCCGCGCCGGCGCGCGATCAGCCACACGGTGACCATCAGCCCGGCCATCATCAGCAGCCCGGGGATGACGCCGGCCAGGAAAAGCCGGCCGACCGACACGTTGCCGACGAAGCCGTACAGGATCAGCCCCAGGCTCGGCGGGATGGTCGCGGTGATCAGCGAGCCCACCGCGATCGTGGCGCAGGTGAAGCCCCTGGAATAGCCCCGCGCGATCAGGCTGGGACCGAGGATGCGGGCCTCCATCGCCGCGTCGGCCACCGCCGACCCGGAGACGCCGCCCATCAGGGTGGACAGCACGATGCAGACCTGGGCCAGCCCCCCCGACATCCAGGACACCAGCACGCTGGAGCAGGCGATCAGCCGGGTGGTGATGCCGGTCCGGTTCATCATGTGGCCGGCCAGCACGAAGAACGGCACCGCCAGCAGCGGGAAGCTCTGGGACGCGGTCGCGACCTGCTGCACGCCGATCGACATCGGCATGATCTCGCTGGTCGCGAAGAACGAGAATCCGGCGATCCCGATGGCGAAGGCGATCGGCAGGCCGAGCCCCATGAGGACGAAGAAGGTGACGGCGAGCAGGGTCATGGGACGACCTCCTCGGCATGGATGGCGGATGGGGCGGCGAAGACGGGTTCCGGCCGGGTGCGCAGGCCGCGCGCGGTCCGGACCATCTGGCCCAGCAGGGTGACGGCCAGCAGCAGGCACCCGGCCGGCACCGCGCCGGTCACGAAAGCGTAGCTGATCCCGCTGTCGCCGAACTGCCGTTCCAGGTTCAGCATGGTCAGCTGGTAGCCCATGACGACCATGGTCAGCAGGAAGCACAGCACTACCGCCCCCAGCACCAGGTCGAGCACCGCCCGGGTGGTCGGCGGCAGGCGCTTGACCAGATAGTCGATGCCGATATGGGCGCGCTTCCTCAGCGCCATGTCGGCGCCGAGGAAGCTGACCCAGACGAACAGGAGCTGCGCCAGGTCCACCGACCAGACCAGGGGATACCCGAACCAGCGCATGACACCGGCGGCGAAGACGAGAAGCACGATGATGGCGAGGAGGAGCGTTGCCAGCAGCCCCTCCCCCTTGATCAGCCAGGATGTCATGACGGCAATCCTTCTTGTCGGCGGGCCTGGGGCAGGCGCGTCAGTTCTGGAGGATCTTCTCGATTTCCTGGTGGAGCTCGGTATAGCCCAGCTTGTCGTAGACCGGCTTGGTCGCCTCGCGGAACGGGGCGACGTCGATCTCCGCGATGGTCATGCCCTGCTCCTTCATCTGCCTCTCGTACTCGGCCAGCGACGCCTGGGTCGCGCGGGACGCGTTGTCGCCCGCCTTGGTCGATTCCTCGCGCAGGATCTGGCGGTACTCCGCCGGCAGCTTGTCGAACCAGGCGGCGCTGGTGACGATGCCGGTGATCAGGTTGATGTGGCCGGTCTTGGTGACATGGCTGGTCACCTCGTACAGCCGGGAGCCGTAGCTGGCCGGGTGCTGGGCCTCGACCCCGTCGATCACCTTCTGCTGGAGGGCGGTATAGACCTCCGACCAGCCCATCGGCGTCGGGGTGGCGCCCATCGCGCGGATCGTCTCCATCCAGACCGGGGCGCCCGGCGTGCGCATGCGGACGCCGCTCAGGTCGGCCGGCGTGGCGACCGGCTTGTTGGTCAGCACGTGGCGTTCGCCCTGCCACCAGTTGAACGACAGCACCTGGTGCCCCGAAGCCTTGCGCAGCTTCTCGACCCACTGCTCGAACAGCGGGGAGGTGACGACCTTGCGCACGCCGTCGAAGCCCTGCGCCAGGTACGGCCCGCCGAGGACGCCGAACTCCTTGGTAAAGACGGCGAGGCGGCCGCCGTCGACCACCACGGCGACGCCGGCCCCGGCCCGGGCCTGCTCCAGCACGTCCTCGTCCTTGCCGAGCTGCGACCCCGGGAACAGGCGGACGGAGATGTTGCCGTCGGTCCGCTGCTCGACGTTGCGCTTGAATTCCTCCAGGCCCTTGTACAACGGGTCCTGCTGGGCCAGGGCGGTGTTGACGCTGAGGGTGTAGTCGGCGGCGAAGGCGCTGCCGGCCATGGTGGCCAGGGCCATGCCGAGCGTGGCTGCGCGCCACGTGCGCGTGATGAAGCTCATGTCTCCTCCCTCGAGGGCTTGCCTGTATTGCAGAGGCGTTCTTGCTACTCACTGGTATGGTAGTATACAAGAATGGTATTGGCAATGCCCTTGCTACGGCGCAGGATGGGCAGCACCATCCGCCCCGTGGGGATGGTCGGGAAAGGGACGGAAGGACGGCTATGCTCAGCAGGATCGAAGCGGACTCGGCCGAGCCGGTGGCGAAGCGGGTCTTCCAGGCCTTGCGCCAGGCCATCGTCACGATGCAATTCAGCCCCGGCCAGCCGCTGTCGGAGCAGGAGGTCGCCGGCCAGCTCGGCGTCAGCCGCCAGCCGGTGCGCGAAGCCTTCATCAAGCTGGGCGAGTCGGGCTTGGTGACCATCCGTCCGCAGCGCGGCACCTTCGTGGTCAAGATCTCGGTCAAGCAGGTGATCGACGCGCGCTTCGTCCGGGAAGCGGTCGAGGTGGCGGTCGCCCGCAAGGCCGGCGAGGACCTGCCGGCCGCCGTCGTCCGCGACCTGCGCGACAACCTGCGCGCCCAGCGCGCCGCCGCCGAGGACAGCACGCCGGAACGCTTCCTCGACCTGGACGAGGCGTTCCACCGGACCATCGCCCTGGGGATCGGCTGCGAATACGCGTGGCGAGTCGTCGAGGAGACCAAGGCCCAGATGGACCGGGTGCGCTATCTCAGCCTGCCCCATGCGACGCCGCTCGACCGCCTGATCCACCAGCACGAGGCGATCGTCGACGCGATCGAGGCCCGCGATCCCGACGGGGCCGAGGCCGCGATGCGGCGCCACCTGCGGGAGATCCTGACCTCCCTGCCCGAGCTGGAGCAGCGCTTCCCCGACTTGTTCGACGGCGCCGCGGCGCCGGCAGCACGGCCCACCTGCGCCGCCTGACGCTTCAGCCCCGGATGACCGGGTAGCTGCGGTTGACCGTGTGGGCGACGAAGGCGGCGACGACCGCCTTGACCAAGTCGCCGGGGATGAAGGCCAGGGAGCCGACGGCGGCCTGGAACAGCGGCAGGCCGGCGATCAGGCTGACGCCGACGATGCCGATCGCATAGACCACGAAGATGCCGCCCGCGGCGCAGGCGATCAGCAGGCGGGCGAAGGTCAGGCGGGCGCGGAAGCGTTCGGTCAGCCAGCCGACCACGAAGGCGCCGACCGGCCAGGACAGCAGGAAGCCGGCGGTCGGGCCGAAGAACACGCCCAGGCCGCCGCGCCCTCCGGACAGCAGCGGCAGGCCCACCGCCACCAGCGCCAGGAACAGCAGGATCGCGAGGCCGCCGCGCCTGGCCCCCAGGATGGAGCCGGCGAGCATGACGCCCATGGACTGGGCGGTGATCGGAACGGGGATGAATCCGACCGGGATCGGCGGCATCAGGCCCAAGGCCGCCATGATGGCGGCGAACAGGGCGATATGGACCATGTCGCGGGTGGTCAGCATGTCGGTGTGGTCCGGTACGTTCTGGAGATTCTGGAAGGTTTCATATCGAAGCGCGGAGACATGGCGCACCGGCGCGGGAAACTCAATCCGGATCGTAGCCGCGGGCCTCGATCGCGTCGGTCAGCACGCTGGCCATGCGCAGGGTCTTGACGATCAGCGGCACCGCCACGGCGGTGACGCTCCGCTCCAGGCCTCGCGACCGCTGGGCCGCCTGGATCTCGCGGACCAAGTCGATCAGCAGCGGCACGAAGCGGATCGCGAGCGAGATCATCAGGCCGACCTTGGCGGGATTGACGCCGACCCGGCGCAAGGGCCGAAGCCCCCCTTCCAGGGCCTCGACCATGTCCGAGACCCGGGTCGTCAGGGTGATCAGCACCGCCAGCGAGACCAGGATGGTGAAGCGCAGGACCGTGACCAGCCCACTCTCCCAGCCGACCAGCAGGGCGTGGACCGCGAAGAAGAACAGCCCCAGCAGCAGCACCGGGCGGAGCTGGGCGGCGACCTCCCGCGGCGGCAGGCGCGCCAGGGCGAACAGCCCCAGGGCAGCGGCCTGAACTATGCCGAGGAGTCGCGGATCGGTGACCTGAATCAGGCCGACCGCCGCCAACATCAGCGCCAGCATCTTGGCGCCGGGCGCCAGGGCGTGGATCGGCGACTTCCGCTCGATATAGAGCCCCAGCATCAGGCCATCAGCTCGACATAGCGCTTCAGGGCGGCGGACGGGCGGTCGTCGGCGACGATCCGGCCGCCGTCGAAGACCAGCACCCGGTCGAACCCGCCGAGCAGGTCCAGGTCGTGGGAGATGAAGACGGCGGCCTGGGGCAATCCAGCCACGATCTCCATGACCATCCGCTTGTTGCGCAGGTCGAGCAGCGTCGTCGGCTCGTCGAACACGACATAGGCCGGCTCCATCACCAGCACCGAGCAGATCGCCAGCAGCTGCTTCTGCCCGCCGCTCAGCAGGTGCGCGGGGCGGCTCCGGTGTTCGGCCAGGCCGTAGCGGTCGAGCACGGCGGCGACCCGCCGGGCGATCTCGGCCCGGTCCAGCTTCAGGTTCTTCAGGCCGAAAGCGACGTCCTCATCGACCGTGGGATAGACGATCTGGGTATCCGGGTCCTGGAACACGAACCCGACCTTGCGGCGGACGGCCTTGCCGTCGGTCCGGGTGTCCAGGCCGTCCACCAGCACCGAGCCTTCGTCGGGCACCACCAGCCCGTTCAGCAGTCGGGCGAAGGTGCTCTTGCCCGAACCATTGGCGCCGACCACGGCGACCCGGCGCTCCGCCAGGGTCACCGACACGTCGCGCAGGACCCGGTGGTCGCCGAACCGGTGGCTGACCTGCCGAAGTTCGATCACGGAGGAAAGGCCCGCATCAGGGAAGGCGCCGCGGAACGGGCCGGCCGGTCAGACGCTGAAGCTCTCGCCGCAGCCGCAGCGGGCCTTCTCGTTGGGGTTCTTGAAGACGAAGCCGGATTGGATCTTGTCGTCCACATAGTCCATCTCGGTGCCGATCAGGAACATCGTGGCGGCCGGATCGATCAGGATCTTGACGCCCTTGTCCTCGACGACTTCCTCGAACTTCTTGATCTCTTCGGCGTATTCGACCGTGTAGCTGAGTCCGGAGCAGCCGCGCGACTTGACGCCGACGCGCAGCCCCAGGGCCGGCTTGTCCGACTTCGCCATGATCTGCTTGACCCGCTCGGCGGCGGCGTCGGTGATCGTCATTGCCTTGGGAAGTGCCATTTCGTCCTACTCCGACTTCTGCATGCTCTGTCCGGTGCCGAATTCAGTGCCGATCCGCGGCATCAGAACATATCCAGGGCGACCTTGGCCTCTTCCGACATCATGCCGGGATGCCAAGGCGGTTCCCAGACCAGTTCGACGCGGCACGACTTCACGGCGTCGAGATTCTCGATGACCTGCTGCACCTGCATCGGCATCTCGCCGGCCACCGGACAGGACGGCGCCGTCAGGGTCATGTCGACCTCGACGTTCTTCTCCGCATCCACGTTGACCCGGTAGACCAGCCCCAGTTCCCAGATGTTGACCGGGATCTCCGGGTCGTAGACGGTCTTGATCGCGTCGACCACCTGGTCCATCAGGGTCTCGTTGTCCACCACGCCGGTCTGCTCCAGCACTTGGCCGCTCACATCGTCTGGCATTTCATCGCCTCCTCGAACCTGCCGCCCGTTCATTCGCCATTCATTCGGTAGAAGCCTTGGCGCCGCCCGCCAGAGCCGCGTCCAGGGTGTGCCACGCCAGGGTGGCGCACTTGACCCGCATCGGGAACTGGCGGACCCCCGCCAGCACCTGGAGCCTGTCCAGGGCCTCCTCGTCCACGCCCTCGCCATGGACGTGCTCGTGGTCGTCCTTGGTGCACATCTGGTGGAAGCGCTCGAACAGGGCCTTCACCTCCGCCTCGGTCCGGCCGGCCACCAGCTCGGTCATCATCGAGGCCGAGGCGGTGGAGATGGCGCAGCCCCGCCCCTCGAAGGCGGCGTCCTCGACGATGCCGTCGGGGCTCACCTTCAGGTAGACGGTGACCTTGTCGCCGCACATCGGGTTGTCGCCGCGCGCTTCCCGGTTGCTGTCCTCCGGGTGGCGGAGGTTCCGGGGGTTCTTGCCGTGGTCCAGGATGACTTCCTGGTACAGGTCCCGCAGGTCGTCCATCGTCGCTCCCGTCATCACCCGAAGATCTCCTGGACCCGGCGGAGCGACGCCGCCAGCGCGTCCACCTCGTCGAAGGTGTTGTAGAGCGCAAAGGAAGCCCGCGCCGTCGCCGGCACATTGTAGAAATCCATCAGCGGCTGGGCGCAATGGTGCCCGGCCCGCACCGCGACGCCGGCCCGGTCGACGATCGTTCCGATATCGTGCGGATGGGCGTCGCCCAGCGTGAAGGACAGGATGCTCGCCTTGTTCGGCGAGGTGCCGTAGATCCGCAGCCCCGGGATCTCCGACAGCTGCGCCGTCGCGTAGGCCAGCAGGTCGCGCTCGTGCGCCGCGATCCTGTCCAGCCCCAGCTCCATCAGGTATTCCAGTGCCGCGCCCAGCCCGATCACCTCGACGATCGCCGGCGTTCCGGCCTCGAAACGGTGCGGGATGCCCTTGAAGGTCGTCTCCTCGAAGGTGACGCGGGCGATCATGTCGCCGCCGCCCTGGTAAGGCGGCATGGCTTCCAGGATCTCGGCCTTGCCGTAGAGCACGCCGATGCCGGTCGGGCCGTACAGCTTGTGGCCGGAGAAGACGTAGAAGTCGGCGTCCAGGTCCTGCACGTCCACGCCCAGGTGGGTGACGCCCTGGCAGCCGTCGATCAGCACCGGGATGCCCTTGGCGTGGGCGATCCGGACGATGTCCTTGACCGGGTTGATGGTGCCGAGCGCGTTGGACATGTGGCTGATCGCGACCAGCTTGGTCTTCGGCCCCAACAACTTCTCGTACTCGTCCATCAGCAGGGTGCCGGACTCGTCGATCGGCACGATCTTCAGGACGATGCCCCTCTCGGTCCGCAGCATCTGCCACGGCACGATGTTGGCATGATGTTCCATGTGCGAAATGACGATCTCGTCGCCTTCGCGCAGGTTGGTCCGCCCCCAGCTCGCCGCCACCAGGTTGATCGCCTCGGTGGCGCTGCGGGTGAAGACCACCTCGCGGTCCTCGCGGGCGTTGATGAAGCGCTGCACGGTCTTCCGCGCCGCCTCGAACCGCGTGGTCGCGGTGGCGCTCAGCCAGTGGACGCCCCGGTGCACGTTGGAGTATTCCTCCGTCATGCAGGAAACCATGGCGTCGATCACCCGGCGCGGTTTCTGGGCGCTGGCGGCACTGTCCAGATAGACCAGCGGCTTGTCGTAGATGGTGCGCGACAGGATGGGGAAGTCCTTGCGGACCTCCTCCACGTCATATCCCGTCGCCGTTCCGCTATCGAAACCCTGCCGCACCTTGGTGATCTCGTTCATGTCGTTTCCTGATCCCTGGGAGCCTCAGACACGCTGGGTCTTCAGCCAGCCGGTAACCATGCCCTGGAAAGCCTCGCGCACCGTGTCGATCCGGACTTCCTCGATCGCGTCCGCCAGGAAGGCGGCGATCAGCAGGTTCCGGGCGCTCTCCAGGTCGATGCCGCGGGAGCGCAGATAGAACAGCTGGTCGTCGTCCAGTTCGCCGGCGGTGGCGCCGTGGCTGCATTTCACGTCGTCGGCGTAGATCTCCAGTTCGGGCTTGCTGTCGATCTCGGCCGTGTCGGACAGCAGCAGCGCCCGGTTCAGCTGGTAGCCGTCGGTCTTCTGCGCGTCCGGGCGCACGATGATCTTGCCCTGGAACACCGCCTTGGCGTTGCCGTCGATGACGCCCTTGTAGACCTCGCGGCTGGTGCAGTGGGGCTGGGCGTGATCGATCACCGTGGTGGTGTCGCAGTGCTGCTGACCGTTCACCATGTAGGAACCCGACAGCCGGCATTCGACGCCCGTGCCGTTCAACACAGGCTTGATTTCATTGCGTGACAGCCGCCCGCCCATGGTCAGCACGAAATTGTCGTAGCTGGCGTCCTTGGCGAGGTCGGCGGTGACCGTCGCCATGTGGAAGGCCTGGGAGCTCTCCCGCTGCACCTTGTAGTGATGTAGCCGGGCGCCTTCGCCGGCCACGATCTCGGTCACGTGGTTGGCGAAATAGACGCCGTCCCCCTGCCCGACATGGTGCTCGACCAGCGTCGCCTCGGCGTTGGCCTCGGCCACCACCAGGATACGCGGATGGTGCATGGTCGGCTTGCCGGTTCCCGCACCGCCGCCGCTGCCGACGAACACGGCTTCGATCGGCTCGCTCACTGCGACGCCCTTGGGCAGGTGGACGACCAGCCCATCAGCCAGGAACGCGGTGTTCAGCGCCTGGAACGGGTTGGCGTCGGTCACGCCGACATGGCCCAGGTAGCGCTCCAGCAGGGCGGCATGCCCGGTCAGCGCCTGCCTCAGGGAGGTCACGACGGCCCCCTCCGGCAGCGCGCCGACGGAGGAGAGGTCCGCGCGGAAGGCTCCGTCGACGAACACAAGGCGGTGCGACGCCTGCCCGGCCGGCATGACGGTCGGAAGCACGTCGATCGACACCGCCCCGCCCGCGGCGGACGCCGGTTCGAACGCGACCTTCTCCAGCGGGCGGAGGCTGGTGTAGCGCCACGCCTCGACCCGGGCGGTCGGGAAACCCTGCCGGCTGAACCGGGCGAGGCCGGTCTCGCGCAGCCCGGCCAGCCAGGGCAGCTCGCCGCCGGGAAGGGCGGCCGCCACCCGGCCGTGATGGTCCAGGTAGGGCTGGATCGTGTTGGTATCGGTCGTCATTGAATTCTTCGCCATCAGGCGGCCTCGTCCACGCCGAACTCGGCGTAGCCCTTCTCTTCCAGCTCCAGCGCCAGGCTCTTGTCGCCGGTGCGCACGATACGGCCGTTGGCCAGCACGTGGACCTTGTCCGGAACGATGTAGTCCAGCAGGCGCTGATAGTGGGTGATCACCAGGATGCCGCGCTCCGGGCCGCGCAGCGCGTTGACGCCGTCGGCCACGATGCGCAGCGCGTCGATGTCGAGCCCGCTGTCGGTCTCGTCCAGCACGCAGAACGCCGGGTCCAGGACGGCCATCTGAAGCACCTCGTTGCGCTTCTTCTCGCCGCCGGAAAAGCCCACGTTGACCGCGCGCTTCAGCATCTCGTCGGTCATGCCGAGCTGCTTCGTCTTGGCCCTGATCAGCTTCAGGAACTCCATGGCGTCGAGCTCCTTCTCCCCGCGCGCCTTGCGGATGGAGTTGAGCGCCGACTTCAGGAAGGTGGTGTTGGACACGCCGGGGATCTCGACCGGGTACTGGAAGGCCAGGAACACGCCCGAGGCGGCGCGCTCGTCCGGCTCCATCTCCAGCAGGTCCTGCCCCTTGTAGGTCACGCTGCCCTCGGTAACCTCATAGCCATCGCGGCCCGCCAGCGCATAGCCCAGCGTGCTCTTGCCGGCGCCGTTCGGCCCCATGATGGCATGCACCTCGCCGGCGCCGATGGTCAGGTCCAGGCCCTTCAGGATCGGCTTGTCGGCGACGTTGACGTGAAGATTCTTGATTTCGAGCATCGTTGCGGTTCCGTATCGAATTGGGTTGGTGGCGGCGCCGTCAGGCGCGCTCGGGGAAGGCGGTATTCTCGGGCAGCCAGTCCGGATCGAGGATCTGGTCGAGCGTGTAGGGGCATTCCGTCGGCAGGACGGCCGGATCCAAGCCGTCGTGGCGCTGGAGGCTCTTCGCCGCCAGCCGGCGGGCGGTACGATAGATGCCGTCCAGATCGATGCGTCGGACCAGCGACTTGCTCCGGGCGATCCGCCGTTCCGTCAGCGCGCGATGGGTATCGACGCTGTCTTCCCACCCGTCGCGCGGGTTCCGGGCCGGCGAATGCTCCAGCTTCAGCAGGTGTTCGACCACCCGCACGAGATGGCTTTCCACCGCGGCCAGATCGCTGCCGCCCAAATCTTCGATCTCCTCGATCAGATGGTCAAGATCGAGGCCGTCCCAGCGGCGGGAGCGGAGCATTTCGGCCTGCTCGCGCGTCCACGCCACATAGTCCGTCTCATACTTGGTTTCGGGCTTGGATGCTGGCTGCCCTGTCATGGCCTGTTACCCCACGCTGCCTTCCAGGCTGATGCCGACCAGCTTCTGCGCCTCGACCGCGAACTCCATCGGGAGTTCCTTCAGGACCTCCTTGCAGAAGCCGTTGACGATCAGCGACACGGCGTCCTCGGAGGACAGGCCGCGCTGCTGGCAGTAGAACATCTGGTCCTCGCTGATCTTCGCCGTGGTCGCCTCGTGCTCGACGCGGGCGCTGCGGTTCCGGCTCTCGATGTACGGGACCGTGTGGGCGCCGCACTTGTCGCCGATCAGCAGGCTGTCGCACTGGGTGAAGTTCCGCGCCCCCTCCGCCTTCGGCAGGATCTTGACCAGGCCGCGATAGGTGTTCTGGGCCCGGCCGGCCGAGATGCCCTTGGACACGATGGTGGACTTCGTGTTCTTGCCGATATGGATCATCTTGGTGCCGGTATCGGCCTGCTGGCGGTTGTTGGTGATCGCGACCGAGTAGAACTCCCCGACCGAATTGTCGCCCTGCAGGATGCAGCTCGGATACTTCCAGGTGATCGCCGAGCCGGTCTCGACCTGCGTCCACGAGATCTTCGAGTTCTTGCCGCGGCAAGCGCCGCGCTTAGTCACGAAGTTGTAGATGCCGCCCTTGCCGTTCTCGTCGCCCGGATACCAGTTCTGGACGGTCGAGTACTTGATCTGCGCGTCGTCGTGGGTGATCAGCTCGACCACGGCGGCGTGCAACTGGTTCTCGTCGCGCTGGGGCGCCGTGCAGCCTTCCAGATAGCTGACATAGCTGCCCTCGTCGGCGATGATCAGCGTCCGCTCGAACTGGCCGGTGTTCTTGGCGTTGATCCGGAAATAAGTCGACAGCTCCATCGGGCAGCGGACGCCCTTGGGGATGTAGACGAACGACCCATCGGTGAAGACGGCCGAGTTCAGCGTCGCGAAGAAGTTGTCCGAATACGGCACCACCGAACCCATGTACTTCTTGACCAGCTCGGGATGGTTCTGCACCGCCTCGGAGATCGGGCAGAAGATGATGCCCTTCTCTTCAAGCTTCTTCTTGAAGGTGGTCGCCACCGACACGCTGTCGAACACGGCGTCGACCGCGATGGACGGGCTGTCCCCGGCGCCCTCGACGCCGGCCAGGATCGCCTGCTCCTTCAGCGGGATGCCCAGCTTCTCGTAGGTCCGCAGCAACTCGGGATCGACCTCGTCCAGGCTCTTGGGCTTGGACGCCACCTTGGGTGCCGAGTAATAATAGGCGTCCTGGTAGTCGATCGCCGGGTAGCCCAGCTTGGCCCAGTTCGGCTCTTCCATGGTCAGCCAGTGGCGATAGGCCTTCAGGCGCCATTCCAGCAGCCATTCCGGCTCGTTCTTGCGCGCCGAGATGAACCGGACGATGTCCTCGCTCAGGCCCTTGGGAGCGGTTTCCGACTCGATGTCGGTGAAGAAGCCGTACTTGTACTTCTGTTCCGTAACGGCCCGGACCTGTTCGACAGTCTCAAGCGTCGCAGCCATGCTTCTCTCCTATTTCCCTCATAGTCCGTCCGGTCCGACGGTTATTCGTTGTCATGTCGGGCAATTGGTCGGGTGGCGGGATGAATGTCGGCACCGCCGTCATGTCCGCCAGCGAAACCTCTTCCAGCGCGCGGCGCACCGCGCGGTTGACCTTGTCCCAGTTGCCCCGCATGGGGCACAGGCTCTCGACATCGCAATTCCCCTCCGCGCCGTCGACGCAGGCGGTCAGGGCGATCGGCCCGTCCACCGCGCTGATGATCTCGGCGATCGAGATCCCCTCGGCCGCGCGGGTCAGCCGGTACCCGCCGGCGGCCCCGCGGTGGGATTCCATCAGGCCGGCGGGGGCCAGCAGCTTCATGAGCTTCGCGACGGTCGGGGCCGGCACGCCGGTACGCTCGGCAAGCTGCGGGACGGTCTGGACGCAGGCGCCGTCGCGCGCCATGCGCGCCATCACGACGACCGCGTAGTCCGTCATCTTGCTGAGCTTGATCATATCGGCGCCTCAATCCGTACCAATCTGGTACTGATTAAGTGAGGAGCGCGGTGCGAAAGTCAAGGCGGAAGGTGGCCTTATCATAGGCCTTTCAGCGGGCTCGCGGAAGACCCAGTGCATTTGTGGGGCTTTAGGGACACAGGGGCAGACTGCGACATTCCGCCGCTATCAGCCCTGGGCCAGGGGCCCTATCCGGGAAGTTGGCCGCACCTGCACAATCCCGTGGATGGCGGCGAGCCGCCCACCGTCCACTGAACCGGTCAGGAGCACCATCATGAGCACGGCCAACCTCGCCGATGCCAAAGCTGAACTCGGCGAACTGGTGGCGAAGGCCGCCTCAGGGGAAGAGGTCTGCATCATACGCCGAAGCAGGCCCATCTCGCTTGCCATGCTGAGGGCGCATACCGAAACCATGTCTGCGCAGACAGGGACCGCCGGCGATTTCGTCCGCACCATGCGCGATGACAGCCGTCATTGATGTATTGTCTCGACACTTGCCTCCGGCCCCGGAAAGAAAAGGCGGACGACCTCCCGGCCGCCCGCCTCGCTCACTCCATGTTCCGCCGCCGGGCCGTCAGAGCGTCAGCTCCGCGATCTGCACCGCGTTCAGCGCCGCGCCCTTGAGCAGCTGATCGCCGCAGAGGAAGAAGTCCAGACCGTTCCCGCCGAACACCGGGTTGGCGCGGATGCGGCCGACCTCGACGTCGAACTCGCCGGTCGCGGTCAAGGGCATCGGGTAGACGCCGTTGGCCGGATCGTCGGCCAGCTTGACGCCGGGGGCCTCGGCCAGCACCGCGCGGGCCGCGTCGGCGGTCACCGGGCGTTCCGTCTCGATGGTGACGCTCTCGGAATGGGCGCGGTACGTCGGGATGCGCACCGCCGTGCAGCTCGCCGGCAGATCCGGGATGCCCAGGATCTTCCGGCTCTCCCACGTCACCTTCATCTCTTCCTTGGTGTAGCCGTTGTCCTGGAAGGCGTCGATCTGGGGAATGACGTTGAACGGGATCGGGTGGCGGAAGACGCTGTTGGCGACCGGAAGGCCGGAAAGCTGGTTGCGGGTCTGCTCCTCAAGCTCGGCCATGCCCTCCGCTCCGGCGCCGCTGGTCGCCTGGTAGGTGGAGACGATCACCCGCTTCAGGCCGAACGCCCGGTGGAGCGGACCCAGCGCCAGCACCAGGATGGCCGTGGTGCAGTTGGGGTTGGCGATCAGCCGGCTGGTGCCGAGCGCGCCGGCATTGATCTCCGGCACGATCAGCGGGATCTCGGGGTCGTAGCGGAAGGCCGAGGAATTGTCGATCACGACGGCGCCGGCCGAGGCCAGCGTCGGCGCGTGCTCCTTGGCGAAGTCGCCGGACACCGCCATCAGGACGATGTCGTAGCCCTTGACCACGTCCGGGTCGAAGGCGGCCAGGGTCTTCACGCCGAACGGCGTTTCCATCGTGCGGCCGGCGCTGCGCTCCGAGGCGAACAGGCCGAGCTCGGCCACCGGGAAGGCGCGGCGGTGAAGCACGCTGACCATTTCGCGGCCGACGGCGCCGGTGGCGCCGACGATGGCGACGCGGCGGGGGGAGGGGTTCGAAGAGGGGCTCATGGGATCAAGTTCCGTCCTGTTGCATGCCCGTACTGAGCGCAGGACGAACCCCCGATACGACGAGGCCCCGTCCGTGTCCGGCGGGGCCTTCGTGGTGGATGAAGCGTCTCTAACCGATCAACGCATACCACCGGACGACGGCCCGCCGCAGCGGGTCGTTTTGCAGGTGGTAGTCTTGATGGCGCGCGAACGGTTCATGACCTGTCTGTTACCAAGGCTCCCGAAATTTGTAAAGCGTCCCTTTCGCCTCACCCCAGCGGGTATTCCCTCAACGGGTCATAGACCGGTCCGCCGTTGCCCGGCCGGCTCTCGAACAGGGTGAAGTGCTCCACCCGGATCGGTCCGGCGCGGAACAGGCCGCGGTCCTGGATGAAGCGCCCGACCCGCTCCTGGGGCGTATCGCGCAGGCGGGCCAGGGTCACGTGCGGGCTGAAGCGCCGCTCCTCGCGCGGCAGCCCGGCGCGGACCAGCGCCGATTCGACCTTCTGGTTCAGGTGGACCAGGGCGTCGTTTCGCTCCACCCCGGCCCACAGAAGGCGCGCCCGGCTGCCGCTGCCGAACTGCCCGACCCCGTCCAGCACGAGGTCGAAGGCCGGGGCGGAGACGCTTCCCAGCGCCGCGTCGATGTCGGGCAGCAGGCCGTTCTCGACCTCGCCGATGAAGCGCACCGTCAAGTGCAGGTTCTCCGGCTCGGTCCAGCGGGCACCGGGCACGCCGCCGCCCAGGCCGACCAGACGCTCGCGGACGGCCTCGGGCAGCTCAAGGGCGACGAACAGACGGATCATAGCAACGCACCGCGAGCATCAGGGGCAGGATCAGGAAGAGGATCAGGGACAGGGGTTCGGGAACCGGGCGTTGACCTCCCCGATATCCTTCAACACCTCTTCGTCCAGCGTGATCCCGATCGAATCGATGTTCGTCTTCAAGTGCTCCATCGACGTCGCGCCGATGATGTTCGAAGTCACGAAAGGCTGCCGGGTGACGAAGGCCAGCGCCATCTGCGCCGGGTCCAGCCCGTGGCGCTTCGCCACGTCCAGATAGGCCCGCACCGCCGCGTCGGCGTTCACCTTGTCATAGCGGGACTTGCGGTGGTCCAGCGCGCGGCGGGTCCCCGGCGGGATGCGTCCGTCCAGGTATTTGCCGGTCAGGGTCGCCGCCGCCAGCGGCGAATAGGCCAGCAGCCCGCACTGTTCGCGGATCGACACCTCGGCCAGCCCGTCCTCGTAGGTCCGGTTCAACAGGTTGTAGGCGTTCTGGACGCTGACCACCCGCGGCAGCCCCAGCTCGTCGGCCAGCCGCAGGAACGCCATGGTGCCCCAGGGCGTCTCGTTGGACAGGCCGACATGGCGGATCTTGCCCGAGCGGACCAGCTCGTCCAGCGCCCGCAAGGTCTCCTCGATCGGGGTGGCGCCCTCGTCGTCGCCGCCCTTCCAGCCGCGGGCGCCGAAGCGGGCCGTGGTCCGGTCGGGCCAGTGGAGCTGGTACAGGTCGATGTAATCGGTGCGCAGCCGGGTCAGGCTGTCCTCGACCGCGCGCACCAGGTTCTCCCGGTCCAGCCGGGCCTTGCCCTCGCGGACCCAGGCGAAGCCGCCGGGCGAGCGGCCGATCGCCTTGGTCGCCAGCACCACTTTGTCGCGCCCGCCCCGGCTGGCGAACCAGGAGCCGATGATCCGCTCGGTCGAGCCGTAGCTTTCCTCGATCGGCGGGATCGCGTACATCTCCGCCGTGTCCCAGAAATTGACGCCGCGCTCCAGCGCGTAGTCCATCTGGGCGTGGCCTTCGGCCTCGGTGTTCTGGCGGCCCCAGGTCATGGTGCCCAGGCAGATCGCGCTGACCCGCACGTCGGTGCGGCCCAAAGGACGGTATTCCATGTGGATCCTTGATTGACAGGCTTGAAGGTTCGCGGCCCCGGCGGGACGCTTCAGAGGAAAAGCGTGAGTACGCCGGTATAGCCGTAGAGCCTGTTGTGGGAAATCTCCCCATTGGCGAAAAATCCCACCAGCGGGAAATCGCCCAGCTGATCGCGGATCGCCTTCAACTCCTCGCTGTCGTCGCCGAACAGCGCCGGCCCGCGCGCCAGGCACGACACGTAGATACCGCCGCGTGGCGGTCCCGTCAGCCGCTTCTTCAGCATCGCCAGCATGCGTTCCAGGTCGGCCTCGGCGCTCGCCCGGTCGCGCCGCGCGAACATGATGCTGCGGCCCGGCTCGACCATGTCGCCGATCGCGATCAGTCCGTGGTTCGGGTCGATGCCGACCAGGTTGCGCACCAGGTAATCCCCGGTGTCGGACCCGGTGATCGGAAGCGCCGCGAAGATATAGCCGGCGACCCGGCGAAGGTCGCGTGCCAGCAGTTCGCCGATGTCTTCCTTGAAGACCTCCAGCGCGGGCCTTCCGTCGATCTCGACGATGATGTTGTTCTGGGCGCGGGTGATCTTGTGGATCGGCCCGATCGGCGTGCATCCCTGGGTAAGGCCGGTCGCGACCGGCACCTCGGCGGAGAACAGCACGCCGGACACGCCGCCCTCGACCACCGGGGCCGTGCCGGGTCGGCCGCCGAACTGCCCATAGTTGGTCCGCGACGAAGTCAGCCCGCCGACCAGGAAGCCTCCCAGCGCGTCGGACAGTTCGGGGATGATCTCATGGGTCTGCGGGTTGCGCGGGTCGCCATGGACCAGCCCCAGGACCGGGGCGTGGGTCTTCAGCCATTCCGCCGTCTCGGGCTCGAACCCCTCGATGCTCTCGGTGATCGGCGCCGGCAGGTGGAAGCTGCCGGGCGGAAGCTGGGCGGCCATCACCGCGATGGCCGGACGGTCGAACAGCTCCTCGCCCGTGGCGCAGACCCCGATCCCGACCGTGCCGACCCAGTCCTTGATGCCGGTGACCCCGCGCATCAGCGTCACGATGCTGACCGCGTCGGCCGCCAGCGCGTCCGAGATGTACAGGAAACCCAGGTTGCAGCCTTCGACCGGCCCCAGCTTGTCCAGGCAGGCCTTGACCGTGGTGCGCCAGTCCTCGCCGGTCGCGGCGGCAGAGGCGAAGCGGGCCCCCGTGGGTGCGTCCATCCCGCTCATCCCTTCGGATCCCGCTGCGGGAGATCGTCGAGCAGCCCGGTCAGATGCGGCAGGATGCCGTCCACCATGATCGCCACGCCCTGGGCATTGGGATGCATGCCGTCCTCCTGATTCAGCTTGCGGTCGAGCGCCACCCCTTCCAGGAAGAAAGGATAGAGGGGGACATCGTATTTCGCCGCGAGGTCCGGGTAAATCGCGTTGAAACGTTCGCCGTAATCACGACCCAGGTTCGGTGGCGCGTACATTCCGGCGAGCAGGGTCGGGACGTTGCGCTCCTTCAGGATTGCCAGGATGGCATCCAGGTTCTCGCGGGTGGATGCCGGATCGATGCCGCGCAGTCCGTCGTTGGCGCCCAGCGCCACCACGGCGGCCCGGGGATTGTCGGCCAAGGCCCATTCCAGCCGCGCCCGCCCGCCGGCCGTCGTGTCGCCCGACACGCCGGCATTGATGACGTCCGCCTGGTAACCCTGGTCGCGCAACGCCCGCTGGAGCCGAGCGGTGAAGCCGTCCCGCTCGGGCAACCCGTAGCCGGCGGTCAGGCTGTCGCCCAGCGCCAGGATCCTGACCGGCTCCGCGGCGAGCGCGGACCATCCGGCCGGGGCGACCGCCGGCGCCGTCACCAGGGCCAGCAGCGCCAGCCCCGCGGCGGCGGCGGTCTTCGCACCTGCGTTGAAAAGCCGGTGGCACGTGCCATATCCGCTTGAGCTGTCACGAATGTCTGGAAGACCCATGGCGAAGTCCGATGCTGCTTCTCGGGATGACCTGATCGTCGAACTGGCCGACGTCCACCTAAAGCTGGACAGTGCCGCCGGTCCCGTCAACATCCTGCGAGGCATAGATCTCACCGTGAGGCGCGGCGAGACGGTCAGCGTCGTCGGTCCCTCGGGCTCGGGCAAGTCGACCATGATGATGATCATGGCGGGATTGGAACGGCCGACCAGCGGCTTGGTCAGGGTCGCCGGCAAGGACCTGGGCACCCTGGACGAGGACAAGCTGGCCCGCTTCCGGCGCGACCATGTCGGAATCGTGTTCCAGGCGTTCCACCTGATCCCGACCATGACCGCGCTGGAGAACGTCGCGATCCCGCTGGAGTTCGCCGGGCTGTCCGACGCCTTCGACCGCGCCCGCGCCGGGCTGGAGGCGGTCGGGCTGAAGCACCGGGTCACCCACTATCCCGGGCAGCTCTCCGGCGGCGAGCAGCAGCGCGTGGCTCTGGCCCGCGCCTTCGCCGCCGAGCCGTCGCTGCTTCTGGCGGACGAGCCGACCGGCAACCTGGATGGCGAGACTGGCGCCCAGGTCATCAGGCTGATGTTCGACCTCGCGGCCAATCGGGGCGCCACCCTGGTGCTGATCACCCATGACACCAGCCTCGCCGCCCGCTGCGACCGGGCGGTCCGGGTCGCCGACGGCAGGATCGAGAGCGCCGGCGATGCCAAGGCCGACCTCCGCCCCGTCCGCGCCTCCGGCATCTGATCCCGGACACCTTTGATGAACGGCTTTTCCCTGTCCACCCTGTCCGTCGCCTGGACCATCGCGCGGCGGGAGCTGCGCGGCGGACTCAAGGGCTTCCGGATCTTCCTCGCCTGCCTGACCCTGGGCGTCGCGGCCATCGCGACGGTCCAGTCGCTGTCCGGCGGCATCATCGAGGGTCTGCGCGCCGACGGCAGGGCGATCCTCGGCGGCGACGTGGCGCTGCGCGTGCTTTACAACCCCATCGGCGGGGCGGAACGCTCCTACCTGGACGGCCAGGGCCGCGTCTCGGTCGCGGCGGATGCCCGCGCCATGGCCCGGCGCGAGGACGGCGCCCGCTCCACCCTGGTGGAGCTGAAGGCGGTGGACGACAGCTATCCGCTCTACGGCGATTTCACCCTGCGCGAAGGCGGCGGCCTCCCCGACGCGATCGCCAGGCGGGATGGCGTCTGGGGCGCCGTGGTCGAGGAGACCGTGGGCCAGCGCCTGGACGTGGCCGTCGGCGACACCGTGCGGGTCGGCGAGACATCCTTCCAAATCCGCGGCACCATCCTGCGGGAGCCCGACCGGGCCGGCGGGGGCGGCTTCACCCTGGGGCCGCGCCTGCTGATCGACCTGGACGCGCTGGAAAGCACCGGCCTGATCCAGCCCGGCAGCATGATCTACTGGCACTACCGGATCGGATTGGCCCCCGGCACCGACCTCCAGGCGTGGCAGGCCGACCTCCAGGCCCGCTTCCCCGAGCAAAGCTGGCGGGTGCGCGACTTCACCAACGCCGCCCCGCAGATCGAGCGTTTCATCACCCGCCTGACCCTGTTCCTGACGCTGGTCGGGCTGACAGCATTGCTGGTGGGCGGCGTCGGGGTCGGCAACGCCGTGCGCAGCTATCTCGACGGCAAAGTCGCGACCATCGCGACGCTGAAATGCGTCGGCGCGCCGGGGCCGCTGGTGTTCCAGGCCTACCTGCTCCAGATCCTGGTCCTGGCCTCGCTCGGGATCGCGCTCGGCCTGGTCATCGGCGCGGTCGCCCCCCTGGTCGCGGCGGCCGTCCTGGCCGACGTGCTGCCGATCACCGCCCGCATCGGGGTCTATCCCGGCGGCCTCGCCATCGCCGCCGCCTTCGGCTTCCTGACCGCCCTGACCTTTTCCCTGTGGCCGCTGGGCCGGGCGCGCGAGGTGCCGGCGGGCGCGCTGTTCCGCGACGTGGTCTCTCCCGCGGGCGGACGTCCCCGCGGCGCCTACCTGGTGGCCGGCGTCCTGTCCGGGCTGGCGCTGGCGGCGCTCGCGATCCTGACCGCGCAGGAGAAGCTATTCGCCGCCTGGTTCGTCGGCGGCGCCTTCGTGACCCTGCTGGCGTTCCGGGCGGCGGCCCAGGGCGTCACCTGGGCTGCCGCGCGGGCCGGCCGGCCGCGCCATCCCGGTTTCCGTCTGGCGCTGGCCAACCTGCACCGGCCGGGCAACCCGACCGGCAGCGTCGTGCTGTCGCTGGGCCTGGGGCTGACCGTCCTGGTCGCCATCGCCCTGATCGAGGGCAACTTCTCCGCCCGCGTCAACGAGAGCATCCCGAAGGACGCCCCGGCTTATTTCTTCATCGACATCCAGCCGAACCAGCGGGAAGCATTCAACGCGACCGTGCTGGGCGTGCCCGGCGCCACCGACCTGCGGGAAGTGCCGATGCTGCGCGGCCGTATCGCCAAGGCCAAGGGCGTGGACGCCGAGCAGGCGATCGTCAATCCGGAACATTCCTGGGTGCTGCGCGGCGACCGCGGCATCACCTATTCGGCGCGCCCGCCGGTCGACGCGGAGATCATCGCCGGCCAATGGTGGCCGGAGGATTACCGGGGCAAGCCGCTGATCTCGATCTATTCCGACATCGCCGAGGCGTTCGGCCTCAAGCTGGGCGACGACATCACGGTCAACGTGCTGGGCCGTGACCTGACGGCGGAAGTCGCCAGCATCCGGGCGATCGACTTCTCGACCATGAACATCAACTTCACCATGATCTTCTCCCCCGGAATCCTGGAAGGCGCACCCCAGACCTTCCTGGCGACCGTCCGCGCCACGCCGGAGGCGGAACCCCTGATCCAGCGTGCGGTGACCGACCGCTTCGCCAACATCACCTCGGTCCGGGTCAAGGACGCGCTGGACACCGTCAACGAGCTGCTCGGCAATATCGGCACCGCCGTCAGGGTCACCGCCGCCATCACGCTGCTGGCCGGCACCCTGGTCCTCGCCGGCGCGGTGGCCGCCGGGCACCGGCGCCGGGTCTACGACTCGGTCGTCCTGAAGGTGCTCGGCGCCACCCGCGCCGACGTGCTGAAGGCCTTCCTGGTCGAATACGGCCTGCTGGGGCTGATCACCGCCGCGATCGCGGGCGCCATCGGCACCATCACCGCCTGGGCGGTGCTGACCCAGGTGATGGATTGGGAATGGACCTTCCTGCCGTCGGCCGTGCTGGTCACGGCGGCGCTCTGCACCGCGATCACGCTGGCCTTCGGCTTCGTCGGCACATGGCGGGCGCTCGGCCAGCCGGCCGCACCGCTGCTGCGGAACGATTGAGGGCGGAACGCTTAAGGCGGAAAACGCCGGTCCCGACAAAAATTCCGGGATTAAAGAAACCGCTCGCGCGTAGCGCCGGCCGAGCCAGTTTAATCGATGCAGGTCAAAGGGTTGCACGCTCGGGCAGGAACTTTCGAAGAATCCGATTTTTGTTGAATTGAGCGGGCCGCTCCCCAATATCCTTGTCCAAGTGACATCTACCTTTCGGATTGAGGATCACATGGCAAACGGCATGTTCAATCGGTACGCGACCCCCGGCCGCGCGGTCGATCAGGCCCAGTACGACGAAGGCCTGCGTCAGCACATGCTGAGCGTGTACAACTACATGATGGTTGGTCTCGGCGTGACCGGCGTGGTGGCCTTCGCGACGGCCATGCTGGCTGCCTCCAACCCGGCCTTCGCGCAGGCGCTCTACGGCTCGCCGCTGAAGTGGGTGGTCATGCTGGCCCCGCTCGGCTTCGTGTTCTTCCTGTCGGCGAAGATCCACTCCATGTCGATGTCGACGGCGCAGATGACCTTCTGGGCCTTCGCGGCGGTCATGGGCCTGTCGCTCTCGTCGATCTTCCTGGTGTTCACCGGCGCCAGCATCGCGCGGGTGTTCTTCATCACGGCGGCGACCTTCGGCGGCATGAGCCTGTGGGGCTACACGACCAAGCGTGACCTCTCGGGCATGGGCTCCTTCCTGATGATGGGCCTGATCGGCATCATCATCGCGAGCGTGGTCAACATCTTCATCGGCTCGACCGCCCTGCAGTTCGCCGTGTCGGTCATCGGCGTGCTGGTCTTCACCGGACTGACCGCCTACGACACGCAGCGCATCAAGGAAGAGTACAGCGAGGGCTACGGCTCCGAGTCGCTCGGCAAGATGGCCCTGATGGGCGCCCTGTCGCTGTACCTGAACTTCATCAACCTGTTCACGATGCTGCTGTCGCTCTTCGGCAACCGCGAATAAACAGGCTTGACGAGCGTCCCCCACCCGGGGGACGCCTGATGAACCCGGGCTTTCGAGCCCGGGTTTTTTCATGCGCGGATGCCGGCGTGCCGCGCCGGTCCGAAGCAGGGATTCCCTCGACGCCGCCTATGTCCTAAAGTATATAGAACATCCTATTACTCGAAGGGCATGAGCATATGCATACCGGGATATGCTCACCGTAAAACGCTCCCCTGCCGCTCCCAACCGTACCGATGTCCGGGCCGGCGATCGGGCGGACGACCGGGCCGGACGGCGCCGGGCCTTCAACGTGACCATCGTCTACGCCCTGGCCGCGGGTTTCTGGATCCTGCTGTCCGACGGGCTGCTCAACCTGCTGTTCGGCAACGCCGCCTCGCTGGTGCTGTCCCTGTCGCAGACCGTCAAGGGCCTGACCTTCATCCTGATCACGTCCCTTCTGCTCCACGCGCTGATCCGGCATATCGGCGCCGCAGCGCGCGCCGAGGTGGTCCTGCGCCAGGATCAGGCACGTCTCCTCGTCATGCTGGAGAACATGCCGGTGCTGGTGGCGGCGCTGGACGAGGAGGGACGGCTCGCCCTCTGGAACCGGGAGGCCGAGCGGATCACCGGCTACAGCGCCGCGGAGGCGATCGGCAATCCCCAGCTCCTGTCGCAGCTGCTGCCCGATCCCGACTACCGACGGGCGACCGCCGCCGCCTTTCGCCGCGCCGACCTGTGCTGCCGCGACTGGGAGCGGCAGATCACCTGCAAGGACGGTCAGGTGCGCACCATCGCGATCTCCTGCATCGCGCGACACTTTCCCATCGCCGACTATCCCGGCGGCTGGGGGATCGGCGTCGACGTGACCGCGCGCCTCGCCCGCGAGCGGGAGCTTGCCGAGGCGCGCGACGCGCTGGAAGGCGCCCGTGCCGAAGCGGAAGCGGCCAGCCGCGCCAAATCCGATTTCCTCGCCCTGGTCAGCCATGAGCTGCGCACCCCGCTGACCGCGGTGATCGGCTTCGCCGACGTGATGCGGGCGGAGTATTTCGGTCCCTTGGGCTCCCCCCGCTACCATGACTATTGCCGCGACATCGAAACCAGCGGGCGTCACCTGCTGAGCCTGATCGACGGCATCCTCGACCTCGCCAAGACCGAGACCGGCCGCTATGTGCTCACCGAGAAGGAAATCGACCTGCCGGCGCTGGCGACGGGAGCGATCCAGCTGCTCGGCGACCGGCCGTCCAGGAAAGGCATTTCCCTGACCGTCAGGATGGACCGGCCCATCAGGGTCCGGGGCGACGAGATGGCGCTGACCCAGGTGCTGGTCAACCTGCTGGGCAACGCGGTCAAGTACACGCCGCCGGGCGGACGGGTCGAGCTGTCCGCCGCGCCCGACGGCGCCGGCGGGCTGACGCTCGTCGTCGCCGATACCGGCATCGGCATCCCTTCGGCGGAACTCGCCAGCGTCCTCGAACCGTTCAGCCAGGCGAGCAACGCGGGCCGGACCGGCGAGAGCGGGTCCGGGCTGGGGCTGTCGATCGTGCGAACCTTGGTTGATCTGCACGGGGGCCTCCTGTCGGTCGACAGCCATCTGGACGCCGGCACGCGGGTGACGGTCCGCCTTCCGGCCGAACGGGTGCTCCCTTTCCCCTGAACGCCCGGTAGGATAAAGTTATTGGAGTATTCAGCACCCTCATCGAGCCGGGCCATGCCGATCTCCGCGACGACACCGCCCCACGCTCCGAAAGCCGCGCCCCGCATCCTCGTGGTGGAGGACGAGACCCTTGTCGCCATGGACCTGGAGGACATGCTGCTGTCGATCGGCTGCGAAGTGGTCGGTCCGGTCGCCAAGGTCGCGCGCGGTCTGGTCCTGGCCCGGGAAGAGCCGCTGGACGGCGCCATTCTCGACATCAACGTGGCCGGCGAACTGGTCTACCCCATCGCGGAAGTCCTGACCGACCGGGGCGTCGCCCTGATCTTCGCCTCCGGCTACGACCGCGGCCTCAGCGTTCCGGCGCACTTGGCGGGCTACCCGCGGATCCGGAAGCCATACACGCTCCAGGACATCGAGCGGTCGGTCGACGGCTTCACGCGGAGCGAATGAGGGCGATCGGACGGCTTGGAGACTTCAAGCCGGCTTCGGTATGCCGAGATGGGCCAGGATCGCATCGAGGCTCCGGTTCATCTGGAACTGATTGTCGATCAGCGTGGCCTGCCCGTTCTCGAGATTGGTCAGTTGCTTGGTATGGGTCGCCAGCATCTCGCCATGCTCTCCCAGGGTCCGGGTATGCTCCCCCAGGATCCTGGTATGCTCCCCCAGGATCCTGGTGTGCTCGTCCAGGATCCTGGTGTGCTCCGCCTGGACCTGCAGGATCTGGTCGACTTTCTCTCCCAGGCTCAAGGTGCTGACAGCCAGACGTGTGACCCTATCGCCATCGCTCATCTTCGACTCCCCACTCTCCCGTCATCCTACACGCAAACGCAGACCGCTTCCACACCGGCGCGTGGTTCACGGTGCTGCACGGAGGTATGCAGCAACCAGGAACATTCATTTCTTCCCCAACCATCGCGCACGACCCCATGCCGAACGTTTTTTGCCGCTCCCTGTCGGCCGCGGGCATACTCGTCCGTCCTCGGTTGCAGGACCATGAAAGGACCCGAGATGCTCTACGCGATCCTTTGCTACGATTCCGAAGACGTCGTCTGCTCCTGGACGAAGGAGCAGGACGACGCCGCCATGGCCCGGCTCGGAGCGGTCCAGCGGAAGCTCGCCGCCGAAGGGCGTCTGGGACCGGTCGCGCGCCTGCTGCCCACGACGGCGGCCACGACGGTCCGCAAGGGCGCCGAGCCCCTGGTGATCGACGGCCCCTTCGCCGAGACCAAGGAACAGCTCCTCGGGTTCTACGTCGTCGAGTGCGAATCGCTGGACCAGGCGATCGAGACCGCGGGCGACTTGGCGCGCGCCAGCAGTTCGTCCGGCGCCTACGAGCTCCGCCCGCTCGCCGTCTTCCGGCCGGGAGACCTCGGGACGTGACGGACCTCGCCTGGATCGACGCGGCGCTGACCGCGGCGCGCCCCCAGGCGATTGGGGCGCTGCTCCGCTATTTCCGCGACCTGGACGCCGCCGAGGAGGCATTCCAGGAGGCCTGCCTGCGCGCGCTGGGGAACTGGCCGCGCAACGGCCCGCCGCGCGATCCCGCGGCCTGGCTGATCCTCGTCGGGCGGAACGCCGCGATCGACCAGGTCCGCCACCGGGCGAGGCAGCAGCCGCTGCCGCCCGACGAACTGATTTCGGACCTGGAGGACACCGAGGCCGCCATGGCCGAGCGCCTGGACGGGTCCCACTACCGCGACGACATCCTCAGGCTCCTGTTCGTCTGCTGCCATCCCGCCCTCCCCGCCACCCAGCAGATCGCGCTGGCGCTCCGCATCGTTTCCGGCCTGCCGGTCCGGCGGATCGCCCGCGCCTTCCTGGTCGGCGAGAGCGCCATGGAGCAGCGGATCACCCGGGCCAAGGCCCGTATCGCCGGCGCCGACGTGCCGTTCGAGGCGCCGGGCCCGGTCGAACGCGCGGAACGCCTCGCCGCCGTGTCCGCCATGATCTACCTGGTGTTCAACGAGGGATATTCCGCAGCCGCCGGCGACACGTCCCGGCGGGCGCCCCTGTGCGACGAGGCGATCCGGCTCGCCCGGCTCCTGCTGCGGCTGTTTCCCGCCGAACCCGAGATCTTGGGGCTGACCGCCCTGCTGCTGCTCCAGCATTCCCGCGCCCCGGCGCGGTTCGACGCCTCGGGCGCCGTCGTGCTGCTGGAGGACCAGGACCGCGCCCTCTGGAACCGGGAGATGATCGCCGAAGGATTGGCCCTGATCGACAAGGCGATGCGCCACCGGCGATCTGGTCCCTACCAAGTCCAGGCCGCCATCGCGGCGCTCCACGCCCGGGCGCGCCGGCCGGAGGAAACGGACTGGGCGCAGATCGACCTGCTTTATGCCACGCTCGAGCGGCTCCAGCCGTCGCCGGTCGTGACGCTCAACCGGGCCGTCGCGGTCGCCAAGACCCGCGGCCCGGAGGCCGCACTCGCCCTGGTCGAGCCGCTGGAGCCCCGGCTGTCCGGCTATTTCCATTTCTTCGGGGTCAAGGGCGCGCTCCTGATGCAGCTCGGCCGCGCCGACGATGCCCGCTGCGCCCTGGACCGGGCGATCGCGCTGGCCGGTTCCGCGGCGGAAGCGGCCCATATCCGGCAGCATCTCGATCGGCTCGTCCCGGACACGGACCCGTAAGGGATCCGCGCCAGGGACCGCCAGCCCCCGTCACGCTCCGGCGAACAACACCAGGAGCAGCAGGCCGGTGCTCAGCGCCAGGGCGATCTCCAGGCCGAGCTCGACCCGGTCGAAGCCGCGGCGGCAGTCGCGCACGGAAGTGAGAACCTCGGAAGCGAATTGCTGGGTGGTCATGGCGAACTCCTTTCTTTTTGTTCTTCCGCCAGCCTGGATTCTGCGTATCCCGCTTTGCGCATGGCTTTCTTCAGGTCCTCCCAGGCGAGCCAGATGTCCGCCGCATGGACGGCGGCCTGCTCATCGCCTTCGGAACCGGTGGCATGATGCCGGAAGTAGTCGGCCGCTCGGCGCATCCGCTCCGCGAGGGTGCCGGTGTCGTCCCGGATCGTTTCGGTCCGCAGGGCGGTTTCCCGTTCGGCAAGCCAGGTTTCGATTTCCGCCATCTCGGCCTGGGTGCAGGCCTTGCGCAGTTTCTCCGGGATGGCCGGGGCGTCCTTGTCGATCTTGCCGACCACCTCCGACCGCCCGCGCTTGAGGGCGGGATCATAGGTGGTGCGAATGACCTGGATGACGCGGCGGCGCTCGCGGAACTGCATGCTGGCGGAACTCTCTGACCGGGCGGGCCGTCCTATGCGGTCCGAACATGGGCAGTATATTGCGCCGGCCCGGGCCGCATATCAAGCCCGTTTTTGGTCCGCATAACACTTTTTTGCAGACGGAAAGGTCCGTCAGCGGCCTCGCCGCCCTGCCAGCGGCCAGTCGTTGCTGATCGCGAAGTTGCGCGCCAGGAACCGGTAGGTGTCCTTCAGCAGGGCCTCGATGTCGGGAGACCGCTCGACCGTGGCGGCGGCCCATGGAGTGATCATCTCGTCCCACAGCATCAGCCGGTGGTGCAGCTCGTCACGCATCTCGCGGATGAACTTTGTCTGGGCGCCGATGTTGCGCAGCACGGCCAGGATCTCGCCGGTCTGGGCGTCGGCCTGGGTGAACATGCTGTCGAAATCGGCCAGCGGCGCCCGGATCAGCACCTGCATGCGGAAGATCTCGTTCCGCACGCCGGGCTCGCGCTTGTAGAGCTTCGACAGAAGGGCGAGCTGCGCGCCGATATACTGCACCCGGGTGTACCGGTCGCGCAGCGCCTCGATATAGGACAGCTCGCGGGCCAGCTTGTCGATCATGTCGACCACTTCCTGCTTGCGGTCCACGCCGATGCCCAGCTTCTCGGCGGCGCGGGCGAAGGCCTCCTGCACGCGGGCCTTGGTCTGCGGGTCCTCGGACAGCTGCTCCAACTGGGTCAGGTCGACCACCTGCGTCTCGCCGCCGGTCAGCCAGGACACCAGCTGCATGGTCAGGCGGTTGCGCGCGATGGTCCGGTGCTTCTCCTCGACGGTCCAGGAGGCGGTGCCGTCCAGCAGCTCGTGGGGGATCGAGTCGTTGGGCCGGATCTCGCGCACGTAGCGCAGCGACTTCTCGACGATCCCCAGCAGCTTGCCGTCCTTGGTGTCCGGGTTCAGGTCGAACTCCGACCGCAGCACCGGGATCGCGATCGACCCCTTGAGGTCGCCGAGCGGGATGTGGAACGCCGCTTCCTGGGTGTTCTTGACGTAGGAGAAATATCCCCCGTCCATCGAGAAGACCTTGTGCTCGAACTTGAAGGTCTGGCTGCGCTCATCGCAATCAGGGTCCGCCGCCGGCGTGGTGCCGGTCGCCTGCGAAAGCTGGTCAGCCGCGGTCATGGCCTGAAACTCATCCGTCCGATGGTGGTAACCACAACCCTACTTATACAGGGCCGGCGCGGTTACGGAAAGCACGGCTTTCGGGATAGCGCGACCCTCCGTCCAGTCGGCATGCGACAATACGCCGTTCTCCCTGTTAGGATGCCCTCACGGCCCGCCGTACCGGAATCAAGCGCGAGACCTCCCATGGACAAGAGCACCCCCCAGGCCATCCACCTGAAGGATTATGCCCCGCCGCCCTACCTGATCGACACCGTCGATCTGGCCTTCGACCTGGGCGAGGAGGTGACGCGGGTCCGCTCCACGCTGGCGCTGCGGGCCAATCCCGATGCCGCCTCCCCGGCCGGCCCGCTGGTGCTGGATGGGCAGGATATGCGCTTGGTCTCGGTGGCGCTCGACGGGCGGACGCTGGACCCGTCGGAATACTCGGTCGGGCCGGAGAGCCTGACCATCCCCAACCCGCCGGACTCCTTCTCCCTTGAGGTGGTGACCGAGCTCAAGCCGCAGGAAAACACCTCCCTGTCCGGCCTGTACCGGACCAGCGGCAATTTCTGCACCCAATGCGAGGCCGAGGGCTTCCGCAAGATAACCTATTTCCTCGACCGTCCCGACGTGATGGCGCGCTACCGGACGACCATCACCGCCGATGCCCTGAAATATCCGGTCATGCTGTCCAACGGCAACCTGGTCGCGTCCTCGAAAATGGAAGGGGACGGCCGCCACACCGTCACCTGGGAGGACCCCTTCGCCAAGCCCTCCTACCTGTTCGCCCTGGTCGCCGGCGTGCTGGTCCATGTGGAGGACAGCTACGTCACCCGCTACGGCCGGACCGTGACCCTGCGGATCTATGTGGAGCCGGGCAACCAGGACAAGTGCGACCACGCCATGACCTCGCTGAAGAAGTCGATGGCCTGGGACGAGGAGGTGTTCGGGCTGGAATACGACCTGGACATCTTCATGATCGTCGCGGTCGGCGACTTCAACATGGGCGCCATGGAGAACAAGGGTCTCAACGTCTTCAACACCAAGTACGTCCTGGCCAAGCCGGAAACCGCGACCGACACCGATTTCCTGGGCGTCGAGGCGGTGGTGGCGCACGAGTATTTCCACAATTGGACCGGCAACCGGGTGACCTGCCGCGACTGGTTCCAGCTCAGCCTCAAGGAAGGGCTGACCGTGTTCCGCGACCAGGAATTCTCCTCCGACATGCATTCCCGCCCGGTCAAGCGGATCGCCGACGTGCAGCGCCTGCGCGCTGCCCAGTTCCCCGAGGACAGCGGCCCCATGGCGCACCCGGTGCGACCCGACAGCTATATCGAGATCAACAATTTTTACACGACCACGGTCTACGAGAAGGGCGCCGAGGTCGTGCGCATGATCCACACGCTGCTGGGCGCCGAGGGTTTCCGGAAGGGCATGGACCTCTACTTCGAGCGCCACGACGGTCAGGCCGTCACCTGCGACGACTTCGTCGCCGCGATGGAGGACGCCACCGGCAAGGACCTGGGCCAGTTCCGCCGCTGGTACTCCCAGGCCGGAACGCCCGAGTTGGCCGTGACCGGGGAGTACGACGCCGCCGCGCGCACCTACCGCCTGACGGTGCGGCAGTCCTGCCCGCCGACGCCGGGCCAGCCGACCAAGCTGCCGTTCCACATCCCGCTGGCCCTCGGCCTGCTCGACCCGTCGGGCGCCGACATCCCGCTTCGCCTCGCGGGCGAGCCGGGACCCGCTGGCACCTCGCGCGTGCTCGACGTGACCGAGGCAGAACAGGTCTTCGAATTCGCCGACGTGCCGCACCGCCCGGTGCCGTCGCTCCTGCGGGGCTTCTCCGCCCCGGTCAAGCTGCGCGCGCCCTACACCGACGACGACCTGACCTTCCTGATGGCGCATGACGGCGACGCCTTCAACCGCTGGGAGGCGGGCCAGACCCTGGCGACCCGGCTGCTGCTCGACATGGTCGCCGACCGGGCGGAGAACCGGCCGCTCGACCTGTCGCCCGGCTTCATCGACGCCTTCTCCCGGATCCTCAAGGACCCGGACCTCGACCCCGCCTTCGCGGCGCAGGCCCTCACCCTGCCGTCAGAAGGCTATCTCGGGCAGCAGATGCCGGTGATCGACGTGGACGGCATCCACGAGGTGCGGACCTTCGCCAGGCGCGCCATCGCCGGGCGGCTGCGCGACGACCTCCTCGCCACGTACCGCGCGATGGGCGGCAACGAGCCCTTTTCGATCGACGCCGCCGCGATCGGCCGGCGCGCCCTGAAGAACCTGGCGCTGGGATACCTGATGGCGCTGGAGGACGCCGAGGCGGTCGAGCTGTGCGTCGGCCAGTTCCACAACGCCCAGGCCATGACCGACGTGATCGCGGCGCTGGGCCTGCTGTCCGACACCCGCCTGCCCCAGCGCGAGGCGGCGCTCCGGCGCTTCTACGACCTCTGGAAGGACGAGCCGCTGGTGGTGGACAAATGGTTCTCGATCCAGGCCATGTCGGAACGGCCGGAGACGCTGGACGAGGTCACGGCCCTGCTCGGCCACCCCGCCTTCGAGATCCGCAACCCGAACAAGGTCTATGCCCTGATCGGCGGCTTCGCCGGCGGCAACCCGGTGCGCTTCCACGACGCGGGCGGCGGAGGCTACCGGTTCCTGGCCGACCAGGTCCTGGCGCTGAACCGTCTCAACCCGCAGGTGGCGTCGCGCATGGTCAAGATGTTCGCCCGCTGGCGCAAGTACGACCCCCGGCGCCAGGCCCTGATGCGCGCCGAACTGGAACGCATCGTCGCCACCCCCGGCCTGTCCCGCGACGTGTTCGAGATCGCCTCGAAGAGCCTGGAAGCCTCCTGACACCGGGGGCCGGGATTTCCCCGGCCCCTATCTCACCCTCGAGAAACGGGGTCAGCGAGAAACGGGGTCAGAGTGATTTTCCTGCCGATGATCGTTCAAGCTCTTGAATATGCCGGCCCATCATGCATTGTTGGTCCGGAAATGCGTCCTCGGAGGCGACAAGGGTCTGGTGGCCCTCCTGGTCTTCAAAACCAGCGGCACGCCCCAAGCGTGCGGTGGGTTCGATTCCCATCCGCCTCCGCCATTCCCCGCCGCACCGGCACGGGGGGCATGCACCTTTGCCATAGAGCCTGGTACTCGGAAGGCCTATGTGACAAAAACAAGTCATTCGATCGGGCTCACCTAAAGAACTGAACCTTCCCCGAACGAGTTTGTTAGGAAGAGGGTGTGGCATAGCTTTCGGGCACGTTTGGAATGTATTCTGAGCTTATGAAAAAACCCGGTCAATCGACCACGGTCGGCGCGGCCGACCGCAAGCTCGTGTGGGTGCCCAACGTCCCCACTCCCGTCGTCCTGGTCGAGCTTTTCGAAGGATGGGCGCTGGTCGAGGACCCGTCCGGCCAGGTCCACGCCGTCGATGCGGATCAGGTCGAATACGCCGAACCGGCCTGATCCGCTCTCCGAATGTTTGGCTGCCCCTCCCCGCCGTTCAGTCCCAGCGCCGGTTGACCTGCGCCGTCGCCAGCCGCAATCCCTCCTTCGCCTCCGCGCTGCCGTAGACGTCGGCGAGGCGGCGGAAGGCGGTCTCCGCCTCGGCGAAGCGGTTGCTCTTGTAGAGGCTCCACGCCTCGACCATGGCAAGCGACCGGTCCTCCGGGACGAGGCGCTTGACCTGGGCGGCCAGCCGTAGCGTCTCGCCGTAATTCCCCCGGTTGAACGCGGCCAGGGCGTCCTGGCTCAGGATGCCCGCCTCGATCCGGGCGGATTTCTCGGGCGCCACCGCATGGGCCTCTACCACCGCGCGGGCCTCGCGCGACAGGCCCTGGGCGTTCTTCGCCAGCGCCAAGCCCTGCGCCGCGTCGGACGCGCGGGCCGGGTCGGAGCCGGCCTGCTTCAGGGCAGCCTCGAAGGCGCGGGCCGCCTCGGCATGCCGGTTCAGCTTCATCAGGGTCCAGCCGCGCAGGCTCTGGCCGGTCGCCGCCTCCGGGCCGCGGCCGGATTCGGTCAGGCTCAGCACGGCCGCGTAGTCGCCCGCCTTGAAGGCCGCCGCGGCGGCGGAACCGCCCCCGCCTTCCAGGACCTGCTTCAGCTTCGGCGCCTTGCCGGCCCAGGCCGCGGCGAGCGTCCGGGCCTCCTCGGCGCGGCCGAGCTTCTGGTAGGTATAGACCAGCCCTTCAGCCGCCTTGGCCCCGTCCTTGCCCGAAGGTTTCCAGTCCAGCGCCGTCTTGAACCAGGTTCCGGCCTCGTCCCATCTCTTCGCGTTGAAATGATGCCAGCCGATCGCCTGGGCGGCGCGCGCATCGCGCCGGTCGCGGGCCGTCCTGCCGATCCAGTCCAGTTCGGCCGCGTCCGAGCGCCCCTTGGCCAGCCGGCCCAGCGCCTCGCCCAGCCTGTCCTGTGCCGCCGCCCTCCGGGCGCCGTCACCGCCGGCTCCGCCGAAATCCTTCTGGATGGCAGCGAAGCGGACCTGCTGCTCGGCCGATTTCGGCAGTTCCGCCTCCTGCTCGATCAGCGCCTTCAAGGCCGCCGTGTCCCGGTTGGCGAGCGCCTTCTGAAGGGTGGACAGGCGCAGGTCGGCGGTCGGGCACGTCGCCATGGCATTGCCGTAGGTGACATAGGCCGCCTTGGCGTCGCCGGCCTTGAACTGGGCCTGCGCCAAGTCCCACAGGTTCTCGACGTGGCGGCAGGTGAACAGCCCGGGCTTGCCGGCGGCCAGCTCCACGATGGCGCCCCAGTCGCCGGCACCGCTCGCGGCCGCGACCGCGTCGCGGGTCCGCCGGGCGTCCACCAACTCGGTCAGGCGGGCCGGCGGCGTCCAGCCGGGATTGAGGCTGCGCAGGATCGCCGTCTCGCGGTCCACCGCCGGCAGATCGCCGCGCTCCCAGCTGGCCCACAGCCCGCGCTCGTCGACCGCCGCCGCCTTCGGCGCGAACAGGTCGGTCGGCGGCGACCAGCCCGGATGCAGCGCCTTCAGGCGGCGGATCTCGTCGTCCACCCGCTGGTAGTCGAAGCGCGTGGCATAGGCCCGCAGCAGCGAAACGTCCACGTCGGCGCCGGCTTCCGGCCCCGGGAGCGACCCGTCGGCGGGGCCGGCGCGCTCTACCGTCAGGTCGACGGTGACGCCCTGGCGCATGGCGCGGTAGCGGTTGTCCAGCTGGGCCTCGGCCGAGGCGGGAAAGACGGCGGGAGCGGCGGCCAGCAGCAATGCCGCGAGGGCGGACGCGGTGCGCGGAGCAAGGTAGCTCATCACATGAACCTTTCGGAGAAAGCGATTTTCGTGAGCAGAATGAGGGTGGCGGAGTAATAGTCGTCGGCCTCGCCGAGGCTCGGCAGCATGGGCAGCGCCTCGCCGCGGAACCGGGTCAGCACGCTCACCGCCCGGCCGCCGCCGGACAGGCCGTAGGGCGCCTTGGCGTTGGTGGCGAGATCCACCGTCGCCGGGATGAAGGGGGCGCCGTCATGGCCGCTCCACCAGGAGGCGACCGGCCGGTTCAGCGCGTCGGCGTCGTCCAGGCCGCCCCAGATCGCGTAGAGCGGCACGCGGATCGCGTTGAAGCCGAAGACGGTCTCGAACCCCGCCGGAAGTCGCAGCTCCGTGCCGGCCAGCTCGACCCAGTCGGGCGGCAGACCGGCCTCGCCGAAGCGGGCCCGCCGGATCAGTGTCCGGCCGCTGTCCGACACGGCGCGCCACAGGTCCCGGTCATGGCGGCGGGCGAACGCTTCGAGCGCCGGGAAGACCCAGTAGGACGGGTTGAGCACCACCGACCCGTCCCGCACGAACCCCTCCGGGCCGGGCAGCAGGACCTTGCCGAGGGAGGTCTCGACGACCATCCGGTCCCGGACGTCGTCCAGGATCGCCAGCGCCGCTGCGGCGTAGCCCTCGTCGTTCCACAGGTCGGCCGCCCGCAGCAGGCCCCAGGCGATCAGGATGTCGCCGTCGGACGCGCTGTTCAAGTCGGTCGCCGAGGCCGGTCCCGGCTCCCATTTCCAGGCGAACAGGTGGTCGCCGCGGACCTGCAGGTTCGCCGCCGTCCACCGCCACAGCCGGTCGAAGGTGGCCCGGTCGCCGTAGGCGGCCGCCATGACCATGCCGTAGCCCTGGCCCTCGCTGTGGCTGATGCCCTTGTTGCCGGTATCGGACACCCGCCCTTCCGGCAGGACGAAGCGGGTCGCGAAGGCCTGCCACTCGGACCGGTGGAGGGGAGAACCGGCGGACGCGGCGCCGGCGCTCCCGAGGGCGGCGCCCAGCAGCGCCAGGATGAGAAGGATCTTCCGCATGGTTCAGGAGTCCTGCCGCCTGTTCAGCGCGACCTGGGTCAGGACGGTCATCACCAGCAGACCGGCCAGCGCCAGGAAGATCCAGGCTACCGGATTGCGGGCGAACAGGGCATTGACGAACAGGATGCGCTGGCGCCAATCGTCCGGGAGGGTGCCGACGCGGTAGCTCTCCTCGGCCGCCCAGGACTGCATCGCCAGGGTGCCGGGGTTCCAGGCGACGGTGCCGCCCGACAGCCGGTCCCACAGGGCCGGCCGGACCAGCGCCGCGATACCTTCCTCCACCACCTCGCTGGACGCTGCGGTGATCAGGGTCACGGTCCCCTCCGACCGCAGCGGGTTCTCGAACGCGGTCATCAGCGCGCTGCCCTCGTCGATCGCGGACAGGCTCGGCGCGGCCCGTCCGTAGCGGTCAGGCCACAGGGTCTCGCGGAATTCCCGTGACATCTCGGCGGTCCAGTCGATCGCCTGCTCCACCATCCGGAACTCGGCCATGGAGGCGGTCATGGTGGCCCCGCGGGAGGCCCCCGGGGAAGCGATGACCGGGGCGGCGCCCGGGCCGGAGGAAAGCCCCGGAAAGAACGGCGCTCCCGGTTCGAACGGTGCGGGCGCGGGGCGCAGGGCGTCGCGGACGGAGCCGGCGACCGTAGGCAGGCCCGACGCGATCCGACCGTCGAGGCCGCCGGCCGGGCCGACCATCAGCACGTCGCCCCCGTACCGGGAGGTCGATCCGATGGTGAAGTTGTCGATCGGATGGCCCGCCGTCCGGGCCAGCTTGGCCAGCAGCGTCCAGGCGCCGCCGATGGTGCCGTCGTCGTCGGCGGTCAGCACCACGTCGAAATCCCGGCGCGGGCCGGAACGGGTATCCGAAACCCCGGTATAGGGGAAGCCGCCCGACGCGAAGAGCTGCAGGTCCGGCAGCGAGGCCACCCGCGGCATGTCCGGGATGGTGACCACCGACTCGCCGGAGATCGCGACGCTCCTGCCGGCGCCGGGGCGGACCAGGCAGCCGGAGGCGTCGTCGCTGCCGATCATCGGTTCGAAGGCGATCGTGTTGGTGCCCGGCCGCAGCCGGTCGATCGGCAGCAGGACCCGCTGCTTGGCGGCGGTGGCGCCGTTCGGGTCGTTCAGGGCGACCATGGAGGCGTAGCGGCCGTTGACCAGCACGTTCACGACGGAGTTGGGCGACAGGTTCGGCGCGTAGGAATAGTCCAGCTCCAGCAGGATCTTGCGTCCGCCGGCCGGCAGCGTGTCGGCCGGCAGGTTCAGCTCCAGGCCGGTGCGCGCCTCGGTGCCGTTGCTGATCCCGCCCGAGACGGCCTGGAGTTCCCGGAACCGATAGCTGCGGCCGGGCTCCTGCAGCGGACGGGTCCGCCGCTCGGGCCGCCGCACCGCTCCGGCTTCCCAGTCCGCCGAGGCGGGCAGGATCGCCGACGGATCGGCGAACGCGCTTGCCGCCGCCAGGACCTCGGCATCGTTCCGCCCGGTGACGATCAGCAGCGGACCGGCTCCCGGCATGCCGCGCAGGGCGACATGGGGTCCGGCGACCATGTCCAGGTCGCCGATGCCGCCCATCTCCAGGTCGCCGAAGGCGGCCACCAGGCCGCGCAGCGCCTCGACGGTGCCGATCAGCACCTTGCCGTCGCGGCCCGTCAGCGTCCCGGCTTCCGCCGTCCGGTGGCGCACCGCGATGCCGCTGTCCGGCATCCGCAGGGAGAAGCCCTGGGCGACCAGGGCACCGGCCTTCAGCGTGGCCCCGGTCCGTCCGGCGGGGGTCAGCAGCTCGATCCGCTCGGCGCCCGCACCGAAGAAGGAGGCCGGGTCGGCCAGCCCGGCAAGGGTGCGGTCGCGCCCGTCATGGAGCGTCTCCAGCGCGATGTAGGAGTTGGCCGGGTCGAGCCGGGTCCACAGCGCCGCCGAGCTGTCTGCGTCGCACCCGCGGCTGTTCTCCTGCTGGACCCACAGGGACAGCTGGTTCTGCCCGGGCACCAGGAGTTCCGGCGGCAGGACGATGTCGGCCCGCAGCGCGTCATCACCGCCGGTCAGCGGCAGCTGGGCGATGCCCTGCTGGTTCAGGTAGACCCACATCCTGGAGCGTTCGGACACGACGGCGTCGGCCGTCTGGTAGACCAGCCGCAGCCGGGCGTCGCGCACGTCGGTGCCGGCCTCGACCGGCACGCGGAACTGGAGCTGGCCGGCCTGGCCGCGCAGTTCGAGCTGGCCGCCCTGGTGGTCCACCGCCCGCAGCGGGATCACCCTCAGGTCGGTGCCGGCCGGCTCGGCGGCGGTGGCGACCACGGGCGCGGCCGGGATATCTGCGGCCCCGGCGGCGGCCCCGGCGGTCTGACACAGGACGGCGCCCAGACCGATCATCAGGGCCATCTTGGCGGTGTACAGTCTGTTCACCATGATCTCGTTCCTCTGGAGATACGTCCCCGGGGCGCTCGGCCCCGGGAATATTCGGCTGCTCAGCGGCCGATCGGCTGTTCGAAGGAGGCGGCGCCCAGGGCCGCGGCCCGCCGGCCCGAGGGACGCAGGGCACCGGCCATCGCCAGCGAGCGCTTGAGGCCGCGCAGGAACAGGCCCGCCACGCCCACCAGGATCGGCACCCGCTTCCGGCGGCCCTCCTGGAACGCGACCCAAACCGCGCTGTCGCCGTAGCACAGGCGGACCAGGTCGCCGTCGTCCTCGGCATCGCGCGGCATGTAGCGGACGTCCAGGATCAGGCCGCGTCCCGCCGCCGGCGCGCTGGCCTCGACCACCACGGGAATGCTGCTCAGGTCGTCACGGCCCGGCACGACGAGCTGCACCGCCGCCTTGCCGCCGGCGAGCGCCAGCGCATGGGCATGGATCCCCTCGACCAGGATGCGGCCTGTCTCGATCGTGGTCTCGACCAGGGTCGCGCGGACGGCGCCCTCGGGGGTGATCAGGTTCAGCGGCTTGGACCGGGGGATGGCGCCGGCCACCTGGTGGCGGGCCCGCTCGTACATGACGCCGAAGGCGCCGGTCGCCAGCACGATGTTGACCAGGTGCCAGACCATCACGATCATCAGGTGCTCCCGCTCCAGCGGGAAATGGATCCAGCGGTAGACGCCGATCGCGGTGGTGCCGAGCAGGATCGCCAGGATCACGGCGAACGGCTTGGCCAGCTGCGAAACATAGTGCTGGTCCACCGTCTCGGCCTTGGGCGTCACCTTGAAGGTCGGCTTCCGGGGATTGACCAGGACCGAGAGCAGGGCGCCGAAGGTGAACACCGCCTGGAGCAGCTCGTAGAGGTCGGAGACGAAGGGCCGGCGATGCCTGCCGAACAGGTAGTTGCTCATGGTCAGCGAGCAGACCACGTGGAAGACCGCGAAGGCGTAGAATTCCTCCAGGTTCGCCTCGAACACCTTGAGGCCGAAGACCAGGTAGAACAGCGGCGCCACCAGGAAGACCAGCCGGGCGAACGGGAACAGCCAGAAGGTCGAGCTGCTGAGATAGCAAAGGCGCTGGGCCAGCGTCAGGCCCCGCTTGAAGGCAGGGTTCTTCAGCAGCAGGATCTGGAACATGCCCTGGGCCCAGCGGGTCCGCTGCACGACGAAGGACGAGAAGGTCTCGGGCGACAGGCCGGCCACCATCGGGCGGTCGACATAGACGCTCTTATAGCCCTTTGCGTGCAGGTCCAGCGCCGTCTCGGCGTCCTCGGTGATCGAGGTGCCGGCGATGCCGCCGACCGACATCAGGTGCGTCCGCCGAAGCACGGCGGCCGAGCCGCAGAAGAAGGACGCGTTCCAGCTGTCCAGGCCCTTCTGGATCACGCCGTAGAACATCTCGTTCTCGCCGGGCTCGGAGCCGAAGGTGCCGAGATTGTGCTCGACCGGGTCGGGATTGATGAAGAAGTGCGGCGTCTGCACCAGGAACAGGTCCGGGTCCTTCAGGAAATGCCCGACCGTGCGCTGCAGGATGTCCTGGGTCGGCACGTGGTCGGCGTCCAGGATCAGGATCAGGTCGCCCGACGTATGGGCCAGCGCCGCGTTGATGTTGCCGGCCTTGGCCGAGTTGTTGCGCTCCCGGGTCAGGTAGTTGACGCCCAGCTCGGCGCACAGGGCCTTCAGGGTCTCGTGGCGGTCCAGCGCCTCGGCCGCCTTGCGCGGGTCCGCGTCGGAGCGCTTCTGCACGGTGCCGCCGTCGTCCAGCAGGTGGATCGCCAGCTTTTCCGCCGGATAGGCCACCTGGGTCGCCGCCATCAGAGTGACGCGCAGCAGCTCCGGATCCTCGTTGTAGCTCGGCACCAGGATATCGACGGTCGGCAGCAGGTCCGGGTCCTGCGGCAGCGGCACGTCGGCCCGGTCCTTCGGACGGACATTGACGAACAGGCCGAGCATGTAGACGACCATGCCCTGCAGTTCGGCCAGGTACAGCAGCAGGCCGGCGACGAAGCCGGAGCTGTCGACCGGCGGGATCGTGTAGAGCGTGCGCCAGGTGAAGTAGCGGATCGACACGAAGGCGACCAGGAGGATCAGCAGCACGCGGATCGCCCCGGTCGGCTTGAAGAGGTGCAGCACGGCCAGCCCGGCCAGCGCCGCGGCGCCGAGCAGGTACTGGCCTTCGAGCCCGACGTCCTGGGCGGCGAACCAGACCAGGGCTGCGGCGTGGACGGTCCACAGCAAGGTCAGGAAAAGCGGCGTGCGCCGGTGCGGCGCGGGCGCCCGGCGGACGGCGCCCGTTCCGTTTCCGGCGGGCCTTGTCTTCTCGGCCGGCGCCGCAGTGGAGATGAGATGGTTCATGTCAGGTGTCCCGGCTCACAGGTCGAGGCGAAGGGAATCGAAGGCCGCGATCAGTTCGGCCGGCTGGGCCCGGGCGTCGCATACCCGCATCTGGATGCCGGCGCGGCGCGGCGCCCCGCCGCCGGCCTGGCTCAGGTCGGTGCCGTCGAGCACCTGCCAGGCCAGGACGCATTTCGCCTGCCCCGGATAATCCGCCGAGACGTAGCCGTAGAGCCCGTAGCCGTTCTTGCGGATCTGCGGTTCCCCCTGGAGGACGGCGCGCGGCAGCATCTCGCCGATCAGGCGGTTCAGCGACGCGGGTTCCATGGCGTAGCGGCCGACCTTGGCGGCATGCACGTCGGCCTGGAAAATGCTGGCCGGACCGTGGTCGAAGGCCACGACCAGTTCGTTGTCCCCTGGCACCGCCGTGTTGTTCGGGAGCGTAAGCGTCTGGACCAGTTCGCCCTGGGACGTCCGGAGCTCGCGGGCCGCCAGGGGTTCGGCGGCATCCGGGGCGGCCAGCGCCACCCGGGCGCGGCCCGGCTCGACCGGCACCCACCGGCCGATGTCACCGGAAACCGCGGCGGCCGGATAAGGATCGGACGTGGTGACGCAGGCGGAAGTCAGCAGGGCGGCGGCGACGGCCGAAGCCCTGGCGATGCGATGGAGGATTGGGGTCACGAGACGCTCCTGGGGAACTTGGGCTGGCTGGCGCCGATCGCCTGGGACAGGTCGGCTACGGCCTTGCCGAGCCGGTCGAGTTGCCCGTCGATCCGGGCTTCGTGGGAGTTCTGGGCGGGCGGCTGGTCCCGGATCACCATGGCGCGCATGAGATCGAGAAGCTGCTTTTCGCGGCTGTCGAGGAACTGCAGGAACAGCTTCGTCGTTTCCAGCGCGCTGTCATGGTGCGGGGCCGGCTGGGCCGTTGCCGGCGCCGGAGTCTCCGCCTCGGACCGGGCGCGGGGCGGATCGGCGGCCGAGTCCGGCTCGGGCTTCCGCATGTCGGCCGGGACCGCGGGCTCGCCGACCGCCGCCATCGCCTCGATCGACAGACGATGGTACTCGGCGCGGAAGTCGGCCCCGCGCTCGCGCGCCCGGCTGATAGCCCGGGCGAGACCGGACTTGTTTGGGCCGGATCGGACAGGACCGGGCTGGTGCGGGATCTGGGCCAGGCCGGCGGGCTGGTGGACGGCGATGCGGCGGTTGACCGCATCGAGCGCCTGGTCCAGCAGCAGGGACTCTTTCGTGGAGGAAACGGTCCGGGATTCGGTCGACATCGGATACTCCGTTACGAGTTCTGTTCGCCGCCCTCCAGGGCGGCCCGGCGCTGCGCCAGGGCGGGTCCGTGGCGCCAGGCGAAGATCGCGGCCTCGGTGCGGTTGCGGCATTGCAGCCGCGCCAGCAGCTGGCGCACCAGGAGCTTGGTGGTCGGCAGGGTGGCGCCGATCGCGCCGGAGATCTCTTCGTCGGTCATGCCCTGCTCCAGCAGCGGCAGCAGTGCCAGGTGCGATGCTCCCAGCGTGTCCAGCAGGCTCAGCCGGTGCTGGTCGGCGGCCATGACCGAGATCATGGCCGGGGCGACGATCGCGTAGCCGGCGGCGGCCAGGTTCAGCTTGGCGCGCAGATCGTCGGCCGAACCGCTCCAGACCAGCCAGCCGTCGAGCAGGGTGACGAACTCGCGCACCCGGCCGAGCTGGCTCGGCATGAAGACCCCCAGCGTGTGGATGCCGCGCATCAACCCCGCATTGCCGCTCGAAATGATGTCCTGGAGCCGGTCGAGGGAACGCACGCTCAGCAGCAGCGTCTCCGAACTCCAGCGAAGCGATTCCAGATCCTGCAGCCCGTCGATCCGGCGGACCCTGAAACCGATGACCTCGGTCAGGGCCGGCTGGACCTGGGGCAGCGCCGTCAGGCAGCGCTTGAACGCCGCGAAATTCTTGCCGGTCTGACCGTCCGAATTCGGACGAAGTCCGGGCGTGGCGGCGCCGCGGGCCGCAGATGACAGATTTGGCAATCTACTGTCCTTTGATTTGCTGTAGTACCGACGGGCCGGCGGATATTCGCTGCGCGACCCCGTGCAATGTTGCTGGCAGGCTGTTCGTCTCGTCCTGTACTCGCCGATCGAACGGTATGATCTCCTATCCGTTCGCACTGTCTTTGTAACAGCTCTAACCCGAAAATGCGGGGAGAACATGAATAATTTTAATTATTTTTTAAGCTAACCCGCGAGCTAGTTGCAGGTGCCATGGATTCTCTCGAAAGGGGTACGATCCTGCACGGAGTGGTGGCACTGCCCGGAGCGCGTTCCGGTCGGACCATGGTTGTCCGGCGCGAAAACTACCTGCTCAACCAGGCGAGGCTTCCCTGGTCGGGTTTGCACTCCTTCATCGTCATGACCGGATTGTGATCCGGTCATCCGTTGCAGGCTTCATCAAAGCCTTCGTGCCTTGAGATCCGCGGGTCAAGCCCGCGGATGACGAACCGAAGGAGGAACGACCCGCCGGGAAGGCTCCCGACGGCTGATCGGCTGCAACCGTGCCGGACCGCCGCGGACCCGATCCACCCGTCCCGTCCACACCGGCCCGACCGGAAACAGGATCAGGCGCGCAGCGCCGCGACCAGGGGCTCGGCGCCGTCGAGGCTGCCGTCGGGCCGGAGCATCAGGCGCAGGCCGGAACCGCGCGGCTGGGCATCGCCGGACAGGGTGACGACGCCGAGCAGCGGCTTGTCCGCAAGGGTGGAGAGCTCGGCCCATCCGACAGGCTCCGGTCCGGGATCGAACCAGAGCACGGCCCTCACCGGCCTGGTCACGGCCAAGTGGCGGATGAAAGGGCCGTGAAAGCCGGCAGCCAGGATATTGCCCAGCGTATACCCGGCTGGCCGGGCGGGAGACCGGCCGGATTCGGCGACCTGCCCGGTCCGCACCGGGCAGAGCGACGCTCCGCCGCCCAGCGTGAGCGAGATCCGTTCCTCCAGCCCCGGGGGAGCGTCGCCGGACAGGACCAGCAGCACCATCGGCCTGCCCTGGTCGTACTGTCGGCGGTCATCGAGGTTGGCGAAGGGATCGATGACCGGGCGGTCGCGATAGCCGCGCCGGATCGTACGGCGCACTCCGGCATCCTCGAACACTTCCCGGTTGCGTCGGTAGATGTTGTCGAACAGCTTGGCGTGCCGCTTGCGCGCCCGGTTCATGAAGGCGGCGGGGTGCCGGTGATAGTTGACCAGCGGCTCGGGGATCACCTCGCCGCGATGCCCTTCGGCCCCCAGCCGCAGCCAGAACTCCCAGTCCTCGTAGCCTTCGCGCATGGCCGCGCAGAAGCCGCCGCCCGAAAGCCCGACCTCGCGGCGGAACACCGCGGATATGCTGACATGGTTGTAGTAGCGCAGGCGGTCGATATCGAGCGATTCGGACTTCCAGATCCGCTCCTCGCTGCCGGTCACCCGCAGCCAGGAATAGGCCAGCGACACGCCGGCATTGCCCTCCATCAGGAGGACGCATTTCTCCAGGTATGTGGGCTCCATCGTGTCGTCTGCGTCGAGGCAGCAGACATAGAGCCCGCGGGCAAGTCGCAATCCGGCATTGCGGGCGGCCGGCGCGCCCTGGTTCTCCTGCCTCACCAGGGTGACGTCACCGGAGTCCTCCAGCGCCTTCAGCACCTCGTGGGTGACACCGTCGGTCGATCCGTCGTCGACCACGATGATCTCCACGTCGCGCAGGGTCTGGGTCCTCACGCTGGCGATCGCCTCGTCCAGGAAGCGGCCGTAATTGTAGCAGGGGATCACGACCGAAACGAGCGGCTGGCGCTCCTGGCGGCGCACCGGCGGGGCGTCGAGCCATTCCACGGGGGCGGCCAGCGGCTCGCGCGGCGGGAACAGCACCGTCCGCACGGTTTCCTTCAAACCCTTCGGGATCATCAGGACGAGTTGCTGGAGAACCAGCAGCCGCGTGACGGCGAAGCTCATGCCGGCCTCCCTCACCTGCCCGCCTCCGCCGTGGCGGGTGCGTCCACGAGGCGGCGGTAGAGGCCGGCGACCCGGTCGCCGATGACGGCCAGGGAAAAACGCGTCTCGACCAGTTCGCGCGCGGCGGCGCCGTAGCGCCGGCGCAACTCGTCGGACGACGCCAGCCGCTCCAGGGCACGGGCCAGGGCCTCCGTGTCGCCCAGCGGCACGGTCAGCCCGTTGACCCCGTCCACGACGACGTCGCGGCAGCCCGGAACGTCGGTCGCGACCATCGGGCGTCCGCACGCCGCCGCCTCCAGAAGGCTGACCGGCAAGCCCTCGCGGCGCGACGGCAGCACGGCGACATGGGCCTTCGCCCAGACCTCCTCGGCGATCCGGTCGACATGGCCGAGCCAGGTGATGCCGGGCTCCCGGTTCCAGGCCTCGAGCTGTTCCTCGGGGATGGCCGTCGGGTTGCGGCCGTCCTGCCGGCCGACCAGCAGCAGTTCCGCGTCCGGCACCGCCGCGCGCACCTTCCGGAACGCTTCGACCAGCGGGGCCAGGCCCTTGTCCTCGATCATGCGCGTGGTGATCGCGATCGTCACCGGTCCGGCGGGGAACGGCAGGACCGGATAGCGGTCGAGATCCAGGCCGGTGCCGCCGATCACATGGATATGGTCGGGCCGGCGGAGCTTCCAGCCCATTAGCACGTCGCGGTCCGTCCCGTTCATGGTCACCAGGTGGACCTCGTGACCCGCGAAGGCGGCCCGCATGCCCAGCATCACCAGCGGCCGCAGCAGCCGTGCCTTCAGGTGGCTGGAGGAGAACAGGTATCCAAGCCCGGCGAAATGGTCGAGGATGCGGATGCCCCCGACCAGCCGGGCGGCCAGGGTGCCGATCAGGATCGGTTTCATGCCGACGCAATGGATCAGGTGGGGCCGCTCCCGCCGCAGGTAGGCGACCAGGGCCGAGGCGATCCGGACGTCGTTCAGGACGTTGAGGCCGGAGCGGTCCAGCCGCAGCGGGACGACCTCGAAGCCCGCCCGCTCGATCCGCGCGCGGTCGGACCCGACATTGCAGATCACCGTGATGCGGTATCCCCGCTCCTTCAGCCGCACGGCGAGGTTCAGCCAGTGCAGGCAGAACCACCAGTCCTCGGACACGAAGAAGACCACCTTCATGGCCTGCGCCGCGGGCCGGGGCGGAACGGCGGGGAGATTGTCGGGTCCGTCGTCTTCAGGCATCGTCGGGCGTCGGCGAACAGTCCTGACATTCATGTTCTGCTCCGGGCGCGCCCGCCGATTTATGGAATTGGTGAAAGTACCGGTTAACTAATCGTGAATGGGATCGTTGTCAAAGATAACCGCAGGCGGCCAGATCGTCGCGCATATGGGGCGGCGGCGGCGCCACCGCCGTGATCGGCGGCGTTGCGGCATGCAGCGGCAGCGTCACGGAGCGGGCGAGCAGCCGCAGGGGGCCATTCTCCCCCTCCCCTTCGCCGCCATAGAACGGGTCGCCCAGGATCGGCGTGCCGAGCGAGGCGCAATGGATGCGGAGCTGGTGGGTGCGGCCGGTCAGCGGCTTCAGCTCCAGCCAGCTGATCCCCGCCCCGGCACCGAGCACGCGGTACTCGGTCGCCGCCGGCAGCCCGGCCGGGTCGGGCCTGATGCGCCAGCCGCCCGTCTCGGGCAGCACCTTGAGCAGGGGCAGGTCGACGCGCCCCTGGTCGGCCGGCGGAAGCCCGCGCACTACCGCCCAATAGGTCTTCCCGACCAGCCCGCGCGCGAACAGCCGCCCCAGCTTCTTCAATGCCTTCTGGTGCCGTCCCAGCACCAGGCACCCGCTGGTGTCGCGGTCAAGCCGGTGGGCCAGCGCCGGCGGCCTTGCCATCTCGAACCACAGGCCGGGGAGGAAGTCGCCCAGGCTGCCCTGGCCGCGCGGCCCGGGATGGACCAGCAGCCCGGCGGGCTTGTCCAGGATCAGCACGTCGTGGTCCAGGTGCAGTACCCGGGCGCGCAGTTCCTCCGCGGTCACGATCGGAAAGCCTTCGGCATCTCGGTCACTCAGCCTGACGGGATGGTGATGACGGGAAGGGGGGATTCCCCCGACGTCTGCATGACGGCCGCCAGCAGCATCAGCAGCCCGAAGACGCGTTTGGACATGAAATCGTCGTTCCGAACATAGTACCAGGCGCCGTCGTATTCCACGGCGACGAAGGCGCCCTCGGGACGGGCGGATCGCGACTCGATGCGCAGGGAATTGTCGGCCGGACGCCGGGGCGAGCGGGTCGGATAGGTCCGCCCCTCCCGGACGGCGGCCTCGGGCACCTGGATCTCGTCGGCGACCGTGTTGAGGATTTCGATCAGCGAGCGGGTATAGATCGAGATCTCGTCGGACCGGTCCTGGCGGAACCCGAACACGATCCGGAACTTGCGGGCGGACGGGTCGAGCCGGAGAAGCCGCAGCAGCCTGGTGGCCCGGGGGTCGAGCCTGCCGTCGGCCTCGTCGACCAGCAGGGAGACCTGCCGGTGGTCGCCGTGGCCCCTGAATTCCAGGCCGAGCATGCCCGCGGCCCTCAGCTCCTCCATCAGTTCCAGGGCTTCCCGGTTGCGCCACCCTTCCGGCCTCGCCCCCTCCCGCGCCGGCCCGACGGGAATGCCGTTCAGGCTCTTGATCGCCAGCCGCAGTGTCGCGTCGGCCGGAGCGCCCGTCGTCAGCATCGCGACCAGTTCATAGGGCGGCAGCGGCGTCAGCAGCATCCTGGCATAGTCGGCGCCGCGGACAGGGTTGTAGGTGATCGTCGGGCGGTCGCTGAAGGTGCCGCCGATCCCGACCGAGACGTCGTCCCGGAACCAGTATTCGGGCCGGACCAGGTTGGTGCCCAGATCGACCCGCCCCTCGACCGAGTAGCCGGCGACGATCTGGCCGACCGTGCTCAGGGTCGGGGTATCGCCGAAGCGCAGCTTCACGATGTTCAGCAGCATCTCGCGCTGGGCCGACTGGGCGGTCGCCTGGGCATAGTCGAGGCCGTCCCAGCCGATCGCCCGCGGGCCGACCCCGGAACAGCCCGGCAGGGCCAGCAATCCGCCGCACAGGATCCAGACGGCCCGCCGGGGACCTCTTCGCAGGGGCATGCCCTCTCCTCTTCCGTCGCCTCGCGGGAGTGTGCAGGGCCGAGGCGGGATCGGCCAGCGCCCCTTGGCGGCGCATCGGGAGAGCCGGGTTGCCATCGCCCGGCTAAATTGGGTTAACTTCGGCCCGAACACGCCTCGACGGTGTTGAACAGACCCAACGGAAAAGATGTCATGAACTTCGTCACGCCGAACGACTTCACCGCCGACCGCGCCTGGGGAGCGCTCGACATCGCCGAGATCGACGGCGCCACCGTCCGCCTGCACTGGACCGACCAGCCCTATGTCTGGCACGTCAACGACGGGCCGGAAGTGTTCGTCGTGCTGGACGGCATCGTCGACATGAAGTTCGGCGACCCCGCCGCCCCGCTGGTGCGCCGGATGACGAAGGGCGACATCTTCCACGCCGCCGAGGGCGAAGCCCACGTGGCGCACCCCGAAGGCGTCGCCCGCGTTCTCGTGATCGAGCGCAAGGGCAGCGTCTGAGGTGGCGGGCGGGAAGACGCGCCGCCGCGCCCGCCGCCGCAAGCCGGGCGGTCTGGTCCTCCATGTGAACTCCAGCCTTTCCCCCGAGAAGAAGCTGCTGGTGCGGGGAGGCATCATCCTCGCGCTGGTCTTCACCGTGATGGGGATCTTCTGGTTCGACCGCGAAGGGCTGAAGGACAATCTCGACGGGCACATCAGCTTCAGCGACATCCTCTACTTCACCGCCGTCACCGTCACCACGGTCGGCTACGGCGACATCGTCCCGGTCACCGACACCGCCAGGCTGATCGACGCCTTCGCCGTCACGCCGATCCGCATCTTCATCTGGTTCATCTTCCTGGGCACGGCCTACGAGTTCGTCGTGCAGAAGATCGTCGAGGATTTCCGCATGAGCCGCATCCAGCAGAATCTCCGGGACCACGTCGTGCTGTGCGGGTTCGGGCACAGCGGCATGATCGCCGCCCGGGAGATGATCGCCAAAGGACATCCCGACGACGCGGTCGTCGCCATCGACGTGTCGGAGGAACGGGTCCGCGCCGCCGCCGACGCGGGATTCATCGGGCTGCTCGGCGACGCCACCAGCGAGGAGCTGCTGACCATGGCCTGCGTCGACAGCGCCAAGGCGGTGCTCGTCAACACCCGGCGCGACGACACCAACATCCTGGTCATCCTGACCGTGCGGCACCTGTCGTCGAGCACCCGGATCGTCGCCAGCATCCGGGACGAGGAGAACATCAAGCTCGCCCGGCTGAGCGGCGCCGACCTGGTGGTGACCCCGACCCGGATCGGCGGCTACCTGCTGGCCGACGCGGTCGCCTCGCAGCATGCCACGCCGTTCCTGTGCGACCTGATGTCGGCCGGCGGGCACATGGTCATGAAGGAACACCCGGCGGGTCCCGAGGATATCGGCAGGACCATGGCGGAGGTGGCCTCGGGGGTGGTCGTCCACGTCCATTCCAACGGGCGGGAGATCCCGTTCATCGATCGCGAGCGCTACGTCATCCGCGAAGGCGACCGGCTGCTGATGATCTGCCCGTCGTCCGGGGACAAGCCGAAGTCCGGCTGACCCGCGTCAGCTGGTCTTGGCGGCGGTCCGCCGGCGCGGCGGCTTGCCGCCTCCCTTGGCGGCGGGTTTGCCCGGCCGCTGGGGATGGTGGTAGCGGTGCTTGGCCTGCACCGGCCGGCCGGCGGCGCGGTCTTCCAGGCGGCCGGCATGGCAGGCGTCGCAGATCCGGAACCGGTGGGCCGCCTTCAGGGTGGCGCCGCAGGACGGGCAGGCGCGCGGCAGGCTGCGGGCGGCCAGGGTCCGCTCGATGAAGGAATTCAGCTCCTGCCGGCGCTCCAGGCACAGGTCCATCTCGGGATAGGCGTCCGGGAAGCGGTAGGCCAGCCAGGCATAGGCGGTCAGGTCCTTCACCGCCTTCTCCGACGCCTCCAGCTCCACGTCGGTGCCGGTGTCGTGGGTGAAGCGGCCGGAGACGCCGGGGCTCGGGTTGGGCTGGCCCCGGCCCTGGTTGACCGCCCACATGCGGAGCAGCCGGAGCTGGTTGGGGTCGCGCACGTCGATCGGGCAGCGCGACAGCAGGTCGCGGGTCTCCAGCGGCAGCTTCGCGTGGTCCACCGCCAGCGCCGCCTGGATACGCCCTTCCAGGTCGGTCATCCGGAAGGTCTGGTGGGCGCGCAGCAGCTCCTGCCCCGCCGTGCGCAGCACCCGGGCGAGGCTGTCGGTCCCCAGCTCGTGGGCGATCGCCTTGACGTGCGAGGTCGCCGGCGAGATCCACGGCCGCGGGTCCTCCGGATCGACCGGCTTGGAGGTCAGGGCACGCCGGACCGGGCTGATGTTCTCGCCCTCCAGCACCGCGACGCGGCCCTCCTCGTGCATGCCGAAGCGCCCCGCCCGGCCGCCGATCTGGCGGACCTCCGGCGGCAGCAGGTCGCGCTCCTCCCGGCCGTCGTACTTGCGGGTGGTGGACAGGATGATGCGGGCGATCGGCAGGTTCAGGCCCATGCCGATCGCGTCGGTCGCGACCAGCACGTCGGCCTGCCCCTCGCGGAACCGGCGCGCCTCGGCGCGGCGCACCTCGGGCGACAGCGCGCCGTAGATCACCGCGACCGAGTGGCCGCGCTGGAGCAGCTCGGCGCGCAAGCCCAGCACGTCGCGGCGGGAGAAGGCGACCAGCGCGTCGGCCCGGCGGATGTCGCCCAGCGAGACGCCGCCCTCCTGGACGCGGAGCGGCGACTTGCGGGTGAACTCGACGATCTCCAGCTCCTCCCCCGTCGCCGCGGCGAGCCGCTGGATATAGGGGATCGCGTCGGCCGACCCGGTCATGATGATCTCGGAGGCGGCCATGCCGGCCACGGCGGCGGTCCAGGCCCAGCCGCGGTCGTGGTCGCCGATCATCTGGATCTCGTCGATCACGCACACGTCCATGACGCGGTTGGTGTTCGCCATCTCGATGGTGGAGGACACGAAGTCGGCGCCGGGCCGCACGTCGCGCTCCTCGCCGGTGATCAGGCTGCACGGCCGGCCGCGGGTCTCGATCGCCTCCTGCCCTTCCAGCGCCAGCAGCCGAAGCGGCGCCAGGTAGGCGCCCTTGCGGCCCTCGGCCAGCCGGTCCATGGCGGCGTGGGTCTTGCCCGAATTGGTCGGCCCGACGAACAGCCGGAGCTTCCGGATCATGGCGCGGGCCGCCGCGAAGCTGTCGAGATAGACGCCGAGCCCCGACGCGGACTCCAGCGAGGCGCGGCGCACCCGGACGCCGGCGCGGGCCGCCGCCGTCGCGAAAGCCTCCTCCAGCGCGTCGAGCAGGGTCTCCAGGCGCGGGGTCCGGCCGCCGAAGCCCAGCACGCGCACTAGGTCGTCCGAGAAGGCCTGCGGCTTCCAGGTGCCGCCGAACGCCTTGGCGCGCTCCGCGACCGATTCGACCCACGCGTCGATCTGCGCCTCGGCCTCCTCGATCCGGCCGGAGCCCTTGACCGCCGCCTTGACCCGCCTGGCCAGCGCCTTGATCTCGTTGCGGCCGGCGCCGTCCGGCGTCTCCAGCAGGTCGACCAGCTCGCGCTCGACGTCCTCGACCGGGCCGACCACGGTCCGGAAGCGGGATTTAAGCCGGCGCTTCGGGTTGGCGCCGGGGATCACGAAGTCATGGGCGCCGGCGATCGACCAGCGGGCGGGCACGACGTCCAGGTCGACCTCGATGCCGTCCCCGCGCAGGATGGCCGCCATCGCGCGCAGCGCGTCGCGCCGTTCCAAGCTGTCCGTCAGTTCCGCCATGTCGCGACCATCATTTCCTGCCATGCTCCCCTCGTATGGTATGCGGCGACGGCGATATCAACCGTCGCGATGTGCGAATCGGCGCGCTCGGACCTGTTTTTTCCACCCCGCATGCTGGTAGGCTGCGGTACGGATCGGGTCCGCGGGAAGGCGAAGGGGATGATCAGGCGAATCGGTATCGGGCTGGCCGGCTGCGCGGCCGTCGGGGCCGCCCTGTCGGCCGTCGTGTTCCTCGCCGCGCCGGACGACCTGCGCGAGCCGACCGACGAGGAGATCCGCGGCAGCGTCGCCGCGACCGTCCGCGCCCTGGCCCCGCGCGAGGAGCTGGAGCTGCGACTCGCCGAGAGCCTGAAATCAGGCGATCCGGAGGAGGCCGAGGACTGGTTCCACCTCGCCGGCCTGACCGGCGTGGAGATCGACCCCGCCCTGCGCCGCGAATTCGACGAGCAGACGGCGCTGCTTCCCACGATGCTGCGCTCGGCCACGGCCGGGGCGGCAGGCTTCGTCACCGGCGCGGGCGACAGCACCGCCGGGACCGTGGGCGCCTTCCTGTCCGACCTGACCGTTGTCGGCGACCTGCGGGACGCGGCGGCCCAGACCGGCAACATGCTCCAGGGCGAGCCGGTGGACGAGGTGATCCTGGCCCTGTCCGCCGCCGGGATCGGGCTGACCGCCGCGACCGTTGCGTCCGGCGGCACCGCCCTGCCGGTCAAGATCGGCGCTTCGGTGGTCAAGATGGCTCACCGGACCGGCCGCATGACCCGGGGCTTCGCCCGGTCGCTCGCGGACCTGGGCCGGCTGAAGGACACCGCGAAGCTGGAAAGGTCGCTGGAATCGCTGGGCGCCCTGGGCAAGGCGACCTCGCCGCGCGGCGCCCTGACCGTGATGCGCAGCCTGGAACACGTGGACGACCTGCCCCGGGCCGAGCGGCTGGCCGTCGCCGTAGGCAAGCCCACGGCGGGCGTCTTCAGGGTAGCCGGCCGCCGGGCCTTCGACGGCTTGGCAAAGGTCGCGGTGCGGTCGGCCGCCGCGGTCTGGGCGCTGGCGGCCCTGCTGATATCCGCCGCGGTCGGGTTCGTCGGCCTCGTGCTGACGGCTCTGGGAATGCTCGGAACTCTGAGGATGGTGTGGCGAATGGTCGCCGGCCGGCCCGCCGTCAGCCGATCAGGCGCATCGCGGCCATGAAAGCGCCCGCCAAGGCGCCCAGTCCCAGGAAGAAGATGGCTGTCCGCCGGATCGTCTCTGTCACGCCCTGCATTGCTGATCCCTCCCCCGACATTATCACGGACGCTTCGGCATCCTTTCTTTTCCGCCCCAACAGGACGGCGGGGGGATCGTCACGAATATCTCCTACTACGTCAATAGACATTTGTTGGCCGCGGAGGGCGCCGCCTCCCGCGCGGCCTACTTCATGCTGCAGCTGCTTGGATCACGGATGGACACGGAGAGCGCCGGGAGACCGGCAAGGAGTAGCGGGTGAAAGTCCTGTACGGTGAAGGAGTAGCGCCCCACACCGGCCCCGAGTCATGCGGCGGCGGTCGTGAGGCTGTCGGCGAAGCGTTGACAGGGGAGCGCATAGGCCAGCCATTGAGCCGCGTAAGAATCTCGATCCCGGATGCCGACAGGGTTCTGTGCCTGGAAGGCGATACGGCGGGGTGCGTCATGCGAGCACCCCGGCGGTCCGGCGTGGTCAGAGACCCTGGCATGTGCGGACGCTCCTTGCGCGGGAACCGGGAGATCTTCGGCGTGACCAGAGGCCGATGGCCGTCTGGTCCGCACCGGGAAGGCGAGGAGCCGTAGCCGGTGACGCACGCGCCGAAGAGGTCAGACCCATCCATAGTACCTGTGAAGTCGGCGAACGCGGACGCGGAGCCGGTGGAGGGAAGGGGTGGGGCCGAGGGGAATGCGTCTCCGCCGCACACGGGCCGGGCTCAGGACCGGGCACCCGTGCTCTCGGGGCTGGAGCGCATACGTCAAGCGGCACGGGAGCGAAAGGAGGAGCGGTTCACCACCCTTCTGACGCACGTGGATACCGACCTGCTGCGCTTTGCCTATCGGGCATTGAAGCGGGACGCGGCTCCGGGTGTGGACGGAATGACGTGGCGGGAGTACGCGGAGGGGCTGGAGGAACGGCTGGCGGACCTGAAGGACCGCGTGCATTCCGGCCGCTACCGGGCGCACCCGTCACGCCGGCATTTCATTCCCAAGCCGGACGGCCGGATGCGGCCGCTCGGGATCGCGGCACTGGAGGACAAGATCGTCCAGCGGGCGCTGGTGGAGGTGCTGAACGCCATCTACGAGGAAGACTTCCTCGGCTTCTCCTACGGCTTCCGGCCGGGACGGGGGCAGCACGACGCGCTCGACGCGTTGGCGGTGGCGATCGGCGAGTGCCGGGTGAACTGGATCCTGGATGCGGACATCCGGGCGTTCTTCGACAGCATCGACCACATGTGGATCATGCGGTTCCTGGAACACCGGATCGGCGATGCCCGCGTCCTGCGGCTGATCCGCAAGTGGCTGACGGTAGGCGTGGTGGACGAGACGGGGAAACGGCAGCCGGCGACGGCCGGCAGCCCGCAAGGGGCGGTGGCATCGCCACTGCTGGCCAACGTCTATCTCCACTATGTCTACGACCTGTGGACCCGGCAGTGGCGCCATCGCCACGCGACCGGGACCATGGTCATGGTGCGCTACGCCGACGACACCGTCGTCGGGTTCGAGCACCGGTCGGACGCCGAGCGGTTCCTCGCGGACCTGCGGGAGCGCCTGGCGCGGTTCGCCCTGGAACTGAACGCCGACAAGACCCGCCTGATCGAGTTCGGCCGGCAGGCAACTGCCGACCGGGCCAAGCGCGGCGCGGGCAAACCGGAGACCTTCGACTTCCTGGGCTTCACCCACATCTGTGGGCGGTCCCGGCGTGGCGGCTTCCTGCTGCGACGCCAGACCCGGCGCCAGCGCAAGCAGGCCAAGCTCAAGGAAATCAAGGAGGAACTCCGGCGGCGCTGGCACCAGGGCATCCCGGAGCAAGGCCGGTGGTTGGGACAGGTGATGCGCGGCTTCTACGCCTACTTCGCCGTCCCGACCAACTACCGAGCCCTTGCCAACCTGCGCTACCATGTCGGCGTCCTGTGGATGAGGGCGCTGCGTCGGCGCAGCCAGAAGGACAAGACACCGTGGGACAAACTCACGCGCCTTGCCGACTGCTGGCTACCACGGCCGCGCATCATCCATCCCTGGCCCGGAAACCGCTTCCGCGTCAAACACCCAAGGTGGGAGCCGGATGCCTTAATCGGGCACGTCCGGTTCTGTGCGGGGGGCGCCCGGTAACGGGCGTCCCTACCGCGATTAGGCACGGATGGACAAGGATTAGAAGTAATCCCGTCCGTGGCAGACGCCCGCCGGGAAGGCACGGCGCGCCGGGAATCCGTGCCCATCCGTGCCTATCCCGTTCATCCGTGATCCTTGACGTTACCGCCCATCAACCTTTCGCCGCCTTCAGCAACGCCCGGAGCGGAGGTCGGCCTTACTTCTTCCCGGAGTTTCCCGACCCGGAATTCTTGGCAGCGGCGCTTTGGGCGCGCGCCGCGAAACTTCCCTTGGCGACGCCGCCATCCCCGGACTTCGCCGTCGCTCCCTGGATGCGTGCCGCAGCGCCGGGGGTCATCGGGCTTTTTCCTCCACCTGCTGCCCCCCCTTTTCCTCCACCTTTCGCCATAATCTGCTCCATAGTTAATAATGCCTTACCAAGCCATCTGGGCAATCAAGAATAGTCTTCTGCTGTCGCCCCGACCAATGTCAATATAATCAAGTCATCAGCACATGAAAAGGAAGGCGGAACAGTTTTTTCAAATGGTTTCCTGTATTAATTATTAGAATTCTAATATTTTCTTGTCTCCATCGAAATACATTTGTGTGCCATTCTGAGAAAACGGTAACCAGCCGACGTCAGCTCATCCAGTGCAGGTCATCGAAGCGGCATCATCCTCAGTCTTCTGGCGAGCAATGTCTTCCTCCGATGTCGCATCCAACCGGTCGTAATCAACACTCGGGGTCAACGGCACCGTCCGCCCATCCGGAAGAGCGCGAACCATGGAGCCGTCCTGTTCAAGCCTTGCCCTCACGGTGTCCATCACCTTGTACTCCCAAGTATCAGGAAATGAAGCGCTTACCCGATCCGCATCCGGCCGCCGCTACCCCGTCCATCCCCTCTCTGCCGCCACCGCCCTCGCCACCACGATCCATTCCTCCCCCTCCTCGGCGTCCAGCAGCGCCAGGATCGGGGGCCAGACCGGGAGCTTGGCGCGGCGGCGCTGCTCGACCAGGGCCTCGATCTCGTCGGGGGTCGGCAGGCGGTCGCCCTTCAGGATGTTGCAGCGGCGGTGGGCCAGCACCGTGTTGGCGATGTCGTCGATGCCGCCGTAGCATTGCGGGATGAAGTGGTCGACGGTGGCCTTGGCGCCCACCGGCTCGCCGCAGTAGAAGCACCGCCCCTGCTGGCTGATCGCCATCAGCTTCGGATCGCCCGCCTTCAGCATGCCGCCGGATCCTCCCCCCGTCAGTATTGCCGGTACTTCAGGAACTTCCCGCTGAGCGTGATGGCGACGCGGTCGCCGGCCGGATCGGGCTTGCGCGTGATGTCCATGTCGAAGTCGATGGCGCTCATGATGCCGTCGCCGAACTCCTCCTCGATCAGCGCCTTGAAGGTCGTGCCGTAGACCTGCACCAGCTCGTAGAACCGGTAGATCAGCGGATCGGTCGGCACCGCCTGCCCCAGCGAGCCGCGCGACGGGATCTGCTGGAGCAGCTTGACCTCGTGCTCGTTCAGGTCCAGGGCGTCGCCGACCTTCGCCGCCGCGTCGGCCGGCAGGGCCATCTGGCCCATCAGGGCGGCGGTCGTGAACTCCTTCGACAGGCCGGCCTCCTCCGCGATGCCCTTCCAGGTGAGGTCCCGGTCGATCTTGATGCGGATGATCTTCTCGGTCAGTTCGGCGCGCGTGATGGCGTGGTTCATGATGACTACCTCCTCCCCAGGGACATGCGGGACCGCCATTCTACCAGGAGTGAGCACCGGGGGTAAGCCGGTCCGGCGCCTCCGCCGCGCGAGGCTTGCCAGGCCGGCCGATTGTTGCGACGCTGTCGCGGTCGGCATCTCCGGGCCAGGACCATCGCGCATGGCGTATCACCACGACATCGGCGGCACCCGCCATTCCTTCGCGGACCTGAAGGACCTGCTGGCGAAGGCCTCGCCGGCGCGCTCGGGCGACCATCTCGCCGGGCTGGCCGCCGACAGCGCGGAGCAGCGGGTCGCCGCCCGCCTCGCCCTCGCCGACCTGCCGCTCAAGGCGTTCCTGACCGAAGCGGTCGTCCCCTACGAGCAGGACGAGGTCACGCGGCTGATCGCCGACACCCACGACGCCGGGGCCTTCGCGCCGGTGGCCTCCCTCACGGTCGGGGGGTTCCGCGACTGGCTGCTGTCCGATGCCGCCGACACGCCCGCCCTGAAGGCGCTGGCGCCCGGCATCACGCCGGAGATGGCGGCGGCCGTCTCCAAGCTGATGCGCAACCAGGACCTGATCGCGGTCGCCCGCCGCATCCGGGTCGTCACCGGCTTCCGCACCACGATCGGGCTGCCCGGCCGGCTCTCGGTCCGCATCCAGCCGAACCACCCCTCCGACGACGCCAAAGGCATCGCCGCCTCCATGCTGGACGGCCTGCTGTACGGCTGCGGCGACGCCGTGGTCGGGATCAACCCGGCGAGCGACAATATCCCGACGACCCTGCGGCTGCTGGAGATGCTGGAAGAGTTCCGCATCCGCTACGACGTGCCCATGCAGTCCTGCATCCTGGCCCACGTCACCAACACGCTGGAGGCGATCCACCGGGGCGCGCCGGTGGACCTGACCTTCCAGTCCGTCGCCGGCACCCAGGCCGCCAACGAGAGCTTCGGCATCTCCCTCGACCTGCTGGCCGAGGCGCACGCCGCGACCCTGGCGCTGAACCGCGGCACGGTCGGCGACAACGTGATGTATTTCGAGACCGGCCAGGGCAGCGCGCTGTCGGCCGACGCCCACCACGGCGTCGACCAGCAGACCGTCGAGTGCCGGGCCTACGCGGTCGCCCGCCGGTTCAGTCCCCTGCTGGTCAACACCGTGGTCGGTTTCATCGGCCCGGAATACCTGTACGACGGCAAGCAGATCCTGCGCGCCGGGCTGGAGGACCATTTCTGCGGCAAGCTGCTGGGGCTGCCCATGGGAGTGGACGTCTGCTACACCAACCATGCCGAGGCCGACCAGGACGACATGGACAGTCTGCTGACCCTGCTGGGCGTCGCCGGAGTCAACTTCGTGATGGGCGTGCCGGGCGCCGACGACATCATGCTGAACTACCAGAGCACCTCCTACCACGACGCGCTCTATGTCCGCTCGGCCCTCGGCCTGCGCCCGGCGCCCGAGTTCGAGGACTGGCTGCGCCGCATGGCGATCCTGGACCGGGGCGGCCGGATCCGCCCCGCGCTGGCCGGAGAGGCCGGAGCCGCCGCCCTGCTCGGCTACGCTGAGGCGGCGCACCATGGCTGACGACATCGAACACTCGAAAGAGACGCCCGCCGATCCCTGGAACGCGCTGCGCCGCCACACCGCCGCGCGGATCGCCCTGGGCCGCAGCGGCGACGGCCTGCCGACGCGCCACCTGCTCGATTTCCAGCTGGCCCACGCGCGGGCGCGCGACGCGGTCCACCTCGCCTTCGACCCGGAAACCCTCGCGGCATCCCTGCCGCCCGGCCTCGCCGCCGTCACGGTGCGCAGCCGGGCACCGGACCGGGCGACCTATCTCCAGCATCCCGACCTGGGCCGCCGGCTCGACCCGGAGGACCTCCCCCTGCTGCGCCGGGGCGATTACGACGCCGCGTTCGTCCTGGCCGACGGGCTGTCGGCCCGCGCCGTCCACGACCACGCGGCGGACCTGCTGCTGGCCACCCTCGACCGGCTGCCGGGCTGGCGGGTCGCCCCGGTCGTGCTGGCCCGCCAAGCCCGGGTGGCGCTCGGCGACGAGATCGCGGCGGCCCTGGGCGCCGCCTCGGTCGTGATGCTGATCGGCGAGCGGCCCGGCCTCAGCGCCGCCGACAGCCTGGGCGCTTACCTGACCTTCGGCCCGCGGCCCGGCCTGCAGAACGCCGACCGCAACTGCATCTCCAACATCCGGCCGGACGGGCTGGCGATCCCGCCCGCGGCCCGCAAGCTCGCCTTCCTGCTGGCCGAGGCGCGCCGGCTCAAGCTGTCCGGGGTCGGGTTGAAGGACGACGTCCCGGCCGAACTGCTGGCCCCTCCCGATCCCTGACCCCTCCGCCGCCGGCCTTCCCCCCATTCCATTCGATTTCAAAGTTAACTTAACGTTAATCATGCTTGCCCGACGATGGCGCCCCGGGCATCCCGCCTCATCCGCAGCGAGCACGTGCTGGTCTCCACCCCCTCCCCGCATGACATCCTGATCCAGCTGGCGCAGCATACCGGGCTGTTCGCGCTTCTGGCGCTCGTCTTCTCGCAGATCATCCATGCCTCCCGGCTGCACCGGAGCCGGTGGCGGCCGGTCCTCCTGGGAAGTACCTTCGGCGCCTTCGCGATCCTCTGCATGATGATCCCGGTGACCATCGGCGGGGGCCTGATCGTGGACGGCCGGATCGTCATGACGGCACTGTCCGGGATGCTCGGCGGACCGGTCGCGGCGGCGATCGCGGGGATTGCCGCCGCGGCGTTCCGGACCTGGATCGGCGGGCCGACCGCCGCGGCGGCCTGCGCCGTCATCCTGGTCAGCGTGCTGGCCGGCACCGCGGTCTGGTGGCTGGCCGCCCGGCGCGGCCGGCGCGCCCGGTTCCGCGACCTGCTCCTGCTGGCGGGGCTGGTGGCGGTGGTCGGCCAGGCGCCGATCCTGATGCTTCCCTCGCCCGAGATGGCCTGGACCTATCTCACCCTGGCGGCGCTGCCGCTGGCCGCCTCGACGGCCGGCGGCATCGTGGTGCTGGGCGGGCTTCTGCTGATCGAGCTGCGCCGGCTGGTCGAGGAGGACAAGCTGCGCCTGCTCGCCGCCCACGCCACCGACATCATCTCGCGCTCCGACCAGGCGGGGCGGTACCTCTATGTCTCGCCGGCCTGCCGGGAGATCCTGGGTTTCGACGCCGAGGAGCTGGTCGGCAACTCGTTCGACTCGGTGGTCCATCCCGACGACCTGCCCTCCGTGCGGGCCGTGATGGCGTCGCTGACGCCGCAGGCGCCGCGCCAGATCTTCACCTGCCGGGTCAGGCGGAAGCAGGGCGGCCATGTCTGGGTCGAGGTGACCCTGCGGCTGGTCCCGGCGACCTCGTCCGACACCCTGTGGAACGGCCCGGCCGAGATCGTCAGCGTCGCGCGCGACATCAGCAAGCGCAAGGCGGTGGAGGCCCAGCTGGCCGCCGCCAAGGCCCAGGCCGAGGCGGCGAGCCGCGCCAAGTCCGGCTTCCTCGCCAACATGAGCCACGAGCTGCGGACCCCGCTGAACGCCATCATCGGCTTCGCCGAGCTGATCCGGACGGAGACCATGGGTCCCGTCGGCAACCGGACCTACTGCGACTACGCCAAGGACATCCACGACAGCGGCCATCACCTGCTCAGCCTGATCAACGACGTGCTGGACCTGTCCAAGATCGAGGCCGACCGCCTGGTGCTGGACGAGGAGACGGTCGACCTGAACGCCGTCGTCGCCACCTGCATCCGCATGTCGCGCACCCAGGCGACCCGCGGCGGCGTGACCCTGGACGCCCGCGTCGATCCCGAGGCGGCGCTGGTCCGGGGCGAGCAGCGCCGGCTGGTGCAGGTGCTGCTGAACCTCGTCTCCAACGCGATCAAGTACACCAAGCCGGGCGGCTCGGTCCGGATCGCGACCCGGATGCGGCCCGATGGCTGCCTGGACCTGACCGTGAGCGACACCGGCTGCGGCATCGACGAGCGCGACCTCGCGACGGTGATGCAGCCCTTCGGCCAGATTGACAACCCCTACAACCGGACCAGCCACGGCACCGGCCTCGGGCTGCCCCTGGCCCGCCGGCTGGTCGAGATGCACGACGGCCGGCTGGCGCTGGAAAGCAGGGTCGGCGTCGGCACCACCGCGACGGTGACCCTGCCCGCGCTCCGGGTGATCGAAGCGGTCGCCTGAAAAGAACGCCCCGAAAAGAGCGCCGGAAGGGTCCGCACGGCCCGGCCGCCACGGCCGGAAGAAATTTTCGCACTGCGACAAAGCATTGTTTGGCCCGGACCACACTTCATGATAGTCCGGATCATCCAATATGATCGCGGTGATCCGCCATGGCCTCGCTCTCCTTTTCCTCCGGCAGGTCGATCGGTTCAAGACTGACCGTTCTGATTGTCATCATGGTGGTCGGCGCCGCCGCCATCGCCGGCTTCGGCCTTCGGGAGCTCAGGCTCACGCTGCTCGGCGACCGCCAGGACAAGACCCGGAACCTGGTCGAGATCGCCCACGGCATCGTCGAGCATTACGGCAGCATGGCCGAGCGGGGCGAGATCGGGCCGGACGCCGCCCGGGACGGGGCCAAGGCGGCGCTGCGCCGGCTGCGCTACGACGGGAAGGAGTATTTCTGGATCAACGACATGACCCCCAGGATGGTCATGCATCCGTTCCGCCCGGACCTGGAGGGCCAGGACCTGTCGGCCAGCAAGGATCCCGCCGGCAAGCTCCTGTTCGTCGAGTTCGTCCGGACGGTGGAGGCGCGGGGCGCCGGCTTCGTCGATTACCTGTGGCCGCAGCCGGGCGGCACCCATCCGGTGCCCAAGCTGTCCTACGTCAAGGCCTACCAGCCCTGGGGCTGGGTGATCGGTTCCGGCATCTACATCGACGATGTCGACGCCATCTTCGGCCGGCAGGCGGCGATCACCGCGTCCATCGCGGCGGTGATCTTCACGCTGGCGGTGGTGCTGGCGCTGCGCATCGTGCGCGGCATCGTGCGACCGATCCGGGGCCTCCGGCAGGCCATGGCCGACCTGTCCGACGGCCACCTGGACGTCACCGTGCCCGGCACCGATGCCCGCGACGAGCTGGGCGACATGGCCCGCACCTTGGACGTCCTGAAGGAGGTCGCGGTCGCGGCGGTGCGCTCCGGCAGCGGCCTGGACCAGGTCGGCTCCTGCATCATGATGGTCGACGGCGCCGGCACGGTGTTCTACGCCAACCAGGCCGTCGCGGCGCTGTTCGGCGCCTGCGCCGGGGAGATCCGCCGGACGGTCCCCGGGTTCGACCCGGCCCGGCTCGCCGGCCTGCCGATCGACGGCTTCGGAAGCCCCGCCGCGGCGCCGGGGACCGGCCTTCACGCCGCCCTGCTGGCCGGCGGAGAGGCCGGCCTGGACCTGGGCGGCCGGACCTTCCTGCTGATCGCCCATCCGGTCGCGGGGCGCCACGGCGAACCGCTGGGCACCGTGGTCGAGTGGCGCGACCGGACCGAGGAGCGCCGGATCGAGGCGGAGATCAGCGGCATGGTGGCGACCGCCGTGCGCGGCGACCTGTCGGCCCGCATCGCGCTGGACGGCAAGGCCGGCTTCTTCCTGACCGTCAGCGAAGGGATCAACCGGCTGGCCGACACCGTCGCCGTCGTGTCGGAGGAGCTGGCCGAGGTGCTCGGCCACCTCGCCCGGGGCGACCTGACCCGGCGCATCGAGTCGGACTATGACGGCGTGTTCCTGCGCCTCAAGAACGATTTCAACAGCACGGCCGACACGCTGTCCGACGTGGTCGGCCGGATCGAGACGGCGGCTTCGACCATCGCGTCGGCCGCGGGCCAGGTCTCGGCCGGAAGCCGCGACCTCGCGGGGCGGACCGAGCAGCAGGTCTCCAGCCTGCGCCGCACCGCCACCACCATGGACGGGCTGACCGCGACCGTGCATGCCAACGTCGAAACCTCCGTCCGGGTGGAGGAGGCGGCGGTCGCCGCCCACGGCGCCGCCGGGCGGGGCGCCGGGGTCGCGGAGGACGCCGTCGCCGCGATGCGGCGGATCGAGGAGTCATCGTCCCGGATCGGCGACATCGTCAGCATGATCGACGAGATCGCCTTCCAGACCAACCTGCTGGCGCTGAACGCCGCGGTCGAGGCGGCCAGGGCCGGCGACGCCGGCCGCGGCTTCGCCGTGGTCGCGAGCGAGGTCCGCACCCTGGCCCAGCGCTCCGCCGCCGCGTCGAAGGAGATCAAGCAGCTGATCCAGGCCAGCGGCACCGAGGTCCATGACGGCGTCGTGCTGGTCCGGGCGGCCGGGACGGCGCTGACCGACATCACCGCGTCGGTCGGCCGCGTCGCCGATCTGATGGGCCGGATCTCCCGCGCGACGGCCGAGCAGGCGAAGGGCCTGGACGAGGTCAACGGCGCCATCACCGCCATGGACTCCATGGCCCAGCAGAACGCGGCCCTGGTCGAGGAAAGCTCCGCCGCCGCCGAGTCGCTGGAATCCCAGGCCCGCGAGCTGACCAGCCTGATCAACTTCTTCGAGCTGGACGCCGACGCCGCGGCGCCGGACCGGCAGGCGCCCCGCCGGACCGCCTCGGGCTAATCTCAAAAAAGTATTAATACTTTCTTACAGATGATTTGCGCGCCCGGATATGAAAGACTATCCTTTCGATAAACGGGGACTGACTATAATGGCGCTCATCCAGGGTACAAGTAACTCCGAGACACTGTACGGAACCACCGGTGCCGACAGCTTGTACGGCCAGGGCGGGAACGACAGCCTTTACGGCCGCTCCGGCGATGATCAGATCCGGGGCGGGGCCGGGGACGACAGATTACTTGGGGAGTCCGGGAACGACACTTTGTACGGGGAGGACGGAAACGACACCCTCCACGGCGGCACCGGGGTCTCCCATCTCCATGGCGGCGCCGGCAACGACCGGCTCATATACGATCCGAGCGCGGCGAACATCGCGACGATCCGGACCTCCCTCGCGGCCAGCCAGCTCAACGGCGACTCCGGCACCGACACCCTGGCCGTGATCAACCGGACGACCTACACCTCCGGAACGGCGGCCCAACCGGTCGAGGCGCCGTCACAGACCTATGTCTATATCGACGCCAAGGGCTCCGGCCGGATCCTGTTCACCAAGCCCGACTCGCAGTGGGACGAGTCCAGCATCACGGTCGGCAACTTCAAGGGCATCGAGAAGCTCACGGTGAGCGGCGCCGGCGGCCTCAGCTTCGCCGGCGGCTTCCACGAGAGCACGGGCATCGACATCACCGGCACGGCCGCAGCGGACACTTTCCGGAGCGCCTACGGGTCCGACACCATGCGGGGCGGCGCCGGCGACGACGTCTTCCACATCGGCGGCGGCGGCAACGACCGGGTCTACTCGAACGCCGACGACGCGGACAGCTTCCACCTGAACTTCTTCGACCCGGGCTCCCACGTCATCACCGGGTTCAATGGCGCCGGCGCCGAGGGCGGCGACCGCCTCTTCATCGACGCGGACGCCTCCCTCAGGACGTCGGTGTCCATCAGCGAGAATGCGGGAAAGACGACGATGACGCTGACCAACCAGGACTGGGGCACGGTCAGCACTTGCGTGATCGACAAGGTCGGCTTGGTCGAAGGGATCGACTACTTCTACGTCTGACTTCTTCTACGGGTTCTGAAAAGCCCGACGGCGCGGGATACCGTAGGTCGGCCTTCGGCCGAGGCCGACCTACGGCGACTCCGACCTCGCTCAATCGTCCAGAAAGGCCAGGACACTGTCGACGAAGCGGTCGGGCTGCTCCGCGTGCAGCCAGTGCCCCGCATCGGCGATCCCTTCGATCCGGGCGTTCGGGAACAGCCGCCGGATCTCCTCATGGTGGGACGGCCGGACATAGTCCGAGCGTTCCCCGTGCAGGAACAGCGTCGGCTTGTCGAAGCTGCGCCCGGCGAAATCCCCGGTCGGGAAAGCGGTCAGCTCGTCCATCCGGTCGCCCAGCGCCTTCAGGTTGATCCGCCAGGAGAACGTGCCGTTCTCGGCCACGAGGTTCTGCAACAGGAAGCTTCGGATCGGCGCCTCCGGGATGGACGACGCCAATTGCGCATCGACCTCTCCCCGCCGGGTGACGCCGGACAGGTCGACCGCCCGCATCGCCTCCACATAGGGCATCAGCGTGTGGCCGTAGCCGACCGGCGCGATGTCGGCGACGATCAGCTTGTCCACCAGCTCGGGCCGGGTCAGCACCAGCGCCATGGCGGCCTTGCCGCCCATGCTGTGGCCGAGCAGCGAAACCGGCCCGAGCCCCTCGCCCCCGATCTTCTCGATATAGCCGCCCACGTCGTCGGCCATGTCGGCGTAGCTCATGTCGTCCGACCAGGGCGAGCCGCCATGGTTGCGCATGTCGAGCGCATGGACCCGATGCCCGGCGCCCAGCCGCTTCGCCACCGTGTTCCAGTTCCGGGCCGAGCCGAACAGCCCGTGCAGCACCACCAGCGGCGCCCCCTCCCCGGCCTCGAAGCCTGTCAGCGTCACTCCCATGGGTCCGATATCCTTCCTGTCCCGGCCGGCATGCCCGACCCGATACTCCCACATGTATCCGCCGACGCGCCCAAGATCCAGGGGGCGCGTCGGTACCGGCAGTATCTTCCCCACGGCCGACCTCGAATTCCCGCACGAAAGAAATCCAGCCGCAGATGACGGCGATTTTCGGAGATGATCCAGAAACCGTAGGTCGGCGATAGCGCAAAACGGGGTCACGCAAAACGGGGTCAGAGTGATTTTCCAGCCACAAAACACTCCGACCCCATCTTCATGCCGCTTCCAGGCCGTTTCGAGCCTATTCGGCCGAACCTGCGGCGTCCTGACGCGCGACATTCGCGCAGGGCGACGGCTCCATCAGCATCCTCCAGTATGTCTTTTGTATCAATGACTTAAGCGAAGCACTGTTTATCTCCAGGAGAAAGAAAATGTCGAAGCGTGTCGCGTTCTCGTTGGTCGCCGCCATCGTCCTGGCGCCGGCCGTCGGCGCCGCGCCGGCGGGCGCCGCCGAGCCGATCCAGCCGATCGAGCCGGCGAAGGTCACGTCTCCCGCCATGGTCGAACTCGGCAAGAAGCTCTTCTTCGATCCCCGCCTGTCCAAGTCGGGTTTCATCTCGTGCAACTCCTGCCACAACCTGTCGATGGGCGGCACCGACAACCTCAAGACCTCGATCGGCCACAACTGGCAGCAGGGGCCGATCAACGCGCCGACGGTGCTGAACTCCAGCCTGAACGTGGCGCAGTTCTGGGACGGCCGCGCGCTGACCCTTCAGGATCAGGCCGGCGGCCCGATCGCCAATCCCGGTGAAATGGCCTCCACCCACGCGCTGGCCATCTCCGTCCTCCAGTCGATCCCCGCCTACGTCGAGGAGTTCAAGGCCGTGTTCGGCACCGGGACGGTGACCATCGCCGAGGTCACCAAGGCCATCGCCACCTTCGAGGAAACCCTCGTCACCCCGAACTCCCGCTTCGACAAGTGGCTGAAGGGCGACAAGACGGCGCTGACCAACGCCGAGCTGGAAGGCTACGAACTGTTCACGGACTCGGGCTGCACGGCCTGTCACAACGGTTCGGCGGCCGGCGGCAACACCTTCCAGAAGATGGGCGTGGTCGAGCCCTATCAATCGACGAGCCCGGCCGAGGGTCGGGTCGCCGTGACCAAGGAGGAGGCGGACCGCTTCAACTTCAAGGTCCCGACCCTGCGCAACGTCGAGTTGACCTACCCGTACTTCCACGACGGCGAGGCCGCGACGCTCACCCAGGCGGTGGACACCATGGGCCGCATCCAGCTCGGCCGGAAGTTCACCGAGGTCGAGAATGCCAAGATCGTGGCTTTCCTGAAGACCCTGACGGGTGATCAGCCGGACTTCAAGCTGCCGATCCTGCCCCCCTCGACGGACAAGACCCCGCGGCCCGAGCCGTTCAACTGACCTAACGGGCGGATGCAGGGTTGAAGACGCAGGGCCGGGCGGTAGCGCCGCCGCCCGGCCCGGTTTTCCCGGAGACATTCCCGGAAAAATTCCCGGAAGAATTCACAACGGACGTTCGGCATGGATCGGCAGCGCTTTGGCGTCTCGGGGATCATCGCCGCCGCGGCGGTCGGAGGGATCGTCGCCGGCGTCATCGGCTGGGGCGGCTTCAACACCGTGATGGAAGCCACCAACAGCATGGAGTTCTGCATTTCGTGCCACGAGATGCGCGACACCGTCTATACCGAATACACGCAGACCATCCACTACCGGAACGGCTCGGGCGTGCGCGCGGTATGCGCCGATTGCCACGTACCGCGCGACTGGACGCACAAGGTGGCCCGGAAGCTGGCGGCCACCAACGAGATCTACCATTGGCTGGCGGGCTCCATCGACACCCGGGAGAAGTTCGAGGCCAGGCGCCACGAGCTGGCCCGCCATGAATGGGACCGGATGCGGGCGTCCGACAGCCGCGAATGCCGCAACTGCCACTCGTTCGAGGCGATGGACCCGCACCGCCAATCCGCCAAGGCCGCCAAGGCCATGGGCGAGGCGGCCATGGGCAACGCGGCCAAGACCGCCAAGACCTGCATCGACTGCCACAAAGGCATCGCCCATGCCTTTCCCGACGTGACCGCAGGCCACCGGCGTACTTTCGCGGAGCTTTCGGCCGAAGCGGCGGCGCTGGCGCTGAAGCCGGGCCAGAAAGCTTATGCGCTGACCACCCTTCCGCTTCGGGTCGAGCGCCCGGAAGCGGACGCGCCGGCAGACGGCGAGCTCGCCGCCGCGACCCCGGTCCGGGTGCTGGCGGTGGCCGATGGGCTGGTGCAAGTCGAGGTCCTCGGATGGCGGCGCGGGAATGCCGCCGAAACGCTCTACGCGGAGGCCGGCAGGCGCATCACGCTCGCCAGGCTGGGGAATGCCGCCTCCGCCGGTGCCGAGGCGCTACGCACCGTGACCGACCCGGACACGGGCCGGGACTGGACCGAGGTACGCCTTGCCGTCTGGACTCGGGCCGATGGCTACGTTCCCGCGCTCGGGTCCCTTTGGACGCAGGCCGCCCGAGTCTATGACGCGAACTGCACGCTCTGCCATGCAGCCTATCCGCCGAGCGCCTACACCGCGAACGACTGGATCGGCAACATCAACGCCATGAGACGCCTGACCAAGCTCGATGACGAGGAGATCCGCCTCCTGCAAACCTACCTGCAACTCCACGCCAAGGACATGGCCGCGCCGCCGCGATGACGCACGCGAAATAAAAGGGGTCAGCGAAATAAAAGGGGTCAGAGTGATCTTTGAAATAAAAGGGGTCAGAGTGATTTTTCGTATCCTCCCTCGGTATTGGGGAACCCAGCCGAGGTGTCCATCACAGCCCCCTCCCGGCTCACTCCGGCTGGCGCGCCGCGTCCGCTGAACGTGCTATGATGGCCCCGCGAGGGAAATCCAGTCCCCCGTCCCGCAAGCGGACAGGCCGAAAGGAAGCCGGGCAATGGAACAGCCGAACCGCCGATACATGACCCGCGAAGGTTTCCGGCGGTGGCTGGAGGAGCAAGCCGGCGGCACGCGCTACGAGCGGGTGGCGGGCGAACCGATCGCCATGGCTCCGGAGCGGATCATCCATGCCCGCCTGAAAGCCCGGGTCTGGCAGGCGCTCGACCGGGCGCTTTCCGGCCAGGATGCGGGGTGCGAAGCCTTGCCCGACGGCATCACGGTGGAAGTGGATGACGATACGGACTATGAACCGGACGCCGTGGTCAACTGCGGTCCCAGGCTGCCTGACGACGCCGTCGCCGCAAGCAATCCCGTGATCGTCGTGGAAGTGCCGTCGCCCGGACCAAGCGGGGTGGATACCGGCGGCAAGCTCGCCGATTACTTCCGCGTGCCGAGCATCCGGCACTACCTGATCGTCCACACGAACCGGAAGGCGGTGATCCACCATCAGCGGGCGGCGGACGGCAGCATCCTGACCAGGATCGTCTCCAGCGGGCGGATCGACCTCGAACCTCCCGGCATCTCCATCGGGCTGGAGGAAGTCTACGGCGACTGAACCAACGCCCAACTTCCCCCGGCCTACCTCCCGCCCGCGACCGGCAGCACCGCCCCGCTCACGTGGGAAGCCGCGTCCGAGCACAGCCAGAACACCGCCTCCGCGACCTCCTCCGCCATGCCGGCCCTGCCCATCGGGATCTCGTGCCGCATGGTCTCCAGCCGGGCGGCGATGCGCTCCGCGTCTGCCGGATCGGACAGGGTCAAACCCGGAGCCACCGCGTTGACCCGGATGCCGAAGGGCGCCACCTCCGCCGCCAGGCCCACCGTGAACACGTCGATGGCGCCCTTGGTCGCCGCATAGTCGATCCACTGGCCGGGGCTGCCCCGCTTCGTGGCGGTCGATGAGAGATTGACGATCGCCCCGCCGCCCGCTCCCCTCTCCGCCGAGGCCCGCATGTGCCGGACCGCCTCGCGGGCGCACAGGATCGGCCCGATCAGGTTGGTCGTCGCGACGTCCCGCAGCAACCCTGCGGTGACATCCTCGATCCGGCGCGGCGGCCCGGTGATCCCGGCATTGTTGACCAGCGCGTCGATCCTGCCGAACGCGCCGACGACGTCCCGGAACAGACCGACGACCTGTTCCTCGTCGCGGACATCGCACCGGAAGGCGGCGCTGCCCACGGCCGATGCGGCCACCCCCTCGGCCGCGGCCCTGTCCGACACCCAAGTCAGCGCCACGCGCCAGCCCCGGGCGGCGAACAGGCGGACGACGGCGGCCCCGATCCCCCGGCCGCCCCCGGTGACAAGCACGGTCCTGGGCGATGGCACCGGACCCGAGGAATTCATGCACGTCATCGCGGCCTGCCTTTCCACTCGCCGCCATGCGTCAGGCCACGGCCCAACCAAGGCTTGACGCAGGGCGGACGTGATGCAGGCCGTCAATCGTAGGTTGGGCCGTGCCCCCACGCGTCGGCCCCGCTTTCCCAGGCGGGTCAATCCGGTCGGGTGCTGTTCTAAAAGTGTATGGCACGCGGGATGACTTCTCAAATTAGCGCAAATCCACTGAATAGCACAGCGCCCGGCGCGTTTTCGCGCCGATTTTTGTTGTCCGCCGCCGCGATGGTTTCGACCGTCGCGGCGGCGGCAGGACCGCATTGCGCCGCGGAGTTTCGAGTTACCACATTACCGGAGAAACCCCGACATGCGCACACTCGGCAAACTGCTGGTGATCTGGGGCACGCTGCTTCCGCTGATGATTCTGCCCACCACCGCCGACCGGATCGACCAGACCGTCGCCATCCTGAACATCCGCCTCGACCGCGACGCCCATGTCGCGGGCGTCCCGGTCTATTACGACACCGTGCTGGTCTGCGGTCTGTTCGTCGTCGGCATCGGCCTGTCGTTCCGCGCCCTGCCGCGCTGACCGCCGCACCTGCGGTCACGGCACGGTGATGATCTCGAACGGTTCGCCGTAGGTCGGCCTCGGCCGAAGGCCGACGCCGACAGCGCGGCCGGAACGTCGATGCAGGGCGTCGGCGTTCGCCCTGACGGGCGAAGGCCGACCTACCGCACTGCCTTTGAAGCCGCATCCATCCCGCCAAGCATAAGATTGAGATCCTCAACAATAAAGGATAAAATACCTAAGCCATCTACCCGGGGAGCCCCCACCATGCCCGCCACCGCCAGCACTCCCACCCCCGCCCTGCAGCGCCGGCACGAAGCCTTCGCCCGCCACGTCGCCGCCGGCCGCAGCCTCGCCGAGGCCGCCCGGCTCTCCGGCTATGCCTGGGCCAGCGCCCGCCAGACGGGATCGCGCCTGATGCAGGACGGCTGCATCGCCGCCCGCGTGGTCGAGCTCGCCGCCGAGGAGGACCGCCGCCGCCGGGAGGAGGCCGACGAGCTGGTCGCCGTGCTCAAGCGCGTCATGTTCGAGGCCGTGGAAAAGCAAAACTATTCCGCCGCCCTGCGCGCCGCCGACCAGATCGCCCGCTTCCGGGGCTTGCTCCCGCCGGCGCCCAAGGCCGGCAGGCACGCCGCCGGCATCACCGGGACCATCGCCGCGGCCATGGCGGAGGCGGAGGACGAGGACGACGGCACCCTCCCCGCCGATCTCGACGCGCCGGGACTGGTCGGCTTCGACCCGCCCATGCCGCCGGCCGCCGTCGCCCCGGTCGAACCCATGCGCAACCTCAAGGAGGAGGCCCGCAAGCGCCACGCCGCCGCGGTCGAGCGGAACTCCCGCTGCCTCAAGCTGATCCTCGGCCGCCACAAGGACGACAAGGACCTCAAGGCCCGGATCGAGTCGTCCGACGACGCACATCTCTTCTTCGACGCCGACTACCGCCTGCTCCCCCAGGACCAGTGGCCCGGCGCCCCCGGCGCGGCAACCGCGCCGCGCGCGTGACCCCGCGATCATGACGAATCATGACATTCATCCGCCTTGGCACCAGCCCCGGCCCTCGCACCAACCTTGGCCCTGGCACCAGCCCCAACCCCGGCCGTGCAACCTCCGCCCCGTTCCGGCGGTTTACTGGCATGCGGCCGTCCCGACCGGCCGCGCCCACCCTTGCCGGAGACCGGAGCGACCATGCTGAAGGGCCTCGACCCGCTGCTCCACGCCGACCTGCTCTATGTCCTGGCCGCCATGGGCCATGGCGACGAGGTGGCCCTGGTCGACAAGAACTTTCCCGCCGTGTCGCTGGGCGCTCGGGTGATCCGTCTGGACGGGGTGGACGCGCCGCGGGCGCTGGAGGCGATCCTGTCGGTCATGCCGCTGGACGACATGCTGGACACGCCCTACACCCGCATGGTCGACCTGACGATCGGCGAGGTCGAGGAATCGGAGATCTGCCGCCAGTTCGTGGACATCGTCGAGCGTTTCGAAGGCCCGCGCTGGACCATCGGCCAGATCGACCGATTCGGCTTCTACGACCGGGCGCGGTCCGCCTTCGCCGTCGTCGTCACCGGCGAGACCCGGCTGAACGGCTGCCTGCTTCTGGCCAAGGGCGTCGTCCGCCCGGCCCAGCCGATCCCAGACCAGCCGATCCCCGCCCAGCCAAGCCAAGACCAACCGACGGCCGAGGGCGGGGAACCCGGCGCACGGTCATATTCCCGCCCCGATTTTGAGGGGGAATCATCTTCGCGGGAGCGTCCGGTTCCTGTATCCTGAACCGGTTCTGCTGTGCCGATGCGGGTGGTTCTGGAGGTGGGAGACTGCCATGATGGTGGGGCGCCGTTATCTGATACGGCAGGCGACGGGCGACCTCGTTGAACTGTCGCGCCGGGATTTCGACCGTGCCGACGACCGGATCGCCCCGATCGCCGGGCTGGCCGGCCGCTGCGTCGAGATGGTCTCGGTCGTGGTGGTCGAATCGCCGCACCTGACGCCTGTCGTATCCGACGTCGCCTTCACCAAGGTCTATTTCGACGATGACGGTTTCATCGACGTCTCCAAGCGCGACCTGATGATCCGCCTGATGGTCGAAAGCTGCGCCGACCAGCGCTCGCAGGTGGCGCCGCCGCTCGACCAGAAATCGCTGGTGGTGTTCGCCCACAAGGCGCGCGGCCGGCTCAACCGCGAGTTCCGCTGGCGGCCCGATCCGGCCGTCGTGAACGAGGTGCTCCACCGGTTCGACCTGCCGGTGTCCAACGGCCTCGGCCGGCGCCTCCTCGCGATGAGCCGCACGCTCCATTAGGGCGGTCTCCGGCCAAGTCCACCGGGCCGGTCTCAGCCCAGCAGGTACATCAGCAGGGCCATGCGGACATACAGCCCGTTCTGCATCTGGCGGAAATAGGCCGCCCGCGGGTCGGCGTCGAGCGACAGCGGGATCTCGTTGACGCGCGGCAGCGGGTGCATCACCGACATGGTCGGCTTGGCCCGCGCCATGTGGTCTTCGGTCAGGCCATAGTCATAGTCGCCGGTGGACTCGAACCGCTCCTTCTGGACACGGGTCACGTAGAGCACGTCGGTCCCGGCCAGCACCTCGTCCAGCTCGGCGACCTCCCGGTCGGCCGGGCGGACCAGGTCGGCCGGCATGCGCAGCTCGGGCGGCGACACATAGTTGATCGTCACGTCGTACATGCGCAGCAGGCGCGACAGGCTGTGGACGGTGCGGCCATGCTTCAGGTCGCCCATCATGGTCACGCTCAGCCCGTCGATCCGGCCCTGTTCGGCCAGGATGGTGAACAGGTCGAGCAACGCCTGGGTCGGGTGCTCGCCCACGCCGTCGCCGGCATTGACGATCGGCACCGGCGACACGGCGGCGGCGCGGGCGGCGGCACCCTTCTCGGGGTGGCGCAGCACGATGATGTCGGTATAGCAGGCCAGTGTCCGGATCGTGTCCTCCAGGATCTCGCCCTTGGACACGCTGGAGAAGGTCACGTCGTTGATCGGCAGCACGCGCCCGCCCAGCCGGCTCATGGCGGCGAAGAAGCTGGACGAGGTCCGGGTCGAGGCCTCGTAGAACAGGTTCGCCAGCAGCTTGCCGCGCAGGTGGCTGATGCTGTGCCCCTTGGCCTTGCTGATCCAGTTGGCGTGGTAGAACAGCTCTTCGATCAGCGCCTTGTCGAACTGGTCGACGGACAGGACGTGGTTAAGCTTCATCGGAGGACTCCACAGGACGCGCGCGGCACCTATTGCAGCATATCCCGCCGGGATACAACCCGGATGTGATCTCCGAACGAGGGGTCGACCTCCCCTCCGAAGGCGTGACATGGATCACGCCGTTGCCATGGCCGGTACGGCATAGTGCGCTACATTCCCTGATGTGCAGAACCGAGTCATCGCCATGATCCCCCGCCTCGCCGTCCTCCCCGCCCTGGTGGCGCTGTTAATGGCCACCCTGGCCGCCGCCCTGCCCGTGCGGGCCGGCGGGTTCGACCAGGGCATGGCGCGCTGGGTGGCGGCCCTGGAAACCCGGCTGGTCACTCTGGAGGAAGACATGCCCGACGCGGCCCCGGCGACGCGGATCGCCCGCGGGCCGGTGCTCAAGCCGGGCATGGTGGACGGCCGGGTGTTCGACCTGACCCGCCGGCTGGTCGAGCTGGGCTACCTGGAGCCGGGGTCGGAGCGCGACGTCCTCGACGAGCTGGTTACGGTTGCAATCGAAACCTTTCAGACCGAGCGCGGGCTCAATCCCGACGGCAAGGTCGGCGGCGCCACCCTGGCGGCCCTCAACCTGACGCCGGCGGAGGAGGTCGCGTCGATCCGCGAGACCCTGTCGCGGATCGCCGAATTCAGCGCCTCGGCACCCGCCACGGTGGTACTGGTCAACCTTCCGGCGCAGGACCTGACGCTGGTGCGCGACGGCGAAACGGTGCTGACCATGGAGACGGTGGTCGGCAGCCCGTCCCGGCCGACGCCGCTGCTGACCGACACGATCACCCATGTGGTGGTCAACCCGACCTGGACCGTACCGCCGACCATCCTCAAGCAGGACAAGCTGCCCAGCCTGCGCCGGACCGGCTCGCCCGGCATCGACCACGCGACCGTCTGGCTCGACGGCGAGCCGGTCGATCCGGCGGCAATCGACTGGACCGGCGTGTCGCCCCGGCGGGTCCGGATCGTCCAGTCGGCCGGCGACCACAACGTGCTGGGCCGCTTCCGGTTCAACCTGACCAACGGCGACCACATCTACCTGCACGGTACCAACGCGCCGCGCGTCTTCGAGCGGGACCGGCGGGCGGTCAGCTCCGGCTGCGTCCGGCTGGCCGACCCGGAGGCGCTCGCCGACGACCTGCTGCGGTCCGCCGGGTTCACGCCGGAGCGGATCACAACCCTGGTGAATACGGGGGAAACCCGGTGGCTGCGGCTGGCCGAGCCGATGCCCGTCCGGTTCGTCTATTGGCCCGCCGTGCTGCGCAACGACCGCGTCGTCGTCCTGCCGGACATCTACGGTATCGTTCCGCCTCCGGAACAGATCGCGGCGGCCAACTGACACTGCGCGCTTGCCTCTCCCGGCCAGCCGGTTAACGTTGCGTCCGACAATGCAACGGGAGGAAATCCAATGGACCTCGGGCTTTCGGGCAAGCGCGCCCTGGTGCTGGGATCGAGCAAGGGCCTGGGCCACGGCATCGCCGAGATGCTGGCCGCCGAAGGCGCCCACGTGACCCTGGTCGGCCGCAACGGGGAACGGCTGGCCCAGGCGGCGGAGACGATCACCGCTCGGGGCGCCGGAACCGCCCGCTTCGTCGCGGTGGACATGAACGGCCCCGGCGCGGTTGATCGGCTGATGGACGGGGTGGAGGGCGGCCCCGGCGCCGTCGACATCCTGGTCAACAACTCGGGCGGGCCGCCGCCGGGCAACATCTCCGCCGTGGGCGCCTCGGACTGGAGCAGGCATTTCGAGACCATGGTCGTGACCCTGATCGAGACCGCCGGCCGGGTGCTTCCGGGCATGCGGGAACGCAAGTGGGGCCGCATCCTGACCATCGCCTCGTCGGGCGTGATCCAGCCGATCCCCAACCTCGGCATCTCCAACACGCTCCGCGTGTCGCTGGTCAACTGGGGCAAGACCCTGTCGCTGGAAGTCGCCCCCGACGGCGTCACGGTGAACACGATCCTGCCCGGCCGCATCCATACGGAGCGGGTGGACCAGCTCGACCAAGCGGCGTCGGACAAGCAGGGCAAGGACATCGAGGCGGTCAGGTCGGCGGCGAAGGCCCAGATCCCGGTCGGCCGCTACGGCACGGTGGAGGAGTTCGCCTCCGTCGCCACCTTCCTGGTCAGCGCGCGGGCGAGCTACGTGACCGGCTCGGTCACCCTGGTCGACGGCGGTCTGGTCAAATCCTGGTGACGAATCGGCGCCCTTCGCTGTTGTCCCTGGCGTAACCGACAGGAGAACGACCATGGCAACAGAACCGATGGCACCCGGCGACGACGCCCCTCCCGGCACTCCCGGCACCGGCGAGAACATCTGCCCCGACTGCAAAGGCAGCGGCCGGCTGAACGACAAGTCCTGCCCGACCTGCTCGGGCACGGGCAAGATCATCGAGGGGGTCGGCGGCGCCTGAGCCGAAACGCCTGACCCGAAATCCTAGGGGGTCGAGGCGGCGACCATGGCGGTGCGGAGCTGGCGGTCCATCCGCCGGCCCAGCGCCTCCGTCATGCGGTTGAACTGGCCCCAGGTCAGCCGGCCGGATGCCAGGGCGGCGTAAAGCTGTTCCTGCTCGTGCCAGGTGGTCAGGATCGCCCGCCCGGCCGCTTGGTCGCGCGGGTTCAGGATCGCCTCGGCCCGGGGGGTGCAGGCGGCGATGGCGGTGAGGTAGCCCCGGGCCAGCTCCTGCTCCTCCGGGGTGGGCTTGGCCGTGTCGCCCAGGTTGGCCGGCGACATTTCGCCCAGGGGCGGGCTCTTGGCCCGCAGCGGCGCGAAAGCGGGCCGGCCCTCGACCTCGCCGACGCAGGCGGCCGAGGCCCCGATCTCCATCGCCAGCGGGGAGTTGGACTGGGTGGAGCCGCAGCCGGCCGGAAGGGCCACCAGGGCGAGAAGCGCCAGGATGCGGGAACCGGTGATGCCGCTCATTGGGTAAGACCCCAAGCCTATTTGCCCTTCATCGGGTTGCAGTACTGGCCGGATGCCTTCAGGTCGGTGCAGAACTCCGACACCTCGGTCAGCTGGGTGAACCCGTCGGTCATCAGCCGGACGAAGGTCCCCTGCCCCGGGATGTCCGCCTTGACCATGACCGGCGCCCGGTTGATCAGAAGGTCGCGGTGCGACTTCTTCAGCGTCTTCCACCCGGCCATGGCGTGCTGCGGGTCCCGGTAGGACGCGAGATGCGCCATGTATCCGCCGGGACGCGGCGTCTCCGGCTTCGCCTCCATCGCCTCCGTCCGGTCGATCACGGCGGCCCGGACGACCGGCACGGCCGCCGGCGGCGCCGCTTCGGGAACCGCCGCGGGAGGAGATGGCGGAGGGGCCGGTTCCGGCGAAGCCTCCGGCGAGGGTTCCGGCGCCTGGGCGACCATGACCGGCGCGGGCGCAGGGACGGGCTGGGCCGTCACCGGTCCGGTGATGTATCCCATGGACCGGTCGTCGCTGGTCAGCCAGGCCCCGGTCCAGGGATTGACCGTCATGTCGGCGGTGATCTGCATGTACCCCCGCGAGAAACCACCGTCGGAAGCGGGCGCGGAGGCCTGGACCGGCATCGGCGGCGGCGGCGGCGGCGGCGGGGTCGGCGGCGCGGTCAGCGGCATCACCGAGGCGACGGCCATCGCCGGAGCCTCGGCCTGCGGCGTCGTGTCAGGTCCGGGAGCCGCGACCGGTGCCGGAACGGGAGCCTCGACGGCGGCCTCGACGGGGGCCGGAACCGGACGTTCCGGCATCGGCGGGACCTCCAGCTTCGCGACCCGCTCCACCTTCGGCGGATTGGCGGCGCGGCCGGCACCGCCGGCTCCCATGCCGCCACCGCCGCCGCCCTGCACGTAATAACCGGTCGCCGCCGTGGCGCCGAGCATGCCATAGGCGACAGCGATAAACTTGAAGCTCACGACCCTCTCCCCTCGAAATCCGTACCGGGAGCCGCAGCGGCACGCCGCGATCCGATATTAATTTCGATGGGGTTAACGATTCCTGAGTGTCGCGTCCTTGTCCCGGTAAGGTCGCTGCGGCGCTTTTCCTGGAAACATTCCAAGCCTGCCGGGGTTTCTGCCTTGTGATCCCTTCAGAGCGGCTCCCACGGCCCGGGCATCGGATGCCCGAGGGCGGGCAGGCGCCCCGACCCTACCAAGACCCAGAAGACAGGAAGCAACCACGATGCCGGACAACAGGCTTACCAGCAGCCGCGAGACCGCACGCTTCGCCGACCAGGAAGTGATCCGGGGCGAGGGCGGCGAAACCCATCAGGTGGCCGGCGGCGACGTGCCCGTCCTGACCACCCAGCAGGGCGTCCCCGTCGCCGACGACCAGAACTCCCTCAAGGTCGGTTATCGCGGCCCGACGGCGCTGGAGGACTTCCACTTCCGGGAAAAGATCTTCCACTTCGACCACGAGCGCATTCCCGAGCGCGTGGTCCATGCCCGCGGCTTCGGCGCCCACGGCTATTTCGAGACCTACGAGCCGCTGTCCGACCTCACCCGCGCCGACCTGTTCCAGCGCGCCGGCGAGAAGACCCCGGCCTTCGTCCGCTTCTCCACCGTGGCGGGCAACAAGGGCTCGGCCGACCTGGCGCGCGACGTGCGGGGCTTCGCGGTCAAGTTCTACACCCAGGAAGGCAACTGGGACCTGGTCGGCAACAACATCCCGGTGTTCTTCATCCAGGACGCCATCAAGTTCCCCGACCTGATCCATGCCGCCAAGCAGGAGCCCGACCGCGGGTTCCCCCAGGCCCAGACCGCGCACGATAATTTCTGGGACTTCATCTCGCTGTCGCCGGAAGCGGTCAACATGGCGTTGTGGATCATGTCCGACCGGACCATCCCGCGCTCGTTCCGCTTCATGGAAGGTTTCGGCGTCCACACCTTCCGGCTGGTCAACGCCGAGGGCAAGTCGACCTTCGTCAAGTTCCACTGGAAGCCCAAGCTGGGCATGCAGTCGGTGGTCTGGAACGAGGCGCTGAAGATCAACGGCGCCGACCCCGATTTCCACCGCCGCGACCTGTGGAACGCGATCCAGGCCGGCGACTTCCCCGAGTGGGAGCTGGGCCTCCAGGTCTTCGACCAGGACTTCGCCGAGAAGTTCGACTTCGACGTGCTGGACGCCACCAAGATCATCCCCGAGGAGATCCTGCCGATCCGCCGCGTCGGGCGCCTCGTGCTCGACCGCTGCGTCGACAATTTCTTCGCGGAGACCGAGCAGGTCGCGTTCTGCACCCAGAACATCGTCCCGGGCATCGACTTCACCAACGACCCGCTGCTCCAGGGCCGCAACTTCTCCTACCTGGACACCCAGCTGAAGCGGCTGGGCGGCCCCAACTTCACCTACCTGCCGATCAACGCGCCCAAGCGCCCGGTCCATCATTTCCAGCAGGACGGGCACATGGCGATGGTCAACCCCAAGGGCCGCGCCAATTACGAGCCGAACTCCTGGGGCGGCGCCGCGGGCGGCCCGCGGGAGGCGCCGGACATCGGCTTCAAGTCCTTCCCGGCGGAGGAGCAGGGCGCCAAACTGCGCATCCGCGCCGAGAGCTTCGCCGACCACTACAGCCAGGCCCGGCAGTTCTACCTGAGCCAGACCCCGGTCGAGCAGACCCACATCGCCGACGCCTTCACCTTCGAGCTGAGCAAGGTCAAGACCCCCGCGATCCGCGCCCGCATGGTCTCGCACCTGCTGAACGTGGACAAGGGGCTGGCGGAAAAGGTCGCCTTCGGCCTGCGGCTGGAGGAGATGCCCAAGCCGGCCGACGCCGCCCGGCCGACCCAGGACCTGCCGCCGTCCCCGGCGCTCAGCATCCTGCTGAACGGTCCGGAGAGCTTCAAGGGCCGCAAGGTCGGCGTGCTGGTCAGCGACGGCGTCGACATCGACTTGGTCAAGGCGCTGAAGGAGGCGATCACCGCCGAAGGCGCCATGCTGGAATTCGTGGCCCCCATGGTAGGCGGCGTGAAGGCCAGCGACGGCACCTTCATCGAAGGCGACGAGAAGATCAACGGCGCGCCTTCCGTGGTCTATGACGCGGTCGCGGTCCTGCTGTCGGACGACGGGGCCAAGCTGCTCTCGAAGGAGGCGACCGCCCGCGACTTCGTGACCGACGCCTTCGCCCACGCGAAGTTCATCGCCTACAACAAGGAGGCGATGCCTCTGCTGGAGAAGGCCTGCGTCGCCGCGGACATGGACGGCGGCTTCACGGAGCTGAAGGGCGCATCGGATGCCAAGGACTTCGTCCAGTCCTGCCGGAAGCTGCGTTTCTGGGAGCGCGAGCCCAAGGTGAAGCAGGTTTGAACACCATGAAGAACAGGTCCAAAAGCCCGCTGCTGCTGGGTGCCGCGGCGATCCTGGCCCTGGGTGCCTGCCAGCAGCTCTCCAACGCCGGCACCGCCGTCTCGAACGACCCGGCGGCCGCCGCCCAGGGCGCGCCGACCCTGGCCGCGGCGGACGCCGACATGCAGTCGGTGTTGCTGGCCCTCCAAGCGCTGGGTCCCAAGCCGATCGAGACCCTGTCGGCCGAGGAGGCGCGGCGCCAGCCGACCATGGCCGACGCGGTCGCGAAGGTGCTGGCCGACGACGGCCGGAGCGCCGCCCCGGAAACCATGGCGTCCGTGCGGGATGTCTCCATACCGGGACCGGGCGGAGCCCAGCCGGCCCGCATCTATGTTCCCGGGTCCGCCCGGAGCCCCCTGCCCGTCATCGTCTATTACCATGGCGGCGGCTGGGTGATCGCCGACCTGGACACCTACGACGCCTCGGCCCGGGCGCTCGCCAACCAGGCCGGCGCGATCGTCGTCTCGGCAGGGTACCGCAAAGGACCGGAATCGAAGTTTCCGACCGCCCACGAGGACGCCCTGGCGGCCTATCGCTGGACGCAGGTGAACGCCGGCCAGTTCGGCGGTGATCCGGACCGCATCGCCGTAGCGGGCGAGAGCGCCGGCGGCAGCATGGCGATCGGCGTATCGCGGATGGCGCGGGAGCAGGGTCTGCAACCTCCGGTTCACCAAGTCCTGATCTATCCGGTCGCGGGCAACGACATTGAGACGGAGTCGTACCGGGAGCAGGCGAACGCGAAGCCGCTGAACAAAGCCATGATGGCCTGGTTCTTCGACAAGTACCTGCGCAGTCCGCGCGACGGCAACAACCCGCTGATCAACGTCGTCGACGCGCCGGATCTCGCCGGGCTGCCGCCGACCACCATCGTGACGGCGGAGCTCGACCCGCTGCGGTCGGAGGGCGAGTTGCTGGCCCGGCGGCTGCGCAATGCCGGCGTCGAGGTGGCGTCCAACAGCTACGAGGGCGTCACCCACGAGTTCTTCGGCGCGGCGCCGGTCGTGGAAAAGGCGAAGGAGGCCCAGTCCTATGTCGCCGGCCGGCTGCGTGAGGCGTTCGTCGGGGGCTCGGCCGGTTCGGGTTCCTGAGGTTGGGAAATGATCGGTCGAGGTGAGACGATGAAGCGGACCCTGTTGACGGCACTGGCCTTGGGCATGATCCTGACCGGAGGGCCGCTGGCGCCGGCGGGGTCCGCCTCGGCCGATCCGATGCTGGCGGACTTCGACTATCCCTACGAGGTGAAGCGGTTCGAATTCACCTCGCAGGGCCAGCCGCTGTCCATGGCCTACATGGACGTTCCGCCGGCCAATGCCGGGAACGGCGGGACGGTCGTCCTGCTCCACGGCAAGAATTTCTGCGGAGCCACCTGGGAAAGCGTGATCGAGCCGCTGACCCTGGCGGGCTACCGGGTCGTCGTTCCCGACCAGGTCGGATTCTGCAAATCGACCAAGCCGCGGGCCTATCAGTACGGCCTGCACCAGCTGGCCGCCAACACCCATGCCCTGCTGGAGCAGGCCGAAGTCCGCCGCCCCATCGTCATGGGCCATTCCATGGGCGGCATGCTGGCCATGCGCTATGCCCTGATGTATCCGGACCGGACATCGGGGCTGGTGCTGGTCAACCCGATCGGGCTGGAGGACTGGAAGGCGGAAGGCGTTCCGGTCGTCACCGTGGACCAGCTCTACCAGTCCGAGCTGAAGACCGATTTCGACAGCATCAAGCAGTATCAGCGGACCACCTACTATGCCGGCGACTGGAAGCCCGAATATGACCGCTGGGTGGAGATGCTGGCCGGCATGTACCAGGGCGACGGCCGCGACCTGGTCGCCTGGAACCAGGCGCTGACCTCCGACATGGTGTTCATGCAGCCGGTGGTCCACGAGCTTCAGAACATCCGGGTGCCGACCCTGTTGATGATCGGCGAGCGGGACACCACCGCGATCGGCAAGAACCGCGCAGAGCCCGACGTCGCCGCCCGCCTGGGCCGCTATGCCGACCTGGGGCGCCTGACCGCGGAGCGCATCCGCGATGCGCGGCTGGTAACCTTCCCGGAGCTCGGCCACTCGCCGCAGGTCCAGGCGCCACGGGAGTTCAACGCGGCCCTGCTGGAGAACCTGGAGCAGGTCAGCGCGCTGGAATGAGAGGAACGATATGACGGAACAGGTGACCGACAATCCGGCCAGGAGCCGGTACGAGCTGGACGTGGACGGCAAGACCGTCTTCGCCAACTACCGCCGGGTCGGCTCCACCCTCCAGATCCCCTATGTGGAAGCGCCACCGTCCCTGCGGGGGACGGGGGCGGCCGGGAAGCTGATGCGCGGCGTCATGGAAACCGCGCGGAGCGAAGGAATGAAGGTCGTGCCGATCTGCAGCTACGCCGCGGCGTGGATCCGGCGCCACCCGGAGTTCCACGACCTTCTGGCGTAGCGCAACAACCCTCAGATGTAGTACTGCGACAGCGGCGCGAAGCCGTTGAAGTTGACCGAGGCGTAGGTGGTCGTATAGGCGCCGGCCGCGTGGATCCGGATCCGGTCGCCGATCGCCAGGTCGAGCGGGAGCTGGTAGTCGGCCTTCTCGTACAGCACGTCGGCGCTGTCGCAGGTCGGACCGGCCAGGATCACCGAATCGGTGGCGCCGGACCGGGTCGTGACGATCGGGTACTGGATCGCCTCGTCCATCGTCTCGGCCAGACCGCCGAACTTGCCGATGTCCAGGTAGACCCAGCGGCGGTTGTCGTTGGCCGACTTGGTCGAGATCAGGACGACCTCGCTCTCGATCACGCCGGCGTTGCCGACCATGCTGCGGCCCGGTTCGACGATGGTCTCGGGGATGCGGTTGCCGAAATGTCGTCGGAGCGAGTCCAGGATGGCGTTGCCGTAGGCCTCCGACTCGGGCACGTCGCTGCGGTAACGCGTCGCGAAACCGCCGCCCAGATTGACCATGCTGAGCGTGATGCCGAGTGCCTCCAGGTCATGGAACATCTCGGCCACCGTGCGCAGCGCGGTGTCCCACTGGGTCGGGTCCTTCTGCTGGCTGCCGACATGGAACGACACGCCGTAAGGCACCAGCCCCTTGCCCGCGGCGGCGATCAGAAGCGCCCGCGCCATGGCCGGGTCGCAGCCGAACTTGCGCGACAGCGGCCATTCGGCACCCTCGCCCGAGGTCAGGATGCGGCAGAACACCCGGCTGCCGGGAGCCGATTCGGCGATCTTGTCCAGCTCGCCGATGCTGTCGAAGGCGAACAGCCGGACGCCCAGCTCGTAGGCCTTGGCGATGTCGCGCTGCTTCTTGATCGTGTTGCCGAAGGAGATCCGCTCCGCCGTGGCGCCGGCGGCCAGCACCATCTCGATCTCGGGCACGCTCGCGGTGTCGAAGGACGAGCCGCGCTCGACCAGCAGCGACAGGATCTCCGGCGCCGGGTTCGCCTTGACCGCGTAGTAGATCTTCGCGTCGGGCAATGCGGCGGTCAGCGACCTGAAATTCTCGTCCACGATATCGAGGTCAACCACCAGGCACGGAGTTGCAGGCTGCTGCTCCGCGAAAAAACGAGCAATCTTCTCGTTCATCTCAGTCTCCCGAGAACCAGAAAGGAGTGATATGATGGGTGTGTGGAGTACGGTCAGGCCGCCGTCGGCGCCGATGCGCAGACTGAACCCTCAGACCCTTTGGGGTCTGCACACAATCGACCGAGATGCGTGATATGAGGCGGATGGGCGTGCGGCCCACCGACAACAACATGAAACATCGTATCCTCCAAGACGCCGCCTTGCTTAAGGGACGGTCGGGGGTTACACGTTCGTCGTTGCATAACCCCACTTGGAAGAACCGTGGGGGCCAGGGGCACGTGCTAGCGCGGAGCGATCTGATACACTGAAACCCCTCCGCGCAAAAGGGTAAAATCGACCTGCGGCAAAAAAAATTCCAGGGCGAAGCATCGCCGCCCCGGTGACGGGTTTCAGGCCGAAGCCGCATGCTCCGCGATGCGCCGGGCCGCCTCCTCGATCCGCCCGTCGGGCGCGGCGAGTGATATCCGCAGGTGCCCGGCGGCGCTGGGGCCGAAGCCGTCGCACGGCAGGACCGCGACACCGTGCCGCTCCAGCAGGCCCTGGGCGAACTCGCCGGAGGTGCGGCCGGTGCCCCGGACGTCCAGCAGGACGAACATGCCGCCCTCCGGCAGGGAGGCACGCAGGCCGGGAACGCTTTCCAACAGGGAAACCATGATGCCGGCGCGGCGCCGATAGGCTTCCGCCATCTCGCCCACCTCCGGGCAATCGTTCGTCAGCGCCGCCAGCGCGCCGTCCTGGATGAAGGGCGGCCCGCCGTAGAGCATGCACAGCACCAGCCGCGACAGATGATCGGCCAGTTCCGCCGGCCCGATGATCCAGCCGAACCGGAAGCCCGGCACCGCGTGCGACTTGGACAGGCTGGACACCACCACGGTGCGCTCCGCCATACCCGGAAGGCTGCGCGGGCTGACATGGGGTCCCGCATAGGCCAGGTCGGCATAGACCTCGTCCGACAGCAGCCACAGGTCGTGGCGCCGGCAGAAGTCGGCGGCGGCCTCGACCTCGGCGCGGGTCATCACGGCGCCGGTCGGGTTGTGCGGGCTGTTGAGCCACAGCACCCGGGTGCGCGGCGTCACGGCGCGCTCCAGGTCTTCCGGGTCGAGATGGAAGCCCCGCTCCGGACGCAGCGCCACGTTGACGATCGCCGCCCCCGCGGCGCCGGCGACCGCTTCGTAGGTCGCGTACATCGGCTCCGGCGCGATCACCTCGTCGCCCGGGCCGGCGAGGCACTGCATCGCGCAATAGAGTCCGGCCTGGGCGCCGGGCACGACGACCACGTCGTCCGCCGGAGTCGGCGTCCCGGTGCGCTCCTGGTGGCGGGCGGCGATTGCCGCGCGGACCTCCGGATAGCCCGCCATCGGCGAATAGGTCGTGCGGCCGGCCCTCAGCGACTCGACCGCCGCCTCGATCACCCGGGCCGGCGGGGGCATGTCGGGGTCGCCGACGGTCAGCATGATGACGTCCCGCCCCTGCCGGGCCAGCTCCCGGGCGCGCCAATGGATGCTCCAGGCATCCGAGCCCTTGCCGGAAATCCGATCGACCAGGGGAGAGAACCGCATCGCCAACGCTCCTTCGCGGACAGGACCAAACCGGGGACTTGCCCGACAACTCATAGCGCGAAGCCCACGCTTCGGCAGCCCCCTTCGGCGCGATGCCGGGTTGCGGTTGCCAAGCTTGACCGGACGCCGGAAACTCGTCCCGAAAACAAGAAAAGCCGGATAGGAGATGGCCCCGTGACGCTGGATACCGAAACCCCGACGAATCGCCCCCCGACGAATCGCCTCCTGGAGACCCCGCCCGGATACCGCGCCCTGGACGATGCCGGCCTGCCCGCGTACCTGGCAGGCATCGGCGCCGTCGCCTCCCGCCTGGGCGGCGGCCCCGCCGACTGGCAGGTCCGCGAGGTCGGCGACGGCAACCTGAACCTGGTGTTCATCGTCACCGGCCCGGGCGGCGGGGTCGCGGTCAAGCAGGCCCTGCCCTATGTGCGGCTGGTCGGCGAGAGCTGGCCGCTGCCGCTGAGCCGGGCCTTCTTCGAGCACGAGGCGCTGACGGCGCAGCGCGCCGCGGCGCCGGCGCAGACACCCGAACTGTTCCATTACGATCACGAAATGGCCCTGACGGTGATGGAGCTGCTGCGGCCGCACATCATCATGCGGAAGGGTCTGGCGGCCGGCATCCGCTACCCGCGATTCGCCGGCGACATAGCATATTTCATGGCCCATACGCTGTTCGGCACCTCGGACCTGGCGCTGCCCGCCGCCGACAAGAAGCGGCGGATGGCGGTGTTCTGCGGCAATACCGCCCTGTGCCGGATCACCGAGGACCTGATCTTCACCGATCCCTACCGGGTGGCCGAGCTGAACCGCTGGACCTCCCCCCAACTCGACGGGATCGCCGCCGAGTTCCGCGCCGACACGGCCGCCAAGGCCGCCGTTTCGGAGTTGAAAGGGAAGTTCCTGACCTGTGCCGAGGCGATGATCCACGGCGACCTGCACACCGGGTCGATCATGGTGACCGAGTCGGACACCCGGGTGATCGACCCGGAATTCGCTTTCTACGGTCCCATGGGGTTCGACGTCGGGGCGGTGCTCGGCAACCTGCTGCTGGCCTTCTTCGCCCAGGCCGGCCATGAGACCGCCTCCGACCGGCGCGACGGTTACCGGGCCTGGATCCTCGACCAGGTGCGGGAGGTCTGGACCCGCTTCGAGGCGACTTTCCTGGAGCTGTGGCGGGAGCGCCCGACCGGCGACCTCTATCCGGCCGGCCTGTTCGCCGATGCCGCCGGGCAGGCGGAGCTGGAACGGGTCCGGACCGCCTACATGGCGCGGCTGTTCTCCGATTCGGTGGGATTCGCCGCCGCCAAGATGATCCGGCGAATCCTGGGCCTCGCCCATGTCGAGGAGTTGGAGACCATCGCCGATCCGGACCTGCGCGCGGCCTGCGAAACCCGGGCGCTTCGGCTGGCACGCGACATGCTGGTCAACCGGAGCCGCTATCCCGCGATCGGCGACGTCACCGCCGCGGCATCCTCGCTTCTGGGGAAATTGGATTAGTCCTTTTGCGAAAAAATCTGTTGCCGTATCGTAACTGCCTCTGGTGCAACGGATTTTCCCCAGAACCCGGCTTCAGGGGGCCAAGCCTTTGTCAGGACACCTAAATTTCGCCACTTTTCGCCCCCATATCGGTCTTACGCGGAGGGTCCCTACAGCGCGGTCACCAAGACCGATGAACAGCCCTTCACGCGGGCGCCCTCATTAAAGGGCGTCTCCAGCCTGGCCCCGGCTGGATCTATCGGCCACCGCATGAGCCCCCCGCGGTGGCCGTTTTCTTTTCCGGTTCCGGAACCGCCCGCCCGGCTCCCCTACACGTCCAGATCGATCAGCACCGGGACATGGTCGGACGGCTTCGGCTCCCAGCCGCGCGCTTCGCGCAGGACCTCATGGCCGCGCAGGCTGCCGGCCAGCGGCTCGGTGACCCAGATATGGTCCAGCCGGCGGCCCCGGTCCGCCGCCGACCAGTCCTTCGCGCGATAGCTCCACCAAGTGTAGAGCTTCCGGTCATCCGGCACGAAGCGGCGCACCGCATCCACCCAGCCGATCGACCGCTGCATCGCTGTCAGCCGCTCGACCTCCGCCGGAGTGTGCGAGACGACGTCGAGCATCTGCTTGTGCGACCAGACGTCGTGTTCCAGCGGCGCCACGTTGAAGTCGCCGACCACGACCATCGGCCGGTCCGGCGTCCGCTCGGCCGCCCACCACGCCGTCATCTCGTCCAGGAAGCGCAGCTTGTGCTCGAACTTGGGGTTGACCGCCGGATCGGGAACGTCCCCGCCCGAGGGGATGTAGACGCTGTGGATCTCGATCCCGTCGACCACGGCGATGGCGTGGCGGCAGTCCTGGCGCTCGCACCAGTGCTGCACGCAGCCGCCAACGAGCGGCCGGCGCGACAGGATCGCGACGCCGTTGTAGCTCTTCATGCCGTGGATCCGGGCATGGACGTAGCCGCGCTCCGCCAGGGGAGCCAGGGGAAAGGTCTCGTCGACCGTCTTGGTCTCCTGAAGGCAGATGACGTCGGGGTTCTTCTCGTCGATCAGGCGCAGCAGGAGATCCAGCCGCAGCCGGACGGAGTTGATGTTCCAGGTGGCGATTCGCAAGGCAAACTCGGGGCGGACAGGGGACGGGAAAGTGTGGCGCGGCACCATACAGCATCGCGCCCGGGTCGCGCCGGAATATTCCGCCCACCACAAGGCGCCTTGATCACCGCCCCTTGACATTGAACGCCGCCCACCCGAATTACCATCCCACTGGATGGTGAATGGATGGAAATGAGATGGCGAACAATGTGCAGGACATCCGGCCGAAGGGTCCGGACAGCGAGAAGATCACGATCAACCTGGGCTACGTGGACCTGGGGCACGTGGATCTGCTGGTGCAGGAGGGGTTCTACTCCAACCGGACCGATTTCATCCGCACCGCCATCCGCAACCAGATCGAGCGCCACGCCGATGTCGTCCGGCAGGCCGTGACCCGCAAGAGCGTGGACCTCGGCCTTCGGCACTTCACCCGCGCGGATCTCGAAGCGGCGCGGGACGCCGGGCAGATGCTCGACGTCCGCGTCCTGGGACTGGCCACCATCGCTCCGGACGTCACGCCGGAACTGGCCCGCGCCACCATCGCCTCGCTCACCGTCCTGGGCGCCCTGCATGCCAGCGCCGCCGTCAAGTCGGCCCTGGCCGACCGCATCAAGTAACGCCTCCCCGGCCCGACTCCCCGAACAGACCTCCGGGAACAGAAAGCACCCGACATGAACAGCAGATTCTCCTCCGGCATGCCCCCCGGATTCGCCGAGGCGACCCGCCTGACCGGCGCCGGCAAGCTTGCCGAGGCCACGGCCCTTATCCAGCGACTGCTGAACGGCACCGGTGGCGAGGCGCCCGCCGCCTCCGCGCCGGCATCCCCTTCCTCCACCGTGATCGACGTGGAGCCGGTGCATCTCGACGGGGAAAAGCCGCAGGCCGCTCCCCGGCCCTCCGCGAAGTTCGCGGGCAGGCTGCATCCGCGCCCGCGCACCGGTTCCCTGCCCGGCCTGGGCGAGACCCTGCGCGACCTCGCCGCCCGGGGCATGCCGGCCGGCTTCGACATCGGCGGCGGGTCCTCCCGGCCAGCCTCCGATCCGCTGCCGGACGGCGCCTCCTTCGAGACCAGGTCGCATGCCGGCCCGGCCGGGACCCGGGACTACAAGCTCTACGTGCCCGCCAAACGTACAGACCACCCCATGCCGCTGGTCGTGATGCTCCACGGCTGCACCCAGTCGCCCGACGATTTCGCGGCCGGGACCCGCATGAACGCGGTGGCGGAGGAGCTTGGCGTCCTGGTGGCCTACCCGGCGCAGCCGTCATCCGCCAACGCGCAGAAATGCTGGAACTGGTTCAAGCCGGAAGACCAGGGCCGCGACCGGGGCGAGCCCTCGCTGATCGCGGGAATCACCCGGCAGATCATGCGCGACCATGCGGTGGATCCGGAACGCGTCTATGTCGCCGGGCTGTCCGCCGGCGGGGCGACCGCCGCGATCCTGGGCGCGGCGTATCCCGACCTCTACGCCGCCATCGGCGTGCATTCGGGCCTGCCCAGCGGCGCCGCCCGGGACCTGCCCTCCGCCTTCGCCGCCATGCGGCAGGGGGCGCCGGGAACGAGACCGGGAACGGCGGGTGGCGGCAGGGCGGTGCCCACCATCGTCTTCCACGGCGACCGGGACGGCACCGTCCATCCCGGCAACGGCGACGCGGTCGCGGCCCAGGCCCTGGCGCATCCCACCGCGGGCAAGGCGACGCTGCGCGCGACGGTCGAGCGGGGCCGGGCGCCGGGCGGGCGGGAATTCAGCCGCACCGTCCATGCCGACCCTTCCGGCCGCGTGCTGTGCGAGCATTGGACGATCGCCGGGGCCGGGCACGCCTGGGCCGGCGGCAGCCAGTCCGGGTCCTATACCGATCCGGCCGGACCGGACGCGACGCGGGAGATGATCCGCTTCTTCCTGTCGCACCGGAACGGCCGGGCTGGGACCGCCTGAGGCGGGAGGGGTCTCAGCCTCGCACGCGCAGGGCGACGATCGTGACGTCGTCCTTGAGGATGCCGGTGCCGGTGAACGCGGCGGCATCCTCGCGCAGGGTGGCGGTGACGACCTCCGGAGGTGCCGACAGCACGCTTTCCAGAACGCCGCGCAGCCGCTGCTCGCCGAAGGTGGCTCCGGCGGCATCGGCGGCGTCCGCCAGGCCCCGGGTATAGACGACCAGGCCGTCGCCGGGCTGGAGCGACAATTCGCCGCCCGAAGCTCCTTCTTCCGCCCCCTCCCCGCCGAGCGGCGGGCCGCGGCGACCGGCGAGCGGCAGCACGCCCAACACGCCGCTCAGCACCACCGGGGCCGGCATACCGGCATTGGCGTGGCGGAGCGCTCCGCCACCGGCGGGGAACAGGCCGACGAACAGGCCGACCGGGAAGCCCCCGTCAAGCTCGCGGCCGACCGAGGCGATCACGGCAGCCGGGTCGCCGCCCTTCTCCACCGCGGCGCGGGCAAGAGCCCGGACGCGCGCGGCGGTCAGCACGGCGGCGACTCCGGAGCCGGCGCCCCCGAAACCGGAGACGGTGCCGACCAGGAAACAGGTTCCGCCGCCGGGCGCCGGCAGGACGTCGTGGAAGTCCCCGCCCAGCCCGGGTTCCGCGCCGCCGGCGCCCGGTTCCGCCAGGACCGCTGCGTCAACCGGAAAGCCGGGACCGGCGGGCGGGAAGCCCTGCCTGGCCAGGGCCGCCCGCAGTGCCCGCGCGGCCCGCCGGTCGAGCGCCTGGCATTCGCGGGCGACCGCCGCCTCCTGCCGGAGCCGGCGCCGCTCAAGGCAGGCATCGACCCGCTGCTGGAGCTGCATCACGTTGAAGGGCTTCGCCAGATAATCGGTGGCCCCCATCTCGATGCATTGGATGGTGTCCTCCATGTTGGTGATCGCCGAGATCACCACGACGGGAGTGTTGGCCAGCAACCCTTCCTTCTTCAGGCGGCGCACCACCTCCGTCCCGCCGATCCGCGGCAGGTTGAGGTCGAGCAGGATCAGGTCGAAGCTGTTGGCTTTCGCAAGGTCGAGCGCCTGGCGGCCGTCGTTGGCGACCGTCAGTTCGGTGAATCCGGCCTTGCGCAGGTATAACTCGATCAATTGCTGGCTGAACTCGTCGTCCTCGACGACGAGCAGACGCTCGATCCGGGATACGGTGACGGCTTGGGCCATTTGAGAAGACCTCGATCATGCATGATCACCGGCTGCATCGGGGCCAGTCCCCCTGGTTCTGCCATCGGGACGGCGCGCCGCCGGTTGCTGAAAGGACGCGAATGGAATTCAAGTTGTTGAGGCGAAGCATCCGGAGCGGATACCGATTTACAACCTCTGTTAATCAGTATTCTAAGTGATATTTCGTATAGGCGCAATGCGTTTCACCAATTCTCCCGTTTATCCCCTCTACCATGCCAATGCAACCCTGGCTAAAGTGCGACACCCGGCATAATGAACCGGAGCATCGCGTCGGGCCGGGACTGCGCGGAGAGGGGAACGGAAATGAAGCGACTTGGATCGAGGTTTGCCGCCCTGGCAACTTCCATGGGAATGCGGTCAGGCGCCTGGGCCGGCGCCGCGCTGGCCGCATGGCTCGCCGCGACGCCGGCGCTCGCGGGTACCGTGCTCGAACAGAGCCTGGCCTCGCCGACGCTTGGCCGCGATTACCGCTTCACGGTCTATCTGCCGGACGGCTACGCCGACGCCTGCCTGTCCTATCCGGTGCTGTACCTGCTGCACGGCGCCAATGGCGACGAGCATGACTGGCTGGTCAAGGGCAAGGCCGAATCGACCCTAGACTCGCTGATCGCCGGGGGAGCCATCGCGCCGATGGTGGTCGTGATGCCCGGCCACAAGCAGATGTGGTGGCTGGACGCCAATGCCGAGAAGTCGCAGACCGTGCTGATGACCGAGCTGCTGCCAGAGGTCGAGCGCCGGTTCCGCACCATCGCCGACCGTTCCGGCCGCCTCGTGGCGGGCCTGTCAGCGGGCGGCCTCGCCGCGGCGCGCCTGTCGTTCGAGCGTCCCGACCTGTTCGCCGCGGCGGGCGCGCTGAGCCCCGCGGTGTATGAACCGCTGCCCCCCGCCAATTCGTCCGCGATGAAGGACCCGCCCTTCCAGAAGGACGGGAAGTTCGACCCGGAGACGTGGCAGCGCCTGGGCTGGCGCATCCTGTTCGACGCCTACCGCGCCCAGCCGCTGGTGGTCCCGTTCTACATCAACAGCGGCGACATCGACCGGTTCGAGATCGCCTACCATGCCGCCGTGCTGTTCCGGGACCTGAACCGCCACCAGCCGGGCAAGGCGGTCTTCCGGGTGGTCGCCGGGGACCACGAATGGCCGGTCTGGGCCAGCACGCTGGGCGACGCGTTGAAATACCTGTCCAGCCATGCCAGCGCCCCGGTCAAGGCGCCGCCGGCGGCGTGCCCGACGAAGAAATGACGGACTGCCGTGGGGGAATGGCCGACTCGGACTGCCGGCCATTCCTCCTCGGCGCTCCGGCGGGGCGCGGGCCGGCCTCAAGGTTTCTCGGCACCGCCTCCGCGCCGCTCCATCCCGCGGCATCGATCTTTTAAAAGCGAAGATCCCTTGGTCCGGCACAGTGTTCTTGATTGATTTACCGTAGGTCGGCCTCGGCCTCGGCCGAAGGCCGACGCCGACAGCGTGGCCGGAGCGTTGACGCAGGTGTCGGCGTTCGCCCTGACGGGCGAAGGCCGACCTACCGCACTCCGCTCCGCCGAACGTCATCAAAGACACTGTACAGGACCATCAGGTCGTCAGGGGCCGGTCAGTTGTCCAGGATGACGTCGGGCGGCAGCGCGATGCCATGCTTTTCGGCGGCCGCCTTGGACATGAAGAATTTGGGCTTGGGCAGCAGGACAGGCAGGGTGGCGGGGCTGGTACCGTTGAGCACCTTTGCCATCTGTTCGGCGGCGGTGATGCCCATGTCGGTGGCGGACGCACCATAGGCCGCGAGCCAGCCGGCCTTGGTATAGGTCTGGGTGGCGCCGAACAGCGGCACCATGTTGCCGATCGCGGCGTGGATCTCGCCCGCGACCGATCCGACATAGTTGTCCGCGCCGGCATAGACGGCGTCGACCTTGACCTTGCCCGACGTGATTTCCGCCAGCACGTCCTTCAGCGATTCGTTCCCCAGGGTGACGCGGCGGGACGTGACGTTGACGCCGTGCTTCTCGGCCCAGCTGCGAACCTCGTTTTCGATGATGTTGGAGTTGGCCTCGCGGGAATTGAACAGTACCAGGAGGGTCCTGATCGGCTTCAGCTTGGTCAAGGCGTCGAACTGGTCGGCGATGGGAACGCCGTTCGTGGCGCCCGTGACGGTCCCGCCGGGCTCCTTGAGCGACTTGACGAGCTTGGCGCCGACCGGATCGACCACGATGTCGAACACGACCGGGATGCGGTCGCGGATGACGCTGGTCGTGACCTGGGTAGCGGGCGTTCCATGGGTATAGGCCGCGTGGAAGCCGTTGGCCACGATCTCGGCCTCGAGTCCCTGCAAGGCGGAAGCCAGCGCGCCGCGATCCTGGTTGCCGTTGATCTCGCGGTAAGTCGCCTTGATGCCCAGCTCCGCCAGCCTGACCTTGAATGCCTCCTCCGAGGGGGTGAACCCCTTCCACAGGACGAACAGGATGTTCTTTTCCTGTGCCGCCGCTGGGACGACGGAGAGCGGCAGTGCAACGAGCGCGCCCAGCAGGGCGGCATACAGGAAGCGCACCTTCATGACACAACCCTCAGTTATAATATCGTTCGATACGTAATTTTCCGGTAGAATTAATTGTAAAATTATAACTCAGTGAGAGCAATAAGGATGCATACGTGAGACTGCCCGACTTGGCGCTGGCTCACGAACTAAAGTTGTATATTAAGTTATTTTAATTACTTAAAGGAGAAATTCAACACTGCGTCACCTTACATAGTTGATTTTCCTGTACCATGATCACCAGAGATAGCCGTCGCAAGGTCGCAACGACTGAGGAAGCACTATGTCCAACTATTTTACCTTGGCCAGGCACCACGCCCTGTACCGGATACTGGCAGCACCTGTCCGCTCCTGGCCCCACCAGCACCTCTTCATCGAAGATGTCTTTCCCAAGGATTTCTATGCCGAACTGCGCCGCCGCATGCCAGCGCCGGAGGCCTATGAGTCCCTCTCCAAGACCGGAAAGGTCGCGGATGGGGACTACGACATGAGGGCGGGATTCCTGCTGAAGGAAGACCACCTCGCCCGCGTGCCGGGAGAGGTCGCATCTTTCTGGTCCAGCCTGTTCAACGAAGTCTTCGACAAGGAGTTCGCCGACGCGCTGCTGACGCGGCATGCCCCGGACATCACCGCGCGGCTCGCGCGCGAAGGTGCCCCATGGCCCGAAACCATCCGCCGGGACATGCTCCTGGTCCGCGACTCAAGTTCCGATGGCGTGAAGATCCACACGTCCGATCCGAAGAACCTGCTGACGCTGCTGTTCTACCTGCCTGAGGATGATCGTCACATCGAGTGCGGCACGACCCTCTACCTGCCGAAGGATCGTGGCTTCCATTGCTGGGGTGGGCCGCACCACGATTTCGAGCAGTTCGACCGCGTCGCGACCATGCCTTACAAGGCCAATTCACTATTCATGTTCGTCAAGACCGACGACTCGTTCCACGGCGTCGAGCCGATCCGCATCCCGAACCTTCGGCGCGACCTGCTGCTGTTCTACATCCACCGCTGAACAGAATGGCAATGGGGCCGGCGGCGATCTGCCGGCCGGCCCCGCCCATACACCCCCGAAGGGAACTGGAGTTCAGTTCTCCAGGACCGCGTCGGGCGGAAGGGTGATACCGTGCGCCGCTGCCGCAGCCTTGGAAATGAAGAACTTCGGTGTCGGCAGGACGATCGGAAGGGTGCCAGGGTTCGCTCCTTTGAGCACCTTCGCCATCAGCTCGGCGGTCGAAGCCCCCATGTCGTTGACCGCCGGCGTGTAGGCGGCAAGCCATCCGGCCTTGACATAGGTCTGGGTGCCGCCGAACAGCGGAACCTTGGGGCCGACGGCGGCCTGGATCTCGCCGGCGACCGAGGCCAGGTAATTGTCGGCACCGGCGAACAGCGCATCGGGCTTGATCGCGCCGGAATTGATCTCCGCGAGGACATCCTGAAGCGAGTTGTTGCCGGGGGTGACGCGGCGGGACGTAACGTTGACGCCCTTCTTCTCGGCCCAGTTGCGAACTTCGTTCTCGATGATGTTCGAATTGACCTCGCGGGAGTTGAACAGCACCAGCAGGGTCCGGATCGGCTTCAGCTTGGTGAAAGCGTCGAACTGCGCCGCGATCGGCACTCCGTTCGTTACCCCGGTGACGGTGCCGCCCGGTTCTTGCAGCGACTTCACCAGCTTGGCCCCGACCGGATCGAACACGATGTCGAACACGACCGGTATCCGGTCGCGGATGACGCCCGTCGCCACCTGGGTCGCCACGGTGCCGTAGGTATAGGCCACGTCGAAGGACTTGTTCGCGATATCGGCCTCCAGCGCCTGCATGCCGGCCGCGAGCGTGCCGCGATCCTGGTTGGCGTTGACTTCGCGGTAGGTGGCGTTGATCCCCAGTTCCGAGAGCTTGGCTTTGAAAGCCTCTTCCGAAGGGGTGATCCCCTTCCACAGGACGAGCAGAACGTTCTTATTCTCCGCCGCTGCAGGAACGTGGAAAAGCGGCAATGCGACAACTGCACCCAACAGGGCAGCAAACAAGAGCCTCGCCTTCATGATGCAACTCCCACAAACATATTCATGTAACGGATTTTACCATAAGTCGTAGAAAGGGTATCTTGATGACCAAAAGGGAGCAACGCAAAAATCTCCTTCCCGAAAAAAAAGGTTGTAAGTTATAGAATTATACCTTAAATTTAAGTTAGAATATTTCTCGGTTGCAATCCTTTATAGTTGCGTGATTCATGAGTCCACCGATTCCCCTCGGAAGTTCCGGCAAGGCTGATCCACCTCCAGTTGGCAATCGCGCTCTGGAGGAATGCCCCGGCACTCCATCCCGGGAGCATCGGCGTCACAGGCGCGAACTCCGTCTGATCCGGGGTGCGTTCTTCATTTTCATCGCGGGCGACGCGTTCTCGAACGCCTTCCTTCCCGTGCATGCCCGGAACCTTCCTTTGGCATGGCCGGGCCTGACGCAGGAAGTGGCCAGCGGTCTGCCGGTATCCGCCTTCTGGCTGATGGTGGCGGCCGCCCAACTGACCACCGGCCTCTGGGAGCGGGGGCGCAACCACCGCACGCTGATCCTGGCCGCGATGGTCCTGTCGGGCACCGGTCTGGCGCTGGCTGGCTTGGCCGGAACCGTTCACGAGCTGATCCTGTGGCGGGGGGCCAGCGGGTTCGGATACGGCATCGTCATGATCCTGGCCCAGGACGGCATCCTGCGGACGATGGGGCCGGAAGCGCGGACCCAGGCCTCGGGGAAGTATCTCAGCGCCTTCTTCGCCGGGACGATCTGCGGCACCCTCGCGGGCAGCGCGATCGCCGACGCGGCCGGGTTCGCCAACGCCTTCTTCGCCGCCGCCGCGGTCACCGCCTGCGCCATGATCCTTACGCTTTTCCTGGAGGCGCACTGCGAGACCGAACCGCGCCAGCCGTTCCGCCCGCTGGTGCTGCTGCGCAATCCCAGGGTGGTCGCCCTGGTCGCCTTCGCCGCCGTGCCGTCGCGCCTGCTGATCGCCGCCTTCCTTTACTATCTGCTGCCGCTGTACCTCCACGACGCCGAGGCATCGCCGACCGAGACCGCCCGCATCGTCATGATCTATTCGCTGATCCTGGCGCTGACCGCGACGGCGTGGTCGCGGCTGGTCGACAGCACCGGCCGGCCGATGCTGTTCACGTCGGCCGGCATCGTCCTGTCGGCCGCGTCGATGATGATCATTCCCGTCTGGGGGCCGGGGGGCGACGGCGCGGCGCTGTCCGGAATGGCGGCCGCGGTGGCGGCCGTGGCCCTGCTCGGGACGTCGCAGGCGATCGGCATGTCGCCCCAGGTGACGGTGCTGTTCCGGGTGGCCCGCGCGGAGATCGACCGGTTCGGTCGCACCCCCGTGCTCGGCATCTACCGCGTGTGCGAGCGGGTCGGCCTGTTCGTCGGCCCCATGGCGGCGGCCTGGCTCGTCGGAGGCTACGGCTACGGTCCGGCGCTGGCGGCGCTCGGCGTCCTGGCGGCGCTTTCGGCGACGGCGCTGCTGGCCGCCTTCGCGCTGGCCCCAACTCCCCTGCCGGAGGGCCTGGCGGCCCGTCCGGACGAGGCATCTGAGCAGGAGACGACAGTATGACTTCGGCTATCCATGAAGGTTTCGCCCCCGACGACCTCGCGGTGATCCCCGACGGCTCCGGCAACGAGGGCGGCTTCTCCCTGCTGTCGTGGGGCGACGCGATGACGTGGGAGGAGTACGATCTGCTGGCCGGGCGGACCGCGGCGCCGTTCGACGGCCGGTTCGACCAGTGCTTCTACAACTACATCCATCCCAAGCGGCTGCAGGGGCACTGGCCGGCCCACCAAGTCAAGGATACCCCGATCCGGCTGGCCTTCACCGACTGGGGCGATCCGGACGGGCCGCTGGTGATCTGCGTCGGCGGCATCGCCAACACGGCGCGGCGCTGGGACTACCTGGCGCTGGGGCTGTGCGAGGATTTCCACGTCGTCTGCCTGGACTGGCCGGGGCGCGGCATGAGCGGCTGGATGCCGACCCAGGGCGACTACACGATCGAGACCAACGTGGAGGCGATGATCCAGCTGCTCGACCATCTGGACTGCCCGCGCGCCAGCATCATCGGCTCCTCGCTCGGCGGCAGCGTCAGCATGGCCCTGGCGGCCCGGCGCCCCGACCTGGTGGAGCGGCTGGTGCTCAACGACATCGGACCCTACATGCCGGCCGAGCGGCGGCGGCGGCGGGCCGAGGCGGTCGCCCGCCACTATGTCTTCCGGCGGCCAGCCGACCTGTTCCGGCGCCTGGGCGCCTCGGCCAAGAACGAGGGCCCGGTCACCGAGGACGAGCTGCTGCACAACACCTTCTTCCAGACCAAATGGTCCGACGGGCACGGCGGCCGGATCTACCGGCACGACCCCAGGGCACTCCAGGCCTATGCCGAGGAGGCCCAGGCCAGCCTGGACCAGCGGGAGGACTGGGCCCGGCTGGAGCTGCCGGTGCTGGTGCTGCGCGGGATGGTGTCGGACGCGCTGCTGCCCGAGACGGTCGAGGAGATGGTCGCCAAGCCCGACGTGACCGCCGTGTTCGTGCCCAACACCGGGCACACCCCGGCGCTCAGCGACGTCAACCAGATCCATTTCGTGCGCGACTGGCTGCTCGGGCGCGGTCCGGAACACCATTTCACGTGCCTGAACCCGCCGGCGACCCCGCGCCACCTGTTCGCCGGCGCGCCGGTCCCCGCGGCCCAGCCGACCCGGAGGGCGTGAGCGCCATGACGGCTCGGCCGGCCGTCCAGCAGGCGCCCCGCCCGGCGGAAACCGGCCCGGGCGAAGCCGGGGCCGACGGCTCCGGCGAGGTGCCGGGCGTCGAGGGCCTCCGCCTCAAGGTCGATTCGGTGCTGGGCAACCTGCCCGGGCACGACCTGACGGTCGAGAGCGACACCCCGGTCGAGCGGATCGAGGAACTGTTCGCGGCCCATCCGACGCTGCCCGGCATCCTGCTCAGCCGGAGCGGGCGCCATGCCGGCATGGTGCCGCGCGGAAGGTTCACCGAATGCCTGGCCCGGCCGCTGGGGCGCGAGTTCTACGCCGGCCGACCGGTCGCGCAGATGGTCAGCACGGAGCGGATGCAGGCGCTGCGGCTCGATTCCAACGACCGGCTGGAGATGGCGGCGCAGATCGCCCTGCTCCGGCCGGGCGGCCAGTCCTACGAGCCGGTGGTCGTGGCCTTCCCGGACGGCCGCCACTGCGTGCTCGACATGCAGGTGATCCTGCTCCAGCTCGCCCGCTTCTACGACATCGCGACCAGCCAGAACCGCGGCCTGCTGGAGAACGTCCAGGCCTATGCCGCCCGGCTGGAAAGCACGCTGGACGAGCTGCGCCGGACCGAGGAGCGGCTGGTCCTGGACATCCAGGTGCGCGAGCGGACCGAACAGCACCTGCGCGACAACCGCATCCGCCTGCTGCGCCAGACCACGGCATTGCAGGAGATCGCGAAGCTGGACGCGATGCGGCTGTCCGACTTCGACCGCGCGCTGACCAACATCACCGGCGTGATCGCCATGACGCTCCGGATCGACAGCGTCAGCATCTGGATCATGGAGGAGGGCGCCGACGGCCCGGCGCTGACCAAGGTCGCCCAGCACCAGGCCTGCCGCGCCGCGGCCGGCGACGAGACCGGCGGCGGCGCGCTGCCGCTGAACGACTATCCGCTCTATCGCCGGGCGCTGATGCGCGACCGCTCGCTGGTGGTGGCCGACGTCGAATCGGACATCCGGGTCGCCGAGCTGCTCGATCCGGTGCTCCGCCCGTCGGGCGTCAGCTCGCTGATGCATATCTGCGTGCAGGTCGAGCAGCGCCAGGTCGGCGTCGTGCGCTGCGAGCACCGGGGAACTCCGCGCACCTGGGCCGACGACGAGGTCAACTTCGTCGAGGCGGCGATCAATTTCGTGGCGCTGGTCACGATCGGCCGGGAGCGCAAGCAGGCGGTCCAGGCGCTGCACGACAGCGAGCTGCGCCTGCTCCACCTGCTGGAGACCAGCCCGGTCGGGGTCTGCATCATCGACCGCCAGGGCCGCATCCATTTCTCCAACCCCAGCCTGTGCGACCTGTTCGGCCGCAGCCGCGACCAGCTGCTGACGACCGACTTCGAAGGGCTCTACCTGGACCCGGCGCAGCACGGCGCCTGCCTGGAGGTGTTCGACGCCAACGCCTGCGTGCGCGGCGTCGAGACCGCGTTCCGCCGGGCCGACGGCGAGATCCGCTGGACCATCATGTCGTGGGAACCGTCGGTGCTCGACGGCCGTGGCGTGATCGTCGTGTGGCTGTTCGAGATCTCCGGGCTGAAGGAGGCCGAATCCTCCCTGCGCCAGGCGAAGGAGGAGGCCGAGGCCGCGACCCGGGCCAAGTCGACCTTCCTCGCGACCATGAGCCACGAGATCCGCACGCCGATGAACGGCGTGCTGGGCATGCTCGACATCCTGAGCCGCAGCCGGCTGGACAGCGACCAGCGGCGCTCGGTCGCGGTGATCCGGGAAAGCGGCGTGTCGCTGCTCAGCATCATCGACGACATCCTGGACTTCTCCAAGGTCGAGGCCGGCCGCCTGGACCTGGAGCAGGTGCCCATGACCCTGACCGACACGGTCGAGGGCGTCGCCGCGACCCTGACGCTGGCGGCCTGGCAGAAGGGGCTGCGCCTCGTCACCTTCATCGATCCGGCGATCCCGCGCTGGCTGATCGGCGATCCGATGCGGCTGCGCCAGATCCTGTTCAACTTGGTCGGCAACGCCATCAAGTTCACCTCGGGCGGATCGGTCACGCTGAGGATCGACCTGGACGCCGTGCGCGACGGCAGGGCGAACGTCCTGGTCCGCGTCATCGACACCGGCATCGGGCTGACCCCGGAGCAGGCCGCCCGCCTGTTCCAGCCCTTCACCCAGGCGGAAAGCTCGACCACCCGGCGGTTCGGCGGGACCGGGCTCGGCCTGTCGATCTGCCGGCTGCTCGCCCAGCTGATGGGCGGCACCATCGGCGTGGACAGCGCCCCCGGCAAGGGCAGCGCCTTCCGGGTCGAGCTGTCGCTGCCGGTGGTCGAGGGCGCCTGGACCGAGCACGCCATGGGCCTGGTGAACCTCGACGGGGTCGGCGTGGTCGTGATCGTGCCGGAGGAGGACGAGCGCGCCGTCGCCATGCGCTATCTCCAGGCCGACGGCGCCTTGGTCGCGGGATTCGCCGACGCCGCCTCGGCCGCTTCCTGGATGGCCGCGACGGGAGCGGGATCCATGGGATCCTCCGCCGTGATCCTGCTCGACGCGGGCGTGGCGGCCGGTGCCGCCCTGCCGGTGGTGCCGCGCGTGAGGCTGGGCTCCGACGCCAAGCCGTTCCGACGCGGCGGGCTCAACCGGATGGTCGCGGTCGCGGCCGGGCGGCTGGCCGAGGACAGCGCCGACCAGCCCGACGCCGGGATGCTGGAGGAGCAGGTCACGCTGGCGCCCGGCGGGCCGATCCTGGTCGCCGACGACCACCCGATCAACCGCGAGGTCATCGTGCTCCAGCTGGCCCAGCTCGGCTGCGAGGCCGACGCGGTCAACGACGGGGTCGAGGCGCTGGCGGCCCTGGACCGGCGGCCCTACGTGCTGCTGCTGACCGACTGCGACATGCCGGAGATGGACGGCATGCAGCTGACCATGGCGATCCGGGAACGCGAGGCCGCCGGCGGCCCGAGGCTGCCGATCGTCGGCATCACCGCCAACGCCCATGCCGGCGACGTGGAGCGCTGCATCGCCGGGGGCATGGACGACTGCCTGACCAAGCCGGTCGAGACCATGCGCCTGGGCCGCGCCCTGGCCCGCTGGCTGCCCGAGGCGGACGGCGAACCGGCCCGCGAACCAGAAGGCGAACCGGCCAGCGAATCGGAAGGCGAACCGGAGTGCGGCGGTGGCGGGGAGGCCCAGACCGGCGATGGAGACGCCGAGGCCGAGCCCGCCGCCGGGACCGCGCCGCCCGATCCTCCGCCGGCCGCCGAGCCGCCGATCGACACCCGGGGCTTCCGCGAACTGCTGGGCGACGACCACGAGGCGATCCGCGGGCTGCTGGCGCGCTACGTCCAGGCCAGCGCGCCGGTCCACAACGCGCTGGCCGGGGCGATCCGGTCCGGCGAGCCGGCCGACGCGGTGAAGCGCCACGCCCACAAGCTGAAGGGCGCTTCCGGAATGGTCGGCGCGGCGGCGCTCGCCGGCGTGTGCGAGGACCTGGAGCGGGCGGGAGCCGCCGGGGACGCGGCGGCGATCGCCGGCCACGGCCCGCGCCTGGCCGAGGAATGGAGCCGCGTCGCCCGCTTCATCGAACAGTTCTGATCCGGCCGGCGAAGCAGGGCCGACCGGCGAGGCCCCGACCTCCCGGCGATGCCGCGCCGGCAATGTTGCGAAGGGAAGCGAAATGGCCGACATCGTCGAGGCGGGGCGCGCCCTGCTGTTCATGCGTCATGGGGAAACCGAGTTCAACCGGCGCAAGGTGCGCTGCGGCGGCGACGTCGACATCCCGCTGACCGCGCTGGGCGAGGCCCAGGCCCGCGCGGCCGGCGAGTTGCTGCGGGAGTCAGCCGATTCGATCGACGCCATCGTCGCGAGCCCGCTCCGGCGGACCCGCCGCACCGCCGAGATCGTCCGCGAGGTCGCGGGCATCGCCTGCCCGATCACCTTCCACGAGGGGCTGGTCGAGCGCCGGCTGGGCGACTGGAACGGACTGGATATCGCAGCCACCCAGCCGCTGCTCGACGCCGGGGAGGATCCGCCCGGCGGCGAGGCCGAGCCGGACTTCCGGAACCGGGTCGCCGGCGCCCTCGCGGACATCCTGGCGCGCCGGAACAACCTGCCGCTGCTGGTCGGCAGCAAGGGAGTGGCGCGCGTTCTTTCCCTCCTGCTTGCGGCGGATCAGCGCGGGCCGGCGGGAAATGCCGAGGTGCTCCGGTTCGACCTGCCCGCGGGGGCATGGCCGCCGGTCCCGGCTCCTTGAGGAGACCGCGGAAAGCCGCCGGTCCCGGCGGCGCGACCCGTGCCGGTGCGGATGGTCGCATCACGGAACATTAACATTCATGATATTAAAATTTCGGTGGCAATTTCAGGTTTATGCTCTTTGCGGTACGCTCCAGGCGGTCGGGACGCGCAAGGCGAGCAAGAGGATTTACGGTATGCTGAGCTTTTACAACCGCAGCCTGATGATCAGGGTTATCGTGCCGATCATCATCCTGCTGACGGCCATCGCGCTCGGCACCACGGTCGGCGTCGCCTACATGAACATGACCAAGGCGCAGAACGCCCTGTCCGAACGCGCCCAGATGGTCACCAAGGTGCTGGTCGGCGGTGCCGGCGAAGCGGTCTGGAACATGGATGCCGGCGCGGGCGAGGCGACCCTGGCGGCCCTCGAATCGGACCCCGACTACCTGGGCAGCACCATCTCCGACAAGGACGGCCGGGTCTTCGTCAGCCACGGCGCCGCCGCGACCGACGATGACGGCGCCATCGTCCGGCGGGCCGACATCGTGCGCGGCAGCGGCTCACGCGAGGAGACGATCGGCTCGGTCGAGGTCCGCCTGTCCCCCCGGCGGATCTACGACGACATCCGCGACCAGACGATCACCATCGCGGGCGTCTGCGCCGCGGCGCTCCTGCTGGTCTGCGGCGTGCTGGTGCTGATCGTCCGCGGCCTGACCCTGCCGATCGTGGACATGACCTCGGTCATGACGACGCTGGCGTCCGGCCGCACCGAGGTCGAGGTGCCGGTGACCCACCGCAAGGACGAGCTGGGCCGCATGGCCGCCGCCGTCGTGACCTTCCGCGAGAACGCGATCGAGAAGGCGCGGCTGGAAGCCGAGCAGATCCGCCTGCGCGCGGAGGCGGAGGTCCAGCGCCGCCAGGCGCTCGCCTCGGTCGCCGAGAGCTTCGACGCCGACGTCGGCCAGCTCCTGGCAACCGTCAACCGGACCGCCGGGGAGATGAGCCACGCCGTCGGCGACGTCGCGGCCAGCGCCGGGGACAATGCCAACCTCACCCAGGAAGCCGCCTCGGCCACGACCGAGGTCACCTCCAACGTCGAGACGGTCGCGGCCGCCGTCGAGCAGCTCGCCGCCTCGATCTCCGAGATATCCACCCAGGCCCATGCGTCCCACAACGTCTCGGGCAGCGCCAACGAGCGAGTCACCGGCACCGTGGAGCGCATGAGGAAGCTGGTGGACGACGCCAACCGCATCGGCGACGTGCTGACCCTGATCTCCAGCATCGCGGGCCAGACCAACCTGCTGGCGCTGAACGCCACGATCGAGGCCGCGCGGGCCGGCGAGGCCGGCAAGGGTTTCGCCGTCGTCGCGACCGAGGTGAAGAACCTGGCGGGCCAGACCGCCAAGGCGACGGACGAGATCTCGCGGCTGGTCGGGGCGATCCAGGCCTCGACCGGCGACGCCGCCCGGGAGATCGACGGCATCGCCGGCGTGATCGTTAGCATCAGCGAGATCAGCGCCTCGATCGCCGGCGCGGTCGAACAGCAGAACGCCGCGACGGAGGAGATCAGCCGCGCCGTCCAGCAGGCGGCGGGCGGCACCCAGCGGCTCCGAAGCAACATGGAAGGGGTGGCCCAGTCGGCCCAGCGCAACGGCCAGGCGGCCCACCGGCTTCATGAAGGAATCCGCAGCCTGGAGGACAGCTTCAACGCGGTCCAGGTCCAGATCGACCGTTTCGTCGACCGCCTGACAACGGGATAACGGGCCAACGGGGGACGACCGGCCCGCGGGAACGCCCGGCCAAGGGGGTGGCCGGGCGCTGAAGCTCCGCTGCGGGAGCCCGGATGCGGCAGGGGAAACCGGTGGCCGGGCGACTGCCTCCAGGGGAAGAGGCCTCACTTCGTCCAGCAAGGTGGCGGAGCGGCCGCCGGAAACCAATGCGTTAAACGCATATCTGCCATGCGTGAAAATCCGAACCCGCCCCTGCGACATGGTAGCGGTTGCAACCCGCGCGCAAGGTGCGTTACCAGGGCATCATCATTCTCTTATTTTAGCGATATGCGATAAACCATACCGGAAGGCTTTTCATCCGACCGACGCGGGGACCGGACCGGCACCCCGCTCCGCGCATCGGCGCCTCGACGCGCCGGGAGCCACATCGAGGGAGCAAACTTGCCTGACACCGCGAGACCACAAGTCCTGAAGCGTCCGCGCGCCCGGGATACCCGCCAGCCGAAGCTTGCCCTCGGCCTGCTGCCCGATCTGGTCGGCTACAATCTGCGCAAGGCCCAGATCGCCGTGTTCCAGAACTTCCAGAGCGCGGTGGCTCCCCACGACATCACGCCGGGGCAGTTCGGCGTCCTGATCCTGATCTGCGAGAACCAGGGCCTCAGCCAGTCCGAACTGGGCACCGCGGTCGGCATCGACCGATCGACCATGGTCGCCGTGATCGACCGCCTGGAAAGCCGCGGCTGGGTCGTGCGCGCGCCCTCGCCCAACGACCGCCGGTCCTACGCGCTGGAACTCAGCGCCGAGGGCGCCGCCCTGGTGGAGGAGCTGATCCCGCGGGTCCGTGCCCACGAGCGCGCCATGGTCAAGGACCTGAGCAAGGCGGAGCAGTCCGTCCTGATCGACCTGCTGACCCGGATCGCCCGGACCGGCTGACATCAGGCCCGCGGACGATCCGCCCTCCGGGCGCGATCCGCGCAAGCCGCGCCGAAGGCCCGGAACAGGGCCGTGCTGTCCGGGCATTCCCAGAAGCGCCATTCCGGGTGCCACTGGACCGCCAGCGCGAAGGCGGCGGCCCCGGTCACGCTGACCGCCTCGATGATCCCGTCGGGCGCCACGGCCTCGATGCTCAGCCCGTCGGCGAGGCGGTCGATCGCCTGGGCGTGGATCGAGTTGACGCGGATTTCCCCGGTCCCCGCCCCGTTGCCCAAGATGCCCGCCAACACCCCTCCCGGCGTCAGGCGCACCGGATGGACCTTGGCGTACTGCTCCTCCACCGGCCGGGTATCGTCGGCGCGATGGTCGAGGCGGCCCGGCAGTTCCTGGACCCGCTGGTGCAGGGTGCCGCCCAGCGCGACGTTCAGTTCCTGGATGCCGCGGCAGATCGCCAGCACCGGCACCGAAGCCGCGATCGCCGCGCGGATCAGCGGAAGGGTCGTGGCGTCCCGTTCCGGGTCGTGCAGGGTGCCGGCGGCGCTGGCCGGCCCGCCGTACCGCGCCGGCTCGACGTTCGACGGGCTGCCGGTGACCAGCAAGCCGTCGAGCCGGGCCACCAGACCCTCCGGGTCGAGCGAGCCGCCCAGCGCCGGGATCACCATCGGCAGAGCCCCCGCGCCGTCGGAGACCGCGCGAATGTATTTGTCCCCCGCGATATGGAACGGGTGGTGCCCCATGAAGCGGACGCAAGCGGGAATGCCGACGAGCGGAAGGGGCTTGGAAGCCGCGGACATGGGCGGATCACTCCGGGAAAAACGACTCGGGAAGGGCACAAGGGGGGACCAATTGGCGAACATGGCCCAAAACGGGAACCAAAACAGAATGACCGGCCTGTCCGTTCGCCCTTGGACCGGTCACGCCTAGGCCTGCATCCTCAGCAGGTCGCGGGTCATGTCGTCGGTCGCGCGGACCACCGACAGGTTGGCGGAGTAGGCGCGCGAGCCCAGGATCTGCTGGCCGAACTCCGCGCCGACATCGACGTTGGGCACGCCGACCATGCCCTTGGCGTCGGCGTCCGGCGACGACGGGTCGTATTCGGCGACCACCGGCGTGGACAGCGGCTTCACTCCGCCCCGGACGCCGGCCCCCTGCCCGTCCGGACCGCGGACGTCGCCCTGGGTGGCCGCGACCGGAACGTAGGGCGGCCGCCCCCCGTCCGCCGGTCCGGACGGCCCCGCGTCCGGAAGCCTGCCGGTGGTCCGCGCGTTGGCGATGTTCGACGCGCTCGCGTCGATCCGCCGGGTTTCGACCGCCGCGCCCGAAAGCGCGATTCCCATGATGCCGCTCATCGCCGCCGCCTTTTGCAACCATCCACACGATAATCCCGAACGGTCGCCCGGGGCAAGGTCCGGATGGGCGCGGCTCAGGCGCGCGGCAGGCGCACCGTGAAGACGGCCCCGCGGACCTCGTCCCGCCCGTCGCGGCGGTTGCGCGCGAAGATCTCGCCGCCGTGGGCGTCGACGATCTGCTTGGAGATGCTGAGCCCCAGGCCGGAATGGGTGCCGAACTTCTCGCCCACCGGCCGCTCGGTGTAGAAGCGGTCGAAGATCGCGTCCAGCTTCCCTTCCGGGATGCCGGGACCGTCGTCCTCCACCGTGACCTCGACCCGCTCGCCCTCCGGGGTTCCCCGGGCCACGGCCGCCCGGACCGTCACGGTTCCGCCCGGCGGCGAGAAGGAGACGGCGTTGGCGATCACGTTCTGGAACACCTGCACCAGCCGGCCTTCCAGCCCGGGCACCGTCAGGTCTCCCGCCGGCGGCAGTTCCAGCACGACCCGGGGGGCGTGGCGCTCGGCCGCCGTGGTCTGGTGGATGTCCGCGAGCATGCGCAGCATGCGGCCTATGTCCACCGGCTCCGCCTCGGCCCGGCTCAGCTCGGCGTCCAGCCGGGACGCGTTGGAGATGTCGCTGATCAGCCGGTCCATGCGCTGGATGTCGTCCTCGATGATCGACATCAGCCGGCGCTGCTGGTCCGGATCGCGCACCCGCGCCACCGTCTCGACCGCGCTGCGCAGGCTGGTCAGCGGGTTCTTGATCTCGTGGGCGACGTCTGCGGCGAAGCTCTCGATCGCGTCCATCCGCTGCCACAGGGCCGCCGTCATGTCGCGGAGCGCGCCCGACAGGTCGCCGATCTCGTCGCCGCGCCAGCTGAAGTCGGGGATCTCGTGGTGCCTTCCATGGCCGCGCCGGACATGGTCGGCCGCCACCGCCAGCTTGCGGATCGGCCGGGCGATGGTCCCGGCGAGATAGAAGGACAGCAGCACCGTGACCGCCAGCGCCACCGCGAAGACCTTGAGGATGTCGAGGCGGACCGAGCGGATCGCAGCGTCGATCTGGGCGCCGCCCCGCGACAGCATGACCGCGCCCAGCACCTGCTTGAAGCGCTGCACGGGCACCGCGACGGTCAGCATCATGCCGTGGTCGTGGGTGGTCCAGACGCTGGCGCTCACGTCGCCGGCCAGCGCCCTGACGACGTCCGCGTACTTGTCGGCGACCTGGACCGGCCCCTCGCGGAACACCGGGAACTTGTCGCGCGACGGCAGCGCGTTGACGATGCCGTCGTACAGGTCGATGGCGAAGCGGGCGACCGGGCCGCCCTGGACCGGCGGCGGCAGCTCCTCGATCTGCACGACGCCGCCCGGACCGATCAGCACGCGGCTGTCCGCGACCAGCGTGCCCGACGGGTCGAACAGCCGGGTCCTGGTGTCGGTCGTCTCGACCAGCCGGCGGACCATCTGGCGGGCCAGCTCGTAAGACAGCTCGTTGGACTCGTCGCCGCCCCGGGTGACCGCCGCCTCGCCGATGGCGCCGGCGAAGATCCGGGCCTCGGTGCGCAACGCCTCCAGCTCGCTCTCGATCAGCCGGTCCTGGTAGCGGCCGAGATAGAGCAGCCCGCCCACCAGGATGGCGAGCGCCAGCACGTTGACCGCCAGGATGCGCAGGGTCAGCGGGGACAGCGTCCGCCGGTACCGGCGCGGCTGCGCCCGGTCGGCTCCGTCGCGCCGGCGGGCTTCCGCCGGGTCCGCCCGGGAAGGAACGCCGGAACGCTTCCCGGCCGGCTCCCGCGCGCCCACCCGGGAAGCCACGCCGTCGTCAGGCATCGCGGTACCGGTAACCGACGCCGTACAGGGTCTCGATCTGGCCGAAATCGCCGTCGATCGACTTGAACTTCTTGCGCAGCCGCTTGATGTGGCTGTCGATCGTGCGGTCGTCCACATAGATGTGCTCGCCATAGGCAGCGTCCATCAGCTGGTCGCGGCTCTTGACGTGCCCCGGCCGCGCGGCCAGCGCCTTGACCAGCAGGAATTCGGTGACCGTCAGCTCGATCGGCTGTCCCTTCCACATGCAGGCATGGCGCGCCGGGTCGAGCACGAGATCGCCGCGCACGATCACCGCGCTGGGCTCGCCGCCCGCCGACTTGTCCCGGCGCATCTGCTCCCGGCGCAGCAGCGCCCGGATGCGCTCGATCAGCAGGCGCTGGCTGAACGGCTTCTTGATGTAGTCGTCGGCGCCCATGCGCAGGCCCAGCACCTCGTCGACCTCGTCGTCCTTGGAGGTCAGGAAGATGACCGGCAGCCCGCTGACCTGGCGCAGGCGCGACAGCAGCTCCATCCCGTCCATGCGGGGCATCTTGATGTCGAGCACGGCAAGGTCGACCGGCTTCGCGGTCAGGCCCCGCAGGGCCTCGTCGCCGTCCGTATATGTCCGGACCTCGAAGCCCTCGGCCTCCAGCGCGATCGACACCGACGTCAGGATATTGCGGTCGTCGTCAACCAGCGCGATAGTTTGCGGCAACGTCAGTCTCCTCTGCGCCTCGAAGTGGAGCATCCGTCGGGATGCGGAAAATCCCTCTTCCGCGCCGGCACTCTGGTTTGCCAATATGGCACCATTGCGGCGCAAAAAAGGGCTGGTTCACCCCATCGACAGGGTTGGGCCGGCCCCATACAAGGCGGGTGGCTTCGATGAACAACGGCACCGGACCGGGCGCGGCCCCGGACCCCGCCCCCAATCCCGGAACCGGTACCAATCCGGACCCCATCGCCACGGCCCGCAGGGTGATGCGCGCGGCCGACCGCGCCGCCCTGTCCACCGCCCAGCGCGACGCGGCCGGCTGGCCCTACCCGTCGCTGGTGCTCACGGCGCTCGACCACGACGCCTCTCCCCTGCTCCTCCTCTCAGATCTGGCGGACCACACCGCGAACATCAAGATGGACCCGCGCGTCGGGCTGCTGTTCGACGGAACGGCCGGCCTGGACGAGCCGCTGGCCGGCTCCCGGGTGTCGGTGCTGGGCCGGGCCGAACGGAGCGACGACCCGCGTCATCGTGTCCGTTTCCTGGCGCGACATGAAAGCGCATCCTTGTACGCCGGATTCGGAGATTTCGCGATCTACCGGGTCGCGGTCGAGCGCGCCCATCTCGTGGCCGGGTTCGGCCGGATCCGATGGATCCCGGGCGATGACCTGCTTTTTCGTCTCCCAGATATCGAGACACTGGCTTTGCGGGAGGCGGATATCGTAGAGCATATGAACGAGGACCACGCCGACGCGGTCGAGCTGTACGCGACCGCGCTGCTGGGCCGGGAAGGCGGCGGCTGGAAGCTGACCGGCATCGATCCCGACGGATGCGACCTGCGCCTGGGGGGCCGGACGGCCCGGATGGATTTCGGCCGCCCCGTGTTCAATGCGGAGAGTGTCCGGAAGGAACTCGTGGATCTGGTCCGGCAGGCACGCCGGACTCGAGGGGAAACTCAGGCCTGACGACCTAAGGCCGACTGTAATCCGGCAAACCGGACAGAAAATACGTGGAGAGAATGACCGTGAAGCAATTCGGACCGACCATCAGCAGCAACGGCCTTGACTATCTGGGCCTGTCCGGCCTCAAGGCGGCGCACTGGAACTACAGCGCGGCCGGGCTCTATGAACAGGCGCTGGTGAGAGGCGAGGCGACGCTCGCCAAGGGTGGACCGCTGGTGGCGATCACCGGTCAGCACACGGGCCGTTCGCCCAACGACAAGTTCATCGTGCAGGAAGACTCGACCAGCGGCGACATCTGGTGGGGCAACGTCAACAAGCCGATCACCGAGGAGCAGTTCGACCGGCTCCACGGCCGGGTCGCAGCCTATCTGCAGGGCCGCGAGGTGTTCGTCCAGGACCTCTACGCCGGCGCCGACCCGGAATACCGCCTGCCGGTCCGCATCGTCACCCAGCACGCCTGGCACAACCTGTTCGCCCGGAACATGTTCATCCGCCCCTCGGCGGAGGACCGGATGCATTTCGCGCCGGAGTTCACCGTGCTCCAGGTGCCCGACTTCAAGGCCGTGCCGGAGCGTGACGGCACCCGGTCCGACGTCTTCATCCTGTGCAACTTCGCGAAGCGCCTGATCCTGGTCGGCGGCACCTCCTATGCCGGCGAGATCAAGAAGGGCATCTTCAGCGTCATGAACTACCTGCTGCCGGCCCGCGGCGTGCTGCCGATGCACTGCTCGGCCAACATCGGTCCGAAGGGCGACACGGCGGTGTTCTTCGGCCTGTCCGGCACCGGCAAGACGACCCTGTCGGCCGACGGCAGCCGCACCCTGATCGGCGACGACGAGCACGGCTGGTCCGAGACCTCGATCTTCAACTTCGAGGGCGGCTGCTACGCCAAGGTGATCCGCCTGAGCGCCCAGGCCGAGCCGGAGATCTACGCCACCACCAGCCGCTTCGGCACGATCCTGGAGAACGTGGTGATGGACCCGGAGACCCGGGTGCTCGACCTGGACGACGGCCGCTACACCGAGAACACCCGCGCCTCCTACCCGCTCGACTTCATCCCCAACGTCAGCGAGACGGGCATCGGCGGCATCCCGCAGAACATCGTGATGCTGACCGCCGACGCCTTCGGCGTGCTGCCCCCGATCAGCAAGCTGACGCCGGACCAGGCCATGTACCATTTCCTGTCCGGCTACACCGCGCGCGTCGCCGGGACGGAAAAAGGCGTGACCGAGCCGCAGGCCACCTTCTCGACCTGCTTCGGCGCCCCCTTCATGCCGCGCCACCCCGCGGTGTACGCCAAGCTGCTGGGCGACAAGATCGCCAAGCACGGCTCCAACGTCTGGCTGGTGAACACCGGCTGGTCGGGCGGCGCGTACGGTACGGGCAAGCGCATGTCGATCGGCCACACCCGCTCGCTGATCCGGGCGGCGCTGGAAGGCAACCTGGCCGACGCGCCGCACCGCCCCGACCCCAACTTCGGCCTGTTCATTCCCGAAGCCTGCCCGGACGTGCCGGCCGACGTGCTTCAACCGAAGAACACCTGGAGCGACAAGCGCGCGTACGACGAGACCGCCCACGAAGTCGCCAAGCGCTTCGAGGCGAACTTCAAGCAGTTCGCCGACGAGGTCGAGCCGGGTGTGCGCGACGCCGCGATCAAGACGGCGGCGTAAGGCTGGCTGAACCGTAGGGGAGCAAGGCCAGGGAGCTACGGTTCCCTGGCCTTTTCCGTTCGATCCGCATGACCTTGATCGTTATCGATACCAAGGTCTTCGTGGCCGGATTGCGCTCGGCCGGCGGAGCCGCTCGCGAAGTCCTGCGGAGATCGCTTCAAGGGCACTATCATGTGATCGCGCCGGCCGAATGCCTGGAGCTTTTGCCATGAGCACGCTGACGATCCGATTGACCAACGATATCGCCGAACGGCTGGAGGCGCTTGCCCGCAGCCGTGGACTCAGCGTGAACGGCCTGATCGAGGAGATGAGCGTCCAGGCGCTGGCGGCATGGGACGCGGAACGCCGTTTCGGATCGATGGCGGCCAAAGGAGATATCGCGCAGGCTCTTTCGATCCTGGAGCGGCTCGATCGTCAATCCGCCGAATAGGGGATAGCCACCCCCGGAACAATTGCATCCCACACGTGTTCATGAAGCAGCGCAGACAATTCGAAAGGTTGCTTCATGTTTTCCCTGACCGGTTCAGGTCTTCGACGTGCCGCCCTCGGTGCTTTCCTGGTCCTGGGCGTCCCCATGCTCGCGGCCTGCGACAACGAAGGCCCGGCGGAGCGTGCAGGCGAGTCGTTCGACAACAGCGTCAGCAACGCCGCAAAGCAGACCGGCGAAGCGATGGAGAATGTCGGCAACGCCATCCAGGACAAGAGCCAGGAAGTGCGCCGGGACATGAACGACGACAAGCCCAACTGACCGGGCGAAAACGCCCGGCCCTACCCCGGAAAACGTGAAAGCCCGCCGAACGGCGGGCTTTCTTGCGTTGCGGCCTGGGAGCTGATCTCCCCAGGCCCTGTCCGGTCAACGCGTCATTTGGGAGCCAGGACCATGATCATCTGGCGACCTTCCAGCTTGGGCATCTGCTCGACCTTGGCCATTTCCTGGAGATCGTCGCGCACCTTGACCAGCACGTTCATGCCAAGGTCCTGGTGAGCCATCTCGCGGCCGCGGAAGCGCATGGTGACCTTCACCTTGTCGCCTTCCTCAAGGAACCTACGGGCGCTGCGCATCTTGACGTCATAGTCGTTGTCATCGATGTTAGGACGCATCTTGATTTCCTTAACCTCGATGATCTTCTGCTTCTTGCGCGCCTCGTTGGCCCGTTTCTGCGCCTCGTACTTGAACTTGCCATAGTCGAGGATCTTGCACACCGGCGGATCCGCATTCGGGGAGACCTCGACGAGGTCAAGCCCTGCTTCCTCCGCGGCGATCAGCGCGTCGCGGATCGAAACGACTCCGACCATTTCGCCGGCGGCATCCACCAGGCGGACGGAGCGGACATTGATTTCCCGATTGACCCGCGGCCCATCACGGGACGGTGTGGAGTCGGCATTTGGTCTGGCTATGGAATAGTCTCCCTCGTTGGAACCGGCGCCTGGAGTTTCAATCATGTCCCGGGCGGGGGTTCATAACCCGCCCGGGACCCAGGCGACCGGAATTGTAGTCATCCCAGGCCGCGAACGACCTGACCTGGATCACTCCAGGATTAGAATGGTGATTCCGGCGCGAGATTGCCAAGGGGCGACCTCGCTTCGGCCACAATTGTATTGACAGCGGCGTCGAGAGCAAGAACTTCCTGATCCTTGCCGCCCAGACGGCGCAATGCCACGGTCCGCTCCTCGGCCTCGCGCTTGCCCACCACCACCATCAGCGGCACCTTGGCGAGGCTGTGTTCGCGGACCTTGAAGTTGATCTTCTCGTTCCGGGTGTCAAGCTCGACCCTGACCCCGGCCCGCCGAAGCCCGTTCGCCACCTCGGCGGCATAACCGTCCGCCTCGTTGGTGATGGTCGCGACGACCGCCTGGAGCGGGGCCAGCCAGAGCGGGAACTTGCCGGCGTAGTGCTCGATCAGCATGCCGATGAAGCGCTCCATCGAGCCCAGGATGGCCCGGTGGAGCATGACCGGCCGGTGCCGCTGGCCGTCCTCGCCGACATATTCCGCGTCCAGCCGCTCCGGCAGGACGAAGTCGACCTGCAGGGTGCCGCATTGCCAGTCGCGGCCGATCGCGTCGCGCAGCACGAACTCCAGCTTCGGGCCGTAGAAGGCGCCCTCGCCGGGGTTCATGGTATAGGGCAGACCCGCGGCCTCGATCGCCTCGCGCAGCGCCGCCTCGGCCCGGTCCCACACCTCGTCGGTGCCGGCGCGGGTCTCCGGGCGGTCCGAGAACTTCACCGACACGTCGGTGAAGCCCAGGTCCTTGTAGACGCTCAGCAACAGGTCGCAGAACGCGATGCTCTCCGACGTGATCTGCTCCGGCGTGCAGAAGATGTGCGCGTCGTCCTGGGTGAAGGCGCGCACCCGCATGATGCCGTGCAGGCTGCCCGACGGCTCGTTGCGGTGGCACGAGCCGAACTCGGCCATGCGGAGCGGCAGGTCGCGGTAGCTGGTGATCCCCTGCTTGTAGATCTGGACGTGGGCCGGGCAGTTCATCGGCTTCAGCGCCAGCACCTTCTCGTCGTCGGCGTTGGCGGTGAACATCGCCTCCCGGAACTTCTCCCAGTGGCCCGAGGCCACCCAGAGCGCCCGGTCGATCAGCTGCGGCGTCTTGACCTCGACATAGCCGGACCGCTGCAGCCGCGCGCGGACATAGTTCTCCAGCGTGCGCCACAGGGTATAGCCCTTGTCGTGCCAGAAGACGCTGCCGACCGCCTCCTCCTGGAGGTGGAACAGGTCCATCTCCCGGCCGAGCCGCCGGTGGTCGCGCTTCTCCGCCTCCTCCAGCTGGTGCAGGTGGGCCTTCAGCTCCTTCTCGTCGCGCCAGGCCGTGCCGTAGATGCGCTGAAGCATCTCGTTGCGGTGGTCGCCGCGCCAGTAGGCGCCCGCCACCTTCATCAGCTTGAAGCCCTGGCCGAGCCGGCCGGTGGACGGCATGTGCGGCCCGCGGCACAGGTCCAGCCACTCGCCCTGGCGGTAGACCGTGATGGTCTCCGTCTCCGGCAGGTCGCGGATGATCTCCGCCTTGTACTTCTCGCCCCGCTCCTCGAAGAAGCGGATCGCCTCGTCCCGGTCCCACGCCTCGCAGGTGAAGGGAGCGTCGCGCGCGACGATCTCGCGCATCTTCGCCTCGATCTTCTCCAGGTCGTCGGGCGTGAAGGGCTCCGCCCGCGCGAAGTCGTAATAGAAGCCGTTGGCGATCGCCGGGCCGATGGTGACCTGCGTGCCGGGATACAGCGCCTGGACGGCTTCCGCCATCACGTGGGCGGCATCGTGCCGGATCAGGCCGAGGACGTCCGGATGGTCGCGGGTGACGATCTCGACGGCGGCGTCCGAGCTGATGCGGGTAGTGAGGTCGCGGATCGTGCCGTCGACCTTGACGGCAAGCGCGTCCTTGGCCAGCCGCTTGCCGATGGATTCGGCAATCTGCCGGCCCGTCACCGGGGCATCGTAGTCGCGCACGCTGCCGTCCGGCAGGGTGACGGCGACTTTCTGGATCTGTTCAGCCGTCTGCATCGTCAAAAAACAATCATCCCAAGGAAGAAGCCGCACTCTATGCGCATTGCCGGTCGAGTCAAGCTTGGCGCGGCCCGCCGGAACCCGCGCCCGGCCCCGCGCCCGCCGCCGCCCCGCCCGTCGCCCCGCCCGTCGCCGCCCGTTCGGCCATCAGCTCGCCATAGACCGCCAGCGTGTCGCGGCACATGCGGTCCCGGGTGAAGCGGCTGTTTACATAGGCCATGGCGCGCTCGCCCAGCACGGCCCTCTGGTCCGCGTCCAGGGCCAGCGCCTCGCCCAGCGCCTCCGCCAGGGCATCGGCGTCGTTGGGCGGAACCACCCAGGCGGTCTCTCCGGCGACCACGGTCTCGCGCACGGCGCCGTGGTTGGTCACGATCACCGGCCGGCCCATGGCCTGGGCCTCGACGATGACCCGGCCGAAGGCTTCCGGATCGCTCGACGCGGAGACCACCACGTCGGCCAGCATGTAGGCGGCCGCCATGTCGTTGCAATGGTCCACCAGCCGGACGACGCCTTCCAGCCCCAGGCGGCGGACCTGCTCCTCCAGCTCCTGGCGGTAGCCGGCGCGTCCCTGGTCGGAGCCGACCATCAGGCAGCACACGTCCTTGCGGCCCAGCCGGGCGAGCGCGTCGATCAAAACGGTCTGGCCCTTCCACCGGGTCAGGCGGCCCGGCAGCATGATCACCTGATGGCCGTCGGGCAGCCGCCACGCGCGGGCCAGCTGGATCACCCGCTCGGGGCTGACCCGGTCGGGCGCGAAGCTGTTGGAGTCGATCCCGCGGTGGATCACCCGGATGCGGTCCGGATCGATCCGGTAGTTGGCCAGGATATGGTCGCGGATGAACTCCGAGATGGCGATCACCCGGTCGCCCCGCGCCATCACCGAATTGTAGAACAGCTTCGACTTGCCCGAGAAATTGTAGGGGGCATGGAAGGTCGTCATGAACGGCACGCCGGTCCGCCGCGCCGCGCCATAGGCGCTCCAGGCTGGCGCCCGGCTGCGCGCGTGGACGATATCGACCTTGTGCTCGCGGATGAGCCGGCTGAGCCGGTCGACGTTGCGCCACAGGGTCAGCGGGTTCTTGCTGTCGAGCGGCAGCGTGAAATGGGGGATCCGCCAGCGCTCCAGCTCACGCGCCATGGGGCCGCCGGACGACGCGACCAGAGGCGTGCCGCCGGCCTGGTGCAACGCCGCCGCCACGTCGATCGCGCCGCGTTCCGCGCCGCCGGTGACGAGCGCCGGCAGCACCTGGAGGACGACGGGCCGGCCCGGCGCCCGGCCCGACTGGTCCCGCCCGGCCTCTTCCGGTCTGGCCTCCTCCCGCCTGGAGTTGTCGTGCGGCCCGGCCGTGGTAGTGTTGTATGCCCCGCTCATGGAATCTTTCGATATGACCGATCTGAACGCTTCGCCCGAAAATACCCTGGCGCATGAAGGCGCCACCATAGCCTATCGCCGCACCGAAGGAAGCACTCCCGGCGTCATCTTCATGGGAGGATTCAAATCGGACATGACGGGCACCAAGGCGGTCGCCCTGGAAAGCCTCTGCCGCAGCCGCGGCACGGCGTTCTTGCGGTTCGACTACCAGGGCCACGGAGCGTCGAGCGGCCGGTTCGAGGAAGGCTCGATCGGCCAGTGGTCGCGCGACGCGCTGGCCGTGTTCGACCGGCTGACGGAGGGGCCGCAGGTCGTCGTCGGCTCCTCCATGGGCGGCTGGATGATGCTGCTGACGGCGCTCGCCCGGCCGGAGCGCGTCGCCGGTCTTGTCGGCATCGCCGCGGCGCCGGATTTCACCGAGGACCTGATCTGGTCCACCCTGGACGAGACCGACCGCGCCATGCTGATGGAGACCGGCGCCTTGCTGAAGCCGTCCGACTACGGCGATCCCTACCTCTATACCCGCCGCCTGATCGAGGACGGCCGGGACCACCTGCTTCTGCGTGGGACGATCCCGCTGGCCTGCCCGGTGCGCCTGCTCCACGGCATGCGCGACGCCGACGTGCCCTGGCGCACCAGCCAGCGCATCGCGGAGCGGCTGGCCGGCGACGACGTAAGGATCACCCTGGTGAAGGACGGCGACCACCGCCTGTCCCGCGACCAGGACATCGCGCTGTTGTGCCGCACCGTCGGCGAACTGCTCGACGGGCTCAGGACCTCCTGATCGACCCCAGCGCCAGCAGCGCCAACCCCGGCACCGCCAGCACCAGCGCCGCCGGCCACAGCAGGACGGTCAGCAGCACGGGATCCCACAGCTCCGGCACCAGGTAGCGCTGCACCACCGCCTGCATCAGGTTCAGGCTGCCGGGATTCAGCCGGTACCACAGCTCGCCCGCGGCGGAAAGATGCAGGCCGCCGCCGGCCGCCGCCATCTGGCTCCATTGCCACAGGTCCCAGCCCAACGCCGCGAGCCCCGCCAACAGCAAGACCCCTCCGATCACTCTCAGGACGACCACTCGTTCCTCACCGCTGATTGACATCGTGCCGGAACATGCGCCGCCACCCCGGGAGGCGCAACCGGCCCCTTCTTCACTTTCCCGGGAGCCGATGTGAACGAAGTACTTGAATCCGCCCCCGCCGTTGAGTATTTTCCGCGGCCTTGACGGAGGGGTGGCCGAGTGGTTGAAGGCGCACGCCTGGAAAGTGTGTATACCAGAAATGGTATCGCGGGTTCGAATCCCGCTCCCTCCGCCATTGTTCAGAAGCTCGCCACATTACGTTACGGTTCGCCGACTTACGCGGAAAACGACCGCAGTGGCGCGCCGTCGTTCATCCGGTCGACAAGCCTCCAATCTCACGGTGCAGGCCAGCGGTAATCGGTGCCGTGCTGGCGAGGCGGATCGCGCGTCCGATCATTTTCCAGCGATGACATGCGCCACGCATTGCGATGTGTGTTATTGATCATTCTGAAGACAAGATCAGTGGTGGGATACGGTCATGGCCCGCACGACGACGATGACGGTTCGCCTCAGTGGCGCGCTCAGCGACTTCGTAGCCGCCAATGTCGGCGAGAACGGGTCATACGAGAACGTCAGCGAATACATCCGGGATCTGATCCGACGCGACAAGGAGCGGGCGGAACGGGAAGCTCTCGCCAGGCTGAAGGCCGATCTCACCCAGGCCTACGCTGCCCCGGAATCCTCCTACCAATCGCTTGCAGCGGCGGACATCATCGCGCGCAACAAGACCTGAGGCCAAATGGCCGCCGTCCGCATCCAGGAGGCGGCCTCGCACCGCCTCGACGAAATCTATCGCTACACCCGTGACCGATGAGGGAGCGAACAGGCGGATCGCTACATAACGGGTTTGTTCGAAGCCTTCGGGAAGATCGAGACCCATGGCGTGGCATCAAGGCCCGTACCGGCGGAGTTCGGCGTCGAAGGCTACTTCTTCCGTTACGAGCGGCATTTCGTCTATTGGCGGAGGCTCAGCAATGGTGACATCGGCATCGTGACGATCCTGCACGAGCGGATGCATCAGACCGATCGCTTCCGGGAAGACTTCGACCCCTGAAGCGAAGCATGGAAAAATCCTGAGAGGGAAGTAACTGCTCAACCCCAGTGGTTTTGGGGGGATATCTGGGAAAGGTTTCCGCGTACAGGAGATCGTCGCGACGAGTTGAACCGACGAGGGTTTGCGCGATTGATGCAGGCATGACGCGGCCACCGGACTTGAGCACTCTGAGCGAAGCCGAGAAGGATTGCCTGATCCTGAATTTATGGCCGCTTGCCGGGCGTGTTCAGGAGTTGAAGTATCTGATCGCGGTTCTGCAAGCACGCATCGCGGCGCTTGAGACGCAGTTGCGCGAGCCGCCGAGGAATGTGTTCAGTATTCAGTTCATCCGCAAAGTCAAAGGCCGAGAGCGTTTCTCAGAAGATCGTTGGCCCGCGTCTGCCAGCCCGGTCCATCTTGTCTGAGCCGCTCGACAACATCCGCATCGAGGCGCAGGTTCGTGGCGACCTTCGGTCTGTCCTTGACAGGCGGGCGACCGCGCCGGGCTTTTGCGAACTTCTCCCGCCATTCCGGTGTGGAAAGGTCAGGCGCATCGTCCGGATCACTCCAGGTCGGGTCCGTAGAGTTCCTGCTCCCGTTCATTGGCTTTCCTCATGCCGATGAACAGGGGCTCGCCATAATCCTTCCGATCATCGGCAACCGTCAGGGTCGGACTGTCGAAGACCCCCCCCGGCATCGGCCATATCAAGTCCCCGTTCGGCAAGGGTCACGGCGCGCGTGTCCGGATCGAACTCGATCTTCATCCGAATAATGTATCTACGCCAATCGGGAGGGTCAATGACATCAACCGCGCCGGAGACTCTCCCGCCACCGGCTTCCGCAACGCTGCACTCCGGCACCCGACGGACCATGTCGGAACAGGTATCGCCGATCCCGCGGACGCTCCTACCAGGTCACCAAGTCAGGGCCTGCACCTGCCTGATGACGTCGATGTCGTCCAGCTTCCGGTCGCTCTGCGCCTGGCTGAAGATAAGCAGAAGCTGGTTGAGCTTGCTCGCCAGGGGGCCGGTGGTCGGGCGCGGGAAGGTCATGCCGGGGATGGCGTCGGACAGCCTTTGCCGGATCTCGCGGATCTCCACGACCGCCTTGTCGTCCAGCCCGCCCTGGGCGGGGGCCGTCAGGCTCGCCGCCCGGATCAGCAGTTCCGCCACTTCCCTGTCGTTCATCGGCCGGTGGCAGGGAGCGGGAGGGAGGTCTGCGGTGGCCGCTTCCGACTGCGTGGCTTCCTGCGGCGAGAGGAACTGGAGTAGAGGGCCGAGATGGGCCATGAGAATATCGGCCGAATTGACAATAACTCCGGACCGCCCGTTGACCGACTGAAGTTTCGCGGCATGCTTCTCGATCAGGATACGCGCTTTCGCCATCGAGCACGCAGCAACGGGTTTCGTGATGTCTGTCACGACATAGACCGGAATATGCCTGATCGAAGAAAAGCCCACGGTGACGCCCTCTTGTGTTGCGCCCCTACTGTGACAAGGAACTTTTTACGAGAGATTAAAGACAACTTGGACAGGGATGGACGGCGATGGAGGGGAGACGGGCTGTCGGCACCCGTCCTTGTCCACCGCCGTCATCCGCGGCCCGGAAAGAACAAGACGCGCAGTCAGCCCAGCCGCACGTTGGCGTGCAGACCGGGCGGAAGCGCCATGGGCAGTTCGACCCAGGCGACCGGCCCGTCGGCGATGCGGCCGGCGTCGAACAGATGCAGGAAGCTGTGGCCGGACAGGGCGTCGATGCCCGTGCCCACCACATGCCGGCCATCCGCGCCCGCCGGGACATGCTCCTCCAGCAGCACCCGCTCCGGCGCGGTCCAGCGCGCGGTGACGCCGGTCTCGCGATCGACCGCCAGGACGGTGTCGAACCATCCGGCCCGCCGGCCGGCATCGGCATGCATCAGCACGCTTCCCCCCGTCCCGCCTTCCGTGCCCGCCCAGCGCGGGAACTCGACGCCGGCCTCCGCGATCCGCGGCTCCAGCCGCGCCGGGCCGGCGGCCGGCCAGACCAGGCGCTCGAACCGCGACTCGAAGCGGCGCGGCAAGGCGCCGTCCATGACGGCCGCCAGATCCTCGGTCACGACCATCGGGTCGGGGTAGGTGACGATATCGCCCGATACCGTGCCGTCCCCGTCCTCCCGGGCGTCGCCCAGATGGAAGACGAAGCGGGCGGGTACCGCCGTCTCGCGCACGACCCGCAGATCGGCCTTGTCCACCAGAAGCAGCCGCAGCCCCTGCTCCGGTCGCCACGCCAGCGACTTCAGGAACGCGGTGCGGCCGACCCTGTCCCGATCGACGACCAGGGGCGGCATGACGAACAGCAGGTGCCGCGCTGTCACGGCGAAGTCATGCATCAGCCCGGCATAGCCGACATCCAGCACCCGGCAGCGCCGCAGGGAACCGTCGGGAGCGATCTCCCACACCACCAGCCGCCCGTCATAGCCGAGCCCGAAGTTCCACAAGGTACCGGAGGCGTCGGCATGGGGATGGCCGGAGAACGGCAGGCCCGCCGTCTCCGGGCTCCAGGCCACCGGGCCCAGCGTCTCCAGCGTGCCGGGGTCCAGGCGATAGGCGGACCCCGCCTCCCACAGCGCCAGCAGCGAGCCGGCGAAGGGCAGGGCGTTGATGTTCGCCGGGTTCATGTCGTCGGCGCCGCTGCCCGGCGCGACGTCGGGGGGCAGCGATCCGAACCCGGGAACCAGCCGCCGCCCGGCGGCCTGTTCGCGCCCCAGCTTGGCGGTCCGGACCAGCCGGGTGCGCAGCCGGGCGCCCCCGGGCGTGACGGTCCAGGCCTGGACCATGCCGTCGCCGTCGAACCAGTGGCGGTAGCGGTAGCCGCCCAGGGTATGGAGCCCCGGCCCGTTTCGATAGAAGGTCAGCGCCAGACCGGCCGGCCAGCGCCCGCGCACTTCCAGCCCGTCCAGGTCGAAATCGCCGGCCGGCGCCGACCAGGCCGAGCGCCGGAAGTCCGGCGGCACCGCCAAGGCAGGTGCTGGAAGACAGGGCAGCAGGGCCGAGGCCGCGGCGGCGGCCAGAAACCCGCGACGGGTCTGCATCATGGCAGGCTCCCTCAGCGCAGGGTGACGGAGGTGCTGGCCGGCACCGCCGACAGCGTCACGGCCGTCTCGGCGAAGCCGGGCCGCGACAGCCGGACCGGCGCGTCGTTGCCGAAGCCGAAGGGTTCGGTCGGGATGCCCAGCAGGTTGGTGCCCAGCTTCCCGTCCCCGTCCAGGTCGTGATAGACCGCGATCCCGTAGCGCCCTTCCGGCAGGCCGACGAAGACGGCCTTGACCTCCCGCCCGGACTCTCCCGCCCCGCCGGCGGCGGGAAGCATGCATCCCGCCGACTGCCGGCGCGCGTCATACCCGGCCTCGTCGGCGTACAGCGCGACCATAATGTGCCCTTGCCCGTCACGGACATTGCGGATGGTGATCTCGATATCGGCGGCGCGGGCGGCGGGCGCCGCGCCGATGGCGAAGGCACCGAGCAGCACGGCCAGGGGCAGGGCGGCCAGGGGCAGGTTGGCTGGGCGGGTGGAAAGCGGCATGGCTTGTTTTCCTCGGTTGCGGTTCGATCCGCTTCCTTCTTGACACGAGTATGGGAAGGGGGAACATCGCGCGTTCGCAGCCCGCCGGGAGTTCTTCGTGACCAGCCGTACGCCCACCCCCACGCCGCGCCGGCTGCAGGACGTACAGCCGCACCGGCGGCTGGCGCTTCGCGGATCGCAGGTGCTCGCCTCGACGGTGCTGCTCACCCTGCTCGGGCCGTTCGGCACCTATACCGACCTCGACGCAGGGACCCGGTTCATCTATTGGGGCTTGGCGATGCTGGCCGGCTTCGTCCTGGTCGAGGACATGATCTTCCGCGCCCTGCAGGTCGCGTCGGTCCGGAATTTCCCCTGGCCCGCGTCCCTGGCCGGCGGGATCCTGGTCGCGGCGGTTCCCATGACGGCGGTCGTGCTGGCCCTGGAGGCGGGATTCCGCCAGCCCTTCGCGACCGATCCCGGATCGCTGGCGACGCTGTACGCCTATGTGCTGTCGATCACCGTCCTGGTCGGCGGGGTGCCGATCTTCCTGGAACTGCACCGGCACGGCCTGCTGGCGCCGGTCCAGCCGGTGGAGGCACCCGCCGCCGTGTCCGCCCCGGCGGCGGCGGAACCGGCGCGGCTGCTCGACCGTCTGCCGGCGGCCCGGCGCGGCGCGCTGCTGGCGCTCAGCATGGAAGACCATTATGTCCGGGTCTTCACCGATGCCGGCGACTGCCTTCTGCTGCTGCGCCTGTCCGATGCCATGGTGGAGACCGGCGGCACGCCGGGGCTCCGCATCCACCGCTCCCACTGGGTCGCGACCGCCGCCGTCACCCGCCTGGAACGCCTTCCGGACGGCCGGTTGCGCCTCCACCTCGTCAACGGACTGGTCCTCCCGGTCAGCCGCAGCTACGCAAAGGCGGTCCGGGAAGCGGGGTTCCCGTGAGGTCGGGGGGCATTCCGGCCGATTCCGCCGTGACCGCGGCAAAAAGCCCTTGACCTTCCCGCGACTGGAAGCCCCATCCATATGAGGTTCCAGAGGAGCCGAGAGGTCAGCCATGGCTTACGCCGCAACCCCTACCGACACCGTACCCGACGCCGCGCAGGCCGAATTCGACCTGTCGATCGAGGGCATGACCTGCGCCTCGTGCGTGGGCCGTGTCGAGAAGGCGCTGCGCCGGGTGCCGGGCGTCACCGAAGCGTCGGCCAACCTGGCGACCGAGCGGGCGCACGTGGTCGGCAGCGGCATCGACGGGGAAACCCTGATCGCCGCGGTGGACCGCACCGGCTTCCGGGCCGCCCCGGTCGCCGCCGAGGAGGCGGGCGCCGGCCGCAAGGCGGCGGAGGAGGCGCGCGACCGGTCCAGGCAGGACCTGACCCGGGTGCTGATCGCCGCGGCCCTGTCGCTCCCCCTGGTCATCGGGATGGCCGGCGACCTGGCCGGGCTGGACGTCATGCCGCCGGGCTGGCTCCAGCTCGCGCTGGCGACGCCGGTCCAGTTCTGGCTGGGCTGGCGATTCTATGTGGCGGCCTACAAGGCGGTCCGCGCGGGCGCCGGCAACATGGACCTGCTGGTCGCCATCGGCACCTCGGCCGCCTGGGGGCTGAGCACCTATCTGCTGCTTGACCAGTACCTGGCGGCCCCGGGGCCGGCAGACCACGGCGCCCACGCGCCGCACCTATATTACGAGGCGTCGGCCGTGCTGATCACCTTCATCCTGCTGGGCAAGTGGCTGGAGAGCCGGGCCAAGGGCCAGACCGCCGCGGCGATCCGGGCGCTGATGGACCTGCGGCCCGACACCGCCCGGGTGCGCCGCGACGGCGTCGAGCGGGAAGTGGCGGTCGAGCGGGTGCGGGTCGGCGACATCGTGGTGGTTCGCCCCGGCGAGCGAATCCCGGTGGACGGAAGGGTGCGGGACGGCGAGGGCTCGGTCGACGAAAGCATGCTGACCGGCGAGAGCCTGCCGGTGGAGAAGGCGCCGGGCTCGGCGGTCACGGGCGGGTCGATCAACGTGGACGGCATGCTGGCGCTGGAGACCACGGCGGTCGGATCGGAAACCATGCTCGCCCGCATCGTCCGCATGGTCGAAGGCGCCCAGGCGTCCAAGGCGCCGATCCAGCGGACGGTGGACCGGGTCAGCGCCGTCTTCGTGCCGGTCGTGCTGGTGATCGCCGCCGCGACCTTCGCCGCGTGGTGGGCGCTCGGCGGCGACCTGGAGGCGGCGATCCTGACCGCCGTGTCGGTGCTGGTGATCGCCTGCCCCTGCGCGCTCGGCCTCGCCACCCCGACGGCGATCATGGTCGGCACCGGCTCCGCCGCGCGACACGGCATCCTGATCAAGGACGCCGAGGCGCTGGAACGCGCCCATGCGGTCACCACCGTCGCCTTCGACAAGACCGGCACCCTGACCGAGGGCAAGCCGCGGGTGACCGACCTGGTCCCGGCAGAAGGCACCGGTCGCGGCGAGTTGCTGCGGCTGGCCGCCTCTCTCCAGCAGGGCAGCGAGCATCCGCTCGCCCGCGCCGTGCGCGACCTGGCCGACGCGGAGGGCGCCGCGGCCATGCCGGCGACCGGCTTCAAGGCGCTCGCCGGGCGCGGCGTCTCGGGCCAGGCCGAAGGCCGCTCCCTGCTGCTGGGCACCCGCCGGCTGCTGGCCGAGACCGGGATTGCGCCGGGACCGCTGGCGGAGGCGGCGGACGCCCTGGAAGCGTCCGGCCGCACGGTGTCCTGGCTGGCCGAGGCGGCGCCGGAATCCCGCGTGCTGGGGCTGGTGGCGTTCGGCGACACGGTCAAGGCGGGCGCCCGGGAGGCCGTCGCGGCGCTGCATGCCCGCGGGATCGAGGCGGTGATGGTGACCGGCGACAGCGCGGGTGCCGCCGGCGCCGTGGCGCGGGAGCTGGGGATCGACCGGGTCTTCGCCGAGGTCCTACCCGGCGACAAGGCCGACGTGGTGGCCCGGCTGAAGGCGGAGGGGAAGACCGTCGCCATGGTCGGCGACGGCATCAACGACGCGCCGGCCCTGGCCTCCGCCGATGTCGGCATCGCCATGGCGACCGGCACCGACGTCGCCATGCACACGGCGGGCGTCACGCTGATGCGCGGCGACCCGGCCCTGGTGGCGGGATCGCTCGACGTGTCCAGGCGGACCTACGCCAAGATCCGGCAGGGGCTTTTCTGGGCCTTCGCCTACAATGTCGTCGGCATCCCGCTGGCGGCGCTGGGCTATCTCAGCCCCATCCTCGCCGGCGGCGCCATGGCGCTCAGCTCCGTCAGCGTCGTCGCCAACGCGCTGACCCTGCGGGGCTGGACGCCGAAGCGGGACGGACGATGACCGGTGGACTAGATGCTGTAGTCGGGCTCGGGCAGGCTCTGGTCCATCGCCAGGGCCGCCGCCGGGCCGCTGCACCAGCCGACGACCTTGGCCGGCACGCCGACCACCGTGGCGCACTCCGGGACCTCCTTCAGGACCACGCTCCCGGCGCCGACCTTGGCGCCGCGCCCGATCACGATGTTGCCCAGGACCTTTGCGCCGGCCGACAGCAACACGCCGTCGCGCACCTTCGGGTGCCGGTCGCCGTGCTCCTTGCCGGTGCCGCCCAGGGTCACCTCCTGGAGGATCGAGACGTTGTTGCCGATCTGCGCGGTCTCGCCGACGACCAGGCCGGTGCCGTGGTCGATGAAGACGCCGCGGCCGACCGGCACCGCCGGGTGGATGTCGATCGCGAACACCTCGGACACCCGGCTCTGCAGGAAATGGGCGAGGCTGTGGCGCCCGTGGGTCCACAGCCAATGGCCGATCCGGTGCCACTGAAGCGCGTGGAAGCCCTTGAAGTACAGGAACGGCGTCAGATAGCTGTCGGCGGCCGGGTCGCGCTCCAGGATGGCGATCAGGTCGGCGGCGCCTGCCTCGACGATGTCCGGGTCTTCCGACAGGGCCTCGTGGGCCAGCCGCTCCAGCCGCTCGGACGGCATGTTGCGGTCGCCCAGCTTGTGGGCGAGCAGCGCTCCCAGCGCGCCGGCGTAATCGTCATGGAACAGGACGGCGCCATGGATGAAGCCGCGCAGGATCTCCTCCTCCGAGGAGATGCGGACCGCGTCGGCACGCAGCAGGCCCCAGACCATGTCGCTGGCGCGCGAGGTCGGCCGTGAAGCCGCTTCATCCCCAGGTGCTGCGAATTCCGGTACTGCAAACTGTACTTCACTCATGGACCCGGTGCTCCCAAGCGCGACGATATCATGACCGGACCGCGCCGCGACGGCCGACATAGGAACGGAAAATAAGGTCTTCCGGTTCTGACGCAATGTCGATCGTCACAGCCGATAGAAAAGTCGTTACACCCAATAAAGAGGATTGCCATGGCTGCCGGTTGCTGCAACGGCGGATGCTCCTCCACCAAGCCTCCGGTGGACAAGACCTATCGCCGTATCCTTTGGACAGCCCTGGCGATCAATGCCGGGATGTTCCTGACCGAGCTGGCGGCGAGCGCCGCGGCCGATTCGGTCTCGCTGCTCGCCGATTCGGTCGATTTCCTGGCCGACGCGGCGAACTACGCGATCTCGCTTCTGGTGCTCGGCATGGCGCTCCGGTGGCGCGCCCGCGCGGCCCTGCTGAAGGGCGTGTCGCTGGGAGCGGTCGGGCTGCTGGTGGCCTTCCAGACCGCCTGGAATGCCTTCAACCAGACAGTCCCGGAAGCCGGGATCATGGGGGCCATCGGGGCGCTGGCGCTGGCGGCCAACATCGCCTGCGCGCTGCTGCTCTATTTCCACCGCGAGGGCGACAGCAACCGCCGCTCGGTCTGGATCTGCTCGCGCAACGACGCCATCGCCAACCTGGCCGTCATGGCCGCGGCCCTGGGCGTGTTCGGCACCGGCACCGGCTGGCCCGACATCGCCGTGGCCGCCATCATGGCAACGCTGGCGGTCTGGGGCGCCGCCCAGATCATCCGCCACGCCCGGGAGGAACTGGCCGGCATCGCCCCAAACGTCGCGACCGTCCCGGAGGAGAAAATACACAACGTCCCTGCTGAATAGGTTCAATTCACAAATAAGATATCCAGCCGGCTGGCGCTCCTGTAGCTTGGGCCTCCATGACCCACCGGGGACGGAGACTCCCGTGGGCAGGCCAGAAGAGAGGAACCCCAAGCCATGAGCGCCACCGGCAACACCCCCGATTCCCCGAACCCCGGTGTCCCGCACCCGGAAACCCTGGTACTGCATGCCGGATACCGGTCCGATCCGGCGACCGGCGCCGTCGCCGTGCCGATCTACCAGACCACGTCGTACCAGTTCGAGCATACCGAGCACGCGGCGAACCTGTTCGCCCTGAAGGAACTGGGCAACATCTACACCCGCATCATGAATCCCACGACCGACGTGCTGGAGAAGCGCATCGCGGCCCTGGAGGGCGGCGTGGCGGCGCTGGCGGTCAGCTCGGGCCAGGCTGCCTCGGCCCTGGCGGTGCAAAACCTGGCGCAGGCGGGCGACAACATCGTCAGCTCCACCAACCTGTACGGCGGGACCTGGAACCTGTTCGCCAATACCCTGAAGCAGCAGGGCATCGGGGTCCGGTTCGTCGATCCGGCCGACCCGGAGAATTTCCGCCGCGCCACCGACGAGCGCACCCGCGCCTACTATGCCGAGACGCTGCCCAACCCCAAGCTTACCGTGTTCCCGATCCGCGAGGTCGCCGACATCGGCCGGCCGCTGGGAATCCCGCTGATCGTGGACAATACCGCCGCCCCGATCCTGGCCCGGCCGTTCGACCACGGCGCCGCCGTCATCGTCTATTCGACCACCAAGTATATCGGCGGCCACGGCACCTCGATCGGCGGCATGATCGTGGACAGCGGCAGCTTCGACTGGGCCGCCGACCCGGAACGCCAGCCGCTGCTGAACCAGCCCGATCCCAGCTACCACGGCGCCGTCTGGGTCGAGGCGGTCAAGGGGATCGGGCCCGTCGCCTACATCATCAAGGCGCGCACCACCCTGCTGCGCGACCTCGGCTGCGCGCTCAGCCCGTTCAACGCCTTCCAGATCCTCCAGGGGCTGGAGACGCTGCCGCTCCGCATCCGCGAGCACAGCCGGAACGCGGCCTCGGTCGCCGAATACCTGTCCCGGCATCCCAACGTGACCAAGGTGATCTATCCCGGCCTCCAGCAGGGGGACGAGCGCACGCGCGCCGACGCCTATCTCAAGGGCGGCTACGGCGGCCTGGTCGGTTTCGAGCTGCAGGGCGGCCGCGAGGCGGGCCGGCGCTTCATCGACAGCCTCAAGCTGCTCTACCACGTCGCCAACATCGGCGACGCGCGCAGCTTGGCGATCCACCCCGCCAGCACCACGCACTCGCAACTGTCGATCGAGGAGCAGTTCGCCACCGGCGTCAGCGAGGGCTATGTCCGCCTGTCCATCGGCATCGAGCATATCGACGACATCATCGCCGACCTGGAGCAGGCCCTGGGGCAAGCCGGCGCTCGATGACCGGATGATCTCCGCGGGCACGTGTCGCCCGGATCGCCGCGATTCCACGGCTTTTCGACGGCGGATCCGTCCCCGAAAGCGGTTTTCGATCGTTCACCTTGGAGAAGCGCTTCCGCGAAGGCGGGAGCGCGCTCCAATCACCATCGATCGAGGAAAATTCCATGTCGAAATCGGCGCTCATCGTCGGTGCCGGCGGCATCGTCGGCGGAAACCTGGCCGACAGGCTCCTGGACCAGGGCTGGACCGTCCATGGGCTGGCGCGCCGCCCCTCGTTCCGCCGGCCGGAGATCAAGCCGGTCGCCGCCGACCTGTCGAAACCGGAGGAGACCGCGGCAGCCCTCAAGGGCCTGGACGTCAGCCATGTCTTCATTTCCGCCTGGTCGCGGCAGGCGACGGAAGCCGAGAACTGCCGCGTCAACGGCGGAATGGTGCGCAACCTGCTGGATGCCGTCGGGTCCGCTCCCGACCTGCGGCATGTCGCCCTGGTCACCGGGCTGAAGCACTATCTGGGGCCGTTCGAGGCCTATGGCGCCGGCGCCGTGCCGGAAACCCCGTTCCGCGAGGAGCAGGGGCGCCAGCCGGTCGAGAATTTCTACTATGCCCAGGAGGACGAGCTGTTCGCCGCATCGGCACGGCAGGGTTTCACCTGGAGCGTCCACCGGCCGCACACCATCATCGGCTATGCGGTCGGCAACGCCATGAACATGGGCGTGACGCTGGCGGTCTACGCCACCCTCTGCCGCGAAGCCGGCCTGCCCTTCGCGTTCCCCGGCTCGCCGACCCAGTGGAGCGGCCTGACCGACATCACCGACGCGCGCCTGCTCGCCCGCCACCTGGAATGGGCCGCCACCTCGGAAGCCGGCCGCAACGAGGACTTCAACGTGGTCAACGGCGACGTTTTCCGCTGGAACTGGCTGTGGCCGCGCCTCGCGGCTTATTTCGGGATCGAAGCGGCACCTTACCAGGGCGAAGCCCGGCCGCTCGAACAGGCGATGGCGGACGCCGGCCCGATCTGGAGCGGGATCGCGGAACGCCACGGGCTGGTCGAAAGCGACCTGACCCGGCTGGCGTCGTGGTGGCATACCGATGCCGACCTGGGCCGCCCCATGGAAGTGGTGACCGACATGACCAAGAGCCGCAAGGCCGGCTTCCTCGACTATCAGAGCACGCCGGACAGCTTCTTCGACCTGTTCGCCCGCCTGAAGGAGGACAGGATCATCCCGGGCTGATCCGGCCCGCCGGGCAGGCTACCCGGCGCTGCGCAGCATTTCCCGGGCTTCGCCGGCGCCCTGGAGCGCCCGGGCGAGGGTCATCCCGTCCAGGATCTCCGAGGTCGCGTCATGCACCTTGGCGAAGACCCGGCGGACGGCGCACCGCTCCTCGTCCACGCATTCCTCGCAGCGGCGATAGGCCATGCGGCTCAGGCAGGGCAGCGGCGCCAGCGGGCCGTCGATGATGCGCACGATCTCGCCGAAGGAAATCCTGTCCGCCGGCTTCAGCAGCGCATAGCCGCCGTTCTTGCCGCGCCAGCTCTGCACGACGCCCTGGTGCTTGAGGTCCAGCAGGATCTGTTCGAGAAAGCGCTTGGGCAGCCGCTGGCGCTCGGCGATGTCGCCGATCATCAGCGACTGGCCCTCGTCCAGTTCGGCGAGCACCAGCAGGGCCTGCAATGCGTACTTGGCTTTCTGGGACAGCAACCCCCGGTTCCTCTGGCTCAGGCCGAAACAGGACCGTCCATGGGGAAGGCCTTTGATTGGTCGTACAATATAGAATGCGCTGCGGTGCGTTCAAAGTCGCGTATCCCGGGTCGCGCGGTTTCGGACGGTTTGGTGCAAACCTGTCACGATCCGCGCCCAAGGGCCGGGCTACCCCTAAATCAAGCCGGAACCGCCCGGGAGGCACCGATGTTTATATGCCACCTCTTGGACGGGTGGAAATAAAGATGCGGACTTCACTGGTTTCGCTTTTCGCTGCATTTGGCATGGTGGGCGCGATGCATGGCCCGGCATTTGCCGAGGACAAGCCCGCGGACGGGAATTTGGCCAAAGGGGATTCGGCCAACGGGGATTCGGTGGTGATCGAGGGCGAGGCCTCGTTCTACGGCGGCAAGTTCAACGGCCGCAAGACCGCCAACGGCGAGACTTTCAACGAGAACAAGATGACCGCCGCCTCCAAGGAACTGCCGCTGGGCTCGACGGCGACGGTGACACACGAGGAGACCGGCAAGTCGGTCGACGTGAAGATCAACGACCGCGGTCCCTATGTGGATGGACGGGTGCTCGACCTGTCGAAGGGCGCCGCCAAGAAGCTGGACATGATCGACGACGGCACCGCGCCGGTCAGGATCGAGGCCGATCCGGACAAGCAGCCCAACGACAAGGTCCGCGAGAAGGTCGAGGACTTGGCGGAGAAGAAGAACGGCGGCGCCGGCGGAAAGGAAACCGGGGGCAAGGAAACCGCCAGGGCCGACTGACCGGCCGAGGAACACCAGCTCGCGGCCTTTCTCCAGGTGCCGCCTCCCCCATTCGGACTTGATTTCCTTGAAGCGGTCCAGCATCGGGTCCGGGCCGGAATTCACCGAGCCCATAGGGGCTGGATCGCCTCCGGACGCCGGTCCGGCTTGCCGGCCCCGCTCAAGGAACCCTGCCTGTTCCGATCCCGTTAGAGGATTGGAAACATCAGGAGATCCTATAGTGGAATTGGACAAGAAAACCGTGGCCGGAACCGTCGCCGCTGCCGCCGTGGGCGCCATCGGTGCCGCCGTCGCCTACAATGCCCTCGCCGGCGGCGAAGGAAACGCGGATGCCAAGCAGCCGAAGCAGTCCCGCCCCACGGCCAGGCAGGAAAAGGCCGCGCCGACAGGCGCGATCAACATCAACCAGGCGCCGCCCAGCCATCTGACGAGTCTGAAACATATCGGGAAGGCGCGGGCCAAGCGCATCCTGGCGAGCCGGCCCTTCAGGTCGGTGGACGAACTGGTCAGCCGGGGACTGGTCCCGGAAGAAGTCCTGACCCGGCACCGCGACCGGCTGACGGTCTGACGACGGAGCCTGAAACATCGGCTGCCCCAGGAGGTGCCGATCTCCAATGCCGCCTGACCTGCCTCAACCCGCCCTCCGGCGGACCTGCAGGGCCTTGAGGCAGCGGTCGATCCACTGGGCGGTCAGCTTCTCCTGGACGCCGTTCTGGCGCAGCCGTTCGTTGAGGCTCGGGAAGTCGACGCGGTCCAGATCCTGATCCTGGTTGAAACAGGAAAAGACCACCGTCTCGGCGCCCGTGGCCGGGTCCTTGTGTGCCTGGAGGCACTGGGCGCAGATCTCTTTCATCATGCATTGCATGGGGCTGTTGATCGAGCCGATCGCCACGTGCCTAGGCTTCAGGTGCGGCGCCAGGACGGTGTGGCGGGCCAGCGCCACGGCATGCATCATCCGGTCGGAGCCGATCGCGACGATGCGGTCGACCTGATCCAGGGGAATGGCGGGCTCACCCAGTTCGCCGTCGGCATAGGCCTGCATCGCGCGGACGATGTTGCCGACGAATCGCCGGTCGCCCGGCCGGCCCGGCTCGAACCCGGGCGCCTCGTCGGAGCACCAGACCACCAGGTCGGCCGCCGCCTCGATCTGATCCACCTTGTAGCGGTCGACCAGCTTCTTGTATCCGGCGAAATAGACCACCCGATTGCCCTTGGCCCGGCAGGCCTGCCCGATCGAGAACAGGACGGCGTTGCCCAGGCCGCCGCCGACCAGGCAGACGGTCTCTCCCTCCGGGATCTCGGTCGCGGCCCCGGTCGGCCCCATCAGGACCACGGGATCGCCCGCCTTGAGCAGGGCGCAGAGGTCCGACGAGCCGCCCATCTCCAGCACGATGGTGGACAGCAGGCCGTGCTCGCGGTCGACCGACGCGCCGGTTAGCGCCAGCCCCTCCATGGCCAGCGTGGTGCCGTCCACCTGGTGGGCCAAGGTCTCGAAATTCTGCAACCGGTAGAACTGGCCGGGCTGGAACCGCCCGGCGGCGCGCGGCGCCCTGACGACGACCTCGACGATGTTGGGGGTCAGCCGGACCACGTGGTGGACCGTGGCCCGCAAGTCGTGGTTCGCCATGTCGATCACGGCGTCCGCCGGCACCGCGGTGGGCTTGCGGCGGGCCAGCACGCGGGAGATGACGGGATAGCCCTGCTTCGCTCCGCCCATGGCCTTGACCACGTTGCCGCCGAAGGACGGGTGCAGGTCGCCGAAGAAGGACACCGAACGGCCGTCGGGATGGCGGCTCATCAGCACATGGACCGCCCCCGGCTTGCAGGATTTCTCCGGGACGGCCGGGTTGCCGTCCTCGTCCAGAGCGCGGAAATAGCGCCCGTCCAGTTCGATCCACTCCGGCTCCTCGCGCGCCAGGACCGTGTTGGGCTGGGTCCCGGCCGCGATCAGGATCGTGCGGGCGGGCAGCAGCACGTCCTCGGCGGCCGGCGCCACCACGCCGTCCGGCCCCACCGCCTCGTGGCGGAGGTGCAATCCCGAAGCGTGCCCGAACCGGTCCACCTCGACCGCGCGCGGGCTGACGCCCTCGACGAAGCGGATGCCCTCCGCAAGGCCGTGCTCGACCTCCTCGTGGTTCAGGGTATAGCTGGGAGAGTCGATCAACCGGCGCCGGTAGGCGATCGTCGCCCCGCCCCATCCATCCAGGAGCTTCTGGAGCTTGGGCGGATGGCCCTCGATCCGCGCCCTCTCGCGCTCCGCCCGGATCGCCCGGGCGTGGGCGATGAACTCGTCCGCGGTCAGGCGCTCCTCCTCCGACCAGGCCCGGCGGACCGCCTCCTCGCCCCGCTCGGCCGCCAGGATCTCGTAGCGGCGCAGGAACTTCTCGACCTGCACAGGGTAATAGGCCAGCGACTCGGTCGCCGTGTCGATCGCCGTCAAACCGCCGCCGACCACCACGATGGGCAGGCGGACCTCCAGGTTCGCGACCGATTCCTCCTTGGCGGCGCCGGTCAGCTGCAGGCCCATCAGGAAGTCCGACGCCTGCCGGACGCCGCGCGCCAGCCCGTTGCGCATGGGGATGACCGTCGGGCGCCCGGCGCCGGCGCACAGCGCGATATGGTCGAAGCCGGCCTCGAAGGCGTCCTCGATGGTCAGGGTGCCGCCGAAGCGAACGCCGCCGACCATCACGAACTGGCGCCGCCGCTCCAGCAGCAGGCGGATCAGCTTCAGGAAGTTCTTGTCCCAGCGGACGGTGATGCCGTACTCGGCGACGCCGCCGAAGCCCGCCATGATCCGCTCGTCCAGATGGTCGCGCAGGTCAGCGATCTGGTGGATCGGCCTGAAAGGCACCCGCCGGCCCATGGGCAGGACGCCCGACAGGTCGGCCGGCAGGGGCTCGATCTTCAGCCCGTCGATCGCGACGACCGTGTGCCCGTCGTTCAGCAGATGGTGCGCCAGGGTGAACCCCGCCGGCCCCAGCCCCACCACCAGCACCTTGTAGCCGCTGTCCGGCCGCGCCAGCGGGCGCCTTATGTCCAGCGGGTTCCAGCGGGTCAGCAGGCTGTAGATCTCGAACCCCCAGGGCAGTTCGAGAACGTCCTTCAGGGTGCGCGTCTCCGCCTGCGGGATGTCCACCGGCTCCTGCTTCTGGTAGATGCAGGCCTTCATGCAGTCGTTGCAGATGCGGTGCCCGGTCGCGGCGCACATCGGATTGTCCGCGACGATCATGGCGAGCGCCCCCACGGCATGGCCCTGGGCCTTGACCGCGTGCATCTCGGAGATCTTCTCCTCCAGCGGGCAGCCGGTCAGCGTCACGCCGAACGGGCTCTTCTGGTACTGGCCGGTCTTGCGGTCGCGCAAACCCTTGGAGCAGCTGTCCTTGCCCTGGTGATGGCACCAGATGCAATAGTTCGCCTCGTCCAGCGCGCCGATCAGGTCGGTACCCGGATCGGTCAGGCCGAAACCCTGGCGCAGCCGGCGCCGGGACTCCGGCAGCCGCATCATGGTGACGCCTGCGGCCTCCACCGTTTCCAGCGGCACCAGATGCTCGGGATCGGTCCTGTGCGGCACCTGGAACAGCACGCCATGCCCGTGCCGGGCCCGTCCGGGCCCGGAGTGGAGCGCCCAGGCGGCGTAACGGACCGCCAGATCCAGCTCGGCTGCGTGGCCGGCCTCGTCCTCGCTCCAGGCGAGGACCGCCCTGGCGAAGGTCAGCTCGTCGAACTGGATTCCCAGATGCGCTTCGAGCGCCACCGTCAGCGCGTCGCCGTCCAGCCCGGCGGCCTCCTCCGGCCGGTACGCCTTTGCGGCCCGGCGCTGGACGAACAGCCGCTTTGCGGCATAGAGCGGCGCCAGTTCGTGATGGCGCGCGGCGAGGTCGCGCAGCGCTCCGCCGATGCCGAACAGCAGGCCCGCGAAATCGTCCAGATGGGGCGCCAGCTCGATCAGGACGGCGCTTTCCGCCGCGGCATCCGGCGCCGCGGGTCCGGCTCGGGCGGCCAGCAGCCGGTCGGCCAGGGCGGCGTCCGCCTGCCGCAGATGGTCGATGAAATGCCGGTCTAGCTTGACGAGCCCGGCATGTTCGTACAGGTCCGTGAAGGCAAGGCCGAAGCCGAGACTGAGTTCCGTCATGGCAGGCGTGGCGCCCCTGTGCTGGCCTTCACTCACCGGCCGGCACTCACCGGCCGATTTCCGGATCGGGCTGCCGGCGGTCTCCAGGGCAAGCCCGCGTCGTCAAAAAACCGATGCCTGGATTTGTAACACGCCGCCGCTTTCCCGCCACGCCGAAACCCCGGCCGCCGGGAACCCCGCGACCAGCGGACGCACCCCCCGGAAACCGCTTTGTCAAGAGTCCCTTGGTCAGAAGTTCCGTTGCGGGCTCCGATTGAACTCCAGCTCGGCCGGGTCGAGCTGGAAGCCCACCACCACGCCGTAGTTTGCGGCGCTGGCGCCTTCGGGCAGGGGGATCTGCTGCTGTAGCTCCTCGATGGAGCCGCCTCGGCCCACGTTGGGCGAGAAATCGATCGTGGTGTCGAACTCGCGCTTCGCGACGATCCGCCCGCTCGGGTCGGTGATCGCGACGAAGTAGCGGTAGGCCCCCTGGGTATCCCGGGTCCCGGGACCGCGCTCGGCCCCCAGCACCAGATTGAGGTTGACGGTCACGCCGTCGCGGCCATATTCGCACCCGCCGGTGTAGTCCAGCACCGCGGCTCGCGACGTGACGTCCGTCAGGTCGCGTCCGCCGGCGCGAAAGCGGGTCACCTCGCGGGTCTCCTCCGGAATCGTCACGCGGGGGCAGGCCAGCGGGACGGCGTTCGCTTCCGCCGCCGCGGGAGGCTGGCCATCGGTGCCGGAGCAGGCCGCCGTCAGGGGTATGACGGCTGCCAGCAATGCGCCGCGGGCTTTCCTGCCAAGCGTTCCTATATTACGGTCGGGTCCGAAAAACATCGCCACTTGATGACTCGCTTGTAGGTTCGTGCGGTGCGACTGTAGAGCAAGGTATCGGCGCCGCACAAGCCGGCCACACCATTCCTCCTCCGGCGGGACGCTCCGCCGGGGGTACCAAGTGCAAGGTTGAACTATGTCCAGGCCTCTGACCATCCTGCTGGCCAGCCCGCGGGGCTTCTGCGCCGGGGTTGACCGCGCGATCCAGATCGTCGAAGTCGCGTTGGAAAAATACGGCGCACCGGTCTATGTCCGCCACGAGATCGTCCATAACCGGTTCGTCGTCGAGGGACTGGAAGCCAAGGGCGCCGTCTTCGTCGACGAGTTGGACGAGATCCCCGACGACGTGCCGGTCGTCTTCTCCGCCCACGGCGTGCCCAAGGCGGTCCCGGCCGAGGCGGAGCGGCGCCGGATGTTCTATCTGGACGCCACCTGCCCGCTGGTCAGCAAGGTCCATATCGAGGCCGAACGCCACCACGAGCAGGGCAGGCAGGTGATCCTGATCGGCCATGCCGGGCATCCGGAGGTGGTCGGCACCATGGGCCAGCTTCCCGAAGGCAGCGTCGTGCTGGTCGAGAGCGTCGGCGACGTCCCCAGGATCGAGGTCGCGGACCCGGACAACCTGGCCTTCGTGACCCAGACAACCCTGTCGGTGGACGACACCGCCGCCATCGTGGCGGCGCTCCAGGCCCGCTTCCCGGCGATCGAGAAGCCGCGCAAGGAAGATATCTGCTACGCCACGACCAACAGGCAGCAGGCGGTCAAGGCGATAGCGCCCCGCGCCGACATGGTGCTGGTGGTTGGGGCGCCCAACTCGTCCAACTCCATGCGCCTGGTGGAGGTCGCCCGGACCCACGGCTGCGAGCGCGCCATGCTGGTCCAGCGCGCCGCGGACATCGACTGGGGCGCGCTGGACGACGTGCGGACGCTGGGCGTCACCGCCGGCGCCTCCGCTCCCGACGTCCTGATCCAGGAAGTCATCCAGGGCGCCCGCGACCGGTTCGACGTCACCATCGAGGAAGTGACGCTGACCCGCGAGGACGTCGTGTTCAAGCTGCCGAGGGTGCTGACGACGGCGGCGGAATAGCGCCGTGGGCCGGGGTCCCGGGGGATCCGGCCTCGGGATTCAGGGGCCGGCGCCCTTCTCGGCGCTGCGGCGGAACAGGCGCGCCAGCCCGATGGCCTCGCCGATTCCCGCAAACCCGAACCGGAACCCCGGTTCGGGCGGACGGCCGTTGGGAAACTCCGCCGCCTCCGCCCAGAGGTCGCCGACATAGGCGGCGTAATCTAGGGGCATCCGCCCGACCAGGCCGGACAGCACGCCGGCGGGGACGTTGGGTCCGGTCGCCAGGACGATCCGCCGGCCCAGCCCCATGATGAAGTCGTGGTTCTCGTCCGTATCGAAATCCGCCATCCGCCCGATCTCCAGCAGCCTGGCGATCTGGTCGGTGATGTCGAGTTCGACACCCGTGTCTTCGTTGACGAGAATCATGCTTGGTGGCTCCGGAAGCGAAAGATAAACAATGGCCGTCAATTCACATGCCTGACGCGGGATACTTCCCGCACGTAAGACCATCACAAAGTAATTGGCCACCTGTGACATTTCTCCGTGCCTTTTTGTGCCCCACCAAGGTAAATGACAGTTATACGATGAACGCCGCGATCGGTTCGGGCGCGCCGGATTACTCCCGGATCCAGACATGTTCTATCACGATATTGAGATCCGCCAGGTCCTTCAGCCGCTGGATCAGCCTTTTGCTGAGCAGCGTGCCCTTGCCGACGATGACCAGGCCGGACGGGATGATCACGTCCTTGGCCAGCACGCTTCCCGGGACCACGTCGGTCAGCGCTATCCTGACCATGCCGACGTCCGGCGCCTCGGGAGGAACCGGCAGTGGGCGGGTCGGCAATCCGGCCTTTTCCGGGAGCCCGGACTTTTCCGGCGGCGGCTCGTCGAAGCCAAGCCGCACGTCCACCTTGGCGTATTCGCTCTCGGGGCGGACCGTGCGGATCTCCTCGCCGAAGACCCGGGCCAGCCGGGAGGCGAGCGCGCCCTGGGATACCGGCTTGACGATGAAGCCGTTGATGTCCAGCGCCATGGCGCGGCTGACCAGTTCCAGGTCCGAATGGCCGGTCAGCATGATCACCGGCAGGTCGCGGCGGCAGCCGTTGGCCCCCGAGCGGATCGCCTTCAGCATCTCCAGCCCGTTGATCCGCGGCATGTTCAGGTCGGCGATGACCGCGTCGAACTCCATCCTGCCGCCTTCCAGCATCCACAGCGCGTCGGCCCCGTTCTCCGCCTGATAGACACCCTTGGCGCCGAGATATCCCAGCAGACGGCCGACCAGGGCGCGCGTGAAGCGCTCGTCGTCGACGACCAGGATCGAGCGCTCGGCCAGCAGCGTGTCGGGTTTGGCCGGCATGGCGCCTACGCCACGTGGATGTAGCGGAGTATGAAGTCCTGGACGGCATAGGCCGCGTCGCGGACATCGGCATGGATCCCGTCGAGTTCCTCCCAGCCGGCCTCGCGGGAACCGTATTCCAGCGCCTCCAGCAGGCGCGCCAGCTCGATGGCGGCGGCGTTGCGGGCGGCGCCCTTGGCCATGTGGGCGGCCACCTTCACCGCTTGCCGATCCCGCTCGCCCAGTTGCTGGGCGAGGCCGTCGAGCAGCGGCGGGAAGGTCTCGACGAAGAAGCCCAGGACCTCGCGCAGGATTTCCGGATCGTCCAGGCCGATGATCTCCGCAAGCTGCGCCAGGTCCACGGGACCGGAGGCGGCAGCGGGCGCCGGGCCGGGACCGGAATCGGCAACGGGAACGGTGGCCGCGCCCGGCAGGGCAAGGGCCCAGGTGCGGATGATCTCCGCCAGCTTCTCGATCCGCACCGGCTTGGCGACATAGTCGTCCATTCCCGCGTCGAGGCATTTCTGGGCGTCGCCGTGAAGCGCGTTGGCGGTCATGGCGACCACGGGAGTCCGACGGTTTCCCTCTCCCTGACCGGCCTCCCAGGCGCGCAGCGCCCGGGTGAACTCGTAGCCGTCCATCTCCGGCATGTGGCAGTCGGTCAGGATCAGCGAATAGGTGTTGGCGCGGGCAAGCTCGAACCCGGCGGCGCCGTTGTCCGCCAGGTCGCAGTCGAGGCCGAGTCGGCGGAGCTGCCGGCGGGCCACCATCTGGTTCATCTGGGTGTCGTCGATCACCAGGATGCGCAGGCTGTCGGCCCGGTCGCCCAGGCTGCCCGAGAGCGCGCGCAGGTCCCTGGCCGAGGAGTCCTCCACAAGGGTCTGTGCGAACTGGCCGGCCGCGGCGGCGATGCCGTGGCGCAGCTGGTCGCGGCGCAACGGCTTGGGCAGCGACGCCGCGAATCCGGCGGCGTAGATCCGGCGGTTCAGCCTCGGGTCGGGCTTGGGCGCCATCAGCAGCATGCGGGTCGACATCGGATCGACCCGGCCGGTGAAGGACTGCCACGCGCCCTCCCCCGCCACAAGGTCGATCACGGCGATCTGGAAGGCGTGGCCGGCCCGGCGCGCCTCGGTGATCGCGGCGATGCCCTCCTCGGCGCAGTCGGCCAGTTCCACCTTGGCGCCGAAGTCGGTCAGCATGTGCGGCACCGATCCGGCGGTCACCGCGTCGTCGGTCACGACCAGCACCCGCAGGCCCTCGGTGTCGGTCAGTTCCGGCAGCACGGGCGGGGCCAGGATCTCGACCGGGATGGTGAACCAGAAGCAGGCGCCCTGTCCCGGCACGCCGTCGCACTCGATGGTGCCGCCCATCATCTCGACCAGCTTCCGGCAGATCGCGAGCCCCAGGCCGGTGCCGCCGAACCTGCGGGTGGTCGAACCATCCTCCTGGGTGAACGGCTCGAACAGGGAAGCCGCCTTCTCCGGCGCGAAGCCGACGCCGGTGTCGGCCACCTCGAAGCGCAGCAAGGGCTGCTCGCCGTCCTCGTCCACCCGGGACAGGGTCAGGGTGACGCCGCCGGCCCGGGTGAACTTCAGGGCGTTGCCGGCAAGGTTCATCAGGACCTGGCGCAGCCGCAGCGGGTCTCCGAGGATGGTGGCCGGGACGCGCGGGCCGATCGTGGCGGTCAGCCGGAGGTCGCGCTGCCGCGCCTGCGAGGACAGCAGGACCACGACGTCGCGCAGGATCACGGCGGGAGCCGCCTCGGTCTTCTCGACGTCCAGCTTGCCGGCCTCGATCTTGGAGAAGTCGAGCACGTCGCCGATGATCTGGAGCAGGGTCTGGGCCGCCTCGTCGGCGGAATGAAGCAGCTCACCCTGCTCGACATCGATTCCGGTCAGCTTCAGCAGCTCCAGGTTGCCCAGGATGCCGTTCAGCGGAGTGCGGATCTCGTGGCTCATGTTGGCCAGGAACGAGCTCTTGGCCCTGTTCGCCTCCTCCGCCGTGCGCAGCGCGACGTCCGCCGCGCGGAGCGCCATGTCCAGGTCGCGCCCGCGGCGCTGCGCCTGCTCGACCTGCCGCTTCATGTAGTCGATCGCGGTGCCGATGCCGGCGTAGCGGCCCGCGTCGGCGATGACGAAGCCGTTGACCAGAGCGTCGGGCGCCTCGTTCGCGATGCGCAGGCCGATCTCGTCCAGGCTGGCCCCCGCATCGACCACCAGCGGGGTCCGGTGCATCAGCGATTCGATCGGCCGGCGCTGATAGAGGTCGCGCATGAAGGGCTTGGCCAGGATGGACAGCAGGTCGGTCCGGCTGACCAGCCCGACGACCCGGCCGTCGTCGTCGACCACCGCAAGGGCCGGCCATTCCGAATGGTCGACGAGATGCTGGACGACCGCCTCGCAGGCGGTCTGGAAGTGGACCGGCGTCAGCGGCACCAGCATGTCCGCGGCGCTGAGATCGCGCCCGCGGGGGACCGGATCAAGGGTATCGTCGGAGGCGGCGGTCCGGAAGTCTGGCCGAAGGTCTGGCACGATCATTCTCTGGTAGTAGCGCGGACGCACTTTTAGACAAAAGCGTTGCGTCCGCGTGACTCCAGCATGAATTTCTTACGTGCCGGTCATCGATGAGCCGTTTTCCCGCGTATGCCCGCCGTGGACCTAGTTGAGATCGCCCAGCATCGCCTCGAGCGACGGCGCGTCGAAGATGTCGTCCACCCAGCGATCCAGGTCCTCGGGCGACGCCTCGCGCACCCGCCGGACCGCCGCCTCCGGAAGCGGTCCGAATCGGCGTCCGAGTTGCCTGAGCAACATGTCCGCCCTGGCTTCGGCCCGGCCCTGGACCAGGGCTTCGGCGCGTGCCTCGTCAAGATATTCGCGGAGCGCTATCGACACCACTTTCTCGCCCTCCCTCGGCACGATACGGCCCAGCATGGCCTTCAACCGCTTGCGGTCCAGGGCCTCGGCCGCCCCGAACAGATACCTGACCACCGATACGATCACCGTCAAGCCGGCCCCCGCCGCGGCCGACAGCAGGCGCTCCAGAGTCTCCTGCGGGTCGGCGTCGCGGCCGGCGTATTTCAGCACCAGCAGTCCGGCCTGCAGGTCGGGATGCCGGGACAGATCCTCGTCGGCGATGGCCGCCAGGTCGACCAGGACATAGCCGAAATCCAGCAGCCCGGCCTCCACCAGCCCGGCCGGCATGCCGTAGGCGTCGCGCAGCCGGGTCGGCAGCGACCAAGTCCGGGTGCCATGGTACAGCACCACGGCATAGACCGGAACCGGTACCATCAGCACCGTGCCGTCGGCCAGCACCCGGCGCACCGCGCCGCGCACGGCGGTACCGCCGAGATAGCCCAGCACCTGCGGGAAGGTGCCCTGGTCGGGATTGCTCTTGTGCTCGCACAGGACCATCACCTGCAGCGGATCGCCGTTCCAGGTGCTCAGGGCGTAGAGCCGGTCGCCGCGGCGTTCGCGGAGCGCGGCGTCGACGAAGCTCTCGGACCGGTCGACCGCCGGGGCGTCGGACAGGCAGGCGGCTACCGCCGCCGGCAGCCGCTCGCGCAGGAACGCGTCGGCGATGCCGGGCTGGTCCAATAGCTGCTTGGCGAACTGGTCGTGCCGCCGGATCAGCCGCTGGCTGCCCTTCTGGTGGCCGTCCTTGTGGTGGCCGTCCTTCCCGTCGTCGCTCTCGTCACCGCTCTCGTCGTCGTTCTCGTCGTTCATCGGGGCACCACTTCGGTCGGACGTCCGTCCACACTTTCGTATGGCGGCACCCCCGCCGGCTCAAGGACGGCGATGTCGCAGGCGGCAGGCCCGGGATCCCGCCCCAAGCGGCGCTTGACCCCCGATCGGAAAAGGGTTAGTTGCCGAACCGCCATGGCCGTCTATACCGAAGTCTCCGACGAGGACCTGAACGCCTTCATCGCCCAGTACCCGCTGGGCGCGGTGCTGTCGTGCAAGGGCATCGCCGAAGGGGTGGAGAATTCCAACTACTTGCTGGTGACGGAGAGCGGGCCTTACATCCTGACCCTCTACGAGAAGCGGGTGAACCGCGCCGACCTGCCGTTCTTCCTGGGCCTGATGGAACATCTGGCGGCCAAGGGGGTCGGCTGCCCGGTGCCGCTGCACGGCCATGACGGGGAGGCGCTCCGGGAGCTGTGCGGCCGGCCCGCCGTGCTGGTGACCTTCCTGAACGGCATGTGGCCACGGCGGATCGCCCCGTACCATTGCGCGGCGCTCGGCGAGGCGATGGCCGCCATGCATCTGGCCGGGGCGGATTTCACGATGGGCCGGGCCAACAACCTGTCGGTCTCCGGCTGGCGGCCGCTGTTCGAGGCCTGCACGGACCGTGCCCACGAGGTCAAGCCGGGCCTGGCGGAAGCGCTGGCGGCTGAGCTGGACCTTCTGGAAGCGCGCTGGCCCTCGGCCGAGGGGCCGGACGCGCTGCCCTCCGGCGTGATCCACGCCGACCTGTTCCCCGACAACGTGTTCTTCCGGGGGCGCGACCTGTCGGGATTGATCGACTTCTATTTCGCCTGCACCGACCTGCTGGCCTACGACGTGGCGATCTGCCTGAACGCCTGGTGCTTCGAGCCCGACGGCGCGTTCAACGCGACCAAGGCGCGGCTGCTGCTGTCGAGCTACCGCAAGGTCCGGCCGCTGTCCGACGCGGAGCTGGCAGCCCTGCCGCTGCTGGCCCGCGGCAGCGCGCTGCGGTTCCTGCTGACCCGCCTGTACGACCTGCTGAACCACCCCGCCGGGGCCTTCGTCAAGCCGAAGAACCCGCTGGAGTACTGGAACAAGCTGCGCTTCCACCAGCAGGTGCGCGGCCCCGGCGACTACGGGCTGGAGTGACCGGAATGGGCACCGAATCGAATGGTCCCAAGGTCGTAGACATCTATACCGACGGGGCCTGCAGCGGCAATCCGGGACCGGGCGGCTGGGGCGCCATCCTGCGCTACGGCGCCGTCGAGAAGGAAATGTGCGGCGGCGAGCCGAACACGACCAACAACCGCATGGAACTGATGGCGGCCATCCAGGCGCTGGAGGCGCTGAAACGCCCGGTCAAGGTCCGGCTCCACACCGACAGCCAGTACGTCAAGGACGGGATCACCAAGTGGATCCATGGCTGGAAGGCGCGCGGCTGGCAGACCGCCGACAAGAAGCCGGTCAAGAACGTCGAGCTGTGGCAGCGCCTGGACGCCGCCAAGGCCGGCCACGAGATCGAGTTCCACTGGGTCCGCGGCCACGCCGGCCACCCGGAGAACGAGCGCGCCGACGAGTTGGCGCGCAAGGGCCTCCAGGAGGCGCGGCGGCGGTGAACCGCGCCCGCCCGAGTCAGAATTCCAGGTTGACCGCGATCACGGCCACGTAGCCGTCACCGACCTCCGGGTCGTCGTCGTCGAAGAAGATCAGGTCGGGGCCGATGGTCAGGCCGGAAGCGACCTGATAGGCGGCACCCACGGCGTAGATGTCGATGCCCCGGCCGGTCAGGTCGACCTTCTGGTACTGCGCCGCGACGCCCCAGGCATCCGTCTCGTAGCTGACGCCGACGTTCCAGGACCTGGCGTCCGGGTCGTCGGTCTCGATCAGGCTGTCGCCGTTGTCGTTGTAGGCGCCGCCGATCTTGAAGCCCTGGTAGCCGACCTGGGCGCCGACGCCCCAGGCGTCGAAATCCTCCGCCTCCGTCCCGTCGTTGGCGTCCCCACGGACATAGCCGGCGCCGATCTCCAGCGAGAAGCCGGCGACCTCCCGCTCATAGCCGATGCCGACCTCGATCAGGTCCTTGTAAAGGTTGTCCGTATCGGGATCCGTCGGATCCAGGGCGACGACGTTCTGCCCTTCGCTGTCGAACTGGGGCGCGTACGAGACGCCGGCCCGCAGGCCGCCGAACTCCGGGGTCATGTAGGTGACCTTGGTCGAATCGGAGGTATCGGTCGGCATCAGCAGGTCGTCGGTGTCGATGTCCGGGCCGGCGAAGTCGAACCAGTCCTCGTCGATCTGGCCGTTGCCCACGGTGGGCGCGAAGACGAACAGCTGGTCGGCCGCGCCGTCCTGGTCGCCGAACTCGAAGCGTCCCCAGGTGCCGCCGAGATAGACCGAGGCCTCGTCGGTGACAATACCGCCGCCGGCACCCTCGTTCTCCAGCTCGATCCGCGCGCCGTAGAGCAGGCCGTTGTCGGCCTTGCCATCGGCGGCGACATGGATCTCGACCTCGTTCTGGAACTCCCGGCTGGTGGCGCCGGGGGCGTCGCTGTCGAAGGTGGCGGCGCGGAAAGTCGTGTAGCCGCCGAGCTTCACCGTGAGCTGAGCTTCGGCGGACTGCGGCTGCATCACCGCGAGCGCCGCTCCGGCGAGCAACGCAGCGCTCAAGACCTTCGATCTGGACAACATGAAACCGCTCCGAAATGCATGGACTCTGGAGCGGAGTATTCAGGATAGGTCAATCCCTGACCAGAATAGCAAAAGCATAATCATACCGATTTTTCTTCCTGTGCCATATCGGCGACACCCGGAAGGTGGACTATATGCGATCTGTCCTTAAGAAAAAGAAGTATTCATGAAACATGACTGAAACGCTACTGAAATCATGCATTTTACATTTCGGTCCTCAATCCGGACTTCCGAAGCGTTCCGCGGTCGGGGACCCGCCGAGCGGATCTGCGGGCTTGTCCGATTCCCGGGCTTTCCGCATCTTCAGGTTGGCTTCCTGCGCTTCCTGCCCCGACTCTTCGTCGAACAGCCTCTCGACATCCCGCGCGTTCTCCGCGGGATCGCTCTTCACGGCATCGGAAAGATCGGGAACCGGCTTCTTTTCCACGGCGCTGCTCCTTGGATGGATCGCAGCGTGAACACTCCGGCGCAGGCTCCGGTTCCAGCGCCGCCCGTCCTTCACCCCAACCGATTGTTGCCCCAGCGTATCACACCCGAACTTCCCAGCGGCCGGCGCGAAAAAGATGCGGCGCGGTCGGGGCATGGCCTGATATGAAAGATAGGGTTACCTGCCAGGGAGTTTGGGAATGGGGTTCCGGGGGCATCGGCTCGCGGTATTGAGCGTTGCGGTCTGCCTGTCGGTATCGGCTCCCGGAGCCGGTCCGGCCGACGCGGCCGATCCGAAGAGCGCCGACGTGCAGTGGGCGCAGACCATCCTGAAGGACAAGGGATTCTTCAAGGGCCGTCCCAACGGCGACATGAACGACCCGACCCGTGCGGCCCTGCGCGCCTATCAGAAATCGGCCGGACTGAAGCAGACGGGGCAGCTCGACCACGCGACCACCAGCCATATGCTCGCGGCACGCCAGGCCGCGACGGCGCCGACCATGGGCAATCTCGCCGGGCCGAACGGCCGTCCCCAGCCGAGCCAGGCCCCCCGCGGCGAAGCGCCCAAGCCGGTGGCGGCGCCGAGAACCCAGGTCGATTCCCACGGCACGCCCGAGGGCGTGCAGGCCCTGGGCGTGGTCGGCCAGTCCGGGACCGCCGGGAACTCCAGCTACACCGCCCCCGCTCCGGTGAGGCGCGCGGCGGCGCCCGGCGAGCCGGTTCCCCAGGCGGCGCCGCGCACCGCGGTCGATTCCATCGGACAGGCCCCGCCGGAGGGCATGCGCGAGGCGCCGGATCCGGCGACCAGCGGAATCACCGTGCCGGAATGGGTGCGCACCGGCGTGATCGGCATCCTGGCCGCCGCCTTCGGCATCGCCGGCCTGACCTTCTGGCTGAGCGGACGGCGGCCGTCGCGCAAGCGCACCGCCGCCGGTGCGGCCGCCCCCGCGGCCCAGCGGCGGGAACCTAGCTTCGAAGGCGGCAAAGCGGCGGCGGGCGGCGCTCCGGTGCTGCGCGCGACCAGGCCCTCCTGACCGGATCGCAGCCCGAAACTGTTCGGCACCGAGGCAAATTGCTGCATCGCAGCAAAAGCGCTGGGCAGGGATGACCGACCCGGCGTAGCATCGCGGCCACCGCCTCCTTCCGTGCCCGATCGGGATATCCTCGCCCCATGGAACTTCTGACCGGTCTGATCGGCGACCTGCCGGCCGTTGCCCAGGTTATCCTGATGCTGAGCCTCGTCACCGTGCTCGGCTTGGCCCTGGGAGAGATCAAGCTCGGCGGCGTCGGACTCGGCATCGGCGGCGTCCTGTTCGCCGGGATCGCGGTCGGGCATGCCGCCAAGCTGGCGGGGCTGTCGCTCGACCACGCCATGCTCGACTTCGCGCGGGAGTTCGGACTTATCCTGTTCGTCTACAGCATCGGCATCCAGGTCGGCCCCGGTTTCTTCTCCGCGCTGAAGCGGTCCGGCCTGGCGCTCAACCTGATGGCGGCGGCGATGGTCGGGCTCGGCGCCGCGACGGCGGTAGCGATCCATCTGGCGGGCGGGCTGCCGCTGCCGGTCGTGCTGGGCCTGTTCTCCGGCGCCGTGACCAACACGCCGTCCCTGGGCGCCGCGCAGCAGGTGCTGAAGGAGGTCGGCGCCGCGCCGGAGATGCTGGCCCTGCCCAGCCTGGGCTACGCCATGGCCTATCCCTTCGGTATCGCCGGCATCCTGATCACCATGCTGGCGGTCAAGGCCCTGTTCCGCCTCGACCCGGCCGAAGCCGCCCGCGCGTTCGAGGAGCGGCGGCGCTCGGACGTGGCGGCGCTGGAGACCATGAACGTGGCGGTCCGAAACGAGGCGCTGGGCGGCCGGGCGATCGGCGACCTGCCCGGACTGGCGGATTGCGGCGTGATCGTCTCGCGCATGATGCGGGACGGCAGGCTGCGGGTGCCCCACGACGGCACCCTGCTCCAGGCCGGCGACGTGCTGCACCTCGTCGGGCCGAAGCCCGGCCTGCTCAGGATGCAGTCGGTGCTGGGGCCGGAGAGCGACCTGAAGCTCACCACCAAGGGAACCGACCTCACCTGGGCGCGGGTGGTGGTGACCAACGCCCAGGTGCTGGGCAGGTCGATCGCGGCGCTGAACGTCCAGGACTCCTACGACGTCCGCATCTCGCGCGTGGTGCGGTCGGGGGTCGAGCTGGTGCCGGACGCCGCCTTCAGGCTCCAGTTCGGAGACATCGTCAACGTCATCGGCACGCCGGAGCATATCCGGCAGGTCGCCGGCGTGCTGGGCAATTCCGAACGGCGGCTCCAGCAGGTCCATCTGGTGCCGATGTTCCTCGGCATCCTGGTGGGGCTGCTGCTGGGCAGCGTGCCCCTGGCGGTGCCGGGACTGCCCGCGCCGCTGAAGCTGGGGCTCGCCGGCGGGCCGCTGATCGCGGCGATCCTGCTGGCCCGCGTGGGCCATGTGGGGCCGCTGGTCTGGTTCATGCCGCCGGTCGCCAACACGGCGCTGCGCGAGCTGGGCATCGTGCTGTTCCTGGCTGTCGTGGGGTTCCGGTCGGGGGACCGCTTCGTCGATACCCTGGTCCATGGCGACGGTCTGGCCTGGATGGCCTGCGGCGCGCTGATCACCATCGTCCCGCTCATGGCCGTTGCGCTGTTCGCCCATCTGGCGATGCGGCTCAATTATCTGAGCCTGTGCGGCCTGCTGGCGGGATCCATGACCGACCCGCCGGCCCTGGCCTTCGCCGGCGCCATGGCCCGGAGCGAGGCGCCCGCCCTCGCCTACGCGACCGTCTACCCCCTGGTGATGTGCCTGCGCATCCTGGCGCCCCAGGTGATGGTGCTGCTCCTCGCCTGACGCTCAGCGGAGACCCTGGAAGAAGTCCATGATCGCCTCCGCGGTCCCCGGCGGCCACTGGTGCGGATAGTAGCGGCCGCGGGAATTGAGGTCCCGGTCGTGCGGGCACCACAGCACCGGGTTGGCGGGGTCCCGGTCGGCGAAGCGTTCGCACCGGAAGGCGCCGGCCCCGGCCGGCTCGGGCGAGGCCGCGTCCTGGCCGTTCTGGGCCACCAGGGTGTCGCGGGCCCGCTCGCCTTCGGAGATCGGCACCAGCTCGTCCGCCGGGTTGTGCAGCATCAGCGCCGCGACACTGCCCCGGCAGCGGGACGGCACGATGCCGCCGGCGACGCTGCCGACGCCGCGGATCCGGTCGCCGCGGGCGCAGGCCAGGCTGTTGACGAAGGACGCCCCCAGCGAATGCCCGACCACGAAGATGCGGTCGGGATCGACGCAGTAGCTCCCGGCGAAGCGCGCCACGACGGCGTCGAACAGGGCATAGTCCCGCAGGCTCCCCGACCGGTCGCCGGGATCGGACCAGCTGAAGGTGCCGTCGGCCTGCCGCAGGGCCTGGGGATAGACGAACAGGGTCGGCTCGCGGGCCGCCTTGTCCAGGCCGTAATAGCCCCTGACCTGGGCGTTGTCATTGGTCCGTCCGTGGAAGGCCACGACCAGCCGGTGCGGCCGGCCCGGCTCGTAGCCGGCCGGGATGTCGGCGATCAGCGCGCGCTCGCGCCCGTCCACCACGACGCTGTCGGGGGGCGTGGCCGGCGGCGGGCGGCCGCAGCCGACCGACGACCCCGCCCCTTCCGCGGTGGCGCAGGCCGACAGCAGGAACAGCGGGACCGGCAGCAGCGCGAGCCATCGGGCGGCGGTCATGGCGCCTATTCCCCGGCCGCCGCCGGCGGCAGCTCGTCGCCGAGCGCGCGCGCGATCTCCAGGTGGTCGCGCAGCGACGGCAGGTGGTTCGCCGCGAAGGTGCGGAGCGCCGGATCGGCACCCTCACTCGACTGCCGGTCGAACAGGTCGATCAGCGTCTCCTGCGTCGCCGTCTCGGTCTCCAGATAGGCCCGGTCGAACGCGGCCCCCGCCAGGTCCAGCAGGACGCCCGGCGCGGAGGCCGGCGACGCCTCGGCGGACAGCGGGGCGATCCCGGCGTCGCCCGCGAGCACGGTGAGTTCCTGGTTGATCGGCCGCTGGTCCTCGACGACCCGCTCGGCCAGGGTCCGCACCCGCCCGTCCTGTGCCTTGGCCAAGGCCTGTTCCGCGGATTCCAGCCGGGCCAGGCCGGCGCGCGACGCCCGCTCGACGAACTGGCGGTCCTGCACCGCCGGTTCGTCGGCTCGGGCAAGGACGGAATGCCCCGCCGTCAAGGCGAGCAGGAGAAGAACGGCGGCTGGCAGCTTCATCGTGTCTGGCCCATGGCTTTGCGTCCCGCCCGTCGGGAACCCCGGCTTGCTGAACAACATGGATGCTCCGTTGCTCCGTACCGGCAGCTCCAGGATACCGGGCCGCGCATAAAATATTAATACTTACTGAGCATACAATCCTTTCTGTCCACAGGGACATCTTATCGTCAGGCAGGGAATTCTTCCATATGGGGCCGCGCGACAGGTCCGGAGGATTGCGCCGGTCCACCCGCAAGCGCTGGGCCGCCCAGGCCTTCGGGCTCGGAATCATCAGCCTGCTCGGCTTCATGCTGCTGCTCCAGTTGCGGCAGGACAGGGCGGCGGCCCTGGCCAGCGCCACCGCGACCGCCGACCGGCTGTCCCGGGTGCTGGAGGCGCACACGCGGGAGACCGCCTCGGCCGTCGGTGCCGTGCTGGCCGCCACCGCCTTCCACCTGCGCATGAGCAAGCGGCCCGATGCGCTGCACTTCGAACGGGTGCGCCGGATCCTGCGGGAGAACGCGAGCAGCCTGCCCTATCTCGGCGCCCTGTCCTTCGCCGGGGTCGACGGACGGCTGATCGCCTCGACCCGGACGGAACTGCCCGTCTCGACCGACATCTCGTCCCGCGATTACTTCCGCAGGCACGCTGCGGGAGAGGCCGGCCTGCTCATGGGATCGGCGGTACCGAGCCTCCTTTCGAACAACGTGGTCCTGCCGATCAGCCTGCGGGTCGAGACCTTCGACGGGGCCTTCGCCGGCGTGCTCGTCGCCGTGATCGATTTCCGGCACTTCCAGGCGTTTTACCGGACCCTCAGGATCGGGGAGCTGGGGCTGGTGGCGCTCTATTCCGGCGATCACGTGATGACCCTCGAACTCCCGGCCGGCCGCAGGCCGGGCGCCGACGCCGGCGTGCCCACGGGACTGCTGTTCAGCGAGGCTCCTCCCCCCGCCGCCGGAGCCGGAACCTTCCACGCCGAAACGCCGCTCGACGGCATCGACCGGATCATGGGCATCCGCACCGTCGACGGCCTGTCGTTGGGTGCCGTGGTCGGCGTCTCGGTCGAGGAGGCGCTGGCCGACTGGCGCCTGGGCGCCCGCAGCCACGCCCTGGTCGGGCTGGCGGCGGGACTGGGCGTCGTCGGGCTGACCATCGCGCTGCTGGGCCAGATGCACCGCCGCGACCGGGCGAGCGAGGCGCTGCGCGCCGCGGGGGAGCGGCTCTGCCGCAACGAGCAGCACCTGACGCGGGCCCAGACCGTATCGCGCATGGGAAGCTGGGAGCTGGACCTGGCGTCCGGCCGGGTCCTCTGGTCGCCCATGATGCACCGGATCTTCGGCCAGCCCATGGCGTACCGTCCGACCCTCGCCAGCATCTTCGAGCTGGTCGGCGAGGAGATCCGCGGCGACCTGCGGCACTTCCTGGACCAGGCGGTCGCCGGATCGACGCCCGCCGGCATCGAGTTCGACTTCACCCGGCCGGACGGCGGGACGCGGCGCTGCCGCTGCAAGTGCGAGCCCGTCCTGGCCGGCGGCCGGACCGTCGCGATCATCGGCACCCTGCAGGACGTCACCGAGCAGCGCCGGGCCGAGGCCAAGCGGCTGGAGCTTGAGCGGCAGCTTCAGCAGGCGATGAAGATGGAGGCCCTGGGCACCCTGGCCGGCGGCATCGCCCATGACCTTAACAACGCGCTGGTGCCCGTGCTGGGATTGACCGAATGCGTGCTGGAAAGCCTCCCCCCCGGCAGCGGGGAGCGCGCCGACCTGGAAGTGGTGGTCCAAGGCGCCACCCGGGCCCGCGACCTGGTGCGCCGGATCCTCGCCTTCAGCCGCCAGGAGGCGCCGGAACGCCGGCCGGTCGATGTCGGGACCCTGCTCGGCTCCGCCTGGGAGCTGCTGCGCCATGCGCTGCCGCCCGCCGTCACCGTCGACTTCCGCTGCGCTTCCGGAGCGCTTGTCCTGGCCGACCCGTCGCAGCTCCACCAGGTGGTCGTCAACCTGGTGACCAATGCCGCCCAGGCGATCGGGAACCGCGCCGGCACAGTCACCGTCACCGTGGCCGCCGCCGACGGCGAGGTCCGCCTGAGCGTCGCCGACACCGGGACCGGGATGGACGAAGCGGTCCGGGCGCGGGTCTTCGAACCCTTCTTCACGACCAAGCCGGTCGGCGAAGGCACCGGCCTCGGCCTCGCCGTCGTCCATGGCATCGTGTCCGGCCATGGCGGCCGCATCGAGTGCCGGAGCCGGCCCGGCGAAGGCACGGTGTTCGACGTCCACCTGCCCGCCTTCGAGGCGGCCGGCCTCGAACCGGTCCCCTGCGACTTCATCTGACGAACAGCGACAGGCTCCCGAATGAATTCAATCCCCGCAACCGCCTCCGCCCTGGCCCCCGCCCCGACGCAGACGATCGTCGTGATCGACGACGAGAAGCTGGTCCGCCTGACCCTGTCACGCATCCTGACCCGGGCCGGCTACCGCGTCGCCGAGGCCGCCGACGGTGAGGAGGGCCTCGGCGAGGTGGCCCGTTGCCGGCCGGACCTCGTGATCTGCGACATCCTGATGCCGACCAAGGAGGGGATCGAGACGATCCGTGAGCTGCGGCGTACCCTCCCCGACCTGCCGATCATGGCGATCTCGGGCGGCGGACGGCACGGCACCTGCGACTTCCTGCGCCACGCCGAACAGTTCGGCGCCTGGGCGACGCTGCAGAAGCCGTTCCTGCCGGAGGAAGTGATCCAAACGGTGGGCCGGCTGCTTCCCGAGCCGGCCCGGCCGCCGGTCAGTCCAGCTTCAGCGCCTGCCTGACCGCCGGGAGCGCCGGTTCGCCGCCCAGGGTGGTGACGCCGTCCAGCCAGGCGGCGATCGGTTCCGGGTCGGCCTTCAGGACCTCGGCCGCGGCCTCCGCCGGGTCCTGCCGCTCCTCCTCGATCCCCTGCATGATCGCGTTTTCCATGTCGGTGGTGAAGGCGAGCTGGCCGAACAGCTTGCCGGCGTTCGGGCAGTCCTGGGCATAGCCTCGGCGCGCCAGGGTGTTGATCGTGGTGCCGCCGTAGTTAGCGCCGAAATACTCGTCGCCACCGCTCAGATAGGTGATGTCGAACTTCTCGTTCATCGGATGCGGCTCCCAGGCGAGGAACACGATCCAGTCGTCCCGCCGGGCCTTGCGGTTGACCTGGGCCAGCATGCCCTGCTCGCTCGACGGCACCAGCGACCAGTCGCCCAGCCCGAAGGCGTCGGCCCCGATCATCCGGTCGATGTTCTGGTTGGCGGGGGCGCCGGGATCGATGCCGTAGATCTTGCTTTCGAACTTGTCGGCGAACTTGTCCAGGTCGGCGAAGCTGCGGACGCCGGCTTCCGCGACATAATCGGGCACCGCCAGGGTGAACTTGGCGTTCTCCAGGTTGGCGCGCAGCAGGTCGGCCTCCTTGTTCTCCAGCAGGGGGCCGGCGAGGTGGCTCTGCGCCGGCATCCAGTTGCCGAGGAAGACGTCGATCTGGCCGGTCTTCAGCCCCTGGAAGGTGATCGGCACGGCGATGGTCTCGACCTTCTGCTCATAGCCCAGCGCCTTCAGCAGGATGCCGGCGACCGCGTTGGTCGCGGTGATGTCGGTCCAGCCCGGATCGGACATGCGGACCAGCTTGCAGGAGGCCGGGTCCGCCGCCCTGGCCTGGGCCATCGGCAGCGCCGCCAGGAACCCGGCAAGCGCCACGCCTGCCGCCACGCTCATTCCCTTCATCGTCGGTCCCTTTCGCATCTGTTCCAAGTTCGCCTGTTCCAAGCTCGCCAGTTCCAAGTTCAAGCCTACCGGCGTTGAACCGCCGGAAAGCGGGCCATCGCTTCCAACTCGTCGAGATCGATGTGGTTGCGCATGTATTTCCGCGAGGCGTCGTTCGGCGGATGGTGGTCCCACGACCGGCGCTCGCCATGGCAGAGCGCGTCGTAGACCAGGTGCCGGCGCCGCTGGCTCTCCAGAACCCGGGCGTGCAGGGCCGGCAGATCCCAGCGCCGGGCGACCTCGGCGCGGTAGGTCGCCACGGTCCCGGCCGCCTCCGGCCGCTCCGCCAGGTTGACCAGCTCGTCCGGATCCGCGGACAGGTCGTAGAGCTGGTCGGGATCGGCCGGCGAATGGACGAACTTCTCCGTCCCGCGCCGGATCATGACGATCGGCGCCACGGCGCCCTCCGCAAGGTATTCGCCGATCGCCTCGTCGTGGCCGCCGGTCCCCTGGAGGTGCGGCAGCAGGCTGCGCCCCTCGATCGGCGTGGCATAGGACGGGGCGGCGCCGTCATGGGCGATCTCCGCCAGGGTCGGCAGCAGATCGATGGAGGAAACGGAGGAAACGACCCGCCGCGCATCGAAGCGCCCGGGCGCGTGGACGATCAGCGGGATGCGGCAGGACGGCTCGAAGAAGCTCATCTTGTACCAGAGCCCGCGCTCGCCCAGCATCTCGCCATGGTCGGACAGCAGCACGACGATGGTGTTGTCGGCCTGGCCGCTGTCGCGCAGGGACCGCATCACCAGCCCGATCTGGTCGTCGATGAAGGAGACGGACCCGCAATAGGCCCGCCGCGCGTCGCGGACATGCCGCTCCGTGATCTCCGCGTTGTCCATGTCATAGACATGCCGCAGCCGGCGGGAGTGGGGGTCGAGCCGGTCGGGCGGGATCGTGATGCGCGGCGGCGCGATCTCCTCGTCGCCGTACCGGTTCCAGTATTCCTCGGTGATCGCGTAGGGATCGTGGGGATGGGTCATCGACACGACCATGCAGAACGGCCGGTCGTCGCGCCCGCGGGCGATGTCGAACAGCTTGCGCCGCGCCTCGAACACCACCTCCTCGTCGAAATCCAGCTGGTTGGTCCGCACGCACAGCCCGGCGTCGATGACCGAGCCCATGTTGTGGTACCAGGAGGGCCGGTGGTCGAAGTCGCTCCAGTCCGGGGTCCAGCCGAAATCGGCGGGGTAGATGTCGGTGGTCAGCCGCTGCTCGAACCCGTGGAGCTGGTCCGGCCCGCAGAAATGCATCTTGCCGGACAGGATGGTCTGGTACCCGGCATGGCGCAGATAGTGGGCGAAGGTCGGGACGTCGGACGGGAACTCCGCCGAATTGTCGTAGGCGCCGATCGCCGAGGGCAGCCGGCCCGACATGAAGACGTAGCGGGACGGCGCGCACAGGGGGCTGTTGCAATAGGCGGATTCAAAGGTGACCCCGCCGGCCGCCAGCGCGTCGATATGCGGCGTCTTCGCCGGCCCGCCGCCATAGGCCGCCAGCACTCCCGGTGTCAGCTGATCGGCCATGAGGATCAGTATGTTCGGCCGGCCCGCAGTTCGCCCTGTCATTCACTCCACCTTTCTCCGCTGTGCCTGCTCACCCGGGGTAAGGCCCCGGCCGCGCGAAACGTTCCATCCGGCGATGCCGTCCGGCGATTCCATTCGGCCTGATGATCCGCGCCGTCGCGTTCACTACAATTCCAGTCGAATGCGGCCGGCGTGAAGCCGCTCGTTGATCATGATGGTATGAGGAGCGCTCATGTCGATCCGCCGCCCGCCGCTCCAGCCGCTGGCCTTCTTCGAGGCCGCCGGCCGCCATCTGAACTTCAGCGCCGCGGCGCGCGAGCTGGGCGTGACCCAGTCGGCGGTCAGCCATCAGGTCGCCTGGCTCGAAGCGGACCTGGGCGTGCCGCTGTTCCGCCGGCTCCACCGGGGCGTCGCCCTGACCGCGGAGGGCGGGCGCCTGTTCGAGGTGGTGCGCCGGGGCTTGGACGAGATCGGCGCCGTGCTGGCCGCGATCCGGGCCGGACGGGGCCGCCGGGTCCTGAACGTCGCGACCGACTTCGGCTTCGCGGCGTGGTGGCTGATGCCCCGCCTGGCGGAACTGCGCGAACGGATGCCCGACCTGGACGTCCGCATCGTGACCTCGCAGGACGCGATCGACATCCGGCGCGAAGCGATCGACGTCGCCGTGAGCTTCGGCACCGGCATTTGGCCCGGCTGCACCGCGCGCCCCCTGTTCCCGGAGGTCGTGGTCCCGATCTGCAGCCCGGGCTTCCTGGCCGGATCAAACCTTTCCGCCGGCCATGAGAAACTGGCGTCCGTGCCGCTCCTCCACCTGGAAAGCGCCGGGTTCGCGCCGTGGCTGTCCTGGCGCGACTGGTTCGAGATCCACGGAGTGACCGGCCGCCGGCCGACCGGCCTCGACCTGACCTTCAACAACTACCCCCTGGTCCTCCAGGCGGCGCTGATGGGCCAGGGCGTGGCGCTGGGCTGGTCGCCGCTGGTCGATGCGCTGGTGAAGGGCGGTCAACTGGCCGCGCTCGGCATCCCTGTCGAGCGCGCCGACCGCGGCTACTTCATCGTCGAGGCCGAGCCCGGCGGCCCCGTCCCGGGACCGGCCGGCGAAAGCCGCGAGGTCTTCAGGAAGTGGATCCTGGAGGAGGCGGGAGGCCAGCCGGTCGCCCTCTCCTACTCCCGCGTCGGAAAAGGCTCGGCGGTCGTGTAGAACCGGCCGTCGTACTTGACCGCGTGGTTGTAGGGCCGGTACAGCCGCCACGTCAGGGTCTCCAGGGTCCGGCGCAGCAGCGTATGTTCGCCGACCGGATGCTCCATGTCCGGGTTGGCGGGGATCTCGATCGTGATGTCGCCGGTCGCCTGCCGTCCGGAGACCTTCCAGCCGATCTTCTCCAGGTCCAGGTCGTAGTCGGCGACCTCGACCGGAAGGGGCTGCTCGGGATCGGTCCAGAAGGGCGAACCGGGCGGCTGGAGGAACGCCATGACGAGCGACCGCAGGCCCCAGTGGCAGCTTCCCGTGCCCGTATAGGCCTCGACGAAGCGGAGATCCTGGCCGTAATAGCCTTGGGTCAACTGCCCGCCCCGGAGGGCGCCCCGCTCCACGAAATGCCGCCACACCGCGTCCAGGGCGCGCCGCGCCTGCCCCGGCGCCACGCTCTCGGGTGCAGCGGCGGCCTCCGCCACGACGGCGGCCGGAATCGCCGTGCGGTAGCAGATGCTGCGTCCCATGATCGGAACGCCCTCGGGGCTGATCAGGTGGAGGATGTTGGAGGTGGACGCCTGGAGGGCATCCGCGTTGAAGTCTGCGTCGAAATCGGGATCGACCATCCGGATCCAGGCCAGCTCGTAGCTGATGCCCCAGGCATTGTAGAAGTCGATGCCTTCCGGATTGTCGAAGAACCAGCCGTGCCCGCGGTAGTGGCCCAGCATGGCCTTGTAGTGGTGCAGCGGAACCTCGGCGCCCGCGACACCCAGGTCTTTCAGCACGATGCCGACCATCAGGGGGAAGAAATGCCAGTTGTTGTCGCGGACCTTCACGGTCAGGGCTGGGGACAGCCAAGCGGCGATCCGGTCCCGCTCGGACTGGGTCAGGCGGTCCCAGATGCGATCCCGGGTCATCCACAGGATGCGGGCGATATCGGCGGCCTCGACGGTGCGCTGGTCGTAGTCCCGCAGGTCGCCCCAATAGGCGTCGCCGTCCCTGTCCGTCCCGGCCAGCAACCCGGCGCGCAGGACCTCGACCAGATCTACCTCGCCGATGCCGCCGCCGAGCCGGACCACCGGATCGCGGCCGGACCGGATCCAGGCCGCCGGAAGGACGGCCGTCCTGGCGAAGCCTTCGAGACCGTTGATCGCGTAGCCGGCCCCGCTCGGCGCGCCGGGATACTGGACCCGTTCGCCCCCGGGCGATCGGTACGTCATGTACCCTTCCATGAAATAGGCGAACAGGGCCTCGTACCGCTCTTCCGCCCCGGCCGCCGGATCGAGGAACGCCGACCGGAGCGCCCCGTCCCGCCGCGTCGGCTCGGGATCGGCAGCCTCGTAGCTCATCCACCCGGGGATGCCGCGAATGCCGAGATAGGCGGCATAGGCGCCGCCGCCGAGAATTAAGGAACCGATGACCAGGAAGAGAACCGACTTACGCGAAACTTGAAACTTCATTCAGAGGAGAACCTTGACCCGCCGGACGATTGAAGACTCCGGCACAAGGCGCGGGCGCGGACTGCCGAAGCGATGAACCCGGATTGCCGATGCCCCGGGCCGAAATGTCTGCGGGTTGTAGCGCAGGGATTACACGAATGTGAAGCGTAGGTTGAGATAAAGCGAACTCCCCCCAATTTTACCTAGTGTTTCGGCCGGAACGAATGATCCCCCGAGTCAGGTTCTGCGATGCGTTGGGCCACGGCCCAACCTACGGTTTGGCGCAGGGCAAAGGCGACACAGACCGTCGATCGCAGGTTGGGCCGTGGCCCAACGCATCGAACCAAATAAAACGGGGTCAAAAAAAGGGGTCAGAGTGATTTGACGCAGCGCCCAGACCCTTCCGCGCCCAATTGGAACACCCCGGCACGTCGATCTGGGGCACGGATGACCACGGATGGGCCGAACTTTGACGACATGGCCGAAGCGCAGCACACCGATCCTGACATCGAAGCCCCTGCTTCCACCCCCGTCCCGGCCAAGCAGGAGAATTTATCCTGCACACTAAACTTTATACGAACTATCACTCTCAATGATGCAATTTTTGAGATGCGTCCCCAGCGCACCCCGTGTTATCTGGATCGACCCGCCTGGACGGGCTTTTCGGCTTCGACCCGGTTCCCCCTTCGAAGCTGGAACGCCGCGCCGCGTGACGGGGATCGTACGCAGGCATCATGCGGCTATCGCCGAAGGTAGCGCCGCACCAGGGCATTGAAGCATGAGCAGTTTCGAACCGTGGCGGTCACGCCGACATGGGGCACACCCGCCTCGCACCTCCCTCCGGCCCTCGGGGAAGCGGCGATGAGCGAGGCGGACGCGGCGGTCGAGGCCGACCGGAAGCCCAAGGCCCGGCAACCCGACAAACCCTCCGACGCCCTGACCGGCCTGCTGCCCAAGCTGCCGCAGCTCGACGCCGGGCACGTCAAGGCGATCGGCGGGACGCTGCCGGGCCGCCTGCTCGGACGAACCGCAGCGCTGCTGGCACTTGTCGCCATGGTCTTCGGATGGTGGGGCCTGATCGACAGCATGCTCCCGTCCTGGGCGGCGAAGCTGCGGAACGACCAGCCCGAACTCTTAAACGGCATGGTGTTCGGCCTCCCCTTGGCGATCGTGGTATTGCAACTCGGACGCGAGCTATTCGAGAACGCTCAGGCGCGCCGGATGCGCGAGCGCGTGATCAAGGGCGAGGTCAGGGACCCCGGCTATTTCCGTCTGGTGCCCTATACCGCCAGGGACCGGGAGCGTTTCGCGCGGGCTGACGGCGCGCCCGCCCGGGTGCTTGCCTGGATCGAGGACGCGGCCACCCCCGTCCTGTATTTTTCCGGCGACTCCGGCACCGGAAAAAGCTCGCTGCTGGAAGCCCATGTCGTTCCGAGCCTGCGCGAAACGGGTTGGCTGGTGGTGAGCGTCCGCAGCTATGCCGATCCCGCGGCAGCCCTGGAGACGGCGCTCCGCACCCCGGACCTGATCTGGAAGCACCCCCCTGAGGCCGGCAGCCTCCATGACCTGATCGGGTCGGCGGCGCGCAAGCTCGCGCGGGAAAAGCGCCGTCTGGTCCTTCTGCTCGACCAGTTCGAGGAGTTCCTGATCCTCCACGACGATTCCGCCCGCCGGCAGTTTCTAGACCTGCTGGCCGAACTCGACCGGATGCCGGTCGCCGGCCTCCGGCTGGTTCTGGTGCTGCGCTCGGAATACGAGGCGCGCATTCCGGAATCCGGACTGCCCCCGCTGATGCAGGGCGGGAACTGGTTCAAGCTGGGTGCCTTCACCGAACCCATGGCGCGGACTTTCTTGAAGGACTCCGGGCTCGAACTGGCGCCGGGCGCGTTCGACCGCCTGCTCGCGGGTGCTGCCGCCCTGGAGGCCACCCGGGGACTGTTCCGGCCGATCGTGCTCAACCTGCTCGGTCTGGTCATCGCCCGGCATGCCGGGAAGCTCCCGGACGGCCTCGACCCGGAAAAGGTGATCCAGGGCTACCTGAAGGAGAACCTCAGCGCCGCCGAGATCAGCGCCGACGCCCCCCGCGTCCTCGCGCCGATGATCACCGAAGCCGGCACCAAGCGGCCCTTGGAAGAGAGCGTTCTGGCGGCGGAAACCGGATTGCCGCTCGGCCGGGTGCGGCACTGCCTGCTCCATCTCGCCCAGACCGGCATGGTGCGTCCGCTCGGCCAGCATCAGGTGGTCTGGGAAATCTCCCACGACTTCATCGCCACCCAGATCGGGCTGCTGCTCGGCCGCCTGCGCCCATCTACTTGGCGGTGGGCGCTTTCCTTCCTGACGCCGCTGGTCACCGCCGCTTGGCTTATGACGGCAGCGCTGCTGGCTTGGTATTGGCCCAAGCTCCTCGTCTGGGAGGCGATTACGGCCTTGAGTAGTCAGGGCTTCAATATTTCAGGCGATCATGAGACGGGTTACCGGATCGATAGCCTCGACTTGCGCGAAGGCGCGGCATCGGTGCTCGCCGAGCATCTTTCCGCATTCGATCCGCTCATATCCTTAGGCATATCCGGAGACGGTGAAGCAAAGACCTTGCCCAGCCTGAATGGATTGGCAAAACTACAGCAGCTCTCCATCTCATCCAATGGCTCGCTCCAGTCGCTGCCCAGCCTAGACGCCTTAACGAACCTCAATGAGTTAGCTCTGGGTTTATTAGCCTATCATGGGACCTTAGCCTTGGAACAGCTTGCGGCACTGAAAGTGCTTAATGTTCCGGACTCACGAGGTGCTTACGAATTCGTTCGTAGAATACAGGCCGAGCGAGAGCTTCTCGGGCTCAATCCACTCAAGATCGAATTCTGGTCACATCAGGGATGAACATGACTCGGCCACATCCGAGGCAGGTCCATCCCTATGCATCAAGAATAAAAGGGGTCAGAGCGAATATACCGCGGCAACCAGATCCCTGCCCGCCTGATTGGATCGTCTCAGCACCGGTGAATGGCCGGGCGGCTATCAACCTGACGGTTTCAAGCCGGGAGAAATCCCACTCCGATGAACGAGATTGAAATCTTATAAAAATAGGCGTAAAAGCCTACGCTCTATCTCTCCAGAAGAGGCCCGCCATGCCCGACACCGCCGTCCAGGCACAGGCCCGCCGCCCGGAAACTTCCGTCCGGACATGCCAGCGATCCGGACCTGCCCGGCCTACCCAGGCGGATCAGCGAGAAAACAAGAAGAAGGATGCGGCATCGTACCAGCTTCGGCGACGGACGGCGGTTAATGGACGAACCGGGTCCGGATGCTCGCATGAGGTTACGGCGAGTGATGACGGATCATGACATTCCCGGCCTTACCCCAGGGGGGGCGACAAGCGCGCTGGCAGGTTCCGACACCGTGCTTCATGTCCACGCAGCCGGCGGCAGGTCGCCCGTGCCGGTACTGCGCCCCACGCCGGCACGGGACGAAGTCGAGACTACGCCCGCGCCCCGACTCCCCCGCCGGCCCCTGGCGAATGATGACAAATGATGACCTCGACTTTGGCCATCCTAAATGGGACTTTGATCAGGCCCTGATCCAGAAGAAGGGTTCCTCGGCGATGAAGTCGAGGGCGTCATCAAGGGGCATGATGGCGCCGAAGGGACCGGCGGGTCCCCAGGCGTCGCGTCGCCACCAGAGGACCTCGACCTCGTCGTCCTCGCCGGTCGGGCACAGGCGGGCGACCGGCGCGCCGGTGCGGGTGCTGACCAGCGAGTAGCCGTGACCGGCGCGCCGGGCGCGGACGCCACCTTGCGGCCAGGGGTGGGCGTGGATGCGCTGGAGCACGGGGTCGGTCTTGGCGGCCATGGCGATCTCCGCGGGGCGGGACTGTTGGGTCCAACACTCCAACCGCCCGGAGGGGACCATGGACCGCCCTGACCCGCCGCTGCCCGAGGCGTTCTGCCGCTGGCTCGCCCCGGCGCTCGCTGTGTTCTCGCCGACCTGCCGGCCCCAGGCCGCCGCGCTGGCGGTCGGCGCCCTGCTGGCGCTTGGCCCGCGCACCGTGGCCGGCGCGCTACGCGCGCTCGGCCTGGCCGGACGGGCCGATTTCGCCACCTTCCACCGGGTGCTCAGCCGCGACGTGTGGTCCGGGCTGGCGCTGGCCCGGCGGCTCACCCGGGCGCTGGTGCGCGTGTTCGCCCCGCTCGGCCCGGTGGTGGTCGGGCTCGACCACACCCTGGAGCGCCGGCGCGGTCCCCGGGTCCGGCCGGCGGCACACTACTACGACCCGGTGCGCTCCTCGCGCGGGCGCAAGGTCACCAGCCGCGGCCTGCGCTGGGTCTCGGCCATGCTGCTGGCCGAGGTGCCGTTCGCCCGCAAGGTCTGGGCGCTGCCGATGCTCAGCGCGCTGGCGCCGAGCCAAGCCTTCTGCCAGGCCGAGGGCCGGCGATACCGGCCGGTCACGGCGTGGGCGCTCAGCCTGCTGCGCCTGGTGCGGCGCTGGCTGCCGGGGCGCGCCATGGTCGCGGTGATGGACGGCGAGTTCGCCTCGGTCGGCCTGCTGCGCGAGTTGGGCCGCGCAATGACCGTGGTGACCCGGCTCCGCCTGGACGCCCGGCTGTTCGACTTCCCGGCCCCGCGCCCGCCCGGCCGGGGCGGTCGGCCCGCCACCAAGGGCAAGGCCCAAACCAAGCTGGCCAAGCGGCGGCACGACGCGGGCGAGCCCTGGCAGCGCTTCGCCCTGCTGGTCCGCACCGGGCGTCGCCACGCGCGGGAGGCGGAGTTCATCTCCGGCACCGCGCTGTGGCACCACCCGGGGGAGCCGCCGGTCGCGGTCCGCTGGATCCTGGTGCGCTATCCCGGGTCCAAGCGCGACCCCGACGCGTTGGCGTGCACCGACTTGACGGCCGACCCGCTGGTCATCCTCGGCTGGTTCTCCAGGCGCTGGCTGATGGAACTCACCTATGAAGAGGCGCGCGCCCACCTCGGCGTCGAGACCCAGCGCCAGCACGCCGACAAGGCGGTGTTCCGCACCACCCCGGTGCTGTTCGGCCTGTACTCGCTGGTCGCGCTCCATGTCCAGGCCTTCGCCGGCCAACTCGACCTGACCCCGCGCCGGGCGGCCTGGTACCCCAAGACCGCCCCGACCTTCGCCGACGCCCTGGCTGCCGTACGCATCGCCCTGTGGACCGACCTGAATTTCGTCACAGCCCTGGATCCCGGCGAAACCGTCCAAATTCCTCGCACCGTCTACGTCAGGCTCGTCCAGGCCGCCGCTTATGCCCCCTGACCTATCAAAACCAATCCGAAGCCGCTCGTAGTCCCATTTAGGATGGCCAAAGTCGAGATGACATCTGCGGCCTTACCCCGGGGGGTCATCAACACCCGCCCCGCCGACCGAATCCCCGCCTACCGGTCCACCACCACGTCGCTGGTCGGCTTGGAGCAGCACAGCAGCACCTGCCCCGCGTCGATCTCGCGCTGGCGGATGCCGCCGCCGTGCTTCATGTCCACGGTGCCGGCGACCAGCTTGCTCTTGCAGGTGCCGCACAGTCCCTTGGTGCAGGAGGACGGCAGGCGCATGCCCGCCATCCGCGCGGCGCTCAGGATGGACGTCCCGGCATCGCATTCGATCACCCGCCCGGTCTTGGCGAACTCCACCCGGAAGGTGCGCGCGACCGCTGCCGGCGGCGGCACCGGCACCACAGCAGAAGCCGCCGCCGCGTCCGGCTGGGCCTCGGCCAGGGCCGCGAAGTCGAAGCTCTCCTCGTGGTAGCGCCGCATGTCGAAGCCGGCCTCGGCCAGCATCGCCCGCACCGCCGCCATGTAGGGCGCGGGACCGCAGGTGAAGACGGTGCGTTCCTCCAGGTCGGGCGCGATCAGCCGCAGCATCGGCAGGGTCAGCCGGCCCCGGAAGCCGCTCCAGGCGCGCTCGGTGTCCGTCGTCTCGCACACATAGGCGGTCGAGAACCGGGGCAGGTTGCGGGCCATCAGGTCCAGTTCGGTCCGGAAGATGATGTCGGCCGGGCTGCGGGCGCTGTGGACGAACACGATGTCCCGGTCCTGGGCAAGGTCGTGGTACGTGCGCGCCATCGACATCAGCGGCGTGATTCCGCTGCCGCCGGACAGGAACAGGAATTTCGGCGCCGGATGGTCGATCGTGGTGAAGTCGCCCAGCGGGCCGACCGCGCGCAGCTCCATCCCCGGCTTCAGGGTGTCGTGCAGCCAGTTGGAAACGACCCCGCCCGGCACCCGCTTGACCGTGATCGAGATCAGGTGGCCGCGCGTCGGCGCGGAGGAGATCGTGTAGCAGCGGTTGATCACCTGCCCGCCGATCGGCAGGTCCAGGGTGATGAACTGGCCGGGCTTGTAGCGGAACAGGCGCGGCTCCCGCGCCGAGAAGACGAAGGTCCTGACGTCATGGGTCTCGTCCCGGACCTGGCGGCAGACCAGGACGTCGTCGATCTCCGGGTTCCAGCCCGGCAGTTCCCGGGTGACCTGGGACGCCAGGGCGTCTTCCGCGGAAATCTCCAGAACAGGTGCGTCGGTCATCAGCATCACCGGTTTCCTGCCTTCCGCTCAGCGTGCGCCGTCGCCCGCAGCGCGGGCGGCGTTATGGGCCGACATGCGGCCGACATACCAGTTGGTGAATTTCTCGACCAGCATCTCGGTATGGACCGAATAGGGGCCCGGCTCGTAGGCCGGGCTGCGGGCACCCGACTGGGCATAGCCGACCAGTTCGCCGTCCTGGTTGTTGGTCGCGGCCCAGACCGAGATCAGGTTGCGCAGGTCGTAGTCCACGCCCTCGACCGCGTCCTTGTGGACCAGCCACTTGGTGCGCAGCAGCGTGCGCTCCGGGCTCAGCGGCAGCACCGAGAAGGTCACGATGTGGTCGCTCATGAAATGATGCCAGGAGTTCGGCTGGGTCCAGACCGACAGCCCGCCGAGCTTGGCGTCGTTCAACCCGCCCAGCAGCTTCTTGCAGGCCACCTGCGTGTTCATGGTCTGGGACTCGCCGTGCTGGTCGATCGGCAGGCGCTGGGCGCGGTAGCCGGTCACCCGGTCGTCCAGGTGGTCGATCTCCCGCGCGCCGATGCCCCGAGCCTCGCACCGGGCCTCCAGGTCGCGCACCAGCCCGTCGTAGCGGGCGATCTGTTCGCGGCCGACATCGTCCACCTCGTCCGGCGCATAGCCGAAGCCATAGGCGAACAGCGGGATGGTCAGTTCGGGATGGTTGACCGAGCAGTGGTAGCATTCACGGTTGTTCTCCATCGTGAGCTTCCAGTTGCCCTCCTCGACCAGGTCGATCTGCTGCACCACCTTGGTGTTGGTAATGTCGTGGGGTGCGATATAGGGCTCCAGGTCGCGCGCCATGTCCTCGATGTCGGCGGGCGGCTCGGCGGCCAGGCAGATGAAGATCAGGCCGGCGACGTTGCGCAGGTGGACCTTCTTCAGGCCGTGGCAGGCCGTGTCGAAGCCCGGCCCCATATGCTCGGCGAACAGCAGCGAGCCGTCCAGGCCGTAGGTCCACTGATGGTAGCGGCAGACGATGTTGCCGACCGTCGTCTTCTCGTCCAGCACCAGCCGGGCGCCCCGGTGCCGGCAGACATTGTGGAAGGCCCGCAGGCCCATGTCGTCATCGCGGGCGATGATGACCGAGGCAGTGCCGATGTCCACCACCATGCAGTCGCCCGGCTCCGGAACGTCGGGCTCGACGCCCACATAGATCCAGTGCCGCCGGAAGATGATGTCGAGGTCCGCTTCGAAGATCTCGCCGCTGGTATAGAACGGCGCTTCCAGGCTATAGCCCGGCTTGCGGCGCCGGAGCAGGCTTTCCAAAGAGGATGCAACCATCGTCGACATTCAAGGGCTCTCCCGCGGCAATCGGGCGCTCGTCCCGCCCGAAGCCGATGGTGCGACGGACGGACTGGTCCAGCCTCCGCAAATGCGTCATTTATCTCTCAAAGCGCGACATCGCCCGAGACCATGATCATCCGAGAGATCCCCTGGCGCGACCCCCTCCCGGCCTTCGCCCCCTGGGCGTCGGACCCCTTCGCGGTGCTGTTCGACAGCGCCGCGGACGGGGATGCCCGCAGCCGGTGGAGCTACCTGGCGGTCGAGCCCTTCCGAACGATCCTGGCCGGCCCGGGCGGCGTCGCGGTGGACGGGCTGCCGGCGGCGGGCGATCCCTTCGCCGCGCTGGAGGCCGAACTGGGGCGGACCCCGGTGGCTCCCGGCGCGGGACCGGCGCCCTGGTGCGGCGGGGCAGCGGGATTCCTGGGCTATGGCCTGGGCCGGCACCTGGAGCGCCTGCCCTGCCGCCACGGCGACGACCTCGGCCTCCCGGACATGGCGGTCGGCCTCTACGACGTGATCGTCGCCTTCGACCACCGGGAGCGGCGCTGCTGGATCACCTCGGTCGGCGGGACCGGCGGGACCGGAAAGCTGGACGCGGTCGCCGCCCGCCTGGAATCCACACCTCCCGCCCCGGCGGAGCCGCCCCCTTCCGCCGGGCCGTGGCGGGCGGAGCTGACGCGGACCGAATATGAGCGGCGGGTCGGCCGGGTGCTGGACTATATCCGGGCCGGCGACATCTTCCAGGCGAACTTCACCGGCCGCTTCACCGCCGGCCGGCCGGCGGCGCTGGGCGGCTTCGACCTCTACCGGCGCCTGCGCGATCTAAGCCCCGCGCCGTTCGCGGCCTACGCCGCCTGCGGCCCGAGGCTGGCGCTTGCGAGCGCGTCGCCGGAACGGTTCCTGAAGCTGTCGGCCGATGGCCATGTCGAGACCCGGCCGATCAAGGGCACCCTGCCGCGCGGCACCACGGCCGAGGAGGATTCGCGCAACGCCCGCACCCTCGCCGCCAGCGCCAAGGACCGCGCCGAGAACCTGATGATCGTGGACCTGATGCGCAACGACCTGGGCAGGGTCGCCCTGACCGGCAGCGTCACGGTGCCCAGCCTGTACGCGCTGGAGAGCTTCGCCAGCGTCCATCACCTGGTTTCGGTGGTGGAGGCGGACCTGCGCCCCGGCGTCGGCCCGGTCGGCCTGCTGCGCGCCACCTTCCCCGGCGGATCGGTCACCGGCGCGCCGAAGATCCGCGCCATGGAGATCATCGACGAGCTGGAGGCCTGCCGACGCGGTCCCTATTGCGGCGCGCTGGCCTGGATCGGGTTCGACGGCGCCATGGACAGCAGCATCCTGATCCGCACCCTGATGGTGACGCCGGACCGCATCGCCGCCCATGCCGGCGGCGGCATCGTCTCCGACAGCGACCCGGCGCGGGAGTACGAGGAGATGCTGGTGAAGATCACGCCGCTGCTGCGGGCGGCGGATCCTGAATGGAGAAGGGAATGAAGGTCTGGCTGAACGGCGCCCTGGTCCCGGCGGGGGAGGCGCGGATCGACCCGGCCGACCGGGGCTTCACGCTGGGCGACGGGCTGTTCGAGACGATCCGCGTGGCGGACGGGCGGCCCTGCCACCTGGATCGCCATTTGGCAAGGCTGGCCGGCGGTGCGGCTGAGCTGGGCATCCCGCTGCCGATGGAAGCGCCGGAGATCGCCGCCGGGATCGCCTCCGTGCTGGCGGAGACGGGATTGTCGGAGGCCGCGGTGCGGCTGACACTGACGCGGGGACCGGCGCCGCGCGGCCTGCTGCCGCCCGACACGCCTCGGCCGACGCTGCTGGCGACGGCGGCTCCGGCCTCCCCGTCCCCGGCGCCGGCCCGCGCGGTGATCGCCCGCTCGACCTGCCGGAACGAGCTGTCGCCGCTCTCCCGACTCAAGAGCCTGAACTATCTCGACGGCATCCTGGCCCGGCGCGAGGCGGCCGACCGCGGCGCCGATGATGCGCTGATACTGAACACCCGTGGTCGGCTGGCCGAGGCCACCGTCGGCAACGTCTTCGCCGTGATCGATGGCGTGCTGGTGACTCCGCCTGTCGGCGAGGGAGCGCTGCCCGGCATCGCGCGCGGTCTTGTGATCGAGCGGCTATCCGCAGCCGAGCGCCCCGTCACGGTCGAGGAACTGATGAACGCCACGGCGATCGCCGTGACCAACAGCCTGGGCGTCAGGCCGCTGGCCACCCTGGAAGGCCGGCCGCTGGAGAGCCGCACTGCAGCCTCCGAACTGGCCCGCATGATCGGATTTGCGTAGGTCGGCGTTCGCCCGCAGGGCGAACGCCGACCTACGGTGTTTCGAACTCAGCGATCGATGTTAGGGACCGCTCAGCCCGCCTTCATCTGGCCGGTGACCCAGTATTCGATCCGCTCCGGATTGTTCTTGATGTAGTTGTCCACCGCCTGCTCGTAGCTGCTGCCCTGCGCCTCGAACATGATCGCCTCGACGTCGGCCAGCGGCAGCACCATGCGGCCCAGGAACTCGTAGGCCTCCGGCTGGTCCTGGTAGAAGCCCTTGCGGACCAGCTTATTGACGCTCTCCAGCCCGCCCAGCGAACCCTTGGGATCCTCCAGGTAGCGCAGCTCATGCTTGGCGAACATCCAGTGCGGGCTCCAGCTCGTCGCGACGATCCACTCCTTGCGTCGCTCCGCCCGCTCGACTCCCGCGAGCATCGCCGCGTCGCTGGCCGAGATCAGCTGATAGTCCGTCAGGCCATAATCCTTCAGCGCCGTCTCGGACGCCTGCATCAGCCCCGCGCCGGGATCGATGCCCTGGATCTTGCTGCCGAGCTTCTCCTTGACCTCGGGCTTGCTCAGGTCCTCGATGCTCTTCAGCTCGGACTCCGGGATATAGGCCGGAACCACCCAGCCCAGCTTGGCGCGGGTATACATCGGGCCGAGATCGTCCACGTCCTGCCCGACCTTGTCCAGGTACGGCTTGTGGGTCAGCGGCTGCCACGACATCAGCATGGCGTCAAGGTTGCCCGACGCGATGCCCTGGTACTGGATGCCGATGTCGGCCATGGTCAGCTGGACCGTGTAGCCCATCCGGTCTTCCATGATCTTCTTCGCCAGCTTGGTCACTGCCTCGGCGTCGGACCAAGCGGTCCAGCCGATATTGATCTTCTTCTCGGCGGCCTGCGCGGGACCGGCAAGCGTCGCCACCATCACGGCGGCGGCGGTCGAGGCCGCGGCCAAGCTCAAAGCTCTGGACAATATTCCCATTTTCTGTCAGCCTCCTGTATCATCGTTTTGTTTATGTCCCGGCGCTCAAGGCGCCGGGTTCGAACGGGCCGGCGACGGCATCAGCCGTTGCAGGAAAGCCGGCACCACGAAGCGGCCCTTGGAGGGTGCCGCCGCCTTGGCCCCGAAGCTCTGGGTGATACGGTCCAGGATGATGGCGAGCAGCACCACCGCCAGGCCGCTCTTGAAGCCCAGCCCGATGTCCAGCCGCTGGATGCCCTGAAGTACCACGTTGCCCAGGCCGCCGGCGCCGATCATCGAGGCGATCACGACCATCGACAGCGCCAGCATCATGGTCTGGTTGATGCCCGCCATGATCGACGGCCGGGCGTTGGGAAGCTGCACCCGGAACAGCAACTGACGGTCGGTGCAGCCGAAGGCGCGGGCGGCCTCGACGATCTCGACCGGGACCTGCTGGATGCCCAGCGCGGTCAGGCGGACCGCCGGCGGCATCGCGAAGATGACGGTGGCGATGATGCCGGGGACCCGGCCCAGGCCGAAGAACATGACCGCCGGGATCAGATACACGAAGGCCGGCATGGTCTGCATGAAGTCCAGCGTCGTCTTGGAGATGCCCTCGACAATCTTGCTCCGCGCCATCCAGACGCCCAGCGGCACGCCCAGGATCAGGCTGAGCATGGTGGCCGCCAGCACCAGGCCCAGGGTCGAGATGGTCTCGGTCCAGAGGCCCATGGAGACGATCAGCAGCAGGGCCACCAGCGTGAACAGCCCGAAGCGCAGGCTGACCCGCCAGCCGGAGAAGGCGGTCAGCAGGACGATCATCAGCCAGATCGGCAGGGCCAGCAGCGCCCCGTCGATCGCGGCGCCGAAGCCGTCCACCACGGCGGCGATGCCGTCCAGGAACGGCTGGAAATTGTCCAGGATATAGTTGACGAGGTCTTCGACCCAGATGTCGAGCGGGATCTCGAAGTTCATCGGTTCAGCCCTCCCGATCCAGGGTTCTGAGCAGCGACGAGGGCGAGATCGAGCCGACCAGCTTGTTCTCGCCGTCCACCACGGGGACGGGGCATTCGGTCGAGGCGACGGTGCGCATCACCTCGTGCAGCGGCGTCTCGGACGAAATCGGATCGACGTCGGGCAGGAAGGCGTGGACGAAGCGGGGCTGGTCCTCCGCCGCCAGCGCGCGCTCCAGCGAGCTGCGCGACACGGTGCCCTGGTAGCGCTGGTCCTGGTCGTGGACATAGCCGTATTCCTGGTTGCCCCCGGCCAGCTTGTCCAGTGCCGGCTGAAGCACGCCCGGCGTCCGGACGACGGAAGTCGATTCCTGGAAGTCCGCCACGTCGCCGGCGCGCAGCACGCGCGACACGTCCACGTTGCGGAAGAAGGAGCGGACATAATCGTCGGCCGGGTTGCGCAGGATCTCGAACGGGGTGCCGATCTGGACGATGCTGCCGCCCTCCATGATGGCGATCCGGTCGCCGATCCGCATCGCCTCGTCAAGGTCGTGGGAGATGAAGATGATGGTCCGCTTGTGCTCGCGCTGGAGGCGCAGCAGCTCGTCCTGCATCTCGGTCCGGATCAGCGGGTCGAGGGCCGAGAACGCCTCGTCCATCAGCATGATGGTCGGGTTGTTGGCGAGCGCCCGGGCAAGCCCGACGCGCTGCTGCATGCCGCCCGACATCTCGCGCGGATAGCGCTGGGCATACTGCCCCAGGCCGACCTGCTCCAGCGCCTCCAGGGCGGCCTCGTGCCGCTTCTGCTTGGGCACGCCGGCGATCTCCAGCCCGAAGGCGGCGTTGTCGAGCGCGGTCAGGTGGGGCATCAGCGCGAAGGACTGGAACACCATGCTCATGTCCTTGCGGCGGACCCCGATCAGCTCCTTCTTGGACATCTGCACGAGGTCGCGCCCGTCGAACACGATCTTGCCGGCGCTCGGCTCGATCAGCCGGTTGAGCAGCCGGATCATGGTCGACTTGCCCGATCCGGACAGGCCCATGATCACGAAGATCTCGCCGCTGCGGACCTGGAAGCTGGCGTCCTTGACGCCCACCGTGACGCCCAGCTTCTTGAAAACCTCGTCCTTGGTGGCGCCCGCGTTCAGCATGTCGAGGGCCGGCTTCGGGTCGTCGGCGAAGATCTTGTAGACGTTGGAGACGTCGAGCCGCACGTCGCCGGCGACGTCCTTGGACTTGGCGCCGGCCGGTCTGGGTACGGCCGCAGGCGCCGATGCAGTCCCGGTGGCCGCCGGAAATGAGCGCAGCGGAGCCGATTGAACGGAGTCTTTGCTCGTTATGCCCTCGAACGCTGCTTTCATCTCATGGTCCTCTTCCCTGTTTTTACATCGGTTACCTGCAACTGTACCCGCATACTTACTTCATTCAACGAATTATTCCCTGTTCGATCAGGCATTCGTAGATCGCAGACGCCGCGTCTTCGGGCGACGGCTGGACCATCAGCCTGCCTTGGCCGGCCCGGGTCTCGGTCGCCGCCCTCAGGCGGTCGAGCGCCGTGCCGCCCCGCCGGGAGCCCATCAGCCTCGGTCGGGCACGCCACGGCCGGACGGCGCAGTCCTCGAGGAAGGCGTCGCCGGCGCCGTCCGCGGGGAGGATGTCGATGCTCCCGCGTCGGGCGCGGGCGAACGCGCTCTGGCGCGCCGCCGGTGCCGACCCATGCAAAGTCGCGACCAAGGGCAGCCCGGCGGCGACCAGCCGGCGCCGTCCGCGCGGCAGAGCCTGCGTCAGATCGGCTCCGTCACCGGAAAGTTCCAGCGCGACAACGTCCGGAACAAGCGTACGTTCCAGCGACCTTGCCATAAGATAAGGCACCATGCCGCTGTCTTCCCCACCCTCGGCGACCGCCCCGGCCAGGACGAGCGCCGGCGCCAGCGTCCGCAGCCGGGACGCCAGGGCCGGGACCGGGTCGGCTCCGGACGCCAGTTCCAGCACCTCCAGCCTGTCCAGGCCCATGCCGAGATAGTCGCGGAGCGCCGGGTTCGACGGGTCGCCGGCATGGAGCGCGTGGACGCGGGCGGCATGGCCGGTTTCGACCAGCCGAAGCGCCAGTTCCAGCGCCTGGGCGTCTAGCGGCGCCCGCCGGGCGCGGCCCGACGCCGGATGGCGGCCGGCGGAGAGCAGGACGGCGACCTCGATCATTCGATCGTCAGCCATGGCCACCCCGCTCGCGGCGGCGTTCCCGCGCATGCCGGATCAGGGCCGGCATGACCGCCTGCGCGTCGGCCACGATGGCGAGGTCGGCGCGCTTGATCATCTCGGCGTGAAGGTCGGTGTTGACGGCGATGACGTGCTTTACCTCCGTGATTCCTTGCAGATGCTGGGGCGCTCCCGCGATCCCCAACGCGAAATAGCAGCGCGCCGTCACCAGGGTGCCGGACGCGCCGATCTGGCGGTCCCGGGGCAGGTGCCCGGAGTCACAGACCACGCGGCTGCCGCCGCGCGTGGCTCCCAGCACCTCCGCAAGCTCGGCGAACGAAGCCCAGTCGGTCAGGCCGTTGCCGGCGCTGACGATGAAGTCCGCCTCGGCCGGCGACAGCCGGTCGGGGTCGGTCTCCAGCAGGCGCGCGGAGCGGATACCCGCCGACGCCGGGAAGTCCGGGACCGGTGCCGGGATCGGCCGCGCCTCGTGGCGGACATCGTCGAGCGGCGGAACGGCGTCGGGAGCGATGCTCATCAGCCGCGCCGGGGCGCGGCTCAGTTCCGATGAGCCGCCGCGGGCACGCCGGCCCGCCTGGGTCGGTGTCAGTGTCTGGACACCCGGAAACAGCCGTTCGCCGGTAGCAGCCGCGACGCGGCGCGCCAGATCGGCACCGCCGGAAGCACTCTCGGCAAACAGCACGTGTCGCGGCTTCAGACTGTCCACCGCGGCGAGCACCAGGGCGGTGCGTCGCTCCGGGCAATAGCCGGCAAATAGTTCGAAGTCAACCTTCATAACCCGATCGATACCGGCGGCACCCAGGTCGGACTCCCTGTCGAGGCCGGCGGAGAGCGCCGCCACCGCCCCTCCCCCGGCATCGGCGAGGATGCGCCCGGCGGCGATCACCTGCCGGTCATGGTCGGTCATCTGCCCGTCGGGCTGGTCCAGGACGACCAGCACCAGGAAGGCCGGATCGTCGATGATCCGGACGGAAGGACCGGCGGCGGCGGCGGTCTGCAGGCGACCCTGCTGCCCCGGATGGGCCAGGGCGGCGCCGCTCCAATCGAAGCGACGGCGGGCTCCGACCTGGACGGCGGCCCCGGCGCGCTCCGCCCGGGGATCGCGGCGGCGCCGCCCGCCCGGTGCCGGGGCGGCTCCCCGGGCGATGCGCCGGCGCGGCTGTTCGGACACCGTCAGGGCCAGCAGTTCGGCCCGGGGATCGCGCCGCTTGCGGGTCATGGCCGCGGCTCCGTGGCGGCCAGGACCAACTCGGCGATCTCGGCGACCTGCGGCCTCGGTCCGACCACGCCTTCCAGCATCAGCGCGCAGTTGGGACAGGCCACCGCCACCGTCGCGGCGCCGGTCGCGCGGGCATGGTCCATGCGGACATCGGGGATGCGCCGCTCGCCCGCCACGTCGGTCAGCGGCGCCCCGCCGCCGCCGCCGCAGCAGCTCGACCGCAGGCCGGAGCGCTCCATCTCGACGCGGGCCACGCCGATCGCGTCGAGCAGGGCCCTGGGTGCGTCGATCTCGCCGTTGTAGCGGCCGAGATAGCAGGGATCATGATATGTCACGGAGTCCGAAAGCCGGCTCTCCGCCTTGAGCCGCCCGTCCCGCAGCAGGTCCAGCAGGAAGGCGGTGTGGTGGATCACCGGGACGTCGAGCCCGAACGGCCGGTACTCGTTGCGGAGCGCATGAAGGGCATGAGGGTCGGCGGTGACGATGCGGTCGAAACGATAACGGCGCAACGTGGTGACGTTGCGCCGTGCCAGATCCTGGAATGTCGCCTCGTCGCCGAGCCGTCGGGCGACGTCGCCACAGTCCAGCTCTTCCGCCCCCAACACCGCGAAATCGACCCCGGCGCGGCGGAGCAGCTTCACCAGCGCCCTCAGGGAACGCTGGGTCCGCAGCTCGAACGCCCCGTCGCCCAGCCACAGGAGCACGTCGCACTCGCCCCTGTCGGCCAGCACCGGCAGGTCCAGGTCCACCGCCCAGTCCAGCCGCCGGGACAGCGGCCGTCCGCCCGGATTGTCGGTCGCCCGAAGCTCCTCCAGCATGCCGGCCGCCTTGCCCGGCGTGGCGCCCAATTCCAGGGTCTGGAAACGGCGCAGGTCGATCACCGCGTCCACATGCTCGATCATCATCGGGCATTCCTGCACGCAGGCGCGGCAGGTGGTGCAGGCCCACAGGGTGTCGGGATGCACCGTCGGGCCGATGACGGGTTCGGCGGGACCGCCATGGGCATTGCCGACGGGGCGCCCGGGATGGCCGTGGCCGGCATAGTTCCGATCCGATCCATCCTCGTCCAGCGCCGTCACCAGGTCCTGGATCAGCTTCTTGGGGTTCAGCGGCAGGCCGGCGGCATAGGCCGGGCAAGCCGTCTCGCACCGGCCGCATTGGACGCAGGCGTCGAATCCCAGCAGCCGGTTCCAGTCGAAGTCCATGGGTCGCTCGGCCCCCAGCCTCGGCGCCTCCAGGTCGAGCGGCCGGATCGCGCTGTCGCGGCCGGCACCGTCCCGGAACCGCAGGGGCCGGGGATGGGCGACCAGATGGAGCGCGCCGTGGACGGCGTGCTTCAGGGGTCCCTTCCAGACGCCCAGCACCAGTTCGGCGCAGCCCCAGGCGCCGGCCAGGACCAGCGCCAGGGCCAGCCAGCCCGGCAGGACGCCCCCGGCGGCTTGGTCCAGGGCCACCGCCAGGAAGGCCGCGGCATAGGCCAGCAGCGCGAAGGGCAGCCGGCTGAAGCGTCCGCCGGACAGTTCAGCCGGCCGCTCGACCCGGCGGCGCCAGCCGACCATCAGGCCGCCCGCCAGCATGGCCGCCAGCGCCAGGCTCAGCAGGCCCCAGACCGCGCCGTGCCGCAGGGGTGGCAGCGCCAGCGCCACGATCAGCACCAGCGAGGCGAGGAAGCCCCCCGCCGTCAGCGCGTGGAACCGGGAATTGAAGCTGTTGCGCGCCACGACCTCGTGGACATCGACCAGATAGCGGCGCGGCAGCGCCTTCAGCCCGGCGACGATATCCACGTCGGCCGCGCGGCCGGCTCGCCAGCGCCGGGCCTGGACCAGGGCCAGCAGCAGGCCGGCGGCCAGCGTGGCGATGACGATGGCGGAGAGCGTCGTCGCGATCATGCCGGCACTCACAGGTCCTTGCACAGGCGGGCGGCGTCGTAGATCGCCGCATGGATGTTGCGCCCGGCGACCCCGTCGCCGATGCGGTAGAGGACCGCGTGCCCGTTGCTCCGATGGGGTTGCGGCCGGCCCTCGACCAGGGCCCGCAGGTCCATCTCACCCCGGTTCACCGAACGCTCCTTCAGGTCGAAATACAGGCCCTCGTTGGGCAGCGTGCCGAACTCGACCACGACCTGGTCGACCAGCCGCTCCTCCTCCTCGTGGGTGAACTCGTTGCGCAGCACCGCGACCAGCTTGTTGCCCTCGCGATAGATCTCGGTGAGCTGGAGGTTGGGCGACATGACGACGCCCAGCTTGTACAGCTCGCGCAGGTGGATCGGCTGGTTGGTGGCCCCGACCTCCTCGGCGATCATGCGATCCTGGGTCGCGATCTCCACCAAGGCGCCTCGCTTCGCCAGGAACTCGGCGCAGGACGAGGCGTGGTGCTGGCCGGTCCCGTCGTACAGCAGGATGTTGTCGGCCGGCTCCACGGCGCCGGACAGCATGTCCCAGGTGGTAACGGCCAGCTCAGCGCCCTTGACGTCGCCCCGGCTGGGATGGCCGCCGGTCGCCAGGATGATCACGTCGGGCTTCTCCGCCTCGATCAGGTCGGGTGTCGCCTCGACGCCCAGCCGCATGTCGGTGCCGAGCCTGGTCGCCTGCTGGGTCAGCCAGCGGGTGATCCCGGTCAGGGCCTCCCGCCAGGTCGCCTTGGCGGCGATGGTGATCTGGCCGCCGGTTGCGGCGTTCTTCTCGAACAGCACGACGGAATGGCCGCGCTCTGCGCACACCCGAGCCGCCTCCAGCCCGCCGGGGCCGCCGCCGACCACCACGACGCGCTTCTTCTCCGTGGCCTTGGGAATGACGTGGGGCATCGTCCGCTCGCGCCCGGTCGCCGCGTTCTGGATGCACAGGGCGTCGCCGCCGGCATAGATCCGGTCGATGCAGTAGCCGGCGCCGACGCATTGCCGGATGTCGTCCATCCGCCCTTCCATCAGCTTCCGCACCAGGTGCGGGTCGGCGATATGGGCGCGGGTCATGGCGACCATGTCCACGTGCCCCTCGGCCACGGCGCGGCCGGCGGTGTTCAGGTCGGTCACCCGCTGGGCGTGGAAGACGGGGATGTCCACCTCGCGCTTGATGGCGCTGGGCAGGAACAGGAAGGGGGCAACCGGGAACGACATGTTGGGCAGCACGATCGCGTGGGCCAGATGGTCCCGCGCCTGTCCGCCCAGGATGTTGGCAAAGTCGATCAGCCCGCGCCCGGCATAGGTCCGGGCGATGGCGACGCAGTCCTCGTGGGTCAGGCCGTCGTCGATCAACTCGTCGCCCGACATGCGGATGCCAATGACGTAGTCGTCGCCGACCGCCTCGCGGCAGGCCTCCAGCACCTCGATGCCGAAGCGCATGCGGTTCTCCAGGCTGCCGCCGTACTTGTCGGTACGCCGGTTGACCGAGGGGCTCCAGAACTGGTCGATCAGGTGGCCGTGGGCGGCCGACAGCTCGAATCCATCCAGACCGCCCTCCTTGCAGCGGCGCGCCGCGGCGGCATAGTCGGCGACGATGCGCCGGATGTCGGTGTCCTCCATCTCCTTCGGGATGGTCCGGCCCGCCGGCTCCCGCCGGGGCGAGGCGGACACGGTGGGCAGCCAGTTCTCGGTATCCCACTTGGTCCGGCGGCCCATATGGGTGAGCTGGACCATCAGCGCCGCGCCATGGGCGTGGACGCGGTCGGAGAACTCCCGGAAGAAGGGGACGACGCTGTCGTCGGCGACCGAGATCTGGTTCCAAGGGGCCGCCGGGCTGTCGAGCGCCACCGACGACGAGCCCCCGAACATGGTCAGGCCGATGCCGCCTTTCGCCTTCTCCTCGTGATAGAGCTGGTAGCGCTCCTTGGGCTTGCCGTCCGAGCCGTAGGATGGCGCGTGCGACGTGCTCATCACCCGGTTGCGGATGGTCAGGTGCTTGATTTTCAAGGGGCGGAGAAGCGCTTCGACGGGAGACATTTGACCTCGGTTCCCCATCATTGTGACAGTCCCAAGAATTCGCTGGCGGTGGCAGGGGCACCTGCCCTAGCGCGACAAATTTCCGTCAAGTTGCGACAAGGTGTCCGATACCCCTTCCGCGGCATCCGGCAGCTTGAGAAAACGGCCGCGCCCGCATACCACCGGGTGGAGAACAGGCAGGCACAGGCTCCACCCGGATGACGGACGAGACGGAAGGCGAGGATGGGAAGCGGCGCCTGGTCAGCCGGCACGACCAGTTCGCGAAATACCTTCTGGATCAACCCGGCATCGCCGACGCGTTCCTTCGCGAACGGCTGCCGGCGGCGGTGGCGGCCAACCTTTCCGACGCGCCGGCGGTGGACAGGTCGGAGAGCTTCGTCGACGCCGCCCTGCGGGAGCGGCGCGGCGACAGGGTCTACAGCCTGAGCACCCGAACCGGCGACCCGCTGCTGACCTGGGCGCTGGTCGAGCACAAGAGCACGCCGCACATCAACTCGCTCCCCCAGCTCCTGACCTATGTGAGTGGTGCCGCCGTACGGGGCGCCGTCCGGCGGGTCATGCCGGATGGAAGCGTCTGGATGGTTCCCGTTCCGGTGTACGCGATCATCCTGTATCATGGGAAACGGCCATGGTCGCTGCCGACCCGGCTTCGGGATGCCTATGGCGTGCCGGGTGGGATGGTTGAAGCGGGGCTGCTCGATTTCGGCTATGTCCTGATCGACCTGGAGACGATCGCCGATGACGAATTGTCCCGGCATCCCGATCTTCAGGCGGGCCTGCTGGTGCTGAAATACGCGGGCAGCGACGCCGACCCGCAGGAAACGCTGGAGCGGCTGCTGACGATCGGGGCGGCAGCCGGCCTGGCGGTGATCGTGGCGGTGGTGAGGTACCTGTTCAGCGCGGCGGAAAACCTGGACCGCCAGCACTTGAGGACGATCTTGGGCCGCATCGTGCCGGAGGAGAGTGAAATGATCATGTCGAACGCGCTTCGCGAAGTCATGGCCGAGGCCCGCGCCGAAGGCGTGATCCTGGGCGAAGCCAAGGGCCAGGCCAGGGGCAAGGCCGAGATGCTGCTTCGCCTGCTCGGCCGACGCTTCGGCGCGGTGCCGGAGGAGACTGTGCAAAGGGTGCGGGCGGCATCGATCGAAGATCTGGACAGCTGGGCCGAAACTATTTTCGACGCGCCAACGCTCGACGCGGTTTTTAACGATCTTCATTGAAAAGCGGCGGCGCGGACCCTTCCGCGCCGCCGGGTTTCACTCCGCCGCGGCCGCCAGGGGAGTTCCCGAATAGATCGGGAAACGGGCGCACAAGGTCTGCACCCGCTCCCGAACCTTGGCCTCGACCACTGCGTTGTCGCCGGAACCGCCGGCGGCGGCCAGCCCGTCCAGGACCTGGGTGATCATCTCGCCGACCTGGGTGAATTCCGCCGTGCCGAAGCCCCGCGTCGTGGCGGCCGGGGTGCCGAGGCGCACGCCCGAGGTCACCATCGGCTTCTCCGGGTCGAACGGGATGCCGTTCTTGTTGCAGGTCATCCCGGCGCGCTCCAGGCTCGCCTCGGCGGCCTTGCCGGTCAGGCCCTTGGGCCGCAGGTCGACCAGCACGATGTGGCTGTCGGTTCCGCCCGACACGATATCCACCCCGCCCTCGACCAGCCTTGAAGCCAGCGCGCGGGCATTGTCCACGACCGACCGGGCATAGGTCTTGAATTCCGGCCGCAGCGCCTCGCCGAACGACACCGCCTTCGCGGCGATCACATGCATCAGCGGACCGCCCTGCAATCCCGGGAACACGGCGGAGTTGATCTTCTTGCCCAGGTCGGCGTCGTTGGACAGCACCATGCCGCCGCGCGGCCCCCGAAGCGTCTTGTGCGTGGTCGTGGTGATGACATGGGCCTGCGGGACCGGATTGGGATAGACGCCGCCCGCGATCAGGCCGGCATAGTGGGCCATGTCCACCATCAGGTATGCCCCGACCTCGTCGGCGATTTCCCGGAACGCGACGAAGTCGATCACCCGGGGATAGGCCGAGCCGCCGGCGACGATCAGCTTCGGCCTGTGCTCGCGCGCGAGGTCGCGGACCTGGTCATAGTCGATCAGCGCATCGTCGCGCCGGACGCCGTACTGCACGGCGTTGAACCACTTGCCGGACTGGTTGACCGAGGCGCCATGGGTCAGATGGCCTCCGGCCGCCAGCGACATGCCGAGGATGGTGTCGCCGGGCTGAAGCAGGGCCATGAAGACCGCCTGGTTGGCCTGGGCGCCCGAGTGCGGCTGGACGTTGGCATAGGTGCAGCCGAACAGCGCCTTGGCCCGGTCGATCGCGATCTGTTCCGCCACATCGACGAACTCGCAGCCGCCATAGTAGCGGCGGCCGGGATAGCCCTCCGCGTACTTGTTGGTGAGGACGGAGCCCTGGGCCTCCAGCACTGCGGAGGAGACGATGTTCTCCGACGCGATCAGCTCGATCTGGTCCTGCTGCCGGTGCAGTTCCCGGGCAAGCGAGTCCGACAGCTCGGGATCGCTGTCGGCGAGGCGGGCGGTGAAGAACCGTTCGATGGAGTGCGACATGTCAAAACCCTTCAGCATACGATGCCCTTCAGCATTCGATAAAGTTGACGGCGAGGCCGCCAAGCGAGGTTTCCTTGTATTTCGTCTGCATGTCGGCGCCGGTCTCGCGCATGGTGCGGATCACCTTGTCGAGCGAGACATGGTGCCGGCCGTCGCTGCGCAGCGCCAGGCGCGCTGCGTTGATCGCCTTGGTGGCGCCGATCGCGTTGCGCTCGATGCAGGGGATCTGGACCAGGCCGCCGATCGGGTCGCAGGTCAGGCCCAGGTTGTGCTCCATCCCGATCTCGGCGGCGTTCTCGACCTGCTCCGGCGTGCCGCCCTGGGCGGCGGCGAGGCCGGCGGCGGCCATGGAACAGGCGACGCCGACCTCCCCCTGGCAGCCGACCTCAGCACCCGAGATCGAGGCGTTGCGCTTGTAGAGGCCGCCGATGGCGCCGGCGGTCAGCAGGAAGGTGAAGACACCCTGCTCGCTGCGGCCGAAGCAGAAGCGGTCGTAGTAGTGAAGCACCGCCGGGATCAGGCCGGCCGCCCCGTTGGTCGGCGCCGTGACGACGCGCCCGCCCGCCGCGTTCTCCTCGTTGACCGCGATGGCGTAGAGGCTGACCCAGTCCATGATCGCCATGGGATCGCGGAGCGACGCCTCCGCCCTGCCGTTCAACTCGCGATACAACGCCGCAGCGCGGCGGCGAACGTCGAGGCCGCCGGGCAGCTTGCCCTCCTGCGTCAGGCCCCGGGCGACGCAGGCCTGCATCGCGTCCCAGACGCGGCGCAGGCCGGTGTCGATCTCGGCATCCGTGCGCCGGACCCGCTCGTTGGCCCGCATCATCTCGGCGATCGACAGGCCGGAGGTGCGGGCCGCCTCCAGCATCTGGCTGCCGCTGACGAAGTCGTAGGGTACCGGCGGGGTATCGGCCACGCGCTCGTTGCGGAACATCTCCTCCTCGGTGACGACGAAGCCGCCGCCGATCGAGTAGAAGATCCGGGTGTCCAGCACCGCCCCTTCGGCGTCGAAGGCGGTGAAACGCATGCCGTTGGGATGGCCCGGCAAGGTTTCGTCGCGGTGAAGGACAAGGTCCCCGTCTTCATCGAACGCGACCTCGTGACGGTCCTTGAGCGAGATCCGGCGGCCGGACTTGATGCCCTCCAGGATCCCCGGAATCCGGTCCGGATCGACGGTATCGGGTTCCGCCCCGGACAGCCCCAGCAAGACCGCCCGGTCGGTGCCATGGCCGACGCCGGTCAGGGCCAGCGAGCCGAACAGTTCGGCGGCGACGCGATGCGTACCGGCGAGGAGGCCACGCTCGTCCAGCGCACCGATGAAAGCGGCGGCCGCCTTCATCGGTCCGACGGTGTGGGAGCTGGACGGCCCGATGCCGATTTTGAAGATGTCGAACACGCTGACCGACATGACCACCCCCGTTGGATGTGAGAAAGCCGTTAGCGCCGGTACTCCGCCATGGCGTCGCTCAGCCACATCCAGGTGTATTCCGTGAAGGAGCGGCGCGGGTAGACGTCATAGGTGGGCGCGTCGTCGATCTGGTGCAGGATGATGCCGGCGCGCGCCAGCAGGGTCTGGGCGCACTGCCCGGGCCTGAAGCTCGCCGGGTGCAGGTCGAGGCTGCATCCCTTCATCATCGTCTCGCGGGCGCCGGGGCCGGTGAGGCGCAGGCGGGTCCTGTTGCCGGTCACGTCGGTGACGGCGGCATGCAGGTCGCCCAAGGCCTCGCGCAGGCGGGCGACCAGCGCGGTCTCCTCTCCCGGAGGAGTCACGAGAAGCCACTCGTCGGGACCGAGCCACAGCACGGTCACGTCGGCGGCAGACGTCACCGTGTTCGCGCTGAGCGGAAGGACGCAGCCCAGCACGGCGCCGACCGTGCGGACGAACCTGGGATCGGATGGCCGGCCGCGCAGGTTGATCTGGCCGGGCGGCGTCAGTTCGACCAGCCCGAGGCCGGGACCGCCGGCCAGCGCCGCGACGGCCTGGGTGAAGCGCTCGGCGCCGCCGCGCCGGAGCAGGGTGTCAGCCATGGAGACGCACTCCCTCGGGATCGTAGAACACGGGCTTTGTGACGGCGCATTTGACGGTCTTGTCGCCGGCCAGCGGCGCGTAGACATGCTGGCCCATCCGGTTGAAGCCGTCGGAGACCAGCGCCAGGGCGATCGAGCGGCCCAGCGTGTCGCTGAAATAGCTGGACGTGACGTGACCCAGCATGGCGACCGGCGGCTGGCCGCCGGCGGTGGCGGTCAGCTGCGCCCCTTCCGGCAGCACCTCGTTCGGGTCCTCGGTCAGCAATCCCACCAGTTGCTTGCGGTCGCTCCGCGCCGTGTCCTCCCGGGTGAAGGACCGCTTGCCGATGAAGTCGGCCTTCTGCTTGGACACGACCCAGCCCATGCCGAGGTCCTGGGGCGTCACCGTGGCGTCCGTCTCCTGGCCGACGATGATGTAGCCCTTCTCGGCGCGAAGCACGTGCATGGTCTCGGTGCCGTAGGGCGTGATGCCGTGCTTCTCGCCGACCCGCATGATCTCCTCCCAGAGATGCAGGCCGTGCTGGGCCGGCACGTTGATCTCGTAGGACAGTTCGCCGGTGAAGCTGATCCGGAAGATCCGGGCCGGGACGCCCGCGACGACCGCCTCGCGGTACGACATGTAGGGGAACGCCTCGGCGCTCAGGTCCAGTTCGGGCGCCAGTTCCGCCACCACCTCGCGGGCCTTCGGGCCGGCGACCGAGGCCGTCGCCCAGTGCTCGGTGACGGAGGTCAGGAACACGCGCAGGTCCGGCCACTCGGTCTGGATGTAGTCCTCCAGCCAGTCCAGCACCTTGGCGGCGTTGCCGGTGGTGGTGGTCATCAGGAAATGGTTGGGGCCGAGGCGCGTGGTGACGCCGTCGTCCATCACCATCCCGTCCTCCTTGCACATCACGCCGTATCGGCAGCGCCCCACCTCCAGCTTCAGGAAGGCGTTGGTGTAGACGCGGTTGAGAAGCTGCGCCGCGTCGGGTCCCTGGATGTCGATCTTGCCCAGGGTCGAGGCATCGAGCACGCCGACCGCGTTCCGAACCGCCCTGCATTCGCGCCGGACGGCGGCATGCATGTCCTCCGAGCCTTGGGGGAAGTACCAGGGGCGCTTCCACTGGCCGACATCCTCGAACGCGGCCTTGCGGGCGACGTGCCAGGAATGCATCGGCGTGACGCGGGCAGCGTCGGCCAGTTCGCCGACGTCGCGGCCGGCCAGCACGCCGTATGTCGTCGGCGTATAGGGCGGGCGGAAGGTGGTGGTGCCGACCTGCGGGATCGGCGAGGCCAGCGACTTCGCCAGGATCGCCAGGGCGTTGACGTTGGAGGTCTTGCCCTGGTCGGTGCCCATGCCTGTGGTCGTGTATCGCTTCAGGTGCTCGACCGACTGATAGCCTTCGCGGGACGCCAGCAGCACGTCGGCGGCGGACACGTCGTTCTGGAAATCGACGAAGTGCTTTGCCTTGCCGTGGCCGACCGGGGCCGTCGTCGGAACGATCCAGAGCGGCCGGATCGGCTGGTGCGGCACCGACGCCGCGGCCGGGACCGCCGGAGCCGAACCGTCGCCGTGGCCGGCCGCCCGGGCCGCCTCCGCGCCGGCGGCGGCGCCCTCCGCGAGGCAGCCGGGAAGATCGAAGGTCCCCTTGCAGGATCCCGCCGACCGCTCGGCCTGGACCGACACGCCCGGAACGAAGCAGGCCAGCGCATCGTCGTAGCGCAGCTTGCCGGTCGATTGGGAGAACAGGTGGACCGCCGGATTCCAGCCGCCCGACATGGCGACGAGGTCGCATTCGATCCGCGTCGGGGCGCCGATCACGCCTTCGCCGGGACCGTTCATCATCATGACCTCGACACCGGTGACCCGCTTGCCCCCCTGGGTCGCGGTGATCGCCGTGTTCGCCAGGATGCGCATGCCGCGCCGCTTCGCCTCGGCAGCCAGCGGGCCGCCGGCCTGGATGCGCAGGTCGACGATGGCGGCGATCTCGATCCCGGCGTCGTTCATGTCGAGGGCGGCGGCGTAGGCGCTGTCGTTGTTGGTCAGCACCACGGCGCGGCGGCCCGGCAGGGTTGCGAACCGGTTGACATATGTCCGCACGGCGCCCGCCAGCATGATGCCGGGACGGTCGTTGTCGGCGAACACCAGCGGGCGCTCGTGCGACCCGGTCGCCAGCACGACCTGCTTGGCACGGACCTTCCACAGGCGCTGGCGCGAGATCCCGGGCGCCGAGCCGCGCGGCAGATGGTCGGTCCGCCGCTCCGCCAGGATCAGGTAATTGTGGTCGTAGTAGCCGGTCACGGTGGTGCGCGGCAGCAGTCGCACCTCGGGGAAGGTCTTCAGCTCGGCGACCACGTCGCGCACCCAGTCGGCGGCCGGACGGCCGTCGATCGTCTCGTGCGTGCCGAGCAAGGAACCGCCGAACTCGTTCTGCTCGTCCGCCAGGATGACCCGGGCACCCGTCCGGGCGGCGGCCAGCGCCGCCATCAGTCCCGCGGGACCGGCGCCGGCGACCAGCACGTCGGCGTGGACATGCATCTTGTCGTAGAAGTCGGGATCAGGCTCGGCCGGGGCCTTGCCCAGACCCGCCGCCCGGCGGATCACCGGCTCGTAGACCTTCATCCAGAAGCTCTGCGGATGCATGAAAGTCTTGTAGTAGAAGCCCGCCACGAAGATCTTGGACAGCACGTTGTTGATGGCGCCCACGTCGGTCTCGACCGACGGCCAGGCGTTCTGGCTTCCGGCGACCAAGCCCTCGTAGATTTCGATCTGGGTGGCGCGCAGGTTCGGTTCGGTCCGGCCGCCGCGTTCCAGCTGGATCAGCGCGTTGGGCTCCTCCGATCCGGCGGACAGGATGCCGCGCGGCCGGTGGTACTTGAAGCTGCGGCCGACGAGATGGACGCCGTTGGCGAGCAGGGCGGAGGCCAGCGTGTCGCCCTCGAAACCCCGGTACCGGCGGCCGTTGAAGGTGAAACCGACGGGCCGGCCGCGGTCGATACGGCCGCCGGCGGACGTGCGGAGGGTCCCGCTGCTCATGATCCGCTCCCCTGCCTGGGTTCCTTGGTCCCGACCGCCTCTTCCACCGGCTGATCCGCGACGGCATCGGTGCCGCCGATCGGATAGACACGCAGGATCTGGTTGGTCACGGTATGGCGCTCGACGTTGAACCAGCGGCGGCAGCCATGGCTGTGGACCCAGCGTTCGCGGTGGGCGCCCTTGGGGTTTGTGCGCATGAACAGGAACTCGGCCCATTCGGCATCGCCGAGGGAAGACGGATCGGTCGGGCGGGCGCGGTGGGCTTCGCCGCCGTAGCCGAACTCGGTCTCGTCGCGCGGGCCGCACCAGGGGCAGTTGATCAGGAGCATGGCGGGTTCCTCAGACAGGGCTCAGTGGGCGACGGCGGCGGCGCCGTGCTCGTCGATCAGATGGCCGGTGGTGAAGCGTTCCAGGCCGAAGGCGGCGTTCAGCGCGTGCGGCTCGCCCCGGGCGATGGTGTGGGCGAAGACGAAGCCGGACCCCGGCGTCGCCTTGAAGCCGCCGGTTCCCCAGCCGCAGTTGATGAACAGGTTCTCCACCGGCGTCTTCGAGATGATCGGGCTGGCGTCGGGGCAGACATCGACGATGCCGCCCCACTGGCGCAGCATGCGCAGCCGGCTGAAGATCGGGAACAGCTCCAGCAATGCCCCCATCTGGTGCTCGATCACGTGGAAGCTGCCGCGCTGGCCGTAGCCGGTATAGGCGTCGATGCCCGCCCCCATGACCAGCTCGCCCTTGTCGGACTGGCTGACATAGACATGGACGGTGTTGGACATCACGACGCAGTCGATCACCGGCTTGACCGGCTCCGACACCAGCGCCTGGAGGGGATGGCTCTCCACCGGAAGCCGCAGGTCGGCCATGCCGGCGACCACGCTGGAATGGCCGGCGGCGACGATGCCGACCTTGCCGGCCTTGACGAACCCCATGGAGGTCTCGACCCCGACCACCTTGCCGTTCTCGCGGCGGATGCCGGTGACTTCGCAGTTCTGGATGATGTCGACGCCCCGCGCGCTGGCCGCCCGGGCGAAGCCCCAGGCGACCGCGTCGTGGCGGGCGGTGCCGGCGCGACGCTGCAGGGTGCCGCCCATGATCGGGTAGCGGACATCCTTCGAGATGTTGATGATCGGGCAGAATTCCTTGACCTGCTCGGCCGTCATCCATTCGCTGTCGATGCCGTTGAGCCGCAGGGCGTTGACCCGGCGCATGCCCTCGCGCACGTCGCCCAGGTTATGGGCGAGGTTGAGCACGCCGCGCTGGCTGAACATGATGTTGTAGTTCAGCTCCTGGCTCAGCCCCTCGTAGAGCTGGAGCGACTTCTCGTAGAGCGCCGCGCTCTCGTCCCACAGGTAGTTGGACCGGATGATGGTGGTGTTGCGGCCGGTGTTGCCGCCGCCCAGCCAGCTCCGCTCGATCACGGCCACGTTGGTGATGCCGTGCTCCTTGGCGAGGTAGTAGGCCGTCGCCAGCCCGTGCCCGCCGCCGCCGATGATCACGACGTCGTAGCCGTCGGCTTTCGGCCGGTTGTCGCGCCACGCGCGGTCCCAATTCTGGTGGTGGGACGCCGCGTTCTTCACGAGGGAGAAAATCGAGTATTTCGCCATGCCAGCCTCACCCTGTACCGTGGGCCGAGGCTATCCCGGAAACGCACCCGGCCGCTAGAATGCAGCAGCCGATTCGGCATAACGGAAGCGACACGGCACCCTTCGGACACGTCAGAAATCTACAATGGGCACTTCACCTTCCGTCACGGCACCCGGGCCTTCCGCCGCCACCGGCCGCGCCACGCTGATCGGCATCTCCGCGATCCTGATGTGGGCGCTGCTGGCGCCGCTCACGGCGCTGACCGGCGCGCTGCCGCCGTTCCAGACCGTGGCGGTCGCCTTCGCGATCGGGGGACTGACGGGCATCTGCGGCACGCTGGCGGGCGGGCGGAGCCCGGTGCGGGCGATGCGCCAGCCGGCGGCCGCCTGGGCCTTGAGCGTCGGCGGCCTGTTCGGCTTCCACTTCCTGTATTTCCTGTCGCTCAAGTCGGCCCCGCCGGTCGAGGCCAACCTGATCAATTATCTGTGGCCGCTGTTCATCGTGCTGTTCTCGGCCCTGCTGCCGGGCGAGCGCCTGCGCTGGTGGCACATCGCCGGCGCCTTCGCCGGCCTGGCGGGCACGGCCCTGCTGGTGACGCGGGGCGGCGGCTTGGCGGTCCGCACCGAGTACCTGCCGGGCTACGTCGCGGCGCTGGGCAGCGCCCTGATCTGGACGACCTATTCGCTGCTGAACCGGCGCTTCGGGCAGGTGCCGACGGATGCGGTCGCGGGCTTCTGCCTCGCGACGGCGGTACTGGCTTTTGTGTGCCATCTGGCCTGGGAGACGACGGTCTGGCCGGACGACACGGTCGGCTGGGCGGCGTTGATCGGGTTGGGGATCGGGCCGGTAGGCGCCGCCTTCTTCGCCTGGGACCATGGCGTCAAGCGCGGCGACATCCGGGCGCTGGGCGCCTTGTCCTATGGGGCACCGCTGATCTCGACGCTGCTGATGATCACCTTCGGGCTGGCCGAGGGTCACTGGACGGTATGGGCGGCCTGCGCGCTGATCGTGGGCGGAGCGCTGCTGGCAAGCCGGGAAATGCTGCGGCGGTAGCGTGCCGGCCGGCAGGTGGCCGGGTTGGCAGCATCTTTTTTTCTGGCCACAGATGACGCAGATGGACAGAGATGAATGCTGGTCCGCGAACGCATCGGCCGAATGTTATTGACAGCGATCACCATTGTACATAAATCTGTACAACAACATGGCGGGGGCTGGGGCGATGGGACATGTCAGCTATACTGAACTTCGGCAAAACCTGGCCCGGTACATGGATGAGGTATGCGACAGCAACGCGCCCCTCGTCGTCACGCGGCAGAATGCGCGCCCTGTCGTGATGATCAGCCAGGATGAGTACGAAAGCATGGCGGCGACCCTCCACCTGATCAAGTCGCCTCGCAACGCCCTTCGGCTCATCGAGTCCATGGAGGACGCCGAAGCTGGCCGGGTAAGCGAACGGGGATTGATAGAGGTGGACGACGAGGCGGAAACCGACCTTCGCACCGGCGACGGTGAGCCGGATTGACGAGACTCGCCTGGACCGACGCTGCTTGGGAAGATTATACTTGGTGGCAGGAGAACGATCGTAAGACGGCCCGCAGGATCAACGAATTGATCAAGAGCGCCTTGCGGACGCCCTTCGACGGCGTTGGAAAGCCTGAGCCATTGAAAGGTGACTGGGCGGGTTGGTGGTCCAGGCGGATAACCTTGGAGCACCGTCTGGTGTATCAAATCTCCAGGATCAACGGCGACGAGACATTGATCATCGCTCAATGCCGTTATCACTACTGATCCGGCGACCGGCGTCAGACTATGGTCACGTCTCGGCACTTCAGCAGGAACGTGCAGGAGGAATGTGATTTCTTCCTCTCCGGCCGGATTCAGGTCAAGCCGCGAAGCGGATCGTCGAGGATATCTCATCAAATTTCATGGAAAGCCGGCCGGACTGATCCCGGTCGACCAAGCCAATTTCTTCAAGTGCCACGACATCCTCATGGACCCGTTTGACATCCCGTCCCAGTTCCCTCGATAGAGCTCGGATACTGGCCGCGGGCGCGCGCCGCAGGTGGCGCAGCAGTTCAAAGCGTTTCGGTGTCAGGACGGCGCAGAGGGCACTCCAGTCCTCGAAGTAGAGATGGTCGGTCGCCTCAACGTCCTGGCCGGCCTCAGCTGCTTTCCAAGCGCTCGCAACCTCGGTCGCCGCCTGCTCCAGAGCGCCTCGCGTGACGCGGATTTCACGCTTAATGATCCCACTCTCATCCATGATCCCGCCTCCAATCAGCTACCGCTTTCAGAAAATCAGCCACAAGGCTATCCACGTCCGTGAAATGATAGGGTTCCTCATGGTCACGTCGGTGCTGATGGTCACCCTTCCCTCTTTCATTGTCGAAGCCGACCATCCGTTGCCCATCGACGATGTATACCAAGCGGTACTTGAAGCTGTGCTTGGATGGTGGGACAGGCTCCGGCACACTCCAGACCACCAGTTCGGCGAAATCGCGGTTACCGAAGGCAACGCGACGTCGGATCAAGAGCTTGGCGGTCATGTTGGCATTTTACGCCAACACCTTTGTCGGGGTCAAGAGCCAACGTAAATGCGGCCATGGCCGTCAGTTTGATCCTGGGTGGTCCCGGCGCATCACCTTGGAAAATCGCTTGGTACACCAAGCCTTTGGAAAGGGTGCGGGAGAGACATCAATCATTGCTCAATGCCGCCGCAACTCCTGTCCGCCCAATCCAAGTGCCGTCGGTGTTTCCTGAGTTTATCCGGGCTATCCGTGGCCCGGATACGTGATGTTCCGTTTCCCAGCGTCTGACGGCCACCGTCACTCGAACAAGCGCCGGTCCGGCGGCACGAGGTCCCGGTCCAGCGCCAGCGCCGTCACCGCCCGCAGTCCGTCCGCCAGCACCGCCGGCTCCGGTGCCGGCCCGTCCCGCCGCAGCTCGCTCGGGCTGACGCCGTAGACTTCGCGGAACTGGCGGGAGAAGTGGGCGCAATCGGCGAAGCCTGTCTCCTGGGCGATGTCCGTCACCGACCGGGCGGAGTTGCGCAGCAGCCAGTGGCCGTAGCGAAGGCGAAGCAGGCGGTAGAAGCCGGTCGGGCTCATCGCCGTGGCATCGCGGAACAGCCGCTCGAACTGGCGGGTGCTGACGCTCAGGCGGGATGCTATCTGCTCGACCGTCAGCGGATCGCTCAGGTTCTGCTCCATGAGAAGCAGCGCGCGGCGGACGCGGTCGTTGACGACGGCGGCCGCCCCTTCCATCGAGGCGGTCGGCGGCTGGGGCTGCGACTGGCCGGGCGGACGGGCCTTGTCGATCAACATGATGTGCATCGTCTTCTGGGCGCAGGCGGAGCCCAGGTGCCGCTCGATCAGGAAGGCGGCGAGGTCGGCGACACCCGCCCCGCCGGCGCAGGTGATGCGGTCGCGGTCCACGACGTAGAGCTGTTCCGCCACCGGCTGGTGGTCGGGGAACTCCTCCAGGTAGTCGCGGTAATGGTACCAGCTCACGCAGCAGCGCCGGTTGCGCATCAGTCCGGCGCGGCTGAGCACGAAGCTGCCGGTGCAGACCCCGACCAGCCCGACGCCTTGCGCCGCAGCGGTGCGCAGGTATTCGACCGCCTGCGCGTCCAGCTGCGGGCCGGCGTGCAGCAGCCCGCCGACCACCACGATGTAGTCGAACTGGCGCGGGTCCTGGAACGCTTCCCAGCGGGCGACCGGGATGCCGCAGCTCGACCTGACCGGTTCGGGCGAGGAGCCCATGATGGTCCAGCGGCAGCGGATCTGCCGGCTGCCGTCGCCATCGTCGGCGGCCAGCCGCAGCGCGTCCATGAAGGTCGACAGCGCCGTCAGCGTGAAGTTGTTGGTCAGGACGAACCCGACGGAAAGGCCGGTGCGGCTCATTTCGCCACCGCGGGCTGGCGGGTCGCCTCGACCAGGGGGCGGACGCGGTGGCTGCTCTGGTCGTTGCGCGGCGCCACGCCGAAATAGTCGCGGTAGCATTTGCTGAAGTGGGTCGCGGAGACGAAGCCGCAGCTGATCGCCACCTCCATGACCGACATGCGGGTCTGGCACAGCAGCTGGCGCGCCCGCTGGAGCCGCAGGCCCAGGTAATAGCGCGCGGGAGAGCAGTTCATGAACTTGCGGAACAGCCGCTCGACGTTGCGCCGCGACTGGCCCAGCCGGCTGGACAGGGTCAGCAGGTCCAACGGCTCCTCGATGTTCTCCAGCATCAGCTTGACGGCGGCGGCCAGCTCCTCGCGCTCGATGGCGGGATCGGGCTGGATCGCCTCGCGCTGGCGGACCGATCCCTGGCGGATCTTTTCGTGCAGGAGCTGTTCGGCGATCGATACCGCCAGCTTATCGCCATGGGTCCGGGCGATGCGGTGGAGCATCATGTCCATCGCCGCCGTCCCGCCGGCGCAGGTGAAGCGGTTGCGGTCGACGGTGAACAGCTCGTCGGTCGCCTCGATCTCCGGATAAGTTTCCGAGAAGCCGGCCAGGTTCTCCCAGTGGATCGTGCAGCGGTATCCGTTCAGCAGGCCGGCCCGGGCGAGGATGTGGCTGGCGGTGCAGAGAGAGCCGAACTCCACCCCCTGCGCGGCCCGCCGCCGCAGCCAGGACAGCACGGCGCGGTCCTCGTACCAGTGGCCGTCGATGCCGCTGCACAGGACGATGGCGGGGATGTGGGGCGCCGCATCGATGCCGTGGTCCACCGCGATGCGCAGCCCGCAGCTCGCTTCCCCCGGCGCCCCGTCGGGGGAGAGCAGCACCCAGCGGTACAGTTCGCGCCCGCTGATGTGGTTGGCGAGCCGGAGGGGCTCCAGGGCCGCGGTGAACGCGATCATCGAGAACCGGGGAATCAGCAGAAACCCCACTGTCTCAGGCGTGCTCACGGTATGGCCCATGACTGGAGAGACCTCTCAGGACGCGCGGTTCACCGATGTATGCAGATTATGACTTCACCTTCTGGGCATCACCAAGGCAAGAGACGTTGCTTGGATCATCCGAAAGGGTTTCGAATACTCCCGGCTCACCCGGCGGAGCGATAGCTGGAAACCGCCCCTCCGGCCGAAACCGGCCGCCGGGCCGGAGCATCCCCCGCGACAAAGTAGGGCACGTCGGCGCGCGGCAGTGCGTCCCGCCCCCGGATCGCGTCGGCCAGCTTCTCCGCCATCATGATGGTCGGCGCGTTCAGGTTCCCCGTGGTGATCTGCGGCATGATCGAGGCGTCGATCACGCGAAGCCCGTCCACCCCGTGGACCCTGCCCTGCCCATCGACCACGGCCATGTCGTCGGTGCCCATCCGGCACGAGCAGGACGGGTGATAGGCGGTCTCGCCATGCTGGCGGACGAACTCGTCCAGCTCCGCGTCGGACTGGAAATCCACGCCGGGGCTGATCTCCCGCCCGCGGTAGGGGTCCAGCGCCGGCTGCGCCATGATCTCGCGGGTGATCCGGATGGCGTCGCGGAACTCCCGCCAGTCCTGGTCGGCGGACATGTAGTTGAACAGGATGCTCGGCGCCTCGCGCGGGTCGCGCGACTTCGCATGGATGCGGCCCCGGCTGGGCGACCGCATGGAGCCCACATGGGCCTGGAAGCCGTGGGCGTTCACCGCGTTGGTGCCGTTGTAGTTAATCGCCACGGGCAGGAAATGGTACTGGATGTTCGGCCAGGCGAAGCTCTCGTCGGAGCGGATGAAGCCGCCCGCCTCGAACTGGTTGCTGGCCCCGGTGCCGGTGCCCATGAACAGCCACTCCGCCCCGATCGCCGGCTGGTTCCACCATTTCAGCGCCGGATAGAGCGACACCGGCTGGGTGCACTCGTATTGCAGGTACATCTCCAGATGATCCTGGAGGTTGGCGCCGACGCCCGGGATCTCCGCCACCAGGGGCACGCCGAGGCCGCGCAGCAGGTCGGCGGGACCGAGGCCCGAGCGCTGCAGCAGGGCCGGCGAGGCGATGGCGCCGGCGCACACCAGGACCTCGCGGCGGGCATGCGCCGTCACCGGCTTGTCCTTTTGCAGGTACGACACGCCGATGGCGCGCTTGCCGTCGAACAGGACCCGGTCGCTCAGCGCGTGGGTGACGACGGTGAGGCCCGGTCTGCCCTTCGCCATGTCCAGGTAGCCCCGCGCGGTGCTGGCCCGGCGCCCCTGGGGCGTGACGGTCCGGTCCATCGGGCCGAAACCTTCCTGCCGGTAGCCGTTCAGGTCGTCGGTGTGGGGATATCCCGCCTGGACCCCCGCTTCGATCATGGCATGGTAGAGCGGGTTGTTATGGGTCTTCGGCGTCGCCACGCTGACCGGCCCGTCGCCGCCATGGTACTCGTTGGGGCCGATGTCGCGGCTTTCCGCCTTGCGGAAATAGGGCAGGCAGTCGCGGTAGCTCCAGCCGTCCAGGCCGAACTGCTCCGCCCAGTTGTCGTAGTCCATCGCGTTGCCGCGGATGTAGCACATGCCGTTGATCAGCGAGGAGCCGCCCAGGCCCTTGCCCCGGCCGCATTCCATGCGCCGGTTGTTCATGAAGGGCTCAGGCTCGGTCAGGTAAGCCCAGTTGTAGCGCCGCCCCTGGAGCGGAAAGGCCAGCGCCGCCGGCATCTGGGTTCGGAAATCCATCCGGTGGTCCGGCCCGCCGGCCTCCAGCAGCAGGACGCTGACTCCCTCGTCCTCGGTCAGGCGGGCGGCCAGCACGTTCCCGGCCGAGCCGGCGCCGACGATGATGTAGTCGAACTCCTGGATGGTAGGCATCGTTCAGGTCCCTCCTGGAAAGACGGGAGCGTTTCAAAAACCCGGAAGATCAGAATACGGAGGCGAAATCGCCCAGCTCGACCTGGACCGACTTGATCCGGGTATAGTGTTCGAGCGTGCCGAGGCCGTTCTCGCGGCCGATGCCCGATTGCTTGTACCCGCCGACCGGCATCTCGGGCGGTGACTCGCCCCAGCTGTTGATCCAGCAGATGCCCGCTTCGAGCCTGTGGATCACGCGGTGCGCGGTGGTCAGGCTCTCGGTCACCAAGCCGGCGGCGAGGCCGTAGGACGTGGCGTTGGCGCGGCGGACCACCTCGTCCTCGTCGTCGAAGCCCAGCAGGCTCATGACCGGGCCAAAGATCTCCTCCCGCACGATCGCCATGTCGTCGCGGCAGTCGGCGAAGACCGTGGGCTCGACGAAGGCGCCCTTGTCGAACGGAGCCGTCGTGACGCGGGAGCCGCCGGCCAGCAGGGTGGCGCCTTCCTTGCGGCCCAGATCGATGTAGCGAAGCACCTTCTCCAGGTGGCCGAAGCTGGACAGCGGGCCGAAATTGGTCCGCGGGTCGAGCGGATCGCCCAGCCGGATGCGCTTGACGCGCTCCAGAAGCCGCGACTGGAAATCCGCCATGACGGAGCGGTGGACGAAGACCCGGGTGCCGTTGGTGCAGACCTGGCCGGAACTGTAAAAGTTCGCCATCATCGCGATGTCGGCGGCGCGGTCCAGGTCGGCGTCGGGGAAGACGATCAGCGGCGACTTGCCGCCCAGTTCCATCGTCACTTCCTTCAACGTGGAGCCGCCGGCCGCCGCCATCACCTTGCGGCCGGTCTCGACGCCACCGGTGAAGGAGATCTTCTCGATGCCGGGATGCCCGGCCAGCAGCGCGCCGACCCGGCCATCACCCTGGACGACGTTGAACACGCCGTCGGGCAATCCCGCTTCCGTGTAGATCTCCGCCAGCTTCAGGGCGGTCAGCGGGGTGATCTCGCTGGGTTTGAAGATCATCGCGTTGCCGGCGGCCAGCGCCGGGGCGGACTTCCACAGGGCGATCTGGATCGGGTAGTTCCAGGCGCCGATGCCGGCGACCACGCCCAAGGGCTCCCGCCTGGTATAGACGAAGGACGAGGCGCGCAGCGGGATCTGCTGCCCCTCGATCGCCGGAACCAGCCCGGCATAGTATTCCAGCACGTCGGCGCCGGTCACGATGTCCACGGCGCTCGTCTCGCTGAGCGGCTTGCCGGTATCCAGCGTCTCCAGTTCGGCCAATTCGTCGTTGCGCTCCCGCAGGATCTCGACGGCGCGACGCAGGACGCGGGAGCGCTGCATGGCGGACAGATCCACCCAGGCCCGCTGGCCTTCCCGCGCGCTGGCGACGGCTCGGTCGATGTCGGCGGCCGAGGCTTGGCTCACTTCGGCCAGCACCTCGCCGGTGGCCGGATTGACCGTGGTGAAGGCGCCGCCACCCTCGGCCGCCGAAGCGCTGCCATGAATGTAAAGCTGCTGCTGCCCGAACCTGGCCATCACACCCTCCCCGTCCCGCATATACCGATCGTTCCGTTCCGATCCGTTTCGATGTAATGGTTTTATATTGAACGTTCAACCAAAAAAGATTCGGCGACGGATCGGGAACTCCGGGCGATCTTCTTCGAAGCCGCTCAGGTCTTATGGAATGACACCATTAAGGTGTATCTTGACATTGAGGGCAGAAGGCGCGATTTGCCCCGATGACGGAGAAACGGAAGCCGACCTACGATCTGGATGCCTTCAAGGCTGCATTCGACAGTGCTGGAAAGCTCCGGGCGACGGGCTCAGCGATAAGGGGGCGGCAGCACTGGGATTCGGCCGCACCGAGATCGTGGCGACACTGCAGACCATGCGGCGATCTCATTTCTACAAGTCCATGACAGCCTATGCGGATCATCGGGTCTGGCAGGACGTGCACCATGTGCCATCGTCAGCAGGGATGCTGTACGTGAAGTTTACCGCCGATACCGTGACCGAATTCCTGTTGCTGTCCTTCAAGGAGAAAGACGATGAGTGATCCCGTCTGTCCCCAGACAGGAGCGCCCATGTACCGCGACACGCGGCCTATGACGCTGTCTTACCGGACTGAAAGCATCACCTTCGACATGCCGGGATGGTACTGCGACATGTCGGGCGAAAGCATCCATACCGGTGCCGACATGAAGGTTTCCGACCGGATGCTGAACCGGCTCAAGGCCCGGACCGAAGGATTGCTCGAACCGGAGGAGGTCCGCCGCATCCGCAAGAAACTCGGACTCACCCAGGAACAGGCCGGGCAGCTCGTCGGCGGCGGCCCGCGCGCTTTTCAGAAATACGAAAACGGCGATCTGCTGCCCAGCAGGGCCATCAGCAGCGCCCTTGTCCTGCTCGACCACGACCCCGACGGTTTGAAGGTGCTCAGAGGGCGGAGCGGGAAAGCCGACATGGGGTTGCTGGATAAACCGCACGAGGGGCCGCAACCCTGAGCGGCCTCATCTATCCCGCCGCGTCAATCCTGCGCCCGAGCTGCGACGCGAGATAGCTCTGCACGATCGCCCGCGCCGTGTCGGACTTCTCGACGCCTTCGAGGGAGGCGCGCAGCCACAGCCCGTCGATCAGCGCGGCGAGGCCGGTCGCCGCCTCCTCGGCGCGATCGGAAGGCAGCAGGCGGCGCAGGTCGTAGAGCAGGTTGGAGCGCAGTCGCCGGGCGTTGACGCGCTGCAGGCGGGCCAACTCGGGTACGTGAGGGACCTGCGCCCAGAAGGCGAGCCAGGCGACGATCACGGGCCGGTCGAACTGGTTGGCCGCGAAATTGCCGTCGATGATGGCGGCGAGGCGCTGTTGCGGCGAGGAGGCCCCGGCCAGCCGTCCGACCACGTCCTGGCGCAGCTGCTGGAGAAGATTTCGCATCGTCGCCTCAAGGAGGTCGTCCTTGCTGCCGAAATAATGATGTATGATGCCGGTGGAAACGCCCGCTTCCTTGCTGATCCGTGATATGGTCGCATCAGCGAAACCGTATCGGCTGATCGACGTGATGGTCGCTTCGATCAGCTGTTGTCGGCGTATTGGCTCCATACCGACTTTCGGCATGAGTTGATCCTCACCTTCTGGTTTTATCCAAAGGGGAACTTAGCGTTTTTTTATTGGACGATCAATCAAAATAAGCTATCTGTGTTCGGCATCACGGGCATGAACTGCAGGAGTTACCTGATGCAGACCTATACGCGCACCTCCAAGTTTGGTTCCCTCGCACGCACGCTGGCCCTGGCCTTCACGGTATCGGCCGTAGCCTTGACGGTGGCGGTTCCCGGCCCCTCGGCCGCGGCGGAGCCCGACCGGTGCAGGACGGTGCGTTTCGGCGACGTCGGCTGGAGCGATATCGCGGCGACCACGGGGACGGCGTCGGTCGTGCTTCAGGGACTGGGCTACAAGACGACGACACAGATCGCCTCGGTGCCGGTGGTGTTCCTGGGACTGAAGAAGAAGGACATCGACGTCTTCCTCGGCAACTGGATGCCGACGATGGAGACCTTCATCCGGCCCTACATCGAGGACAAATCGATCGAGGTCGTGCGCGCCAACCTTGAGGGCGCCAAATACACCCTGGCGGTTCCGACCTATGCCGCCGAGGGCGGCCTGCGCGACTTCTCCGACATCGTGAGGTTCAAGGACAAGCTCGACGGCAAGATCTACGGGATCGAGGCCGGCAACGACGGCAACGTGATCATCGACAACATGATCAAGGCCGACGCCTTCGGCCTGAAGGACTTCCGGCTGGTCGAATCCAGCGAGGCCGGCATGCTGAGCCAGATCAAGCGTGCCCAGCGGTCCGAGCAGTGGGCGGTCTTCCTGGGCTGGGAACCGCACCCGATGAACAAGTCGATCGACATGACCTACCTGACCGGCGGCGACGAATGGTTCGGGCCGAACCTGGGCGGGGCGACGGTCTACACCAACGTGCCGGCGGGCTACCGGCAGACCTGCCCGAACGTCGGCAAGTTCCTCGAGAATCTCGTGTTCGACCTTGATATGGAGAACGAGATCATGACGTCGATCATCGACGAGAAGCAGGCGCCGGAAGCCGCGGCGACAGCTTGGCTGAAAAGCAATCCCGCGGTGCTGGAAACCTGGCTCAAGGGTGTCACCACCGTGGACGGCCAGGACGGTCTGGCGGCGGTCAGGAAGCACCTCGAGCTCTCTTGAACCGGGCGGGCGACCGGTCGAAGGATCGGGTCCGGGATGAAGTTTGTCGCAAAAAGGCAGGCAAACCTTGTGCAGGCGCCTAAATAATGGTCGCCTGTACGACGCGACACCCTTTCTGCCGTCCCTTTGCCCATCGGACCCGACGCCATGGACACCCGGTTGACCCCGACTGAAAAAGCCTCGCCGACCCTGGAGGACGCCTGCGTGATCCAGATCGGCGGCACCCTCGCCGATTGGGTGGGCATGGCCGACTGGATGGCGCTGGCGGCGCGCCTGGGCGCCCGGCGCCCGACCGTGATCGTGCCGACCGGTGGTCCCTTCGTCGACACGGTGCGGGATGCCGAGGACATGTGGCGCCTCCAGCCCGGCATCGTGCGCCGGATGACGCTGCTGGCGATGGACAGCTTCGCCCTGCTGCTGCACGGCATCCATCCGGAGATCGGGACGGCGGCCGGTCCGGTGGAGATGAAGGCCAACGCCGCCGCCGGTCGGGCCAGCGTGTGGTTGCCATCATCGCTGGCGGCAGCCCGGCGAGAGCTGGCGGAGGATTGGGACGCCACCTCCGACAGCCTCGCGGCGTGGCTCGCGGTGGAGATCGGCGCGGAGCGGCTGATCCTGGTCAAGGCCGGAACCTGCCCGTGCCATTCCGTCGAGGATCTCGGGGCGGATACCGCCGCGATGGTGCGCGACGGGGTGCTCAGCCCCGGCTTCCCGGTCTGGCGCCGCCGGTTCGGCGGTGCCGTCTGGTGCGTCGAGCGCGAGCGGGTGGAAGACGTGGCCGCCGCGCTGGAGCGGGGCGGCGGCTTCGGCTGCCCGCTGGCGGCGACACCCCTGCTGGGCGCCGCGGCCCCGGAACGTTAGGGCCGCGTTCCCGACCCGAGCCTCAGGCGGAGCGTCGCCCGGTCATGCGGCGGCCGATCGCGCCGGCGATCAGGCCCAGCAGCCAGACGCCCAGGGCCACGGCGAGGCTGGCTCCGATCACGAAGATCCACTGCGACTGCTGGAAGCCGCAGTCGCAGACGCTGTACAGGTACGCGAAGACCGCCCCGCCGCACAGCAGGGCGAAGATGGCATTGATCACGGCCGGCTCTCCTTTGTTCAGGCCTGGGCCGCCAGTGCGTAGAGCCGGGCCTCGGTCTCGGCCAGGACCCAGCCTTCCACCTTGACCGTCCGACCCTGGGCGAAGTCCTGGCGGATGCGGCCGCGCAGCCAGCCATGGATCTCAGCGTCGGGAGTGCCGACGAGGCGGTCGCGCTCGGCGCCGAAGATCGTGTCGACCAGCACTTCGCGCGGCTGGCACAGGGCGGCGTGGCCCTGGCAGGCGAAGCCCACGCGGCGCGCGTCGTTCGGCCGGGAGAACATCCGGAGCGCCCGTTCGGCCAGTTCGCGGTCTCCCGCCCTTTCGGGCAGGGCGAAGGCGCCGGCCGGGGACGGGGCCACGGCGGCCAGCCCGGTGACGGCGGCGAAGCCGGCGAGGGCGGTGCGGCGGGTAAGCGTCATGCGGGTGCTCATGCTGTCAACAGCCCCTTCAGATGTCCGGCCAGCCGGACGGAAAGCGCGGTGATGGTGAAGGTCGGGTTGGAGGTGCCGACGGTCGTGAAGACCGAATTGCCGACGACGTACAGATTGCCGACGCCATGGACCCTGCAGTCGGCATCGACCACGCCGTCGCGCGGATCGGCGCTCATCCGGGTCGTGCCGGCATGGTGGAAGCCCCAGGTGTCGAAGCGCGACCAGACATTGGGATCGTCCTCCATGGCGATCTGCATGCGGCCGAGGCCGAGACGCCCCAGTTCCTCGCCCATCAGTTCCATGGAGCGGACGACGCTCCGCTTCTCGATCTCCTGCGTCGCCCAGTGCAGGTTGATCCGGCGCAGGCCCAGATCGTCGACCTGGTCGGTCAGGGTGATGCGGCTGTCGGGGTTGGGGACCTGCTCGACCTCCATCTTCAGCAGCCAGACCGCCAGGTTGCCCGGATCGCCGGTGATCCTGCGGGCGAGGTTGCCGGCGACATAGTCGATGTCGCAGATGATGTTGCCGACATGGACGTTGAAGTCGCGAACCCAGCCGCCGCCCGAGATGAATTTCTTCAGCCCGTCGCGGATCGCGGCCAGCGACCGGTCGCCCTGGGTGCGGATGCCGTCATAGAGTTCCAGGCTGAACTGCGCGTTGCACATCCGCTCGGCGCGGATCGTCTCCTCGCTCAGATGCAGCGAACCCTCGATGTATTCGCCGCTGGGCACCGTGTTCCGGCGGTAGAAGCTGAGGTCGGTCGAGCCGTCCGACAGCAGGATCATGCCCGGACTGGCGACCCGGTGCTCCATGAAGAACCGGCCGACATTGTCGTGCTCGTTTCCGATGCCGTTGGGACGCACCTTGTTGGCGTTCAGCAGCATCCGCGGGTTTTCCATCCCGCCGCAGGCCAGCACGAAATGGCGGGCGCGGAAGGTGGAGCGGTTGCCCGCCGCGTTCACGACGGTCACTTCCCGGATCAGGTCCTCGGTCTCGCCGATCACCAGGTCGACGACGCTGCAATTGAGGTAGCAGGTGACGTTGGGCGACGCCTTCACGGCATCCCGGTGGACCTCGCCGAAGCGGGTCGCGTGGATCTGGGTGGCGCCGGTGTGGAACCGCTTGGGGTCGAACGGCAGAACCGGCAGGCCGGCCGCCTTGGACCAGTACTCGCCGTCGAACAGATGGGGGTTCAGGCCGATGATCTCGGTCGCGCGCGGATAGTGGGCCTTGACGTCGTCCAGGGTGATCGGCCAGCCGCTGTGCGGGATCCAGTCGCGTTTCTCGAAATCGATCGGGTCCAGGCTGCGGCAATAGCCGCCCCAATGGTTCGTCGTTCCCCCGAAATAACGCAGGCGGCAGGCGTCCAGATCGGCATACTCGATACCGGTCTGGGTGCCTTCGTAATTGGGCTGGCCGTTCTCCGGATACTCGAAGCCGCCCGCCTCGATGACGGATACCCGGAAGGGAGCACCGGTCAGTTCCAGCGCCATCGTGATGCCGGCGGCACCGGCACCGATGATGCAGATTTCAGTCTCGATGACTTCGCCGGAAGGTATCTCGGCGCCTTCTAAGATCATGTCTCAATCATTCCCTGATCACTGGCCCTGGGCACGGCGAGCGCGAGCCTATGTTTCGCCCCGGACGGGGACAATCGAGCAGGGTTGGTACCCCTATCGCCACATATCTAAGGTGGAGCAACCGGCCCGGCCACAAACGTGTTTCCCCGGCACCGACGATTCAAGGAGATCCCTATGGCACACATGGATACCGCCTTCGTGTTCGACCTGGACGGTACGCTGATCGACAGCGTTTACCAGCACGTGCTGGCATGGCAGGAAGCGCTGGACGCCGAAGGGATCGAACTGTCCGCCTGGCGCATCCACCGCAAGATCGGCATGAGCGGCGGGCTGTTCACCAACATGCTGGTCCGGGAGACCGGGCTCGACATCGACCAGGACCTGCTGGACCGGCTGCGGGCGCGCCACGCCGAGGCCTACCGGCGGCAGTCCGGCCGGCTGCGGGCCCTGCCGGGATCGCGGGAATTGCTGGCGCACCTGACGGACTCCGGCATTCCCTGGACGATCGCGACCAGCGGCCGGATGGAGACGGCGGCACCCGCGCTGGAGGTGCTGGGAATCGACCTGGAGAAGATCAAGGTCGTGACCCGCGACCAGGTCAAGTACGCCAAACCGGACCCGGACCTGTTCCTGACCGCGGCCGAACGGCTGGGCGTCGATATCCAGTCCACCATCGTGGTCGGCGACAGCATCTGGGACACCCTGGCGGCCCAGCGAGCCCGCGCGCTGAGCGTCGGCCTGCTGTGCGGCGGCTACGGCGCCGACGAGCTTCAGAGAGCGGGAGCCTTCCGGGTCTACGAGGATCCGGCCGACCTGCTGAAGCACCTGGACGAGGTCGGCGGCCGGCGCTGACCGGCGGCGAGCCGGGCCAGGAACAAGGAATGCCGACAATGCGTTCTGTCCGGCATGGAAAATTCCTATCCGCTGCCGCGCACGGCGCGGGCGAATATCGCCCGCCGGCCGTTGGTTGCCAAGGCCTGCTCCCCGGAACCGACCGGGGTGGCGGGCCTTGACCTGATCGTCCGCAATTTCTGTCTTGACGACCCCGGACCCGTCGCCCAGGCGGTCAAGATCGCGGGACGATACGGCATCAAGCGGCACGTCCTGATCCCCGCCTTCGCCCTGTGCTGGGCGGCGGGCAGCCATCGTGACCTGTCGGCGCTGGAGCGGGCCGGCAGGATCGGCGTGACCGGCGTGGTGGCGACGGCGCTGGTGTCCGAAGCGATCAAGCGCAACCTGTGCCGCTCCCGCCCCTGCGACTGCGGCGATGCTGGCGAATGGGGCACCGAGGGCGCCCGCTCCTTCCCCTCCGGCCATGCTGGAAGCGCCTTCGCGGCCGCTACGGCGGTGGCCGTCGCGGCCGGGGATCGGCGGATCGGCGCGGGCGTCTTCACGGTAGCCGGCTTGCTGGCGGGCGGCCGGGTCTACGCCGACCGGCACTGGACCTCCGACGTGGTCGCCGGGGCCGTCCTGGGCACGGCGGTCACCGCGCTGGCGGCGTGGTGGCTGGGTGTACGGCGCTAGGAGAGAATAAGGAGATGGTGTCCGCGGCGGGATTCGAACCCACGGCCCCAGGATTCATCCCACTTCGGCTTTCGCCGCCGCCGGGCTATCGATATGCCCGGCGTTCGTGGTCTGGACTGTCCCTTCACCATGGGCCGAAGCCGACAGGTGCCGCCCGTCCAGTCTCTACACCTTCCCCGACCTTTCGGAGGGGGCTTGGCTCGGGATCGGCACGGTGCCGTCGGCACCGGAGCTTTCCCCGACTTTGAGCGGATCCGCCGCGCGGTTTCCCTTCGCGACGCCCAATTGAACTAGGAATCCTGTGCTCTATCCTGCTGAGCTACGCGGACATTATCTCCTGTGGAATGTCTAGCGGTTTTCGCCCCCTGCGGCAACCCGCAAATCGCCCACCCCGGATCAACCTGCCCGTATCGACCTGGGGCACCGGCCATGCTATTTCCATAGGCATGACCGACACCGCCCAGACCGATTCCGTCCCGACGGAAACCGCCGCCAAACAAGCCGATGGCCTCTACCTGGTGGATGGCTCCGGATTCATCTTCCGCGCCTACCACGCCATTCCGCCGCTGACCCGCGCCGACGGCACCCCGGTCAACGCGGTGATGGGCTTCACCAACATGCTGATGAAGCTGCTGGCGGACCATCATGCCGAGGCGGTGGCGGTGGTCTTCGACAGCAAGCGGCTGAACTTCCGGAACGAGTTCTACGCCGACTACAAGGCCCACCGGCCCGAGCCGCCGGAGGAGCTGAAGCCCCAGTTCGGCATCATCCGCGAGGCGGTCGAGGCCTTCTGCGTGCCGTCGATCGAGCTGGAGGGGTACGAGGCCGACGACCTGATCGCGACATACGCGCGCCTCGCCCGCGAGCAGGGACGGCAGGTCACGATCGTCTCGTCCGACAAGGACCTGATGCAGCTGGTCAGCGACGGCGTCGCCATGCTGGACCCGATGAAGAACAAGCCGATCGGGCCGGAAGAGGTCTTCGAGAAATTCGGCGTGACGCCGGACAAGGTGGTGGACGTGCAGGCGCTGGCCGGCGACCCGGTGGACAACGTGCCGGGCGTTCCCGGCATCGGCGTCAAGACCGCGGCCCAGCTGATCGGCGAGTACGGCGACCTGGAACAGTTGCTGGAGCGGGCCGGCGAGATCAAGCAGCCCAAGCGCCGCCAGGCCCTGATCGACAATGCGGAGCTGGCACGGATCTCCAAGCGGCTGGTCCGGCTGGACGACCAGGCACCGGTGCCGGTGCCGCTCGACGACCTGAAGGTGCGCGAGCCCGACCACGAGAAGCTGCTGGGCTTCCTGCGGCAGCAGGGCTTCCGGTCGATCATCACCCGGGTCGAGAACGAGATCCGCGCCGACGGCAAGCTGGTGGACGGCGCCTCCGCCCCGGCGGGCACGGCGGCCCTGGCGGGCGGATCGACCGCGCCGGAGGCTAAGCCCCGGGCCCGGTTCGACGGCAAGGGAAGTTACGAACTGGTCCAGACCGCCGAGGCGCTGGACCGCTGGATCGCGGCCGCCTATGCCGCCGGAACGGTCGCGGTCGATACCGAAACCGACTCGCTGAGCGCGTGCAGCACCCGGCTGGTCGGCGTCTCGATGGCGGTCGAACAGGGGGCGGCCTGCTATATCCCGGTCGGCCATGTCGGCCCGGGGGGAGCGCCGGCGGAAGGATCGCTCGACCTCAGCCCGTCCGACGCGCCGCCGCAGCTGCCGATCGCCGAGGTGGTGGCGAAGCTGAAGCCGCTTCTGGAAGACCCGGCCGTGCTGAAGGTCGGGCATAACCTGAAATTCGACATCCAGGTGTTCGGCAGCCACGGCATCCGGCTCGCCCCGATCGATGACACCATGTTGATCAGCTACGTGCTGGAGACGGGGCTGCACGGCCATGGCATGGACGAGCTGTCGAAGCTCCATTGCGACTATACGCCGATCACCTATGACCAGGTGACCGGCACCGGCAAGTCGCGGGTCACCTTCGACCGGGTGCCGCTGGACAAGGCGACCGAGTACGCGGCGGAGGACGCCGACGTGACGCTCCGCCTCCACCACGCGCTGAAGCCCCGGCTGGTGCCGGAGCGGCTGACAACGCTCTACGAGACGATCGAGCGGCCGCTGGTCCCCGTCATCGCCGACATGGAGGCCTGCGGCATCCTGGTGGACCGCGACGTGCTGAAGGAGCTGTCGGGCGATCTGGCGTCCAGGCTGGCCGAGCTGGAGACGGAGATCCACCGGCTGGCCGGCCATCCCTTCAATGTCGGCTCGCCCAAGCAGCTGGGCGACGTGCTGTTCGGCGAGATGGGATTGCAGGGCGGCAAGAAGGGCAAGACGGGCGCCTATTCCACCGACAGCGCCACGCTGGAGCCGCTGGCCGAGCAGGGCCACGACATCGTGCAGAAAGTGCTGGACTGGCGCCAGTTCTCCAAACTGAAGAGCACCTACACCGACAGCCTGCAGCAGCAGATCGATGCCAAGACCGGCCGGGTCCACACCTCGTTCTCGCTGGCGATCACCAACACCGGCCGGCTGTCGTCCAACGATCCCAACCTGCAGAACATCCCGATCCGCACCGAGGAGGGCCGCAAGATCCGCCGCGCCTTCATCGCCAAGCCGGGCCATGTGCTGCTGTCGGTGGACTATTCCCAGATCGAGCTGCGGCTGGTCGCCGAGATGGCCGGGATCGAGGCGCTGAAGCACGCCTTCCGCGAGAACATCGACATCCATGCCATGACCGCGTCCCAGGTGTTCGGCGTGCCGCTGGACCAGATGACCGGGGAAATCCGGCGCAAGGCCAAGGCGATCAATTTCGGCATCATCTACGGCATCAGCGGCTTCGGCCTGGGCCGCCAGCTCGGCATCCCGGCGGGGGAGGCAAACGCCTTCATCAAGAGATACCTGGAGCGCTTCTCGGAACTGGCCGCCTTCATGGAGCAGACGAAGGAGTTCTGCCGGAAGAACGGCTACGTCACGACCCTGTTCGGCCGCCGCTGCCATATCCAGGGCATCACCGAGCGCAACCCGGCGCGCCGCCAGTTCGCCGAGCGCCAGGCGATCAACGCGCCGATCCAGGGGACCGCGGCCGACATCATCAAGCGCGCCATGGTCCGCATACCCGCGGCGCTGGAAGCCGCCGGCCTGACGGGCCGCATGCTGCTGCAGGTCCACGACGAACTGGTGTTCGAGGTCCCGGAAGCCGAGGCCGCCGAGACCTCCGACACCGTGCGCCGCGTCATGGAAGGCGCCGCGAGCCTCGGCGTGCCGCTGGTCGCCGAGGCCGGCACGGGACACAGCTGGGCCGACGCGCACTGAGCGCGGCGGCCTTCGGCATCAGTAATCAGTTAGCCCTGCGGCCCGTGAACACCGCGTCGAGGTTGGGGGCGTCGAGAACGTTCTCGGCCCATTCGTTCAGATCGCCGTCGGGAGCGCCGAGCACCCGTTCCAGCGTCGACTCGGGCACGGCACCGAAGCGCCGCCGCAGCAAGCGTAACAACATGTCGGCCTTGCCCTCCGCCTTGCCTTCCGCCTTCCACTGTTCCGCTGCGATCGACATGATCCTGGCCTCCTGACCTGGAACGATCTCCGTCAGCGCGTCCCGAAGGACCGCCGCGTTGATCTCGTTCGGTTCGGCGATAAGGTAGCGTACCAGGGCAACCAAGTCATCAAAGCCGATGGCCAGCGCCGCCCGGCCGAGCTTCACCAGCAACTCGTAAAGGTCGCCGCGGCGGCTGCCATGCTTCAGGATCAGCAAGCCGACCCGAAGCACCTTTTCGCGCGACAGGCTGGCGTCATCGATGCGGCCCAGATCGGCTAGCGAATAGCGGAAATCCAGGAGGTACGGCCGGAGCATCTCGTCGCCCAGTTCCATTCCGGCGGCGAAATCGAGGGGTATCCGCCACTCCGCCTCGCCGTGATAGACCACGAGCGGCAGGATGGGCGGCAGCGGCTTCAGCCTGCCTTCGGCGTCCCTGCCCTCCCGCTGGACCCACCACTGCCAGATCTTGACCTCGTAGCCGAGCAACTGGAGGCCGATCCGCGGCTCGGGCCAGGCCTTGTGCTCGAGCAGGGCGTAGATGAAGGCGGCCCCGCCCGTGAGGGTGCGGGTCCGGTAAAGCCGGTCGGTGCGGTATTCCTGAAGCTCCCGATCGACGAAGGAGCCGTGCTCCAGCACGGGATCCTCCGGGGACAACTGGCGGGCGACCTCTTCCGGAAGGCGCTCGCGGATCAGCGCGCCTGCCGCGCCGGGCTGATCGAGCAGGCGTTTGAAGAAATGGTCGTGGCGCTGGATCAGGCGGGAGGTCATCGACGGGAACATCCGGTTGGGGAATCATGCGGAAGTATTCGCATGCCCGACCGGCGTTTCCCTATCGAAGCGTCCGCCGCGCGGCTGCGTCAAATCGGCCGCGCGGCGGTGCTCGGATCAGACCGCGACCTTGAACTCGGCCTCGGTCTTGGACTTGATGTCGTCCACGGTCACGCCGGGGGCGACCTCGATCAGGGTCAGGCCGCCGCCGGTCTCATCGACCGTGAAGACGCCCATGTCGGTGATGATCATGTCGACCACCGCGGCCCCGGTCAGCGGCAGGGTGCACTGCTTCAGGATCTTCGGCTCGCCATCCTTGGAGGCGTGCTCCATCACCACGACGACCTTCTTGACGCCGGCGACCAGGTCCATGGCGCCGCCCATGCCCTTGACCATCTTGCCCGGGATCATCCAGTTGGCGAGGTCGCCGTTGGCCGCCACCTGCATGGCGCCGAGGATCGACAGGTCGATATGGCCGCCGCGGATCATGCCGAAGCTGTCCGCGCTGCTGAAATAGCTGGTCTTCGACAGCTCGGTGATCGTCTGCTTGCCGGCATTGATCAGGTCGGGATCCTCTTCCCCCTCGTAGGGGAACGGGCCCATGCCGAGCATGCCGTTCTCGCTCTGGAGCGTCACCTCGATCCCTTCGGGGATGTAGTTCGCCACCAGGGTCGGGATGCCGATGCCCAAGTTGACGTAGAAGCCGTCGCGCAGTTCCTTCGCGGCGCGCGCCGCCATCTCTTCGCGGGTCCAAGCCATTATGTTTTCTCCTCCCCTTTTGGTCAGGCGCGCTTGCGCACGGTGCGCTGCTCGATGCGCTTGCCGGCATCGGCCACGTGGATGATGCGCTTGACGAAGATGCCGGGCGTGATGATGTGGTCGGGATCGATCTCGCCGGGCTGCGCCAGGTGCTCGACCTCGGCCACGGTGACCTTGGCCGCCGTCGCCATCATCGGGTTGAAGTTGCGCGCGGTCTTGCGGTAGACGAGGTTGCCCTCGGTGTCGCCCTTCCAGGCATGGACCACTGCCAGGTCGGCGAACAGGCCGCGCTCCATCACGTAGGTCTCGCCGTCGAACTCGCGGATCTCCTTGCCGTCGGCGACCGAGGTGCCGACGCCCGTCTTGGTGAAGAAGGCCGGGATGCCGGCGCCGCCGGCGCGGATGCGTTCGGCCAGGGTACCCTGCGGGTTGAACTCGATCTCCAGCTCGCCGGCCAGGTACTGCTTGGCGAAGGTCTTGTTCTCGCCGACATAGGACGAGATCATCTTGGCAATCTGGCGGGTCTCCAGCAGGACGCCCAGGCCGACATTGTCGATGCCCGCGTTGTTGGAGATCACGGTCAGGCCCTTCACCCCGGAATCGCGGATCGCCTCGATCAGCACCTCCGGGATGCCGCACAGGCCGAAGCCGCCGGCCATGATCGTCATGTCGTCGAAGAGCAACCCTTCCAGGGCGCTCTTGGCGTCGGCGTAGACCTTCTTCATCCCTTTATCCTTGTCTCTTTATCGTTGTTACGCCCATTGATCCGGCCCACGGCCTGATCGGCGCACTTGCCCGCCGTCAACCGGGCCGTTACCGTCAGGGCCATTGCCGCCGGAGCCATTGTCTCCAGGGATAGTGCGGTGCGACATGCCCTGTCAATCCGGCGCATGCCGGCAAGCGGATCTTCCCTACGGCTTTGACCGTTTCCCGCGGCCTCATCCAACGGCGAGATCGTCCATATGCCCAACCCCATACCCGGGACACCGCATCCGCCATGCTCGACCTGGCATTGACCTCGGCCGTGGCGCTGCTGGTGACGATCGATCCGATCGGCACCGGCCCGGTGTTCGCGGCGCTGACCCGCGGGTCCGATGATGCCCACCGCCGCCGGATGGCGGTCAAGGGCGTCCTGATCGCGGCCGGCATCCTGTTCGTCTTCGCCTTCGTCGGCGATTTCCTGCTCCGCGCCCTGGGCATCGGCTTCCCGGCCTTCAGGATCGCCGGCGGCATCCTGCTTCTGCTGCTCGCCATCGACATGGCTTTCGCCCGGCCGAGCGGCCTGCGCAGCACGACCGAGCCGGAGCAGGAGGAAGCGACCCACAAGGAGGACATCTCGGTCTTTCCGCTGGCGATTCCCTTGATCGCGGGTCCCGGCGCGCTGACCTCCCTGCTGCTTCTGATGGGCAAGACCGACGGCGACCCGCTCGCCCGGGCGGTCGTCCTGGGCGTACTGGCGCTGGTGCTGCTGGCCAACCTGGCGGTCCTGCTGGCGGCGGGCCGGATGACCAAGCTGATGGGCGTGACGGGGGTCAACGTGGTCAACCGCATCCTGGGCATCCTGCTGGCGGCGCTGGCCTGCCAGTTCGTGATCGACGGCATCCTGCAGAGCGGAATCGTCAGGACATGAGCGCGCACTGGACCATCGGCTTCGACGGCGACGACACGCTGTGGCACAACGAATCGATCTTCTCCATGACCCAGGAGAGGTTTCGGGCCATCCTGGGCGGGATCGACGCCGGAGAGGTCGACCGCCGGCTACTGGAGATCGAGCGCCGCAACCTCGGGCTGTTCGGCTACGGCATCAAGGGCTTCGTCCTGTCGATGATCGAGACCGCGATCGAGGTGACGGACGGACGGGTGGACGCCCGGGACATCCAGACCCTGATCGAAGCCGGCAAGTCGATGCTGGCCCATCCGGTGGAGCTGCTCGACGGCGTCGCCGAGACGGTCGAGTATCTCAGCCACAGCCACCGGCTGGTGCTGATCACCAAGGGCGACCTGTTCGACCAGGAAAGCAAGATCGCCCGCTCCGGCCTGGCCGAGCTGTTCGACCGGATCGAGATCGTGTCGGAGAAGGACCCGGAAACCTACCGCCGGGTGCTGGCCCGCCACGACATCGCGCCCGAGCGCTTCCTGATGGTCGGCAACTCCGTCCGGTCCGACATCCTGCCGGTGCTCGAGGTCGGCGGGCAGGCGGTCCACGTTCCCTATCACATCACCTGGGCCCACGAGCATGTCGAGCCCCCGGCCGAAGGCTACCGGCGGATCGACGGCATGGCGGAGCTGACCGGCGTGATCGCGACGCTATGATGCGGCAGGACGAGAACCGGAAAGGCCCCGTCGGCGACGGCGACGAGGACGGACGTCCCGATCCCCGCCTGACCGGGCTGACCGCCGGGTTCGTCGGTGAAGTCCGCGCCTGCCTGGGCGCTGACCGCATCGACCGGGTCCGGGCGCTGGCCGAGCCGCTGGGTCCCGCCGACCTAGCCGACCTCCTGGAGTCCCTCGACCCGCGCGAGCGCGCCCGGGTGATCGGGGCGATCCGCGACAGCTTCGACCCGACCGTGCTGATCGAGCTGGACGACAGCGTCCGGCTGGAGGTGGTGGAACAGTTCGACACCGCCGACCTGGCGGCGGCCATCGCCCACCTGGAGAGCGACGACGCCCTGTACCTGATCGAGACGCTGGACGAGGACCGCCGGATCGCCGTGATGCAGGCCATGCCGGCCGCCTTCCGCGACATCCTGGAACAGGGGCTCGCATATCCCGAATCCAGCGCCGGCCGCCTGATGCAGCGCGACGTGGTGGCGGTACCGGGTTTCTGGACGGTCGGCGAGGTGATCGACTTCCTGCGCCGCAGCCAGGGGCTGCCCGACGACTTCTACGACCTGGTCGTGGTCGATCCTGCCCACCGCCCGGTCGGCACGGTGCCGACCAGCCGCGTGCTCCGTAATCCCCGCGGAACGAGGGTCTCGGAGATCATGGAGGACCGGGGACTGAGCGTTCCCGCCACCATGGACCAGGAGCAGGTGGCCGATATCTTCCGCCGCAACGACCTGATCAGCGTGCCGGTGGTCGATGCCGCCGGGCGCGTGGTCGGCGCGATCACCGTGGACGACATCGTCGACGTGATCGACGAGGAGGCGGAGGAGGACCTACTGGGCCTGGCGCGCGCCGGCGAGCGGGACATCTATGCCTCGCCGTTGCGCACCGCCCGGCGGCGCCAGAGCTGGCTGCTGATCACCCTGGTCAACACGATCCTGGCCTCCCTGGTGATCTCGCGCTTCGAAGGGGCGATCGAGCGGATCGTGGCGCTGGCCGTGCTGATGCCGATCGTCGCCGCCATGGGCGGGAATGCCGGCATGCAGGTCATCACGGTCATGGTCCGGGCGCTGGCCGCGCGCGACCTCGCCGCGGGCGGCACCTGGCGGGTGGTCGGCAAGGAGGTGGTGGTCGGGGTCATGAACGGCATCGTCTTCGCGACGGTCATGGGGACCATCGCGACCCTGTGGTTCGGCGAGGCGGCCCTGGGGCTGGTGCTGGCCAGCGCCATGATGTTCAACATGGTGTGGGCCGGGCTGGCCGGAACCCTGATCCCGCTGACGCTCGACCGCTTCCGGATCGACCCCGCCGTGGCCGCCGGCCCGCTCCTGACGACAACCACCGATGTGCTTGGCTTCTTCGTGTTCCTGGGGCTCGCCAGCACCTTCCTGCTGTGACGCCGGCCGGACTTCGGCGTCAGACGATCACCTTGTTGTTCAGCAGCGCCAGCATCGGCACGTCGCTCGGCCGGTTGCCGTATCCCCAGGTCTCGCCGAACGGGCCGTGGTGGTGCAGGTAGGCGGAAACCCGCTGGGCCTTCATCGCGCGCACGCAGTTGCCGCCCTTCATGTGGCCGGTCAGGACGCCGCCCTCCTCCTCCAGCCCGGTCGCCAGCAGATCGTCTACGCCCAGCCCGCGCAGCAGGACCGGCATGTAGAGGGCGAGCGCTCCCGTCGCGACCACGATGCGGCGGCCGGCATCCTGGTGCGCCTTCAGGGCATCCAGGACGGGGCGGTTCCAGCGCGTCCAGCCGGCCAGCCGTTCGGCTGCCGCCGCCGCCTCCGCCACCGGGACGCCGGCGAGCGTCTGGCGCAGCAGGATCGCCTTGGTAGAGGTCCGGATATCGTCGCCGAGCTGGCGCCTCGTCGCGTGGAGCTGGATCGCCCCATGCACCGCCCGGGCCAGCGACAGCCGCGCCCGGCGCGAGCCCACGATCTGCGACAGGAACGGCAGCAGGCTGTCGCCGCGGACCAGCGTTCCGTCGAAATCGAAGAAGGCGATCCCCCGCCGATCGCCAGGAGACCCGTTTCCGGACCCGGTCGGTTCATGCGCCGGGGATGGGTGCGGCGACGGAAGGGTTTTGCCGGTACTCACGGTTCGACGGCTCGGTAAGGGCGACCGGGCGATCAAATACCGCAGTCTTCCCAACGGCTCAACCCCGCAGATCGGCCCGGAATCGCCGATCGCCCCGAAATGGGGACACAGTCTAAAGTTGCCGATAATTAGTTTGAGATGCGACTTTCGTCAGGCTCGGCTGTTGGGACGGTGACCGGGGCTGCGGAACAACGCGGCAGGACAACGATCAGCTCAACCGGGAGCCGGGGAATGGAGAGCCTTGAACCATGCGTATTCTCATCGTCGAGGACGAAGCGATCATCGCCCTTTGCATCGGAATGACGCTGCAGGAGGCCGGGCACGAGGTCATGGGACCGGTGGCGACGCTGGACGAATGCATGAAGCTGGCGGAGCGGACCATGCCGGAACTGGCGCTGGTGGACATCAATCTGGAAGCGGCGGGGAGCGGCGTCGACGTGGCACGCGAGATGCTGGAACGCTGGGGCGTGATGTCGATCTTCGTGAGCGCCCAGGAAGTCGTCGCCAGGCGTAGCCGGGACGCGGCCGTCGGCTACCTGAACAAGCCGTTCGACACGCGGACGCTGCTGGAAAGCGTCGAGGTCGCGGAGCTTCTCCAGCAGGGCTCCACGCCGACCAGGGTGCCGAACGGGCTGGAGCTATTCGTCGAGACCGAGGGCGAGCAACAACAGGAGCCCTGGCAGGCCGCCCTGGAGCGGGCGCAGGTTCCACGAGCGCAATAACGGAGTCAGGACGACCTCCCCCCGTGAGCCCCGGGCTCCGGGGCCGCCGCGGTGCCGAGTATCGTCCAGCGCTCGGTCTCGGCGTTGAGGGCGGCGCCGAACAGCACCGCGTATGCCAGCATGTAGAGCCAGATCATCATCGTCAGCACCGCGCCGGTCAGCCCGAACGCCATTTCGTAATGGGCGACCTCGCGGACATAGAACGAGAACACCAGCGAGATGACCATCCACAGGGCGGAGGCCACGACCGCGCCCCAGCCGACCCACCGCCATTTCGGGGAGGATCGGCAGGGTGCCACCCGGTAGCAGACCGACAGCGCGACGACGATGATCACGCCGACCAGCGGCCATCGGCCGACCGACGCGGCCATCGCCCAGGCCGGCCCCAGGGACGGATCCCGGGACGACTGCTCGGCCAGCGCGCCGACCAGGGCGGGACCGGCGGTCAGGATGCCGATCGACGCCACCACCAGCACCGAGGCGCCGAGCCCCAGCAGCAGGGCCAGTCCATTGAGGGCTAAGAAGCCCCGCGTCTCCACTTCGCCATAGGCATTGTTGAGCGCGGCCATCAGCGCCCGCATGCCGAACAGGGCGCTCCACAGCAGCATCAGGACGGTGCCCGCCAGCCCCCAGCCGAACTGGTCGCCCGATCCGCGGGCGGTCGCCACCAGATTGCCGAAGATCGCCCTCATCGCCTCGTCCGGCAGGATGGCCTCCAATTCCTGGATCCAGGACCGGACGGCGGTGCCGCCGCCCAGCAGACCGTAACTCAGCACCAGAAGAGCCAGCGTAGGGATCAGCGTGTAGAAGCCGAAGAAGGCGACGCCGGCGGCGGCGACCCACAGCGCCTGGTCGTTCGAGGTGTTCCATACCCGCTTCAGGATCACCCACCAGCCGGCACGGGAGATCGCGGCGGGATGGGCGGCCTCCTGTCCTGACCGTTCCGAATCGTCAGACATCCCGTGACATCGCCGTGAAATCGGCGGCAGGAACACCAGCCGCAAGGAAATTCCGCGAAATCGACCCATGTCCATGACCGGCTTTCCCTGTCCCAGGGTCGCAAGCCGGCATGAGCTGGCAATCAAACCACTTCGGAAGTCGTTCGGTTCGACTTCGGTGCGGCGCGTGTCGACTATGTTTTGTCATCATGCCTCGGAAATACAGGAATGCTTGGGCGCCGTCGCTGTTGCTGAGGCGAGATAACCATCCAGGAGGAAACCATGGCTGATCTTACGGGTATTCTGGGCACGATGCTCGCCACGGGCATGGCCGGCCGAAGCCGCCGCGGTCCGGCCTTCTCGTCATCGCCGTTCGGCATGGGCGGAAGCGGCATGGGAAGCGGCCTCGGCGGAGGTCTCGGTGGCCTGGGGGGCGGCATGGGAGGCGGCGGCATGCGCTCGGCCGGAATGGGCGGCGGCATGGACATCAAGCATGTGGCCGGCCTGGGCGCCCTGGGATACCTGGCCTACAAGGCTTTCCAGGAGCGGCAGACGAACATGGGCAGCCAGGGGGGCGGCCAGGGCGGCGGGGCCTCGCCGGCCGGCGGATCGTCCTCCGGCGGGCTCGGCGACATGATCGGCGGCATCTTCGGCGGCGGGCAGCGCGGCGGCCAGGGAAGCCAGGCGGGCTCGGGCGGCGGCCTTGGCGACCGGCTGGCCGGGATGTTCGGCCAGCAGCGGCAGGACACCCCCCAGCCGGCGGACGAACCGGACGCCTATCCCGACGTCGCCATGGAGGACGAACGCGCGCTCCTGCTGATCCGCGCGATGATCGCCGCGGCGAACGCGGACGGCGAGATCACCGCCGACGAGCGCCAGCGGATCCTCGGGAAGCTCGACGAGGCCGGCGCCGGTCCCGATGAGAAGCGGGTCGTCGAACGCGAGCTGGCGTCCCCGATGTCCACGGACGCCCTGGTCCGCGAGGTCCGCGACCCCGCGACGGCCGAGCAGGTCTACCTGGCCTCGGCCCTGGCGATCGAGCCGGACACCCAGGCCGAACGGTCCTACCTGCAATATCTCGCGGCCCGCCTCAACCTGGACCCCCAGCGGGCGGAGCAGTTGCATAAGGTCGCCTGACCCTGCGGAGGGACGCGCGGGAGCGTCCCTCCCCCTCCATTTTTCCGGAAGAAGCGAGCCCTCCAGATGCATTTCTCCAAGCTGCTGTGCGGCCTCGCCGCGCTTTGGCTGCTGGCCGCGTGCAGCGCGGCACCGGAAGCGGACCCCAGTGACGGACCCGAGATCGAGGTTCCGGTCGGCTCCGGCTCTCCGGCGCAGTGAACCGACCCCAGGGACCCGGCCCCCGGAAAGCACCTGCACGAAGGCTATAAGCTGATCGAGATGGCGCGATCAATCCCGGGACGGGCGGTTTGCAATCCCGCCGATCAACCGGTTCATCGGCCAAATCACTCTTCGGCCAAATCACTCTTCGGATCGCGCGGCAGCCTTTCGACGCCGCGCATCGTCACCCGACCCCATCCCATAAGCAATAAACCTGGAGGACCCACCATGTCCCAAACGCGCTTCGGTGCCCTGGCCCTGGCAGTTTTCGTCGTATCCGGCTGCTCCACGCCTTTCGGCCTGTCCAACCTCGGCGGCGAGACATCGTCGCTCAGCGCCGCCGACCGCACCTTCATCTCCCAGGCGGCCTACGGCAGCCTCGCCGAGGTCGAGCTGGGGGAGATGGCGCAGCAGCAGGCCTCCAGCCCGCAGGTCCGTGATTTCGGCCAAAGGATGGTGACCGAGCATACCCAGATGAACGAGGATCTGATCCAGGTCGCGTCGGCCAAGGGCGTCACGCCGCCCAGCTCGCCCGATCCCGGCCGCGCCGCCGTGGCCGACATGCTGGGCGAGCTGTCGGGCCAGGAATTCGACCGGCAATACGTCCAGCAGCAGCTCCTCGACCATCAGGTCTCGGAGACCCTGTTCGAGAACCAGGCCGAGAATGGGCAGGACGTCGAGTTGAGGCAGTTTGCCCGGCGCTACGAGCCAATCATCGAGCGGCACGTGGAGATGCTGCGCCGGATGGCCTCCCAGCGCGTCTCCTCGAACTGATCCCAGTCCCGGACCGGGAGGCGCTCCCCGCCTCCCGCTTCGCGGCTTGTGCCGACGGCCCGGGTGCGGCTAACTGTCCCCAACCGTGACAGTGAAGAAGCCCGCCATGACGCCCTCCCCGAAGACGCCGCGGCCGATCATCATCGATACCGATCCGGGGCAGGATGACGCGGTCGCCATCCTGCTCGCCTTCGCGGCTCCCGAGGAACTCTCCGTCCTGGGGATCACCGCGGTCGCCGGCAACGTGCCGCTGCCCCTGACGGAAAAGAACGTCCGGAAGATCTGCGAACTGGCGGGCAGGCCCGATACTCCCGTCTATGCCGGCTGCGCGCGGCCCATGGTGCGCCGGGGCGTCACGGCGGAGCATGTCCACGGCAGGACCGGCCTGGACGGCCCCGACCTGCCCGAGCCGACCATGGCCCTGCGGCCGGGACACGGCGTGGATTTCCTGGTCGAGACCCTGATGGCGGCGCACGACGCCTCGGTCACTCTGTGCATGCTGGGCCCGCTGACCAACCTGGGCATGGCGCTGGTCAAGGAGCCGGCGATCGTCACCAAGATCCGCGAGGTCGTGCTGATGGGCGGCGGCTGGCGGGAGACCGGCAACATCACCCCGGCGGCCGAATTCAACATCCATGTCGATCCCCACGCCGCGCACAATGTGTTCGCGTCGGGCGTGCCGATCACCATGATGCCGCTGGACGTGACCCACAAGGCGCTGACGACCCGCAAGCGGGTGGATCGCTTCCGGGCGCTGGGCACGCCGGTGGGAACGGCGGTGGCCGATCTGCTGGGCTTTTTCGAACGGTTCGACGAGGGCAAGTACGGGACCGACGGCGCCCCCCTGCACGACCCCTGCGTGATCGCCTGGCTGCTGCGGCCCGACCTGTTCAAGGGCCGCCGAGTCGCCGTGGAGATCGAGACCGGGTCGGAGCGGACCATGGGCATGACCGTGGTCGACTGGTGGGGCGTGACCGCCAGGCCGGCCAACGCCCTGGTGATCGACCAGATCGATGCCGACGGTTTCTTCGACCTGCTGAGCGAACGGCTTTCCCGTTTCCGGTGACTTGGAAGGTCAGGCAGCGGCCAGCGCCGAGTCGGCCTGGATCGCCCGGCGCACCGCGGCCTCCCGGCGGGCGGCCTCGCGCCGGCGTGCCAGTTCGTAGGCGAAGGCGCCCAGGATGGTCAGGCCGATCATGATGACCGACAGCGCGTTGACCGCCGGCGTCAGGCCAGTGCGGACCTTCGACGCGATATAGACGGTCAGCGTGGTGTCCAGGCCGCGCACGAAGATGGTCGTGTTGTAGTTCTCGAAGCTCTGCAGGAAGGCGATGAAGGCGGCCGACAGGATCGCCGGCATCAGGTACGGCAAGGTGATCCGCCGGAACACCTGGAGATGGCTGGCCCCCAGGTCGAGCGCCGCCTCCTCCAGCGTCAGGTCGAACCGCTGGAGCCGGGCCATGAACAGCAGCATGGCATAGGCCGCGATGAAGCTGGACTGGGCGATCACGGTCAGGAAGATACCGCCCTTGACGTCGAGCCAGCGGTCCCAGAACACCAGCGTCGAGATCCCGATGATCACGCCGGGCGTCAGCAGCGGCGAGACCATGACGGCATAGAGCACCGTGCGCGCCCGGCTCGTCAGCCGGTACAGCAGCAGGGCCGCGGCCAATCCGATCGGCACCGCCAGGGCGATAACCCCCAGGGCTATCACGAAACTTGTCCACAGGGCTGTCCACATGGCGCCGTCGTTCCACAGCACCTTGAACCAGTCGAGCGTGAAGCCCAGCCACGGCGCCACGGTCGGGAAGCGGCTGGTGTTGAAAGTCGCGGCGGTCATGATGATCAGCGGCAGGAACAGATAGCCGAAGAACACCACGAGATAGAGCGTCACCAGGGCGGAGCGGATGCGGTCGGCGGTCATCAAACGGTCTCCTGCTGCGCTGTCCACATGTTTCCACACCCCGGTTGCCGGCGGCGCCCGAACGTTAATTCTTGGCTAACCAGAATATCGGCCGGACCTTCCCCGGCTTTACCAGATGCTGCGGCCGATGCCTATTATATTGCTTCCAGTACCTTGTTAAACCTTGCATAATCCGCCCCTGCGATGGCCTACCGGTCGACCCCAGGCGGAGTACAGAATGCCGTTGCCAGAACTTCCGCACTATCCGGATGTCGTCAGCCTCATCCCGAACAGCGGCGTTCAATTCCTGGATTTCGGTTTCAGCCTGATCGACGGCGACGGCAGGAAGAACCCGAAGGCGCCGACCGACTGGGGCTTCTACGATCCCCATCCCGACACCCGGACGGGCGCGCAGGAACTGCCGATCCTGCTGCGCCGCGGTGCCGACGACATCACGCCGGGTCGCGAGGACTACGCGATCGACGTCAAGCGGCTGCTCCAGTTCGTCGGGCGGACCTGGCTGCCGATCCCGCTGTTCCGGGAGGAGCCCGGCCGGTCGTTCCACCACGGCCCGGTCAACTGGTCCAGGGCCTATCTGGTGCAACTCCCGGAGCGGGACAAGGCGGGCAACGAATACCGCCTGGTGGTGGCCCTGGACACGGGGCTGATGGACGAATACGCCGACGGCGGCTATCTCGCCCCGTCGTCCGACGACGCGCGGAACGGCCGCCGCTTCTCGCTCCCGGGCAGGACGGACTTCTATAATTTCCTGCTGTGCCAGCCCTGGCTCAAGGGATGGCTGAACGAGCTGTTCAAGACCATGGTCGAGCAGGAGGAGAGCCGCCGCGCCAACCGGCGCGAGGTCACCCTGTCGCACGAGGAGCTGGTCGACCGGATGAGCGGGCCGAACGAGCCGCTCGCCCGCTACATGGCCTTCGTCGACCTGCTGTACCAGCTGGACTTCCTGCCCAAGCTGCTGTTCAGCGACACGGTGACCGCGGCCAAGCAGGTCTTCGTCGACGTGGACATGGTGCTCGACCTCGGCAATTCCCGCACCTGCGGCCTGCTGGTGGAGGCGGAGCCGGACAGCCGGGGCGCCGACATCAACCGGGCCTTCCGGCTGGAGCTGCGCGACCTGTCCCAGCCGGAGCAGGTCTATGCCGACCCGTTCGACAGCCGGTTCGAGTTCGCGATCGCCCGATTCGGCCTGAACCACCATTCCCACCGCAGCGGCCGGGCCGACGCCTTCTCCTGGTCCACCATCGTCCGCGTCGGCCCCGAGGCGGTCCGCATGGCCGGCTCGCGCCGCGGCAGCGAGGGGCGCACCGGCATGTCGAGCCCGAAGCGCTACCTGTGGGACGAGGAGCCGAGCCAGCAGTCCTGGCGCTTCAACGGCCAGACCCTGGACGACGAGATGGAGGGGTTCGCGGCCCAGGGCGTGTTCGCCGGCCTGGTCAACGACGCGGGCAAGCCGCTGCACCAGGTCAACCCGGGGGAAGACGACCTCCCGACCCTGCTGGCCCGCTATTCCCGGTCCAACCTGGTCAGCTTCGCCCTGGCGGAGATCCTGCTCCAGGCGCTGGTCATGATCAACGCGCCGGCCCAGCGGCTGCGCCGGCGCAACGCCGACCTGCCGCGCCGGCTGCGCCGCCTGATCCTGACCATGCCGACCGCCCTGTCGCTGGCCGAGCGCGAGTTGCTCCGCGCCCGGGCGGAAGCCGCGCGCGACCTGCTCTACCTGTGCCTGGGCCGGGCCGAACGGCAGTTCGGCGACGAGCCGGGCAAGCTGCACTGGGTCGAAGGCCCGCCGCCCGAGATCATCCTGAAATGGGACGAGGCGAGCGCCACCCAGGTGGTCTATCTCTACAGCCAGATCGCGCTGGCCTTCTCCGGCGACGCCCGCGCCTTCATCCGCGCGGTCCGGGGCGGCGGATCCGGCCAGGGAGAGGACGGGAGCAGCCTGCGGGTCGCCACGCTGGACATCGGCGGCGGCACCACCGACCTGGTGATCACCTCGCTCCGGGCCGACGGGCAAGGCAGCAACGTCACGATCTTCCCCCGGCAGCTGTTCCGCGAGAGCTTCTCGCTGGCCGGCGACGACATCGTCCAGCTCCTGGCGCGCGAGATCGCGGTGACCGCGCTGTCCCGCACCGTCCAGCAGTCGATCGGGCGGGAACGCGCGGAGGCGCTGACCCAGGAACTGTTCGGCGGCAACCGCGGCGACATGTCGGCGGAGGAGCAGCTGCGCCGCCAGCAATTCGCCATGCAGATCGCCGCCCCGGTCGCGGTGGCCCTGCTGGGCGAGTACGAGGGGTACGACCCGATCGATCCGCCGCCGGTGGAGATCCGGAAGCTCGGCGACTTCTTCCGGCCCGACGCCCCACCCCCGCCGGGGCTGGTCCAATCCCTGGAACGGACCGTCGCCGAGGCGGGCGCCACCGATTTCCGCCTGATGGAGGTGCCGATCCCGGTCGATCTGGCCGACGTGGACCGGATCGTCCGCAGCCTGACCGGCGACATGGTGCGAGCCCTGACGGAGGTGGTCTGGCATTACCGGGCGGACGTGATGCTGCTGTCCGGCCGGCCGTCGCGGTTCCCCGCCATCAAGGACTCGATCCTGGAGACAGGCGCGCTCCCGGCCCATCGGGTGATCGCCATGCACGAGTTCCGGGTCGGCCAGTGGTACCCGTTCCGCAACCGGGAGGCGCGCATCTCCGACCCCAAGACGACGGCCGCCGTCGGCGGCATGATCTGCCTGCTGGCCGAAGGCCACCTGCACAATTTCAACTTCCGGAGCGACGACCTCTACGCCCGGTCGGTCGCCCGGTTCGTCGGCAAAGTCGAGGCCGGCAACTCCAACAACCGGCTCCAAGCCCAGGACGTCTATCTCTCGGACCTGGATTTCGAGACGATCGAGGACCTGCCTGAGGCCAAGTTCGAGTTCCGCGGACCGCTGCTGCTGGGCGTGCGTCAGTTCCCCAACCAGTGGTGGCCGGCCAGCCTGCTCTACATGATCGACTTCGCCGACGAGGAGGCGCGGACCCGGGCGATGCGCCGGACTCCGCTGCGCGTCCAGCTGAAGTTGGAAAGCACGAAACGCCCGCGCGGACGGCCGAACGAGCCGCAGGAGAAGGTGGTCAACGACCGCCTCGCCATCGGTGAGGTCGAGGATTCCGAGGGCGGTGCCCTGAGCGGCCGGCAGCAGCCGTTGCGCATGCGTCTCCAGACCTTGCGGAACCGCGACGGCTACTGGCTTGACACCGGCATCCTGATCGACGTCTGAGATCGGGACGCAGGGGAGCGAAGACATGAACGACCAGCAGATCCGCCTGAAGACCGCCGCGGACCGCATCGCCGCCACCGCCCGCCGGAGCAGGGGTTGGGTGTCCGAGACCCGCGGCGCCTCCGTCTCGGTCGCCAACGAGGCCGACAGCCTGATCTCCGAGGCCCGGCGGGTCGAGAGCGTGGCGCGCAAGCTGTCGCGGGCCGCCGAGCGCCGCATGTGCGTCGGCGTCTACGGCGCCAGCCAGCAGGGCAAGTCCTACTTGGTCTCCGTCCTTGCGCGTCCCCCCGGCAAGGCGGGCCTGCTCGCCCGCTTCGGGGCGGAGCGGCTGGACTTCATCACCGAGATCAACCCGTCCGGCGGCAAGGAATCGACCGGGCTGGTCACCCGCTTCACCGTGCACCCGCCCGAAGGCCCGACGGACCCGGATTTCCCGGTCGATGTCCGGCTGCTGACCGAGACCGACATCGTCAAGATCCTGTCCAACGCCTTCCAGAGTGACTTCGACCAGAACAACCTGAAGATCGAGCGCCCGCGCGGCGAGGCGGTGCGCAAGCTCCTCGCCGCCTGCGATGGCCTGAGGAAAGCCCAGCCGACCGCCCGCCACCTGGACGAGATCACGCTGTTCGACATCGGCGAGTATTTCGGCAAGAACTTCAGCAACCGCTGGCAGGAGCTCCAGCCGCTGGGTTACTGGGAACGTCTGGTCGAGCTGGCGCCGTTCCTGGACATCGGCGGCCGGGCCAAGCTGTTCAGCGTGCTGTGGGGCGGCATCGACGACCTGACCGAGCTGTACAAGACGCTGGTGGCGGCCCTGGACCGGCTGGGCCACGCACCCGACGCGGTCACCCAGCTGACGGCTCTACAGCCCCGCAACACCAGCATCATCGACGTGGCGGCGCTGAAGCGGCTGGGTCAGCCGTCCGACGCGAAGGACCTGCTGCGCCTGCGCAGCCTGTCCGACGGCCGCCTGGGCGAGCCGGTGGAACTGCCACGTGCCGTGGTGACGACCCTGGTGGCCGAGCTGAGGATCACCATCGACGAGCAGCCCTGGCCGATGAACGCCCACACCGACCTGCTCGACTTTCCCGGAGCCCGGTCGCGCTACAAGCTGGCGCAGCTGCCCGAGCCGGGCGCCACCGTAGGCGCGGACGAGCAGAGCCGCGAAGGCTTGGTCTTGGAGCTGCTGCTGCGCGGCAAGATCGCCTACCTGTTCCAGCGCTACTCGGAAGAGCGCGAACTGACCGCCATGCTGCTGTGCATGGGGAACAAGCCCAACGAGGTCAAGGATTTAGGTTTCCTGGTGCGGCACTGGATCGAGCTGACCCACGGCGCCACGCCGGAACAGCGCGCCCGCGTGACGACATCCCTGTTCCTCGTCCTGACCATGATCGACCTGGAGTTCCAGGCCAAGGCCGGCGAGGACATCGACCAGAAATGGCAGATCCGGCTGCACACCTCCCTGCTGGAGCCATACAAGTACGACGGCTGGGTCGATAACTTCAACGGCAGGCCGTTCGACAACACGCTGCTGCTGCGCAACCCCAACTTCGACCAGGAATGGCTGGTCGAGTACCGGACGAAGCCCGGTTCGCCCGAGCCGGAGCGACCTCTGGTCGAGGATGCCCTGTCCCGCCGCAACGAGGGACACCGCCGGAAGCTGGAGGACAGCTTCTTCGCCTCGGCCCAGGTCCAGCGCCATGTCCGCGACCCCCGCGAGGCGTGGAACGCGATCCTGAAGCTGAACGACGGCGGCGTCACCCATATCGTGGACCGGCTGACCGCGGTATCCGACCCGGCCCTGAAGGCGGCCCAGGTCGAGCAGCGCCTGCGCGAGAGCGTGTCCCAGTTCCAGAACTCCTTGAAGCGCTTCTACCATGGGGTGGACGAGGAGGCCCGGCGCGAGAAGGAGGAGGCGCTGAAGGCGCTGCGCAAGACCCTGGTGTCTGCCTTCCAGCGCAAGCGGTTCCGCACATTCCCGCGCTTCCTGTCGTACCTGATGGTCGGCGAGCGCGACCTGCGCGAGATCGCGCTCAACGTCGCCGTGATGAAGATCGAGGAGGTGGAGGAAGCGCCGCCCGACGACCTGGACATCTTCGGCAGCCCGGCGGCCGCCGCCGCTCCGGTCAGGACCGTCCGCGACGACCGCCCCGCCCTGTTCGCCCGCGAGCTTCACCGGCACTGGGTCGGCCGCCTCCGCCATCTGCCGCAGGAGGAACAGCTGCTCCAGCATTTCGGGCTGGCGGCGCAGACGGTCGGCGACCTGGTGGACCAGCTGGTGATCGCGGCCGACCGGGTCGGGATGATCGACAAGGTGGCCGGCGCCATCCGCGGCGAGACCGCGCTCGCCGCCATGCGCTGGGACGAGATAGCCGACCGGCTGGTCACCATAGCGTCCAACGCCTTCAACGTGTTCGTCGCCGAGATGGGGTTCCACGACGTGCCCCCCGCGCAACGGCCGGGCGTTCCGGAAGGCTCCCCCACGCCCGACCACAGGGTGTTCGAGCCGCCGCCGCCCGTGACCGGCGCGCTGCCGGTGCTGGGCGACGAGCCGCTGCTGCTGGAACAGCGCTATTTCATCGACTGGGGCGTCGCTTTCCTCCAGGCCGGCCTCGCCAACCTCAGCTATGGCGGCGGCCGGGAGCTGGACGAGGCGCAGAACCGGGCGCTTGGCGACATCCTGTCGAACCTTTCCGTAGACCGCCTGCTGGCGGGCACGGCCCGTCCGGCATGACCGCCCCCGAGGACCTTGGATAATGGCCACAGAAGTCACCCAGCCGCCGGGCTCGGCGCCGGGCGCCGCCCTGATCTCCGTCAGCGGGCGGCAGGGACTCGATCCGGACAGCCTCCGGCTCGCCATCGCCCAGCCCAACGGGCAGAAGTTCCTCCAGCAGTACGGGGCCGGCGACGCCTGGGGCTCGACCCGGACCTGGCTGAGGCCCGTCGGGACGGAGCTGGACGGCGCCTTGCTCCGCATCCGGGTGGACGAGCGGCTGACCTGGAACCTCCAGGCCAACGTGACCTATCTGCTGGCGCTCAGCGATGCCAACGGCGAGGCGCCGGGCGAGGAGCGGCTTCGCTGGAAAGCCATCCGCCTGCCCTCGGAGCCCCCGCCCAGGGTGGCGGAGCCCGAACCGGAGCCGGAGTCGGAGCCGGTGGTGACGGCATCCGAGCCTGAACCCGATCCCGAACCGCCACTCAAGGCCCCGGAACGGCAACCGGAACCCGGACCGCAACGCCCCCGCTGGCTGGTGCCGGCGCTCGCGGCGCTGGTAGCCCTGGTCGCGGCGGGTGGCGGCGCCTGGTGGTTCCTGAACCGGGAAGAACCGGTGCCCCCGGTCGCGGAAAGTCCCGCCCCACCGCCCGAAGCGCCTCCCGCCCCCGCCGCACCGCTGACCACCGCGACGGCGACGGCGTTCCTGCGCACCAGCCCCGACCCGGCGGGCGCCCTGGCCGAAGCGAAGCGCTACATGCAGGAAGGCTCCCGCGACTCGGTCCAGGGTGCCCTGCTGCTGTTCCGGCGCGCGGCCGACGGCGGCCAGGCCGAGGCGGCGACAGCGATCGGCGCCATGTACGACCCGGAGACCTTCTCCCCCGAGCGCAGCGCCGTGCCGTCGCCGGATGCCGAGAAGGCCCAGCTCTGGTACGAGAAAGCCGCCGACGCCAACGATGCCGAGGGATTATACCGCCTCGGCCGCCTGTTCATCAGCGGGCGCGTCGAGGGACCGGGGATCTCCCCGGAAGCCGGCGTCAGGACCCTCCAGCGCGCAGCCCAACTCGGCCACCCCGAGGCGAAGGCGGAACTGGAAAAACTCGGACAGCCGCAATGAGCAACCACCATCGTCCCTCTGCCGAAACATCGGACGCCGCCATGGGCCATAGACGCCCCTCTTCGTCATGGCCGGACTTGATCCGGCCATCCGCGCGCGAACCTCGCCACGTCGGTTTGCCCGTGGATGCGCGGGTCGAGCCCGCGCATGACGAAAAGGAAATCGCTTGCCGCCATAAGACCTTCTTTGGCGCTCCCGCGAAGGAGGAAGCGCCCCCCGCGACACGGCGGTCGCCCCTCGGCTGGCTCGCCGCGTCGGCGCTGGCACTCGTCCTCGCCTCGCCCGCGGCACTCGCCTGCTCGCCGGCCCCCTTGCTCCAGCCTGGCAAGACCCAGCTCCAGGAACGGGTGCTGACCCGGCCCGGCGGCAAGCTGACGCCCGACGGCGGGGCGGCGAAGCCGGTGCCGGGGTTCAGCGTCCTCTATGTCTACGAGCGGAGTCCCGACGGCGCGCGCGTCCGCGTAGGCGCCGGCGCCGACTGCAGGCCGGAGGGCTGGATGCCGGCGGAGGCGGTAGTTCCCTGGCGGCACACGCTGGTGGCCGCCTTCGCCAACCGCACCGGGCGCGACCGCGTGCTGTTCTTCGGCGCGGAGGACGGGCTGCGCGGCTTGGTCGGCAGCCGCGACGCCGGTGCCCAGGCCGCCAAGCTGGCCGAGGCAGCCAAGACCGCCGGCCCCGGCCAGGGTGCCGCCGGCCCGCTGGTCTCGATCGAGCCGGAAACCGCCGTCGACATCAACAAGCAGTTCTACCTGCTGCCGATCCTGGAGGCGAAGACCCAGCGATTCCCGACCGGCCGCCCGGTCCGCATGGTCAAGGTGGCGGCGGTGACCTCGCGCGACCAGGGAGCCCCGGCCCCGGCTTCAGCGGCGTCCGCCACCCCGGCGCCGCCCCCGGCCCCCGCGGTGCGTCAGAATTTCCGGACCGCCATCGTCTTCGTGATCGATGCCTCCAGCTCGATGCAACCCTATATCGACCGGACCCGCAAGGCGATCGAACGCATCTATGACGGCATTAAGGCGGCGGAACTGCAGGAGCAGGTGCGGTTCGGCCTGATCGGCTACCGCGACGATCCCAAGGCGGTCGCCGGCCTCGAATACCTGACCAAGGTGTTCGTCGATCCCAGCAAGGTCGACACGCGGGAGGAATTCGACAAGGCCGCCGCCGGCCTCGCCGCTTCCAAGGTATCGACCCGCGCTTTCGCCGAGGACGGCTATGCCGGGGTGGACTCGGCGATCAACGCGATCGACTGGACCCCGTTCGGCGGGCGTTTCGTCGTGCTGATCACCGACGCCAGTTCGCGGGACCCCGGCAGCGGGCTGTCCGCCACCGGCCTGGACGCCAAGGCGCTGTCCATCGCCCTGCTCGAGAAGAAGATCGCGACCATGGCGCTCCACCTGCTGACCGAGGAGGGCAGGAAGGACCATGCCAAGGGTGCGGCCCAGTACCGCGAGCTGACCACCTATCCCGGGCGGAAACCCCTCTATTACCCGGTGGAGGCCGGCGACGTGGGCCAGTTCGGCGCGCGGGTCGATACGCTGACCGACAGCCTCGTCACGCTGGTCCAGGCGGCCGAGGCCGGCGAGGGCCTTGATACGCCGCCTCCCCCGCCGCCCAAGGCGGCGCCCGGCAAACCGGCCTCCAATCCCGGGGGCGATCCCTTGGCCGAGGATATCGCGGCGATCGGGCACGCCATGCGGCTGGCCTACCTGGGCAGCGTGCAGGGCACCGCGGCGCCACCGATGTTCGAGGCCTGGGCGGCGGACCGCGACTTCGCCAACGACACGGTGGCGAGCCTCGACGTCCGGGTCCTGCTGTCCAAGTCGCAGCTTTCGGACCTCCAGGCGACCGTGGGCGCCCTGGCCGATGCCTATTCCAAGGGCCAGCTCGATCCCAGCGACCTGTTCAACCAGCTGCGCAGTGCCGCCGCGACCCTGAGCCGCGATCCGGCCAAGGTCGGCACCTCGGACAATCGGGCGCTCAACCAGGCCTTGCTGGGCGAGTATCTGGACGGGCTGCCCTATACCAGCCGGGTAATGGCGATCGACCAGGACGCCTGGCTCGGCATGAACCCGGGCGAGCAGCAGGCGCTGATCGACGATCTCCAGGTCAAGGCGCGGCTCTATCGCCGGTTCCATGACGACGTGAGCAACTGGGTCAGGCTGGCCGAGGGTGCCTCGCCGGAAGACGCGGTCTATCCCGTTCCGCTGACGGCGCTGCCGTGACCGACGCGCCGCTGCTTCGTCTGCAAGGTGTCGAGCGCACCCATCGGGCCGCCGATGGCGGTTTCGCGCTGTCCGTGCCCCGGCTGGACGTGGCGGCGGGCGAGCGGGTGGTAATCCTGGGACCGAGCGGGTCGGGCAAGAGCACGCTGCTCGACCTGCTGGCCTTCCTTGCGGCGCCGGACCGGGCGGAGTTCTTCCAGTTCAACCCGGACGGGCGGAGCCATGACGTTTCCGCGCTGTGGCGCCGTGGCGACCGCGCGGCGCTGACCCGGCTGCGCGCCGCCCATATGGGCTACGTGCTCCAGACCGGCGGTCTGCTGCCCTACCTGACCGTGCGAGAGAACCTGCTGCTGGCCCGCCGCCTGCTGGGGCTGGAAGTTCCCGGTCCGGCCGAGCGGCTGGCCGAGGCGGTCGGGGTCGCCGACCTGCTCGGCCGCCGGCCGGCGCAGCTGTCGATCGGCCAGCGCCAGCGCGTCGCCGTGATCCGGGCGCTGGCCCACATGCCGCAGATGATCCTGGCGGACGAACCCACGGCGGCGCTCGACGTCGGGCTTGGGGAAAGGGTGATCGACACGCTGGTGGCGGTCAGCGGCGCCGTGGGCGCCGCCCTGATCCTGGTCACCCACGACGAGGAGCTGGCCCGCCGCGCCCGGGGGCGGATCGTCCGCTGCCGGCCCATGCTCGACGCCGGCACGCCCGGCAGCGTGGTGGCCGCATGATCGCCTCCGGCCTGTTCGCAAGGTCCGGCCAGATGTTCCGGCTGGTCGTCGCCGACCTGCGCCGCGATTGGGCCATGGCGGTGTGCCAGGTCTTCGCGCTGGCCGCCGTGCTGACGCCCCTGCTGGTGCTGTTCGGCCTTCAGCAAGGGGTGCTCGGCCAGATGCTGCGCGATCTCCAGGCCAATCCGGCGATGCGCGAGATCGTTCCCCGGGTGACGGGCACCAACCGGTTCGACGCGGCCTGGCTGGATGCCGCGCGGCGCCGGGCCGATGTGGCCTTCGCCGTCGGCGACGCGCGCACGCTGGCGGCCGAGGTCGAGATGGTGCCCCTCGCCCGCCCGCAGGCCGAAGCCGTGCTGGGCGTGCTGGTTCCGACGGGACCGGGCGACCCGTTGGCGGCGACGGCGGGGGAGCCCTGGGCCTCCGGGCTGGACCGGGTGGTGCTGTCGTTCGGCGCCGCCCGCGCGCTTGGCGCAACCGCCGGCGAGCGGATCCAGCTCCTGGTGCCGCGCCGGCGCGACGGCACGGACGAGACCCGGGCCCACGCGGTCACCGTGGCCTCCGTCCTGCCGCCCGACCGCATGGCCGAGACAAGGCGGGCGATCCTGGTGGACGACAGGCTTGTCCTGCACGTGCAGCGCTACCGCGACGGGTACGCCGTTCCCGAACTGGGTTGGCCGGGCGCCCCAGCCGGGACCGAGCCCCAGCGCTTCGAACGCTTCCGGCTCTACGCCCGGACGATCGACGATGTGGCGCCGCTGACCGCCTGGCTGCGCTCCGGCGGCGTGGAGCCGGTCAGCCGGCTCGACCAGATAGCGCCCATCCAGGCGCTCAATGCCAACCTGAGCCTGATCCTGGCCGTGATCAGCGCCTTCGCCGCCGCCGGCTCGATCGTGGCCCTGGCCGCGACCCAGTGGAGCGGGGTCGAGCGCAAGCGGCGCGAGCTGGCCCTGCTGACCCTGATCGGCTACGGCCGGGGCTGGCTGATCAGCCTGCCGCTCGCCCAGGCGCTGCTGCTCGCGGCGCTGGGATCGGCCCTGGCGATCGGCCTGTTCGCGGCGGCGGCCGGGGTGATCAACGCCCATTTCCCGGCGATCGGATCGGTTGCGGCCGGCGCCTGCCGGCTGGCCCCGGACCAGTTGCTGCTGGCCGCCGCCATCACCTGCCTGCTCGCCATGGGGGCCGCCCTGCTGGCGGCGGCCCGCGTGACCCGGATCGAGCCGGCAGCCGCCCTGCGGGATACCTGAGCCATGAAGATGCTATCCTTCCCGTTCCGTCTCGCAGCCCTTTTTCTGGCATCGGCGCTCTGGCCGGTTACGGCGAAAGCCGCCGAGACGCCCTGGCCGGAAGATCTCTACAACCCGGCACCCGCGGCGGGCGACCTCGTCCTGCCGATGCCGTGCGGCGGCGCCATGGCATTCCGGCCCGTCGTGGTCCCGGCCAAGGACCTGCTGGACGACCGCCGCATCGCGGTCGGCGGGACCGAGGACGCCGTCGGCTACAAGGAGAACCAGCGGGCCGACTTCATCGCCGGCGGCTTCAGCGATCCCAAGGAGAAGGGCAAGCGGACCTACTATATCGGCAAGTACGAGGTCACCCGGGCTCAGCTGGCCTCGGTGGGCGCCGAGTGCCCCGCGCCCGACGGCGACTCGCGCCTGCCCGCCGTCTCGGTGACCTGGCGGGAGGTGTCGGACTTCGCCGACGCCTACACGGTCTGGCTGCTGGCAAACGCCAGGAAGGACCTGCCGAAGGAGGCCGGGCAGGCGGGATTCGTGCGGCTGCCGACCGAGACGGAGTGGGAATATGCCGCCCGGGGCGGCGCCCAGGTCTCCGAGGCGGACTTCGCCGCCCCCCTGTTCCCCATGTCCGACGCACTCTCCGCCTACGCCTATTACGGCGGGGCGGAATCGTCCAACAACGAGCTGCAATGGATCGGGTTGCTCCAGCCCAACCCGCTGGGCCTGCACGACGTCCTGGGAAACGCGTCGGAATTGACGGCGGAGCTGTTCCGCCTGAACCGGCTGTCCCGCCTGCACGGGCAGGCCGGCGGCTACGTGGTGCGGGGCGGCGATTACCTGACGAGCGCGGCGTCGATCCGAAGCGCCGCGCGCGACGAGTTTCCGCCCTATGACGACCGCGGCCCGCGCCGGCAGAAGACCGTCGGCTTCCGCGTCGTCTTCGTCCCGCCGGTCCTGCCCTCGGCCGAAAGGGTGCGCGAGGTTCAGGCGGTCTGGAACAAGCTGCCCGAGTCGGGGGGGAGCACGCTTTCCGAACCGGTGCAGGACGACCCCCTGAAGGAGATCGAGACCCTCGCCGGCGCCGTCCAGGACCCGCAGGTCCGCCAGCGGCTGAAAGGCCTGGGCGCCGTGGTCGCCGCCAACATCAAGACCCGCAACGACCAGCGCGACCGCGCGGCGAGGGCGAGCCTGAACCTGGCGACCTGGCTCGCCGGCAATCTCCGGGTCGACACCCGCAAGATACTCGGCCTGGAGGAGACGGCGGCGCTCGGCAACGAGGTGGTCAGGGCGCGGATTCCCAACGACATCGCGGCGCTGCGCGGCACCATCGGCTATTACCGGGACACGCTGAGATATCTGCTGAACGATTATCCCAGGACCGTCCGCGAGGAGCAGGCCCGCGTCCTGCGCCAGGAGCTGGAAGCCCGGCAGGCCACCGGGCAGGCCGTCCTGGTGGAGGCGGTCACCCAGGACACCGAGCGCTACCAGCGCGACGGCGACCTGCCGGCCGATCAGGTCGAACTCCAGCTCCGGCGGGAACTGTGCGCCGGGGAGATCAGCAAAGCGTTCCCCAGCGCCTGCCGGCCGTTCCGCCGGTGATGGAAAGGCAGGCAACCTTGCGTCCGATTCAAATGCGAAGGACAGCCCCGTACCACCATGGTAGGTTCCCGCCGCCCGGCATTCCATTCCTCCCGGTAGTCTCGCGCGGGCGGATACAGAGGTTTGCATGAAGACCATCGTTCGGCTGATCGCGATCACCCTTTCGTTGAGCCTCGCGCTCGGCGGCTGCGTCACCACCCAGGGCGCGGACGGCCAGGCCGTGTCCAGCAACTGCGAGGACCCGAGCCTGTCCGGAGCCGAAAGGCAGCTCTGCCTGGACAACAAGTCCTTCAACAACACGGTGCTGGGCGGCGCCCTGGCCGGCGGCGCGATCGGCGGCGGTGCTGCGGCGCTGGGCTGCCTGGCCGCCAAGGAGAACCCGCTGACCTGCGCGCTGATCGGCCTCACCGTCGGCGCGCTGATCGGGGCGGCGGACGGTTACGCTACCGCCAAGACCCAGGAGGCATCCCGGCAGAACGTCCGCGCCATCGATCTGGTGACGGCCGACATCCGCCGCGACAATGAGAAGCTGGAATCGATGCTCCGCAGCAGCGAGGCCGTCTCCCGCGAGAACCGGACACGGCTCGCCCAGGCCGAGCAGCAGCTGAGGTCCGGCCGGATCACCTTGAAGCAGGCCCAGGCGGAGAAAGCCAAGGCCGAGTCGGGCAAAAAGCAGATCGAGGCCACGCTGGCATCCATGGAGGACGCGAAGAAGGCCTATGAGAGGACGCAGCAGCAGACCGGCCAGAGTTCCCCCGCCTTTGCCAGGGAAATGCAGGACATGGAAAAGCAGATCGCCCAGATGCGCCAGCAGCGCGACGCGCTGAATCAGGCTATCACCACGAGCCGGATCGGCTGAGGGAGCGCATGATGAGGACCTGGACCAGAACCGTGGCCGGCGGCCTGACGTTGTTGCTGCTGGGCGGCTGCGCGGCCGTGGAGACCTATGTCGGCGAACGCCGGGACTTGGCGGCCGGCGGCCCGGAGGCGCGCATCCAGGAGGCCCAGGGCCGCCAGGCGCAGGCCCGCACGACCAACATGGCGCTCCAACGCCAGGTCGCGGAGGTCCAGGCGCAGCAGACGGCGTTGTCCCGCGATCTCCAGGCGTCCCAGGCGCAGCTCGGCGAACTCAACCGGAAGCTGGCCGGCGCCCGCTCCGCCACGGCGGCGCAGAGACGAGACTACGACCGGCTCGTCGCCCGCCAGAAGCAGATCCGCCAGGAACTGGACGCGCTGGCCCGCCAGCCTCAGCCGGCTTCCGCCATCGACGCCTCGGCCCAGTCGCTGAAGCTCCAGCAGATGCAGGACGAGCGGGACGCCCTGCAACGCCAGATCGACGCCCTGCAGCAGGCCCTGTCCTGAGGGCGGACCGGAAAATGACGAGGCAAGGACCGGCATGAGGACAGGCACCATCCTGCGCCAGCAATCCACCGAGGGGCTGGAGCCCTACGGCGCCTTCAACCAGCCGGTCTACAAGAGCCACGGCCAGATCCGCACGGCGCTGCTCAACGAGCTGGGCCCGCTCTACGCCGATTACTTCCCGCGCCCGGACTCCGATCCGGACGGCAAGTGGATCGGCTGGCTGACCCAGAGGGAGGGGCAGCCACGCCGCTGGGTGGACATGTCGCCGGAGGAACAGCACCGGGTCGAGCCGATCAAGAACCAAGTCCTGGACGGGCTTTCCGGCTATATCGCCAAGCTGCGGGAGGCGCCGGAGAACTCGTCGCGCAACAACTTCTCCCGCGTGCTGGAGAAGGCGCAGGAGGTGCCCGGCCCCGACTACCTGTACTTCGTCGGCGACCAGCCGATGGTCGCCTTCTGGGGCTTCAAGGGTGTCGGGCGGCCGAACGGCGTCAACCCGCTGCGCCTTCCGCCCACGACGGTCCGGTTCGATCCGCCCGTGGCGCCGATCAATCCGGCGATGCCGGGCGGAACGGCGGTGCCGCCGGCCGGCGTGCCGGTGGCGACCGGCCGGCCCTGGTGGCACTGGCTGCTGATGGGGTTGGGGGCGCTGCTGTTCCTGCTGCTTCTCCTGTGGCTCCTCTGGTGGCTGTTCGCGCCGCGCCTCGGCCTTCCGCCGCTTCCCGTCCTGCCCTGGCAGGAGGAGGAGGTCGTGGAGCCGCCGCTCGATCCGCTGGTGCCGCGGGTCGTCCCGGTGGAACCGGGCGTGGGAGTGCCCGGGGTCGGGGTTCCCGGAGCAAGCGTGCCGGCTGTTCCGGTGCCGGAAGCTCCCGTTCCCGAAGCTCCCGTCGTTCCGGAAGTGCCCGCTCCGGGCGGCGGGACGCCGCCCCTCCCCGATGCGCCGCCGCCCGCCGAAGTTCCCCCGGAACCGCAACCGGAGCCGGCGCAGGTGCCGCCGGAACTGCCGGAACTGCCGCCTGAGGGCCGGCCTGCCGGCCCGCCCGGCGCTCCGCTGGCACTGCCGCCCGGGCCGCTCGATCCGGGCCCCGCCCGGTTCATGGAGGGAGTCTGGCGGAGCCGGTCGGGCCTGCGCGACGGGGAGGGCCGGCCGCTAGAGCAGCTCTACCGCTTCGGCCAGGACGGCAAGGGCGAGGTGACTGTCCGCGGTCCCGGCGGCACGGCCTGCAAGGCTCCGGCCGAGGCGGTGGTGACGGCGGACCGGCAGCTTTCCATCCGGGAGGGCCAGACCCTGACCTGCGCCGACGGCCAGACCATGAGCGGGGCCGAGACCAATTGCGGCACCCGGCCGGACCAGACCGTCGGCTGCACCGGCACGAACAAGACGGACGGCAGCGAGTTCGACGTCCGGATGGAGAAGGTGGAACCGTGACCCGGACGAGGGACCAGGAGTGACCGAGCAGATCCTGGCGCGCGGCCGCCTGTCGGACCACACGGGCCTCGCCGTGTTCAACAAGCCCGTGTTCGAAAGCCACGGGCGGCTGGTCGAGATGGTGCGGCAGCACCTGGGCCAGCGCTACGCCGCCGTTTTCTCCCGGCCGGAGGTCAGGCCCGACGGCGAGGTGGTCTGGTGGACCACCCAGGAAGGGACGGTGCGGCGCTGGACCGAACTGGGAGCGGAAGAGCGCGCCCGGCTGGACCCCGCCCGGCTGGAGATGGGCGGGGCGCTGGAACGGCTGGCGTCCGACCTGGGCCGCTCCGGCATCAATACCCGGCTGGGCAACATGGCGCCGATCCTGGCGGCGGCCCCCGAGATCCCCGGGATCGAGCACCTGTATGTCGTCGGCGACCAGTTCGCCCTGGCTTTCTGGGGCTTCCGCGGCGGCACCGGCAGCGTCAACGCCTTCGGCCGGATCCCCGAACCCGTCGCCCCGCCGCCGGCCGCCCCCGTGGTTCCGCCGCCGCCGGTCCGCGGTTTTCCCTGGCTGAGGCTGCTGCTGGGCGCCCTCCTGCTGGCCCTGCTCGCCGCGTTGCTGTGGTGGTGGCTGGCCGGCCGCACGCCCGATCCGATCCCGGCACCCGAACCGCCGCCGGTCGTTCCGCAAGCGCCGGTGCCGGTGCCGGAGCCTGCCCCGCCCGAGCCGGTGCCGGAGCCTGTCCCTCCCCCGCCCGAGCCGGTGCCCGAGCCCCCTCCTCCGCCTCCCCCGGAACCGGAACCCGAACCGCCGCCACCCGAGCCGCCGCAAGCGATCGTTCCACCCGCGAAACCCCCGGAGCCGCCGCCGTCGCCGGCCCAGGCGCGGCTTCCCCGATGCCCCGAGGGGGTCCAGCCGAGCGACCGGCGGAACCTGGTCGTGGTGTTCGACGTATCGCTCAGCATGGGCTTTCCGGCCGACGTCGATCCGGCCGAGCTAAACAGCCTGGTGGAACGGATCAGCCGGGGCGACGTCTTCGCGCAGTTCCAGCTGGCCCAGCTCCAGGCCCGGTCGCGGGTCTCGCGGATCGACGTGGCCCGCTCCGCCATGACAGGCCTGATCGACGGGCTGGACCCGTCGGTCGATGTCGGCCTGGTGAATGTCGGCACCTGCCCGGCGGCGGAGACCGTGGGCGTCTTCCCGCCCGGCCAGCGCGGGCGCCTGCGCTCGATCGTCCAGAACGCCGAACTGGTCCCCGAGACGCCCCTGGCCGACGGATTGACCAAGGCCGGGCAGCTGATCCGCGAGGGCGGCGGCACCGGGATGATCGTCGTGATCTCCGACGGCGAGGACAGCTGCGGCCGGGACCCCTGCGCCACTGCCCGCCACCTCGCCCAGACCCTGCCGGGGGTCAAGGTGAACCTGCTGGACGTGTTCGGGTCCGGCGAGCGGAGCTGCATCGTCGCCCCCTCGGGCGGGCGGATGTTCACGCCCCGGTCGGCGAGCCAGGTGGACGACCTGCTGAACTCCGCCGCCGAGGGGGTCGAGGACGCCAGCTGCCGCCCGTGAGGGCTACTTGGCGACGTCGGTCAGGCCGACCTTGAAGAGCCGCATCATCAGCAGGATGAAGCCGACGCACAGGACCAGCAGGATGAAGGCGTAGGCGGCGCCCTGGTTCCAGTTCCCGCCCTCGAAGAACCAGTTGTAGATGATCTCGGTGAACCAGCGGCTGTTGGGGCCGCCGAGCAGGGCCGGCACGGCGTAGCTGCCGGCGGCCAGCATGAAGGTCATGATGCAGCCGACCGCGATGCCGGGCTTGGCGTGCGGGATGACGATGCGGCGGTGGATGCGCAGCCAGCCGCTGCCCAGGTCGCGCGCCGCCTCGATCTGGTTGCGGTCGAGGGATTCGATCGCGTTGTAGAGCGGAAACACCATGAACAGGATGTAGACATAGACCATGCCGACGATCACGCCGGCCGGGCTGCCCAGGAAGCGGATGGGCCGGTCTATCAGACCCAGGTTGACCAGCAGCAGGTTCAACGGTCCGTTGAAGGCCAGGATGATGTACCAGGCGAAGGTTCGCAGCAGCTCGTTGATCCAGAACGGGATCACCAGCAGCAGGACCAGCATCGGCAGCGTCCGGGGCCGGGCCACCTGGGCCATGAAATAGGCCACGGGATAGCACACCGCGAAGGTCAGCGCCGTCACCAGCGCGCTGGCCCAGATGGTCTGGAGGAAGATGCTGCGGTGGATCGCGTTGTTCCACAACGTCACATAGTTCTGGACGGTGTAGACGTCGTCCGGCCCGCCGATCCGCGACGGCGGCAGGCTCGGCCGCAACGAGAAGTCGATCATCAGGATCTGGGGCAGCACGACCAGCATGACCACCCAGAAGGCGCACAGTGCCACGATGATCGCGGTCAGGACCGGGCCGTAGCGGCGCAGCACCTCGGTCATACCAAATCCCTCATGGGCGAATCCCTCATGCGGCGTCGTCGGACGGCGGCAGGACGACGGCGTCCTCCGGCCGGAAGCTGACTGCGGCCTCCGCGCCGGGCCGCCACGCGTGGTTGCCGCCGCCGGTATTGGCGGTCTGGAACAGGATCGGGCGTTCCTGCACCGGTTCCAGGAAGATGTTGACGAAGGCGCCCTCGAAGTCCTGGTGGCTGACCCGGGTGCGGATCAGGTTGTTCTCCGCCGTGCCGTCGTCGGCGCGGACCCGTTCCGGCCGGACGAACAGGATGGCCTGGTCGCCTTCGCGCAGGTCGCGTGGGTTGCGCCCGATCAGCTTGCCGGCCGGAGTCTCGATCGCGGCCCGGCCGCCGGCCGCCGCCATGACCCGCCCGGTGAAGCGGTTGCTCTCCCCGACGAAGCTGGCAACGAAGGCGCTGGCCGGGTCGTCGTAGATGGCCCGCCCGTCGCCGACCTGCTGGAGCACGCCGCGCGACATCACGCCGATCCGGTCGGACATGGTCATGGCTTCACCCTGGTCGTGGGTGATGTAGATGAACGTGACCCCGGTCCGCTTCTGGATCTCGCGCAGTTCCGAGCGCATGTGCTGGCGCAGCTTCAGGTCCAGGGCGGACAGCGGCTCGTCCAGAAGCAGTACCGCCGGCTCCACCGCGAGCGCCCGGGCGATCGCGATGCGCTGGCGCTGGCCGCCGGACAGTTCGGTCACCTTCTTGTCCGCCGTGTCCGGCAGGGCCACGAGGTCGAGCAGTTGCTGAACGCGGCGCCGGCGGTCGGCGGAGGCGACGCCCCGCACCTCCAGCCCGAAGCCGATGTTCTCCGCCACCGTCATCAGCGGGAACAGTGCCAAGTTCTGGAAGATCAGCGCGGTCGGCCGCTTGTTCGGGCCGATGCCGGCCATGTCCCGGCCGCCGATCCGGATCGCCCCGGACGTCGGTTCCATGAAACCGGAGATCATCCGCAGGATGGTGGTCTTGCCGCAGCCCGAAGGCCCCAGGAAGCTGAAGAATTCTCCTGCCGGAATGGTCAGGTGCACGTCGGAGACCGCCGTCAGCGCGCCGAAGCGCATGGTGACGTGGTCGAGTTCGATATCCTGGCTCATGGTTCCCCGTAGCCGGGAAGCCGGGGCCTGAAAGCGGATCAGGCCCCGGCTCCCCTCCGTTCCTTACGCCGCCAGGAAGCGGTCCTGGTACTCGTTGCGGATGGAGACGTACCACGCCTCCTGGATCGGCCACCACCACAGCTTGTCCAGCGCGTCTGCCGGATAGGCGTCGGCGAAGAACTGCTTGTTGAAGTCGCTGAGATACTGCTCCGCGCCCTTGGAGGTCGTGTTGATGCTGGTGTGGTTGGAATAGAGCGCGCCGGCCTGCGGCGTATAGTACCAGTTGATCCACTCGTAGGCCTGCGCCAGGTTCTGCGCCCCCTTGGTGATGCAGAAGCCTTCCATCCAGGCGAGCGCCCCTTCCTTGGGCGCGATGAAGCGGATCGGCAGGTTCTCCTTGCGGAGAGTCGCCGCCGAACTGTCCCAGGTCTGGCCGATCACGCAGCCATTGGTGCGGAAGGCACCCTGGGCCTCGTTCTCGTTGGACCAGAACTGGCCGACCGACGGCTTGTTCTCGGTCGCGACCTTGATGATGGCGTCGAAGTTAGCCCGGGCCTTCGCCTCCTCCGTGAACTGCTGGCGCACCGGATGGGGCAGCTTGCCCTGGGATTCCAGCCACAGCGCGATGCCGATCAGGCTGGAATGGCCGCGCACGGTGACCTGGCCCTTGTATTCCGGCTTCCACAGGTCGCCGTAGCTGGCCTGGCCGTACTGGAGCTTGGCGACGGTGTTGTCGAAGGCGATCGCCTCGGTGCCCCAGTCGCTGGGCGCCAGGTAGCGCTTGCCGCCGATCACGCCGCCCATGCCGGCGGAACCCTTGACCGCCGAGTCGATGCAGCCGTCGAAATTGACCTTGGACTCGTCGAGCGGCTGGACCAGCTCGTACTCCACATAGTTCGGCACGCGGTCGACGGTCGGCATGATGACGTCGAAACCGGCTCCGCCAGAGGCGCGAAGCTGGTTCAGCAGCTCGTCGTTGGTGCCGTACTCGGTCAGGACCGCCTTGATGCCGGTCTTCTTTTCGAAGTCGGTGATCATTTCGGGGGAGATATAACCGGACCAAGCGAACAGCTTGACCTCGCCCGAGGCGGCGCGGGCATTGCGCACGATGAAGGGGCCGGCCGCGGACAGGGCGCCCGCCGCGGCGGCACCTTTCAGCAGGGTGCGGCGGGTGAAGGCCCGGGCGGCACGCTGCGTCGCCTGGCTGGACAGTTTTTCCGCTGAGTCAGTCATGTCTCTTGTTCTCCCAGAACGGTTCCGTGGCCGGCGGACTATGCAGCAGGCCCAAGCCGAGCGGCAATTTCAGACGCCGCGTTTTAGAAAATTTTCATCAATGTGTCATGGCTCGGCCCTGGCGTGCAAGGCCGCGAAAGGCAATCATATCAATCGCTTTCACTGTCCGGAGACGCGCCGATGAGCGGCCGCCCTTCCCGCAACGTGCTCCTGATCCTGGCCGACCAATGGCGCGGCGACTGCCTGTCGGCCCTCGGCCATGCCTGCGTGCGCACGCCGCACCTGGACGCCCTCGCCGCCGAGGGGACGCTGTTCCGCCGCCATTTCGGACAGGCGAGCCCCTGCGGGCCGGCGCGCGCGTCCCTGCTGACGGGGATGTATCTCCAGAACCACCGATCCGTCGCCAACGGCACCCCGCTGGACGCCCGGCACACCAACCTGGCGCTGGAGGCGCGCCGACTCGGCCATGCTCCCGCCCTCTTCGGCTATACCGACACCTCGCCCGACCCGCGCCGCCACGATCCGGCCGACCCGGCGTTGCGCAGCTACGAGGGCGTGATGCCGGGCTTCGACCCGGCCTGCCTTCTGACCGAAGCGATCGAACCCTGGGCCGAGCACCTGCGGGCGAAGAGTTATCCGGTGCCGGAGCAGGCCCGGGAGATCTACCGCACCGCCGAGCCCTTCGGACCGGCCGTCTACCGGGAGGAGGACAGCGATACCGCCTTCCTCGCCGACCGCGTGATCGCCTGGCTGGAGGGGCGCGGCCGTCAGCCCTGGTTCGCCCTAGCCGCCTTCATCAGGCCGCATCCACCCTGGGTAGCGCCCGATCCCTATCACCGCCTGATCGATCCCGCCGCGACGCCGCCGGCGGTGCGCGCGCCGGACTGGCGGACGGAGGCGGATGGGCATCCCTGGCTCGCTTGGCACCTCGCCCGCCAGCGGACCGACTGCTGGGTGGAGGGAGCGGACCTGGACCCTCGCACCCTGGATGCCGGCACCCTGGCCCGGCTGCGCGCGACCTATTACGGGCTGGTCGCCGAGTTCGACGCCCAGGTCGGCCGGATGGTGTCACTGCTGAGGGAGACCGGCGCGCTGGACGACACGCTGGTGATCGTCACGTCCGACCATGGCGAGATGCTGGGCGACCATTGGATGCTGGGCAAGGCCGGCTACTTCGACGAGGCCTACCATGTCCCGCTGATCGTTCGGGACCCGGATCGATCCGGCGGCGGCACGGTGGATGCCTTCACCGAGCATGTGGACCTGATGCCGACCGTCATCGACTGGCTGGGCGGCACCCCGCCGGCCCAGTGCGACGGCCGCTCGCTGCTGCCGCTGCTGGGCGGATCGCCCGTTCCGGAGGATTGGCGCCGTCATGCCCATTGGGAGTTCGACTTCCGCGACGTGGCCCGGGGCGAGGCGGAACGGGCGCTGGGGCTGCGTCCCGGCCAGTGCGTGCTCAACGTGCTGCGCGGCGAGCGCTACAAGTATGTCCATTTCGCCGGCCTGCCGCCGCTGTTCTTCGACCTGGATGCCGACCCCGGGCAATTCCGGAACCTCGCCGACGATCCCGCCCATACGGCCCTGGTCCGCGACCATGCCCAGGCGCTGCTGTCCTGGCGGATGGAGAATGACGAGCGGGTACTGGCGAACATGCTGCTGACCCCGGATGGGGTGGTGGGCGGATGACGCCCCCCCCCGGGGGAATGTCATCAAACGTGGTCATGGCGGCTGGGAGGGCGGCGGAATGTTTACGTCCCTCCCCCCCCCGGAATGTCAGCAGATGTCATCATTTTGCCGGGTCGGATCGCGGAGTGCTCATGCCCAGTCTCCGCAGGCAGAATGTCAGCAAACGTGATCATGGCCTGTCATCCAGGCCAAGCTTTCGTATTCACGCTTACAAGATCCGGCACCGGGGCGCGGATCGAAGCATGGCATGGATGAATGAAGGAAGACTTTCCTGGATGGTGTGTTGGGTATCCGGGCTTGCAGAGGTCCGGACATGCCAAAGGGGGCCGAAAGCCCCCTTTGATAGTTTGATCTCCGACGCAGTCCGCCTTGGCGGCACGACCCCATTAAGTGGCCTCGGCATCGAAGTGGCAAACAATTAGACCCATGCCGTGCCGGGGTCAAGGGCTTTTGCATTAATATGTCGCATGTACGTGATCGTTCGAATATGGCCGGTGCTGGCCGGCATGAGCGCTTTGGCGACTGCCAACTTGAGTGGACCAGCATCTTGACTGTCACGCGGAAAGATACATGGGGAGTGACAGGTTCTTGCCACAGATGAGTGGTGATAAGTCACAGATTCGAAGCAACGGAATTGATGCCCTCCGAAGATCATCCCGATCTGTTCTCAGTATTCCGGCCGGGACAGTTCCTAGTATTCTGTCCGGGACATTGATTCCATGCGTTGGGCCACGGCCCAACCTACGATCGACGACCCGCATCACCTCCGCCCTGCGTCAAACCGTAGGGTGGGCCGTGGCCCGACGCATCGCAGAAAACGCATCGCAGAACATGAAGTGGAGGGATCTTCCGTTCCGGCCGGAGCCCTAGCATGAACCCCCCGGGATGAACACGGGTCGGAGGGAAGGGCCGTCAGTGGCGGAAAGCTCCGGGTTGTCGGACTGCCCTTTTCATGCATAATGCAAAATTACGAATTCGGCGCAACGCGCCGTCGTCAAGCCAAGGGCCCGGGACGGATCAAGCGTCCACGAGAGCCGGCATGCAGAAGGGGAGGGAAAATCCATGAAGCGCATTGTCCTGAACGCATTGGGGCCGCTGGTCGGCGCGCTGCTGGCCGGAGGGGTGTTTTCGCTGCCGGCGGCGGCACAGACCGAGCTGAAGTTCGGTCATGTCGGGGCGCCGGGATCGCTGTTCGACCAGTCGGCCAACGAATTCGCCAAGCGGGCCAACGAGAAGCTGGGCGACAAGGCCAAGGTGGTCGTGTTCGGGTCCAGCCAGCTCGGCACCGACGAGCAGATGCTGCAGAAGCTGCGGCTGGGAACCATCGACTTCGCCCTGCCCTCCACCGTGATGTCGACGGTGTCGGACGTCTTCGGGCTGTTCGAGATGCCATACCTGGTCAAAGACCGGGAGCACATGAAGCGGATCGCCGACGACGTGTTCTGGCCGTCGCTGGCTCCGGCGGCCGAGAAGCAGGGCTACAAGATCATCGGCCTGTGGGAGAACGGGTTCCGCCACGTCACCACCAACACCCGCCCGGTCGAGACGCCGGACGACCTGAAGGGCATCAAGCTGCGCGTGCCGGGCGGCAAGTGGCGGGTGCGGATGTTCCAGAGCTATGGCGCGAACCCCAGCCCGATGGCGTTCTCGGAACTGTTCGTGGCGTTGCAGACGGGCGTGATGGATGGGCAGGAGAACCCGCTGACGCAGATCCACAGCTCCAAGCTCCAGGAAGTCCAGAAGTTCCTGTCCATGACCGGGCACGTCTATACCCCCGCCTACGTGACCGTGGGCAGCCGCAAATGGGCCAGCCTGCCGGCCGACGTGCGGCAGGTCCTGGAGGAAACGGCGCGGGAAACGCAGGCCTTCGTCTATGAGACGGCGGCGCGCATGGACGAGGAGTTGGAGACCAAGCTGCGCGACGAGGGCATGCAGGTGAACGAGGTGGACAAGGACGCCTTCGTCAAGGCCAGCGAGCCGATCTACCGCGACTTCTCCGACGAGGTCCCGGCCGCCAAGACCATGGTGGAGAAGGCCGTCGAACTCGGCAAGTCTTCGTGAACGCCGGATCCCCGTAATGGCGAACTCGACATCATCCCTGGCGCTGATGCGCACGGGTTTCGAACGTTTCCTCGCCGCCATCGTGATCATCCTGCTGGTCGGCATGACGGCGGTCGTGTTCGGGGCGGTGGTGTTCCGCAAGCTGGGCGCCTCGCTGGTCTGGTATGACGAGGTCGCCTCGATCCTGCTGGCTTGGCTGACCTATTACGGGTCGGCGCTGGCGGCGCTGAAGCGGTCCCATATCGGCTTTCCCGGCCTGATCGCCGCCATGCGGCCGGCGCTGCGGCTGCCGGTCGTCATCCTGGCCGAGGTCATCGTCATCGGCTTCTTCGTGCTGCTGGCCTGGGTCGGCATCGAGGTGCTGGGCTATCTGGAAGGCTTGACGCTGGTCAGCCTGCCGTGGGTGCCGGTCTGGTTCACCCAGTCGGTGATCCCGATCGGGGCCGTGCTGTTCATCATCGCCGAGCTGATGAACCTGCCGGAGATCCTGCGGGAGGCGCGCGGGCACGGGCCGATCCACGATCCCGAGATCCCGCCCGAACTGTTGAATCCCGACCTGATGAAAGATGCCCGGGGGGCCGAGCGATGACCCTGCTGTACATGGCGGCCGGGCTGTTCGGCCTGGTCCTGATCAACGTGCCGATCGCGGTGGCGCTGGGCGTCGTGTCGGTGGTCGCGATGCTGCTGTCGTCGGGAACGGCGACGCTGCCCAACATGGCGATGGTGCTGTATGACGGCGCCACCAGCTTCCCGCTGCTGGCGATCCCGCTGTTCATCTTCGCGGGCGCCATCATGAACTCGGCCGGCATCTCGCGCCGGCTGATCGCCTTCGCCTCGGCGCTGGTCGGGTTCGTGCGCGGCGGGCTCGCCATGGTCAACGTGGCGACTTCCCTGTTCTTCGCGGAAATCTCGGGCTCGGCGGTGGCCGACGTGGCGGCGATCGGGTCGATCCTGATCCCGGCCATGAAGAAGCGCGGCTATCCCGCCACCTTCGCCGCCGCCATCACCTCGTCGGCTGCGACGCTGGCGGTGATCATCCCGCCGTCGATCCCGATGATCCTCTATGCGGTGATGTCGGGCAGTTCGGTGGTGCAGCTGTTCGTGGCCGGCATCGTGCCGGGCCTGCTGGGGGCGGCCGGGCTGATGGGCCTCGCCTACTGGTTCGCTGTCCGCCGCAACTACCCGGTGGAGGAGATGTTCCGGGTCAGCCGGGTGAAGGAAACCTTCCGCGAGGCGGTCTGGGCCTTCACCATGCCGATCATCATCCTGGGCGGCATCTTCGGCGGCTGGTTCACCGCGACGGAGGGCGCGGCCCTGGCCGTGGTGGCGGCGCTGTTCCTGGGGACCGTGGTCTACCGGGAGCTGGACCTGGCGCACCTGTACGACGCGATCCTGGAAGGCGGCATCCAGACCGCCGTGGTGATGCTTCTGGTCGCGACCTCGGCCCTGATGGGGACATATCTGACCGAGCAGCAGGTGCCGCAGCAGCTGGCCCAGGCGGTGGCCGACTTCACCAATAACCGCTACGTCGTGCTGGCGCTTCTGAACGTCATCTTCCTGCTGGCCGGCCTGTTCCTGCACTCGGCCGCGGCGATCATCCTGATCGTTCCGATCGTCATGCCGCTGGTCAACCTGGTCGGCATCGACCCGGTGCATTTCGGGATCATCGTAACGCTGAACCTGGGCATCGGCCAGCAGACGCCGCCGGTCGCCAGCGTGCTGGTGACGGCCTGCTCGATCGCCAAGGCCGACATCTGGGCCGTCAGCAAGGTGAACATCTACTTCATCGGCGTGCTGATGGCGGTGCTGCTGCTGTCCACATACGTGCCGATCGTGCCGATGGGTCTGGTCGAGCTGTTCTACCGATAAGCATACTAAGCACACAGGGGGGAAACCCGTGGAAAACCTGATCCTGACCGAGCACCACGGCCCGGTCGTCACCGTCACCCTGAACCGGCCGGACAAGCTGAACGCCTTCACCAAGTCCATGTGGCAGCGCCTGGGCGAGGTGATGCGGCGGCTGTCGGACGACGATTCCGTCCGGTGCATCGTCTTGCGGGGCGCCGGGGACCGGGCGTTCAGCCCCGGCAACGACATCTCGGAGTTCGAGAACGAACGCTCCAACTCCGAGCAGGCCAGCGCCTATGGCAAGATCATCGCCGGCACGCTGGACGCGATGCGGACCTGCCGACACCCGACGGTGGCGCTGATCAAGGGGATCTGCGTCGGCGGCGGGCTGGAGATCGCAGGAAGCTGCGACATCCGCATCTGCGGCACGTCGAGCCGGTTCGGCGCGCCCATCAACAAGCTGGGGCTGGTGATGGGCTATGCCGAGCTGGACGCGCTGATCGCCTTGGCCGGCCGCTCCACCGCGCTGGAGATCCTGCTGGAAGGCCGGATCTTCGGGGCGGCCGAGGCGAAGGACAAGGGCCTGGTCACCCGCGTGGTGGACGACGCCGAGGTGGACAAGGAGGCCATGGCGACCGCCCGGCGGATTTCCGAAGGCGCGCCGCTAGTCGCCCGCTGGCACAAGAAGTTCGCCCGGCGGCTGGCCGAGGGCACGCCGCTGAGCGAGGCGGAGATGGACGAGGGGTACGCCTGCTACGACACGGAGGATTTCCGGATCGGATACCGTGCCTTCCTCGACAAGGTGAAGCCAGAGTTCAAGGGACGCTGATTTATGCTTGCTGATCGGACGGGGCCGCTGAAGGGGCTCAAGGTCGTCGAACTCGCCCATATCATGGCCGGCCCGGTGTGCGGGCTGTTCCTGGCGGACCTGGGGGCCGACGTCATCAAGGTGGAGAAGATCCCCGGCGGCGACGACAGCCGCCGGTTCCTGCCGCCGGACATCGAGGGCGAGTCCGCCGCCTTCATGATGATGAACCGCAACAAGCGCGGCATCGCCATCGACCTGAAGACGGCGGATGGCAAGGCGGCGCTGGAGCGGCTGCTGATGGACGCCGACGTGGTGATCGAGAACTACCGGCAGGACACCATGGACCGGCTGGGGCTGGGATACGAGACTTTGCGGGAGCGGAACCCCAGGCTGATCTACTGCGCGGTGTCGGGCTTCGGGCGGACGGGCCCCTATGCCGACCGGGGCGGCTTCGACCTGATCGCCCAGGGCATGAGCGGGATCATGAGCATCACCGGGGAGGCGCCGGGCCGGCCGCCGGTGAAGGTGGGCGCACCCCTGACGGACATCACGGCGGGGATCCTGGCGGCGCTGGGGGTGGCCAGCGCGGTCGTGGCGAGGGCTTCGACGGGCAGGGGGCAACTGGTCGATACCTCGCTGTTCGAGGCGGGGATCGTCCACACCTACTGGCAGTCGGCGATCTGCTTCGCGACCGGCGCGTCGCCGGGTCCGATGGGGTCGGCCCATCCGCTGAACGCGCCGTACCAGGCGTTCGAGACGGCGGACGGCTGGATCAACGTGGGCGCCGCCAACCAGACCAACTGGCTGAAGCTGGTCGACGTGCTGGAGGCGCGGGAGCTGCTGGACGATCCGCGGTTCGCCGACAACCGGCGGCGGATGAACAACCTGGAGGATCTGGTGGAGGCGCTGACCGTCCATTTCCGCCAGCGGACCACGGCGGAGTGGCTGGAGCGCCTGAACGCCGCCGGCGTGCCGGCCGGGCCGGTGCTGTCGATCGCCGAGATGCACGCCGACCCGCAGACGCTGGCGCGGGAAATGGTGGTCGAGGTGGACCACCCGGTCGCCGGGGCGGTCAAGGCGCTGGGGCTGCCGATCAAGCTGTCCGACACGCCGGGCGGGGTCTTCGGGCCGGCACCGCGGTTCGGGGAGCATACGGCGGAGGTGCTGGCGGAGCACGGGTTCGGCGAGGAGGAGATCCGGCGGATGACGGAGGCGGGGGCGGTCGGGGGTTGAAAGGGGGTTTGGCCACAGATGAACGCAGATGGACACAGATGGGCGCTACGCGCCCTGTAGAATGATGCGTTGATACTGGATACGGGGCTTGCCGAAATTAATGAGCAGGGCGATGGGTATTTTGCCTGCCTTCAGGTAATTGAGGGTCTGGGCGACATGGGCGGGCGACAGGGTTTCGGTACATTTCAGCTCGATGATCATCCTGTCTTCGACCATGATATCCGCGAAGTAGCGGCCTACCTCGTCTCCTTTATAGAATACTGGGAAAGGCACTTCCTCACGTGCATGAATCTCCCGGCGGGTCAGTTCCGCGACCAGTGCCCGCCGGTAGACTATTTCAAGAAACCCATGGCCAAGAATGTTCGAAACTTCAAAAGCCGCACCAAGAACCGCATGCGACAGACGATCCCGCTCATCGATACCCATCTGAGCCCATCTGCGTGCATCTGTGGATAAATAATCCTGGAACTTACGCAGGCAAGTGATGCAGCGGCAATGCGGTCTCGTAGCGCACCTGTTTCAACGCGAAGCTGGATTTGATGCTGGAGACGCCGGGTATTCGGGTCAGGTGGGTCTTGAGGAAGTGTTCGTAGGCCGCGAGGTCGGGGACGACTACGCGGAGCAGGTAATCTGCTTCTCCCGTCATCAGGTAACATTCCAGCACCTCCGGCCGATGCATGATCGCGGCCTCGAAGGCGTCGAGGCGTTCTTCGATCTGCTTTTCCAGCGTGACGCTGACGAACACGTTTACAGGGAGGTCCACGGTCGAGGGATCGACCAGCGCCACGTAGGTGCGGATCACTCCGCTCTCCTCCAGCGCCTTGACCCGGCGGAGGCAGGGCGAGGGCGACAGGCCGATGGCGGAGGCAAGGTCGTTGTTGGCGATCCGGCCGTCCTTCTGGAGGCGGGCAAGGATCTTCCGGTCGATGGCGTCGAGGCTGGGTTTTGGCATTGGATGGCGCAAACTTATGCATTTTTGGCATGGGATGCCGTAAGCATGGCATCGGGCAGCGCAGTTCGCAACCATTTGCCCGGGCGCCGGTGTTATCGTGGTGGCCTGTCATCATCCTGGGAAGCGAAGCGGAAATGGTTGACTCAACGACCATCGAACACGGTGCCGATACCGTCGAATGCCTGCGCGAGCTGGAGCGCAAGATCCTTTGGCTGGCGTCCTGGACGATCCACAACGCCAACCATGTCCGGCCCAACCTGGACGGGCTGAAGGTAGGCGGGCACCAAGCTTCGTCGGCGTCGCTGGCGACGATCATGACGGCGCTGTATTTCGCGGCCCTGCGGCCGGAGGACCGGGTCGCGGTCAAGCCGCACGCCAGCCCGATCTTCCACGCTATCCAGTACCTGATGGGCAACCAGACGCGCGAAAAGCTGGAAAATTTCCGGGGCTACAAGGGTGCGCAGAGCTATCCGTCGCGGACCAAGGACGTGGACGACGTCGATTTCTCGACCGGGTCGGTGGGCATGGGCGTCGCCCAGACGCTGTTCGCCTCGCTGGTCCAGGATTACCTGAAGGCCAGGAACTGGGCTCCCTCGATCCCGGAGGGGCGCATGGTCGCCCTGATCGGCGATGCCGAGATGGATGAGGGCAATATCTTCGAGGCGCTGCTGGAAGGCTGGAAGCACGGCCTGCGCAACACCTGGTGGATCGTCGACTACAACAGGCAGAGCCTGGACGCTGTCATCCGGGAAGGTCTGTGGGAGCGGCTGGAAGGCATCTTCCGCAACTTCGGCTGGGACGTCGTGATCCTGAAGCACGGCCGGCTGATGCGGGAGGCGTTCGCCGAGGAGGGCGGCGACCGGCTGCGGGAGTGGATCGACACCTGCCCGAACCAGCTCTATTCGGCCCTGACCTTCCAAGGCGGTGCGGCGTGGCGCCGGCGTCTGATGGACGACCTGGGCGACCAGGGACCCGTGTCCCGGCTGATCGAGCGGCGCTCCGACGGGGAGCTGGCTGACCTGATGGGCAACCTGGGCGGCCATGACCTGCCGTCCCTGCTGGAAGCCTTCGAGGCGGCGCGGCGGCATGACCGGCCGGTGTGCTTCATCGCCTATACGGTCAAGGGCTTCGGGCTGCCGCTGGCGGGGCACAAGGACAACCATGCGGGGCTTCTGACGCCCGCGCAGATGGAGGCGTTCCGCGACGGCCTGAAGATCCGGCCGGGGCACGAGTGGGACCGCTTCGAGGGGCTGGGGATCGGGGAGGACCGGCTGTCGGCGTTCCTGGGCACGGTGCCGTTCTTCGCCAAAGGGCCGCGGCGCTATTCGGCGCCGGTGGTTCCGGTTCCGGAGGCTTTGGAAGTTCCGAAGCAGAAGGCGCTGTCCACCCAGGCGGGCTTCGGGCTGATCATGAACGAGCTGGGGCGGACCAAGGAGGGGCTGGCGGAGCGGATCGTGACGACGGCGCCGGACGTGACGGTTTCGACCAACCTGGGGTCGTGGGTGAACCGGCGCGGGCTGTTCGCCAAGGAGGCCATGGCCGACCTGTTCAAGAAGGAACGCATTCCGTCCACATACAGCTGGGATTTCTCGCCCGACGGGCAGCATTTCGAGCTGGGCATCGCCGAGGCGAACCTGTTCACCATGCTGTCGGCGCTGGGGCTGTCCCATTCGGTGTTCGGGGAGCGGCTGCTGCCGATCGGAACGGTGTACGACCCCTTCATCTATCGCGGCGCCGACGCGATGAACTATGCCTGCTACCAGGATGCCCGGTTCATGCTGGTGGCGACGCCGGCCGGCGTCACGCTGGCGCCGGAAGGCGGCGCGCACCAGTCGATCGGGACGCCGCTGGTCGGCATGGCGCAGGATGGACTGGCCTATTTCGAGCCGGCTTTCGTGGACGAGCTGGGCGTCATCATGCGCTGGGCCTTCGACTACATGCAGCGCAACGGCGAGGGCCAGCCGAACGAGCGGAACTGGCTGAGGGACGAGACCGGCGGCGCCGTCTATCTGCGCCTGTCGTCGCGCACGCTGGAGCAGCCGGGCCGGGACATGGCGCCGGAGCTTCGCCAGGACATCATCGACGGCGCCTACTGGATGCGGCGGCCGGGGCCGAACTGCCAAGTGGTGGTGGCCTATACCGGCGCGGTGGCGCCCGAGGCGATCGAGGCGGTCGGGCTGATGGCCGAGGACCGGCGCGACGTGGGGCTGCTCGCCGTCACCTCGGCCGACCGGCTGCACGGCGGCTGGAGCGCCGCCCAACGGGCGCGGGAGCGCGGGCTGGTGCATGCCCGGTCGCATATCGAGCGGCTGCTGGACGGCGTGCCGTCCAACTGCGGCATGGTGACGGTGATCGACGGGCATCCCGCGACGCTGGGCTGGTTGGGATCGGTCCACGGCCACCGGACGCGGGCGCTGGGCGTCGAGCATTTCGGCCAGACCGGCACCATCGCCGACCTGTACCGGCATTTCGGCATCGACGCCCAGGGCATCGTGCTGGCGGCCCAGGCTACCGCGGCCGGCCGGCCGATCCGGCATCTCCATACGATCGGGGAGCGCTGAGGGGCGCTGCGGGGAAGAGGTCCGGGGTTTCGGCCAGCAGGCGGGCGAAACGCGCCGCGGCCGGCACCATGCCGAAGACCAGCGGCGGCGGAATGACCCCGGTCCTGCCCGCCGCGACAGCGGGGAGATTGCGCCAGAGAGGGCTGGAGGCCAGGGTGGGCCGGGCGTCCGGCGGGACCGGATCGATCACCAGCAGGCTGGCGTCGGGATGCACGGACAGGCGGTCGATGGGGACGGTGGCGAACCCCCAGGCGTTGGTCGGCCCCGTCCAGGCGCTGCGCAGGCCGCTGCTTTCCAGGACGGCTTCCGCCAAGCTGCCTTTGCCATAGACGCGGACATGCCTCGCGTCCATGAAGCTGACGGCCAGGACGGGAGGGGGGTTGGCTGCTTCCAAGGTTACCTGGGCGGCGGCGAAGGCGGCTTGGGCGCTGGCGATCAGCGCTTCGCCGGCAGCTTCGCGGTGCAGCAGGCGGGCGAGCCTTCGGGTAGCCTCGACCGCGTTCTCCCAGGGCCGGTGGTCGGAGGTGTAGGTGGGGAGCGACAGCGTCGGGGCGATCCGCTCCAGGTGGGGCCGCAGGCTTTCATGCTCGCCGACGATCAGGATCAAGTCGGGAGCGAGGGTGCTGAGCAGTTCCAGGTTCGGTTCCAGGCGGAGACCGAGATCCACGACGCCGGGGTCGAGGGGTGGACCGCCGACCCAGGTGTCGTAGACCTTGGCCTCGGGCACGGCGAGGGGCCGGACGCCCAGCGCGATCAGGGTGTCGGTGAGGCCCCAGTCCAGCGCGACGACGCGGCGAGGGGGCGGCGGCGTGTCGCCCGCCGCGGCGGGCGTGGCCGCGAGGATGGCCAGGACGACCAGGGGCGCCAGGAGGCTTCCGAGGATTCGGAGGCGGAGGGCCGGCGGAGGTGAAGGCGACCTTACCTGTCCGTCGGCACCCTTCATCGATCGTTCCAAGCCGGCATCGAGCTTCTCCCTGCCTGTCATTGTTGGCCGGGCGAACTCTTAAGGTCCGAACGATGTCGATGCAACTCATTATCATTTGCATTGCCGGGTTTATCCCGGAGGGATGCCCGCACGCCGCGGGAGCCGGAGCTCGCCGCGGCGGGAGGTCAGGGCCGCGCTATTGCCTGGGTATCGCGTAGGCGATGACGCTGTCGCCGGCCTTGGTGCCCAGCGAGCCGTGGCCGCCGGCGGCGACCAGCAGGTATTGCCGGCCGTCCTCGCCCAGATAAGTCATGGGCGTCGCCTGCCCGCCGGCCGGCAGGCGGCTTTCCCAGAGCTGCTCGCCGGTGGTGACGTCGTAGCCGCGCACGTAATAATCGATCGTGCCGGACAGGAAGGCGACGCCGCCGGCCGTCATCATCGGGCCGCCCAGGCTGGGCACGCCCATCCTGAAGGGCAGCGGCAGGGGCGAGGCGTCGCGGACGGTGCCGTTCTTGTGCATCCAGATGATCTCGCCGGTGGTCAGGTCGGCCGCCGAGACATAGCCCCAGGGGGGAGCCTGGCAGGGCAGCCCGAGGACGGAGACGAACGGGGCCAGCTTGACCGCGAAGGGGGCGCCGAAATTCTCGTTGAGAGCCGGCAGGCTGTATTCCGGCCGGTTCTCGCCCTGGACATAGAGGGTGGTATCGTCCTCGCGCGGGATCAGCTGGGAGACGAAGGCGAGATAGGCCGGGGTCGTGAAGGCGATCTGGCGCCGGGGATCGACCGCGATGCTGCCCCAGTTGAACACGCCGAAATTGCCGGGGTAGATGAGGGAGCCTTCAGTGGAGGGCGGGGTGTAGCGGCCCTCGTAGCGCAGCCTGTGGAACTGGATGCGGCAGGCGAGCTGATCGAACAGGGTGGCTCCCCACATGTCCCGGCCGCTCAGCGGAGGCGGGTCGTAGGACAGCGCCGAGACCGGCTGGGTCGGGGCGGTGTGGTCGCCCTCGGCGGCGCCTTGCGGCGCCGGCTTCTCGGTCACCGGAAGGATCGGCTCGCCGGTGCGGCGGTCGAGGACGAAGAGCTCGCCCTGCTTGGTCGGCTGGACCAGGGCCGGCACCGTCTGCCCGCCGACGGTCAGGTCGATCAGGCTGGGCTGCGACGGCACGTCGTAGTCCCACAGGTCGTGGTGGACGGTCTGGAAGTTCCAGCGCACCTCTCCGGTCGCGAGGTCGAGGGCGACGACGGAGGACGAGAACCGCTCCACCGCCGGGCTGCGGTTGCCGCCCCACTGGTCGGGCGGCTGGTTGCCCAGGGGGATGTAGACCATGCCCAAATCCTCGTCCACGGCGGAGATCGACCAGGAATTGGGCGAGTTGGGCGTGTAGGTCTCGCCCGGAGGGGGCGGCGCCGTGTCGTCCGGATCGCCGGGGTCCCAGGCCCAGACGAGGTCACCGGTGTTCACGTCGAAGGCCCGGATCACGCCTGAGGCCTCGTTGACCGAGACATTGTCCAGGACGGTGCCGCCCACGATGATGAGGTCCCGGGTGACCACGACCGGGGAGGTCGAGTAGTAGGAGCCCGGCTTGACGTTGGGCATGTTGCGCCAGAGGTCGATCTGGCCGGTGCCGCCGCCGAACGCGGTGCAGATCGCGCCGTCCTCGGGGTTGAGGGCGATCAGCCTGCCGTCCGCGGTCGGCATGAACAGGCGGGCGGGGCAGTTGTCGGCGGTTTCCGGCGCGGTATTGGCCGCGACCGGCATGTCGGGGACCGGTGAGTCCGCCGGCTCCGCCGGGGCGGGCGAGGCGGGAGCCGGGGCGGCCGTTTCCTCGGAAGCCGGGTGGTAGGACAGGCCACGGCAGGTCAGGTGCTGGAGCGCCAGGTCGTCGCGGATCTCCGGATCGTAGCGCCAGATCTCCTCGCCGGTGGTGGCGTTCAGCGCGATGACGAACTGGTGCGGCGTGCAGAGATACAGGCGGTTGTCGATCTTCAGCGGCGTGACCTGGAAGGTGGTTTCCACCGGGTCGCCGGGCTGGCCGCGCAGGTCGCCGGTGTGGTAGGTCCAGGCCTCCTGGAGTTGGGAGACGTTGGCCGGGGTGATCTGGTCGAGCGGGGAATAGCGCTGGCCGTAGCCTGTGCGGCCGTAGGCATGCCATTCGCCGGGCGGGACGTCGGGCTTGCTGGTGGGTCCGTTCGCCGGGGCTTCGGCGCGCGGTCCCGGGGCGGTTCCCTCGATCCGGTGGGGGTCGGCGAACATGGAAGCTCCCGCCACCACGACGGCCAGGGCGAGTGCCGCCGCCAGCGGCAGGGAAGCGGCCCCGGAACGGCCGTCCAGCGGGCGGGTGACCCAGGGCAGCAGCAGGAGCAAGCCGACCACGACGAAGACCGCGCCGCGCGCCGCCAGCGGCCACCAGTCGAACCCGACCTCCCACAGGGACCAGGCCAGCGTGCCCAGGAGCAGCAGGGCATAGACCCAGAGCGCCGCGGGGTTCCTCCTGAACAGGAGATAGCCGGTGATCAGGAGGACCACTCCGGCGATGGCGTAGTACCAGGAGCCGCCCAGGCCGATCAGCCAGACGCCTCCGCCCGCCAGGGCGAGGCCCATGAGAATTAGAAGTATGGCCATCGCCACGGGGACGAACGGCCGCCCCCTGCCCTGCCTGTCGCGCTGCATGAGGTCACCTCGGAACTGCGGTATCAGCCTGGGTAACCCGTCGTCGGCGCGTTCGTTTCTTCGGGGAATGGATGAGGCGGCGGCGAAATGGAAAAAGGCCGGCCCTCGCGGGCCGGCCCCTTGCCGTCTGTGTTCTTCGTCTTCGGTGCGGGGCCGCCGAAGCAGCCCCGCGGTAGTTCCGGTTTCCGCCTTGTGGAGGGGCGGGGTTAGACGGGGGTGTGGAAGATGAAGTCGTTGGCCGACAGAGTGATGTTGCCGACGAGTTCGATCTCGTGGACCATCGGCGGTTCATCCTGCGACGTCTCGGTCCAGGCGATGATCGTCGTGTTGCTTCCGACCGAGATATCGAGTTCGCCGAACTCCGCTACCGAACGGACCGACTGGAGGTCGATCTTGTCCTGACCGATGGCGAAGTCGAAGACCATGTCCCGGTTGCCGACGCCTGCACCAGTATCTTCGGAGCTGAACACGAAGGTGTCGCTGCCCGCTCCACCCGTGAGTTCATCGACGCCCGTACCGCCGGTGATGATGTCGTTTCCGGCACCAGCCTTGATGACATCGTTACCGGCACCACCCCTGATGACGTCCTGGCCGGCACCGCCGGTCAGAGTGTCACCGTTGTGGCCACCGTTAAGGATGCCCTTCTCCGTGGCGGTCCCGACGTAGGTCAGCGTTGCCGACACCTTGCCGAGGAAGCCGGTGGCATCGACCTCCTTGACGGTCGAAGTCAGGTTGTCCAGCGCGATGCTGCTCTCGCTGGCCGAAGTCGCGTCGTCCAGGGCCTTCTGGGCGTCCGCTTCCGTCGAGATCAGGAGGTTGCGGGCTTCCAGGGCGGACTGGGCGATCGCTTCCGTCGAGATCAGTTCATTGCGGTCGTCAAGGGCGGTTTGGGCAACGAGCTCCTCGGAGACGATCTCCGAAGTCGCCTTTGCGGCGACCGCGGTATCCAGGGCGGTCTGGGCGGTAAACTCCTCGGAGACGATCTCCGAAGTCGCCTTCAAGGCCTCGGCGGTATCCAGGGCGGTCTGGGCGGCAAACTCCTCGGAGACGATCTCCGAAGTCGCCTTCAAGGCCTCGGCGGCATTCAGGGCTTCTTCAGCTTCCTGCAGCCTGGCATCGGCCTGACTGTCCATTCCCGGGCCGCCGGCAGTCTCGACATCCCGCTCGGCGTCCTCTACCGCGGTGATCAGGAGGTTGCGGGCATTCAGGGCGGACTGGGCGTCCGCTTCCGTCGAGATCAGGAGGTTGCGGGCATCCAGGGCAGTCTGGGCGGCAGCTTCCGTCGAGATCAGGAGGTTGCGGACATCCAGGGCGGTCTGGGCGGCAGCTTCCTCGGCGATGACGTCGGCAGTCGGCTTCAGGATCACCGCGGCATCCAGAGCAGACTGGGCAGCAGCTTCCTCAGCGATGACGTCGGCGGTCGACTTCAGGATCACCGCGTCGTCGAGCGCGGTCTGGGCATCCGCCTCAGCTTCCTGGAAGGAGGCGAGATCCTCACCATCCATGCCGTCCGACAGGCTGATGTTCGTCAGGCCCTGATCGGTGCCGGTGATCTTCGAACCGTCGAAGGTCACGGTCGAGGAACCCTCGACGGTCAGCGCGATGTTGCCGACGTTGGTCAGGGTCGCCGAGTAGGCCTGGCCGTCCTGCAGGGTCGCCGAAACGGACGTCATCGCCGTCGCGGAGCCGATGACCTTGTCGCCTTCGGACAGGTTCTTGCCGAAATCGACCGACAGCAGGCCCGAGTACGTGTTGGCCTCGAGGCCGGCTTCGGTCCAGCCTGCGACATTGCCCGTCCAGCCGGCGGCATTCACCTCGACATCATCGGTACCGATGTTGACGATGCTCAGGCCGGACGGAGCGGAGATGTTCACCAGATCATCGCTATCGATCTGATCGAGGTCTGCGATCTCGTACACGACCGGGCCGGAGATCTTGCCGGCGTCCAGAGTGGCGCTGTCATCGATGGCGAGACGGATCTTCTCGACACCGGTGATTTCCGGTCCGGAGACTTCCACATCCGGGAGATCGGTGATGCCCATCATGCCGGACAGTACCGCGGTGACCGTGTCGGCGTTGCCGGAGCCGGTGACCTTGGTATCGTTGAGCGTGCCGAAGTAGGTCGCGGTCAGCGAAGCTTCGCCGGTCAAGCCCGACGCGTCCAGGTCGGTGCCCGGCGCCAGGACGACATTGAGGCTGGCATCGCCGGAGACGTTGACCTTCGCATCTTCGAGACCGAACAGCACGATCCGGCTGTCTTCGCCCTTGGTGGTCAGATTGACGGTTTCGACGTTGGAGATATCCAGCAGACCCGTCGACTCTTCGGACAGCGAGGCCCAATCGATCGTCAACCCGTCGATCGTCGCGTTCAGGGTGTCCTCGCCGTCGCCGCCGTCCACCGTGTCGGACGCGTTCAGCGTACCGCCGAAGCTCATGGTGTCGTCGCCCGCGCCGCCGGTGACCGAGACGGAACCGGAATTCTCGGAGAAGGACACGTTCAGCTTGCCGTCGACCGTCAGGGCGCTGACGATTCCATCGGCCGACGGACCGACGTTGAGCAGGGTTACTTCCTGATCGCCGGAGACGTTCAGCGTCACCGAACCCGCGTCGCTGGTGATGCCGGAGGCGTCGACCGTGGCAGCGGCCTCGGTAGCGGACAGGTTGACGGTTTCGACGTTGGCGATCTTCAGCGCACCGGTCTCGGCGGTCAGGCCGTCGATGTCGGCGGTGACCGTGTCGTTGCCCGCGCCGCCGTTGACCACGTCGGCATTGTTGAGGGTCGCACCGAAGCTGATGATGTCGCCGGCCGTACCGCCAGTGACGGAGACGTCACCGGAAGTTTCGGCGAAGCTCGCCGTCAGCGCCGCGGTCATCTGTCCCGCGTTCACCGTGGCGACGCCGGCGCCGATGTTCGCCAGGGTGGTGGCGAAGGCGCCCCGAACCATGACGCTCTTGACGTCGGAGACGTCGGTGAAGTCGATCCCGCCGCCGGCAGCGCTGCCGGTCAGGTCGAACGCTTCGACGTTGCTGATGGTCGGCGATACGACGGTGCCGCCCAGCGTGACTTCCAGGCGGTCCGAGGTGGAGGTGCCGCCGGAGAACTCGTCCCCGGAATTCAGCGTGCCGACGGTGCCCTGGAACACGTTGATGCCGGTCGGCGAAACGCCGGGCTCTTCAAAATTCTCGTTCGTATCGTCGTCGGTCGTCAGGGTCAGGAAGCCGCTGGCAACCGCCAGGTTCACCTCGGCCGTGGCGACGTTGCCAGGAGCCGCACCGGTCAGCGTGAAGGTGACCTTGCGGTCGCCGTCGCCGTTGGTGGCGTCGAAGGTGATGTTCTGGAGCAGCGTGTTGATCAGCCCATCGGTGGCGTCCTCGTTGAAGGTGATCACCAGGGGCGAGCCCTGGCCGCCGGTCATGGTGCCGATGTTGATCTCCGACTGGCCATCCGTGACCAGCACGAAGCCGCTGACGACGCGGGCGTCGGTGCCGGACAGGGCGAGGATGTCGGAGGCATCGACGGTGCCCGACAGCTCGACCTTCAGCGTGGAGCCCTCGACCGGGACACCCGAGACGACCAGATTGGCCGAGGCGTTGTCGCCGCCGATCGACGCCGGTTCATCCGCAACCAGCATGGAGCGGTCGTCGTCGCCGAGGCCGGACAGCTGCAGGGCGCTGGAAGCCGTCACCGCGATCTTCGAGGAAGCCAGCAGGCTCGTGGCTCCGTCCGCATCGGACGCGGTCACCGTCACGGTGCGCTCGGCGACCGTGTCGGCCGAGAGCTTGACGCTCTTGAGCAGGGTGGAGACCAGCTCGTCGGTGGCCTTGTCGTTCAGCGTGACGACCAGGGGCTTGTAGCCGGCCTCGATGCCCTTCGACGGATCGGCCGCCGTGTAGGTGCCGCCGGTGACGGAGCCGATCAGGGTCTGGTCGCTCGTCGTCGCGGCGTTGCCGTCGGCGTCGATGATGATCGACTTGTTGGCTGCGTTGCCCGTCAGGATGACGTTGCTGTCGCCGATCGTCAGCGCGTCCGAGTTGGTCGCGGCGGCGCCGGAGGCGATCGACACGGTCAGCTTGCCGCCCGCATAGTTCTGCTCGGCGTCGGAAATCGTGGCGCCGGCGAAGATCGCGGTGGCGGCATCCTGGACGATGGTGGTGTCGGCCACGCCGGCGAACACCGGCGCGTCGTTGACCGCGGTGAATTCCACGGACGCGGACGTCGCGATCTGGTCCTCGCCGTCGGAAACGTTCACCACGAAGCTGACCGGGCCGTTGTAGTTGGCGATCGGCTTGAAGCTCCAGGTGGTTTCATCGATCCTGGTCAGATCGCCGAAGGCCGTGTCGACCTCGACGTCGGTGACGATCAGGTTATCGCCGTCGGCGTCCGTCATGTTGGCCAGCAGCTGCTCGGCGCTCATGACGAGCGTCGTGTCTTCCTGGATCGCGTCGAACGTGACCGGGCCGCTGGCCTCCGGCCAATCGTTGACCGATTCGACCTGGAGGGTCGCGTAAGCGACGGTCTGGTGCACACCATCGGAAACGGTCACCTCGAAGCTGACCGTGCCGTTGTAGTCGGCGGCCGGGGTGAAGCTCCAGGTGTCCTCATCGATCTTTTCCAGCGTGCCGGCGGCTTCATCATACGAAACCCCAACGATCGACAGGACGTCGTCTTCGGCATCCGTCACGTTGGCGAGGAGCTGGTCCTTCGAAAAGATGACCGCGGAGCCTCCTTCCTGGGTGCTGTCGAGCACCACCGGAGCACCGGCGACCGGACCTTCGTTGCCCGGGGTCATGCTGGTGTCGTTGACGGTGGCGGAGGCGGAAACCTCCAGGCCGTCCAGGGTGATGGTAAGGGTCTCGGGGCCTTCGGTGATGAGGTCGGCGATCAACTCGACGTTGATGGAAGCCTTGCCGTCCTCGCCGACGGTGAACTCGCCGGTCAGCTGGCCGCCCACGACGTCCTCGGCGCTGACGCCCGTGAGGGTATAGGCGATCTTGGTGCCGGGCTCGACCTTGGTGGTGTCGAGGATGAAGGTGACCCACTGGCCCTCGTCGGCCGAAGGCGCGGCGGCGTTGACGGCGTAGCTGGGAAGGTCTTCGGTGATCGCGGTGTCGACGGCCGACTTGCCGCTCTCGACGGTGGCTGCGTCGTCGGTGACGCCGTCCAGGACCGCCTTGGCGGCCGCAAGGTCGTTGTCGCCCCAGTAATCAGGACCTTTAACCTTGTACTGCTCGGTGTAGTAGGCGGCGACCTGGGCCTTGTTCTCGACCATCACGGCGTCCGCGCCCTGCGCGCCGCTGATGATGTCGATGATGATCAGCCCGATCGGACGGCCCTCCGCGATCTTGCCCGTCCAGTAGTCCAGGCCATCTTGATCGATGCTGTCGCGGTTGAACAGGTTCTTGTAGACCGAACGCAGGAACGGCTCCGGGTCGGCCGAGGGATCGGCCAGGAACGGATACTGCTCGGTGGCCTCCTGCTGCACGGAGAAGCTCTGCGCGATGTCGGCGAGCGACATCGGCGACTCGTTCTCGCTGGACATCTGCTGCAACCAGTAGTCCAGGCCCTCCGGATCACCGGCGCGGCCGAAATACCCAATGTACAACTTGGAAATCAGGTTGATTGACATCCTAGACTCTTTGTTGGAGCGAAACCCTGCGGGTTTCTGGTGTGACAGGTATCGTTGAACCGTTAGTCCTGCCGAACCGCGGAGCGAGGAAGCCTCGCATTGAACCGCCTATTACATGAGTTATAGGCCGTTTAGACATCCTAAGATTGCATGATATGGTTAATACCTGGTTAATCAGCAGATCTTTGAGAGTCGTTCGCAGTCAGCGGAAGATCGGGATAATTCAGGTTGTTTGCCGAGGCATCCTGGAGCGGATGCCCGTCATGAGGTTTGAAGCTCAATCAACGCCGTGATCAGACTCCCTTGGACTGGCACCCGATACGCCTTCGACGCGGAAACCAGCGGCCCGGCCGGGGGACGGACGTTTCCGTGGTTTCCTGTTAAGCGCCTGGGCAGCAGATGCCGATATGCCCAGTGTTGCCTCTAAGGGTTAATTTTCTGCAACGGGAGGATGCCTCAGTACCCTAACTTTCAGCCTAGTGGCATACCGCAATAAAAAAGCCCGAACCCCGCCGACAGGGCGGAGTCCGGGCTAAAATGCTATTATTTTCGGTAGGTTAGCGGATGGGGATCAGGGGCGGCGAAGGAGTCCACATCCTACCGTTTTTGATTTTTCCATAAGGGGTTATGCTAATTGTGGCTCGCGCGCCACATAGGCTTTTATGCCAAGTGTTTCCTCTGACTTTTGGGGGCGCTGAGCGCGGATGATGTTCCAGAGCCGGGCGGAAACGCGCTCCCAGCCGCAGGAAACAAGCCAGTCCCGTTGCCGGGCCAGCAGGGCGTCGATCTCCGGCCCGCCTTCAAGCACCTGAGCCAACCCCCGCGCCATGTCCTCGGGCGAAGTCCCCGGCAACCGGATCGTCACCGGGGAAACGTCATCGAAGATCGCCAGGGGAGTCACCGCCACCGGGCGCCCGCTGGCCAGCCCCATGCGCACGGCGGCGCTCGCCGATTCCTGGGTGTGCTGGTACGGGTAGACCACGACGTCGGCCAGGGTCAGCAGGCCGATGGCGACCTCCTCGTCCAGATAGTCGGTCAGCAGGGTGACGGAATCGCCGAGACCCAGTTCCTCGATGGCCCGACGCAACGCCGCGCATTCGTCCGCCGACTCCTGCGCCGGATAGAGCGCGTTGGCCATCAGCAGATGGAGCTTCGGGTCGGCCCCGCGCATCAGGGCGAAGGCCTGGAGCAGTTCCCGCAGGCCCTTGTGGGGCAGCAGGAAGCCGAAGCTGGCGATCACCCGCCGGTCCGCCAGACCATGGTCGCGCCGCAGCCGGACGCTGTCGAGATCCGGCGTGCCCTGCTGTCCCATGGGGAACAGCGCGACATTGTCCACCAGCCCGAACCCCTTGAGGCAGTTGAGGTCGTGGACGCCGTGGACGAACAGCCGGCGGGCCCGGCGCAGCGACTCGACGGCGGTGGAGAGCGAGATGAACAGGTCGGGCTTCCGCACGTCGGCCGTCGCGTGCAGGAAGACATGGACCTGCCGCCCCTGGTCGACCAGCCGGTCGATCAGGCGCGCGAAGGCCGCCAGCTGGAACAGGCCGAAATTGAACTGAAGCACGACCGAGTCGGCGCCGTCGGCGATGATCCGGTCGTGCAGTTCGTCGAGCGGGTCGCTCCACCCCGCGTCCCAGCAGCGGACGACTTCGGAGCCGTCCGGATCGATGCATTGGGCGTTTCGATTGGCCAGCACGGTCAGGCGGCCCGGCGGCACGCCGGCGGCCAGCGCCATGGAATAGCTGGCGATGCCGCACCGGGCGTTCCAGGTGGAAACCCAGGCGACCCGCGGCATGGGCGCCGGCACCGGCTGGTGGGCGAGCGAGTCGACGGCATGCCGCACGCGCGCCGCCACGGCTTCGGCGCCGTAGGTCCGGCGGATCAGGGCCTCGGCCGCCCCGGTGCGGCGGCGGCGCTCCTCCGGCGAGGCCGAGCGGACCGCGCGCATCGCCCGGGCGAGATCGTCCACGCAGGGTTCGGCCCAGACGGAATGGGGCAGGTTGAAATGGGTCCGGGCATAGGCGAAGCGGTAATCGACCAGCCAGGCCGTCTCGTCGGTGCAGAAGTCGGCCTGCCCGCCATAGGCGGTAACGACCACCGGCATGCCGTACAGCATGGCCTCCGCCATGGGCATGCCGAAGCCCTCGCCCCGAGTGGGCGAGACGAAGGCGTCGCACAGCCGGTAGAGCGTCGCCAGCGTCCCGGCCGGCAGGTCCCGGTTGATCAGGAAGACCGGGGCATGGTCGGGGTGGCGCGCCTTGAGGTCGGCGAGTTGCCGCTCGATCTCGTTATGGGGATTCGGAAAGGTCTTCACCACGAGATAGACCGGGTCGCGGCGGTCGAACGCCCTGCCCCATGCCTCCAGCAGCACGTCGGCGCCCTTGCGGGGGAAACACGACGAGATGTGCAGGAAACCGAAGCCGGAAGCCCCGTCCAGCTCGGGGATGCGCTCGTCGGACGGCGGGACCGAAAGGACGTGGTCAATGCCGGTGCCGGCGACATGGACAGGGGCGACGACTCCGTTATCCTCCAGCACCTTGCCGGTATAGCTGCTGAGCACGGTGACCACGTCGAGGGTTCGGTTGAAGCCGTCCACCCATTCGGCGGGGAAGCCGGATTCCTCCCAGCCATAGCACAGCAGGCCCCGGACGACCCCCTTCATGTCGTCCACCCTGGGCGGGTAGATGTTGCGCATCACCACGTCGGCCGGCCCTTCCTCGAGGCCGCGCTCCCACATCGCGGCGGCCTCGGGGTTGGCGGCCAGGAAAGCCCGGTCGGCGGGGTATCGGCCGGGGCCGTCCATGGCGCACAGGGCGACATCCCCGCCTCCGGACCCGGGGGCGCCGCGCCGCAGGCCCAGGGCGACCTCCCGGTTCACGATGGCGAGGCTGTAGGAGCTGTCGAACGGGCCCTCGATCCGCCAGGAGACCGGCTCGCGGAACACCGCCGGCTCCGGCACGGTTTCGGGAACGGCGAAGCCAATCCCGTTCAGGAAGGAGATGAAGGACGCGATCAGCCTCTCCGGCTGGTAGCGCGCGAGGGCGGCGCGCTGGCCCTGGAGCACCCGGCGGCGGAGCGGCGGCTCCTCCAGCAGCAGGCGGGCGGCGGCGGCGATCCGGTCCGGGGACTTCTCGTCGAACAGGATCCCGCCGGAGCCCAGCGTCTCGGCGATGCAGGACCCGGCATAGGCCAGGACCGGCACGTCGAAGGCGGTCGCCTCGACCAGGGGCATGCCGAACCCCTCGTGCTCGCTCAGGCACAGGAACAGGTCGGCCGCCCGGTAATGGGCGTAGAGCTGGTCCTCCGGGATCTTGCCGGTCAGCACGACCGACCCGTCCAGGCCCCGTTCGGCGATCAGGCGGCGGAGATGGGCGCTGTAGCCGGCCGAGGATTCGCCGCCGACCAGCAGCAGCCGCACCGGCCGGGACAGGCGGCCGGCCAGCTCGGCGACGACCTCGACCAGCTCGTGCTGGCACTTGTTCTCGCAGACCCGGCCGACGAACAGGATATTGGCCGGCCCGGCCAGCCGCTCGGCCGTGCCGCGGTCCCAGGGGGCTTGGCGCAGCCGGTCCAGGTCCACCAGCAGCGGAATCGTGGCGACGGGATCGTAGCCGAGCGCCACCAGCTCGTCCGCGCTGTAGGTGGACATCGCGATCGCCCCGGCGAACTGCCCGGCCGCCCAGTCCGCGATCTGCCGTCGGCCCAGGTTCGAATAGTGGTGGAACGGGTTGTCCGGGGAGAAGAACCCGGCCGGGGTGATGTTCTGGTACGCCAGGATCTTCGGGCTGGAGACCTGCTCGACCCAGCGGTGGTGATCGTGGCCCATGGAGTACTGGACGATGAGCAGCTGGTCCGGACCGTCCCGGTATTCGTCGATCGAGCGGATCTCGCCCGCGAGTTCGGGTGCCACGTGGACGACGTAGATCTCGGACTCGAGGCCGAGGGAACGCAGCAGCCGGCGGGTGAAAAGCATGCCGTTGGTTACCCCGTCCCCGTAGGCCGAACCGCCATGGAACTGGTGGATCGCGCGCAGATGCTTCATCGCGGCAATTTCCTTCAATCTATTGGTCCTGGGCTTCAGGCCTGGGCTGCTCTTGCCCTGGAAGCGCGCCGAACGTTCCGGTTCGGGAGAGGTCAGACCTTGCGCGCCACGACCGCGTAGTCCTGCGGGCCGTAGAGAAGGTGGTTGAGGCGCTGCCCGATCACGTCGTCCTGCGGCAGCAGATGGTCGTCGGGGAACGGATGCAGGCGGACGATCTCCGCATCCACGAAGCCCCGCTGCCGGACCAGGAACAGGAGCACGGCGGGCGGCAGCGGATTGCGGTGGGTCGGGTCGTTGTAGAAGGTCATGCCGCCGACCAGCAGGTTCTCGGGATTGGGCGTCTCGAGCAGCAGCACGCCGCCCGGCTCCAGCACCCGCAGGGTCTCGTCCAGCAGATCCGCCAGCACGTCGAGCGGCAGGTGCTCCGCCACGTGGAAGGCGGTCACGCCGCCGATGCTGCCGTCCGCCAGCGACCGAAGATGGCCGAGGGCTTCGGCCCGCCGGGCATCCAGTCCACGGGCGCGGCACGCGGAGACCGTGACGTCGTTGGTGTCGATGCCGTAGGCCGCGAGGCCATGCTCCCTGAGGACCTCCAGCCACTCGCCCCGGCCGCAGCCGATGTCCAGGACGGGCCGCTCCGGCGTGCCGGCGCCGGCCAGGACGATGCGGTCAGCATGGACCGATACCCGCGCCTTGATGTCCTCCCGGCTTCCCCGGAAAGCATCCTCGAACTGGGCGTAGAAGGCGTTGAGCCGGTCGTCCACCGCCCCTTCCCTGGGCGGCGCGGACGGCCCGGCGCCGGGGTCCTGGTGGCTGGAGGCGGCGCCCCGGACCTCCAGGCTGGCGGACAGGCGGCGCTGCTGGAACAGGATCTCCTGGCGGAGCGCCGCCAGCCGGTGGCGGGTCTCCTGCTCGGCGGATTGCCGCGCCGCCGCCTCGCCGGACAATGCCGCCAGGAACTGCGCTTCCAGCGCCCGCCGGTGCTCGGCCGAGGCCCTTTCGGCGGCTTTCCCATGGTCGGCCAAGGCGGCTTCGACGGACTTCCGGTGATCGGCCAAGGCGGCTTCGATGGACTCCCGGTGATCGCCCAGGGTGGTGTCGGTGGATTCCCGATGATCCCAAAGCGCGGCCCGAAGCTGCTCCAGCTCGGCCTGGAGGCGCTGTTCCGCCTGCCGGTGTTCGGCGAGGGAGGCCCTGACCTGCTCGATCTCCGACCGGAGGGCCGCGATCTCCTGGAAGGGACCGCGCATCTCCACCCGCATCACGGCGACGTCGCGCTCGGAATCGGTTCGGAGCTGCTGGATTTCCGCACGGACGCCCTGGATCTGGCCGAGGCATCCCTGGAGCCCGGCATCGACCTGCCCGCGGAACTGCGCTTCCCGGGCCCTCACCCAGGGCTCCTGCGCGGCGGCGAAGTTCCAGGCGTCGCTGGCGCGGGTCAGCGCGGTATGGGCCGCGGAGCGCGTGTCAGCCAGCCGGGCCAGTCCCCATGCCCAGGACAGCAGCGAACCGACCAGGGGAACGTCGCGCAGCCGGTGCCGGAACGGCTGGCCTTCCGACGGGGAAGGTGCCGGAGGAGGAGCGACCGTCGCGGCGACCGCGTCGGGGAACGTCGACAGCACGGGGGCTTGGGCCGGTACGGCGGGCGCCGGAGCGGGAGCGCTGGCCCTTCGGGGGACCTGGAGTTCCGCCTGGATACGGGAAGTCAACTGCGCAGTATCTACGCGGAAGTTATTCGTCTGCAGCATGAACGCTCACCGTGGGACAACTCAAGCTCTGATGCGCATGCATCTTGCGGATTCGTAAGCACTGCCCGCTCTTTCGGTCAGAACGACATCAGCATCGCCGCTGTCATCAGGCGCTCTTTTTGGCATTTCATCGGAGCCGCGTCTCCACTGTTTCGACGCGCTAACCCCAAAGAGGAAGTTGTCCTGTAAAATGCTGCCTTCATTGGATCCTGTGCCGGAAGTCAGTGTACGTGCAGGTCCGGCTGGAGGCGGCACATCCCGGCGAAGACGGGGCCGCGGATACCGGCGACCTCGAAGGTCGTGATGCGGTCGTGCCAGTGGAAGCATTGATCCACATGGGACTCACGGGTATGGAGCGCCGCGGTGATGGTGTATTTGCCGGGGCTGATATCCATCGGCATGGTGAAATCGACCTGCCGGTACTCGCCCTCTTCTATGGAGAGAGGCTGGTCGAGCAGGTAGGTGTTGATCCCGAAGATGTCCTGGCCGAACCGGTCGCGGATCATGATGCCGACCGTGAAATCCTCCACGCTCCGGTTGGCGCGGAAGCTGACGGAAATGTTCGTCGTCTCGCCCGAGCTGACCACCTCGGCCTTGGAGCCTTCCCCGGCCACGGTCACCGAGAGGATCTCCAGCTCGCGGCTGCCATAGGAGGTTTCCGCGCCTTTGGAGAGTTCGGGCCGCTCGACCTGGATGGCGGTCCGGGCGAGCTGGAAGTTATAGGCGTTGACGACCCGCTCGGGATCCCCGTCCTCGACGACGCGCCCCTGTTCCAGCAGGATGGCGCGGTCGCACAGCACCTTGACCGAATTCATGTCGTGCGAGACGAAGATGATCGAGCCGCCGCCGGCGCGGAACTCGCGGATGCGTTTCATGCATTTCTGCTGGAAATGCGCGTCGCCCACGGACAGTGCCTCGTCCACCACGAAGCAGCGGGGATCGGCATGGATGGCGACGCTGAAGGCCAGCCGCATCAGCATGCCGGACGAATAGGTCTTCAGCGCCTGGTCGAGGAACTTGCCCAGTTCGCTGAACTCGGCGATCGCTTGGCGTTTCTCCTGGATTTCCTCGCCGGACATGCCGAGCATCAGGCCGTTGGAGCGGATATTGGCCCAGCCCGACAGCTCATGGTTGAAGCCGGTGCCCAATTCCAGCAGGCCGGTGATCTTGCCGCTCGTCTCCACGATGCCGTTGTCGGGAAGCAGGATGCCGGTCAGGAGCTTGAGCAGGGTGGACTTGCCGGCCCCATTGCGGCCGACGATGCCGACCGTTTCCCCGTCCGCCACCGTGAAGGTCACGTCCCGGAGGGCCGAATGGACCGTGTGGTAGGTGCGGCCGGTCAGGATCTCCTTCAGCCGGTCCGACGGCTTGCGGTAGAGATGGAAGGTCTTCTGGAGGTTTTCGACGCGGATCATCAGAGGAAATCCCGGATATCGCGCTCCAGCTTGCGGAGCATCAGCAACGAGACGGCGAGCAGGACGCCGCCTGTCACCGCGAGCGTGACCATGTCGTCCAGCACCGGCAAGCCGCCGTGGACGAAGATCGCATGGTAGCTTTCGATGAACAGCATCGACGGGTTCAGCTCCAGCCAGCCCCGGATGCTCTCCGGCACGATGTCCGCCACATAGACGATCGGGGTGAACCAGAACCAGAGCTGGAGCACGATGCCGACGATCTCCTTGACGTCGCGGATGAAGACGATCAAGCAGGCGCAGATCAGGCCGAGCGCGAAGGCGAACACCTGCTGCAGGACGAAGATCAGGGGCACGAACAGGAGCCCGGTCCCGAGATCGTGGCCGAAGGCGACCAGATACATCAGGAAGACCGCCATGGTCACCGCGAAGGTCACCGCTTCCGACAGGACGATGTAGCTGGCCAGCAGCGGCATCGACACGCGGACCTTGGACAGGATGTGTTTCTTGTCCAGGAATACGGTGGTCACGCGCGAGACCGTATTGGCGAAGGCGGTCCAGGGCACCACGCCCGCAACCAGATAGACGCTGTAGGCGTAGGTATCGGAATTTCCGGGCAGCCGGGCGCCCATGATCTGGGAGAAGATCAGGGTGAAGATCGTCACCTGGACCAAGGGCCAGATGAGGACCCAGGCGAGTCCCAAGACAGATCCCGAGTACCGGTCGACGAAATCTTGTCTAGTCCAGTTGACGACCATACCAAGGTTGAAATTCGAATGGTCAGAACGTCGGCGCCGCGAAAGCATCGGCAATGTCATCTTGGTCCCTGTATTGAAGTATCCCGCCTCGGGGCCGGCGCCAAGTCTCTGCCAGCCGCGGCCGGCGGGACTTTTGCACAAGAGACCATGATCGTCACTGACTAAACCGGCTGGGCGGGCGCAAGGCCCGTATGCTTTTCCGCGCTTTCCGGTGCGTAAGGCGGCGCAGGACGCCTGCGCGGCACGGGGCAGCTCAGCGCAGCCAGCCGCGTTTCTCGATCATTTCCTCGGTGCGCCGGGCCACCGTCTGCATGTCGGCGCCTTCCGCCCGCCAATCGGCGCGGGCGCGGGCCAGCTCGTCCAGATGGTCTTCCCAGTCCGGCTGGAACAGGTCTTCCAGGTAGCGGCGCAGGCGCTGCGCAAGGCCCGGGCTCTTGCCGCCGGTCGAGATGGAGAGCAGCAGGTCGCCGCGGCGAACCTGGGACGGGGTGTGGAAGTCGCACAGGTGCTTGACGTCCTCGACATTGACCAGGCGGCCGAGCGCCCGGCAGCGCGCGGCCAGGTCGGCCGCGACGCCGGGATCGAGATCAACGATATAGATCACCTGGAAGGCGGCGAGGTCGCCGTCGGTCGGCAGGCGGCGGATCAGCCGCTCGCCGGCGAGCGCCGCCAGACCTGCGTCGGGCGCTTCGGAGAAGACGGTCAGCCGCCGCGCCCCGGCCTGGTCCAGCTGCTTCAGCCGCTTGGCCGCCAGTTGCCCGGCTCCGACCAGGGCGACCGAGACGTGATCCAGGTCCAGGACGATCGGAAACATCAGTCGGCCTCCACCAGGTCGCCCGCCTTGCCCTCGGCGCCGGCGCCGTCGGGCTTGACCAGGGCGGTGGCCCGCTCCAGGCCGAGGCGGTTCAGGAAATCGCCGAAGCCCTCGCCCTGGTCGCGCTGGGCCGCGAACTCGGCGAACAGCGGGGCCAGGGTCTCCGGCACGTCGTCCTCGGGAACGCGGTCGAGCAGCTTCCAGTTCAACCGGGTGCACTCGAAATCACCGCCGACATAGAGCGAGAAGTGGCCGGGCATGCGGCCGACCAGCCCGATGTCGCCGGCATAGGGCCGGGCGCAGCCGTTGGGGCAGCCGGTGATGCGGATGCTCAGCCGCTCCTGGGCGAGGCCGTAGCGGGCCATGACCTCGGCGATCCGGTCGATCATCGGGGTGCGGATCCGCTCCGCCTCGGTCAGGGCGAGGCCGCAGGTCGGCAGCGCCGGGCAGGCCAGCGACCAGCGGTGCACCGGCAGCAGCTCCTCGGCGAACTGGACGCCGTGGGCGCGCAGCGTCTGCTCGATCCCGGCACGGTCCTCGTCCCGGATGTCGGCCAGGATCAGGTCCTGGGTCGGCATCAGCACCAGCGCCGGCTGGAACCGGCTCGCGACCTCGCGCAGCGCCGTGCGCAGCTTGACCGGGTCGGTGTCCTGGATGCGCCCGCTGGGGATCGCGAGGCCCAGGTACCACAGCCCGTCGCCCTGCTCGTGCCAGCCGAGATGGTCGGCGACCTGGAACGGCGGCATCGGGCGCGGGTCTTCCAGGGTGCGGCCCAGGACGCGCTCCATCTCCGACTTGAACCAGGGCAGGCCGCGCTCGTCGATGGTGTATTTAAGGCGGGCGTGGCGGCGGTTGGTCCGGTCGCCATGGTCGCGCTGGACGATGACCACGGCCTCGACCGCCTTGATCAGGTCGTCGGGCTCGACGAAGGCGACGAAGCTGGCGAGCCTCGGATAGGTCTTCGGCTTGTTGTGGGTCATGCCCAGGCCGCCGCCGACCGCGAAATTGTACCCGACCAGGGTGTCGCCCTCGTACAATGCCACGATGCCGAGGTCGTTGGTCAGCACGTCGACCGAATTGTCCTCCGGCACGCCGAGGCCGATCTTGAACTTCCGGGGCAGGTATGTCGTGCCGTAGATCGGCTCGATCTCGGGCTCGCCCAGCACCTGCTCGCCGTCCAGCCAGATCTCGTGATAGGCCCGGGTATGCGGCAGCAGATGGTCGGATATGCGCTTGGCGTCGGCCGCCAGACGCTCGGTGACCGGGCTGCGCACGGGAGCGGGCATGGCAGTCACGTTGCGGACCACGTCGCCGCAGGCGCCCAGCGTGGTGATCATGGTGGCGTTGATGTCGGCGATCGTGCCCTTGAGGTCGGACTTGACGACGCCGTGGAACTGGATCGCCTGCCGGGTCGTGATCCGGATCGTATGATTGGCGCGGCGATCGGCAAGGGCGTCCAGGTCCAGATACTGCCGCGACGTCAGGCGCCCGGCCGGGATGCGGGCGCGGACCATGAACTCCCACTTCTTCTCCGCCTTCTGCTGCTTCAGCTCGGTCGCGGAGTCGCGGTCGTATCCCTGGTAGGTCCCGTGGAATTTCAGCAGGTTGTATTCGTCCTCGGTGAATTTCACCAGGTCGCTGTTCAACGTCTCAGCGATGCTGCCGCGCAGCAGCGCGCTCGCCTGCTTGACGCCTTCGACCTGCGAAAGCTTCGGGGTCGGGGCGGGCTTCTTCGCGGGGAGGTCTTGGGACTGTGACATGGCGACTGACGCTTTATCCATGCATGAGGGGCGGTATCGGGGCCGTGCGAGCATATAAGGTGCTTGAATTTCCCAATTCAACACAGAATTTTCGTGTAGATATGCTGAATGACTCAATGCCGCATGTTAAAAGCGTTGCGGGCTTTCTCCAGACTCGCTAACGTGCAATAGCGAGAGCAAATACATCAACGTTTTGTGGATTGTGTTTCGGACATGGACGGACTGGCGAGAACACACTTGGCGGACGGGCTCGAAGCGCTCCAGCGGCGCTATGGCGGCCTGTCCGGGACCGAGCTGCTTCGGCCGCTCGTGCGGGACGAATTCCGCGGGCGGATCGCCCTGGTCTCCTCCTTCGGGACGGAAGCCGCCGTGCTGCTGGCCCTGGCGGCCGAGGTTGACCCGGGCATCCCGGTGATCTTCCTGGACACCGGCAAGCTGTTCGGCGAGACCCTGCGCTACCGCGACACGCTGATCAAGCGGCTCGGCCTGACCGACGTCCGCACGATGGAGCCCGACCCGGCCGAGCTGAAGGCGGCGGACCCGGAAGGGCTGCTGTGGCAGTCTTCGCCCGACGCCTGCTGCCATGTCCGCAAGACGATCCCGCTGGACCGCGCGCTGCGCGGCTTCGACGCCTGGATCACCGGCCGCAAGCGCTTCCAGGCGACCACCCGCGCGGCCCTGGACCCGGTCGAGCGGGACGATGACGGCCGCTTCAAGGTGAACCCGCTGGCAACCTGGTCGCGCGACAGAATCCAGGCGGAGTTCGACCGCCGCGACCTGCCGCGCCACCCGCTGGAGGCCGACGGCTTCCTGTCGATCGGCTGCATGCCCTGCACCGACCGGGTCGCTCCCGGCCAGGACCCCCGCTCCGGCCGCTGGGCCGGGCAGGACAAGACGGAATGCGGCATCCACCTGGGCGCGGTGCCGCGCGCCGTATCCTTCATCTGACACCGCCCGTTACCCAGCGGGCCAATTTGATTGTGGTGGAACTTCGGACGATGACCGACCTCGACCAACTGGAAAGCCAGAGCGTCTATATCCTGCGCGAGGCGTTCAACCGGATCGACCGACTCGCCGCGCTGTGGTCGATCGGCAAGGACAGCAACGTGCTGCTGTGGCTGGCGCGCAAGGCCTTCTTCGGCAAGGTGCCGTTCCCCGTGGTGCAGCTCGACACCGGCATGGAATTGCCGGAGGTCTACGAGTTCCGCGACATGGTGACCCGCGACTGGGGCCTGGACCTGGTGATCGAGCAGTGCCCGCCGGAAAGCGAGATGGACCCGACGCTGCCGCCGGCCACCCGCGCCGCCGCCCGCAAGACCGAGGGGCTGAAGAACCTGCTCCGCCGCGAGCAGTACCAGGGCATCATGGTGGGCATCCGCCGCGACGAGCAGGCGACCCGCGCCAAGGAGCGGGTGTTCAGCCCGCGCGCGCTGGACGGCGCCTGGGACTTCAAGGACCAGCCGGCGGAGTTCTGGGACCACTACAAGACCCGGTTCGCCGAGGGCACCCACGTGCGCATCCACCCGCTGCTGCACTGGACCGAGCTGGACATCTGGCGCTATTCCAAGCGCGAGGAAATCCCCATCGTGCCGCTGTACTTCGCCCGCGAGGGCAAGCGGTACCGGTCGCTGGGCGAGAAGAACATCACCTTCCCGGTGGACAGCAGCGCCGCGAGCATCGACGAGATCATCTCCGAGCTGGAGGTGACCCGCACGCCCGAGCGGGCCGGCCGGTCGATGGACAACGAAACCGAGGACGCCTTCGAGCGCCTGCGCAGCTCCGGTTACATGTGAGATGAGCCCCTTGCTTCCCGCATCCCAGCGCCGCCAAGCGCGCATCGTCATCGTCGGCCACGTCGACCATGGCAAGTCCACCCTGATCGGCCGCCTGCTGAACGACACCGGCAGCCTGCCCGACGGCAAGGTCGAGGCGGTCCGCGAGATGAGCCGCCGGCGCGGCATGCCGTTCGAATGGTCGTTCGTGATGGACGCGCTCCAGGCCGAGCGCGACCAAGGCATCACCATCGACACGACGCAGATCCACTTCAAGACGGAACGCCGTCCCTACGTGATCATCGACGCGCCGGGCCATACCGAGTTCCTGAAGAACATGGTGACCGGCGCGTCCAACGCCGACGCGGCCCTGCTGGTGATCGACGCCGGCGAGGGCGCCCTGGAGCAGTCGCGCCGCCACGCCTACCTGCTGCACCTGCTGGGGGTGAAACAGGTCGCCGTGATCGTCAACAAGATGGACATGGTGGACTTCTCGCAGGCGCGGTTCGACCATGTCGCGGCCGAGATCCGGGCCTACCTGAACGGGATCGGCGTGGCGCCGGGCGTGATCCTGCCGATCTCCGCCCGCCACGGCGACAACATCGCGTCGCGCAGCGAAAACCTGTCCTGGTATGACGGGCCGACCGTGATCGAGGCGCTGGACGGCTTCCTGCCGGCGGCGCCGGAGGACGAGTTGCCGCTGCGCCTGCCGATCCAGGACGTCTACAAGCCGGACGAGCGCCGCATCCTGGCGGGCCGGATCGAGACCGGCCGGCTGCGGGTCGGCGATACGCTTCATTTCGCGCCGAACAACCGCACCGCCAAGGTCGTCAGCATCGAGGCGTGGAACGCGGCGTCCGCGATCAGCGCCGCGGCCGGCCAGTCCGTCGGCATCACGCTGGACCAGCGCATCTTCGTGGAGCGCGGCCACATCGCCAGCCTTCCGGCGGAGCGGCCGATCGAGGCCCATCGGCTGACCGTGCGGCTGTTCTGGCTGGCCTCCAAGCCGCTGGAGACCGGCCGGGCCTATACCCTGAAGCTGGCGACCGCCGAGCACCGCGTGACGGTGGAGAAGATCGTCGAGGTGGTCGACATCGACGACCTGGGCGTGTCGGCGGCCGACCGGGTCGGCCGCAACGAGATCGCCAACGTGGTGCTGCACAGCCGCAGCCTCGTGGCGGTGGACCTGGCGATCGACCTGCCCCGCACCGGGCGCGGCGTGCTGCTCGACGGCCACGACGTGGTCGGCGGCTTCATCGTGACCGGGGCCGACGCGGTCGCCGAGCGGAACCTGCAGCGGGTCGAGCATGCGGTGAGCCCCGACGAGCGGGCGCTGTCCAACGGGCACCGCGGCGCCGTGCTGTGGCTGACCGGCCTGTCCGGGGCCGGCAAGTCCACCCTGGCCATGGGGCTGGAGCGGACGCTGTTCGAGCGCGGCCGGCAGGTCTATGTCCTGGACGGCGACGGCGTGCGGCAGGGGCTGAACGGCGACCTGGGCTTTTCCCCCGCCGACCGGTCGGAGAATATCCGCCGCGTCGCCGAGGCCGCCCGCCTGTTCGCCGAGGCCGGCATGATCGTGGTGACGGCGCTGATCTCGCCGACCCGCCAGGACCGGGCGAAGGCCCGTGCCATCGGCGGCGACCTGTTCCATGAGATCCACGTCAAGGCCGAGTTGGATGTCTGCGAGCAGCGCGATCCCAAGGGGCTGTACCGCCGGGCGCGCGCCGGGGAGATTCCCGAATTCACCGGCGTCTCCGCCCCTTACGAGGAGCCGCAGGCCGCCGAGCTGGTGGTCGAGACCGGCAGGCTGGGGATCGAGGAAGCGGTCGGCGAGCTGGTCGGCTATGCCGAGCGGGTCACCGGGCTGAAATATCCCAGCGACGCGGTCCAGGGGCGGGGCGAGGGGATCTAGGGCGGAACGCGCTTGCGCTGCTCTTTTTGGCCACAGATGCACGCAGATGAACTCAGATAAGAAAGATTCCATTATCTTTGTTCATCGCCGTTCATCTGTGGCCGAGAACCCTACCTTGCCCGCCAGCGCTGGGTGAGGCGGAGGAGGCGGCCGGTGGCCAGGGCGTGGAAGAGCTTCACGGCGGCGGAGGTATAGACGATCATCATCGCCATGGCGGCGGCCGGGGCGATGTCGCCGGCATCGTCCATGTTGAGCACGGCGATCGAGGCCAGCGTCGTGTCGGGCGAATAGAGGAAGACCACGCCCGAGACCGTCGTCATGGCGTTGACGAACAGGTAGATGCTGATGCCCAGGATCGCCGGCAGGCAGACCGGTACGGTCACCCGGCGGAAGGTGGTGTAGCTGGGCACCTTGAGGGAGGCGGAGACGCTCTCGAACTCGGGATCGATCTGCTTCAGCGCGGTCACGGCGGTCAGGTGGCCGACCGTGTAGAAATGGGCGATGCTGTTCATCACCAGGATCGCCAGCGTGCCGTACAGGAAGTTGAGCGGGTTGCCGGCCGGATTGAAGAAGAAGATGTAGGCGAGGCCCAGCACCAGCCCCGGCACCGCCATGGGCAGCATGGCGAGCAGGTGGCAGGCGGCGCGCAGCGGGCCGGCGCCGCGGCCCTTCTCGATTGCCCAGGCCCCGGTGAAGATCACGGCGGTGCCGACCACTGCGGTCAGGCCCGCCATCTTCAGGCTGTTCCAGTAGGACGCCCAGCCGCCGCCGTCCATCAGGTCGAAGCTGTAGTGGCGAAGGGTCGGTTCGAGGTTGTAGGGCCAGAAGGTGACCAGGGAGGCGAAAGCCGCCATCCCGAGGATCGCGAGCAGGCCGAAGGCGACCAGAGCGCAGGCGGCGAACAGGCTCCAGTCGCGGAAAGGCTCGGCGCGGGGCTGGAAACTGACCGCCCGGCCGCTCAGCTGGGCCACCTGGCGGCGCTGGACCATGCGGTCCACCGCGAAGGCGAGGATCGCCGGGACCAGCAGGACGGCGCTGACCACGGCGCCCATCTGGAAATTCTGCTGGCCGACCACCTGCTTGTAGACGTCGGTCGCCAGCACGTCGAAGGAGCCGCCGATCACCTTGGGCACGCCGAAATCGGTGATCACCAGGGTGAAGACGACGAAGCCAGCGCTGACCAGCCCGTAGCGGGCGCCCGGCAGGGTCACGGTCATGAAGCGGCGGAACCGGGTGGCGCCCAGGCAGTCGGCCGCCTCGTACAAGCGCTGGTCGGCGACCGCCAGCGCGGTGGTCAGGATCAGCAGCGCGTGGGGGAAGGTGTAGAACACCTCGCCCATGACGATGCCGATCGGGCCGTAGATCGACCAGCCCATCAGCCAGTCCCGGACCAGCCCCTGGTTGCCGAACAGGTAGATCAGCGAGATCGCCGGCAGCAGCGACGGCGCCAGCAGCGGGATCATGGCGACCGCGCGGAACAGGCCGCGTCCGGGCATCCGGCTGCGGGTCAGGCCGTAGGCGTAGACGAAGGCCAGCGCCAGGGTGATCGCGGTGGTCAGCCCCGCGACGGTCAGGCTGTTCAGGACCGACCGGACCAGCGCCGGGTTGGAGGCATAGGCGGCGTAGTTGGCGAGCCCGACGAAGTCGCCGGCGCGGTCCTGGAAGCTCTTTGACAGCAGGGTCCAGAGAGGCAGAACGATGCTGACGGCGAGATACAGGGCCAGGACGACGAGGCCGGCGCGCACCACCCAGTCGTCGCGGCCGGCGCGCTGGCGGACGATGGCGACGGCGGGGGATGGTGCGGGCGAGACCCGGTCCAGGGTCCTGCCGGTCATGGGGCGGAGGCCTGCTGGAAGACGCGGATGCGTTCGGGCGGGACCGCCACGGTCAGGGCGCTGCCCCGGCCGATGTCGAGGTCGCGGACCGCGTTGGTGGAGAAGTCAGCGTGGAGACCCGGGGCACCGTCCGGCCCGGTCAGCGCCGCCCGCCAGATGCCGCCCATGAACTCCAGTTCATGGACCTTGGCTTGGAAGGCGTTGGGCGAGCCGGCGCCGACATCGCGGACCTGGATATCCTCCGGCCGGACGCCCAGGGTCACGGCGGTGCCTGGGGCGGGGCCGTCAAGCCCGCCGGTTTCCAGGTGCAGTGTGCCGACGCGGACCCGGCCGGGGCCGGCGGCGACGGCGGGCAGGAAATTCATTCGGCCGATGAAGTCGGCGACGAACCGGCTGGCCGGGTGACGGTAGATCGTCAGGGGCGTGCCGACCTGCTCGATCCGGCCCTGGTCCATGACCACGATGCGGTCGGCCATGGACAGCGCCTCCTCCTGGTCGTGGGTCACCATGACGGTGGTGATGCCGAGCCGGCGGTGCAGCCGGACGATCTCGGTCCGCAGGTGCTGGCGCACCCGGGCGTCGAGCGCCGACAGCGGCTCGTCCAGCAGCAGGAGCCCGGGCGAGGTCGCCAGCGCGCGGGCCAGCGCCACCCGCTGCTGCTGCCCGCCGGACAGCTGCGCCGGGTATTTGGGGCCGGCGTCGGGCAGCCCCACGAGGTCGAGCAGCTCGGCCACCCGCCGGTTCCGCTCGTCGCGCGGGGTCCGGCGGCTCTCCAGCCCGTAGCCGACGTTGCGCGCGACGGTCAGATTGGGGAACAGGGCGTAGGACTGGAACACGATGCCGAAATCACGCTCCCCGGCGGGAAGGTCCGACACGTCGCGGCCGCCCTGCTCGATCCGGCCACCAGTCTGGACGTCCAGGCCGGCGATGGCACGCAGCAGGGTGGTCTTGCCGCAGCCGGACGGCCCGAGGAAGCAGACGAACTCGCCGCCGAAGATCTCCAGCGAGACGCCCTTGAGCGCCTGGAACGGACCGAACGACTTGGTGACGTTCTCCAGGCGCAGATAGGGGGCGGCACCGGTCATGGCGGCGGTCCCCGCCTCAGCTCTTCGGCTCGGTCTTGCCGTCGAAGCGCTTCTGCCATTCCGCCAGCAGGCGCTCGCGGTTGGCCGCGACCCAGCTGAAGTCGTTCTTGATCATGGACTGGATCAGGCCGTCGGGATAGCCCGGGATCGGCTTGGCGACGCCGGGCAGCGCCACGACCGAATAGGCCTTGGCGTACATCTCGTTCGCTTCCCGGCTGACCGACCAGTCGGCCAGCGCCTTGGCGGCGTCCGGGGCGTCGGTGCCCTTGACGATGCCGAAGCTCTCCAGGTCCCAGCCGGAACCCTCGCTCATCACCAGGACATCGACCGGGGCGCCGTCGGCCTTGACCTTGGCGCCGCGATAGTCGAACGAGATGCCGACCGCGTATTCGCCGGCGCCGGCCTGGCGGCACGGCTTGGAGCCGGAATGGGTGTAGGTCGCGACGTTGTCGTGCAGCCGGGTCATGTAGTCCCAGGCCTTCTCCTCGCCCATGGTCTGGACCCAGGCCGAGACCGACAGGAAGCCGGTGCCGGACGAGTTGGGGTTGGGCATCGCGATCTGGCCCTTGTAGACCGGGTCGGCGAGGTCGGCCCAGCTCTTCGGGGCCGGCAGGTTGCGCTTCTTCGCCTCGACCGTGTTGAAGCAGACCGCCGAGATCCAGACCCGCTGCCCGACCCAGGCCGGCGGCTCCGCCGGGTCGCGCAGGTCCTTGGCGATCTGGTCCAGGCCCTTGGGCGCGTAGGCCATCAGCATGCCGTCGTCGGCCAGCAGCTTGAGGCTGGTGGCGGCCAGGCCCCAGACGATGTCGGCCTGGGGATTGGCCTTTTCCGCCAGCAGCTTGGCGGTGATGATGCCGGTCGAGTCCCGGACCCAGCGGATCTCGATGTCGGGGTTCTTCGCCTCGAACGCCTGCTTGAAGGCGGCCAGTTCGTCAGCCTCCACCGCGGTATAGACGGTGAGCTGGGTCTTGGCGTCGGCCGGGGCGGCGGCGAGTGCCGCTCCCAGGAAAGCGGCGCCGGCGGTCGCGGCACGGAAAAGGCTGTTCATGGCTTGAAGATGGCCCATGGTCCGGAACTCCCTGGCTGAAAGGCCATGTTCAAATGCTTGTGGCCGTTGGAGCCAAACCTAACGGCTTTGCGTTACGGTTTCGTGATGCGGGACGAAATCTTGACCTTGGTTTCGCATCAATTTAGCCGCTTTTCTTTCGCCAGCCCCTGGCGCAAAGTGCGGCGTCCAAGAGGCCCGGCGCTTCGGCCAAGGTGGGGCCGGGGCCGGGCCAAGGAGATACGACGGCATGACGACCAAACCCCCTGCCAATCCCTCTGCCAACCCCTTCGCCAGATCCTATGACGGGCCGGTCCGGGCGGTCATCCTGGACTGGGCCGGCACCGTGGTGGATTTCGGCAGCCGGGCGCCGATGGGCGTGTTCGTGGCGGCCTTCGGCACGGTCGGCGTCACGATCTCGGTCGCGGAGGCGCGCGTGCCCATGGGGCTGCCCAAGTGGGACCACATCAAGGCGGTCGGCGCGCTGCCCGAGGTGGCGAAGCGCTGGCGCGACGTGCATGGCCGGCCCATGTCCGACGGCGACGTGGACGATCTCTACGCCCGCTTCCTGCCCATGAACGTCGAGGTGGTCGCCGACCACGCGGCGCTGGTGCCGGGCGCCCGCACCACCATCGCCGACCTGCGCGCCCGCGGCGTGAAGATCGGCTCGACCACCGGCTATTCCCGGCCGATCATGGACGTGCTGATCCCGGCGGCCGCCGCCAACGGATACGAGCCGGACTGCGTGGTCTGCGCCGGCGACCTGGCCGCCGGGCGGCCGACCCCGCTGATGTGCTACCAGAACATGATCGAGCTGAACGTCTGGCCGGCCGCCGCCTGCGTCAAGGTGGACGATACCCTGCCCGGCATCGAGGAAGGGCTGAACGCCGGCATGTGGACCGTCGCGGTGGCCCTGACCGGCAACGAGATGGGGCTGGCGGTCGAGGAATTGACGGCGCTGTCGGAAGACGAGTTGAAGGTCAGGCGGACCGCCGCGTATGATCGGTTGCGCGCGGGCGGCGCCCATTATGTGATCGACGGGATCGGACAGCTGATACCCGTGATCGAGGACATCGAGCGCCGCCTCGCCCTGGGGGCTGTTCCGTGATCGAGGCCATGACCGACACCGTATCCGAAATCTTCGAGCTTTTCCGAGCCTCCGGCGACCAGGCCTATTTCGGCGAGGCGGTCAGCCAGACCGAGCACGCGCTCCAGACCGCGGCGCTGGCCGAGCAGTTCGGCGCCCCGCCCCATCTGGTCGTCGCCTCGCTGCTGCACGACGTCGGCCATCTGCTCCACGGGCTGGGCGAAGGCGTCGCCGACGAGGAGTTGGACGCCCGGCACGAGGCGATCGGCGCGCGATGGCTGGCGGATCGATTCCCCGAGGACGTCTGCGCGCCGGTGCGGCTGCACGTCGCGGCCAAGCGCTACCTGTGCGCGGTCGAGCCGGCCTACGCCGCCGCCCTGTCGCCCGCCTCGAAGCAGAGCCTGAGGCTCCAGGGGGGACCCCTGAGCGAGGACCAGGCCGCCCGCTTCATCCTGGGCCGCTTCGGTCCCGACGCGGTGCTGGTGCGCCGCTGGGACGACAAGGCCAAGGTCCCGGGTCTGCCGACGCCTGGGCTGGACCATTTCAGGCCGTATCTGGCGGTCTGCGCGATGCGGTCGGACTGATTTCTCTTATTTAGCCACAGATGAACGCAGATGGACGCAGATAGGTCCAAAAAACCATCTGTGTCCATCTGCGTTCATCTGTGGCCAAGTCTTTAAGGCTTGGTTCAGCTGGAAAGCCCGACAGGATCGCCGACACCCAATCCTAAAACCGTGTCCGCCCGGCCCCGGTTGACCGCGATCTCGGCGAGGCCGTTGGAGTTCCCGTACCAGAAGGCTTCGCCGGGCGGCACCGCGCCGAACGTCCGGGCGGGCAAGACGGGCCGGCCGGCGACCGTCAGCACGGCGTCGGCGGGGAGCGTCGAGGCGCGCAGGCCGGTCATGGCGTTGCCGTAGACGTCGATATAGACGATCTGCGCCAGGTCGTCGGGCCAGTCGGGGCGGCGGACCCGCTCCGCCGGGACCGGCGTTCCGGGGACCGGCCCGCCCAGCGCCAGGCCGGCGGCCACCGGGGCGAACAGGTCGCGGCCGTGGAAGCTGGCCGACAGGCGCTCCGGCCGCCAGTCGATCGCCCAGGCCTCCACCGAGGCGGCGCGGCGCATCACCAGCTCGAACAGGCCGTTGTCCGGCCCGACATACCAGCGGTCGTCGGCGCGCACGGCCAGCGGCAGGCGATCGGTCCCGACGCCGGGATCGACGACCCCGAGCAGCACGCCGCCCTGCGGCACGGCGACGCAATAGGCGGCGAGCAGGTAGGCGCAGGGATAGGGTTGGAAGGCGGGCGCGTCCGCGAACAGGTCGATCACCGGCACCCCCGGCGCCCGGCCTGCCAGCACCGCCTTCACCTGTCCGGTATAGGGTCCGGACAACCCGAAATCGGTAAACAAAACAATCATCACGCTGGTTCCCTCATTAAGAAAGTTCAGAGGTATACTTGCAAATCCGAGAAACCAGGGCATATTCCCTTTCAAGCACTTCACAAGAACAAATAAATCACGGGACCTGTCAATATGAACACCTGTTCAATATCGAAATACGGTGGAGGCATACAGTGATGGCCCTGGTTTCCAGACGGTTGTTCGTGCTGGCGATTCTGTGCCTCGCCCTCTATCCGATCACTTCGCCCAGAGCCGCCGGCCAGCCCTTCGCCGCCGTCGCCACCACGTCGCAGGTGGCCGACCTGGTGCGCGAGGTCGCGGGCGGGCGGGCCGAGGTTTCCAGCCTGATGGGCGAAGGGGTCGATCCGCACACCTACAAGCTGACCCGGTCCGACGTGGCGCGGATCGCCGGGGCCGACATCCTGTTTTACAGCGGCCTGCACCTGGAGGGGAAGATCATCGACGCGCTGACCCGCGTCGCCGGGTCCGGCAAGCCGGTCCACGCCGTCGCCGAGGCGGTTCCGGCCGACCGGCTGCTGACGCCCGAAGGGTTCGACGGCAACCCGGACCCGCATGTCTGGATGGACGTGGCCCTGTGGACCCATGCGCTCAACTCGGTGCGCGACGCGCTGGCGGCGTTCGATCCCCAGGGCGCGGACATCTACCGTGCCAACGCGGCGGACCTGGCCCGGCGGTTCGAGCGGCTGGACGCCTATGCCCGGTCGGTGCTGGGGGGCATCCCGGAGCAGGCCCGCGTCCTGGTCACCGCCCACGACGCCTTCAACTACCTGGGCCGCGCCTACGGGCTGGAGGTGCGCGGCATCCAGGGCATCAGCACGGAGTCGGAGGCCGGGCTGCGCGAGATCGAGGACCTGGTCGACCTGCTGGTCACCCGCCGGATCGCCGCCGTCTTCGTCGAGACCAGCGTGTCCGAGCGCAACATCCGGGCGCTGATCGACGGCGCCGCCGCGCGCGGCCACGAGGTCGTGATCGGCGGCGCGCTGTATTCGGACGCGATGGGCGCGCCCGGCACCTATGAAGGGACCTATGTCGGCATGATCGACCACAACGTGACGACCATCGCCCGCGCGCTGGGCGGAGCCCCGCCGGCCGGCGGGTTCGAGGGCCGTCTCGCGGCGCTGGAGAGGTGAGAGCCATGCTGTTCCCGTTCCGAGCCGCCAAGGGCGACGGGCCGTTCGCCGCCTCCCCGCTGGAGGTGCGCGGCCTGACCGTCGCCTACAACAGGAAGCCCGTGCTGTGGTCGGCCGACTATACCGCCCCGTCCCGCGGCCTGATCGCCATCGTCGGCCCCAACGGCGCCGGCAAGTCCACCTTCATCAAGGCCTGCCTGGGGCTGGTCCCGGCGGTGTCGGGCACCGTGCGGGTCCATGGCGGGCCGGTCGGGCGGCGCCGCGCGCTGATCGGCTACGTACCCCAGCGCGAAAGCGTGGACTGGGACTTCCCGGCCTCCGCCCTGGACGTCGTCGCGATGGGCCGCTACGGCATGATCGGCTGGTGCCGGCCGGTCGGGCGCGCCCACCGGGAGGCGGCGCGGGCCTGCCTGGACCGGGTCGGCATGGCCGACTTCGCCGACCGCCAGATCGGCCAGCTCTCGGGCGGCCAGCAGCAGCGGGTATTCCTGGCCCGCGCGCTGGCCCAGGAGGCGAAGGTCTATTTCATGGACGAGCCGTTCGCGGGCGTCGATGCCGCGACCGAGCGGGCGGTGATCCAGGTGCTGCGCGACCTCGACGCCGCCGGGCGCACGGTGATCTGCGTCCACCACGACCTGCAGACCGTCGCCGATTATTTCGACCATGTCCTGCTGCTGAACACCCGCGTGATCGGGGCCGGGCCGGTGGCGACGACCCTGACCGCGGAGATGCTGCGCCAGACCTATGGCGGGCGGCTCGGGCCGGCCGACGTCCCCGCGGGCCGGGCAGGCATCGCCGGCGCGGCCCTGCCGGTGCGGGCGGAGACGGCGTGACATGAACCCCGCCGACGTGATCGCGACGCTGACCCTCCAGGCCGGCTTCAACTCGGCCGTGGTGGTGGTCGGCACCGCCTGCCTGGGGGTGGCGGCCGGCGTCATCGGAAGCTTCATGCTGCTGCGCAAGCGCGCCCTGGTCAGCGACGCGCTGAGCCACGCGACCCTGCCGGGGATAGCCCTGGCCTTCCTGGCCGCGACCTGGCTCGGTCTGGAAGGGCGCAGCCTGCCGGTGCTGCTGGCCGGCGCGCTGTTCAGCGGGGCGCTGGGCGTGCTGGCGATCCAGGCGATCTCCCGCCACACGAGGCTGCCGGAGGACGCCGCCATCGGCGCCGTGCTGAGCGTGTTCTTCGGCGTCGGCGTCGTTCTGCTGAGCCATATCCAGACCCTGCCGACCGGCAACCAGGCGGGGCTGAAGACCTTCATCCTGGGCCAGACCGCCGCCATGAACCGGACCGAGGCGGCGGCGATCGCGGCACTGGCGCTGGCGGCGGTGGCGGCCTCCGCCCTGCTGTTCAAGGAGTTCAGGCTGCTCTGCTTCGATCCCGACTTCGCGGCCGGCCAGGGCTGGCCGACCCGCCGGATCGACCTGGCCCTGATGGGACTGACCACGCTGGTCACGGTGATCGGCCTCCAGACCGTCGGGCTGATCCTGATCATCGCCCTGCTGATCGTGCCGCCGGCGGCGGCCCGTTTCTGGACCGAGCGGCTGGGGGTCATGGTGGTCGTCGCCGCCGTGCTGGGGGGTGCCAGCGGCTGGATCGGCGCCAGCCTGTCGGCGCTGGTGCCGCGCCTGCCGGCGGGCGCCGTGATCGTGCTGGTGGCCGGCGCGCTGTTCACGGCGAGCTTCCTGTTCGCCCCGGCCCGCGGCGTGGTGGCGACGGCGTGGCGGCAGGCCCGCCTGCGCCTCGCCTATGCGGAGCAGGCGGCGCTGGCAGCACGGCTGGCCGGCGACCCGCCCTCGCCGGCGATGCGGCCGTGGCTGCGGCTGCGCGGCTGGCTGCGCGGCGAAGACCTGACCGAGCGGGGGATTGCGGCGGCGAGGGCGGCCGAGCGGAACCGGCGGCTGTGGGAGCGTTTCCTGATGCGCTACCCGACCCTTATCCCGGGACAGGCCAACTGGGGCATCGACCCGATCGACCGGGTGCTGCCCCGCGACCTGGTGCGGGAGCTGGAGGGGCTTCCGGGGGAGACGGCGCGATGATCACCACGCAGGAATTCCTCCAGATCGACCTGCCGGCCATGACCGCGGCGGTGCTCGCCTGCATCAGCTGCGCGCTGGTCGGAAATTTCCTGGTGCTTCGGCGGCAGAGCCTGCTGGGCGACGCGATCAGCCACGCCATCCTGCCCGGCATCGTCGGCGGCTTCCTGCTGACCGGCTCCCGCTTCGGCCCGGGGGTGATCGGCGGGGCGCTGGCGGCGGCGGTCGTCGCGGGCGTGCTGATCGAATCGGTGCGCAGGCTGGGCCGGCTGGACGGGGGTGCTGCCATGGGCGTCGTGTTCACCGTGATGTTCGCGGGCGGCGTGGTGCTGATCGAGCAGGGCGCCGCCCGCGCCGTCGACCTGGACGCCGACTGCGTGCTCTACGGCCAGCTGGAAGCGATCCTGTGGCTGGCGCCGCAGGGCTGGGCCGACCTGGCGGACCCGGCGGTGTGGGCCGACCTGCCGCGCCAGGTGGTGACGCTGGCCCTGGTGACGGCGCTGTGCATCGCCTGCGTCGTCGCTTTCCGGAAGGAACTGGCGCTGACCTCGTTCGACCCGGCGCTGGCGACGACGCTGGGCATTCCCGCCGGATTGTTCCATTACGGGATCGTCGTGCTGGTCGCGGTCGCCGCGATCGCCTCGTTCGAGGCGGTCGGCTCGATCCTGGTGGTCGCGATGCTGATCTGCCCGGCGGCGACGGCGCGCCTGCTGACCGACCGGCTGTCGGTCCAGCTGTGGCTGAGCGTCGCGATCGGCGCCCTGACCGGGGCCGGCGGCTATCTGCTGGGCGCCTTCGGCCCGTCACTGCTGGCCGGCGGCCCGGCCGACGCGCTGAACGCCGCCGGGATGATCGCGACCCTGGCCGGCGTCCTGCTGGCGGCCGCCATCCTGTTCGCGCCACGCCACGGCGTGCTGGCCCGCAACCGGATGTCCGGGCGGGCAGTGGGGCGAGGGGCGGGCCGAGCGGCGGGGTAGGCAAGGCAACGGGATTGTTCCGGATGCGGTGACCCGTTAGGGTGAGGAAACCGGCAATCCGGTGGCAACTCGATCCAACGGTTCATGACCAGACCTGCCGAGCAAGACCCGCGCTTCCGGCCGACCAAGCGGTCCATGGCCCGGTTCATCGCCGTCGTGACCCTGGCCGCGGGCGGCACATTGCTGCCGTCGGACGGCGGCGCCGGCATGATCGTGCTGAAGGCGGCCTGCGCCGCCGCCCTGATCGGGCTGGTCCTGGCCGGGATGGCCGCCGGCGAGCGCAGGGTGCGCGTGGCCCGGGCGGCCGAGCGGCGGACCGACCATGCCCGCCAGGTGCTGGCCGACGCCATCGAGTCGCTGCCCGACGGCATCGCGATCTTCGACCGGGCCGAGCGGCTGGTGATGTCCAACCAGCGATTCCGCGAGCTGAACTCGCCGCCGCCGAGAACGGCCGCCGCCGACCCGGTCCCCGGGGAATCTCTGGCCGAGGCCCCGGTCGGGAGCCCGGAGGAGGACGGTCGCCCGATGCCGGACGGGCGGTGGCTGCGGGTCGACGGAAGGCGGATCGACGGCGGTTACCGCGTGGCCGTCAGCACCGACGTGACGGAGGGACGACGCCGGCAGACCGAGCTGGCCCGGCGCACCCGGCTGCTCGACGGCGTCCTGAACGCCCTGCCCGAGGCGGTCTGCCTGTGGAGCCCCGAGTCGCGGCTGGTCGGATGTAACGTGAAGCTGGTCGAGCTTCTGGACCTGCCGCCGGACCTGCCGACGGCGGGCCGTCCCCTGACGGAGTTCACCGCCTTCCTCGATGCACGGGGCGAGGCGGCGCTGTCCGGCATTCCTCCCGGCGCGGTCGGCATGGCGGGCGTCCGCGAGACGCTGAGCTGGGACCATGTCCGCCCGGACGGCCATGTGCTGGAGGTGACGTCCGCGCCGATGTCCGACGGCGGGCGGCTGGTCCGCTATGCCGACATGACCGCGGCGCGGCGCGCCGGACGGGATCTCGCCGACCGGGAGGAGCGGTTCCGGCGCCTCTCCGCCGCCGCGACGGAAGGGGTGCTGATCCACGACGGCGCCACCGTGATCGACGCCAACGAGGCGGCGGCGGCGCTGTTCGGGATGACCGTGGGTGAGCTGATCGGCTGCCCGGCCGACCGGCTGGCGGCACCCGAGGACTGGGCCGGGCTGCGCGACGCCCTGGCGCTGGAAGGACCGGAGGGTCCGGTATCCGGCGGCGGGTTCCGGCTCCTGCGCCGGGACGGCGGCCGATTCCTGTGCGAGGCGTCGCGACGCCGGGTTGCCTGGCAGGACCGGCCCGCCGCCGCCCTGACGCTGCGCGACGTCACCGAGCGGCAGGACGCGGAGGACCGTCTGCGCGCCGCCCTGGCGAAGGCCGAGCGGGAGGGCCGCGCCCGGTCGGACTATCTGGCCGCGATCGGCCGCGAGGTGCGGCCGGCGCTGAGCGGCGCGCTCGGCACGATCGGCGCGCTGGCGGAAAGCCGGCTGACCGAGCCCCAGCGCGCCCAGGCCGTCGCGGTCCGGGAACTGGTCGAGAACCAGATGGCTACCCTGACCGACATCATCGACCTGGCCCGGCTGGAGGACGGCAGGCTCCGCATCCAGGAGGAGGACTTCGACCTGGTCGACCTGGTGGAGGGGCTGGTCGATACGCTGGCCGGGCAGGCCGCCGCCAAGGGCATCGACCTCGTCGCCGGAGTCCCGGCCGGCGTGCCGTCGGCCCTGCGGGGCGATCCGAAGCGGCTGCGGCAGGTGCTCGCGACCCTGGCCGGAAACGCCGTCAAGTTCACCGAACAAGGGGGCGTCTCGCTGACCGTGACGGCGCCGGCGAGCACCGCCGGTTCCGTGACGTTGCGCTTCGAGGTCGCGGACACCGGAGTCGGCATCCCCGCCGCGGCGCAGCCCCAGGTTTTCGACGGTTTCGGGCTGGGCGGCACGGGAGCGCCGCGCCGGCACGGCGGCAGCGGGCTTCATCTCGCCATCGCCAAGCGGCTGGTCGGCCTGATGGGCGGCGGGATCGGGTTCGACAGCGCCGCCGGCGTCGGCAGCCATTTCTGGTTCACCGTGTCCCTGGCGCGCTCCCCGGACGGCTTTAGGCCGGCCGAGGCCGCATCGTCGCTGGCCGGGAAACGCATCCTGCTGGTCGAGGGGAACGGCGTCAGCCGCGAGGTCCTGACCCGGCAGCTCGCCGACTGGGGCGTCGCGGTCCACGGGGTCGCCAGCGGACGCGCCGCCCTGGAGGCGGTCGCGTCGTCCGGAAGCGGGCGGTCCCAGGGCCGGCCCGCGTTCGACGCCGCCCTGGTCGACGACACCGCCGCGGACCTGCCGGTCGCGACATTGGCGCGCCGTCTCCGCGATGCCGGCGTCGGTCGCCTTGTCCTGCTGTCCGGCATCGGCCGGACGTCGCAGGGTTCGGCCGCTGCCTGGCCGCAGCTGGAATCGGCGGGCTTCTCGGCCGCGGTCCGCAAGCCGGCGCGCCAGGCGGCGCTTCTCGCGGCGTTGCGCGGCGAACCGGTGATGGAGCTGGATCATCCGGGCCTCTCCGCCGCGCCGGAGCGGCCGGCCGGCGACGGGACCGCGTTCGGAAGCGACACCCTGCCGGCGGACGCCCCCCGGCTGCTCCTGGTGGAGGACAGCGTCACCAACCAGCTGGTCGCCGGCACCCTGCTGAAGGTCGCCGGATACCGGGTCGATGTCGCGGCCAATGGGCTGGAAGCGGTCGCCGCGGTCCGCCGGGCGCCCTATCTGCTCGTCCTGATGGACATCGCCATGCCGGAGATGGACGGCATCGCGGCGACGCGCGCGATCCGCGCCCTGCCCGCCCCGGTCGGCGACATCCCGATCATCGCGATGACGGCCAACGCCATGGTCGGCGACCGGGAACGGTTCCTCGATGCCGGGATGAACGATTACGTGCCGAAGCCGATCGAGCGCGTCCATCTGCTCGACACGATCGCCCGCTGGCTGCCCACGACCGTCCCGGCGACGCCGGCCGGCATCGCGGAGGCCGGAAACCCGGGCACGGCGGCCGAGCCCGCGGAAGGCGAGCTGCTCGACACCGGCGTGCTCGACCAGCTCAAGCAAGATCTCGACGAGACGATCCTGCCGGACCTGATCGACGCATTCCTGTCGGAAGCCCGGGGACGGGTGCAGCGCATCGTCGACGGCTCCGCCGCCGGAGTGCTGGAAACGGTGGCACGGGAAGCCCACACGCTGAAGAGCTCCGCCGGCACCTTCGGCGCCGTCCGGCTCGCCGACGCGGTCCGCGCGATCGAGCGCGCCTGCCAAGCTGGCGACGCGTCGACGGTGCAGCGGATCGGCGCCGGGATTCCCGCCCTGCTCGAGGCGACGGCACGCGCCTATGACGGCCTGGGCGCGGTCGCGCGCGCCTGAGGGGCGCAGGCGGTCCACCCACCGGGCGTCCCGACGGCCATCCCGCCGATCGTAATATCACTTTTATTTAAAATATCGCGTAAAGGCCTACCGGCTCTGGCCCTTTGCACAAGAGGGCATTTGATTTCCTGACGCTATGATCCGGTCCGCGAAGACATTCCTTGCCTATTCTGAAGGAAAGACTCGCAACCCATCAAGGGAATGCCGGAACAATTACTTTAGAAAAAGTAAATAGCATGAAACTCTGTCCTGAAATGCTGCTTCGAGCGCTTGATGTCAGCGAGCTTGCCCATACCGTCAGCTCCCTCAAGGGCGACATGCCCCTGCTCTATGCCAACCAGGCCTTCCTGGATATGACGGGATATGGCCGGGACGAGGTGGTCGGCCGGAACTGCAGGTTCCTCCAGGGACCGCTGACCGAAGTTTCCGCGCTTTCCCGGATCCGCGACGGCATCGCGGCCCGAGAGACCGTCCAGGTGAACCTGGTCAACTACCGCAAGGACGGAAGCACCTTCGTCAATCATCTCTACCTGGCCCCGGTGCCGGACGCCTCGGGCACGCCCATCGCCTACATGGGCATCCAGTCGAACGTCACCCCGCTGCACCAGCGGCTTCGGCTGGACCATGAGCGGGAGAAGCTGGCGGCGCTGGGCCGCCTGACCGCCGGGATCAGCCACGAGATCAAGAACGCCCTCCAGCCGATCCGGCTGATGGCGGAGATCCTGGAGGATTGGGAGAGCCTGCGCCCGGACGACATCCGCCGGTCCCTGGCCACGCTTCGGACCAACCTGGACATCGCCCTCCAACTGACCACCGACGTCCTGGGCGTGGCCCGGAATCCGTCCCATCGGGGCGCGGACGCCGTCGCCGCGACGGTGCTGGCCGCCGAGACAAGGCGGTTTGTGGAGGGGATCGTGCCCGACACGGTCCGGCTCCGGATCGTTGACATCCCGTCCGGCGGCACACCGGGCTCGGTGACGATAACGGTCCGGCATTTCCTCCAGGTGATCGGGAACCTGGTCACCAACGCCGTCGACGCCATGCAGGGGCGTGGCGACCTGACGATCCGCTGGGGCCGCCGTGGCCTGTTACCCGGCGAGGCGGAGGGCCTGGGCCTCCTTCCCGGCGACTATCTGCGGATCGACATCCTGGATACCGGATGCGGCGTCGAGGAACGGCACCTGGGCGAACTGTTCGAGACCTTCTTCACGACCAAGCCGCGCGACGAGGGGACCGGACTGGGACTGGCGGTCAGCCAGTCGATCGTGCGCGAGGCCGGCGGAACCATCACCGCCAGCAGCCAGGCTCCCGGCGGCAGCACTTTCTCGATCCACCTTCCAACGATCCACGAGGCATAGGAACATTCCATGGCACACATACTGCTGATCGAGGACATGCCGGGGGTGCGGGACGCGCTCGGCGTAGTCCTGACCATCGCCGGCCACCGGATCGACACGGCGGGCGACGGCGAGGAGGGCTTGGCCAAGATCAGGGCCAATACCTACGACATGGTCGTCTGCGACATCGTCATGCCCAGGAAGGACGGCACCTCGGTGATCATCGAGGCCAAGGCAGCCAGGCCGGCCCTGCCGATCCTGGCGGTGTCCGGGGGAGCCGGCGGCGTGACCGCCCGGCAGGCGCTGCTGGTGGCCTCCGCCAGGGCGGACCGCACCCTGGAAAAACCCTTCTCCCGCGAGGATCTGCTGACCGCGGTCCGCGAAATCCTTTCCTCTCCCGCCTGAACGAGCGCCATCATGCCCAACTTCTTCCGCAGCCTGAAGATCGGTTCCCGAATCTACGTCCTGACCGCCATGTCGCTGGCCTTCCTGTGCCTGGTCGCGGCGATCAGCTTCACCAGCATGGTCCGGATCGGCCATGAGCTGACCCAGGTCGCCGACCGCAGCATGCCGATCAGCGCCCTGCTGCGCCAGATCACCACCCACCAGCTGGAACAGGCGGTCCTGTTCGAACGGATGCTGCGGGAGGGCGAGATCAGCGTCGCGGAGAACCGGCTGGACCAGGTCGCCGCCGAGTTCAGCCGGCTGTCGCACCAGATGGACGAGGAGATCGTCCGGCTCGAACGGATGATCGGGGAAGCGCGGGCGGCCTCCGACGGGGCCGACATGAGGAGTTTCGAGGAGCAGGTCAGGCAGATCGAGGAACGCCATGCCCGGTACGAGAAGGGCGCCGAGGCGATCCTGCAGCGCATCCGGGAGTCCGGCACCCGCACCGTGCCGACGACCGTCACCGCGCTGATGACGCTCGCGGAGGACCTGGAAAAGGAACAGGAGGCGCTCGACCATGCCATCATCGACCTGATGGAGAATGTCTCCGCATCGACCGAAATGGCGGTCCGGCGCGCCCGGGACGACGAGGCGCGGGCGACGATGCTGATCGCGAGCCTGTCGGGCATCATCCTGATCCTGGCCGGCGCCCTGTCGATCCTGATCGCGCGCAGCATCACCAAGCCGGTGAGCAAGCTGACGAACGCCATGAAGGACCTCGCCGGCGGCAACCTGGAGACCGAGATCGTCACGCCCTATTTCCGCGACGAGGTCCACGAGATGTCGGCGACCATGAAGGTGTTCCGCGCCGACATGGCCAAGGCACGCGAACTGGAAACCCTGCAGCGGCGGGAGCGCGCCAAGCGGCAGCGCCAGGGCGAGGAACTGAGCCAGCTCGTCGGCATCTTCGGCGCCAGCATCGGCGCCGTGTTCAACCGGATCGGCTCGTCATCCAAGGCGATGGTCGATGAGGCGACGACCATGACGCGCCAGAGCGGCGACACCCTGAGCATGGCCGACCAGGTCGCCGGCGAGGCGAGCCACTCCTCGGAAAGCGCCGGCACGCTCGCCAGCGCGTCGGAGGAGATGCTGGTCAGCGCGCAGGAGATCGGCCGGCAGATCGCCAGGTCGGCCGACGTGGTGAACAGGGCCGTCGCGGCCGCCGACGCCGCCCGCGACGAGGTCGGCCGGCTTCAGGAGACGGCCGTGCAGATCGAGCAGGTCGTCGAGCTGATCCGGAACATCTCGAAACAGACCAACCTGCTGGCGCTCAACGCCACGATCGAGGCGAGCCGCGCCGGCGACGCCGGGAAGGGGTTCGCGGTGGTCGCGGCGGAGGTGAAGCAGCTGGCGACCCAGACCACGCGGGCCACCGAGGAGATCGGCGCCAGGATCGGCGGCGTCCGGCAGGTCTCGACCTCCTCCGCGGGCGCGATCACGGAGATCGCCGAGCTGATCGGGGAGGTCAACAGCTACATCTCCGGCATCGTGTCGGCCGTGCAGGAGCAGGATGCGACCCTGAACGAGATGGTCCGCAACATCGACTTCGTCGCGCGGAGTTCCGGCACGGTCACCGACAGCGTGGGACGGATCAAGGGACAGGCGGTGACGGTGGGCTCCAGCGCCGCGGGCGTCAGCCGCTTCGCCACCGAGCTGAGGGACGAGTCTTCCAGCCTGAGCCAGGAAATGGAAACCTTCCTGAAGGCCATGCGCAACACCAACGCCGACGACGACACCTTCACGACCTACCGGATCGATCGGGCCGCGGAGGCTGCCCTCGGCACCGGCACGTGGCGTGGACGGGTGGAGGAGATCTCGAGCGCCCACGCCGTCCTATCCCCGGCGCTGCCGGGTCCCACCGGAGAGCTGATCAGGATCGGCATCGACGGGATAGCCGGCGACCTGCGGGCTCGGGTGGCCGTGACCGAAGGCTGCCGGACCACCATCCAGTTCCCGCTCGACCTGGAGCATCTCCAGCGGATGCGGACGCATGTCGCGGCGCTGGGGCTGGGCGGGGAGCCGGGAAGCGGAAGCCGGGCGGCATGACGAACGGCCGGAAACCGGTTTCCGGCACCGGTCGCGACAGCGGAGGCAAAGAAGAAGGGAGGAAGACCGCCGTCTTCCTCCCGCGTTTCGAAGTCTGGAGATCGATCTCTCGTTGTCTCAAGGGGACGATCGGTACCGCTTCGTCGCCTCGGAGGGATGATCAATCCAGGAGGCTGATGTTGACCGCCGCTTCCTTGCCGTTATTTCCGCGCGCCAGTTCATAGCTGACCTTCTGGCCTTCGTTGAGGCCCCGGATACCCGAGCGTTCGAGGGCGGAGATGTGGACGAAGACATCCTTCACGCCATTCTCGGGTGCGATGAATCCGTAACCTTTGGTAGCATTGAACCACTTAACCGTGCCAGTCGCCATGACTGTAACTCCCTGGTCGTCTTAGGCTAGTGCAGCCGGCATTCCCTGGTGATGCAGGCTGTATCGTCGGGCCGGAACCCAACTTCGTGATCGATGGTGGAGCAGTCCGCCCTTGATATTTATTGCGGCGCAGCGAAAACCCGAACCATGGATGACTTGAAAATTACGCTACCGACTTGAGTTGAGTGGCACAAGCATAGAGTCCGCGAATATGTCTTTTTGCTCGCTCAGCTATGGTCCAAAGTGATTTTCCCTATGTCCAAAGAGCACGACTTGGGACTCGCCGCCGATTAGTGGTCTTGCACGGACTGGTGGTCCTGCAAGGTGGTCCTGACAGGGGAATCTCGAAATAAAATGGCACCGATGGTCGACAGGAGCCGACCTGGGGTCGTACCGGCGATGTAGCGGTCAGGCCCGGCCTTCGGCTTCCCAGGCCATGCGCTTGCGGTAGATGGTCGAGGCGCTGATGCCGAGCAGCGCCGCCGCCCGGGGTATGTTGCCGTCGCAGGCGGCGATGGCTTCCTCGATCGCTTCCTTTTCGACCAGCCACAGCGGCCGGATCGGCCGGGGCTCGGCGACGGCGGCCGCCTGGCCGCCCTGAGGCTCCTGAACCTGGGTGCCCGGCCCCTGCGGCCCCGGACCCTGCGCTCCGAAACCCCGGGGCGCCGCCGGGGAATCCTCGGCCGGAGCGGCGTAGCGGTTCGGGGGCTGGAGCTGGAGTGCCGAATGCTGGTTCAGCGGCGGCGGCAGCATCGCCGCCGTGACCTCCGCCCCGTCGTGCAACACCACCACATTGCGGATCACGTTCTGCAGCTGCCGCACGTTGCCGGGCCAGTGGTAGTGCCGCAGCACCTGCTCGACGGCAGGGTGGAAGTGGCTGAAGCCCTTGCCCTCCTCCGCCGCGTAGTCGATCAGGAACTGGCGCGCGATGTCCAGCACGTCGTCCTCGCGCTCGCGGAGCGGCGGCAGATGGACCGGGATCACGTGCAGGCGGTAATAGAGGTCTTCGCGGAAGCGGTTCTCCTCGACCTCGCGCAGGGGGTCGCGGTTGGTGGCGCACAGGATGCGCAGGTCCACCTTCTCCATCCGGGTGCCGCCGACCTTCTGGAAGGTGCCGGTCTGGATGAAGCGGAGCAGCTTGGTCTGGAGCCCCAGCTCCATCTCGCAGATCTCGTCCAGGAACAGCGTTCCCCCGTCGGCCCGGGCGGCCGCCCCCTCCCGCTCGGCCACGGCGCCGGTGAAGGCGCCCTTCGCGTGGCCGAAGATCTCGCTCTCCATCAGCTCCTTCGGGATCGCGCCGCAATTGATCGCGACGAACGGCTTGTCGCGGCGCGGGCTCTGCCGGTGTATGGCCTCCGCGCAGACTTCCTTGCCGGTGCCCGACTCGCCGGTGATGAACACGGTGGCCCGGCTGGCCGCCGCGCTGTCGATGATCCGGTAGACCGCCTGCATCGGGAACGAGCTGCCGATGAAGCCGTGGAAGCGGCTGCGGCCGAGCTCGTCGGTGAAGGTGTCGACGATCTGGGCCAGGCGCAGCCGCTCGACCGCGTTGCGGACGGTGACCAGCAGCCGGTCCGCCGTGAAGGGCTTGACGACGAAATCGTAGGCGCCGTACCGCATCGCCTCCACCGCGAGGTTGACGGAGGCGTGCGCGGTGATGACGACCACCGCGGTCGGAATCTGCTGGCCGGAGACGTGCTTCAGGATCTCCATGCCGTTCATGTCGGGCAACTGGAGGTCGAGCAGCACGACCTGGGGCACGGTTTCCCGCAGGGCTTCCAGGGCGGCGGCGCCAGTCTCCACGGTTTCGACCGTGAAGGCGGCCTTCTTCAGATATTCGGCGTAGACACGGGCCAGGGAGGGAGTGTCTTCGACCAGCAGAACCTTGGCGATGACGATGATCTTCCTGTCGCTCGGATGAACATTGATGATCGGCACCCTACCCGATTTCGTCGAACCGGAGCAACGTTCCGGTGGTACGGCAGACAGATTGCACGAAGGGGCAATCCCTGCCAACGTTAGGCGGCCGCGGCGCGGGAGATCGCGCCGGGCAGAGTGACGGCTTTGAACCAAAAGAGAAAAATTGGAGGAATGATGCGCCTGGCCAACAAAATCGCCATCGTCACCGGGGCCGGATCGGGATTCGGCGAAGGCATCGCCCGGACCTTCGCGCGCGAGGGGGCCAGCGTCGTGGTCAACGACCTGGACGAGGACCGGGGCCGCCGGGTCGCCGACTCGATCTCGTCGGGGCGGGAGGGCGCCGCGATGTTCTTCAAGGCCGACGTCACCGACGACGGCGCTGTCAAGGCCATGGTCGAGGCCGCCTGCGAGCGGTTCGGCGGGCTGGACATCATGGTCAACAATGCCGGCTACACCCACCGCAACAAGCCGATGCTGGAGGTGACCGAGGCGGAATTCGACCGGATCTACGCGGTCAACGTCAAGGCCCTGTTCCTGGCGGCCCGGCACGTGGTGCCCGTGCTGGAGCGGCGCGGCGGCGGCGTGATCCTGACCACCGCGTCGACCGCCGGCCTCCGGCCGCGCCCGGGGCTGACCTGGTACAACAGTTCCAAGGGAGCGGCGATCGTCGCCACCAAGTCCATGGCGGTGGAACTGGCGCCGCTGAAGATCCGGGTCAACGCGCTGTGCCCGGTGATCGGGGACACCGGCATGATCCAGGACTTCATGGGCGAGGACACGCCGGAGCGGCGGCGCCAGTTCACCGCGACCATCCCGCTCGGCCGCATGAGCCGGCCCGACGACATCGCCAACGCGGCGCTCTACCTGGCGTCGGACGAGGCCGAGTTCATCACCGGAGTGGCGCTGGAAGTGGACGGGGGCCGCTGCATATAAGTTTGGTTGCAATGGACACGGTAGCGGCTACAAGGGTCGGCGTACCGGCATCCCGCCAGGAGATTTGCCAGGAGATCTGAGTGCCGACTTTCGAGATTCCTCCCGAAGTTCCAGCCCCGGACGCCGCCGCCCGACGGATCGCGGAACTGGAGGAGCGTCTGCGGGCGGAAACCGCGGCGCGCCTGCGGGCCGAGGAGGCGGCCGACGACTGGCGGAGGCGGTACGAGGCGACGGTGATGGCCGCCGGCCACGTCTTCTACGACTGGGACGCGCGGACCGACGGCATGTCCTGGGGCGGCGGCTGCGAGGAGGTGCTGGGCTGGACCGCGGAGGAGCTGGCCGAAGGCGGCCTGGCCCATACCATCGAGTTGATCCACCCCGACGACCGCGCCGCCTTCGAGCGGGAGATCGCCCATGTCCGCGCCACCCGGACGCCGTTCCACCTGGAATACCGGTTCCGTCACAAGGACGGGCGCTGGATGACCATGCAGGACGACGGGCGCTTCTTCTTCGATGCCGAGGGCGAGCCCATGCGCATGCTGGGCTTCCTGATCGACATGACCGGACGCAAGGCGATCGAGGCGGAACTGCTGCGCCAGGCCGCCGAGCTGGACGCGGTGATCGAGAGCATCCCCGACGCGGTCTATGTCGGGACCTCGGCCGGCATCGCGCGCTGCAATCGCCGCGCCCTGGACATGCTGGGCCTGGACAGCCTGGAGGAGCTGAACCACCCGGTGCCGGAGCTGGCGGAGCTGATCCAGGTCCGCGACGCCCGCAACGGGGTGCCGCTGCGCACCGACGAGCAGGCCTTCATGCGGGCCTTGGCGGGGGAACGGACCGTTCGGGACGTGCTGGTCCGCAACGTCAGGACCGGCCGCGACTTGGTGCTCCGGTCGGCGGCGGCGCCGATCCGGCTGGGCGATTCGATCCTGGGGGCGGTCGCGATCAATACCGACGTGACCCAGGCCAGCGACGACGGCCGCCGGCTGCTGGAAAGCGAGCTTCGGCTGAGGCTCGCGGTGGAAGCCGCCGACCTGGGCACCTGGGTGATCGACCCGCGGAGCGGCACGGTGGAGGCCTCCGAGCGCTGCAAGACCATGCTGGGCCTGGATCCCGACGCGGTCATCAGCATCGACACCCGGCTGGAGCTGATCGATCCCGAATACCGCAGGGCGGTCAGGGAGGCCCTTCGGCGGGCCTGCGATCCCGGGGGCGACGGGCGGTTCGACCTGGAGTTCCGGGTCCGCCGGCCGGACGGATCGGTCCGCTGGATCGCGTCGCGCGGCCGCAGCCAGTTCGCCGAGGCCGGCGGCGTCCGGAAGGCGGTCCGGATCGACGGCACCGTGCGCGACGTGACCCGGCGCCGCCGCGCCGACGAGCACCAGAAGACCCTGCTGGCGGAGCTGAGCCACAGGGTCAAGAACACGCTGGCGATCGTCCAGGCGATCGCCTCGCAGACCCTGCGGCGGAGTTCGAGCCGGGAGGACTTCGTCCAGTCCTTCTCCGGCCGGCTCGGCGCGCTGTCCCGGGCCCACAGCCTGCTGACCGACCAGAACTGGGAAGCGGCCTATCTGCCCGACCTGGTCGCCCAGACATTGGAACCCTATCGGGCCAACGGCACCGCGATCCGGCTGGAGCTTCAGCCGGTCGCGCTGAACCCGGCGGGCGCCGTGGCGCTCGCCATGGTGTTCCACGAACTGACCACCAACGCGGCCAAGTACGGCGCGCTGTCCGATCCCGGCGGGGGGCTGGCGGTCGACGGCGTGCTGGAGATCGCGCCGGCGGGCCGCCGACTGACGGTCCGCTGGATCGAGACGACCCGGCGGCCGGGCGGCACGGCGACCGGGCGCGGATTCGGCATGAACCTGATCGAGCGGACCGTCGCCGGCCAGCTCGACGGGGAGGTGGAGTTCGACTGGCGCGCCGACGGGCTGCTCTGCCGCATGGCGCTGCCGTGGGAGTCGGTCGCGGGACCGTGAGGACGGCCCCGAGACGGGGTCCGGAGGCCCCTTCCGGATGCCGCTACAGCCAGCCCTTGCGGCGGAAATAGACCAGCGGCAGGATCGCCGAGACGACCATCAGCAGGAGCGCCAGGGGATAGCCCCAGGACTCGTCCAGTTCGGGCATGAACTGGAAATTCATGCCGTAGATGCTGGCGATCAGGGTCGGCGGCAGGAACACCACGGCGACGACCGAGAAGATCTTGATGATGCCGTTCTGCTCGATGTTGATGACGCCGAGCGTCGCGTCGAGCAGGAAGTTGGTCTGGTGGCTGAGATAGCCCGCATGCTCGCCCAAGGACCGCAGGTCGCGGTTGAGGCTCTTCAGCAGCGCCTTCTGCTCCTTGTCGAGCCGGCCGGCGCTGACCGTCGCCAGATAGGCCACCAGCCGGTCGAGCCCGGCCAGGCTGTCGCGCACCTTGTTGGTGACGTCGCCGATCCGTCCGATGTCGCGCATGACCTCGCGCAGGGAGTCGGGCTTGCGCGCCCGATCGCGCGATTTCGCCGGCAGGGGGTCGTCGAACACGCGGCGGCTGATCCCGTCGACCCTGCCGCCGATCAGTTCCAGCACGTCCGCCGCGCGGTCGACGACGGCGTCCAGCATGCCGAGCAGCGCGCTCTCCGGCCCGGCGATCAGCTCGGGCTGGCGCTGGAGCCGGACCGCGAAGGTGTCGACGCTCTTGGGCTCCACGTAGCGGACCGTGACCAGATGGCCCGGCGTCAGGATGAAGGTCAGGACGCCCAGCCCCGGATGCTCGGTGTCGGCGCGGGTGATCACCGGGGTGGTCATGTAGGCGCTGCCGTTCTCGACATAGAGGCGGCTGGAGACCTCGATCTCCATCATCTCCTCGTGGGTCGGCAGGTCGATGCCGAGAAGCCGGGCGATGACGCCCCGCTCCTCCTCGGTCGGGTGGAGCAGGTCGATCCAGACGGCGCCGTCCGGCAGCGCGGCGCCGGTCTCCAGCGGCTCCTTGAAGACGCCCGCTTCCGTGTGGCCGTAGGCGGTGATCATGGCGCCGCGGGGGAGGCGCCAGGGGAGGAGGCGGGAATCGCCACGCCTTTCTGCCGGCAGGTGGCGGTCAGCGTGTTGAGCAGCAGGCAGGCGATGGTCATGGGGCCGACGCCACCCGGCACCGGCGTGATGGCGCCGGCCACGCGGGCCGCCTCGTCGAAGGCGACGTCGCCGACCAGCCGCGTCCTGCCCTCGGAGGCCGCGACCGGATCGAGCGAGGGGACCCGGTTGATGCCGACGTCGATCACGGTGGCGCCCGGCTTGATCCAGTCGCCGCGCACCATCTCCGGCCGGCCGACCGCGGCCACCAGGATGTCGGCGCGCCGGCATTCCTCGGCCAGGTCGCGGGTGCGCGAATGGGCGGTGGTGACGGTGCAGGACGCCGCCAGCAGCAGGCTGGCCATCGGCTTGCCGACGATCGAGGAGCGGCCGAGCACCAGCGCCCGCCGGCCGGAGAGGTCATCGCCCAGCACGTCGTTCAGCAGCATCATGCAGCCCAGCGGCGTGCAGGGCACCATGCCGGGCAGCCCGAGCGCCAGCCGGCCCGCGTTCTCCACGTGGAAGCCGTCCACGTCCTTGTCCGGGTCGATCGCGGCGATCACCGCCGCCGGGTCGATCTGCGGCGGCAGCGGCAGCTGCACCAGGATGCCGTTGACGGCGGGGTCGCGGTTCAGCCGCTCGACCAGGCCGATCAGCGTCGCCTGGTCGGTGGAGTCGGGAAGCCTGTGCTCGAACGAGCGCATGCCGGCGGCTACCGTCGCCTGTCCCTTGTTGCGGACATAGACCTGGCTGGCCGGGTTCTCCCCGACCAGGACGACGGCGAGGCCGGGTTGCAGCCCATGGGCCTCGCCGAGGGCGGCGACCTGGAGGGACAGGCGGTCGCGCAGGCGCTGGGCGAAGGCCTTGCCGTCGATGATGCGTGCCTGGCTCATGGCTTGGAACTTCCGGACGGATCGGTTGGAACGGACAGGGTGGTCAAACGGGTCATGAGGTCGGCGGGATCGCCGGCGACATGCAGGATCTTGTTGCGGTCGGTGGCGCCCGCAACCAGCGTGATGGCGGACCTGGGCACTTTCCACTCCTTCGCCAGCAGCCGGACCAAGGCCTCGTTGGCGCGGCCGGATTCGGGCACGGCGGTCACCATCACCTTGAGCACGGCCTGCTCCCGCCCCGACTGCCCCCGCTCCGCGTGCCCGGCTCCGGAGGACGATCCGGCACCGATCCCGGCCACGGCGTTGCGCGACGCCCTGGGCGTCAGCCGGACGGCGACCGTCACCCCGTCCGCGACCGGCTTGAACGGCATCACACCAGGAACGCGTACTCGCGCAGCAGGTTGCGGATGAAGAAGATCAGCAGGATCACGACGATCGGCGAGAGGTCCAATCCGCCCAGGTTGGGCAGGATGCGCCGGATCGGTCCCAGCACCGGTTCGGTCACGCGATAGAGGAAGTCGCCGATCACATAGACCGCTCGGTTGCGGGTATTGACCACGTTGAAGGCGACAAGCCAGCTCAGGATCGCCGAGGCGATCAGGATCCAGACATAGAGCCCCAGAATGGTATCGATCAGCAGGAAAAGAGATTGCATGGTCTACCGGGCCGCAGGACAAAAAAATGCGCTGCACCCTACCCTCCCCACCTGCCTCAGGCAAGCACCGCAGCCTGCGGAGCCGAAAGCATATTTCGACGCAGGACGCTTGACAGACCCCGTTCCGCCCACCATTATCCGGCCCACTCCACCGCGACGGTTTCGGCGGTGTGAGGTTCAGGTGTGGGGCCGTAGCTCAGCTGGGAGAGCGACGCGTTCGCAATGCGTAGGTCGGGAGTTCGATCCTCCTCGGCTCCACCAATCCTCCTTAAAATTCAATATTACTGGTTACAGGCAAGACGGCTCCGTAGGCAGGTCCTGCGAACCTGTAGGCGATTCCCCACAAAAGCTCCTGCCTCCAAGCTTCCGATAGTTTCGAAGCCTGCTGGCAAGCCGGGATGCCGTTGCGGAACCTGTTCGACGGCGGGAGTGGGCCAAGCCGGGAGCAGCATCCTCCACACCGGCGGCGTTGCGCCCTCACCGGTTGCCTGTAAATTCGGTTTTGAAGGCAACTGCCGGAGCGGAGGGGCGTATGCGGCTTTCCCCGCCACCGGAAGCTTTTCGAAGAAGGAACGTCTGTCCGGGTACCAGCGCCCGAGCGTTACGCAGTCCATAAGCTGATCGTCGCGGCACGGCGACGCGCCGACCCGGGCGGACGGCTGAAAGCGGACAAGGATGTCGCCCAGGCCGGCATCCTGATCGAGGCCATGGCTCCCAGGCGTCACCATGATCTCGCCGACGCCTGGACCGAGGCATGGTCGAGGGGACCGAGATGGCGAAGCGCCCTGGTCGAAGGCCTGTCCCGGCTACCGGACGAGCAATCGGAAATGCTGGCCGCCGCCATCCGGCGGGCCGGCGGGAGCTGGGGGTTCAAGGCGGAGGACGTGGGCTTCCTGAAAGACGGACCTGTCGGCGCGGGAACGGCGGGTGATGGCTCTCAGCCACCGTCCAAACCGGGTTCTTCGCCCTAGCTCCGTCGCCGGCTCGTCGGTTCCACGACCAGATTCGGCGGAGCGGCGTTCGGGTCAGCGCCCTCGGCGGTGACGGTCCGGCGCAGGTCGCGGCGGGATACGCTCCGCATCGGTTCCGGGGCGGCCCCGCCGGCGGTCTCCGTGTCGATCTCCGCGCGCACCTTTGCCGCGGCCCCGGGGGCCATCAGTCCCAGGCCGGCGGCGTGCTCGGCCATCGCGAGGCTGTCCGAGGCCAGCACCATGCTGCTTCCGGCCGCCGTGACCGCCTTCGCCAGTTCCTCGATCTCGGCGATCCTGTCCGCGTCGCGGGACACGTTGCGGATATAGACGGCCAGCACCCGGCCGGGGTGCTCGTCCACGATCCGGCGGTAGACTTCGGGATCGTGCTGGCCGCTGTCGCCGACCAGGACGAACGGCAGGTCCTGGTAGAGCCGCAGCATGTTGCCGATCAGCTCGCGTTTGTGGTCCTCGGCTTTGCGTGGCAGCGGGCTCTTCCAGGTGATGCCCCATTCCCGCAGGAACAGCACCGGCCCCACGGGAATGCCGTGCATCCGGAAGAACTCGTCCAGCACGTCGTAGATTCCCCAGGGAGCGCGCGATACGTAGAGCATCGGGTTCCGCTCGTCGCCGCCGGCCCCGTCGTGGAGCGCGCGGTACAGGGCCGCCGCTCCCGGGAAGGCCACCCGGTTCTCGGCGTCCTGGACGAACAGCCGCCACAGCATCTTCAGCTTGCCGGCCACGCCGGTGAACATCACGGTGTCGTCGATGTCGCTGATCACCACGTATCGGCAGCGCTCCGGCGGAACGAAGATGTCGGCCCGGGCGTGGACCGGCTCGGGCTGGTCCAGCGTCAGGTCCATGGACCGCCATTCGTCCCCGGACGGCGGCAGCGGCTGGTGCCGCAGATGCACCCTGAAATAGCCGTCCTTGTCGGTCTCGACCCGCTGCTCGGCCCCGCCGAAGCGGGCGGTGACCGTGGCCCCGGCGACCGACCGGCGCGCGATCCGGCGGCCGATGTCCCGCAGGTGGTCGGCGATGTCCTCCTCGCCGCCGCCGTGCTGGGTGCGCGACTGCTTGAAGACCCTGCCGATCAGGAAGACTTCTTCCCGCGAGCCGTAGCCCCGGTAGGGCTGGAGCACCACGCCGCGCTTGCCGTGGGCGGTGCGCACCGGGCGCGCGGCCAGATCCAGGATCCGCGACGCCGCCCGCTTCCATTTCCTCGTCCTGCCGCCCTTAGCTCCGTCGCCCGTCGTCATGGTCCGTCTCCGCCGATCCGCCGTTATCATCAATGGCCGGATAGACGAAACATTCCCGGAATGATCCTGTTTCCGGCGCCTCTGTAAATCGGCGGGCGGGCTTCGTACCTATGGTTAAACCTTAGAGGAACCAGAAATGCGAAAGCCCGTGGTCGTGACGATCCCCCACCAGCTCGGACGCGAGGAGGCCAAGCGGCGCCTTCAGGACGGCATGGGGCAGGTGCGCTCCCAGCTCGCCGGCGTGGGTGCCTCGGTGGAGGACCACTGGTCGGAGAACCAGATGCGCTTCGAGGTCGCCGCCCTGGCCCAGACCATCGGCGGCCGGATCGACGTGCAGGACGACCTGGTCCGGCTCGAAGTGGACCTGCCCTGGGTGCTCGCCATGCTGGCCGAGAAGATCACCGGCCGGATCGCCAAGCAGGGAACCCTGATGCTCACCAAGGGCTGAGCCGCCTCAGGCCCGGCCGGCCGCCAGGTCGCGCAGCGGCTCCGCCTGCGGATTGGAGACGTTGCGGCTGACCAGGATGTCCACCGGACGCACGGAACGGCCGTAGTAGGCGGCGTTCCAGGCGTCGCGCGTCGTGATCACCGAGCCGTCCAGGGTGATCCCGCCATAGAGCCCCCGGGAGCGCGAGAAGGACAGGATGTCCGACGTCGCGACCCGGGCGCCGGCTCCGACCGGTCCGGCCGCCACGCCGACGTCGGCGCCCAGCTTGAGGCTGTTGCCAAGCATCGCGTCGCGGCCGCGCACGCTGCGGATCATCAGGATCACCTCGGCGACCTCGGCCCCGGCCTGAAGCCCCACGCTGCCCGCCGCCACCGTGTAGAAGGCGGGATAGCTCCAGCTTCCGCCGGCGCTGTCGCGCGTGATCAGCACCCCGTTGCCGCCGGCGCCCCCGAAGATGAAGCCCGCGCGCAGGAAGGTCGGCACGATCAGCAGGCCCTGGGCCGCCGGAAGGTTGTCGCGGAACCATGTCATGTTCGGATCGCGCGTGAAGTTGGACAGGGTCGTCGTCGCGGCGGTGACCAGATCGGCGGGAGCCTCCTCGGTCCGCGGCGCCGTCGACGAGCAGCCCGCGACGACCAGGGAGACCGCGGCTCCCTGTGTTCCCAGCACCAGAAAACGACGACGTGACAGAGTGGCATCCATAGTGGCTTCTCCTCCCGCTTGAATGTCCGATGACGGCGATTGCGCCGGGACCGTCAGTTCGGACGGCCCGCCGGTTGCTTCGACAGGCTGCGTTGCATCGCCTTGCGGCCGTCGCAGTCGCGCTCCTGCTCACCTCTTTCCGATCCGTTCTCGGGAACCGGGCACTCCCGGGGGGCCACGGCCGCAGGGGCCGCGACCGCATCGCCGCCGGCCAGGACCTCGTCCTGAAGGGCCTTCAGATGGCGGGCCAGCGCCTCGTGCGCCTCCGCCTCCATCTCGCGGTAATGCCGGATGACGCTGTCGCCGAACGCGGTCAGGCCGGCGCCGCCGCCTTTGCGGCCGCCGACCATGGCGTTCACCACCGGCTGGCGGAAGGTCTGGTTGAGATCGTCCACCAGCAGCCAGGCGCGCCGGTAGGACATGTCCAGCTCGCGCGCGGCGCTGGAGATCGACCCGCAGCGCCGGATCGCCTCCAGCAGCGCCACCTTCCCCGGCCCCAGCGAACCTTCCGGCTCGAAATCGATGCGCAGCCTCAGCTTCGCCATGGCGGTTGATTCCTCAACTCTGTTCTTGGTCCTTCTACCCCGACTTCACCCTGCACGGCACCCTACAAGGCGACGCTTCGTCCCGCCGGACCGGGAAAGACCCGGTCGAAGGCGACGCTCTTGACCAGCGCGAAGACCGGCGTGCCGACCCCCAGGCCCAGCCGATCGACCGAATGGCGGGTGACCCGCGCCAGCAGGAACGATCCGCCGAGGTCGATCCTGACGTCGCGCGACGGTCCGGCCGCCTCGCCCAGCTCGACGATACGCCCTTCCAGCATATTGTGCACGCTGATCCGCGAGGGCGGCTCCAGCGCCAGGATCACGTCGCGCGCCTGGATGCGCACCCGGAGCGGCTGGCCGACGGCGAGGTCGAGCAAGGGCACCGTCAAGGTTCCGCCGGGAAACCGCAGTTCGGTCAGCCCGGTGGCCGGGTCGTGGCCGGCGACGGCGGTGTCCAGCACGGCCCCGGCCTCCAGCCCGCCGATCACGGCGCCCACGTCCAGCCGCACCGACAGTTCCGCCACGGTGCCCGCCGCCCGCACCCGTCCGTCGGCCACCAGCACCAGGGTGGTGGCGAGCCGCACCACCTCGTCCACCGAATGGCTGACGAATACGATCGGGATGTTCAGCTCGTCCCGCAGGCGCTCGATATAGGGCAGGATCTCCGCCTTGCGCTCGGCGTCGAGCGAGGCCAGCGGCTCGTCCATCAGCAGGATGCGCGGCTGGGCCAGCAGCGCGCGGCCGACCGCGACCCGCTGCTTCTCGCCGCCCGACAGGCTGTAGGGCCGGCGCTTCAGCAGCCCGCCGATGCCCAGCAGGTCCACCACCGGCTCCAGCGCGATGCGCCGCTCCTCCTTCGGCACCCGGCGCATGCCGTAGAGCAGATTGTCCTGAACCGACATGTGCGGGAACAGGCGCGAGTCCTGGAACACGTACCCGGTCCGCCGCCGCTCGGCCGGCACGTCGATCCGCCGCGCGCTGTCGAACAGCGCGGCGCCGTCCAGCAGGATATGCCCGGCGTCCGGCCTCGCGAGGCCGGCGATGGCGTTGATGACGGAGCTCTTGCCCGACCCGCTCCGCCCGAACAGGGCGGTGACGCCCCGGCTCGGCGCCTGGAACCTGATGTCCAGGTCGAAGGCCCCTTGCCGCCGCCGGATCGCCACGTCGAGCATGCTTCTGCGTTCCCTGGAGAGTTGAGTAATGGTTGAGTGCTTTGTTGGGCCACAGATGGACGCAGATAAACACAGATAAGAATACAAACGATCAATGTATTCGATATACTGGCAGGAATTGAATTAATGTTAGAAATATTGTATTTTTTTATCTGCGTTTAATCGCGGTAGGGACGCCCGTTACCGGGCGCCCCCCGCACAGAACCGGACGTGCCCGATTAAGGCATCCGGCTCCCACCTTGGGTGTTTGACGCGGAAGCGGTTTCCGGGCCAGGGATGGATGATGCGCGGCCGTGGTAGCCAGCAGTCGGCAAGGCGCGTGAGTTTGTCCCACGGTGTCTTGTCCTTCTGGCTGCGCCGACGCAGCGCCCTCATCCACAGGACGCCGACATGGTAGCGCAGGTTGGCAAGGGCCCGGTAGTTGGTCGGGACGGCGAAGTAGGCGTAGAAGCCGCGCATCACCTGTCCCAACCACCGGCCTTGCTCCGGGATGCCCTGGTGCCAGCGCCGCCGGAGTTCCTCCTTGATTTCCTTGAGCTTGGCCTGCTTGCGCTGGCGCCGGGTCTGGCGTCGCAGCAGGAAGCCGCCACGCCGGGACCGCCCACAGATGTGGGTGAAGCCCAGGAAGTCGAAGGTCTCCGGTTTGCCCGCGCCGCGCTTGGCCCGGTCGGCAGTTGCCTGCCGGCCGAACTCGATCAGGCGGGTCTTGTCGGCGTTCAGTTCCAGGGCGAACCGCGCCAGGCGCTCCCGCAGGTCCGCGAGGAACCGCTCGGCGTCCGACCGGTGCTCGAACCCGACGACGGTGTCGTCGGCGTAGCGCACCATGACCATGGTCCCGGTCGCGTGGCGATGGCGCCACTGCCGGGTCCACAGGTCGTAGACATAGTGGAGATAGACGTTGGCCAGCAGTGGCGATGCCACCGCCCCTTGCGGGCTGCCGGCCGTCGCCGGCTGCCGTTTCCCCGTCTCGTCCACCACGCCTACCGTCAGCCACTTGCGGATCAGCCGCAGGACGCGGGCATCGCCGATCCGGTGTTCCAGGAACCGCATGATCCACATGTGGTCGATGCTGTCGAAGAACGCCCGGATGTCCGCATCCAGGATCCAGTTCACCCGGCACTCGCCGATCGCCACCGCCAACGCGTCGAGCGCGTCGTGCTGCCCCCGTCCCGGCCGGAAGCCGTAGGAGAAGCCGAGGAAGTCTTCCTCGTAGATGGCGTTCAGCACCTCCACCAGCGCCCGCTGGACGATCTTGTCCTCCAGTGCCGCGATCCCGAGCGGCCGCATCCGGCCGTCCGGCTTGGGAATGAAATGCCGGCGTGACGGGTGCGCCCGGTAGCGGCCGGAATGCACGCGGTCCTTCAGGTCCGCCAGCCGTTCCTCCAGCCCCTCCGCGTACTCCCGCCACGTCATTCCGTCCACACCCGGAGCCGCGTCCCGCTTCAATGCCCGATAGGCAAAGCGCAGCAGGTCGGTATCCACGTGCGTCAGAAGGGTGGTGAACCGCTCCTCCTTTCGCTCCCGTGCCGCTTGACGTATGCGCTCCAGCCCCGAGAGCACGGGTGCCCGGTCCTGAGCCCGGCCCGTGTGCGGCGGAGACGCATTCCCCTCGGCCCCACCCCTTCCCTCCACCGGCTCCGCGTCCGCGTTCGCCGACTTCACAGGTACTATGGATGGGTCTGACCTCTTCGGCGCGTGCGTCACCGGCTACGGCTCCTCGCCTTCCCGGTGCGGACCAGACGGCCATCGGCCTCTGGTCACGCCGAAGATCTCCCGGTTCCTGCGCAAGGAGCGTCCGCACATGCCAGGGTCTCTGACCACGCCGGACCGCCGGGGTGCTCGCATGACGCACCCCGCCGTATCGCCTTCCAGGCACAGAACCCTGTCGGCATCCGGGATCGAGATTCTTACGCGGCTCAATGGCTGGCCTATGCGCTCCCCTGTCAACGCTTCGCCGACAGCCTCACGACCGCCGCCGCATGACTCGGGGCCGGTGTGGGGCGCTACTCCTTCACCGTACAGGACTTTCACCCGCTACTCCTTGCCGGTCTCCCGGCGCTCTCTGCGTCCATCTGTGGCCAAAAAAACCCTTAAAACCGCCCCATCATCCGGCGCACCCGGCGGCCCAGGTACTCGGACAGGATCAGGGCGCCCAGCGACAGGCCGAAGGACAGGGCCACGAGCCGCGCCGCCTCCGCGTCGCCGTCCGGCGTCTGCGTGGCGGTGTAGATCGCCAGCGGCAGGGTCCGGGTCTCGCCTGGGATGTTCGACACGAAGGTGATCGTCGCCCCGAACTCGCCCAGGCTCGCGGCGAAGGCCAGCACGGCGCCGGACAGGATGCCCGGCAGCATCAGCGGCAGGGTGATGGTCAGGAACCGGTCGAGCGGGCCGGCCCCCAGCGTCCGGGCCGCCGCTTCCAGCCCGGTGTCGATCGCCTCGATCGCCTGCCGGATCGCCCGAACCATCAGCGGGAAGGCCATGACACCCGCCGCGACCGACGCGCCGGCGGAGGTGAAGATCAGCCGGATGCCGAAGGTCTCCAGCAACCACGACCCGACCGGCCCGCGCGTTCCCAGCGTTATCAGCAGCAGGTATCCGATCACCACCGGCGGCAGCACCAATGGCATGTGGATGATGCCGTCGAACAGGGACTTCCCCCAGAAATCGGCCCGGGCCAGGATGAAGCCGGCCAGGATCGCGAAGGGCAGCACGGCCAGCGTGCTCCAGGTCGCGACCCACAGGCTGAGGCTGAGCGCCTCGATCTCCAGGGGGGTCAGCATCGGCAGGCCGCCCCTCAACCCTGCGTCGCGGGGGCGGGGGTGAAGCCGTATTTCCGGAACACGTCGAAGGCGTCGGGCGATTTCAGGAAGGCCAGGAACGCGGCGGCGTCCGGCGCCTTGCTGGTGGATGTCCGGGCGACCGGGTAGATGATCGCGGGATAGCTGTCGTCCGGGAAGGCACCGACGATTTCCACGCCCTTGTCCACCTTGGCGTCGGTCTCGTACACGATGCCGTACAGGGCCTCGCCGCGCGACACGAAGGCCAGCGCCGAGCGGACGCTTTCGGCGCGGACCAGCTTCGGCTCGACCTTGTCCCACACGCCCAGATGGGTCAGCGCCGCCTTGGCATACCTGCCGACCGGAACGCTGTTCGGTTCGCCGGTCGCCAGCCGGCTCTCGCCCAGCCGCTGCAGGATCGGGAAATCGCCCTTCGCGATGGTCATCGGGCTGGCGGCTGCCTTGGGAGCGATCAGCACCAGCCGGTTGCCCAGCAGGTTGGCCCGGCTCTCCGGCCTGATCAGGTCACGCTTGGCCAGATAATCCATCCAGTCCAGGTCGGCGGAAATGAAGATGTCGGCAGGGGCCTGCTGCTCGATCTGCTTGGCGAGCGCCGAGCTGGCGGCGAAGGACAGGCCGACCTTGGTGCCCGTCTTCTGTTCATAGAGCTTCGCCACCTCCTCCAGGCTGTCCTTCAGGCTGGCGGCAGCCATCACGAGCGTGTTCCGGGCGTGGGCATCGGGAGCCGCAGCGGCACCGAAAGCCGTCAGGGCGACGGCGAGAACCGCCGCGAGGAAGGTGCGCCGGTTCGGAAAGGCTGCCGAAATCTTCATGTTCGATGCCCTTTCAGAAGAGTTGTATCCAGTCATATACAACGGAAAAACCGCGTCTTGTAAACCGCTTTCCCGTGCCGCCCCGATGCCGCCGCTGTACGATAAGGCCATGATGCCGCCTGAAACCATTCCCGATCCGACCTCCCGCCCGCGCATGCGGGGATTCGCCGCGCGGGCCGGCCTGGAGCAGGCCTGGGCCTGGATCGACGCCCGGTCCTCCGCGCGCGACGCCGAAACGGTCGAAACCCGGGAAGCCGTGGATCGCCACGCCGCGTCCGACATCACCGCCGGATGCGACCTGCCGCCGGCCGACCGGGTCGCGGCGGACGGCTTCGCGGTCCGCGCCGCCGACACCGTGGGCGCGTCCGACTACAACCCGATCCCGCTGGGGCTCTCGTGTCCGCCGGTGGCGGTGTCGGTCGGCGACGCCGTGCCGCCCGGCACCGACGCGGTGGCCGCCGTCGATCAGATCCGTTCCGATTTCGGAATGATCGAGCTGGTGGCTTCCGTCGCCGAGGGCGAAGGAATCGAGCGGCGCGGCGACGATGTCGTGGCCGGAACGATCGTCCTGGCGGCAGGAAGGCGAGTCCGCGCTTCCGACGCCGCCCTGCTGACGGCCCTGGGCATCGACACGGTCGCTGTGGTGCGCCGCCCCGTGGTCCGCATCGTCCCGGTCGGGCGTGACGTTGGAGACGGCGGCGACCTCGACTCGCCGATGCTGGCGGCGCTGGTCGAGCGGGACGGCGGCATCGCCGAGCGCCGCCCCGCCGTGCCCGACGGGTTGGCCGCCCTGCGCGGGGCGCTTGCCGAACCCGGCGCCGACCTGATCCTGGTGGCGGGCGGCAGCGGCCTGGGCGAGACCGACCGGTCCGCCGAGGCGTTGGCCGCCGCCGGGTCGCTGGATATCCACGGCATCGCCCTGCGGCCCGCGGACAGCCTGGCGCTGGGGATGGCCGGCGGCGTGCCGGTCGTGGTCCTGCCCGGCCAGCCGGCCCGCTGCTTCGCGGGGTACGAGGCGGTGGCCGGGCGGGCGGTGCGGCGCATGGCCGGCGGAAACGCCGGCTTTCCGTTTCCGCGGGCAACCCTGGTCACGGCGCGCAAGATCGTCTCGCCCGGGGGCTGGAGCGACTTCTGCCGGGTCCGCCTGGCGGGGGATGGCCGCGTCGAGCCGATCGGGTCCGGCGGCCTCGCCAGCCTGTCGTCGGTCGCCCGCGCCGACGGCTTCGTGCTGGTGCCGGCCGACCGCGAAGGGTACCCGGCCGGCAGCGCCGTGACCGTCCACCTGTTCGACCTCCCTGCCGGGGACTGACCGGGGCCATGGCGGCGACGTTCCTGCTCTACGCCGGCGCGGCGCTGGCCGAGATCGCGGGCTGCTTCTCCTTCTGGGCCTCGGCGCGGCTCGGCAAGCCCGCCCTCTGGCTGTTGCCGGGGATGGCCAGCCTTGCCGCCTTCGCCTGGATCCTGACCCGGATCGACGCCGACTTCGCCGGCCGTGCCTATGCCGCCTATGGTGGGGTATATATCGCGGCGTCGCTGGGCTGGCTGTGGGCGGTGGAGGGCGCGCGTCCCGACCGCTGGGACCTGGCCGGCACGGCCCTGTGCCTGGCCGGGGCCGCGGTCATCCTGTTCGGCCCCCGGAACGCTTGATCGGAATGTCTTAGGCGATATGCGTGAAGTTGGTTTTCCCCGAGGTGAGTGATGTCTGAGTCAGACCTGCGACGGAAGCTGCGCGCCGCGGCCCGGCAGGAACAGTTCCTTGAGGTGGTCGGCCGGGACGAGGCCGCGGCCCGGTTCCACCGCCACCTGACCCTGGCCCCCGTCGGGTCCGAGACAGTCCCCCTTTCCGGCGCGCTGAACCGGGTGCTGGCCCGCGACGTGGTGGCCGGGGTCGACGTTCCGGGCTTCGACCGTTCCGGCGTCGACGGTTTCGCCGTGCGTTCGGCCGACACGGTCGGCGCGTCGGAGGAGCGGCCCCGCGTGTTGACCCTCAACGCCGAGGTACTGACCCCCGGCCAGGCTCCCGCCCTGACGGTCGAGCCCGGCACCGCGACCCTGATCGCCACCGGCGGCATGGTGCCGCGCGGGGCCGACGCGGTCGTGATGGTCGAGCATACCGATGTGATCGACGGGACCGAGATCGACGGGGCGGATGACGCTATCAGGGTCGAGTTCCACCGCGCCGCGGCGCCCGGCCAGTTCATCGCCTATGCCGCCAGCGACATCGCGCGCGGCGAGACGGTGCTGCGCGCCGGCCGGCTCCTGACCTCGCGCGAGATCGGCGTGCTGGCCGCCATCGGCCGCGCCGAGGTCGAGGTCTGCCGTCGCCCGCGCGTCGCCGTCCTGTCCACCGGCGACGAGATCGTGGCCCCGGGCGATCCGATCGCCCCCGGAAAGGTCTATGATTCCAACGGGGCCATCGTCGCAGCCGCGGTCGCCGAGCTGGGCGGCGAGCCGGTCCCGATGGGCATCCGCCCGGACGACGAGGCGGCGCTGCGCGACGCGGTGGAGCAGGGTCTTTCCGGCTGCGACATGATGATCCTGTCGGGCGGCACTTCCAAGGGCGCCGGCGACCTGTGCTACCGGGTGATCAGCCGCTTCACCGATCCCGGCATCGTCGTCCACGGCGTCGCCCTGAAGCCCGGCAAGCCGCTGTGCCTCGCGGTGACCGGCGGCAAGCCGCTGGTGGTCCTGCCTGGCTTCCCCACCTCCGCGATCTTCACCTTCCACGAGTTCGTGGCCCCCGTGATCCGGGCGCTGGCCGGCCTGCCGCCGGAACGCGGCGAGACCATCCCCGCCACCCTGCCGATCCGCCTGACATCGGAACGGGGCCGGACCGAATTCTCCATGGTCTCGCTGGTCCGCACCGACGCCGGGCTGGCGGCCTACCCGCTCGCCAAGGGCTCCGGCGCGGTCACCGCCTTCAGCCACGCCGACGGCTTCGTCGCGATCCCCCAGCACGAGGAGGCGGTAGAGGCCGGCACCGATGTCACCGTCCAGTTGATCGGCCGGGGCGTCGAGCCGGCCGACCTCGTGGTGATCGGCAGCCACTGCGTCGGCCTCGACCATCTGCTGGGGCTGCTCCAGCGGCGCGGTATCACCGTCAAGGTGCTGAACGTCGGCAGCATGGGCGGGCTGACCGCGGCCCGGCGCGGCGAGTGCGACTTGGCTCCCGTCCACCTGATGGACCCGGCGACCGGCCGCTACAACGAACCCTTCCTGAGCGAGGGGCTGACGCTGGTCCAGGGGTACCGCCGCCTCCAGGGCGTCCTGTTCCGCCCCGGCGACCTTCGCTTCGAGGGCCGCGACGCCGCCGGGGCAATGGCGGACGCCGCGGCCGACTCCGGGTGCCTGATGATCAACCGCAACCCCGGCAGCGGCACCCGCATCCTGGTCGACCGCGTGCTGGCCGGCGCCCGCCCGGCCGGCTACCAGGCCCAGGCCAAGTCGCACAACGCGGTCGCCGCCGCGGTGGCGCAGGGCCGGGCCGACTGGGGAGTCTCGATCGAAACGGTGGCGGCCGACTACGGGCTGGGCTTCCTGCCGCTCCAGCCCGAGCATTACGACTTCGTCGTGCCCGCCGGCCGCCTGGACCGCCCGGCCGTCCAGGCCTTCGTCGCCCTGCTGGCCGACCCGGAGACACGGCGCTGGCTGGAGGGGAAGGGCTTCAGCCCGGCACCGTCTCCCCACTGAGCAGGCCTGTCGGCAGGCCGTCCATGCTGCGGGCGTTCTTCTCCCGGCGGTAGGCTTCCAGGCCCTCCTCGCCCTTGGCCGCCGCCCAGCGGTCCAGGTTGCGCCGGTCGTCGCGGTAATCGAACAGCGGCACGCCGTACCCGCAGGAGGTCTGGACCAGATCGACGTCCAGCACGACGATCTGACGGGCGCCGGTGGGCTCCTCCCCGCCGAACGCCTCGGACAGCATGCGGGAATAGTCGGCACCGCCGCGATGCAGCACCCGGCCCCTGCCGTACAGGCGGAGGATCGAAGGCGCGCCCTCGAACGCGCAGAACATGATCGTCAGCCGCCCGTCGGCCAGCAGGTGGGCCGCCGTCTCGTTCCCGCTGCCGGTCTGGTCGATATACGCGACCGCGTTCTCCCCGAGCACGCGGAAGGCGTTGGCCGGCTTCGGCGACAGGTTGACCCGCGTCCCCTCGGCGGCCGACGCCGTGAAGAAGATGTGCTGCCGCGCGATGAAGTCGCGGTGCGCGCCGGTGATATGGGGGAACTGCTTTGCCATGGTGCCGTCGTGCTCCCGGAGTTCCGGTCACCTTACCGTGTTTCGGGCGCTGTCGAACAGCCAATCCTCCAGCGCCGGCAAGGCCGTATCCGTCCGCCTCGTGGAGGTCGAAAACCATCATCGGATGCGCGCTCATTATAATTTTCAGGAGAAACTATAGGAAGCTTACGGCGCCACGCGCTCGACCAGGCGGCGCAGGGTGAGGCCCTGGACGATGATGGTGAAGACCACGACCACGTATGTGGCGGCCAGGATGATGGATTTTTCCTCGACCTCCGGGATGGAGAGCGCCAGGGCCACCGAGATGCCGCCGCGTAGGCCGCCCCAGGTCAGGATCGGGACGGTGCCCCGGACGAACGGTGTCCAGCGGTCCAGGACCAGGACCGGCAGGGACACCGACAGGAAGCGGGCGCCCAGCACCAGCGGGACCGCGACCAGCGGCAGCCAGCCGTAGGAGGTGTCCAGGCGCAGCACCAGCACCTCCAGTCCGATCAGCAGGAACAGGATGGAGTTCAGGATCTCGTCCGCCAAGGTCCAGAAGCCGAACAGGTAGCGCTCGGTCAGGTCGCTCATGGCATGCCCCGGCCCCCGGTTGCCGATCAGCAGCCCGGCGACCACCACCGCGATCGGCCCGCTCATCTCCAGCCGGGACGCCAGCGCATAGGCTCCGGTCACCAGCCCCAGCGAGATCAGCACCTCGACCGAGTAGTTGTCGATCTGCTTCATCGCCTTGTACGCGGCGAAGCCGGCGGCCAGCCCGAGCGCCGCCCCGCCCAGCGCCTCCAGCGCGAACAGTTCGGCGACGCCGCTGAAGCCGGTGGCGCCGTGGCCGGAGCCGGCCGCCACGGTCAGCGCGATCGTGAAGATCACGACGCCGACGCCGTCGTTGAACAGGGACTCGCCGGTCATGTCCATCTCCAGCGACTGCGGCACCTCCACCGCCTTCAGGGTGCTCAGCACCGCCACCGGGTCGGTCGGGCTGATCAGCGCGCCGAACACGAAGCACCAGCTCAGCGGCACCGGAACGCCCAGCAGATCCGAGGCGAACCACAGGCCCACGGCCACGATCGTGGTCGAGAGCAGCACGCCGAACGTCGCCATGACGCCGACCGCCCAGGCGCGGCTGCGGAGCGCCGACAGGTTGACGTGGAGCGCCCCCGCGAACAGCAGGAAGGCCAGCATGCCCTCCAGCACCGTCCGCTTGAAATCGACCTGGCGGATGATCCCGGCCAAGTCCTGGTACAGGGCGGTTTCGGGAAAGGACAGCTCGACCAGCAGCAGCACGATCGAGGCGGCCAACCCCATGACCAGCAGGCCCACCGTATCCGGCAGTCCGAGGAAGCGGCTGTTGAGCCAGCCGAAGGCCGCCGTCAGGACGAGCAGCACCGCGATCAGTTCGAAGGGAGAGAGCATCTTTCACCGGGACGGAATGGGAAGGGAAGGAAAGGCTGACGGGACCGTCTGCCCCTGCTAACCGCCGGAACCCGGAAAACGTCCTCCCGGACCGCTCCCTCCCGCCTTCAGGATCCCTCGGCCAGCGTCCGGCCCCGCGCGGCGGCCCGGTTCACGGCGGCATCCACCCCGTCCAGGAAATCCGCTTCCCCGCGCCAGAACGGCAGGGGACCCAGCGTCGCGGCCAGCACCGTCGGCGCGCCGGGCGGCGACGCCGCGCCGAACAGGTCGGCGGGGACCGGGCGCCCCTGCCAGAACGCGGCGGCGTCGGCGCGCAGCGGTGCGGGCGGCACCGGCGGCGGCTCCGGCACCGCCGTCTCGGCCGGCCCGCCGAGCAGGGCCACGAAGTCGTCGCGCGTGCGTCCGCGCAGGCGGAACAGCAGGAAGGGGTCGGTGTCGAAACTCTCGGCCAGCAGGTAATAGACCGCCGCCACGTGCTTGCACGGGTTCGACCAGTCGGGGCAGGCACACCGGGTCTCGAGATCGCCAAGCCTCGCCGGGAACAGCGGCGCGCCGGCCGCCTTGAAAGTGTCCTCCAGGGTTTCCGGCATCTCCCCTCCGATCAGGCGGGCGGCGCTCCAGGTATCCTCCGACACCGCTTCGCCGACCTTCCGCCATTGGGCGTCGGTCAGCGGCTTCATCCGTATCTCGACCTCGTAGGGCCAGGGGCGCGATCCCTGGACCTTGGCGGCGACCACTCCCGGTTCCACCGTGAGGTCGAGCACCTGGCCCTTGCGGGCATAGGTGCGGCCCCGGCCCAGCCGCCCGCCGATGTCGAAGCTCTCCAGCACCTCGATCCAGCGCCGGCCCCACCAGCTCTCGGCGAAGCCGCCGCGCCTGCTGCGCGCCTTGATCCCGCCCCTGGCCTCGCGCGGGCGGGTCGGTCCCCATTCGTACCAGGACATGACGGCGCTCCTCCCCTATTCCACCGCGTCGCGGCCCAGGCTCAGCAGGTCGCGGAGCCGGGACGTGTCCAGTTCGGTCAGCCAGTCCTCGCCGGCGCCGACGATGGACTCCGCGACGCTCCTCTTGGCCTCGATCATCTCGTCGATCTTGTCCTCCAGCGTGCCCGCGCAGAGGAACTTGTGAACCTGCACCCGACGGGTCTGGCCGATGCGGAAGGCCCGGTCTGTCGCCTGGTTCTCCACGGCCGGGTTCCACCAGCGATCGTAATGGAACACGTGGTTGGCGGCGGTCAGGGTCAGGCCGGTGCCGCCCGCCTTCAGCGACAGCAGGAAGACCGGCGGCCCGGAACCGTCGCCGGCCTGGAAGCGCTCGACCATGCGGTCGCGCTTCGCCTTGGGCACGCCGCCGTGCAGGAACGGCACCTCCCGGCCGAACCTGTCCTGAAGATGGCGCTGGATCATCCCGCCCATCTCGGTGAACTGGGTGAAGACCAGCGCCTTCTCCCCCACGGCCAGCACCTCCTCCATCATCTCGGTCAGCCGGGCCAGCTTGCCGGAGCGGCCCTCGATCGCCGTGTTGTCGCCCAGGAACTGGGCCGGGTGGTTGCACACCTGCTTCAGCTTCGCCAGGGTCGCCAGCACCAGCCCCTTGCGGCGGATGCCCTCCGCCTTCTCCATCTCCGCCAGGGATTCCTCGACCACGGCGGCGTAGAGCGACGCCTGCTCCCGGGTCAGGGTGCAGAACACCTTCATCTCCAGCTTTTCCGGCAGGTCGTCGATGATGGAGCGGTCGGTCTTCACCCGGCGCAGCACGAAAGGGGCGGTCAGGCTTTTCAGCCGCGCCATGGCCTGCTCGTCGCGCCGGGTCTGGATGGGGGTGAAGAAGTTCCGCTTGAAGGCGGCCTGGGTGCCCAGGAAGCCGGGGTTCAGGAACTCCATCAGCGACCACAGGTCGCCCACGTTGTTCTCCACCGGTGTGCCGGTCAGCGCCACCTTGTACCCCGCCGGCATCGCGCGGGCGGCCTTCGCCTGCCGGGTCTCGGCGTTCTTGATGTTCTGCGCCTCGTCCAGGATCACCCCCGTCCAGGGGACCGACTTCAGCGCCTCCGCGTCGCGCTGGAGCAGGGCGTAGCTGGTCACCACGATGTCGTGCTTCAGGCATTGGCGGCGCAGCGCCGCGGCGGTCTTTTCCCGCGCGGCGCCGTGGTGGATCATCAGCTTCAGGCCGGGCGTGAAGCGGGCCGCCTCCCGATGCCAGTTGCCCACGACCGAGGTCGGGCAGACCAGCAGCACTGTCGGCTTCTTCTCGGACGTCTCCCGGTCGTGCTGCACCAGGGCCAGCGTCTGGACCGTCTTGCCCAGGCCCATGTCGTCGGCCAGGCAGGCGCCCAGGCCCCAGCGCCGCAGGAAGGCCAGCCAGGAATAGCCCCGCCCCTGGTAGGGCCGCAGGGTGGCCCGCAGCCCCTCGGGTGCTGCCAGCTCCGCGACCGCCTCCCGGCCGGTCAGGCGAGCCAGCAGGTCGTCGATCCAGCCCTCGGCGGCGATCCCCTCCACGTCGGCGTCGTCGCCGCCGCCCAGCGCCAGCCTGACAAGATCGCGGACGCTGGCCTGTTCGCCCCGCCGCTTCAGGCGCGCCGCCGCCTGCCGTATCTCCTCGGCGTCCAGCAGCACCCATTGGCCGCGCACCCGGACCAGCGGCGCCTTCAGCCGGGCCAGCGCCGCCAGGTCCTTGGCCGAGAGGGTGTGGTCGCCCAGCGCCACTTCCCAGTCGAACTTGACCAGATCGTCCAGGGACAGCCCGCTGCCGCCCTGCATCTTCGACGGGCGGACCTTGGCACGGGCGCTGATCCGGGTCTTCGTCCCCCGCGCGGTCCACCAGGCCGGCAGCAGCACGCCGAAGCCCGCCTGTTCCAGTCCCGCGGCAAAGCGGGTCAGGAAATCCACCGCCCCCGCGGCGTCGGTCTCGAAGCCTTCCGGGATGCCGCGCTTCAGGCTGGCCTCGACCGGCGGGCACAGCCGCCCGGCCTGGCCGAAGCTCAGCAGCAGGAATTCCCGCAGGTCCGCCCCTCCGCCGGTCAGCCGCGCCAGGTCGCCGTCCCCCTTCCAACCGCCCTTCCACAGGTCGGACGCGGGCACCAGCAGGCTGGGGTCGTCGTGGGGCTGCAGCAGATAACGCACCGTCCACGGGCCGGCGGGGCTGACCACGGCGGGGGCGCCGTCTTCGTCGTCGGGGTCGTCCTCGACGGAAACCGGCGGCTCCTCCAGCCGGAAGCACAGCCGGACCGGGCTTGCCGCCGTCAGGGCCACCGGCCGGCGCCACTGGGCGAGCCGCGCCTCGAACTCGCGGACCGCAGCCTCGTCGGCAATCACCCGGGCGTCGGCCCCCGTGAGCGCCGCCAGCCAGCGGTCGTCGAGAGTCTCCCCCGCCGGCTTCGGCGGACCGCCCGGTTCCGCGCGGATCAGGGAATCCGCCACGGCCGCGACGAATTCCGACAGCACCGCCGCCGGACCGGCGTCGGGCGGTGCCGCGACCGGAACCCCGCCGGAATCCCTGGCCGGACCCACGGCACGGGCCGCGTCGGGCATGCACCGGGCCAGCCGGGCCAGCGCCTGGGTGTCGCGGCTCAGGAATACGGGGCGCCAGCGGGCGAACACGGCGTCGCCGGCGCGGACCAGGTCGGGAAGCACGGCGCCGCGCGCCGCGACCGCTCCGGCGAAGCGCAGGGCCATGGCCCAGTAGGCCAGGTCGGGGCCGGCGAACAGGCCGGGGCCGAAGGTCCCGTCCGCCGGGCATTCGGCGAGCAGCCGGACGATGTCGCCCGGTTCCAGCGCCAGCGCCACGGTGTCCCAGGGCGCCGGGGCAAGAGGGGTTGCCTCGTCCGGCGGCTCCTCGACCACGGGGCTGGAGGCCAGCGGCCCGTCCGGCCCCGTGGGCAGCCAGAGCGTCACGCGGCCCACCCCGGCCGCGAGTTCCATGACCTCGGCCAGGTCGTCCAGCGCCTCCGCGCCGATGTCGAAGGGATTCGAGGGCGGCCGCGGCTGCTTCGTCCGCCGCCCGCGCGGGGCCGGAAGCGGCACCGCGGCGGACCGCGCGGTCTCGCCCCAGAGCCAAAGCCGGCCGTCCCGGAATGCGGCATGAAGGAATACGCTCATGGCGCGACCATAGCCGTCATCGCCGGTCAGATCATCCTCTGGCCGAACAGGTCCTCCTCGATCAACCCGATCTCCTCCGTCAGGTCGAAATACCGGGCGGTCCAGGCCTCGTCGCCCCGCTTGCAGCCGTGCTCGTTGACCTCGCAGGTGTGGGCCGTGCAGATCGGGCGCAGGTGCGGGGCGACGGTGCAGCCGCGCGGCCCCATGAAAGGCAGGGCGGGATGCCAAGTCGGCTCCAGCCTCTCGCCCCAATATTCCAGCGCGAAGTCGCGCGTCAGGTCGCAATACATCGGCGCGCAGCAGGACAGCGGCTTGGCGCATCGGCTGCCGGCGCATTCGGGTTCGGTGTGGGCGGCCAGTTCGGCATAGAGCACGATCAGGCGCTGCCGCGGATCGTCGGGCATCTGCCTGTTCCTGGAAGCGGTTCCCGATGGTGCGGCGGCGGCACGCCGGAATCAAGACCCTCCTGCCCGATCTATCGGGGCATCCGGCTGAATCCGGTCAACCCTTCTGTAAGGCAACCCAACGAATGCCCATCTGTTAATAGATGTAACTGTCTAAAAGCGGAACCGGCGCCCGCCGTCGCGACCGCTCGCCACTCGTCGATGCAAGGAACAGCAATGAAGTCGCAGAAAAGTCAGGTTGGGTCGATCAACGATCTCAACGCTCTGGTCGACGAGTATCTCGCCAAGGGCAACAAGATCACCCAGTGCCCGCCCGGTCCGTCGGAAGAAGTCGTCTACAAGAACCAGTACCGCAAGCGCCCCAAGAAGCCCGACGCCGCGGCCGCGCCGGCCGAGGCGCCCGCCGAGAAGACCGACGCGCCGACCGCGTCGGAGTAACAGAACCCGCTCCGGCACCCCCAGCGGGGCTCAGCCCCGCCGGGCCGTGTCGATGATTTCCGCCATCAGGTCGCGGGCATCCTTCAGCCGCTCGTGGTTCAGCCCTACCACCGGGAAGCTCCCCGAGGTCATCACGCTGACCACGGCGTTGACATGGTCCAGGTGCTCGTCCAGGTCCGGCGACGGTCCTTGCCTCCGGCGCTCGTGGATCAGGTGGTCGCGCATCGCGACCAGGCAGCGCAGCACCTCCACGACCTCCTCGTGGTGCTGCTCCGGCCTCTCGGCCAGGACCCGGTCCAGCATTTCCAGGGCCTTGCCGCAGCCGTGCCGCTCGATCACCTCGGGCCCGATCATGGCAGCCGCCTCGCGCCGCGCGCGGCGAGATCGCGGTCGACGCGGCGGCGCGGGGAAGTCCCCTCCGGTTCCCGCCGGGTCAGGCGGAAATACTCGTCCGGGCGCTCCGCCGACCGGTTGCCGGCCTGGAAGACGGCCTGGCGCATGACCATCCCCCCCGCCAGGATCGCGAGCGAGCCCAGCACCGAAAGCCCCCGGCTCGGCCGCTTCGACAGCGCGTTGACCGCGTGGCAGGCCAGCGGCACGCCCAGGCCCAGCGCCAGCGCCCCGGCCTTGTATCCGGCGCCGATCGGCCCCTCGCGCAGGGGCTGGCCGACGCCGGCCTCGCGCTGGCGGCGCTCCGCCACGGCCGAGGCCACCAGTTCCCCGGCGGCGGCGATGGCGGCGAGGCCGTCCAGCCGCCGGCAGTTCCCGGGATCGCCCGCGACCTGCTCGCCGAGGGACAGGGCCGCCGCGGCCGTCGCCATGGCCGAGGTGCCGAACTGCACCGCCATGGCGCGGGGCGCGGCCGCCCACAGGGGCGTGCTGGTGGCGCTGAGCAGCGCCGCGGTGTAGGTGCTCATTCCGGCACCCAGGAAGGCGGCCGGGACCTGCGCCATGTCGGCCGCGCGCCGAAGACCGGACCGGCTGCCGTCCCGCCGCCGCTCGCCGGCCATGTGGCCCAGGGCGGTCAGGCCGCTGGCGAGGCCGAACCCGGTCAGGATGTAGGACCCGAACGACATGGGCGAACTGGTCCGGTAGATCCGCAGCATGTTGTAGAATCGCTCGGGCGTCTTCAGGTCGGCGATCAGCAGCGGCGGCCCGGCCAGCGCGCCGGCCAGCGCCAGATAGCGCCCGTTGCGCACGATCGTCTCGTCCCGCCCGTCGCCCAGCCGGTCGGCGAGCGTCGCGACGATCTGCGACGATCCCGCGATGCCGGCGATATAGACATAGGCGGCGATCTTCCAGTCGAACGGGCTCGGCTTCAGGGACGCCTGGCCGTAATAGGTCTCGCCCTTCCAGTCCTTCGCCATAGCATCGGGCGCCATCGCATCGGGCGCCATCGCATCGGGCGCCATCGCATCGGGCGCCATCGCATCGGGCGCCATCGCATCGGGAACCGCGTTCATCGGTCCCCTCCCCGCCCGGCCGACATCAGGGCCGCGGCGGCGAGGGTCAGCCCGGCCATGGCGGCGAGCCCCGTCAGGAAGCTGGGCCGGACCCGCCCGCTCGCCCGGGTCGGCGCTGCGGGCAGGTTGTAGACCTCCGGCCTGTCGGTCAGCAGGAAGAAGGCGTTCAGGTGCTTCAGGCCGCCGGTCGCCCCCGGCGTGTCCGGCGCGCCGTAGAGATAGGCGTCGGTGGCGCCCTTCTCGTGAAGGCTCTCGACCCGCTGCCGGGCGCGGTCGAACAGTTCCTCCACCTCGCCGAACTGGATGCTGTCGGTCGGGCAGGACTTGGCGCAGGCCGGCTCCAGCCCGCCCTTCAACCGGTCGTAGCACAGCGTGCATTTGTGCGCCTTGCCGTCCGCGGCGCTCAGCTCGACCACGCCGAACGGGCAGGCCGGCACGCAATAGCCGCAGCCGTTGCAGATATCCTGCTGGACCACCACGGTGTCGAATTCGGTTCGGAAGATCGAGCCGGTCGGGCAGGCTTCCAGGCAGGGAGCGTTGGCGCAGTGCTTGCACACGTCGCTCATCATCAGCCAGTTGCTCTGGAACGGTGCCATGTCCCGGGCGCGGTCGCCGCCGCTGCCGATCTTCTCGACGAAGGCGACGTGCCGCCACGTGTCGGCGCCCAGGTCGCCGGTATTGTCGTAGCTGTGCCCGGTCAGGCCCAGGTTGTCGGCCGGCAGCCCGTTCCATTCCTTGCACGCCACCTCGCAGGCCTTGCAGCCGATGCACAGGGTCGTGTCGGTGAAGAAGCCATAGCTTTTGCCCGGCACGATCTTGGTGCCGCAGGTCAGTTCCGACTCGTCCGGGATCACCCCGTTCGGGAAGGACTCAGCATAGTCGAGTGCCCGGGGGTGGACGCCCATCAGTCTTCTCCTCGGGAACCGTCATGTCTCATCAGGCGTCCGCGCCTGACATTGCAGACCAGCGCCTTGTTCTCGTGCATGCTGGTGTTGGGGTCGCCGACCACGGCGGTCAGCACGTTGGCGATGTCGCCGGTGGCGTAGCCTTTCCAGCCGAAATGCCAGGGCATGCCGACCTGGTGGACGACCCGCCCCTCCGCGAGGCGGAACGGCTGCATCCGGTCGGTCACCAGCGCCCGCGTCTCGATCTCGCCGCGCAGCGTCGAGATCACGATCCAGTCGGTGTTCCCGATGCCGAGGTCCCGCGCCAGCTCGGTCGGGATCTCGGCGAACCCTTCCGGCTGAAGCTCCGCCGTGACCGGGACGGAGCGGGTCGGCGTGCCGCCGGAATGGTGCTCGGTCAGCCGGTACGTGGTGAAGGCGTGGGGGAAACGCGGATCGCCGGGCTCCGCCAGCTGGTTGTCGGCCTCTTCCCAGCGCTTGGCGACCGGGTTGGACTGCCGCCCGTACAGGGGATTGCGCACCGGGCTTTCCAGCGGCTCGTAATGGGTCGGCAGCGGACCGTCCTTCATTCCCGACGGGGCGAACAGCGACGCCTTGCCGTCGGCGATCATGATGAAGGGGCTGCGGCCGTCCAGCGCTTCCATGCCGACCGGGTGCTTGCTCCAGTCCGGGTCGTATCCGGGCGCCTTGGTCTTGGGGAAGTCGATCGAATCGTCGCCGGTCCAGCTTTCCTTCTCCGCGTCCCACCAGACCAGCCGCTTCTTCTCCGACCAGGGCTTGCCCTCGGGGTCGGCGGAGGCCCGGTTGCACAGGGTGCGGCGGTTCTCGGGCCAGGCGAAGCCCCAGCCCAGGTGGGTTCCCGGTCCCTGCGGCCCGTCGGCCCGGCGCGAGCGGGACCGGTTGTCGCCTTCCTCAGGGAAGACGCCGCAATAGATCCAGCAACCGCAGGCGGTGGAGCCGTCGTCCTTGATGTCGTTGATGCCGGTCAGCTGCTTGCGCTCGACCCAGGTATAGCCGTTGATCTCCTTCAGCACGGCCTCGGCGGACGGGTCGCGGTCCAGCCCCATCTCCGGATAGTCCCAGGTCAGGTTCCGGATCGGCAGGTCCCGCTCCTTGTCGCTGTCGGCGTACAGCGCCTTCAGGCGGAGGCCCAGGTGATAGATGAACCAAAGCTCCGACTGGCTGTCGCCCGGGCCGTCCACCACCTTGTCATGCCACTGCAGCAGACGGTGGGTGTTGGTGAAGGTGCCGTCCTTCTCGCCGGCCAGCGAGCCCGGCATCAGGAAGATCTCGGTCTTGATGTCCTCCGGCTTCAGGTCGCCGTCGCGCACCAGATGACCTTGGTACCAGAAGGAGGCGGTGTCGGTCTCGGCGCAGTCGCGTACCACCATCCAGTCCAGTTCGGCCATGCCGGCCTGCACCATCTTGGAATTGCTGCCGCCGATCGCCGGGTTCTGGCCCAGGAAGAACATGCCGCGGATCACCCCGTCGCGCATCGCCAGCGTCTGGGGAAGCTGGCTGTGGTCGCCGACGATCTTGGGCAGCCACTCGTAGCCGAAGCCGTTGGACGGGGCCGCATGGTCGCCGTACCAGGCCTTGAGCAGGCTGACCATGTATTTGGGGAAATTGTGCCACCAGCCGGTCGGCGTCTGCTCGGTCTCCAGGAACTGCTTCAAGTCCTTGTGCGGCCGGTAGGCGTGGGGCTGCTGGAGATATCCGGGCAGCATGTCGTACAGGGTCGGGATGTCGGTGCTGCCCTGGATGCTGGTGTGCCCGCGCAGCGCCAGCACACCGCCGCCCGGCCGCCCGACATTGCCCAGCAGCGCCTGGATGATCCCGGCGCCGCGGATCATCTGCACGCCGGTGCTGTGGTGCGTCCAGCCGACCGCGTAGCAGATCGCCCCGGTCCTGTCCCGGCCGGAATTCCGGGTGATCGCCTCGCAGACCTTCAGGAAGGTCGAGGCCGGGCAGCCGGTCACCCGCTCGACCATCTCCGGCGTGTAGCGGGCGTAGTGCCGCTTCATGATCTGGTAGACGCAGTTGGGATGCTGGAGCGTGCGGTCGTGCGGCGGCGGCCCTTCGCTGGTGGTCTTTGAGGTGTCGTTGAAGGACTCGGTCGTGGTCGCGTGGTGCTCGGCCAGCGACGACGGCACCTTCATGCCCTCGTACTGCCAAGTGTCGAGCACGTAGCTCTTCTTCCCCTCGTCCCAGCCGGAGAAGACGCCGTCCAGCTGCTCCGGGTCCTGGTAGTCGGGCGAGATGATCATCGCGATGTTCGTGTATTCAAGGGCGTATTCCTTGAACCACAGGTCGTTCTCCAGGATGTAGCGGATCATGCCGCCCAGGAACGCGATGTCCGATCCCGCGCGCAGCGGCGCGTGGATGTCGCACATGGCCGAGGTCCGCGTGAAGCGCGGGTCGGCATGAACGATCGTGGCGCCCTTCTCCTTCGCCTGCATCACGAAGCGGAAGGCGATCGGATGGTTCTCGGCCATGTTCGACCCCATCACCAGGACGAAGTCGGAATTGGCGAGATCCCACTGGGCGAGCGTCGCCGCTCCCCTGCCATAGGTGGCACCCAGACTGGGCACCGACGAGCTGTGTCAGACGCGGGCCTGGTTCTCGATCCAGACCATCCCCAGGCCGCCCGAGAACAGCTTCTTGATCAGGTAGTTCTCTTCGTTGTCCAGGGTGGCGCCGCCCAGCGAGCCGAGGCCCAGCGTGTGGTTGACGGTGGTGCCGTCGGGCAGCTTGTGGACGAAGGTCTCGTCGCGGGTCTGCTTGACCAGATGGGCGATGCGGTCCATCGCCCAGTCCATCGGCTTCGCCTCCCACCGGTCGGAGTGGGGCGCCCGGTACAGCACCTTGTCGATCCGGTCGGGCATGGTCATGAGGCCCAGGGTGGCCGCTCCCTTGGGGCACAGGGTCCCCTGGTTGATCGGGCTCCGCGGGTCGCCCTCCACATGGATCACCCGGCCGTTCTTGGCGTACATCAGCTGGGCGCAGCCGACCGCGCAGTAGGGGCAGATGTTGGTGCCGACCGTGTCGGCCTCCTCCAGCCGGGGCCTCAGGCCCCGCGACATGGAGCTTTCCGCCGCCTTGGTGGCGGAGGACTGGCCGGCGACCTGGCGCGGGACGGACCATTCGCGGACGAAGCTCCCGATGCGCTCGGGGATCGTGCGGCTGCGGATGCGTTTCATGGTCGTGCCCTCGCTCTGAATCTCATCACCGGCGATTCACCGGCCGGTCCCGTCGGCCAGCCACATGTCCTGGACGATGCCGGCGATCAGGCCGTCGGCATCCTTGTAATGGACGGTCACCCGCGCCTGGGACCGCTGGAGGCCCGGCAGGTCCTGCGGCTCGACCGGCGCCGAGGGCGCCAGGACGAACAGCATCGGCTGGCCGTCCTCCGGCTCCATCTTGAACCGCCCTTCCTGGACGATCGTGATGGTGCCGGTCATGGTCTTCAGCGCGGACTTCATGGACCCGGACCTTTCGCCCTCGCGGCGTCTTTACCGTCGAAACTCCCGGTTTGGTAACGACGGCCAGGGCGGGAGGTTCCCAAGAATGATTCGGGGTTCGGAACCGGCGGCGGATTCGACGGCACCGACCACCGCCGCGTGGACATGGCCAAGGTTCCGGAGCGCCGCGACGCAATCCTCCGCCCGGTCGGCCGGCACCCCGGCGAGCAGGCCGCCGGCGGTCTGCGGGTCGAACAGCAGGTCCGGCACGGGACCGTCGG